>JBNPED010000022.1:0-49512 GCA_051117435.1 Oceanicaulis sp. | reverse complement strand
GTGACGGTCAAGGGGTGACAATAACGTCCGTCGCCGAGCTTGAACTCGCCCTTGAAGTCGGCGCACCACAGATCGTTGGGCCCAAAGGCCTGCGACAGCGCCGTGCCCACGGCCTTGTTGGCCGAGCACCGCATGGACCGTGCTCTTGGCCGGGATGCGCACGTCACCGGCCAGCTTGCGCACCAGCATCTCGCGGATCTTCCGGGCGCCCCAGTGAGGCTTCTCGCGCTTGCTCTGCACGATCAGCCGCTCGATCGGCTCAGGCAGCTGGTTGGCGTAGCGCACCGGACGGCGCGAGCGGTCGCACAGCGCGTCCAGGCCCTCCTCCTTGTAGCGGCCCCATATCTTGTAGCCGGTCTTGCGCGAGATGCCGAACTGACGGCAGACCTCGCTCATGCTCTCGCCGTCCAGAAGACGGCCGACAAAACGAATACGCTCGTCCATTACCGAACACTCCTTCCACGGCATCACCACCTCCAGCCCAAAGCCGAAAGTGTGACCCATGTGTCCGGTACGATCCGTCACCTATCTCTCAGGTCGCTCATTGTTCTCCTGCGCGTCCGTTCGGTCGGTCCTCGCATGCGCTGCGGGCGGGCGGTCGCCCTTGCGGCGGCTCACGCCGCCGATGTTTCCTGTCCTCCTTCGTGTCCGCTCAGTCGGGCGGCCCATAACGGGCCGGCGAGCGGTCGCCCTTGCGAACCCTTCGGGTTCGATATCGGCCCGCTGAGGCGTGCGCCATTTACTTTTCAGCGGCTGGACGGGTGCACGTGCGCGGATCACCGCCGTCCCGGGGCGCCCGCCGCCGCGTAGACCGAGTCCACCATCGTCTGGATCGCCCGGCTTTCCTCCAGCGGATAAGGAAAGGCGGCCTCGCCCCGAACCGCGGCGTTGAAGGCTTCGACCTGGCGCACATACTGGTTCTGGTCTGGAAACCGCCAGGTGCGTACTTGCGGCCCGCGGTGCAGCACCACTTGCGCTTCGCCGAGCCCTGGCGGGTTGAACGGGACCGGCAGGCGCAGGCTGGCCTGGTCGCCGTGGATCGTCACCTGTTGCCATAGGGCGGCGCGCATCGAAGCGTGACCGGTGAAGAGGAAGGACGGACAGCGCGCGGTGACCTGCACAGTGGCGTCGACGCCGTTTTTCCAGTCGATCACCGCAGCCTCGACCGCACTGAACGTCTCGCCCGTCGCGAGCCGGACCGCGCCCAGCACATAGCCGCCCATATCGCGCAGCGCGCCGCCGGCGGGCGCGTGATTGCGGAAATCGTCCGGGTCGGTCAGGGGCGCGGTGAAGCTCGCCTCGATCCGTCGCAGCGCGCCAAGCTCGCCGTCCCGCACTAGTGTGCGAACCGTGTCCCATTGCGGATGATGGGCGATCATAAGCGCTTCGGCGATCTGGACCGCCGTCTCATCGCGCACCGCGATCAGCGCATCGATCTCGGCGGCGTTCAGCGCCAGGGGCTTCTCGCACAGCACGTGCTTGCCGGCCTTGGCGGCCCGGGTGGTCCAGGCCACATGGAGGTGGTTGGGCAGGGGAATATAGACGGCGTCGATCTCCGGATCGGCCAGAAGCGCGTCATAGCCTTCGACCACCCGGACGCCCGTCGCGGCCTGTGCGATGGGAGCGGCTTTTTCGGGCGTTGACGACGTGGCGACGGCGGCGAGCACGCCGCCGCGCGCAGCGTGGATCGCGAACGCCATCTGCGCCTCCGCAATGGACGCGGCGCCCATGACGCCCCATCGGACCGGGTCGGCCATGACGTTTCCTCCGTCTTGCGCCCGTCCGGGACGGACCTGGGCATGACCCCAACACGCCGCGCGGCGGCCAGGTTTCGCGGCGCGCGTACCGGAGGGCGAAGTGTGTTTCCGGGCCGGTGTCATAAAAATGGGCAAGACCGCCCGGCCGGGCCAGTTTAGGCAGGCTGGAAAGGGGATGTCGCCGATGATTAGAACCGCCGCCGCCGCACTGTCCATTTTTGCGCTCGGCGCTTGCGCCCAGAGCGCGGCGCCCGCTTTCGAGGCCCGCGACGGCTTCCGCGTGCGCGCCGATTTCGACGCGCCGTTGAACGCCGACACAGGCTGGGCCGCGGCGCCGGGCGAAGCGGCGGATGTCGAAGCCGACCAACCCTTCCGCGTCCGCTTTCTCGCAGAGACCGGCCCGGCCGGAGACGGGCGGGTCTTCGCGCTGGAGTATCGGCGCAACGGCGAGGCCTGGACGCCGGTGGAAGCGCACGATTTCCCGTATCCGCTGCGCGAGCTGGAGCTGAGCTTCGACACCGTCGCGCCGGGCGCGGCGCCGGAGAGCTGGCGCGCCCAGGGCGGCGCGTCGCTCGAGATTATCGAAGACGCGCACGGCCGCGCGCTTTCCCTGTCGGCCGAATCCGCGCCGGGCGCGGCGCTCCATGAAGCGCCCTGGCCGCTGGAGGCCTTCGGCGTCGAGGCCGAGCTGCGCCTTGGCGGCGCGGGCGCGGCCGGCTTCGTGTTCGGCTATGACGGCGACCCGGTGCGCGTCCTGTTCGACCCGGCGGCGGACCGGATCCGCGTGGTGCGCGCCCTGGGCGGGACCGACCACATTCTCGCCGAAACCTCCGCGTCCCTTGAGGCCGGGGCCTGGGTTACGGCGGAAGTCCAGCGCGAGGACGGGGTCCTGGAGGTGGAGCTGGCCGACGGCGCGGCGGCGTTGAGCCTGCCCGCTCCCGAAGGGCTGGCGGCCGAGCCCCTGGGCCTGTTCGCCGAACCTAACGCGCGCATGGACGTGCGCAGCTTCGCCCTGTCCGGCGAGCCGTCGAGCCCGCGCGCCAGCATCGTCGCGGCGCCGGCCTACGGCCATGGCGAGGCGACGCGCCCCCTCATCGCCGAAGACGCCGGCGCCGGTTTCGGCGTGTCGTTGCGTGAGCGCACGCCGGTCTGGCGCGGCGCCGCGGCGCGGGCCGAGTTTGAATGGCCGCTGGTGATCCGGCGTTTTGCTGACGGCGCGCGGGTCAACGAGACCGGCGACGTGTTCGAGTTTCGCATGGTGGACGCCGCCGGCGCGCCGGTGAGAGTCGGTTCCGATCCCGCCGTGACCCTCACCGTGCCGGCGGGCCATCTGGGCGGGACCTTCGTGGAGACGCCCGGGCGCATCGGCCCGTTTGAAGCCTCCAACGGCGATCTCTACGTGCTGATGGAGCCGGCCGAGAGCGATAATCTGTTCATGGTGGTGAAGTCCGAAGACGGCGGGCGGAGCTGGGTGGAGGCGGACGGCGCGAACCGGCCGGCCACCGGCGATCTGGAATCCGTCGACGCAAGACTGATCGACGGCCGCCTCTACATCCTGCACCAGATCACCGAAGCGGTGCTCATGCATGTGTTCGACACCTCGGAAGGCCGGTGGATGTCCACCGACGAGATCGTGGCCGAAGTCGAGGCGCTGTCCCAGATGGCGACGCTGGCGCCGCTGTCCGGCGGCCGCTTTCTGGCGGTCTTTCTGGGCGACCGGCTCCATGTCGTCACCGGCGAGCCCGGCGGCGCCTGGAGCGCGCCGCAGCCGCTTGATCCCGATGCGGACGCGGTCACCGTCGGGCCCCAGGCGGTGCGCGATGCGCGCGGCGCGGTGCATGTAGCCTATGCCGACGTTGACGGCGCCTTGTGGCATGTCCGGTTCGGCCCGGACGGGACGCCCGGCCCTCGCGCGCGTATCGCCGAGGGCGCGGTCACCGGCGAGGAGGAGTTTGGCGCGGTTCTTCCGCTGGCTTACGACGCCGCGCGCGATCTAGTGCTCATCGCCTACCGGCTGGCGGACGGCGGCTTGTATGAGCGCCGCATCGCCGCCGACGGAAGCCTGAGCGCGCAAGTCCGGATCACCGAGGGCCCCGTGGTCAGCCATGCGGTGGACTCCCAGCAGCCCGCCGCGGACGTCGCGGCCGCGCCGGGGGCCTTTCATGCGTTGTTCGTGGAGGCGGGATCGGGCGCGATCTACGCCGTGCACGAATGCGGCGGCGGCTGGAGCGGCCCGGTCCTGCAGGCCTCCGGAATCGAGGGCTCCTGGGTGCGCGGCCTGGTCCATGACCGGCCCGGCGGCGCGGCGGTCTATCGCTATGTCTACGACGCCGGGTCTAAAGGCGGGGCGGGCATGAACCGCTATGGCGAGGTGGATCTCGCCCGCCTGCCGGCCTGCCGCTGATCGCCCGGCTCAGCGATAGGCCATGTCCACATGGTCGAACGCGCCGTGGGCGTGGTCGTGGCGGAACAGGGCGTGGTCGCGTTTCAGCCGGTCCGCCGCCTCTTCGGCGAAGCGGATCATGTCGGCGATGAAGAGCGGTTCGGGCTGCGCCGCGGTGATGATGGCCGGCTCCACATCGTAATCGATCTCGCCCAGCTCGTCGGACAGGGCGTGGGCCTGGGCCAGAGCGGCGCCGCAGGCCTTGGCGTAGGCTTTCCACGTCTTGTCGCTGAGATCGTCGAGATCGACGTCTTCGCGGAAGGGCGCGCGCTCGCGGGTCATGAAGCTCTCCCCGTCGAGCTTCACCGCGCCGTAAAACACGTCGCCATGGGCGAGCTGGACGGCCTGGCCGTGGGCGATGCGGTCGGCCTTGCCGCCGGCGTTGAACTCGGTGGGCGGTACGAGCCCCTCCAGCGCCGAGCGCCGGGCGCGCTTGAACTCGATGATCAGATCGTCGCTCCCGTCCGCTTCCGGTCCCTCGATCAGCACGTAATAGCGCGGCAGGCCGAGCGAGGCCGTGCCCTGACCGTGGCGGATGCACACGTCCTTCACCTTCAGATCTCCGGCGCGGTCGGGCTTGCGGAACCCCTTCGAGCGGGCGAGCGCGTTCACCGCTTTCTGGAAGTCGGCGACGCGACCGGAGATCGGCTGCAACTCGTCGTCGGCGCGGAAGCCATGCCCGGCCTCGTCGAGATAATCGTCCTTCAGCCAGTCCTCGCGCGGCTCCAGCGCCTCTTCGAACAGCTTGCGGATCACTTTGGGCGAGTTGTCCATGCGCCAGGACTCGTTCTTCTCCGTGGACCGCTCGGCGTAGCCGCGCATGGCCTTGAGATAGCCTTTGACGAATTTCGAGATGATCTTGCGACGCTTTTTGCGTTTCACTCCGCCGGCCTCGCGCGCGGCGATCCAGAAGCCGGTGGCGCCGCGCTTCAAATCCCAGGTGAAGGGCGCGTAGATCGCCTCGTCGAAATCGTTGACGCCGAAGATGGGCGCGCCGTGCCGGTCCGGCATCACGCCGAAATTGGTGGGATGCACGTCGCCCAGCGCCATCACGGTGGGCATGTCCCCGTCCTGGCCGGCCATGTCGCGATAGAACAGGAGCGCGGTGCCGCGGAAGAACTTGAAGAAATCGTCGGCGAGTTCGTCGAACTTCACCTGCGCTCCGTGCTCGCGGTTCTCGATGCGTGCGGCGTGGTCTTCACGCAAGGTGGAGCGCACATGAGCGCGCCGCGCCTGGCCTGTCAGGAGCACCGGCGGGACCGGCGCGCCGCCCGAGGCGATGCGCTCGGCGAGTTCGCGATAGGCCTCCACCTGCCCTCCGGCCCGCCAGGAGGTCTGAAACTCTTCCGGCGGGGATTGGACGAATGTCTTTGCGCGCGGGGCGTCGGCCATGGGGTTCTCCAGAGAGCAGCGTCGTCAGGCCAACCCCGCCCGGCGCGGCCCCGTTCCGCTGCGCCGCCTTCAGGTGAGGCGTTGCGAGCGCGGGGCGTCGACAGGACCGCGAAGCGCGCTAGGCTCGCCGTCAAAGCCTGGGAGACCCGCCGCCATGATGAGATCGCAGCCCCCCGCCCGGCCGTTCGACACGCCCGAGCGCAAGGTCTTCCGCGACAGCGTGGAGCGCTTCGTTGAGACCGAGATCGCCCCTCACGCCGACGCCTGGGACGAGGCGGGCGACTTTCCCTGGGCTCTGCATGAAAAAGCCGGCGCGCTCGGACTGTTCGGGTTCGGCATACCCGAAGCCTATGGCGGAAACGGGTTCGACGACGCGCTGATGCGCTTCGACGCCGGCGTGGCGCTCGCGTATGCCGGGGTGGGCGGGGTGAACGCCTCGCTCGGCTCGCGCGGCATCATGACCGGGCCGATCGTCCAGCTCGCCAGCGAAGACCAGAAGCAAACGGTCCTCACGCCCATCGTCACAGGGAAAGCCGGCGGCGCGCTCGCCATGACCGAGCCGTCCGGCGGCTCCGACCTCGCCCGCATGAAGACAAGAGCCCGGCGCGAAGGCGAGGACTGGATCCTCAACGGGGAGAAGACCTTCATCACCGGCGGCATGAAGGCCGCCTGGTACGTGGTGGGCGCGCGCACGGGCGGGGAGGGGTTCGGCGGGATCAGCCTGTTCCTCGTGCCCCATGACGCCCCCGGCTTCACCCGAACCGCGATCACGCGGAAGATGGGCTGGTGGTGTTCCGACACCGCGACCCTGCACTTTAACGCCTGCCGCGTGCCGGCCGAAGCCCGGCTGGGCGCGGAGGGCGCGTGCCTGCTCGCGATCATGAATAATTTCAATTACGAGCGCCTGAGCCTCTCGGCCGGCTGTCTCGGCATGGCGCGGCGCTGTTTCGACGACGCGGTCGTGTACGCCCAGGCGCGCGAGACCTTCGGCAAGCCGCTCATCAAGCACCAGGCGATCCGCCACAAGATCGCGGACATGAGCGCGAAGATCGACGCGCTGGACGCCTATCTCCAGATGATCGCCTGGCGCATCAACCAGGCCCGGGAGGCGGGCGAGCCGATGCCGGCCGCCGAACTCGCAAAGGCCAAGGTCCTCGCCTCGAAGACCGCCGAATTCTGCGCCTCCGAAGCCATGCAGATCCTCGGCGGCGCCGGCTATCTGCGCGGCTGCGCGGTGGAGCGCATCTATCGCGAAGTCAAAGTCATGGCCATCGGCGGCGGCTCGGAAGAAATCATGCGCGACCTCGCCGTAAAGCAGATGGGTTTGTGAGGGGCCTTCGGTTTTTCAGCGAAGCCGCTCAATCTTCCTCATTCCAGTAAACGCGGGGATCCAGTGGGCGGCGCGTGCGGCCGGGCCTACCCGTCGATCCTTGCTGAGCGATTTTCGCAAGCGTCGCCGGCTGTCAAGGACGACCGGGCCTGCCCGGTCGCCGCGCAGCGGCGGGCCTTCGGACCGTCCTTGACAGACTGCGATCGCCTTGCGGTTTCTTCCAGCATGGACCGATGGGGCGGTGTGAGCGGGGGGAGATGTCGGACGCTGGACATGTTCGAGCGAGGCTTCTCACTCTTCGTTATCCCCGCTTTCGCGGGAATGACGAGGATTAAAGGCTTACCGCTGAATGATGGACCAGGTCCCGGCTCTGCGCCCCTGACGGGGCTTGGCCGGGAGTTCAGGCGAGGGGGGCTCGGCGCCCCTGGCGGGGCTTAGACGGGAATTCAGGCGAGGGGCTCGGCGCCCTTACGCGTCCCCATGCTCAGGCAGGAAGATCTCGCGTTTACCCGCATGGTCGGACGGGCCGATCATGCCTTCGTCCTCCATGCGTTCGATGAGGGAGGCGGCGCGGTTATAGCCGATCTGCAGGCGGCGCTGGATATAGCTGGTGGAGGCCTTTCGGTCGCGGGCCACCACGGCGACGGCCTGGTCGAACAGATCGTCGCCCGAGCCTTCGCCGCCGCCGAACAGATCGCCGGCGCCGCCGTCTTCGTCGGTGTCTTCGGTGACCGCGTCGAGATATTCCGGCGTGCCCTGCTCTTTCAGGAAGGCGGCCACGTCCTCCACTTCGCGGTCGGAGACGAACGGCCCGTGCAAGCGGCGTATCCGCCCGCCGCCGGCCATGTACAGAAGATCGCCCATGCCCAGGAGCTGCTCGGCGCCCTGCTCGCCGAGGATCGTTCGCGAGTCGATTTTCGACGTGACCTGATAGCTGATCCGGGTCGGGAAATTCGCCTTGATCGTGCCGGTGATAACATCCACGGACGGGCGCTGGGTCGCCATGATGAGGTGGATGCCGGCCGCACGCGCCATCTGCGCCAGGCGCTGAATGGCGCCTTCGATCTCCTTGCCGGCGACCATCATCAGATCGGCCATCTCGTCGATCACCACGACGATATAGGGCATGGGATCGGGCTCGATGATCTCGGTCTCGTAGACCGGCTCGCCGCTCTCCTTGTCGAAGCCGGTCTGGACCGTGCGCTCCAGCACGTCTCCGGCCTCGCGGGCGGCGCGGGCTTTCTCGTTGAAGCCCTTCATGTTGCGCACGCCCACCTTGGACATTTTCAGATAGCGCGACTCCATTTCGCGCACGGTCCATTTCAGCGCGGCGACGGCCTTTTTCGGATCGGTGACCACCGGTGAGAGCAGGTGCGGGATGCCGTCATAGACCGACAATTCCAGCATTTTCGGGTCGATCATGATCATCCGGCACTCCTCTGGCGGCAGCCGGTAGAGGAGCGACAGGATCATGGCGTTCACGCCCACCGATTTACCCGAGCCGGTGGTGCCTGCGATCAAGAGGTGGGGCATCTTGGCGAGGTCGGCGGTGAAGGGTTCCCCGCCGATGGTCTCGCCCAGCGCCATAGGCAGTTCGGCCTTGGCCGCTTCGAAATTTTTCGACGCCAGAAGCGCGCGCAGGAAGACCGTCTCGCGGTCCTGATTGGGCAGCTCGATGCCGATGGCGTTGCGACCCGGCACGACCGCGACGCGGCAGGCCACGGCCGCCATGGAGCGGGCGATGTCGTCGGCGAGATTGATCACCCGGCTGGTCTTCACGCCAGGGGCGGGTTCCAGCTCATAGAGGGTGACGACCGGGCCGGGACGGACCTGGACCACCTCGCCCTTCACCCCGAAATCGGCCAGCACGCCGGTGAGGATCTCCGCGTTCTGCGCCATGGCGTCGGGATCGACGACTTCCGCGCGCGGCGGGGCGGGGGAGAGCAGGTCGAGCCGGGGCAAAGCGAAGCCGTCGGTCTCCGCAAACGGCAGGGCGCCCTGGGCTTCGCGCGCCTCGCGGTCGGAGGGTTTGACGGCTTTCTTCTGCGCCACCTTCGGCTGGCGCGCCTTCTCCGCAGCCGCAGCCGGCGGGGCGGGGGCGCGGCGCTCCATCGGGTCGGTCTCGCGCCCGCGCTTGCGATCAGGCTCGCCGGGGCGTTTCAGGAAGGAGGGGGCGGTGGCCGCGCTGCCGTCGGGCTCTTGGGCGGGCTCGGCCTCGTCCTTGCGCCAGGGGCGCGGGGCGTTGCGGGTGAGCTGGTCGATCCAGACCCGCACAGTGGCCCAGGCGAGCTGGGCGGCCTCTTGCGCGGCGGCGAGATCGGACAGGCGCAATCCGAAGCAGAAAAACAGCCCCAGCACGGCGAGCGTCAGACCCAACGCCGCGGCGAGGAAGACCGGGCCGGGCAGGACGGCGCCGATCATCCCGGCGGCGAACATCAGCATGCGGTCGCCCAGAAGCCCGCCGAGCCCGGCCGCGAACGGCCAGCCGGCCGGCATGGGCAGGGCGCTCACCGCCATGGCGAAGCCGGTCAGGCCGGCCAGCCCGGCGGTGAAGCGGAACAGGCCGAGCCAGACGCCGCGCCGGCGCGGTCCGCGCACCAGAAGGATCAGCCCCCAGGCGATCAGCGCCAGCGCCCCGGCCGCGCCCGACCAGCCCAGCGTCTGCAGGATCAGATCGGCGGCGATCGCGCCGGGCGCGCCGAGCGCGTTGGTGACCGGTCCGGCGGTGGCGGCGTTGAGGCTCGGATCCATCGGGTCATGGCCGAACACGCTGGCCAGCGCGCCGCCGCCGGCCGCGACCAGAGCGAGGCCGGTGAGCGCCGTGCGCACGCGCGCCATCAGCCCCGGCGGGGCGTCGATGACGGCTTCGGACGGCGAAACGGGCGCGGCGCTGGCGGACATGGCGCCATGATCGCCCGGAGAGTCTTCAAATGGGGTAAACGCGGGTTAACCGATGAGAGGAGCGGGGCTTATCGCTTCGCGCCTGCGCAGGGCGTCAAAGGCGCGGTCGGTTTTGCAGCCGCGGGCGCCGGTCCGATCGCCGTAATGACCCGACGCTCATGCCTCCCCATCGTTCCATGCTGGAAGGAAACGCAAGGCGCTCGCAGGCTCTCGAAGACGACTCGCCCCTCACCCCTCGCGCTTGAACCGCGGCTTGCCGGCCACGAATGCGCGGTCCTCCTTCTTCGCCGGATAGATCAGCGAAAGGGTGGAGCCGAGCGTGTAGTACGAGCGCAGGAAGCGGAAGCCCATATAGAGCGGCAGCACCCACAACAGATCGAGCCGACGCCAGACCAGCAGCACCGTCACCGCCAGCACGAAGGGCATGCCCAGGATCACCGCCACCACGGTGGCGAAGCTCGGGTGGGCGTAGATCTGGCCGTAGAGCACCAGGACCAGCGCGCCGTAGATCAGGAGCGGCGTCATCATCGCCCGGCGCGCGCCGTTCAGCAGGGTGAAGGGCAGCGACACGCACCCGATGATCGAGCCGTTGCGGAACAGCGTGCCGCGATTATGGGCGGTGACGTGGTAGAGCGAACGGAACCAGCGCGTGCGCTGCTCGCGCAGGAAGGCCACGGTGTCGGGCGTTTCGGTATAGAACTTCGCCTTCGGGTCGGAGACGTTGCGATACCCGAGATTGGCCATGGCCAGCGTGATGTCGGTGTCCTCCCCGTTCATGCCCTCCACAAAGCCGCCCGCTTCGTCCAGCGCCGCCTTGCGGTAGATCACGAACATGCCCGGCAGGCCGAAAATCCCGCCGAACGCGCCGAAGCTCACCTGCACGAAGCCGTGGCGGAGGAGCACTTCGATGGCGCGCACTTTGGACAGCAGGCCCTCGTCCTCATGGGGCAGGGGCAGACCGCCCACCGCGCCCACCTTGGCGTTTGCGAAATGGCGCATGGCCACGCGGATGGCGTCCGGAGCGATCTCGGTGTCGGCGTCGATGCGCACGACGAAGCCCTCGTCGATCAGATCGAGCCCGCGATTGAGCGCGCGCGCCTTGCCGGGAATGGTGGACACGTCCACCACATGATCGGCGATATGCGTGCAGGTCTTCAGCGTCGCCATGGCGAGGCGCGCGGTCTCGTCTGTGGAGTTGTTCTCCATCACGATCACCCGCACCTTCCCGTCATAGCGCGCCGCGGCGGCGTCCACCGCCTGCAGCGTGTCGCGGATCTGGTGGGCTTCGTTATGGGCGGGGATCAGCACCGCCACGGGCGGCGCGAAGGCGCGCCGGCGCGACACGATGTTCCTGAGCCAGCCGATCACCGCCAGCTGGCCGGTCATCACCTGCTGGGCCAGGAAGACGCCCGGCCCCATGCCGCCCAGAAGCGCGATGGAGCGCAGATAGTCGGCCTGGCTTTCGTAGACGGTGGCCACGACGATGGCGATGGTGGCGGCGATGAAGCCGGTGATCAGCACCGGCGCGTATTCGTGAAAATGGCCGACGCGGCGGATCGGCGTGCCGGAATCCACCGGCAGGCGGGCGTTCCGGATCACGGTGTGGGGAAAGATCGCCAGCCCCGCCATGCCCACCAGGAATTGCTGGAAATGGATCGGCCAGGTCGCCGCCGCGAAGCGCCAGCTCGCCCAGCTCATCACGTCCACCAGCGCGCACGCCGCGGCGAATTTCAGCGTGAACAACAGCGCCAGCTTCAGCTTGCCGGCCGGATTGGCGTAGGCGAACAGGGCGTAGGTGAGGAAGAAGCTCATGAGGAAAGTGCGCACCGGCAGCACCTGGTTCAGCCGGTCGGCGGAAAAGCCCACGAAGTCGCGCGGGACGGCGATGTCGAACGCCAGCCGGCCCGCCTCGGGAATGGCCAGCAGCACAGCGGCGATCACGGCGAACACCACCAGGGCCGCGTCCTGCACGATGCGGGGCCGGGCCACCGACACGCCTTTCGGCGTTGAATCCACCGACCGGAAGAAATCCTCCCGCCGGCCGAGGGAATCGAAGCGCGCGCGGTCGATGCGGCCTGCATCCGCCTCGACCTTCGGGGGAACGTCGCGGACCTCCCGGTTTTTTCCGCTGGACCCGTCGCGCAGGGCCTGCGCCGGCGCACGGGGTTTCGGCGGCGGGGGCGGTCCCGCGTCGCCCGTCGCGCCGCCTTTTGTTCTGTCCTCAGCCATGACCGCCTGAAAATCGCCTCGCTTGAGCCTCGCCGCCGCCGCAGACGGCCCGGCAATAATCGGTTAAGACTTGGTTTACAGTGAAATGCGGCGGCATTGGGGTCCAGACCGAATTTTCGAACCGCCGCATAACTGGGGGAACACCATGAAGACCACGCTCACGATCGCAGGCCTCGCAGCCGTCTCTGCGGGCGCGTTCAGCTTCGAAGCCATAGCGCAGGACGGCCGGTTCGAGTTGCGCTCCGACACCATGGTCGCGCGCAGCGACCCGTATTCGCCGGACGACGAACTGCTCGGTCCGGCCGGCGCGCCGTTCGATCTGGAGACCGGGCTGGACTCCAACACCTGGGCGAGCTGGGTCCAGCCTCTGGAGGGGCGCAAGGTGATCCGGCTGCAGGGTCAGGTGCGCGGGCGCACCTATTTCGACCGCGACGAGCTGAACTCGCTGCTGTTGACGCCGCGGGTGCAGTACTGGGACACCTTCGCGGAAAACCGCATCCAGGTGCGCCTACTGGGCCAGGTGTCCGTCCTCAATCGCGACGGCGGGCGCCAGTGGACGCGGCCTGAAGCCGAAGCGCAACTGCGCTACCGGCCCGGCGGGGAGCGCACGCTCGAGACCGTCGCCCGGGTGCGGGTCAACCGCTACGATTTCGACGATGCGGCGCTGGACGGTCTGGATTCCGACCGGGTGCGCGTGGGGCTGGAGCAGTTCTTCCGCGCCGAGGACGGCCGCGCGGAGCTGCGCCTGTCGGCGTTTCACGAGACTGCGGACGCGGCCGACGACGCGTTCAGCTTCGACGAGGTGCGCACGCGCGCCGAGCTCACCTTCCGCCCCGACGAGCGCACCGCGCTGTCGCTGATCGCCGATTATCGCGACCGCGATTACGAGGCGGATTTCTCCGCCGCCTTCCCGACGCCGCGCGCCGATCAGCGCTTCCTCGCCGAGGCCCGGGTGGAGCGGAAAATCTCCGAACGGATCACCGCTTTCGCGTCCGGCGGCTATCTGAACAACGATTCCAACATCTCCATCCGCGACTATGGCGGAGGGACCTTCGAAGTCGGTTTTCGCCTGCAGCTGTAGGGGGCCTGAACCGAATATGAACGGCGCGGTCATGAATTGACCACACAAGCGCCTGCTCTAGGTCGGAAACCAATCACGGATGCGTCGCATTAGGCCGTCACATCTGAAATGGTGAACGACCCGTAAAGGGTGGAAAAGGGGCGCAAGCCTCGGGGCGAACGGGGGTTTGACCCAATGAAGACGAACAAGGAATATTCGCGCCGCTTCCCGTGGTTCTCCGCTTCGCTCGGGGTCATCGCGCTCGCCAGCGTCGCGACGCTCTTCGTCTCCGGCCAGCTCAACGCCGGCCAGGGCGAGTTCGGCCTGTTCGTCACCCGCACCCTGCAGAACCTCACCACCGCGCAGGCCGATTTCGAAGGCGCGGACCGCCACCAGATCACCCTGCGCGCCGCCGGCGCCGAGGACGGACTGACGGTGTCGGGCTTTCCCTCCTACGCGTCGGCCGACCTGCCGCTGGTGCGCGACCAGGAGATGAAGGCGGTGCGCCTGATCCTGTCGGGTGAACAAGACGTGAGCGAGCGCGCGGTGACCGCGCTGCGCGTGACGGTGAACGGCGAGCGGGTGATGGAGCGCGTGCTCAGCCCCGGCCGGCGCACCTTCAACTGGGTGTTCGACCTGACCGACGAGCTGGCCGACAGCCCCGGCGCGCGGGTGGCCTTCCAGCTCATGGGCGATCTGCCCGAAGACCTCTGTCATAACGACCGCTCCATGGGCGCGGTGATCGCGTTCGACGCGGAATCCGGCTTCGAGCTGGAGCTCGACGGCCCGCTCTCCTCGGTGCGCGACGTGCTGGCGCTGACCCCGCGCGACATCCTGATCGCGGTGGGCGAGGGCGAGGACTGGTTCGAAATGGCCACCCGCATGGGCGCCGATTTCGTGCGCACCGGCGCGCGCGTCCAGATGGTTTCGCTCTCCGACGCCGCGGCCATGGCGGAACCCAATCTCAAGGGCCTGTTCCTGGCGGCCTCGCCCGAAGCCTTGCAGCGCGCCGGCTTCAGCGTGATGCGCGAAGGTACGGAGGCCGGCGCCAGCCTGTGGCGGCGCGCCGGGTCCACCATGATCGCGGTCACCGACCCCACCCGGTTCGAAACCGCCCGCTTCCTGACCAGCGAATTGTCCTCCATCGCCCGCGCCGACGTGGTCGATCCGGTGATGTTTGACCGGCGCTCGCGCCAGGGCGAGGTGCTGTCGGTGGAGCGCTTCGGCGTCGACACCTCCATCCAGCGCATCGCCGACAGCCGCGAATGGCGCTTCGATTACGCGCTGTCGGAAATGCCGTTCGGCCTGCTGCCGGAAGCGCTGGCGCTGGATCTGCGCCTGCCGGAAGGCCCGGGCGGCTACACCAATATCGCCCATGTGGAGCTGAACGGCGACTTCATCGACTCCCGCCGCCTGCAGCCGGGCGTGGAGAACCGGTTCGCCGTGGCCTTGCCGCCCGAGCGCCAGGCGCTGACCAATGAGATCGCCGTGGTGCTGCAGCGCCATCGCGACGACGGCGGTTGCGAGATCAGCCAGCAGCGCTATCCCGTCCAGCTCACCGCCCAGTCCGGGCTGATGGTGTCGCGCGGCGCGGGCGCTGGCGGCTTCACCGCCCTGCCGCCGGCCTTCGCCGACGGGGTGGAGGTGCGCCTGCCCGAAGGGCTCGAGGGCCGCGACCGCCTGATCGCCGCGCGCGTGGCGGCCGAAGCGGCGGCGTATTTCGTACCGGCCGGCGCGACCATGGAGTTCCGCTTCTCCGCCGCCGACAATGGCGTGAGCGGTCCGGTGAACCGCCCCTTCCTGGCGGTGAACACGACGCCGGAGAACGCCGGCGCCCCGATCCGGGTCTACGCCGACCGTCTGGTGACCGCGCAAGGCGTCGGCGCCGGCGCGGACGTGCGCGCCCTGTCCGATCTTGCACTGATCCAGGTGGCGCGCGCCGAGATCGGCCGGAATGGCGATGAGCCCGTCTACGCGCCGGGCCTGATCGTCAACGCGATCGACGACGCGCCGATGATCGCCGGTGCGCGATTGGGCCGGGAGTTCGTCTCCATCGTCCACTCCGACGGCCAGGCGGTGTCGCCTGAGCGCGCCTCGGTGGCCGGACTAGGCGATCTGTTCCGCTAGCTTGCTCTGATTAACCTTTCCGCAACGCGGCGCGGGCGACACCTGACCCTTGTGTTCTTGGGAAAGGGTCCCGCGCGCGCCGGGACGGATTGTCGATGGATCAGGTCTCGGTCGAAGCTGCAGACGCGCTGAGCGGCGAAGAATCCTTCATCCTGCAGCTGCGCCCGCCCATGCCGCCGGGCGCCGACGAGACCGCGCTCGCCAGCCGGATCGATCAGTTCACCCGGCTCTATCTCGCCGCGGCGGGGCCGCGCATGGCCCGCTTCGCCCATCTGGCGCCGCTCACCTGGGCGATCGCGGCCAGCCGGTTCGACGCCGGCGCCCTGGAGACGCTGCGCGGCGATCTGTGCGAGACCCTGTTCGGCGCCGACGATCACGCGCGCGCACAGCTCGCCCGCCAGCCCGGCGCGCCCGATAAGGACAATTGTACAAATCACCCGTCCGCCGCCTCGCGCGCCGCGTTCGACGATGAAAGCGACACCTTCGATCTGGATTCCGCCACGCTGGATTTCGACGGCGCGGACGTGGTCGAGGTCGATACATGGCGCATGCCCGATCCCCGGCGCGAGGAGGCGGCCTCGCCGAACGAGACCCGGACAGCCGATGCGGAGGACGCCTGGGTCACGCCGGAGGACGATGCGCCGGACCTTGAAGCGCCAGACGATCTGGACGTGGACGGCGACGTGCTGAGCGCGCTTGAAGAGCTTGAGCGCGCCTTTGGCGACGCGACCGCCGCGGGTTCGCAGGCGGAGGTCGCGCCCTCCGCTCCGGACGAGGACGCGTTCGACGCGCGCCGTTTCGAGGCCGATCTCGACGCCTTCGAAGCCGCGGGCGCGCGTGCGGACGAGGGAGCCGGCGCTGAGGCGGCGTTCGATTTCGAGGAGGCCGGCTTCGACGCCGCCGAAGAGACGGCCGGCCAACCGACGGACTCCGAACACCTGACCGAAGCGCCCGAGCCGCGCCTGGATCTCGCCGGCGAGCTTGCGGCGTTCCGCGCAGAGATGCGCGCCATCGCGGGCGCGATTCCCGGCCCCGGATCCGGCGAGGCGCTCGCCCAGTTCCGCGACGAGATCGAAGCGGTGGCCGGCGCCATGGGGCAGCGTGTGGACGGCGCGGCGCAGCGAATCGAAGCCGCCGCCGACCGCATTGTTTCGGCGGCCGGTGTGGACGCCGCAGGGCGGCTGACCGGCGCGGCAGAGCGCGCCGAGCAGAGCGCGGTCCTGATGGAGACCAGCGTCCAGGAGGCCGTGCGCGCCCTGAAAGCCGTGCTGGATGCGGCCGGACCGGCCCTGAAGCGCCAGGCCAGCGGGGACTGACGCGCGGCCCGTCGGGCCCCTTCGTCCTGTCGGATCTTTTGGGCTGTTCATGACAGAACGTTAATGTTACGCTTCCCGAACACCGTCTGGGGAGGCGATGATGTTGCGAATGATTTCAGGGATCTGCGCCCTGGGCCTGGTGGCCGGAGCCTATCTCGTGTGTCCCGAGGCCCTGCAGAACCGCATTCATGAGGCGCTGACGCCGCCGGACGAGACGCTGGCCGAGCTTCAGGCCGGGTTTGACGCGTTGGCCGACTATTTCAACGGTCCCGGCCAGCTGACGCCCGAGGTCAGGACCGGCGCGGTGGCCACGGAATAAACGGCGAGACCCGCTTGACGTAGTCGGCGTAGCCCGGCCGCGACTGATGCAGGCCGCGCTCCAGAAGCGGCGCGCCGGACCATTTGATCAGCGTGAAGGTCACGAAGACCGGGCCGAGCACGGCGAAAAGGCCGGGCGTGGTCTCCGCCGCGATCAGCCAGATTCCCCACCAGGTCAGCGCTTCTCCGAAATAGTTGGGATGGCGCGACCAGGCCCAGAGCCCTTTGTCCATGACCTGGCCGGCGCTGCGCGCATCGGCCTTGAAGCGGGCGAGCTGAAGGTCGGCGAGGCTCTCATACCCGATGCCGAACAGGGCGAGCGCGGCGCCGCCATAGGCGAGGAGGGTGAAGCCCGGCTCGGCGGAGACCTGGCCCAGCTGGGCGGGCAGGGCCGCGACCCACAAGAGCGCCGCCTGCGGCGCGAAAATGAACAGAGCCGTGGTGCGCCCGAAGGACCAGCCGCGCCGCTTGCGCGCCGAGGCGAGCAGGGCTTCGTAGCGCCGGTCCGCGCCCTCGCGCCGCCAGCGCAGGAAGAGATGGAGTCCCAGGCGCGCGCCCCAGATCAGCACCAGGCCGGCGATCAACGCCTTGCGCGGCTCCCATCCGCCGGCCAGCACGAAGCTCGACACCGCCATCAGGACGATCCCGAACGCCCAGAAGGCGTCCACGAAACTGGGATCGCGGTTGAACTGGGCCACGGCCCACAGCCCGGCGAACAGCGCAAAGACGAGGGCGAGATTGGCCGCGAGCAGGGCGATGGGCTCCACGAGATCTCCTTCGGTGACGGCGTCAAGGCCGGGTCGCTAATACAGGCTAATCCTGTTTCATGGTCCTAGCCCAGCACGCCGGGCCTTGTCTCGCCCGGCCGGCGGAATCCTCGAGGTGTGCAACGACGGCGAAGCGCCCGGCGCCGCCGCGGCGCGGCGCGCGGGCGAGGGGCGGTCGGCTGAGGCTGCAAAGCGCGGCCCGCCGCGAACAAACACGGCGGGCCGGCCTTTCACTGAAACGCGTCGGATCAGTCTAGCGGGGCCAGTCGTCCGGCGCGCCGTAGGGGAAGAAGGTCGAGCCGATCCACTCGCCGAACGGGAAGCGTTCCATCAGTTGTTCGACGATGGACTGCTCACCGCCGGTCACGGCGTCGATCTCAGTCTCGTTCAGGTCTCGCATGTCTTCGAGTTTGGCCATGGTCTCCTCCTTGATTATGGCTCGCGCAGGCGCACCAGGCCCGTCCGCGCGCCATGGCGTGTTCGCCGCGGCGCCCGTGATGTACGTATCGCAATGCCCTGCGCCCTATGATCGAAACATGGTCAAGAGACACGTTCAGGTAGATTTCATCGAGGCGACACGCTTTTTGCGAACCGGGAAAGCGCGCCCGCCCATCGCTGGATCATGATCCCGGCGAGCATGGCGGCGAGAAAGATGAAAACCTCGCCGCGCATCAGGGAGGCGGCGGTGATCGCGGGGCCGGGGCAGAACCCGGCGAGCCCCCAGCCGGCGCCGAACACCGCCGCGCCGCCCAGCAGCTTCGCGTCGATCTTCGTCAGGCTCGGGATCTGGAATTTCGACTCGAACAGCGGGTGGGGACGGCGCAGGACGAGCCGGTAGCCGATCGCGGTGACGAGGAGCGCGGCGCCCATGACGAAGGCGAGGCTCGGATCCCAGACGCCGGCCACGTCGAGGAAGTTCTGCACCTTGGCCGGATTGACCATGCCGGAGATCACGAGGCCGAGCCCGAAGACGAGGCCGGCGAAAAGGCTAGAGAGAAGGCGGGTCATCGATCAGGGCTCCTAGAACACATGCCGCACGAGGAAGACGGCGATCGCGCCCGTCGCCATGAAGGTGAAGGTGGCCGCGATCCCGCGCGGCGACAGCCGGGCGATGCCGCACACGCCGTGCCCGGACGTGCAGCCCGAGCCCAGCTGCGTGCCGACGCCCACCAGAAGGCCGGCCGCGATCAGGAGCGGCGTGGAGGCCGGGATGGTCATTTCGATCTCCGGGCCGACCGCCATGTAGACGAGCGGCGCGGCGAGAAGCCCGGCGATGAAGGCGGCGCGCCAGCCGCGCTCGCCGGCGCTCTGGCCGGGCCCGATCACCCCGCCGGCGATCCCGGAGATGCCCGCGATGCGCCCATTGGCGGCCATCAGGATGACGGCGGCGAGCCCGATCAGCGCGCCCCCGAGAGTCGCCGACACCGGCGTGAAATCTGTTGCGTAGTCCATATGCATCCTCATGCCTCGCGCCCGTTCGACCTTGGTCTTGGGGCGAAATGTCCCATGGCGGGTGTGGATATTTTTCGGTTTGCTGCCCTTCGGGTCTTGCATTCCGCTCCAACATTTATCAATTATCGAAAATGATAGATGTTGAGGCGGCGCGCAAGAGGCGCCGGCGTAAATTGGCGGAGGCGCGCTGATGCAGGCGCAGATGGACATTGCGGAGCTGCGCGGCCGGGCCGAAGAGGTCTCCGGCATGCTCAAGCTCCTGGCCAATCCCAACCGGCTCCTGGTGGCGTGCGAGCTGATGGAGGGCGAGCGCTCGGTCTCCGAGATCGAGCAGCGCACCGGGGTGCGCCAGCCCAATCTGTCGCGCGATCTCGCCCGGCTGCGCGCCGAGGGGCTCGTCACCACAAGGCGCGAAGCCAAGCAGGTGTTCTACGCCCTGAAGGGCGAGCGTGTGCAGAAACTCATGACCGCGCTGTGCGCGGCTTTCGGACCGGACGCCGAAGCGCCGGCCGAATAATCAAGGGAGGTCGCCATGACCGCAGAGACGATCGACACCGTCGCCAGGCCCGATGTGAAGACCTTCTTCGACGAGGAGACCTTCACCTTCTCCCACGTGGTCTCCGATCCGGCGACGAAGCGCGCCGCCATCGTGGATTCGGTGCTCAATTACGATCCGAAATCGGGGCGCACCGCGAAAACCGGCGCCGACGAGATCATCGCCTATGTGACCGAACAGGGTCTCACCGTGGACTGGATCCTGGAGACCCATGTCCACGCCGACCACCTTTCGGCGGCGCCTTATCTGAAGCAGAAGCTCGGCGGCAAGCTCGCCATCGGCTCGAACATCAAGACCGTGCAGGACGTGTTCGGCAAGGTGTTCAACGCCGGGACCGAGTTCGCCCGCGACGGCTCGCAGTTCGACCATCTGTTCGAGGACGGCGAGCAGTTCGCCGTGGGCTCGATCCAGGCGAAAGCGATCCACACGCCCGGCCACACCCCGGCCTGCATGGTCTATGTGATCGGCGACGCCGCGTTCGTCGGCGACACGATCTTCATGCCCGATTTCGGCACCGCCCGGTGCGACTTTCCCGGCGGCGACGCGCGCCAGCTCTACCGCTCGATCCAGAAGATCTTCGCCCTGCCTGACAAGACCCGCCTGTTCATGTGTCACGACTACAAGGCGCCGGGCCGCGATCATTACGCCTGGGAGACCACGGTCGCCGAGGAGAAGGCGAACAACATCCATGTGGGCGGCGGCAAGAGCGAGGACGCGTTCGTCGAAATGCGCACCGCGCGCGACGCCCAGCTCGCCATGCCGGTGCTGATCCTGCCCAGCGTGCAGGTGAACATGCGCGCCGGCGAGCTGCCGCCCGCCGAGGACAACGGCGTGCGCTACATGAAGCTGCCCATCGACGCGCTTTAGGGACCACCGACGCCCGGCGGCCATGCACCGCCGGGCGCTTTTTCGTCCGGGGAGGATATCGCCATGGATCTGAAGCCCATCTCACCCTTCTTCACCGTCAGCCCGCAATTGAGCCCCGCCGATGTGGGCGTGGCGGCGAGCGCCGGGTTCAAGGCGATCATCAACAACCGCCCCGACGGCGAGGGCGACGACCAGCCGTCCTCGGCCGAGCTTGAAGCCGCCGCGGCGGCCTCCGGGCTCGACTACCGGCACATCCCGGTGAAACCGGGCCAGATCTCCGACGCCGACATCGCCGCCTTCACCGCCGCCATGGATGAAGTCACAGGCCCGGTCCTGGCCTTCTGCCGCACCGGCACGCGCTCGGCGACGCTCTGGGCCTTGAGCGAAGCCCGGCACATGGACGCCCAGGCGCTGATCAAGGCGGCCGGCGCCGCCGGGTATGATCTGTCCGGGCTGAAATCGCGCCTCGAGGGCCGGCTCGCCCGCCGGGCTCAGGCCGGCGCCGAGCCTGCGCCCGAAGATGAGGCGCGCGACTATGACGTCGTGGTCGTCGGCGGCGGCGCGGGCGGGATTTCCGCGGCGGCGAGCCTCCTGAAACGCAGGCCCGGCCTGTCCGTGGCCATCGTGGAGCCGCGCGAGCAGCACTATTACCAGCCCGGCTGGACGCTGGTGGGCGGCGGCGTGTTCGACCGCCGCGACACCGAGCGGCCCATGGGCGAGCTGATGCCCGACGAGGCCGACTGGATCCGCGCGGCGGTGGCGCAATTCGCGCCCGAGCGCCGCGAGGTGATCCTCGAGGACGGCGGCCGGCTCGCCTACAAGGTCCTGATCGCGGCGCCGGGCCTGAAGCTCGACTGGGACCAGATCGACGGTCTGAAGGCGACGCTGGGCAAGAACGCGGTCACGTCGAACTATCTCTTCGACCTCGCGCCCTACACCTGGGATCTGGTTCAGGCGACCCGCAAGGGCCGGGCCCTGTTCACCCAGCCGCCCATGCCCATCAAATGCGCCGGCGCGCCGCAGAAGGCGATGTACCTCTCCTGCGACGCCTGGACCCGCAGGGGCGTGCTAAAGGACATCGAGGTGGAGTTCCACAACGCCGGCCCGGTCCTGTTCGGCGTCGCCGACTATGTGCCCGCCCTGATGGAGTATGTGAAGAAGTACGCCATCGGCCTGAACTTCGGCTCGAAGCTGGTGGCGGTGGACGGCGAGAACCGGATCGCCACCTTCGAGACCGTTGGGGAGGACGGCCCCGCCCATGTGGAGCGGTCCTTCGACATGCTCCATGTCTGCCCGCCCCAGACCGCGCCCGACTTCATCAAGGACAGCCCGCTGGCGGGCGATGGCGGGTGGATCTCGGTGAGCCCGGAAACCCTTCAGCACACGAAGTACGGCAATATCTTCGCGCTCGGCGACGCCTGCTCGGCGCCCAACGCCAAGACCGCCGCGGCGGTGCGCGCCCAGGCGCCGGTGGTGGCCGAGAACGTCGTGTCGGTCCTTGAGGGCAAGGCGCCGCGCGCGGTCTATAACGGTTACGGCTCCTGTCCGCTCACCGTGGAGCGCGGCAAGATCGTGCTCGCCGAGTTCGGCTATGGCGGCAAGCTTCTGCCGACCTTCCCCACATGGCTGGTGGACGGAACCCGGCCGACCCGGCTCGCCTGGTTCCTGAAGGAGAAGATGCTCCCCGGGCTCTATTTCGACGCCATGCTGCGCGGCCGCGAATGGCTGGTGAAGACCGAAATCCTGCCCCATGACCCGGCCGCCCGCGACGCGCCGGACGCCTGCGCCGGTCAGACCCCCGCCAAACCCGCCGCCCGGCCGCCCGGCAAGGCCGCATAAAGAAGACGAAACTGGTGAAGCTCTCCAGATACATGCCGGTGCTGGACTGGGGCCGCCGCTATGACGGCGCGAAGTTCGGCGAGGATCTGATGGCGGCGGTGATCGTCACCATCATGCTGATCCCCCAGTCGCTGGCTTATGCGCTGCTGGCCGGCCTGCCGCCGGAGGCCGGGCTCTACGCCTCGATCCTGCCGCTCGTCGCCTATGCGGTCTTCGGGACCAGCCGGGCGCTCGCCGTGGGGCCGGTCGCCGTGGTCTCGCTGATGACCGCCGCGGCGGTGGGCGAGATCGCCGAGACCGGGACCATGGGTTACGCCACGGCCGCGTTGAGCCTGGCTTTCCTGTCCGGCCTCTTCCTTCTGGTCATGGGCGTGTTCCGGCTGGGCTTTCTGGCGAACTTCCTCTCCCACCCGGTGATCTCGGGCTTCATAACCGCCTCGGGGCTCATCATCGCGGCGAGCCAGCTGCGTCATGTTCTCGGCGTGGAGGCGCACGGCCATAATCTCTACGACCTCGCCTTGAGCCTTGGCCCCACCCTCACCGATCCCCATTGGCCGACGGTGATCATCGGGGTGAGCGCCGCGGCCTTCCTGTTCTGGGTGCGCTCCGGGCTGAAACCCCTGCTCTTGAAGCTCGGCGTGGCGAAGCGCGCCGCCGACATCCTCACCAAGGCCGGCCCGGTCTTCGCCGTGGCGGCCTCCATTGGGGCCGTGACCGTGTTCGATCTCGGCGCGCAGGGCGTGGCGCTGGTGGGCGTGGTGCCCCAGGGCCTTCCGCCTTTCTCGACGCCCAGCTTCGAGCCGGAGCTGCTCATGCTGCTGGCCGGACCGGCCATGCTGATCTCCATCATCGGGTTCGTGGAGTCGGTCTCCGTCGCCCAGACCTTGGCGGCGAAGAAGCGCGAGCGCATCGATCCCGATCAGGAGCTGGTGGGCCTGGGCGCGGCGAACCTCTCGGCGGCGTTCTCCGGCGGCTATCCGGTCACCGGCGGGTTTGCGCGCTCGGTGGTCAATTTCGACGCGGGCGCGGCGACCCCGGCGGCGGGCGCCTTCACCGCCGTCGGCATCGCTCTGGCGACGCTGTTCCTCACGCCGATCCTCTCGAACCTGCCCGTGGCGGTCCTCGCCGCGACGATCATCGTCGCGGTCTTGAGCCTGGTGGACTTCGCCGCGCTGAAACGGGCCTGGGACTATTCCAGGCCCGATTTCGCGGCCATGGCGGCGACCCTCGGCCTGACCCTGCTCCTCGGCGTGGAGGCGGGCGTGACCGCAGGCGTGGTGCTGTCGCTCGCCCTGTTTCTTTACCGCACCAGCCGGCCGCACGCCGCGGTCGTCGGCCAGGTCGCCGGCACCGAGCATTTCCGCAACGTCAAACGCCACGCCGTGGTGACCTCGCCGAACATCCTCACCTTGCGGGTGGACGAGGGGCTCTATTTCGCCAATGCGCGCTATCTGGAAGACATGATCTACGCCGAAGTGGCTGCGCGCCCGGCCCTGGAGCACTTCATTCTCATGTGCCCGGCGGTCAATCAGATCGACCTGTCCGCGCTCGAAAGCCTGGAGGCCGTCAACGAGCGGCTCGCCGACTCAGGCGTGACCTTCCACCTTTCCGAAGTGAAGGGCCCGGTCATGGACGCGCTGAAGCGGACGCATTTCCTGGAAGCCCTTACGGGGCAAGTGTTTCTAAGCCAGTACGCCGCGATCGCCGCGCTCGACCCTGGCTCGCTGCAGCGCGCCGCGCCGGACGAGGCCGCCGCGCAATAGTTGCGTCCGGCGCCCCGTTTCTGCGGCCGTCATTTAAATTTCACATATTACCGGAAACGGTCTTGCGCGGGCGCCACACCGGCGCGAGCGCCTTGTGAAACAGGGCGATCGCGGCCGCCCGCCGGCCCAAGGCGCGCACTCAAACGGTCATAAACCCTTGGCGCGGTGGGGTGTCATCTTTCTGTCGCCGTTTTGCGATCCGGGCGTAACAAACTTGCTGTCTTTTCCGTCCTGATCGCACGCGCCGCTGCCGAGCTGCAGGGCGTGGCGTGTCCGAGTGTAGCGCCATCAAATCCTCTCGGGGGGTAATCCATGACCAAACTCACCAAACTGAAGCTGCTTCTGGCCGGGGCCTCGTGCGCCGTTATCGCGGCCTGTTCGCCGGGCACCTCGATCTCTTCGCCGGGCGAAGAGAACCAGGTTCCCCCGCCCCCGCCGGGCGGCGGCGGCGGCGGCGGTACGTCGTCGATCACCCTGCTGCCGCAGCAGGGCTGCCCCTCGGGCACCTCGGTGGCCACCAACACCTACAATGTTCAGGGCAACTCGGTGGACGTCACCGCCTGCCGCCTGACCACCACCGTGCTGCAGGACACCACGCTGACGTCTGACGGCGTCTACTTCCTCGACGGCCCGGTCTTCGTCGGCCAGGACGCCGGCGCCTCGTCGACCTCCGCGAACGGCAACGCCGGCGGCACCCAGGGCGCTCCCGGCTCGCCGACGCTGACCATCCCGGCGGGCGCGACCATCGTCGGCGCGACGGGCGGCGACTATATCGTGGTTTCGCGCGGCGCCTCCATCGACGCGCGCGGCACCGCCACCAACCCGATCGTGTTCACCTCGGCCGAGGACGAGCTGGCGAGCCGCATCGGCACGCCGCGCTCGGGCAACACCACCGACCGCGGTGAGTGGGGCGGCCTGGTGATCAACGGCCGTGCGCCGATCAACGCCTGTATCGACGGCGACGCCGTCGGCGGCACCGAAGACTGCCAGAAATCCGGTGAAGGCTCCTCCGGCCTGTTCGGCGGCGCGATCGCCGACGACAACTCGGGCTTCCTGCAGTACGTGCAGGTCAAGTACGCCGGCTTCCGCGTCAACAACGAAGACGAGCTGAACGGCATCGCGCTCCAGGGCGTCGGCTCCGACACCACGCTGAGCCACCTCCAGGTCCACAACAACGAAGACGACGGCATCGAGTTCTTCGGCGGTACGGCGAACGCGAAATACCTCGTCCTGACCGGCAACGCCGACGACTCGCTGGACTACACCGACGGCTG
The DNA here is from genome assembly GCA_051117435.1 of Oceanicaulis sp. Classification (GTDB taxonomy): domain Bacteria; phylum Pseudomonadota; class Alphaproteobacteria; order Caulobacterales; family Maricaulaceae; genus Oceanicaulis. The sequence goes on along the minus strand of JBNPED010000022.1, from coordinate 24,121 downwards.
GACGGGCAACGTGCAGTACGTCGTGGTGCGTCACGCCGCCGACGACGGCGACCAGGGCTTCGAGTTCGACAATAACGGCGACGAGAACGACGCCCTGCCGCGTTCGAACCCGACCATCTTCAACTTCACCCTCCAGGGCGTGCGCACCTCGGCCAACTCCGACACCGGCATGCTGCTGCGTGAAGGCACCGCGGGCTATCTGGCCAACGGCATCGTGTTCGACTTCGGCGAAAACTGCCTTGACGTCGATCAGGACGCCACGTTCGCCCAGGTCAGCAGCGGCGACCTTGAGCTGGCCTCGATCTTCTTCGATTGCGCCGCCGACTTCGCCACCGACGACGACGGGTTCGACGAAGAAGCGTTCTTCTTCAGCCAGCCGAACACGGTCGCCGGCGACAACTCGATGTCCGGCCTCTTCGCCGGCGCCAACGAGCAGGCCGTGCCTGTGACCGCGCCGCCGAACAACGGCTTCTTCGACGACGTCTCCTATATCGGCGCCTTCCCGTACGACGCCAACGAGTCCTCGAACTGGGCCCAGGGCTGGACCTTCGGCCTGTTCCCGGAACCCCAGTGCCCGGCGGGCACCTCGGCCACCGGCGAAGTCATCAGCCAGAAGCGCGTCTGCCGCCTCACCGGCACGGTGACCTCCGACCTGCGTCTGTCGGGCGGCTCCTCGCTCGTCTACGAACTGTCCGGCCCGGTCTTCGTCGGTGAAGACACCGGCGCTGCGGACGGCGGCGACCCTGCGGTCCTGACCATCGACGCGGGCGTCACCGTCATCGGATCCTCCGGCTCGGACTACCTCGTGGTCTCGCGCGGTTCGGAACTGCGCTCCAACGGCACCGCCACCGCGCCGGTCGTGATGACCTCGCGCTCCGACTTCGCCGGCACCAACCAGTCGCCGAACGACGACCGCGGTCAGTGGGGCGGCCTGGTGCTGAACGGCTTCGCGCCGATCAACGCCTGTATCGACGGCTCCGCGGTGGGCGGTTCGGCCGACTGCGAAAAGTCGGGCGAAGGCTCCTCGGGCCTGTTCGGCGGCGACCAGGCCGACGACAGCTCGGGCTCGATCGCCTACACCCGCGTCCAGTACGCCGGCTTCCGCGTGAACGCTGAAGACGAGCTGAACGGCATCGCCTTCCAGGGCACCGGCTCGGGCACCGAAGTCAACTTCGTGCAGGTCCACAACAACGAAGACGACGGCATCGAGTTCTTCGGCGGCACGACCAACGCCAAGCACCTCGTGCTGACCGGCATCGGCGACGACTCGCTGGACTACACCGACGGCTGGACCGGCAGCGTGCAGTTCGTGATCGTGCAGCACGCCGCCGACGACGGCGACCAGGGCTTCGAGTTCGACAATAACGGCGACGAGAACTCCGCGCCGCCGCGTTCGAACCCGACCATCGCCAACTTCACGCTGATCGGCGTGCGCGGCTCGTCCGCTTCGGACACCGGCATGCTGCTGCGCGAAGGCACGGCGGGCACGTTCGTCAACGGCATCGTGGTCGACTTCAACCAGGACTGCCTGGACGTCGACAACACCGAGACCTTCGCTCAGGCCACGGCCGGCGATCTGGTTCTGGCGTCGACCTTCTTCGACTGCCCGACCCCGTTCTCCGGCGACAGCGACGGCTTCTCTGAAGAGGACTTCTTCAACGGCGTCGCGCCCTACACGGCCAACACCGACAACACCACGGGCACGACCTCGCTCGCCGGCTTCAGCTTCGTCACCGACTTCTCGGCGATCGAAGACGGAGACGGCGTGGTGCAGACGCCGAACAACGCCACCGGCGTGGTTCCGTCCGCCAACGGTCCGGAATCCCAGGTGCCGGTCTTCGACGTGACCCAGTTCGGCTCGTTCTTCACCGAAGTCGACTATATCGGCGCGGTCGAGGACGCCAACGACACCTGGTACCAGGGCTGGACCCTGCAGCAGGCTCAGTAAGGGCTGCGGGGAGCCCGGCGGTTCGCGCCGGGCTCCCCCACTCGCCTCAGCGATGCAACCACATTGGGGATCATTATGAACGGCAATCGCATCGCGCTCTCGGCGGCCCTGCTGGCGACCACTGGACTGGTCCCGCTCAGCTCCGCCTTGGCGCAAGAAACCACGACGGACGACGTCATCACCGTCCGTTACCAGTACGTGCCCGACGACAAGCGGGTGACCTCCGAGGTCTCCAGCTTCCTGTCGGTTGAAGACATCGCCGTGACCGGCGACGCGGACATCGCCGCCGCGCTCGGCCGCGTCACCGGTCTCTCGGTTCAGGACGGCCGCTTCGTCATCGTGCGCGGTCTGAACGAACGCTACTCCAACACGCTGATCAACGGGTCGCCCCTGGCCAGCCCCGAGCCGCTGCGCCGGGCCGTGCCGCTGGACCTGTTTCCGACCAGCCTGATCAGCAACATCCTGGTCCAGAAGACCTTCTCGCCGCAGTTCCCGGGCGAGTTCGGCGGCGGCCTCGTTGAAATCGAGACCACCACACTGCCGAACGAAGGCTTCTTCGAGATCGGTCTGAGCCTGGCGGCCGACACCGCCACCAGCTTCGACGAAGGGCTCGTCTATGACGGCGGCTCCAACGACTGGACCGGCTTCGGCGACGACACCCGTGACTGGCCGGAACAGTTCAAGGACATCTTCAACACCGAGAACATCAGCCCGGCGATCCAGGATCCGGTCACCCTCGCGGAGATCGGCCGCAATCTGGAGAACTCCAAGCTCTGGGTGATCCAGGAAGGCGACATTCCCGGCGATATCGGCGTCGACTTCTCCGGCGGTCAGCGCTTCGATTTCGACGGATTCTCGCTCGGCCTTCTGGCCTCGGTCGGCTATGACAACAGCTGGGAGACCCGGGTCGGTGAGCGCGGCAAGGCGCGGATCGCCAGCGGGACGCTCTCCCCGCGCACCCAGTTCGATCGTTTCCAGACCACCAACACGATCGAATCCAACGGCATGCTCGGCGCCGGCTTCGAGACCGACGCGCACGAAGTGCGCGCTCTGGCTTTCGTGCTGCGCTCCACCGAGAAGGAAGCCCAGATCCTGGCCGGCCGGGACGACGACCGGAACGCCGACATCCGGATCGACAGCACCGCCTGGTTCGAGCGTCAGGTCTACACCTACCAGCTCTCCGGCGAGCACGCCTTCGATCTGACCGACGCCGGCGCGCTGGAAATCGAATGGCGCGCCTCCACGTCGGACGCCTCGCGCGAAGCGCCCAACGGGCGTGAAGCGGTCTACGAGGACGAGGACACCGGTCCGGGTATCGACTGGCGTCTCCTGAACTCCATCGACGGCAACTCGATCACGTTCTCGCGCGTGGACGACGTCACCGACGATCTCGGCTTCGACCTGCTGCTTCCGGTCTCCCTGTTCGGGCTCGACTGGGAATGGAAGGCCGGCTACGCCACGATGGACAAGGAGCGCACCGCGTTCACCCGCGAGTTCGGCTTCGAGGGCTCCATCCCGGCGGCGCTGTCCGACAGCCGCATCGACTACATCTTCGCCGACCAGAACATCCTCGACACGCGCTTCCGTCTGCGTGAAGTCGGGGGCATTCTGACGCCGGAGGCGTATCGCGGCGATCTGAATGTGGACGCCTGGTATGTGGGCACCGACGTTCAGCTGACCCCGTTCCTGCGGGCCGCGCTCGGCGCGCGCATGGAGGACGGCGAGCAGATCGTCGACACGTTCGGCTTCCCGGCCAACCCGGGTCCGAACCCGATCGAGACGCAGATTTCGGAAGACTACGTGCTCCCGGCTGCGACCTTGACCTGGACCTTCGCCGACAACCTCCAGCTCCGTCTCGGCTACTCCGAAACGCTCACCCGCCCGCAGTTCCGCGAGCTGGGCTTTGCGGAGTTCTTCAACACCGAGACCGACGAGCGCTTCCGCGGCAACCCGTATCTCGTCAACACCGAGATCACGAACTACGACGCGCGCCTGGAATACTATTTCGGCCGCAACCAGTTCATCACCGCGGGCGTGTTCCACAAGGAGCTCGACGCTCCGATCGTGGAATACATCCTGCCTGAAGGCGAAACGCTCGCCACCTCGTTCATCAACGCGCCGGAAGCCACGCTCACCGGTTTCGAGATCGAGTACGAGCAGGCCTTCGCCCTGGCCGACCTGTTCGACGGCGACGGGTTCTGGCGGGACGCCGAGATTTTCGTGAAGGCCAACTACACCTACACGGAAAGCGAAATGTCCGGCGAAGGCACGGTCATCGTGGCGACCCCGCAGGCCGGCCAGCCGCAGGCGACGACGGAAAACGCCAGCGGCTATATCAGCGACGGCCAGACCCTGCAGGGTCAGTCGGAGCACCTGGCCAACCTGCAGATCGGCTGGGAAGAGGACACGCACCGCACCGCGCTGCTGTTCAACTATACCGGCGAGCGCACGCGGGCCCTGGCCAACGTGGCCCGCGGTCTTCCCGAAGTGGTCGAAGAGCCGCCCTTCCTCGTGGATCTGGTGCACAGCCGGTCCTTCGAGCTTGAAGGCGGCGACTATCTCGACGTCCGCTTCGCGGTCCGCAACCTGCTGGGCGAAGACTATGTCGCCACCCAGTCGGCCGGCGGTACGGAGTTCGTCGTCGACGCCTACGAGATCGGCACGACCTTCTCGCTGAGCCTGACGCGCAGCTTCTAGGCGACGCGTCTAAGGCGACCTGAGCACGGCGGGGCGGGCCTTCTTCACGAGGGCCCGCCCTGTTGCGTGACGGGGCGCTTTCCTTTGCATTCACAACGTGGTTGAACCTTTTTCATGAGTTCCGCACAGGCGATCCCGAGCCCGGCCGGACGCGACGCGCGCCTGCAGCGCGCCGCCCGGCTCGCCGCGCGCGCGGCCGAGATCGCGCTGGTGCTGGTCATCGCCTGGCTCGCCGCGCAGGCGCTCTGGTTCATGCTCTACGGCGCCGAAGCCCGCCGCCTGGAGATCGCGCCCGGCGCGGCCGGTCCGGCCGGCGCGGCCGAAATCCGCGATCTCTCCGGGCTTGAGAGCTTCACCGTGTTCGCCTCGCGCGCGCGCGGCGACGCCGCACCCGAGGAGGCCGCGCCGGAGACCCGGCTCAATCTGGTCCTGCGCGGGGTGCGCACCGGGGCGAGCCCGCTGGACGGCTCGGCCGTCATCGAGGCGCCCGGCCAGGGCCAGCGCGCCCTGCCGGCCGGCGCGGAGATCGCCGACGGCGTGCGCCTGGTGGAGATTTTTCCCGACCGGGTGATCATCAATCGCCGCGGCGCACGCGAGACCATCTATCTGCGCGAGGAGTCCCGAAGGGCCGCCGCCGCCGCCGCCGCGCCGCGCCCGGCGGCCGCGCCGGGGGCCGCGTCGAGCCGCGCCGCGCCGTTGTCGGGCGAGCCCGATCTCGAACTCGCCGCGCGCCTGGACACCGAAGACTGGGTCGACGGCCTGCGCCTCGAGCCGGTGCTCGACGGCGGAGCCATGCGCGGGCTTCGGGTGCGCGACAATACGCGCCTGGAGGTGCTGCGCGCCGCCGGGCTTCAGCCGGGCGACGTGATCTTGAGCGTCAACGGGGTGCGTCTGGACGGGGCGTCCGCCGCGCGCGCGGTGGCGCAGAGTTTCGAAACCGCCGGCGAGGTCCGGCTGCAGATCGAGCGCGCGGGCGCGCCGGTCGAATTGGTCATTCCGCTGCAAGGCGGCTGACAGATCAAGGACGGGGCGAAATGATGACGGTGATGATGCGCGGCGCGGCGATCGCCGCTTTGATCCTCGGGCTTTCCTGCCTGGCGCCGGCGCAGGCGCAGGATCGTTCGACGCTGAACTTCCGCGACGCGGAGATCGCCGCGGTGATCGACGACGTGTCGCTTCTGACCGGCTACACCTTCATCGTCGATCCCGAAGTGCGCGGGCGGGTGACCATCGCCTCCCAGGCCGCGCTCACCCCGGACGAGGTCTTCCAGGTCTTCCTCTCCACCCTTCGGGTCAACGGCTACACCGCCGTGCGCACCGCGCCGGGCGTGTTCCAGATCGTGCCCGAGCAGGAAGGCGCGCGCGCCGGCGCCCAGGTCAGCCCCGACCGCGACAACGAGCTCTTCCTCACCACGGTGGTGCGCCTGACCAACGCCAGCGCCCGCGACGCCATCCGCGCGGTGGGTCCGCTCCTGTCGGCCTCCGGCGCGGCGAACGCGGTTGAGGGCTCCAACCTCATCGTGGCGGTGGACTACGCCTCCAATATCCAGGCCGTCGAACAGACCCTGCGCGCCATGGACCGCGACCGCTCCACGGTGGAGATGCTGGTGCTCGAGAACGTGCCGGCCGAGGACATGGTGGGCATCGTGGAGCGCCTGCGCACCCGCACCGCCCAGGGCGAGGACGACCGCGCCTTCGCGGTTTCGGTGGCGGCGGTGCCGGCCTCCAACGCGCTCCTCTTGCGCGGCGAACCGAACGCGGTGGCCGAGATGATCGCGCTGGCGCGCCGGGTGGACGCGGTCAGCCGCTCCAACCAGTCCTTCCGCGTGGTCAGTCTCGACCATGCCGAGGGCGCGCAGCTCCTGCCGATTCTGGAGCAGTTCGCCGACGTGCTCACCGAATCCAACGCCCAGGGCGCGCGCCAGACCCGCATCGCCTATCACCAGCCCACCAACTCCATCATCATGAACGCAGCCCCCGACGTGCTACGCGAGCTGGAGCAAGTGGTGCGCCGGCTCGACGTGCGCCGCCCGCAGGTCCAGGTCGAGGCGATCGTGGTGGAGATCTCCGACCAGGCCGCGCGCGAGCTGGGCGTGCAGTTCCTGCTCGCCGGCGACGGCGACGACGCCACGCCCTTCGCCTACACCCGTTACGGCGCGCAGCGCGCGCCCGATCTTCTGGCGCTGACCGGGGCGCTGGCCACCGACAGTTTCGCCGATGACGACGAGACGACCGGCAACGATCTGTCGCTGCGCAATCTGGCGCTCAATTCGCTTCTGGGCGCGCGCGGCGGCGCCTTCGGCGTCGGCGGCCAGGTGGGCGATGACGGCACGCTGTTCGGCCTGATCCTCAACGCTCTGGACTCCGACACCGAGAGCAATGTCCTGTCCAAGCCCCAGCTCATGGTGCTCGACAACGAAGAGGCCAATCTCCTGGTCGGTCAACAGATTCCGATCACCACCGGCGAGGCGCTGGGCGCCAACAACGCCAACCCGTTCCGCCAGATCGAGCGCGAGGACGTGGGCGTGCAGCTCACCGTGCGTCCCCAGATCAACGAGGGCAATGCGATCCGCCTGCAGATCATCCAGGAGGTCAGCTCCATCGCCGGTCCGGTGAGCGCCGATTTCCAGGAGCTGATCACCAATGAGCGCAAGATCGAAACCACGGTGCTGGCCGATGACGGCGAGATCATCGTGCTGGGCGGCCTGATCGAGCGCGACGATCAGCTTTTGGACGATTCCATTCCCGGCCTGTCGCGCATTCCGGTCGCCGGCCGGCTGTTCCGCAACGAGGCCCGCTCGCAGGTGCGCCGCAATCTGATGGTCTTCATCCGTCCCACCATCGTGCGCAACGCCGCGGACATGCGCCGCGTCACGCGGTCGAGCTATGAGTTCGCCGTGGGCGAGCAGCGCGCGGCCGGCGCGGGCGCGTCCAGCCTTGAAGAGATCGTCGATCTGATGCTGGGCGGCGCCGATCCGTTCTCCGGTCCGCCGCCCCAGGACACGCCCGCTCGGGAGGACTAGCGCGTGAAGCCGCTCGCCTACGCCTTCGCCCGCGAGACCGGGATCGCCTTGAAGCCCGGCGAGGCGCCGGTCTTCCTCCTGCGCCACGGGGCCGATCCGATCGATCTGATCGAAGCGCGCCGCGCGGCCGGGGCGGCCTTCCCGGTTCAGCCGGTGGACGCGAAGGCCTTCGACACCGCGCTGTCGGACATCTACGCCTTTGACGGGCTCGCCGCCTCCATGGGCGAGGACAGCGAGAGCGAAGGCGAGGCCAGCCTGTCGGAGATCATCTCCGAAATCCCCAAGACCGAGGACCTGCTCGACAGCGCCAGCGACGCCCCGATCATCCGGCTCATCAACGGGCTGATCGCCGAGGCCGTGCGCATGGGCGCCTCGGACGTTCATGTGGAGCCGTTCGAGGAGAAGGTCGCCGTGCGCTTCCGCGTCGATGGGGTGCTGCGCGAGACGGTGAGCCTGTCCTCCCGCCTCGCGCCGCCGCTGATCAGCCGCATCAAGGTCATGGCGCGCCTCGACATCGCTGAAAAACGCGTGCCCCAGGACGGCCGGCTCACCCTGACGCTGGCGGGCAAGGGCGTGGACGTGCGCGTCTCCACCCTGCCGTCGCGCTATGGCGAGCGGGTGGTGCTGCGCCTTCTGGACAAGGAAAGCGCGCGCTTCACGCTGGAGCAGCTGGGCATGGCCCAGCAGCAGCTGGGCGAGTTCCGGAAAGCGCTGGCCCAGCCCAACGGGGTGGTGCTGGTCACCGGCCCCACCGGGGCGGGCAAGACCACCACGCTCTACGCCGGCCTCAATCTTCTCAACGATCAGACCCGCAACATCCTCACCGTGGAGGACCCGGTGGAGTATGCGGTGGAGGGCGTGGGGCAGACCCAGGTCAACGCCAAGGTGGGCATGACCTTCGCCGCGGGCCTGCGCGCCATTCTGCGCCAGGACCCTGACGTGGTGATGGTGGGCGAGATCCGCGACCAGGAGACCGCCGAGATCGCGGTGCAGGCCTCGCTCACCGGGCACCTGGTCCTGTCGACCGTGCACACCAATTCGGCCGTCGCCGCGATCACCCGCCTGCGTGACATGGGGGTGGAGAGCTATCTGCTGGCCTCCACCCTGTCGGCCATCGTCGCCCAGCGCCTGGTGCGCCGGCTGTGCCAGGCCTGCAAGGAGCCCTATGAGGCCGACAACGCTGAACGGCGCATGGTGGAGGCCCGGCCCGACGAGGCGGTGACGCTTTACCGGCCCAAGGGCTGTGCGGCCTGCGGCGGGACCGGCTTCGCCGGCCGGCGCGGCGTGTACGAGGTGGTGCCGGTGGACGATACGATCCGCTCGCTCATCCATGACGACGCGCGCGAGCTCAACCTCGCCGCCGAGGCGTTCCGGGGCCGCGACACGCTGTGGCGCTCCGGGGTGAAGCTGGCGCGCGCCGGCGAGACGAGCCTGGCTGAAGTCATGCGGGTGTGCCGCGAGGACGGCGAGCGCGATGGCGGCGTTTGAATTCGAAGCCCTCGACGCGGCGGGCAAGAAAACCAAGGGGCTGCTCTCCGCCGATTCCGAACAGGCCGCCCGGCGCGAACTGCGCCGCCGGCGCCTGGCGCCGCTCTCGGTGTCGCGCGCAGACTCCGGCGGCGCCGGTGCGGCGGGGCTCCTGAAGAACCTCACCGGTCCGCAGCCCCTGTCGGAGCGCGACCTCATGGGCGCCACGCGCCAGCTCGCCACCCTGATCGGCGCGAACATGCCGGTGGAGGAGGCGGTGGGCCTGGTGGGCGGTCAGGCCGCGAGCCCGGCCATGCGCCGCGTCTTCATGGAGGTGCGCGCCAAGGTGGTCGAGGGCGAGCGCCTGTCGGAAGCCATGGCGGCGCATCCGCGCTCCTTCCCGGGCGTTTACCGCGCCATGGTGGCGGCCGGAGAAAGCGCGGGCGGGCTCAGCCTCGTGCTCGACCGGCTGGCCGGCTATCTCGAACAGTCCAACGCCCTGAAGCGCAAGGTGGGCGGGGCGATGATCTACCCGGCGGTGCTGGGCGTGGTGGCGCTGGGCGTGGTGGTGATGCTGCTGGTCTTCATCGTGCCGCGCATCTCTGAACAGTTCGACACCATGGGGCTTCAACTGCCCCTGATCACGCGCATCATGATCGGTGTGTCCGGCTTTCTCCAGGCCGCCTGGCCGATCCTGCTGGCGGGGCTGGCTCTGGCCGCGCTGGGGGCCGTGGTCGCCCTGCGCCAGGAGCCGGTGCGCCGGGCCGTCCATAGGGCGCGGCTTTCGACGCCGGTGATCTCCGGCCTGCACAAGAAGACCGAGGCGGCGCGGTTTGCGCGCACCATGGCCATTCTCATCGCCTCCGGCGCGGTGCTGCCCGACGCCCTGCGCGCGGCGCGGCGGGCCAGCGGCGATCTCGTCGTTCAGGACGTGCTCAAGGGCGTGGTGGAGCAGGTGGAGACCGGCAAGGGCCTCGCCGACGCGCTGCGCGGAGCGCGCTTCTTTCCGCCCATCATGGTGTATATGATCGCCGCCGGAGAACGCTCGGGCCGGCTCGCGGAAATGTTCGAACGCGCCGCCGAGCATCTGGAGGGCGAGGTGGACGGTCTGGTGACCGCAGGCCTGTCGTTCCTGGAGCCGGGGATCATCCTGGTGATGGCCGCCATCGTGGTGACGATCGTGCTGTCCATCCTCCTGCCCATCCTGCAGCTGAACACCTCGGTGCTGATGTGAGCGCCGGGCTCGAGAAGGGAGACGCGTCCATGCTGATGCGCCGATATGACGAACAGGCGATCGCCGACCGCGAGGCCGGGCTGACGCTGATCGAGATCATGGTGGTGGTGGTGATCGTGGGCATCCTCGCCACCATCATCGTCATCAACGTACTGCCCAGCCAGAACCGGGCGATGATCGAAAAGGCCCGCGCCGACGTCAGCCAGCTGGAAAGCGCGGTGGAGATGTACCGCCTGACCATGAACACCTATCCCACCACCGAGCAGGGGCTCGACGCCCTGGTGGTCGCGCCCGACGATGCGCGCCTGGCTCAACGCTTTCCCGACGGCGGCTTCATCAACCGGCTGCCCACCGATCCCTGGGGCAACGACTATCAGTACGTGATCCCCGGCGAATACGGCCGGTTCGACATCTGGTCCTTCGGCGCGGACGGCCGGGTCGGCGGCGAGGGCGAAGACGCCGATATCGGCAATTGGGATCCCGAGGCCGAACGCTAGAGCCATGACCGCCCGCCCGGCCCTTACGCGCGAGGCCGGCGTCTCGCTGTTGGAGATGCTGGCCGCGCTCAGCATCGTCGCGGTGATGGCCACCGCGGTCGTGGTGCTTGGCGATTTTTCCGACAGCCCGGAGGAGGAGGCCGGCGAACGGCTGATCCGGGCCTTCGCCGAAGCGCGGCGCGAGGCGCTTCTGTCCGGCGAGACGGTGGGGTTCTCCGCCGACGCCGACGGGCGCGGCTATCGCTTCTTCCGAGCCGGCGAGGAGGTCTGGCTGGAGCGCCGCGACCATCCCGCCCTGGAACCGGTGCGCTTCTCCGATCGCGATCTCGACTTGGTCCTGTCCGAGGGCGGGGTCGCGAGGCGCCCGGGAGCGGGCGGTGAGGACACCCGGCCGCTGGCGCCGGAAATCTGGTTCGACCCGGCCGGATTCGACGATCCGTTCGCCTATCGCCTCTCGGGCCCGCGCGGGACGGCGGTCCTAAGCCGCGGCGACGACGGAGCGCTCGATTTTCAACACGAGCCGCGCGAGCCCGGCGCATGAGGCGCGAGGCCGGATTCTCCTTGATGGAAATGCTCGCCGCGCTCGCCGTGCTGGCGATCGCGGGCGTGGCGTTGATGAACGCCTTGACCACCAGCGTGCGCGCTTCGACGCTCGCCGGCGACGCCGCGCTCGCCGGCCTCGCGGCGGACAATCTCCTCGCCACGAGCCTCGCGGAATCCCGCGGCGACCCTCCTGCGAACCGCTCCGGACCCTATGAAATCGCGGGCCGGACCTTTGATTGGCGCCTGGAGTCCGAGGCCGCCGGAACCCAGGGCCTCGCCCGCGTCACCCTTGTCGTCGAAACCGAAGACGGCCGCGAGGTGGCGCGCCGGACCACGTTCGTGAGGACCGGGCCGTGAGTGCGCGCGAGGAGGGATTCACCTTGCTGGAAGTGCTTGCCGCCGTTGCGGTTTTCGCCGTGGTGAGCGCGATCTCCGTGGGCCTTCTGACCACCGCTCTGCGCGGCCGGGAGCAGACCGAGGCGGCGCTGGCGCGCCTCGACGCCGCCCAGCGCGTCTCCGCCCTCTTCACCGCCGACATGGGCCAGATCGCCATGCGCCCCGCCCGCACCGCGGAAGGGTTGGAGGATCCGCGCGTCTTCGCCGCCGATGTGCGCGGGACCGAGCCGGTGCGCGGCGGAGACATGCGTGAAGTGCTTGTTTTCACACGCACCGGCTGGGCCAATCCCGGCGAAATCCAGCCCCGCTCCACCCTTCAGAGGGTCGCTTGGCTCTATGACGGCGAAGCCTTGTGGCGGGAAGCCTACGCCTATCCCGACGCCGCCCGCGGCGCCGAGCCGCGCCGCCGGCTCATGGCCGAAGGCGTGCGCGATCTGGAGGTGGAGGTGTTCACCGGCGCCGGCTGGGCGCGCCAGGCCCGGCTGAGCGCCGGCGCGGAAGACGCGCCGCTCCCGCCCGCCGCCGTGCGCCTGCGCTATGAGCTCGACGGGGTCGGTCCCATGGAGCATGTGGCCCTCACCCCCGGCGCGGGGGCGGTGCGATGAACCGGGACGAACGCGGGACCGCCCTGATCGCCGCGCTGCTCATCGTCGCGCTGATGGCGGCCGTGGCGGTCCAATTGACCGATCTCACCCGCTTCGCCGTGTTCCGCACCGCCCAGGTGGACGCCCGCGCCGAGGCGCGCTGGTACGCCCGCGGCGCGCGCGAGTTCGCCGAAAGCGTCCTTGTGCGGTCCGAATTGCAGGAGCGCGAGGTGACCCGCCCCACCGCGCTCTGGCGCCAGGGCCCCCATGTCTTCCCCATCGAGCGCGGCCGCATCGCCGGGACCATTCGCGACGGCAATAACTGTTTCAACATCAATGCGCTGGCGCATAACGAGGACGACCCGTCCGCGCGCGAGCGCGCTTCGGCCATGTTCGACAGCCTCACCGGCCGGATCGGTCTGCCCCCCGGCGCCGCTCAGCGGCTGAAGGCGCAGATGATCGACTGGATCGACGCCGACACCCGGCCCGAACCGGGCGGCGCGGAGGACGACGCCTACGCCCGGTTCAACCCGCCCTATCGCGCGGCGAACCAGCGTTTTCATGAGCTTGAGGAACTGCTCGCCCTGCCGGAGATGACACCGGCGCTCTATCGCGCCCTGTCGCCCTGGTTGTGCGTGCGGCCCGAACCGCGCCAGCCGGCGATCAACGTCAACACGCTGACCCTGGACGAGGCGCCGCTGCTGTCGGCTGCGCTGGGCGGCCGGCTTTCGGCGCCTGACGCCGAAGCCCTCCTTTTCCGCAGGCCGCCGCAAGGCTATGACGCGCTTGAAGATGTCTGGGCCGACCCGCTTCTGGCGCGCCTCCAGCTGGAGGCGCCCTGGCGCGAGGCCCTGACGGTGCGCACGCGCTGGTACGAAATGGAGGTGGAGGTCCGCGTCGACGAGGCGCGCTTCACCTTGAGCCAGCTGGCCGAACTGGACGAAGGAGGGCGGATACGCCGCCATGGCGAACGCTTCGGAGCCTTTTAGATGAGCGTGCTGGTGATCACCCTGCCGGCCGACGCCGACGCCGAGGCCGGCTGGGCGCTGGTCTCCGGCGGCGCGGTGCTGGAGGCCGGCGTGCTGAGCCCCGATGTCGCGCCCGACCTTATGGGGGCCGAACCGGACCGCGCCGTGGCGCTGATCCCGGCCGAAACCGTGTTCCTGCGCCGGCTGGAGGTTCCTGGAACCTCCGAGCGCGACGCCCGCCGCGCCGCGCCCTTCCTGATCGAGGATCATCTGGCCGGCGCGCTGGAGGACACCGTGGTGGAGACCGGGCCGCAGGGTCCGGACGGCCGACGCCTCGTGGCGGCCGTCTCGGCGAACCTGCGCGACCACTGGCGCCGCCTCGCCGCCGGCGCCGGCGTCAAACCGGTCTACGCCGTGCCTGACGCCCTGGTCCCGGACGACCACGGCGCCGATCTGCTGGTGTTCGAAGATCGCGGCCGCATCCTGTTCAAGACCCGCGCCGGCGCGGCCGAAGACGCGGACGATGAAGACGCGGCGCCGCGCGATCTCGACGCTGCGCTCGCCGAGCCGTTGTGTGGCGCGGTGGAGCCCGACCTCGCCGGCCATGTCCTGCCCGCGCTCGCCGCCCGGCTGAAGCCGCGCCGGCTCCTGGTCAGCGAGGACGTGGACCCGGCGCTCGCCGCGCCGGACGGTACGCCTGTGGCGCTCAAGCGCATGCCGGCCCCCGACCTGCGCGCCGCGGCGGCCGGTCTCGATCCGGTGGTGCTGCAGGGCTTGCCGCCGGTGCTCGGCGCCGGGCTCGCCTCGGGTCTGAACTGGGGCGAGCTGCTGCGGCCCTGGCGCGCCGCGGCCGTCCTGGCGCTGGCGGCCTGTCTCGGCGCGGCGGCGCTGGCCGCGGGGCAGGCGCTCTTCTACGAGCACCGGACCGAGCTTTACCGCGACGCGGAGATCACCGCCTTTGAAGAGGCGTTTCCCGACGCCGGTCCGGCGCGAAGGGTGCAGACCCAGCTGCGCGACCAACTGGCGCGCGTCGGCGCGGCGGACACCGGCGCCGGCTTTCTCGATCTCGCCGCCGCACTGGCGCGGCTGACCGAGGGCGACGAGGCGGTGCAGGTCACCGCCATGCGCTATGACGCCACGCGCGGCGCGCTGCAGGTCAGCGCGCGCTATTCCGGGTTCGACGATTTCGAGCGCCTGCGCGCGCGCGCCGAAGGGCTCGCCGTGGTGCTTGAGGACGGCGGGGCGCGCCAGGCCGAGACCGGCGTGGTGGGCGAGTTCACGGTGAGGGCGCCATGACGCTGAGCGAGATTCTGGCGCCCGCCCGCGCCGCCTGGGCCGACCGCACCGCGCGCGAACAGCTCTTGCTGGCGGGGCTGTGCGGCTTTCTTTGCGTCCTGTTGCTCTGGTTCGCCGTGCTCGGCCCGGCCCTGTCCTGGCGCGCCGAAGCGCAGCGCGTCCATGACGCCGCGGTGGAGGATTACGAGACGCTGCTGGACGGCGTGGCGCGCTATCGGGCGCTGGCGCAGGAGTCGCGATCGACCGGCGGCGGCGCCCCGCTGCGCACGCTTGTGGGCGCGTCGGCGACGGCGCGCAATCTGCCGATCTCGAGGGTGCAGCCGCTGGACGACGGCGGCCTCGGGGTCTGGCTGGACGCCGCGCCGGCCGACCGGCTCATGGCGTGGCTCGCCGATCTGTCGCGCGAGGAGGGCGTGATCGTGGATCGTGCGAGCTTTGATCGAGAGGGCGACAATGTCGTGCGCGCCCAGCTCACCCTGCGCCGGGCGGGAGGCGCCTCGTGAACCGCTGGATCGTCTATGCCCTCCTCGGTCTGGTCGCGCTCGCCGGGTTCGCCGCCGCCGCCGCGCCGGCGCGCCTCATTTACGAACTGGCGGTCCGGCCGTCGGGGATCGAGGCGGGGCTGGTTCACGGGACGGTATGGGACGCCGAAGCGCGCCGCGTGCGCGCGGCGGGATTGCGCCTCGCCGAAGCCGAAGCGCGCCTGCACGCCGCGCCCTTGCTGACCGGACGCGCGGTGATGGACGTCGCCCTGATCGATCCAGCCCTGCGCGGGGCCGGCCGGGTGACGATGAGCCCCGGGCGCACCGTGATCGAAAACGCCACGGGCGTGCTCGGGCTCGACGCCGTGCCGGCGCTCGCCGCGGCCGACCTGCCGCCGGGACAGAGCGCGCGCATCGAGATCGACCGGCTCGAACTGGGCCCGCAGGGCCGGTGCCTTTCGGCCGCGGGCCGGGTGACCAGCGCCGCGCTCGTCGCCGCCGGCGAGCAATACGGCGCCGCGCTGCCGGCCTTGACCGCCGATCTCGCCTGCGCCGGCGACGCGGTGGCGCTGGATTTCGAGGGACGCGGCGAGACGCTGGACTTAAGCGGGCGCGTGCGGCTGATGGCGGACGGTCCGCAATGGCGTATCGTGGGGCGCACGCGCGACCGCGACATCATCGCCGCGCTCAGCCTCATGGGCTTCTCGCAGAGCGGCCCGGACGAATTCATCGCGGAGAGCACGCCATGACCCGTATTCTCGCCGCCTTCACCGCCTTGATCGCCACCGCCTGCGCGGCCGGGCCGAGTTCGCTGCCGCCCGAAGTCGCCGACGTACTGGCCGCGCCTGAGCGCCGCGAGGCCCTGCCGCCGCAGGAGCTGGTGCGCGGCGAGTGCGGGCTGTTCCTGTTCGAACTGCGCGCGCCGAACAATTTCGTCCTGTTCGAGAACGAGACCGAGCGCCGGGTGAAACTCATCGACGACCGGGTGGTGCGCGAGCTGGGCGTGGCGCCGCAGACCGCCGCGATGATCCCCGGCTCTCAGTTCCGCCGCGTTTATCTCGATCAGGACACGAACACCACCCACACCCTCGCCGGGCGGGTCGGCGAGGAGACCGGCTCCGGCCAGCGCCTGGAGGAGGTGATTTTGCGCACGCGGCGCCTGGACGGCACCGAGATCGTCACGCCCTTGGGAGGAGTGCGCCGCTGCATCGGCGTGCAAGGCTAGACTGGATCGCTCCAGCCTCCTGATTTATCGCCTTTTCGAACGGCAAAAACCGGTTCCCGGTTTGCTGAACCGGCTTCAGAAACCGGCGAGATCGGTGAGCCCGGCGGCCTCCAGCATGAAGATCAGCCCGATGGCGAACGCCAGAAACGGTCCGAAGGCGATCATCAGATCGACCTGGAACCGCCGTCCCGCGGCGAGCCGCATCACCAACACGTAGAGCAGCGCCGTGGCGCTCGCCACCAGGAGGATCAGGGGCAGGGCGAGCGCGCCGCACCAGGCGCCGCCGGCCGCGAACAGCTTGGCGTCGCCGCGCCCCAGCCCCGCGCGGCCGCGCACGCGCAGATACAGAAGCTCGATGCCCACCAGCGTCACATAGCCGAGCCCGGCGCCGAGCAGGTGCAGCCAGACCGGCTGGCCCAGCCACCAGGCGGCGAGGATCCCGCCGGCGATGAGCGGCAGGGTCAGCTTGTCGGGCAGGCGCAGCGTGCGCGCATCGATGATCGCCAGCGCGGCGAGCGCGGCGATCAGCGCCGCCGTCATGAGGAGAACCGGCCAATCCATGACCGGGGTTATGGCGCGCCGGCCCGGCTGCGCCAAGAGCCGAGGAGCGGCGACGTCAGGCCAGCATCCCCGCGGCGGCCACCGCGATCATGAACGCCAACACGGTCAAGAGCAGGTAGACGCCCATGACCAACGGCCAGAGCAGACCGAGCCGCAGCCATCCGCAATCGTAGAATCGCTTAAGCGCAGCGATGAGATAGGGACCGAGAAGGACCGCCCCCGCCGACAAGGCGATCCAGGACATGACCGACGTGTCGACGAAGAAGCTGAGCGCGATCAGGGCGATCGCCAACCCGTTCGCCGCCGCGTGGAAATAGAGCACGAACGTGACATGGCGTTTCAGTCCGCCGGGGCGGTTGGGCGCCGCCGCGGCGGTCGCCAGCGCCAGCAGCGGCAGGACCGCCAGCTGGGCGAGGACCAGCGCGAAGCTCGCGGAATCCGCCATGTAGGCGAGATCTTCGCCAAGACCGGTGGTGACGGTCGGCGCGCCTGCGTCCGGCAGGCGCAGCGCCCAGGCGACGAGCAGGACGAGGCTGCTCGCGAGCGCCAGCCGGAGCGGCGGCACGTAGGGTGCACGCCGCCCTTCTGCGTAGCGGCGCGCCAGCTCGCCCGGCCAGGCCAGGATCAGCAGCGATCTCGGGAGCCGGAGGTCCAGAGAGGCGAGCTCGGCCAGCCCCGCCAGAAGCGCGCCGCCGAACCCGTCCGGCCGGCTGTCCTGGCCGCACGCATGACAGTACCGCCCCGCCAGCGGCGTCGCGCAATTGGCGCAAGCGGGCCCGCTCGCCGTCATTCCCGCCTCACCGCCGCGCCAGAAGGGTCGGCCCGCCGCCCGCCAGCGGCTGGATGTGCAGATAGCGTTCGTCGTACTCGGCGATTTCTTCGAGCTGTTCGAGATGCAGGATCTTGATATGACGCTCGGCCATGGCGATGCATCCCCTGTCGCGCAGGGTTTTCAGCGAGCGCGAGACATGCACGCGCGACAGGCCCAGCGCGTCGGCGATGACGTCGTGGCCGACGGGAAAATCCAGCTTCTGGTCATGGGTGCGCGTGGTCAGAAGCTGGCGGCGGTAGAGCTCGAGGATCAGGAAGGCGATGCGCGTCACGGCCGGCTGGCGGCCCAGCTGGACGATGTGCTCGCGCAGGATCGCCTCCTCCACCACGGACGCCCACAACAGCGCGTTGAGAATGGCCGGGCGCTCGTTGGCGGTGGCGGAGAAATCGTCGGCGCGCGCCTCGAAGACCTTCACTTCGCTCAGGGCGGAAACCGTGTGGTCGGAGCTTGCGCTCACCAGTCCTTGCAGGTCGAAGAATTCGCCGGGCAGGATGAAGTTGACGATCTGGCGCTCGCCGTTTCTCAGCCGGCGATAGCGGCAGGCCCAGCCTTCCTCCAGCCAGAACACCCGCTCCAGCTTTTCCCCCTCGCGCGCGATCACTGCGGCCTTGTCGTAGATCCGCTGGCGCGTGCGCAGCGAGGCGAGCGCGTGGCGGTCGTCGTCGGTGAGCTGCAGATAGGATTCAAGGCGGCGTAGAAATGCGGTGAGCATCCGGTCTCTCCCTTCCCGAAGCCAAGCCTAGCCCCTCGCTCCGGCCCGGCAAGGTTCACGTCAAGCCGAAGCGCCGGCGCTGAGCAGGGCCAGCGCCTCCGCGTCGAGGATGCGCCAGCGCCGCTGCTGAAGCTCCACAAGCCCTCGGTCGCGCATGAGCTTCAGCGTGCGGGAGACATGGACGCGCGACAGGCCCGTGGCCGCGGCGATGACGTCATGGCCGAACGCGGCGTCGAGATAGGCCGACGCAGCGCCGGAGGCCGCCGCCTGCCGGCGGGCCAGGGAGTGGAACAGAAAGGCGATCCGCTGCAGGGCGGACGACCCGCCCAGATGGGCGATCTGATCGCGCAGGCGTGCGCCGTCCTCCACCGCGCCGTAAATGATCGCCTCGCCGACCCTGGGATGGCGCTCCATCAGCGCTTTCAGAGCGTGCACCGGCGCCTCCAGCGCGCGCACATCGCTCAGCGCTACGACGGCGTGATCGGTTTCCAGGCCCACGACCACGGCCGGGTCTATGAACTCGCCCGGCAGAACAAAATTGAACACCGCCATGGCGCCGCTCGCCAGCCTCCGGCTGCGGCAGGCCCAGCCGTGCTCGATCCACAACACCGTGGCCGGCGTGGCGCCGCTGGGAAGTATCGTCTGGCGCGCCGGATAAAGCCGGACTTGAGGCTGCAGCGCGTCAAGCGCCTGTAGGTCCTCGTCACGCAGTAAATGGCTGGTCTTCAATCGCTGGGACAGGCGGTTGCGCATGCGGTTGCTCAAGATGGCCGTGAAATACGACCGTCGTAGTTAGCACCGCGCGCCAATTGAAGGCGCAAAAATTGTCAATTGCGTAACACAGGTTATCGACGAAATCCGCCGTCCCGCTCCGCCAGCCGGCCCGCCGGCCCGAGCGGCCCGGAGAATGCAAAATATTCCGTCTTGGTAACCTGTGTGATTGCGCGCAGCGCCCGGCCTGAGCGATTGTGCGCGGCTGGCGAGGAAAGGCCTTCATGACGCGCAGACTGCTGATTCTTGAAAGCCAGGTGATCATCGCACTCGATCTGGCCGATCGCGTGCGCGCCCTGGGCTGGCTCGCGTGCGGGCCGTATTCGACCACGAACGCGGCGCTCAAGGGCGTTCATGAGGACCGGCCCGACGCCGCGCTGCTCGATCTCACCCATCGCGAGGGCGCCGAGGCGGCGCCGGTGGCCGACGCCCTGGCGGAGAAGGGCGTGCCCTTCCTTCTCACCAACAGCCACGGCAAGGCGTTCGCGGATATCCACCCGGACGCGCCGCGCCTGGAGAAGCCGTACTCCGACGCCGATTTCGCAGCCGCGCTGGCGAGCCTGGACCCGTCCGGCGCCTCGAAGGGCGCGCCCGTTGATCGCGAGCCGCCCGCCGCCGTCTAGCTGCGCGCGCGCTCTCCCGCGCGCAAAGCAGATGGGTTAAGCGCAGCGGCCATGACCCTCGCCACGCTCGCCGCGTTCGCCGGCGCCATCTTTGTGCTGTTCTTCACTCCGGGGCCCGGCAACGTGGCCATGGTGGCGCGTACGCTGGAGGCCGGGCCGGTGCACGGCTTCGTCTATGGCGGCGGGATCATCACCGGCGACATATTCTGGCTGACGCTTGCGGTGTTCGGCCTCGCGGCGGCCGGCGAGATGGCGCGCGACTACGCCCATCTGTTCTGGCTGGCGAAGATCGCCGGCGCCGCGATTCTGCTCTGGTTCGCCTGCGGCGCCGTACAAAGCTTCCGCCATCCCAAGGCCGGCGCCGGCGTGCGCGCGGAACGCGCGCGCCTGTCCAAGCGCGGGCTGGCGGCGACCTATGCGGCGGGGATCGCCATGCCGCTGACCAATCCCAAGCCGATCGTGTTCTACCTCACCCTGCTGCCCGCCTTCTTCGATCTCAGCCGGGTCGATGCGGCGAGCTATGCGGCCATGGTCGCGATCATGCTCGCCATGTATGCGGTGACGGCGAGCGTCCATGTGGGCCTCGCCCATCGCGCCCGTCACTGGCTCGCGGAGAAGGGCGTGAAGCGCTGGGCCGATCTGACGACGGCGGTGATCCTGGCGGGCGTGGCGGTGCTGCTGCTGGTGCGGTGAAGGGGGGTGGCGGGTCGAGGCGCGGCGCAGGCAAACTTCGTCCCATTTCCCAGACCGACGCGCGCGTCGGCGGCGAACGGTGAGTGAGTGCTCACTTGCAGCGGCGTCCGGTTTATCGAAAACACGCGCGATGACCGCGCCCGCCCGTCGATCCTTGCCGAGCTATTTTCGCAAGCGTCTCAGCCTGTCAAGGACGACCGGGCTTAAGCCCGGTCGCCGCGGCGCGGCGGGCCTGAAAGCCCGTCCTTGACAGGCTGAGATCGCCTTGCGGTGTCCTCCAGCATGGATCGACGGGCAGGTGTAAGCCGCCGCCTTCCCTTTGAGAGCGCCCGCAGAGCGGCGTTCCTCGACGGATCGCAGCCCGTTCCCCGGCCCCCGCTCGCACCGTCCGGCCGACCGATCCGCGCCATGCTCCGGCGCGCGCCGCTAACCCCTTCCACAGCAAGATGATTGAAGCCATGGCCGCGCCCGTCGCACTGGGGTAAAAAAGCGTCATGTCAGAGAACACGAATCAGGATTACGGCGCGGAGTCGATCAAGGTCCTCAAAGGGCTCGACGCCGTGCGCAAGCGCCCCGGCATGTATATCGGCGACACCGATGACGGGTCCGGCCTTCACCACATGGTCTATGAGGTGGTCGACAACGCCATCGACGAGGCGCTGGCCGGGCATTGCTCGGAGGTGACCGTGACCCTGCACGCCGACGGCTCGGCGAGCGTCACCGACGACGGGCGCGGCATCCCCACCCAGATCCACCAGGAGGAGGGGGTCTCGGCCGCCCAGGTCATCATGACCCAGCTCCATGCGGGCGGGAAATTCGACCAGAACTCCTACAAGGTCTCCGGCGGCCTGCACGGCGTGGGCGTTTCGGTGGTGAATGCGCTGTCGGACTGGCTGGACCTGACCATCTGGCGCAACGGCCGTGAGCACTTCATGCGCTTTCGCCGCGGCGAGC
This sequence comes from Oceanicaulis sp., assembly GCA_051117435.1. Taxonomy (GTDB): domain Bacteria; phylum Pseudomonadota; class Alphaproteobacteria; order Caulobacterales; family Maricaulaceae; genus Oceanicaulis. The sequence continues at coordinate 2,615 of JBNPED010000022.1, read as the reverse complement.
CGGAGAACGGCGTCGATCTTCAAGAGCGCGGCGACGCGGCCGGCAAGAAGGGCACCCAGGTGCGCTTCATGCCCTCGGAAGAGACCTTCTCCGACATCACCTTCGACCGCCATCGCCTGCAACACCGCCTGCGCGAGCTGGCTTTCCTGAACTCCGGCGTCCGGATCGTCCTGCGCGACGAGCGCGAGGCCGAGCCGGTCGAAGAGGTGATGCAGTATGAGGGCGGGGTGGCCGCGTTCGTGAAGCACCTGGACCGCACCCGCACGGCGATCTTCCCCGAGCCGGTCCTGATCTTCGGCGAGCGTGAAGGCGTCACCGTGGAGGCCGCGCTGCAGTGGAATGACGGCTATCACGAGAGCGTGCTCTGCTTCACCAACAACATCCCCCAGCGCGATGGCGGCACGCACCTGGCGGGCTTCCGCGGCGCGCTCACGCGGGTGATCAACACTTACGCCGCCTCCTCCGGCGCCGCCCAGAAGGCGAAGGTCGCCATCACCGGCGACGATGCGCGCGAGGGGCTGACCTGCGTTCTGTCGGTGAAGGTGCCCGACCCGAAATTCTCCAGCCAGACCAAGGACAAGCTCGTCAGCTCCGAGGTGCGTCCGGCGGTGGAGAGCGCGGTCTACGACACGCTCACCGAATGGTTTGAAGAACACCCCGCCGAAGCCAAGGCCATCGTCGCGAAGATCGTCGAGGCGGCCGCGGCGAGGGAAGCCGCCCGCAAGGCCCGCGAACTGACCCGGCGCAAGTCCGCGCTCGACATCACCTCGCTGCCCGGCAAGCTCGCCGACTGTCAGGAGAAGGACCCGGCGAAATCCGAGCTCTTCATCGTGGAGGGTGATTCCGCCGGCGGCTCCGCCAAACAGGGCCGCAACCGCGAGAACCAGGCCGTGCTCCCCTTGCGCGGCAAGATCCTCAATGTGGAGCGCGCGCGCTTCGACAAGATGCTGTCCTCCGATCAGGTGGGCACGCTGATCACCGCGCTCGGCGCCGGGATCGGGCGCGACCAGATCGATTACGACAAGCTGCGCTACCACAAGGTCGTCATCATGACCGACGCCGACGTGGACGGCGCGCACATCCGCACGCTTCTGCTGACCTTCTTCTACCGCCAGATGCCCGAGCTCATCGAGCGCGGCCATCTCTACATCGCCCAGCCGCCGCTCTACAAAGTCGTGCGCGGCAAGTCGGAGCGCTATCTCACCGACCAGGCGGAGATGGACAATTTCCTCATCGAGGAAGGCAGCTCCGACGCGACGGTGACGCTTGATCATGGCGAAGTGGTCTCCGGCGCCGATCTGGCCGAGCGGGTGAAGGCGGCGCGCGGCGTCGTCCTGTCGCTGCAGCGCCTTGCCGCCCGCGCGCCGGTGTTCGCGCTGGAGGCCGCCGCGCTCTCCGGCGCGCTGCACCCCGAACCCACCGCCGATCAGGTCCAGGACGCCGCCCAGCGCCTGGCCCGCGCCGCCGACGAGGGCGAGGACGGCTGGGCAGGCACGCTCACCCCGGAAGGCGACATCGTCTTCAAGCGCGAAGTGCGCGGCGTCACTGAAACCGTGGTGCTCGACGACACGGTGCTCGCCAGCCCCGACGCCAAGCGCCTCACTGAACGCGCGCTGGCCATCGCCGGCGACTATACCGGCCCGGCCGTGTTCAACGGCCGCAACGGCGAGATCGTCATCCACACCCCGGCGAACCTCGTTGAGGCGGTGCAGAAAGCCGGCGCCAAGGGCCTGAAAATCCAGCGCTACAAGGGTCTGGGCGAAATGAACCCGGATCAGCTCTGGGAAACCACGCTGGACCCCGACGCCCGCTCCTTCCTTCAGGTCTCCATCTCCGAAGCCGATACCGCCGACGAACTGTTCAGCAAGCTCATGGGCGACGTGGTGGAGCCCCGCCGCGACTTCATTCAGGAGTTCGCGCTGGAGGCGGAGGTGGATGTTTAGGGGGTGGAACTTGCTGCATATAAGGCGCTTGAGAGCAGCAAGATTCAGCCCCTCCTGGGAGGATTGGCTGCCGTAGCATCTGCGGGACTTTTTTCCTTTGATGCGGCCTCGGCGCCCTTTTTTCTGCTTGCAGTTCTTGCAGTGCCAGCGTCCTACGCTTTCTGGCTGGGCGTGGACAATTATGTCCTCACCCAAGTCGATGCGAAAACGTTAGGAGTTGAAACCCATCGGGCTGGCCTCATCCGCGGAGCGAAGAGGTGCCAGAATTGGATGGTGGCCTATGCGGTTCTTAGTATAGCAAGCATCGCAATCGGCGCTTATGCGCACTTTGGCACCTTACAGACAAAAGTAAGCGTCGATCTCGGATTCTTCATCGTTTTCGGGATTGCGTTTGCTGCTGTGGCTCATGCCGTACTTAGTATCCGCGAACGCAGGCAACTGAGAGAAAAAGTGATTGAAGAGGGTCGTGCGCTTTCGGATTCGGAAAGCGCAGCCGGTGGTTAGTCTTCTGAACCCGATGCAAACCTCCCCCTCACCCCATGCTGAATGAGCTACTCCCCGATCGTTGGACAGTTTCCGGCGGTTTTTAAGCTACTTTGAGCTCCTGCTGATCGGGTTGATTGGGTTGGCGCGTGCGCCAGTAGACCATGGCGGGCGGCCGCCCGCCATGAG
>JBNPED010000021.1:0-51581 GCA_051117435.1 Oceanicaulis sp. | reverse complement strand
GCGGAGCGAACCGTGGACGGGCTTTGGAACACAATCGGCCGGATATCGGAAACCTTCACGCCGGCCGAATGCGCCAACTACTTCGCCGCCTGCGGATATGATCCAGACTGGTAGGACGCCGCTCTAGTGTTATCGGTGAGAGGGCCTTTGTAAGGTTCGCCCCTCGAAACGTATTTCTGGAGATCGCATCACATAGGAATGCAACCAAAACTCCGCCTGGTTTTAAGGATGATGGTGATGGCGATTTTTTTGTATGGGTTGATTTACTATATAGCATAAAAGTTCTGAGTGCAGAGTATTCGTTCTCAAGTGTTTTGTTGGTCACGAATGAAAAAAAGAAAGATTGGACAAGGGACGGAATAATCCATCCAGTGATGCGTGCGGAGGTTAAGGCGCTCATTAATAAGCCAATCCGCTTACTTGGCTTTCCCGACTTTAGGGCAGAAATCAAAAAATTGGTTGAAGCGGACTAGACTATTTCCCCCTAAATTCCCGTCCACCGATCCCTGACTCCCAGCTCGCGGAAGACTTCGCCCCAATAGGCGCGGATCACGCCGGCTTGCTGGGCTTCCCAGCCCTGGCGGGGGATGAGGTGAACTTCGATGGTCACGCCGGCGAGCGCGTCGCCGTATTCGTCGGCCACCGCGCGCGCCACCAGGCGCGGATTGGGCAGGGTGGAGGCGAGGTTCGCCCGTCCGCCGCGATAGACAGTGAAGAGCTGGGAGTTCTGCAGCATGTCGGAGACGAGGATGACGGTGCGGCGCGGCGTGTCGCGGTCGAAATCCTCCTCCACGGCGAGGCGGGCCAGCGCCTCGATGATCGGGCTCGCCGGGCTTTCCTTGGGTTCCACCAGGTCGGACAGGGCGCTCTGCAGCGGACCTTCGAACAGGGCCTGATAGCGCGCCTCCACGCGCTGCGGATTGCGGTAGAGCGGGTTGATCTGATCGCCGCGGCCCGGATTGCAAAGGGCGAACGAATTGGTGTTGATCAGCTCGCCGCGCGCGTCGAGCTCATAGAGCGAGAGCTTCTCGCCGACGGTGAGCCGGTCGCGGCTTTGCAGCACCAGATCCTCGATCCGCAGGGCCTGTTCGGGCGAATAGAGATCGGTCTTGTCGATCACCAGCGCCATGTGGGGCGGCGTGTCGCCGGCCAGGCAGAGCGTGTCGGGGTCGTACTCCTCGGGCTGCAGCACGAGGGCGGCGTAGCTGATCGCGCCGAGCACGCCCAGCACGATCAGGATATTGAAGACGCCGAGTATGTCCTTGCCGCGCATGCTCTCACCCTCCGCTGCGCCTACCGAAACGCCGGGCGCGCCGCTTCGGTTCGAAACGGCGCGCGCGGCTCGGCCAGTCTAGACCTTGGGCGGGGGTTCGCTGGAATAAATTTCGGTGTCAGCGCCCTGACGCGCCGCCCGGCGGCGTTCATGGCGCGCGAGGGCGTCCTCGACCTCCTGGGCGAACATGTCGTCGATCATCTCCTTCAGCTCGGCCGCACGCTGGCGCGTGGTGAGCTTGGCGGAGGTCGGCTCGCCCTCCACGGCGGGGCCTTGCGCGGGCAGCTGTTTCAGCACGGCGGCCAGATGCGATGAGGCGTTCACGAGCCGGCGGTGCGCCGCGCCGTAGCCGATCAGCCGGTCGTCGAAGGTCGCGCCCTTGAAGGCGGCGATGATCGCGAAAGTGATCCCCAGGATGAACAGGAGCAGCGCCTCAAGCGTCTCGAAGGGCGCGAAGGTGAGCGCGCGCGTGACGGGGGTCAGCATCTCGCCGGTCTGCTCCACGCCGCCCTGGGCGAGCATGGCGGCGTTGATCTCCAGCAGGTCGCGATAATGAGCCGCGCAGAAATTCAGGAAGAAGATGAAGGCTGGTGCCAGCGGCACGAACACCACGGCGGCGGCGAAGGAGGACGGCCGGGGTGGGTTTTGCAGCATGCGCAGACCCAGAAACCCGATCACGAAGAAGCTCGCGATGCCGTTGGCGCTGGCCACGGTGATCGCCTGGATCCACCCGCCCAGAAGCCCGAGATCGGAGCCCTTGGAAAAGAAGTACGCGTTCGCCAGACCTTCGAACAGGACCAGGCCCGCGAGGATAGAGAACGTCATGATATGGCTGTCGGGATAGGCGGGGGCGCGCTGGATCGGCTCCACGCCGGTCTGCTCGCCGAAGCGGCTGCCGCGCGTATCCTTGAAATTGAGATAGCCGTCGAACGCCGAGGCTGCGCGCTGATACGCGTAGGTCAGCCGGTCGGAGATCTGATGGGCTTTCTGCTCTGCGCGATCCGTCATGTCCGCTCCCCGGAGAAGGTCCCGGTTGTATTGCGGGGTCTGGCGTCGCGACTGGATATGGTCGTCCATGGCTTTGCGCCCCTTTCTATTCACTGCCCCATGTTAACCAAACGCGAGTCTGGCCTCCGAAGTTGGGCTGAAATAGGGAATCTTCGCCATAATTCGCTTTTTCCCCGCCGCGGCCCGCCGTGCTTTGCGCGGCCGCGTCCCCGTGCGAACCTTAGCGAAAGCGGCGATGAACCGGGGGTGAACACCGCTGCGCCGCGCCTTAATCACTGTGGGGGAAGGCCATGAAAAAATTAATGAATTTCTCCGCAACCCGGCGCGGCGCGTTGGGCTTGATGGCCGGCGCCGGAGCCGGGCTCGCGGGCGCGGCGCGCGCCCAGGAGCCCGGCGCTTCAATTGACGCGCAGACCGTCGCCTGCGCCGAGCCCTTGCTCGGTGTGACCTACACCGCTGATGAGCGCGAGCAGATGCTCGCCGGGATCGAGGCCTGGATCGGGCGCGCCGAGGCGCTGCGCGCGGTGGAGAAGCCGAACGCGCTGGCGCCCGCCCTGACCTTCGATCCGCGCCTCCCGGGGCGAAGCTATGAGATGGCCGACGGCGGCGTGACGGGACTGGCGCGCGCGCCGCGCCGCCCGTCCGATCCGGTGGACATCGCCTACGCCCCGGTCTGGATGCAAGCGCAATGGCTCGCCAGCGGGGCGATCACCAGCGCCGAGCTGACCGAAATCTATCTCGCCCGCATCGCCGCCTATGACGCGGCGCTGGAATGCTTCGTCACCGTCACCGCCGAGCGCGCCCGCGCCGAGGCTCGCGCAAGGGACGCCGAACGCGCCGCGGGGCGGGTAAGGGGACCTCTGCATGGCGTGCCGTATACATTGAAGGACATCATCGACGTCGAAGGCCTGCCCGCCACCTGGGGCGCCAGCGTCTACGCCGATCGGATGGCGAGCGAGACCGCGGTGGTGGCGCAGCGGCTCGAAGCGGCCGGCGCGGTGCTGCTGGGCAAGGTCAGCTCCGGCGCGATCGCCTATGGCGACATCTGGTATGACGGCGTGACCCGCAATCCGTTCAATCCGGGCGAGGGCAGTTCCGGCTCTTCCGCCGGGCCGGCTTCGGCGACCGCCGCGGGCCTGTGCGCCTTCTCCATCGGCACCGAGACGCTCGGCTCCATCGTGTCGCCGTCCCATCGCTGCGGGACGACGGGCCTGCGCCCGACGTTCGGCCGCGTGGCGCGCACCGGCGCCATGGCGCTGTGCTGGTCGCTCGACAAGATCGGACCCATCGCGCGGTCGGTCGCCGACGCGGCCCTGGTGCTCAACGCGATCAACGGGGCCGACGCCGGCGATCCGGCGAGCTTTGAAACGAGCTTCGGCGCGGACCTGTCCCGCGACCTCGCCGGCCTGCGCCTCGGCTATAACCCGGCCTGGTTCGAACAGGCCGACGACAATGACCGCGCGGCGCTGGAGGCGGCGCGGTCGCTGGGCGTGGAGCTCGCGCCCTTCGACATCGACGATCAGCCCTACGGCGCGCTCCTGATCCAGCTCGAAGCCGAAGCCGCCGCGGCTTTCGAGCGCCTCACCCTGGACGATCTCGACGACCGGCTCACCTGGCAGGACGACGCGGCCTGGCCCAACACCTGGCGGCGCGCCCGCTTCGCCAGCGCGGTGGATCTGGTCAACGCCGACCGGCTGCGCCGCCAGGCGCAAGCCATGATGGCCGAGCGCATGGACGGGCTCGACGCCGTGATCGGCCCGAACTTCGCCGGCGGCATGCTTCTGGTGACCAATTTCACCGGCCATCCCCAGCTCGCCTTCCGCTCCGGCTTCTCCGATCAGCCCACGCGCACCATCTTCGGCCAGCCCGCCGACGCGAGCGGCGCGACATTTTCAACGCCCTACGCCACCAGCCTTTGGGCGCCGCTCTTCAAGGAGGACACGATTCTGGCGCTGGGCGCCGCGATCGAGGCGCGCCTTGACGTGGCGCGCGTACGCCCCTCCCAATTCGCGTGAAGTCTTCTAGTTAAGGAATTGTACCAATGATGAAATTCTATGACTGCGCTACCGCGCCCAGCCCGCGCCGCGCCCGCATGGTGATTGCGGAGAAGCGAGTCGAGGTGGAGACGGTCGAGGTCGATCTTCGAAGCGGCGCGCAGTTCTCCAGCGAGTTCACCGCGATCAATCCGCGCTGCACCGTGCCGGTCCTCGTCACAGAGGCCGGCGAGACCTTCTGCGACAACGCCTCCATCGCCCGCTATCTCGAAGCCGAGTTTCCCGATCCGCCGGTCATGGGCCGGTCTTCAGTGGAGCAGGCGCGGGTCGCCGAGTGGATCTGGCGGGCCGAATTCGAAGGGTTGATGAGCGTGATGGAGGTCTTGCGAAACACCTCCAAGGCCATGAAGGACCGCGCGCTTCCCGGCCCCGATCCGGTTCCCCAGATTCCCGAACTCGCCGAGCGCGGGCGCGCTCGGGGGCAAAAATTCTTCAAGACGCTGGACGATCGCCTGGCCGACGCCCCTTGGCTCGGCGGCGACGCCTTCAGCTTCGCCGACATCACCGCCTTCGTCTTCGTGGAGTTCGCCGCCTGGGTGAAGATGACGCCGGACGAAGACCTCGCCCATCTCGCCAGCTGGCGCGACGCTTGCGCAGCGCGGCCGAGCGGGAAGGTCTAGAAGGGCGTCACCCCAGCGCCGCGCGGATCTGGTTCACCGCGCCGCCGGCGGCGAGGCGCTCGCGTTCGCGGGGGGACAGATCCAGGCGGCAGGGGATGGTTTCGCCGCCGATCTCCACGTCCAGCATGTCGGCGCTTGCGACCGCTTCGTGCAGCCCCTCGATCGTCAGCTCTGCGCCCGTCTCCAGGCGGTCATAGTCGGCTTCGTCCTCGAAGATCAGCGGCACGATCCCGAAATTGATGAGGTTTTGCCGATGGATGCGGGCGAAACTTTTGGCGAGGACGCATCTCAGGCCCAGATGGCGCGGCGCCAGGGCGGCGTGCTCGCGCGAGGAGCCCTGGCCGTAATTCTCTCCGCCCAGCGCCGCGTGGCCGTCATAGGCGTCAGAGAGCGCGCGGGCGTTCTCCACATAGGCCTCGTCGACCCGGATGAAGGCGAACTCGGCGATCTTCTCGATGTTCGAGCGCAAGGGCAGGACCTCGGTCCCGGCGGGCAGGATTTCGTCTGTCGAGACATCGTCTTGCGCCTTGATGAGCACGCAGAGTTTCAGCCGGTCGGGAAGTGCGTCCAGCTCGGGCATCTCGCCCACATCGGCGCCTTTCACCAGTTCGACCGCGCGCGCTTCCTCTTCGGGGAGCGGCGCCTGCAGCAGATCGGTGTTGCGCACCGGGTCGCCGGGCGGCTCGATCCGCGGCGGTTCGTATGCGCGCGGATCGGTGATCTTCCCGGTGAGCGCGCTCGCCGCCGCGGTTTCCGGGGAGCACAGGAAGACGCTGTCCTCCTTCGTGCCCGACCGGCCGGGGAAATTGCGCGGCGTGGTGCGCAGCGAATTGGTTCCGCTGGCGGGCGCCTGGCCCATGCCGATACAGCCGTTGCACCCGGTCTGATGCAGTCGCGCCCCCGCATGAAGCAGCGCCGACAAGTGTCCGTCGCGTATCAGGGTTTCCAGGATCTGGCGCGAGGTCGGGTTGATGTCGAAGCTCACTCCCGGCGCGATGCGCTGGTCCTTCACCATTTGCGCGGCCACGGCGAAATCGCGATAGCCCGGATTGGCGCTGGAGCCGATATAGGCCTGGCCGATAGGCTCGCCTTCGATCTCGGCGACCGGCACGACATTGCCGGGGCTTACCGGCTTGGCGATCAGGGGTTCGAGCTGAGACAGATCGATGCGGTCGGTCTCGTCATAGGCGCAGCCCTCCTCGGCGGCCCAGGTCTCGAAGGCGTCCTCGCGGCCCTGCGCCTTGAGAAAGGCGCGCACCGCATCGTCGGCGGGGAAGATCGTGGTGGTGGCGCCCAGCTCGGCGCCCATATTGGCGATGACGTGCCGGTCCATGGCCGACAGCGCGGCGAGGCCCTCGCCGTGATATTCGATGATCTTGCCGACCCCGCCGCGCACGCCGTGCCGGCGCAGCATCTCCAGAATGACATCCTTGGCGCTGACGCCGGCGGGAAGCGCGCCGGTCAGTTCGACGCCGAAAATCTTCGGCATGGAGGTGCGGAAGGGTTCGCCCGCCATGGCCGCGGCAACGTCCACCCCGCCCGCGCCGATCGCCAGCATGCCGAGCGATCCGGCCGCGCAGGAATGGCTGTCCGAGCCCAGCAAACTCGCGCCCGGCCGGCCGAATTGTTCCATGTGAACAGGATGGCTCACCCCCATGCCGGGCGGCGAGAACCAGAGGCCGAACCGTTCCGCCGCGCTCTTCAGGAAGGCGTGGTCGTCGGGGTTCTTATGGTCGGCCTGGATGAGATTGTGATCGACATATTGCGCGCTGATTTCGGTCTTCACGCGGGTCAGGCCCATGGCCTCCAGCGCCAGCATGACCAGCGTGCCCGTGGCGTCCTGGGTCAGCGTCTGGTCGATCTTCAGCGCGATCGGCTCGCCGCGTGTAAGCGACCCGTCTTCCAGATGGGCCTCGATGAGTTTCTCGGCGAGAGTGAGCCTGGCCATGATCGCGCTCCGCTGCGGCGTGAATGGCCGCAACGGGCGGGTTGGGGGGAGGTTCCGGAACGCTTGCTTGGGCGCATTATGATGCGTATTATTTCGGTGTGGCCAGCACGGGAGCCGCCCATTGGAGATGGAGCGCGACAGTCGCAAGCTCGTCCGGCTGTTGGAGCGGGACGGGTTTGAGCGGATCGGCGCGCGCGGTTCCCACGTCAAATTCAGGAAGGCCGGGCGCGTGGTCATCGTGCCGCATCCTCAGAAGGATCTGCCGATCGGAACCGTGCGGGCGATCTACAAGCAGGCCGGATGGCTCTAGGAGGGCGATATGACGGTGTTCATCGGTGTCGTGCACAAGGACCCGGACAGCGCCTACGGGATCCAATTCCCGGATGCGCCCGGCTGCATCTCGGCGGCCGACCAATTTGAGGATCTGCCGCGTATGGCGGCGGAGGCGCTCGCGCTCTGGTGCGAAGACGCAGAGCCTGTGACCCCGCGCTCGCTCGACGAGGTTCGCACCGATCCCGATGTGATTCGCGATCTTCAAGACGGGGCGGTCTTGCTCGCCGTGCCGCTGATCCGCCTTAGCGGCCGCACGGTGAAGGCCAATTTGACGCTGGACGCCGGATTGCTCCAGGCGATAGATGCCGCCGCTCGCGCACGCGGTCTGTCCCGGTCGGCGTTCATGGCCGACGCGGCGCGCCGCGAACTCACCGGCTAAGCTCCGCTCCGCCCCGGAACTCCCCCTAGCGCGCGCGCGTTGATTTCCTCACGCTGACGCTGAGGGAGTATGTCCATGGGGCTGCGCAAGAGCCTGATCTCCAAGCCGCTGATGGGCTGGTTCAAAGGCTTGCTGCCGGAGATGTCCGACACCGAGGCCCAGGCCATCGAAGCCGGGACGGTGTGGTGGGACGCTAACCTGGTCTCCGGAAAGCCCGACTGGGATTATCTGCGCAATCTCAAGGTCGGCTTGCTCACCAAGGCCGAGCAGGACTTCATCGAAGGTCCCACGCGCACGCTCTGCGCCATGCTGGACGACTGGGAGATCGAGCACGAACTCAACGACCTGCCCCGGGAGGTCTGGGACTATCTGATTGGCGAAGGCTTCTTCGCCATGATCATCCCCGAGGAATACGGCGGCAAAGGCTTTTCCGCCTACGCCCATTCCGAAGTGGTGCGCATGATCGCCACGCGCTCCATCAGCGCGGCGGTGACGGTCATGGTCCCCAACTCGCTCGGCCCGGGTGAGCTCTTGCTGCTCTACGGCACCAAAGAGCAGCAGGACCATTATCTGCCGCGCCTGGCCAAGGGCGAGGACATTCCCTGTTTCGCGCTCACCGGCGTCGAAGCCGGGTCGGACGCCTCGGCCATGACCGATTACGGCGTCATCGTCGAAAAGGAGATCGACGGGGAGAAAAAGCTCGGCGTCTCCATCACCTGCAACAAGCGCTACATCACCCTGGCGCCGGTCGCGACGCTCGCCGGCCTGGCGGTGCGGCTTTACGATCCTGACGGGCTGGTCGGCCCGAAAGAGGATCTGGGCATCACCGTGCTTCTGGTCCCCACCGACACGCCGGGGCTTGAGACCGGCCGCCGCCATTATCCTGCGGGGATCGCCTTCCAGAACGGTCCGGTGCGCGGCGAGGACGTGTTCGTGGGGATCGAGCAGATCCTCGGCGGCGAGGAGCAGATCGGGCAAGGCTGGAAAATGCTCATGGGCGCGCTGGCGGCCGGGCGCGGCATTTCGCTGCCCAGTCTGAGCGCGGCCGGCGCGGCCGTGGCGGCGCGCTCCGCCGGCGGCTATGCCCGCATCCGCCAGCAATTCGGCATGCCGGTGGGCGGCTTCGAGGGCGTGCGCGAGAAGCTCGCCCCGATCGCGGCCTCGGCCTACACGCTCGACGGCGCGCGGCTTCTGACGTGCGCGGGCATCGACGAGGGCGAGAAGCCCGCCGTGGTCTCCGCGATCATGAAATACCACGCCACCGAGCGCCTGCGCATGGCGATCAACGACGCCATGGACGTGTTCGGCGGCAAGACGATCTGCGAAGGCCCGCGCGACCATCTGGCCACCGCCTACAAGGCGCTGCCCGTGGCGATCACGGTGGAGGGCGCCAACATCCTTACCCGCTCGCTGATCATTTTCGGCCAGGGTGCGATCCGCTGCCACCCCTATCTCCTGACCGAGATGCAGGCGGTTCAGAACGACGACAAGAAGGCCGGTCTCGACGCCTTCGACACGGCGCTGTTCGGTCATCTGGGCTGGCAGCTGAAAAGCGCCGGCCGGTCGATCTGGCACGGCCTCACCGGCGGACGCTTCGCCCATGCGCCCGACGGCGCGGGCGAGCTGGAGCGCTATTACAAGCACCTCTCGCGCGCCAGCGCCCAGCTTGCGATCGCGACTGAAATCTCGCTCGCCACCCTGGGCGGCGCGCTGAAGAAAAAGGAGAGCCTGTCGGCCCGGCTCGGCGACATGCTGGCTGAGCTTTATCTACTGTCCGGCGCGCTGAAGCGCTTCGAACATGACGGCCGGCCGGCTCAGGACAAGGTGATCCTCGATTATGTGTTCGAAGACGGGCTGCACCGGTTCGAGGAGCGGCTGAAGGCGGTGCAGCGCCATTTCCCCAACCCGTTCTGGCGCGTCGTGCTTACCGCGGTCACCAGCCCGGCGGGCCTTCACCGCAAACCACCCCACGACAGCCTGATGAACGCCGTCGCCGAGACCATCCAGACCCCCGGCGAGACGCGCGAGCGCCTCGGCCACAACGTCTATCTGGGCTCCAACGGCGACACCATGGCGCTGATCGAAAAGGCGCTGCACGCGGTGATCCGCCGCGACCAGCTCCTGAAGCCGGTGAAGAAGCAGAAACTCAGCCTCGACGAGGCGGTGCGCTGCGGCGTCATCAGCCGCGCCGAGCGCGACGAGATCGAGCAGACCGACGCGCTCGTGCGCGAGGTTCTGGTCGTCGATGATTTTGATCCATCTCAATTGAAGGGAGCCACGCTATCGCCCAGCGCCCGCAAGGACGAAACCGCCGCCGCGTAGCCGTACTGGACGGCGCGCGCACGCCTTTCATCAAGGCGCGCGGCGAGCCCGGCCCGTTTTCGCCGGTCGATCTCGCCGTGGCCGCCGGCCAGCAATTGATGCTGCGCCAGGCCAAGGCCATGGACGCGGTGGAGGAGGTGATCCTCGGCTGCGGCGCGCCCACCTCCGAAGCGCCGAACACCGCGCGCGTCGCCGCCCTGCGCATGGGGCTCGGCGAGCACATCCCCGCCTATTCGGTGCAGCGCAATTGCGGCTCGGGCATGCAGTCGCTGGACAATGCGCTCCAGCAGATCGCCTCGGGCCGAAACGAGGTTCTGCTCGCCGGCGGAACCGACGCGCTGAGCCACGCGCCGCTGGAGCTGTCGGGCGACACGGCGCGCTGGCTCGGCAAGCTCAGAAAGGCCAAGGGCGCGGGCGAGCGCCTGTCGGTGGCCGCCGAGTTCCGCCCCGGCATGGCCCAGCCGGTGGTGAGCCTGGAAAAAGGCCTCACCGACGACGTCGTCAAGCTGGGCATGGGCGAGACCGCCGAGGTCCTCGCCTATGAATGGGGGATCACCCGCGAGTCCGCCGACGCCTACGCCGCCCAGAGCCATCACCGCCTTCACCGCGCCCAGCGCAAGGGCTGGCTGGAGCGTGAGGTCCAGCCGGTCTTCTCCCGCGACGGCGCGGTCTACGACCATGACGACGGGGTGCGCCCGGACACCGATGTGGATCAGCTTTCCAAGCTGAAGGCGGCGTTCGAGAAACCCCACGGCCAGGTGACGCCGGGCAATTCCAGCCAGGTCACCGACGGGGCGTGCTGGTGCCTGCTCGCCAGCGAGGAGGCGGCGGAGAAGCTCGGCGTCGAGCCGCTCGGCTATATCGAGGACGTGGAATGGGCCGCGCTCGACCCCAAGCGCATGGGGCTCGGACCGGTGCTCTCCTCCGCGCCGATCCTGAAGCGCAACAAGCTGGCGCTTGATGATCTTGATCTCTGGGAGATCAACGAAGCCTTCGCCGCCCAGGTTCTCGCCTGTCAGGCGGCCTTCGAAGATGAACGGTTCTGCACTGAAAGACTGGGTTTCGACGCCGCACTCGGCCGAATCGACGAGGATAAGCTCAATGTCGACGGCGGCGCCGTGGCGGTCGGCCACCCGGTCGGCGCCAGCGGAACCCGCATCGTCCTGCATGCGCTCTTCGCCCTGAACCGGGCCGGCGGCAAACGCGCCGTGGCGACCGAATGCATTGGAGGCGGGCAGGGCGGCGCCATGCTCCTGAGCGCGGCATGAGAGACTTTTTGATGACAGACATTTTCACCAGCGAGATCGATTCCGACGGCGTTTGCTGGGCCGCCATGGACATGCCCGGGCGCTCCGCCAACGTGCTCGACGATAAGGTGCTGCGCGAGTTCGAGGCGCTCATCGAGAAGCTGGAGGCCGATCCTCCAGAGGGCCTGATCCTTTATTCTGGCAAGCACGGCGGCTTCATGGCCGGCGCCGATGTGGAGATGTTCGACACCATGAGCGCGGACGAGATTCGCTCCATGATCGAACGCGGCAAGGACTTGCTTGAACGCCTTGAAGATCTTGAGTGTCCTACGGTCGCCATGATCCACGGCCATTGCCTGGGCGGCGGGCTGGAGGTGGCGCTGGCGTGCGATCATCGGGTGGCGCGCGAGGACGCTCAGCTGGGTCTTCCCGAGGTGAAGCTGGGCCTGGTGCCGGGCCTGGGCGGGACTTACCGCCTGCCGAGCCTTGTGGGCGCGGTGGACGGCATGGGCCTGATCCTCGCCGGCAAGAGCGTGTCTGCGGGCAAGGCCGCAAAGATGGGCCTGGTCGACGAGGCCGTGCCGGCGCGCCATTGGCGCACCGCGGCGAAGGCCCGCCTGAACGAAAAGCGCGAGCAACCCAAAGGCCTCGAGGCGCTCAAGCGCGACGCGCTGGACACCCGGCCCGCCCGCGGCTTCGCGGCCAACCAGATGCGCAAGAAGACGCGCGAGAAGGTGCGCGAGGACCATTATCCCGCGCCCTTCCGCCTGATCGACCTGTTCGAGGAGCATGGGCTCTCCCATGAGCTGATGGATGCGGAGACCGAGCTCTTCGCCGAGCTTTCCGGCTCCATCACATCCCGCAATCTGCGCCGGGTGTTCCTGCTGCAGGAGCAGAAGAAGCGCGAAGCGAGGATTTCGGACGAAGATTTTGAAATCAAACGTGTTCACGTTATCGGCGCCGGCGCCATGGGCGGTGAGATCGCCGCCTGGACGACGTTAAAGGGCTTTGAAGTCACGCTCACCGACGTCCAGCTGCAACCGATCGCGGACGCGGTGAAGGCCGCCAACACGCTCTTTGACAAGAAGACGGCGAAGGACCGAGGCGACATCCGTCCGCCGCGCAACCGGTTCATTCCCGACCCGCACGGTCACGGGATCGAGCGCGCCGATCTGGTGATCGAGGCCGCGCCGGAAAAGCTGGACCTCAAAGAGCAGCTGTTCGAAGAGCTTGAACCGCGCATGAAGCCGGACGCGATCATCGCGACGAACACCAGCTCGCTGAAGCTTAAGGACATGGCGTCGACCCTGAAGAAGCCGGGCCGTCTGGTGGGCCTGCATTTCTTCAACCCTGTCTCGAAAATGCCGCTGGTGGAAGTGGTCCGCCATGGCCGCACCTCCAAGCGCGCGCTCACCCAGGCCGCGGCCTTCGCTGAGACGATCGACAAGCTTCCGGTGACCTGCAAGGACGCCGCCGGCTTCATCGTCAACCGTGCCCTGACGCCTTACCTGCTGGAGGCCGCGCGCATGATGGAGGAGGGCGTGAAGCCCGAACTCATTGACGCGGCGGCGGAGAAGTTCGGCATGGCGCAGGGCCCGGTGGAGGTCGCCGACCATGTGGGGCTGGATATCGCGCTTGATGTCGCCGAGCACCTAAAAGCGGATTTCCCAAACGAAATCGGCGAGATACCGGCGAATGTTAAGCGCACGCTCGAAGAGCGCGGCGCCGGGGTGAAGGACGGCTGCGGCTTCTACGCCTATGAGGACGGCGAAGCGCAGAAATCGAAGGTCTCCGAGACCGACCTGAACGGTGAACGCATCGATCCGATCTGCGACCGGCTCATCCTGCCGCTGCTGAATGTGTGCGCGCAGTTGCTGCACGAGGGCGTCGCGGACGAAGAGAGCGACGTCGATGCGGCGTTGATCTTCGGCGCCGGGTTCGCGCCCTTCCGCGGCGGCCCGTTCGGCTATGCGCGCTATCGCGGGATCGACGAGGTCGTCGCCGATCTGGAGCGCCTGGAGAAGAAGTACGCAGAGCGCTTCGCGCCGAGCGAGGGTTGGTCCATCCTGCGCGCATGACGACGGACATGGATCAGGATCTGGCGACCCGGGCCGACGCGATCGTGCGCGACACGATCGCGCGTGTCGGGCCGGCCGTGGTGCTCGGCCTGCCGCTGGCGCTGGGCAAGGCGAACCATCTCGCGAACGCGTTCTACCGGGCGGCCAAGGCCGATCCTGACCTGGATCTGACGATCTACACCGCGCTCAGCCTCGATCCGCCGAAGGCGCCCAACGCGCTCGCCGCGCGGCTGCTCGACCCCATCGCCGAGCGGCTTTACGCCGGTTATCCGCGCCTTGATTACGTCGTCGATCGCGGCAGGAACGCGTTGCCGGAGAACGTGACGGTGAAGGAGTTCTTCCTGTCGCCCGGCGGTCTTCTGAAGAACGCCCACGCCCAGGCGAACTATGTCAGCGCCAACTACACCCATGCCGGGCGCGAGATTTTCGAGAGCGGGCTGAACGTCATCGCTCAGATGGTCGCGCCCGATCCGGGTGGGCGCGCGCGCTATTCGCTGTCCTGCAATCCGGACCTGTCGCTCGACCTGTTCGAGCGCTTGCGCGCGCGCGGCGACCAGGGCGTCCCCACCGCAATCTTGGCTGAGGTGAACCCGGAGCTGCCCTGGCTCGGCCATGACGCGGTGGTGGAGCGCGAAAGCTTCAACGCGGTTCTGGAAACGCCGGGCTATACGCTCTTCCCCGTGCCGTCGGAGAAAGTGGGGCCGGCCGAGCACGCGGTGGCGCTGCACGCCGCCGGCCTGGTGCGCGACGGCGGCACGCTGCAGATCGGCATAGGCGCGCTCGGCGACGGGCTGTCCCATGCGATCCGGCTGCGCCATGAAGACCCGGAGACGTTCCGCGGCGCGCTCGACGCGCTTGAGGGACCGGAGGTGGATCCGGCGATCGGCGGGCGCGGCGCCTTCGAGGAGGGGCTTTACGGCTGTTCGGAAATGATCACCGAAGGGCTGATCAATCTGTTGGAGCACGGGGTTCTGAACCGGGCCGTCCATGACGATCTGGAGGCTCAGACCGCGCTTAATCGAGGGCTGAACCCGTCCGGCGGCGGCCCGGCGATCCGGCTCCATGGCGGGTTCTATCTCGGCTCGACGCGGCTTTATGACGCGCTGCGAAATCTGCCGGCGGAGCTGCGCGACGCGATCTCCATGACCCGGATCGGACGGATCAATCAGCTTTACGGCTCCGAAGCTTTGGACCGGGCGCAGAGAAAGCACGCGCGGTTCTTCAACACCGCCATGATGGTGAACGGGCGCGGCGCGGCGATCTCCGACACGCTCGCCGACGGCCGGGTGGTGAGCGGGATCGGCGGCCAGTATAATTTCGTCGCCATGGCCCATGAGTTGGAGGGCGGGCGGTCGGTCATCCTCGTGCGCGCCGTGCGCGCGGCGGGCGGCGAAACCAAGTCCAATATTCTGTGGCAGGCCGGGGAGGTCTCCGTGCCCCGCCATCTGCGCGATCTGGTGGTCACCGAGTACGGCGTCGCCGATCTGAAGGGCGCGACCGATCGCGAGGTGGCGATCCGCCTCGCGAGCGTTTGCGACAGCCGCTTCCAGGAGGCGTTTCTGAACGCGGCCAAGACGGCGGGCAAGCTGGAGCCGGGGTTCGAACTGGAGGCGCGCTATCGGCGCAATACGCCGGAGCGCATCGCAGAGGCGCTGCGCCGATTGCGCCATGACGGCGTCCTGCCCGACTATCCGCTCGGCAGCGAGTTGACGGAGGTGGAGCGCGATCTCAAGGACGCGCTGCAATTCCTCAAACAGGCCACCGCCACCCGGACGGCCCGGCTGAAAACGCTCGTCAAGGCGGTGCTCACCGGCGAGCCGGACGATGATGTCGCTGAAGGCCTCCAGCGCATGGGGCTCGACCGGCCCGGCTCCCTCGGCGAGCGCATGGAGGGCCGGCTGGTCGCCTACGCCTTAAGGAGCGTTCGTGAGATCAGCTGATCGACACCGCCGTGCCCGAAGCGCTGACCATCAGCATCGAGCCCTGTTCGCCGATCACCTCATAGTCGAGATCGACGCCCACCACCGCGTCCGCGCCGCGGGCGCGGGCCTCGTCTTCAAGCTCCTTCAGCGCGATCTCGCGCGCCTCGCGCAAGGATTTCTCATAGGACCCGGAGCGGCCGCCGACGAGGTCGCGAATGCCCGCGAACAGGTCGCGGAACAGGTGCGCGCCCAGAATGGCCTCGCCGGTGACGACGCCGTGATACGCGGTGATGGTCTTGCCTTCGACGCCATGGGTGGTGGTGACGATCATGGGAGCTCCTTTCATGAGACGGCTCGACGACCTTGTAACGACCGGCCGCGGCGGAATGGAGGGGCGGGTCGATTAAATCCATGTCATCCGCCGACGCGGCGGCGGGCTCGCCTCAGCCGAAGCGTCTGGCGAAGGCGTCGGTGACGCGCACCAGCCCGTCCACCGTTCCCGGCTCGCCGGCGGCGTGGCCGGCGTCGTGGACGAAGTCGAGCTGGCTGCCCGGCCAGGCCTTGTGCAGCAGCCAGGCGGTTTTTGGCGGCGTGACCATGTCATAGCGGCCCTGCACGATGGCGCCGGGGATGTCGGCGAGATGGGAGACGTCCTCCAGAAGCACGCCGTCGCGCTCGAAAAAGCCGTTATTGACGAAGTAATGGGTCTCCATGCGCGCCAGGGCGTCGGCGCGGCGCGGCTCGGGACTGACCGAGTCAGGATCGGCGTGCAGGCTAATCAGCGCGCTTTCCCAGCGCGCCCATTCCACCGCGTCGGCGCGGCGCTCGCCCATGTCCTCGACCATGACGCGCCTGTGATAGGCCGTCAGGACGTCCTGCTGCTCGCTCGGGGTCAGGCGTCCGGCGAACCGCATCCAGGCGTCGGGAAAAAGCCGATTGGCGCCGTCGCGGTAGAACCAGTCGATCTCCTCCTTCGTGCAGGCGAATACGCCGCGCAGCACCAAGGCGAGGCAGTGTTCCGGACAGGCCCTTGCATAGGCCAGCGCCAGCGTGGCGCCCCAACTGCCGCCGAACACCATCCATTTCTCGACGCCGAAGAAGGTGCGCAGCGCCTCGATATCCTCGATGAGGTGGGCGGTGGTGTTGGCTTCGGTGGAGGCGAAGGGGCGCGATCGCCCGCATCCGCGCTGGTCGAACAGGATGATGCGGTATTTGCGCGGATCGAAGAAGCGGCGCATGGCCGGCGCGGCGCCGCCGCCGGGACCGCCGTGCAGCCCGATCACCGGAACGCCGTCGGGGCGTCCGCATTCTTCATAGTAGAGCGAATGGCCTTGCCCCACGGGCAAATGGCCGCTGCGCGCCGGTTCGATCGGCGGATACAGTCCGAGGCGTCGGGCGTGGCGGTGGGAGTCCATCGTGGTAAAAGACCGCGTCGAAACGGCCCCTTCATGATTTTTCGATTTGTTTACCGAGACAGTATGCCCTTTTATGGTGTCGTTAAAGCGGTCCATCGAGGGGCGGGCCGTGCGCTACACAGCGCGAGGGAAGACGCTTTGATTTTAAATATGATCGCCGGGCTGAGGGTTCTTGTCTGCGTCAGTGTTCTGGCTGCATTCACTGTAAGCGGTTGCGCAAGCGGTCCCATCGACATGGTCCGCGCCGAGCCGGACGAGGCGCGCGTGCTCGAGGAGCAGGCCGCGCTGCGCGGGGAAGCCGATGCGCTCGCGGCGCTGGTGGAGAGGGCGGGCTGGTCTCTGGCCCCGGCGCCGGGCGATCAGGCGCGCAGCTTTCTCGGCCGTCTGATCGGCGGCGCGGCTGACGACAGCGAGGCGGCGCCGGATCCGGTTGCGGTCTATCTCGACAGCGCCGGAGCGCTCGATGCGATCGCCGCCGACGTGTCGGGGCTCGCGGGCGAGACCCGGGACGTCGCGCGGCGCGCCGCCGCGGTGGCCGGCGCCCCTGAAGGCCTCGCACGCGCCTCGCTGGAACGCGACATCGCCGCGGCCGAAGGCGCGCTGGGCGCGGTCCGCCGCGCGCGGGCGTTCTTTCTGGAGGTCGAGACCCGGATCGGCGGCGCGCACGCCCCGGTGGCCGAGGGCGTTCTGGCGCTCAAGGCCGCCGAGACCGCGCTGGCCGAGGCCGCGGACGCGCTGGCCGAGCGGCGCTGGGCCGGCCGCGGCGACGCGCTTTCGGGATGAGCGGCGCGGCGCCGGGCGACGCCCTCGATCCCCAGACAATCAAAGGCTTTCTCGCGCCGGACGAGGGCGCGGCGCTTCACGCCCATGCGCTGAAGGCGGCGGAGGCCGCGCCGGGCCCGTTTGTGGAGATCGGCAGCTGGTGCGGGCGCTCCAGCGTCTATCTCGGCCGCGCCGCGCGCCAGGCCGGCCGGCTCCTGTTCGCCGTCGATCATCATCGCGGCTCCGAGGAGCACCAGCCTGGCGAGGGTTATCATGATCCCGAGCTGTTCGATGCGGCGTTGGGGCGCGTGGACACGCTGCCGGAGTTTCGCCGCACCATCGCGCGCGCCGATCTCGAGGCGCAGGTCTGCGCTCTGGTGGGCCCGTCCGCGGCGATCGGGGCGAGCTGGGGCGCGCCGGTCTCGTTCCTGTTCATCGACGGGGGCCACGCCATGGAGACCGCGCTCGGCGACTACCGCGCCTGGGCCGGCCATGTGGCGCGCGGCGGGGTGATGGCGATCCACGACGTGTTTCCGAACCCGGAAGACGGCGGCCGCCCGCCTTATGAAATCTGGAAGCTCGCGGTCGCGTCCGGCTTGTTTGAACCGGTGGAGCGGATCAATACGCTCGAGATTCTGCGCCGGGTTTGAGCCAGGCGTCGGGGCGCGCATGGCGCACCAGAAAGTCCGAGCCCGGCGCGATCTGATAGAGTGCGTCTGCAGCGAGCACGACCGCCGCGGCGGTCCAGCCGGGACGCTCTTTCGGCCAGATCATCCCCAGCTCGTATTGCCAGCCCATCCAATAGCCCTCGCCGCCACGCGCCAGCGGGGCGAGATCTGCGATAAGCGTGCGCGCCTGGTCGCGCCGGCCTAGCGTCAGGCAAGCCATGGCCAACTCCGCCGTCTCCGCGGCCGTGATCCAGGGCTCCTCCGCTACGCAGCGGCAGCCGAGATCGGCCACCACGAACCGGTCCCAGCCCGCCTCCAGGCGCCTGACCGCCGCCGACCCGGAGATCGCGCCGGTGAGCACGGGATAATACCAGTCCATGGCGTAGTTCGAGCGATCGGTTCCCTTGCGATCGAAACGCTCCGGCTCATGGGTGAAGGCGCGCGCAATCCCGGCGCGGGCGCGCGCCCAGTCGGGCTTCCTGCGCCCCAGCGCGTCGGCGATCCTGAGACCCGCCTCGAAGCTTTTGTAAAGCGAGGCGTTTCCGGCGCGCAAGCTGTCCACGTCCTCCAGCGGCTGACCGGCGTCGGGGTCGCGCCAGACGATATCGCCTTCGCCGCACTGGCGCGCGGCGACCCAGTCCAGGGCGCGCGCAACCATGGGCTCATGGCGGGCGATCAGGCGCGGCGCGTCGAGCGCCAGCGCGGCGCGCAGCACGGTGACGGCGGCGTAGCCGGTGAAATTGGTGTCGCGCGCCGTTACGGGGACGGCGGGCGGTGCGATGCGCTCGCCGGTTTCGTCCATGGGCACGCCCGCGCCCAGCTCTCCGGTCCAGCCGCCGTCTGCCTCCTGGCGCGCGGCGAGGGCGTCGAGCCCGGCCTCCACGGCGCGCTCGCGGCCCGCCACGGCGAGCGCCATGACGCTCTCGCCATGGTTCCAGGGATCCCACACCCCCGCCTCCACCCAGGGAATCGTCCCGTCGCGCGTCTGCAGCGCCTCGATCCGATCGGCGCAGGCTGCGATGTCGACGCCGAGCGCGCGCGGGCTCACGAGCGTACACCGGTCTTGTGGAAATACAGCGCCACAGACTTGCCCATGACCGGATTCAACGCCGCCTCCGTCCAGCGCGTCAGGCGCGGCTTCTGCAGAAGATCCCATTCCAGGAGTTTTCGATAGGCGGCCACCATGCGGCTCTCCTCCTGGCGGTCCCATTTGGCGCAGCGCAGCCACCAGTACGGGCTGTGCAGGGCATGGGCCCAGTGCCGCTTGAAGCCCGTGAAACCGAAGCCCTCTACCCGGGCCCTCAGCTCGGAGTCCTTGAAAATCCGCACATGGCCGCCGGGCGTGTTCTGATAGCCCTCCGACAGGCTCCAGCAGATCTTTTCCGGCCAGTAGCGCGGCACCGAGCAGGCGAACTTGCCGCCGGGTTTGAGGATGCGGGTGATCTCGCCAAGCGCGCTGTCCACGTCCGGCAGATGCTCCAGCACCTCCGAGCAGATCACCACGTCGAAGCTTTCGTCTTCATAGGGCAGGCGATCGGCGTCGCCGACGCACCAGACCGCGCTGCGCGGCGGCTCGGCGGGCGGCGGGGGCAGCTCGAAAAAGCCGTTGATCGCGCCTTTCAGGTCTTCAAGACTCAAATCGAGCATGACCACGTCGAGCGCGCGCGCGTGCCAGTAGAGCGCGTGGGAATGCCGGCCGCGCCCGCAGCCGAGATCGAGCACGCGCCAGCCGTCCTGCAGGTCCAGCGCATCAAGATCGAGCGTCACCATCATGGCGCGGCGGCCTCCGCCCGCTCGGCCAGCGCCGTGCGATAAAGCCCGATGGCGGCTTCGGCGTGCGCGTCCCAGCGGAAAGCGGTGCGCGCGCGCGCCAGGCTCCTGGCGCTCATCTGCGCGCGCAGGGCGGGATCACCGAGCACCGTCTTCAGCGCGCCGGCGAGGGCGTCGGCGTCCTCCACGGGGGTGACGATCCCGGCCTCGCCGGCGACTTCGGGAAGCGCGCCGCCGGAGGAGACGATCACCGGCGCGCCGCAGGCCATGGCCTCGGCGGCGGGCAGGCCGAAGCCTTCAAACCGCGAGGCGGAGACGAACACCGCCGCGCGCCGGTAGAGATCGCGCAATTCTTCGCCGGAAAGCCCGGACACGAAGCGGACCTGATCCATCAGACCCTCGCGCTCCAGGGCGCGCTTGGAGGGACCTTCGCGCAGCTTGCCGACCACCGTCAGGCGCGGCGTTTCGCCGGCGCGTTTCAGGCGCGCCAGCGCATCGATGAGCACGTCGAGGCCCTTCACAGGCACGTCGGCGCTGGCGAGCGTCACGATATGGTCGCTGTCGCGCGGCACGCCGGTGTCGGCGGTGAACACCTCGTCGACGCCGTTCAGCGACACGGTCGCCCGCGAGGCGTCGATCCCGCACACGGCCACATACTGGTCGCGCGCCGCTTCGCTCACCGCCAGGAAGCGGGGCAGGCGCCGGGCGGCCTTGGCCTGGGTCTTCACGAAGGAATGCCAGCGCGCCTGCAGCGCCTTGCGCCACCAGGATCCGGCGTTCGCCACGGCGAAGTCGCGGTCGATGGCGATGGGATGGTGCAGAGTGGTGACGACCGGGACCTGCCGGTCGATCCGGACCATGGCCGGCGCCAGGGTCTGATTGTCATGGATCACGTCGAACCGCCCCCTCTCGCGCGCGATGAACCGCTCCAGACGCAAGGCGAAGCTGACCATCTCGGCGAACGCGCCTGTGTTGTGGGCCAGCCATTCGGTCATGTCCGCCTTCGACCCCAGCATTTCGGGCCGGAAGGCGAGCAGAGCGTTCTTCTCCTCGAACAGGTCGAGGGAGGGGAGTTTCTCCAACGCCACGCCGTCATCCAGAACGGGATAGGGCGGGCCGGAGACGACCGTCACCCGGCATCCGGCGGCCTGCAGGGCGCGCGACACCTGACGCACATAGATGCCCTGTCCGCCCACATGGGGGGTGGAGCGATAGCTGGACACCAGCACGCGCAGCGGGGCGCCCTCGGGCGCGGAAGGAGAGGCGTGGTCTTTCATTGGCGCGGGAAGCTACTGGCTCGCCTGCGACAAACCAAGCGCAAACGCTGTTCACACTGCTTTGCGCCGCCGTCGCAGGATCGCCGCGCGGCCCGAGGCCTATCGGCGACGGGCGCGGCGAGAAGCCGTACTGCGCGCCTTCTCCACCAGCAGCTTGTCGATCCGCCGGCCGTCGAGATCGACCACCTCGATCCGCCAGCCCTGGATGGTGATATGCTCGCCCACGCCGGGAAGGCCGTCGCCATGGGCGAGCATGAGGCCGGCCACCGTCTCGTAATCGCGTTCCGGATCGAGTCTTAGCCCGATCCGCTCGGCGAACTCGTCGACCGGCGTCCAGCCCGCGACCAGAAGCCCGCCATCCTCTCGTTCGACGAATTTTGCCTCGCCCTCGGCCTCCGGGAACTCCCCGGCGATACCCTCCAGCACGTCCATCGGCGTGATCAGACCCTCGAAATGACCGTACTCATCGTAGACGAAGACCATGTGGCCGGGCGAGGCGCGCAGCGCTTCGAGCACGTCCAGCATGCCCAGGCCGTCCGGCACCACCGGGACGGGCACCAAAAGCTCGCGCACCGGCCTGGCGGGATGCTCCGGCGCGGCGGCGAGAAAATCGCGCGACATCACGAGCCCGATCAGGCCGTCCGGCGATCCGTCCCGCACCGGCAGGCGCGAACGCCCGGTCTCCACGAAGCGGCGCACGATGGCGTCCGCGGGCTCAGACAGATCGACCGCATCCACGTCGCGCCGCGGGACCATGAGGCCCTTGGCCGTGCGGTCGGCGATTCGCATGACGCCGGTGATCATCTCGCTCTCGGCTTTCTCAAGAACGCCGGCCGTGCGCGCTTCGGAGAGCACCATGCGCACTTCCTCGTCGGTCACGCCCCGCTCCGCCGAGCCGCTCTGACCCAGCACGGCGAGCACCGCCTTACCGGACCGGTCGAGCAGCCAGACGAAGGGCGCCGCGGCGAGCGAGAGCGCGTGCAGGCCGGGCGCCAGGCGCGCCGCCCAGGCCTCGGGATTGCGCAGGGCGAGCTGTTTGGGAACCAGTTCGCCGACGATCAGCGAGAGATAGGTGATCGCCACCACCACCGCGCCCACCCCGATCGCGTCGGCGACCGCGTCGCCGAGCCCAGCCTCATTGAGCACGCCGCTCAGCCGGGCGCCGAGCGTGGCGCCGGAGAAGGCGCCGGCCAGAACGCCCACCAGCGTGATGCCGATCTGCACGCTGGAGAGAAAGCGGCCCGGCTCGCCGGCGAGCTGCAGGGCGCGCGCGGCGCCGGACTCGCCGCGCTCGGCGCGCAGCTTCAGCCGCGCCGGGCGTGCGGAGACGACGGCGAGCTCGGACATGGCGAGCACCCCGTTCACCAGGATGAGACAGAGCAGGACGACGATTTCGATGATCACGCGGAAAAATCCCTGAGGCGCGCTTGAGTTCGGCGAAGGCGGGCGAACGATACATCAGGCGCTGCGGTTTCGCGCGGACGATCGTAAGCGCCACCATGGCGCGTTGCTCGCCGACAG
This sequence comes from Oceanicaulis sp., assembly GCA_051117435.1. GTDB lineage: Bacteria > Pseudomonadota > Alphaproteobacteria > Caulobacterales > Maricaulaceae > Oceanicaulis. The sequence continues at coordinate 28,984 of JBNPED010000021.1, read as the reverse complement.
CGGGGCATGACGGCCGACGCTTTATGCGTCCCGCGCGCCGCGCTACAGGGGCCGCGATGAGCTTTGTGTCCCGACCCCTGCCGCGTCCTTTCCGGTTCGCCCTGTTCTACGGGGCGTTCTATCTGGGATTCGGCGCCTATCTGCCCTACATGCCGGTCTGGTTCGAGGCGCGCGATCTGTCGCCTGAGCTGATCGGACTGGCTGCAGGCGCCGGCATGGCCGGGCGGGTCGTCGCCGCACCCCTGGGCGCCGCGCTCGCCGACCGCATGGCCAAGCGCCGCCACGCCCTTCTGGCCTTCTGCCTGGCCGCGGCGTTGATCTTCGCCGCGCACATCCCCGCCACCCATCCCGCGCTGATCGTGGTCCTGGCCGGGCTTGCGGGCGGCGCCTACACCGGGATCGTGCCGATCATCGACGCCTTCGCCATGCGCGAGGCCAAGACCCGGCGATTCGCATTCGGGCCGCCGCGCGCTCTGGGCAGCGCCGCCTTCATCGCCGGAAATCTCGGGTGCGGTGCGCTCATCGGCGCGTTCGGCGGGGAAGCCGCGCTCTATTGGACGCTCACTGGGGCCGGGCTCGCCGTCCTCGCCGCCATCCTGCTGCCCGAGGGGCGCCGGCGGTCCGCTCCGCCGCCGCGCAGCACCGGCGGCGGATTGTCAGACCTGGCGCAGGCCTTGTCGAAATCCGGGCTTCCGCTGGCGGTCGCGGCTTCGGCGCTGGTGCAGGGCGCGCACGGTTTCTACTACGCCTTCTCCGCGGTGGCGTGGAAGGCGCAGGGCGTTCCGGCGGAGGCGGTGGGCGCGCTCTGGGCGAGCGGGGTGGCCGCCGAGATCGTCTTTTTCACCCTGATCGCCAAACACTTCACGCGCTTTAATCCGGCCTGGCTCCTGGTTCTGGGGGCGGGCGCCTCGATCCTGCGCTGGAGCGCGCTCGCCCTGGCGCCGCCGCTCGGCGTGCTTTTCGTGTTACAGGTGTTGCACGCGTTGAGTTTCGGGGCGACGTATCTGGGTTTTCTGCGTTATGCGTCAGATCACGCCCCGGAGCGATACGGAGCGACGGCGCAAGCGCTCAACTCGGCCCTCTCAGGCGGGCTGGTGCTGGCGGGCGCGACCTATGCGTCGGGATTTGCGTACGCGGCCTACGGGGCGGGCGGGTTTGCGGCGATGACGATCCCGGCGGGGCTCGGCCTGGCCTGCGCCTGCGCCCTCGCGCTGCGGGTGCGAAACGCGCCATAATCACGCCCCATCGCGGCGCAAGCCTTGCGATCGTGGGACAAGAGCGGCGAAGGCGGGGTGAATTGACCACCGGCGAGGCACACACCGGAAAGGCGCGCGGCGCCAAGGCCCAGGGCGACACGGCGCGCGCCGACCTGACCACGCGTCAGGACGGCGCGAAACTTGTCGTGGAGCCGCGCGGCGACTGGGTTGTGGAGACGATCGGCCGGTTCGACCGGCCGCTGCGGCGCATCGAAGAGCAGACCGAGCCGGGAAACATCATCGTCGATCTCTCCCATCTGGGCCGCATCGACACCGCCGGCGCCTATCTTCTGGGCCGCACGCTCCGGCGCTGCGGGGACCCGGACGGCGACTGGCACTATGTCGGCGAGCACCCCACCGCCCGGCGCCTGATGGCCGAAATGCGAAAGCGCATGGCCGAGTGCCCGACCTCCGAGGAAGAGGACGGCGGCGTGATCGCGGTGTTCGCCCGCATCGGGCGCGCCGTGGAGGAGGCCTGGGACGAAACCGTGGACAGCTTTGCGTTTTTCGGGCGCACCATGCTGACCGCAGCCTCGGTCTTCGCCGTGCCGACGCGGATGCGCTGGGTCTCCACCGTCCACATCATGGAGACGGCGGGGGTGAACGCCCTGCCGATCATCGCGGTCCTGTCCTTCTTCATCGGCGCGGTGGTCGCCTTCATGGGCGCGAACCTTCTGGAGACGTTCGGCGCGGCGGTGTTCACCGTGGAATTGGTCTCCATCGCAGTGTTGCGTGAATTCGGCGTGCTGATCACCGCGATCCTGCTCGCGGGCCGGTCCGACAGCGCGTTCACCGCCGCCATCGGGTCGATGAAGATGCAGCAGGAGATCGACGCCATGAAGGTGATCGGCCTCGACCCCTACGAGGCGCTGGTTCTGCCCCGGGTGATCGCCTGCGTGATCATGGCGCCGCTTCTGACCTTCGGCGCGATGATCGCCGGGCTCGTGGGCGGCGCGCTGGTGAGCTGGGTGACGCTGGACATTTCCCCGACCTTCTTCATCGCGCGGATGAACTCCACCATCGACTGGACGCATTTCTTCGTCGGCATGTCCAAGGCGCCGGTGTTCGGTCTGGTCATCGCCATCATCGGCTGCCGTCACGGCCTTCAGGTGGGCGGCGACGTGGAAAGCCTCGGCTCGCGCGTCACCACCTCGGTGGTGCAGTCCATCTTCGCGGTGATCGTCATCGACGCCATGTTCGCCATGCTCTACCTGGAGCTGGACATATGAGCGGGCGCGACGTCGTCATCGAAGTGCGCGGCCTGAAATCCCAGTTCGGGAGTCATGTCGTCCATGAGCATCTGGACCTGGAGGTCCGCCGCGGCGAAATCCAGGGGATCGTCGGCGGGTCCGGTTCGGGCAAGTCGGTGCTGATGAACACCATTCTCGGCCTGAAGCGTCCCGACGCCGGCGAGGTGCTGATCGAGGGCAAGCCGGCTTCGAAGATGAACCGCGCCGAACGCGACCGGCTGGAGAAGCGCTGGGGCGTTCTGTTCCAGGGCGGCGCGTTGTTCTCCGCGCTGACCGTTCTTGAGAATGTGATGGCGCCGCTGCGCGAGCACGTGAAGATGTCGACGGAGCTGATGGAGGAGATCGCGGGCCTGAAGATCGGCTTGTCCGGCCTGCCTGAAAACGCCGGGGCGAAGTTTCCGTCCGAGCTGTCAGGCGGCATGAAGAAGCGAGCCGCGCTCGCCCGCGCCCTGGCGCTCGATCCCGATCTTCTGTTTCTCGACGAGCCCACCGCCGGGCTCGATCCCATCGGCGCGTCCCAATTCGACGCCCTCATCAAGGAGCTCAGCGAGACGCTGGGCCTCACCGTGGTGATGATCACCCACGATCTCGACAGCCTTCACGCGATCTGCGACCGGGTGGCGGTGATCGCGGAGAAGAAGATCGTCGCCAACGCGCCGCTCGACGTGCTGGCGCGCAACCCCCATCCCTGGATCCAGGAGTATTTCGGCGGCCCGCGCGGGCGCGCCGTGCTAAGGACCACGCCAGAGGAGGCGAGGTGACATGGAGACCAAAGCCCATCACGCCCTGGTCGGATTTTTCGTCGCGTTCCTGGTGGCCGGCGGCGCGATCTTCGCGCTCTGGCTCTCCTCGGTGTCGTTCGACCGGGAGTTCCGCGAATACGACGTGGTGTTCGAAGGCCCGGTGCGCGGCCTGCGCAACGCGTCGGAAGTTCGCTTCAATGGCATTCAGGTCGGCGAGGTCACCGATCTTGGGCTCAATCCGGACAATCCCGGCGAGGTGATCGCGCGCATCCGCGTCGACGCGGCCACTCCGATCAAGGTGGACTCCACCGCCCAGCTGGAGCCGCAGGGCCTGACGGGCCTGTCCTACATCCAGGTCAGTTCCGGCTCGCCCGAGGCGGCGCGCCTGGAGAGCCGCCCCGGCGACCGGGCGCCGCGCATCTATGCGCGCGCAGCGCAGATCGAGACTCTGGTGGAGGGCGGCGAGACGCTGCTGGAGAGCGCCCAGCTCACGTTCGCGCGCGTCAGCAGGCTTTTGAACGACGAGAACCAGGAGAGCGTGACCAATACGCTCAATCATATCGAGACGATCACCGGCCGGGTCGCAGAAGATGAAACCCTTATCGAGGACATCCGGCGCACGCTCGCGAGCTTCAATCAGGCCGCCCTGGACGTGTCCGCCGCGGCCGAGGGCCTGGAGCAGTTCGGCGCCACCGCGGAGACCTTCCTCATCGAAGAGGTCGGCCCGATGGTGAACGACGTCTCCTCGGCCTCCATCGAAGTGGACCGGGCCTCGCGCGAGACCTATGACGCGCTGGTGGACTTGCGTCCGGCGCTGGAGGAGTTCACCGAGGACGGGCTTGGCCAGCTCACCGCCGCGGCGCGCGACCTGCGCTCGCTGGTGGCGGCGCTGGAGCGGATCGCGCTTGAACTGGAGCAGGATCCCGCCGGGTTCGTTTCCCAGCCCTCCGGCGAAGAAGTGGAGGTGCCGCAATGAACCGTACCGGACTGACCGCCGCCGTTCTGGCGACCTGCTTCACCGCCGGCTGCGTGTCGCTTCTGCCGGAAACCGAGCCGGACACGCTGTACCGGCTGGCCGGGGTCGACATCGAGGAAACCGTCACCGACGCCGCGCCGATCACCGTGACCATCGACCGGGTGGGCGCGCCACGCGGGCTGGCGGGCGACCGGATCGCGCTGCTGCGCGGCGACGCCATCGCCTATATGGCCGGCGCCGCCTGGATCAGCCCGGCGCCGCAGCTGGTGGGGGGCGCGGTCATCGACGCCTTCTACGAAACTGCGCCGCTGATCGCACCGGCCCGGGCCGAAGACGGCGTCAGCGCCCGCTATGAGCTCGATCTGGAACTGCGCCGGTTCGAGGCGGCCTATGACGAAGGCGAGGGCGCCGCGCCGCTGGTGCGTACCGTGCTGCGCGCCCGCCTGATCGACCGGGACAACCGCACGCTGATGGGCGCAAGGACCGTGGAGCGCACCGTCCGGGCCGGCGCGAACCGGCAGAGCGCGATCGTCGCCGCCTTCAGCACGGCGGCCGGCGAAGCGTCCCGCGAGCTTGCCGGCTGGACGCAAGCCACGATCTGCGCCGGACCCGACGCGCCGGAGGCGTGCGACTAGCAGACCCCGCCGCCTGCTCGGGCCGGTTACGCCGCGCGGATATGGGCGAGGAAGCCGGCGACGTCGGCGCGCAGCTGTTCGGCCTGACGTCCCAGGTCTTCCGCCGCGCCCACCACCGCGCCGGCGGCCTGGCTCGTCTCCTGGGCGCCGCTGAGCACCTCCACGATGGTCTTTGACACCGACCCGGCGCTCGCCGCGGTCTGATCGGTGTTGCGGCTGATCTCGGCGGTGGCCGCGTTCTGCTCCTCCACCGCCGCGGAGATCGAGGCGGACACCCCGCTCACCCGCTCGATGGAGCCGGACACAGCGGCGATCGCGGCGACCGCTGACTTCACCACGGTCTGCACATGGCTGATCTGGGCGCCGATCTCGTCGGTGGCTCGGGCGGTCTGGCTTGCGAGGCTCTTCACCTCGCTGGCGACTACAGCGAAGCCCTTGCCCGCCTCGCCGGCGCGCGCCGCCTCGATGGTGGCGTTGAGCGCCAGCAAATTCGTCTGCTCGGCGACGCTTTCGATCAAGGTGACGATCTCGCCGATCTTGTCGGCGGCGGTCTGAAGCTCGGCCATCGTCTCGCCGGTGCGCACGGCCTCTCCGCGCGCCGTGGCGCTGGTGTCGGCGGCCTCGCCGGCGCTCTTGGCGATCTCCGCGATGGCGCTGGTGAGCTGGGCTGCGGCCGACGCCACCGATTGCGCGGTGACCGTCGCCTCTTCGGCGGCCGCGGCCACGGTGGAGCTTTTCTCGGAGGTGGTTTCGGCGGTGACCGACATGGTGCGCGCGGTCTGGGCGAGCTCTTCGGAGGCGGCCGCGACCGAAGCGACGATCTGCGCCACGGTCTGTTCGAAATCGTTGGCGAGTTTGTCGCGCTCGGCGGCCTTGGTCTTCGCCGCGCAGGCCTCGATCGTGGACATGCACAAATCCATGTCCAGCATCGCGGCCTTGGTCAGCGCGTCGATATCCGCTTCCAGACCATCAGGATCGGCGCGGCGCAAAAACCCGGAGCCGGCGACGGCCTGGCGCGCGACGGTTTTCAAAAGGCCGCCGGCGATCTTGGCGTAGCCGCCGAAATACCAGTTCGGCTTCAGGCCGAGCCGGGCGTGGGCTTTGCCGATGCGTTCTACGCTTTCAAGATAGTCCTGGCCGAACTCCGCGTCGCAGATGCGCAGCCAGTGTTCGAGCTGCTTCTCGCGCGCATGGCGCCGCATGTCGGCGCTCTTGAACATGTCGGCGACTTCGGGGTGCCTGGCGATATCGGCGTAGAAGCGATCGAGAATCGCCGGCAGCGCCGCGGCCACGATGGGTTTGAGCCGCCGCAATCGTGCGCGGTCCGTGTCGCCGAATTCAAGAAATGCGAAGCGTTCGCTGAGCATTGCGCCGGTCATGGTCCATCTCCTGATCCCGGCCGTCGACATCGGCCGCGACAATACTCATTCGCTGTGTGTGGTTAATAAACCGATATAGTGGTGTCGCAAAATTGTGAGGCGGGCCGGAACGAAAACGGCGCGCCCAGCTTTGAGCGCGCCGTTCGTATAATCCCGCTGCGTATTGCGATCAGGCGGCGCGGATCCTCTCCAGGAAAGCGCTCACATCGCCGCGCAGCTTGTTCGCCTGGCGACCGAGATCGTCGGCCGCGCCGACTACGTCGGCGGCGGCGCTGGAGGCTTCCTGGGCGCCGGCGAGCACATGGGTGATCGTCTCGGAGACCGAGCCGGCGCTCGCGGCGGTCTGGTCGGTGTTGCGGCTGATCTCGGCGGTGGCCGCGTTCTGCTCCTCCACCGCCGCGGAGATCGATGCGGAGACCCCGTTGACCCGATCCACGGAGGCGGCGACCGCTTCGATGGCCTTCACCGCCTCGGCCACGACGCTCTGCACCGCGCCGATCTGGGCGCTGATTTCTTCGGTCGCCTTGGCGGTCTGGTTGGCCAGGCTCTTCACTTCGCTGGCGACCACCGCGAAGCCCTTGCCCGCTTCTCCGGCGCGCGCGGCTTCAATGGTGGCGTTGAGCGCCAAGAGATTGGTCTGTTCCGCGACGCTCTCGATCAGGGTGACGATCTCGCCGATCTTATTGGCCGCGTCGGAGAGGGCGGCCATGGTCTCGCCGGTGCGTTGGGCCTCGCGCGCGGCTTCGGTGGAGGTGGAGGCCGCTTCGCCGGCGCTGGCGGCGATTTCCTGGATGGCGCGGGTCAGCTCCGCGGCGGCGCCGGCGACCGACTGGGCCGTCGCGGTGGCTTCTTCGGCTGCTGCCGCCACGCTCGAGGCGCGCTCGCTGGACTGATCGGCGGCCCCGGCCATCGCGCGCGCAGTGTCCGACAAGGTCCCCGACGACGCGGCGATCGTATCGGCGATGCCGGCGATCTGGGCTTCGAACTCCGCCGCAAGAGTTTCGAACGCGCCGATACGGCCGGCTTCCTTGTGGCGGTAGATGACCGTCATCACCATCTCCATGTCGAGCATGACGGTCTTCACCAGGACGGACACGCGCGCGCGCGCCGCGTCGGATTTGGCTTTCCAGCCGCCGAAAAACCCGCCGACCTCACGTTGTGTGTCCAGCACAGCTTCGATCAGGCCCATCAACAGGAAGTTATAGGCGCCGAAATACCATTGCGGCTCAAGATCCATCTTGGCGTGGACTTCGCCGACGCGCTGCACGGAGTCGGCGTAGTCCTGATCGAACTTCGCATCGGTCAAGCGCAGCCAGTGGCGCAGCTGCTTCTCCTTGGCGTGGGCGACATATTCGCGCCCGCCGAACATGGCGTAGACCTCCGGCCAATCCTGCAAATGACTGTAGAACGCGTCGAGAATGGCGGGGAAGCGGGTCTCGATGACCGGCTTGAGCTCACGCAGCAAGGTGCGGTCGCGCTCGCTGAACTTCATGAATGCGAGGCGGATTGTGAATTCGTCAGCGTGAGCCATGCGGTGTTCCCCGAAAAACGGTTGCCGTGCCAATGCACGTCAGCCATCCGCCGTATCGGGTTAAGGAACGTTGAATGCCCATATTAGATTAAGGTGTTAAATGCTGCGGCCGGTCGTCCTACCGCCGTGCGGCGCGCCAGTAGGGCAGGGCGGTCCACACGGTGAGCACGGCCAGGAACCAGATCCCGCCAACCCAGTAGTAGAACCAGAACGCGACATCGGTGAAGCCGGCGAGCACCAGAGCGAAGGGCGCGGCGGTCAACACCATCTGGATCGCGGTCTTCACCTTGGCGTCATAGCTCACTCTCAGCGTCTCCGGCGCGCCGGAGCGTAGGCGCAGACCGGTGATCACCAGATCGCGCAGCACGATGATCGCCACTGGCAAGGTGAGCCAGGGATCGAAGGCGGAGATTACGACATAGGCGATGAGATACGGGCCCACCAACAGCTTGTCGCCGATGGGATCGAGCAGGGCGCCGAGGGGGCTCTCCACGCCCATCCGCCGCGCCAGCCAGCCGTCCAGCCAGTCGGAGGCCGCCGCAAGCACGAAGATCACCCCGGAGGCGATCCCATAGGTCACCGCCGCGCTCTCGGTCGCCGCGCTTGCGCTCATCAAGAGCAGAAACGCCCCGATCGGTCCGGCGACGGCGCGGGCGAGGGTGATGAGATTGGGGAGGTGATGCATGGGGGCTCCGGGCGCCTTACGCCTCACTCATGGAAATGGTCGAATATCTTGCGGGCGAGCGCCTTTGAAACGCCCTCGACGCCTTCAAGATCGGCGAGCGCGGCGCGGCTGACGGCGCGCGCGGAGCCGAAATGCTTCAACAGTGCGCTCTTGCGATTGGCGCCGACGCCGGGGATGGAGTCCAGCGGGTTTTCCTTGATCTGCTTGGCGCGCTTGGCGCGGTGCCCGGTGATGGCGAAGCGGTGAGCCTCGTCGCGAATGCGCTGCAGGTAATAGAGCACCGGATCGTTCATTGGCAGGCGGATGGGCGGCTTGCCCTCCATGTAGAACACCTCGCGCCCGGCGTCGCGGTCGGGGCCTTTGGCGACCGAGGCCACGGGCACGTCGGTGACGCCGAGCTCGGCCATCACCTCCAGAACCGCGGAGAGCTGACCCTTGCCGCCGTCGATCAGCACCAGATCGGGGACCGGCGCGCCGTCGTCGCGCTCTTTCTGAAGCCGGGTGAAGCGGCGGCGCAGCATCGCCTTCATCATGGCGAAGTCGTCGTTTGTCGCTGCGTCGTCGCCCTTCATGTTGAACTTGCGGTAGCTGGTTTTCTCAAACCCTTCCGGCCCGGCGACGATCATGGCGCCGAGCGCGTTCGAGCCCTGGATGTGGGAGTTGTCGTACACCTCGATGCGCTCGGGGCGCTGCTCAAGGCCGAACACGCGCGCGACCCCGTCCAGGAGCTGGGCCTGGCTGCGGGTCTCGGCGAGCTGACGGCCGAGCGCTTCGCGGGCGTTGCGCGCCGCGGCCTCCACCAGCGCCTTCTTCGAGCCGCGCTGCGGCTGGCGGATCTCCACCGCCCGTCCGGCGCGCAAAGACAGCGCTTCGGCGAGCAGATCAGCCTGATCGGGCGCATGGCTCGCCAGGATGAGGGCCGGCGCCGGCTTGTCGTCATAGAACTGGGCGAGGAAGGCGGAGAGGATATCCTCCGGCGCGGCGTCGGCCTCATGCTTGGGATAAAAGGCGCGGTTGCCCCAGTTCTGGCCCGCGCGGAAGAAGAAGATCTGCACGCAGGTCTTCCCGCCCTCCTGGTGCAGGGCGACGACGTCGGCCTCCTCGATGCCTTCGGGATTGATTCCTTGCTGTGTCGTCACCGCCGAGATGGCGCGGATCCGGTCGCGCAGGCGTGCGGCTTTTTCATAGTCCAGCGCCTCGGCGGCCTCGGCCATGTCGGCCTGCAGCTGCTGGCGCAGGGCGTTGGACTTGCCGCGCAGGAACTGCGTCGCCTCGTTCACCAGTTCGGCGTACTGCTCCTCGCTAACCAGATCGACGCACGGTCCCGCGCAGCGCTTGATCTGATAGAGCATGCAGGGCCGCGCCCGGCCCTCATAGACGCTGTCGGTGCAGGTGCGCAGGAGGAACGCCTTCTGCAACGTGTTGAGCGTGTTGTTCACCGCCCCGGCGCTGGCGAACGGGCCGAAATACTCCCCCTTCATCTTGCGCGCGCCGCGATGCTTCATCAGCTGCGGCGCGGCGTGGTCTGTGCGGATGAGGATGTAGGGAAACGATTTGTCGTCGCGCAGAATGATGTTGAAGCGGGGCTTCAGGCGCTTGATGAGATTGGCTTCCAGAAGCAGCGCTTCGGTCTCGGTGTCGGTGACCACGAACTCCATCTTGCGCGTGAGCGCGATCATCAGCGCGATGCGGTTCGTGTGTCCGCCGGACTTGGCGTAATTGGACACCCGGTTCTTCAGCTTCTTCGCCTTGCCGACATAGAGCACCTCGCCGGCCTCGTCGTACATGCGGTAGACGCCAGGCTTCATCGGCAGCGTCTTCACATAGGAGGCGATGATCTCCGGACCGGTGCGCGCGTCGGACGGCGCCGCGGCGCTGGGCGCGGCGTCGTCTGAGTTTTCCGGCGGGGTTTCGGGGCGTTGGGCTCTGGCCATGGCGTCAATCTAGGGGCTGCGGCTTGAGTCGTCAGCGGCCCGGGTGCGTTCGGCCGATCCTCACGGCGCCGGTGGACGGAACGCGCGGCGCCGCGTATCACCTCGCCGGTGACCCGCCCCCCCAGTGTTCGAGCCCGATCTTCATGCATGATATTCGACTGATCCGCGACAACCCGGCCCAATTCGACGCGGCGATGAGGGCGCGCGGTCTTGCGCCCCAGGCCGAGCGCCTGATCGATCTCGACGCGCGCCGCCGCGACGCCACCACCCGGCTTCAGGAGGTGGAGACCGAGCGCAACGCCAAGTCCAAGGAGATCGGCAAGGCGAAGGCCTCCGGCGACGAGGCGCTGTTCAACGAGCTGCGCGCCACGGTCGATAATCTGAAGGCGGAGATGGAGCGCCTCACCGAAGAGGCGCGCACGGCCGAGGAGGTCCTCAACCAGCACCTCGCGGCGATCCCCAACACGCCGCTCGACGACGTGCCCGAAGGCGCCGATGAGGCCGACAACGAGGAAGTGCGCGGCTGGGGCGAGCCGCGCAGCTTCGACTTCGAGGTGAAGGACCATGTGAGCGTCGGCGAACGCCTCGGCCTCGATTTCGAGCGGGCGGCGTCCATGTCGGGCGCCCGCTTCGCCGTGCTGCAGGGGCCGCTGGCGAAGCTGGAGCGCGCGCTCGGCCAGTTCATGCTGGACGTGCAGACCGAAGAGCACGGCTATCGCGAGACGGCCGTGCCCTATCTCGTACGCGACGAGGCGCTGTTCGGGACCGGACAGCTGCCCAAGTTCGCCGAAGACCAGTTCCACACCACCGACGACCGCTGGCTCATCCCCACCGCGGAAGTCCCGCTCACCAACATGGTGCGCGACGCCATCCACGCCGAAGCTGATTTTCCAATGCGCCTGACCGCGCTCACCCCGTGCTTCCGCTCCGAAGCGGGCTCGGCGGGCCGCGACACGCGCGGGCTCATCCGCATGCACCAGTTCCACAAGGTGGAGCTGGTCTCCATCACCACGCCGGAGCAATCCGACGAGGAGCTGGAGCGCATGACGGGGTGCGCCGAGGAGATCCTGCGCCGGCTGGAGCTGCCCTACCGGGTGATGATGCTGTGCACCGGCGACATGGGGTTCTCCGCGCGCAAGACCTATGATCTGGAAGTCTGGATGCCGAGCCAGGACACCTATCGCGAGATCAGCTCCTGCTCGACCTGCGGCGATTTTCAGGCCCGGCGCATGAACGCGCGGTTCCGCCGCGAGGGCGAGAAGAAGCCGGAATACCTGCACACGCTCAACGGTTCAGGTCTCGCCGTGGGCCGGGCGCTGGTGGCGATCCTGGAAAACCATCAGAACGCCGACGGGTCTGTGACGATACCGGCTGCGCTGAGGCCTTACATGGGCGGCGTGGACAAGATCGGGTGAGCAAGCTGATGTCCTCCCCCGCCTGCGGGGGAGGTGTCCGCGCAGCGGACGGAGGGGGCTGCGGGGCAGCCGGCTGATGGCGCAGCCCCCCTCGGCCCTCCGGGCCACTCCCCCCGTAAACGGGGGGAGACACCATTAGCCGACCAGCCAAGGACCAACCCATGCTCGACGCCAATCCCCGCATCCTCATCACCAATGACGACGGCGTTCATGCGCCCGGCCTTGAGGTGCTGGAGCACATCGCCGCGTCGGTGAGCGATGATGTCTGGGTGGTGGCGCCGGCCGAGGAGCAGTCGGGGATGAGCCGGGCGCTGACGCTGAATGCGCCGCTCAGGGTCCAGCGTTTCGGCGACAAGCGGTTCTCGGTCACCGGCACGCCCACCGACTGCGTGCATATGGCGGTGCACGGGCTGATCGACGGGAAGGGGCCCGACCTTTTGCTCTCCGGCGTGAACTCCGGACAGAACATCGCCGAGGATGTGACGTTTTCTGGAACGGTGGCCGGCGCCATGCAGGGCACGCAGCTGGGCGTACCCTCCATCGCCTGGTCGCAGGCTTACGGCTTCGAGGGCCGCGCCGCGATCCGCTGGGAGACCGCGCGCGCCCACGGACCGGCGGTCCTGAAACGCCTGCTGCAGCATCGCTGGAGCGAGAACGTGCTGATGAACGTGAATTTTCCCGATCGCGCGCCGGACGATGTCGCCGGACTCGAGGTGACGGTGCAGGGCGTGCGCGACCAGACCATCCTCTACGCCGACAAGCGCACCGATCTCAGAGGCCGGGATTATTACTGGCTGGGTTTCAACGGGAAGAAGTCCGAGCCCGCCGTGGGCACCGATCTGCGCGCGATCTACGAAGGGCGCATCTCGATCACGCCGCTGCATCTCGATCTCACCCATTTCGAGGCGCGCGCGCGACTTGAAACCGCGTTCGAAGATTTCACACCATGACCACCGGCCCCGACACCCGCGTGATCCAGCTTCTGATGGCGCTCAGAAACGCCGGAGTCTCCGACAAGCGCGTGCTCGCCGCCATTGAGCGCACGCCCCGCAACGTCTTCGTGCCCGAAGGCTTCCAGGACCAGGCGTTCCAGAACCGGCCTCTGCCCATCGATTGCGGCCAGACCATCTCCCAGCCCTTCGTGGTGGCGGCGATGACCGAGGCGCTGAAGCTGGACGATCGCTGCAAGGTGCTGGAGATCGGCACCGGCTCGGGTTATCAGGCCGCCGTGCTCGCGCGGCTCGCGCGCCGGGTCTACACGGTCGAGCGTTATCGCACGCTGGCCAAGGAGGCCGAGGCGCGCTTCGCCGACCTGCGCCTGACCAATATCGTCACCCGCATCGGCGACGGCTCCAAGGGCTGGCCGGAACAGGCGCCGTTCGACCGCGTCATCGTCACCGCCGCCGCGCCCGAACGCCCGGACGCGTTGCTCGATCAGCTTAAAGAGGGCGGGATCGCGGTGGCGCCGGTGCAGAACGGGACGGTGCAGACCTTGATGCGTTACACGCGCGCGGCGGACGGCGGGATCGAGGAGGCGGCGCTGTTCGACGTGCGCTTCGTCCCGCTCGTGCCGGGCGCGGCGCGGGCGCTTTGACGGCCGCCAGGCCCCTCAAAACGCTGTTACAGCTGAATTTTGGCGAACCGAAAGCGGCGCGGGCGTGTTATGGTTCCGTGGGCCGCGCCTCGCGCGGCCCGATCGCAATCTTCAGGAGCACATGACATGCTTCGCTATCTCATTCCCGCCGCCGGCGCCGGCCTCGGCGCGCTCGTTCTGCAGGCCTGCGCGGCCGGGCCGATGGGCGAACCCGAAATGAGCGCGGCCGCCGCCGACCGGCTCGCAGGCTTCGAGGCCACCGGCGAGGCCATGGCCTGCCTCAACACCCGCCGCATCGACCAGATCGATCCGCTCGACGAGCGCCATTGGCTGGTGACGACGACCAATGGCGAGGCCTACCTCAACAGGGTCGGCCCGGGCTGCAACAGCGCGGACCGCGCGTTTACCTATCTCGCCTACGACACGCCGACGGGCCAGCTTTGCCGCGGGGAGATCGTGCGGGTGATCGACAGCGGCTCGAACATCGCGGCCGGGTCTTGCGGTCTCGGCGAGTACGAGCGCCTGATCCCGGTCGAATAAGACGTTAAGTCAACGCCCGGTTAACGCTCGCGGCGCGATACTGGCGATCGGTTCCGACCCGTCAGCCAGGATCCCGCCGCGATGCGCCTTCGTTTGGCCAGCCTGATCTGCGTCTGCTCGCTCGCTACGACCGCGTGTGCGGGCGGCGTGCGCGAGCCTGCGCCGATCCAGCGCGGCGTGCAGAGCACGCCTGAGTGTGCGGACGGCGTGACGGTCCGGCGCGGCGACACGCTCTACGCCATCGCCCGGCGCTGCGAGGTCGACGTCAACGCCCTCGCCGACGCCAATCGGCTGACCTCGGCCGCCACCATCTCGCCGGGCCAGCGCCTGTCCATGCCGCGCCCGCCGGTCTACACCGTGCGCCGCGGCGACAATCTCTACCGCATCGCGCTCGCCCACGGCATGACCACGCAGCAGCTCGCCGAACTGAACGGGCTGCGCGCGCCTTACACCATTCATCCCGGCGACGAGCTGCGCGTCAGCGGACAGCCGCGCGCCGTGGCGCAGGCGCCCCGGGGCGGCGCGCGCCCGCAAGCGTCAACACCGGCGCTTCAGCCGCCCTCCACGGCGCGTAACGGCGTCGATCGCACGCGACCCTCCACGCCGCCCGCCGCCCAGGTTCAGCTCGCCGCGCCGGGAGACTTCATCTGGCCGCTGGATGGTCCTGTCATCGGCCGCTTCTCGCGCTCCGGACCGGATAAGCTGGACGGCGTGCGCATAGCGGCGGAATTCGGCCAGCCGGTCTTCGCCGCCGCCGACGGAGAAGTGATCTACGCCTCCGACGAAATTCCCAATTACGGCCAGCTCGTGCTGATTCGCCATGGCGGCGATCTGACCACCGCCTACGCCATGAATTCCCGCCTCCAGGTCCAGGTCGGCCAGCGGGTGCGCGCCGGCGACCACATCGCCGACGCCGGCCAGTCCGGCCCGGTGACGCGTCCGCTCCTGCATTTCGAGGTGCGCCGCGGGGTGACGCCGATCGATCCCGAGACAGTGCTCCCTGCGCGCTCAGGCGGGGAATCCTGACTCCGGCTCTTGTTGCAACGCGCTTTCGCCCCGATATAGTCGCGCACCTTCAAAAGACCGGGACGGAGTCATCATGCTTTCTGGGATAGAGACCGCGACCATCGCCACGGCCGCCGGCGGGGGCGGCATGGGCTACATGCTCATGCAGCTCGCACCGTTCATCCTTATTTTCATCGTCTTCTATTTCCTGCTGATCCGTCCCCAGCAGCAGAAGATGAAGAAGCATCGCGAGATGATCGAAAACCTGCGCCGCGGCGATGAAGTCGTCACCCAGGGCGGGATCGTCGGCAAGATCACCAAGATCGCCGACACCGACGCCACGGTGGAGATCGCCGAGGGCGTGCGCGTGAAGGTGATCAAGTTCACCATCACCGAAGTGCGCACCCGCACCGAGCCGGCCAACGATGCAGCGTCGGCCAAGTCCGACACCAAGGACGGCCAGTAAGCCTCAAGCGCGGCGCCCCATGGGCGCCGCGCGCATTAAAAGCGGGCGGTAAGCTCCCATGCTCTATTTCTCCTCCTGGAAGACGGCGCTCATTCTCGCCGTCTGCCTGATCGGCTTCCTGTTCACCCTGCCGAACTTCGTGCCGGCCTCGCAGCGTCTCGACGCGGCGGGCGAGCCGGTGGGAATCTGGCGGGTCCTGCCGCACAATTCGGTCAATCTGGGCCTTGATCTGCGCGGCGGTTCGCACCTGGTGTTCGAGGTGGACATGGAGGGCGTGCGCGAGGAGCGGCTGAGCAATCTCGCCGAGGACGTGCGCGCCGCGTTCCGCCAGAATCCGCCCATCCTCTCCGCTCCGCCTGCGGTGGTGAACGGGGAGGTGGTCGCGCGCCTGTCGCGGCCGGAGGATCTGGAGCGCGCGCTGGAGCGGCTTGAAGAGATCAACGAGCCGGTCACCAACGCCGCCGGTCAGCAGACGCTTCAGGACACGCTGGTGATCCGCGCCGGCGAGGACGGGCGGACCGTGCGTCTGTCCATCACCGAGGCGGCGCTGGAAAGCATCCGGCAGCGCACGGTGAGCCAGTCCATCGAGGTCATCCGCCGGCGGATCGACGCCACCGGCACCACCGAGCCGACCATCGCCCGCCAGGGCGAGGATCGCGTGCTGGTCCAGGTCCCGGGCGAAAGCGACCCCCAGCGCATCATCGACCTGGTCGGCACCACAGCGCGCATGACCTTCCACATGGTCGAGGCGAACGTGAATCCCGGACCGGACGGCCAGGCCCGCACGCCGCCGGGCGTGATGATCCTGGCCACCGACGAGCCCGCCGAGCCGTATCTGGCGGTGCAAAGCCGCGCGCTCGTCACCGGCGAGCAGCTGGTCAGCGCCAGCCAGAGTTTTGACCAGAGCGGGCGTCCGGCGGTGAGCTTCCGCTTCAACCAATCGGGTTCGATCGCCTTCGGCGACGCCACCGCCCAGAATGTCGGCCGCCGCTTCGCCATCGTGCTGGACGACACGATCATCTCCGCCCCGAACATCCGCTCGCCCATCCTCGGCGGCTCAGGGATCATCGAGGGCGGCTTCACCGTCCAGTCGGCCTCCGACCTCGCCAACATGCTCAACGCCGGCGCGCTGCCCGCCGAGTTGTCGCCGATCGAACAGCGCACGGTGGGGCCGGGCCTGGGCCAGGACTCCATCGACCGGGGTCAGACCGCGATCATCATCGGCTTCTCGCTGGTGATCGTGTTCATGATCCTCGCCTACGGCTTTTTCGGGATCGTCTCGACAGCAGCGCTGATCGTGAACGTGATGCTGCTCCTGGGCGCTCTGTCGGGTCTGCAGGCGACGCTGACCTTGCCCGGCATCGCGGGCATCATCCTCACCATCGGCATGGCGGTGGACGCCAACGTGCTGATCTTCGAGCGGGTGAGGGAGGAATACCGGGCCGGGCGCAGCGTCGCCAATGCGCTGGAGACCGGCTATAGCCGCGCCCTCTCGGCGATTCTGGACGCGAACATCACCACCTTCATCGCAGCGGCGGTGCTTTACATGATCGGCGCCGGGCCGGTGCGCGGCTTCGCCGTGACGCTGGGCATCGGCATCATCACCTCGGTGTTCACCGCCTTCGTCTTCTCGCGCCTGCTGATCGCGACCTGGCTGCGCGTGCGCCGGCCGAAATCGCTGGCCATCTAAGCGGAGATCGGACCCATGAAACTCGCCCTCGTCCGCTTCCTTCCGGTCGACACCGACATCCCGTTTATCAAGGGCCGCCTCGTCGCGTTCGTCCTGTCGCTTCTGCTCATGGTCGCCTCGGCTGGCGCATTCTTAGGCATGGGCCTGAATTTCGGCATCGATTTTCGCGGCGGCACGCTGATCGAGATCGGCACCGACGGGCCGGCTGATCTCTCCGCCATCCGCTCCCAGCTCGACACGCTGCAACTGGGCGACGTTCAGGTGCAGGAGTTCGGCGCCGAAGACGCGGTGCTGATCCGGGTGGAGACCCTGGAGCAGGCCGGCGGGCAGGCGGTGTTCGAGCGCGCCCGCGATCTCGGCCTGCCGCTTCCTGATCAGCGTATGCGCGACGGGGTGGAGGATGACGAGGCCGCCCAGCAGGTCACTCGCGAGGCGATCCAGGCCTCGCTCGACAGCGCGTTCCAGGACATCGAATATCGTCGCGTGGAAGTGGTCGGACCCCAGGTCTCCGGCGAGCTGGTGGTCGCCGGGACGACGGCGGTGCTCGTCGCGCTCGCGCTGATGCTGGTGTATATCTGGTTCCGCTTCGAGTGGCAGTATTCCGTCGGCGCGGTGCTGGCGCTGGTCCATGACGTGGTCGCCACGATCGGCTTCTTCGCCGTCACGCAGCTGGAGTTCAATCTCTCCACCATCGCGGCGATCCTGACCATTGTGGGCTATTCCATGAACGACACCGTGGTGGTCTATGACCGCATCCGCGAGAAGTTCAGGAAATACAAGACCAAGCCCACCGCCGAAGTGCTGAACATGGCGATCAACAAGACGCTGTCGCGCACCATTCTCACCTCCGGCACGACGCTGGTGGCCATCGTCGCCATGGCGTTCATCGGCGGCCCGGCGCTGCAGGGCTTCGCTCTTGCGCTGATCTGGGGCGTCGCCATCGGCACGTATTCCTCGATCTTCGTCGCCGCGCCGCTTCTGACCCTCACCGGGGTGAAGCGCGAGAGCGGCGAGGACGGCGACGCGGCCTTCATCGACAATGCGCCGTAGAGAGACCCCGTCCTACGCCGTGCCCCCGATCGACGCGTTCGGCGAGGGCGGCTTCCGTATCGCCGGCGCGCGCAAGGACGGCTCGCAGCTGATCGTGGACGGCGCCGCGCGGCCCTGGGACGCCGACCCGCTGGCGCTGACCGCGGACGACTTCAAGGTGTTCCTCGACCGCGCCGACAAGCCGGACGTGGTCGTGCTGGGCGTCGGCGCGAAACTGACCCATCCACCGTCTGAGGTGCGCAGGGCGTTCCGTGAGGCCGGCGTCGGCCTTGAGGTGCTCGACACCGCCACGGCCTGCCGCACCTATAATCTCCTCGCCGGCGAGGCGCGCCGGGTCTGCGCCGCGCTGGTGGCGGTTTAGCGAGTTAGTTCCGAATGATGACAGAACCGATGGCTTCAGTTTTTGAGCGCCAAGGGTTTCTCCATCTAACGTCTAAGGCGGACTTCGCGCAAATATTGGACAATTTAACTTCTTCATTGGAGCTACGGAAGCTGCATTCAGCCGCTCTTTGGCCAAAAGATCGGGAGCGGGCTCGGCAAAGTTCCCTGTCGGCGAAGCACGGTAAGGGTCGGTTTCCCCTACATACTGATAACGCTTGGCTAGAGGTGCCGCCGAGATTGCTCGTGCTGACCTGCATTGTCTCAGACAGCGTGACACAAACTGCCATTTCAAGCCCAATTCCAGAACAATTATTTTCAGTCGGTCGGCAGATCTTCTGCCATAGCGATCACGTAGACGCGCCAAGAATTTTGCGCATGTCATCATCGCGTAGCGGGCAGCGCGTTTTCCGGTGGGATGAGAATTCACTAAAGCCAATTGATAGAGCTTCGTCAAAACGCATAGCGCACATAAAACATGAGATTGACCGGATGGAGATTGAAGCGCGAGAAATTGTCCTTAGAAAGGGCGAAAGCCTAATCGTAGACAACTGGCGCGTGCTACATGGTCGCGGTGAGGTAGGTTCGTGCAGCAAGAGAATGCTAGAAAGAACATACTGGGGGTAGAGAATGAGTAAAGAGCATCCTTGGTCTAAGGAGGCACTTATTAAGAAGGCTGAATATTTTATCAGCAAAATGGAAAATATTGAGCCCACCGACTCGGAATTCGGACTCTGGGCTTCATTCTCAGTCGAATTGTTAGTTAGAGCAGCGCTATCAGCTAAGTCGATAGCGTTGCTAGCGGATGCTTCAGATTGGAGAAATCTAGCGTATGCATTAGGTTTAGACGCCACGTCTAAGAAGCCAAAGATTAATACGTCGTTGGGGACTAGTGAGGTCATATCCCGAGTTGTGGAACTTTACGACAATATTACAGACGAGCACCGCGGATACATGAATAAAATTATCAATCTTCGAAATGCTGAACTTCATACCGGAGAAATGGTCTTTCATAAGGTGAAGCATAGTGATTGGTTGCCTGAATTCTATATAATATGCCGTGATTTAGGAGTGTCTCTCGGGTTGCAACTTAGCGAGCTCTTTGAAAAACCCGAAGAGATTACAAAGATTGTTGAAGCGTATTCAGATAGTTCAGCTAAAGCCGTAAAAGGTGATATTGCGGCACACCAGAAAGTGTGGGCCGGGAAAGGAGCGGACGAGCAGGAAACACTGCTCAAGCAGGCGAAGATATGGGCCTCTCGACAGTCGGGGCATCGCGTTGATTGTCCTGCATGCTCAAGCACAAGTTTGTTGACCGGAGAAGGTATTGGCGGAGTTAAAACCGAGCTAGAAGATGATGAAGTAGTTCACAAGCAGACAATGCTTCCGTCTCATTTTGAGTGTGTAGCATGTGGCCTAAAGATATCCGGGTATTCTAAACTCTTGGTTGCGGGGCTTGGTGAGACTTTTACTGGTACTTCGTATTGGACGGTGGCAGAGTATTTTGAGCTATATACGCAAGATGATTTGGATCAAGCCGATCAATACAAATATGAGTACGATTGGAACGACTAGAATTCCGACTTATTGCAGTCAATGCGTGGGAGGAGCGCCGGTCGCTATATCCGAAAGCACAAGCTTTTGGTGGAAAGCGCCTGCCTCGCGGGGGCGCGCGGCGGGCGCGGCCTTGCTATGGTGGCGAAGAGCCCGGCCCGGCCGAATCGGCCAAGCGCGATCCTTGAAGTGAGCCATGAGCGACGACGACCGCCGTCGCGGGGCCTACGCCCCGCCGCCCGACGATTACGAGACCTTCGACGCGCGTGACGCCGAACAGGATCGGCGCGGCTGGCTGTTTCTGGCCGCCGCGGCGGTGGTGTTCGCCTTGTTCGTGGCGGTGGTCTACAACACCTTCCAGCTGGGCGTGCGCGAGCGCTCCGACAGCCCGGTGATCGCCGCCGACGCCGAACCCTATCGCGTGGCGGCCGAAGAGCCGGACTCCGACACAGCCGATCTCGGCGTACACGCGCTGCGGTCCGGTGAACGCTCCGGCGCGGAGGTCGGCGAAGCCGCGCCCGCGCGCCCGGTGAGCGAGGAGCCGATGGACCTGCCGCAGGCCCGCGTCGAGACCGCCGACGCCGACGAGCTCGGCGGGGCTGAACCGGTCGAGCGCGAGCCTGAACCGGCGGAGGTCGAGCCTGAGCCCGCCGCTGCCGCCTCCGCCGAAACGGCGCGCGAGCCGTCCATCGAGGAGGTCATCGCCGAGCGCGAGCGCGCCCGGAGCGTGACCGGTGAGAGCGGGGGGGAGGCGAGCGCCGACCCGGCGCCGCGCTCCGAAACCGCGCCTTCCGAGCCGGCGGCCCAGCCGGTCTCCGGCCCTCAGCCCTTCCTGGCGCAAATCGCCGCCTTCCGGTCTGAAGAAGACGCCCAGGCGGACTGGCGTCGGTTCTCGCGCGCCTATCCTGAGCTCGCCGCCGGGCGCAACCCCGACATCCAGCGCGCCGATCTCGGCGATCGCGGCATCTATTATCGCCTGCGCATCAACGGCTTCGCCACGCGCGAAGCGGCGAACGAGTATTGTCAGACCCTGCAGTCGCGCGGTCAGGCTTGCCTGGTGGCGCGCCGCTGATGGCCGGGGCCGCGCTCTACGGCTTTGCAGGCGAGAGCCTGACGCCGGACGAAAAAGCCTTCTTCAGGGACGCCGATCCCTGGGGCTTCATCGTTTTCGCCCGCAATATCGACCGTCCAAATCAGGTCCGCGCGCTCACCGACTCCTTGCGCGATCTTCTGGGCCGCGACGTGCCGGTCTTCATCGATCAGGAAGGCGGGCGGGTGCAGCGTTTCAAGCCGCCGGTCTGGCGCGCAGCCCCGCCGGCCGCGCGCTTTGGCGAATTATGGGACCGGGAGCCGGAGCTGGCGCTGGAGGCGGTCAAACTGAACCATCGTCTGCTGGCGGCCGAATTGATCGCCTGCGGCGTCGATGTGGACTTCGCGCCCTGTCTCGATCTGCAGATCAAGGGTGCCCACCCGGTCATCGGCGACCGCGCGTTTCATCACGATCCGGATGCGGTCTCGAAAATGGGCGATGCGGCGATCGCAGGCTTGCGCGAGCAGGGCGTTCTCGGCGTCATCAAGCACATGCCCGGCCATGGCCGCGCGCGGGTGGACAGCCATGACGAGCTCACTGTCATCGACGCCGACGAGGAGACCCTGCGCGAAACCGATTTCCGCGCCTTCATCGGGCTGAACAACGTCACCATGGCGATGACCGCCCATGTGGTCTATCCAGCGATCGACCCCGATGATCCCGTGACCCTGTCGAGCGAAGGCGTGCAGCGCATCATCCGCGGTCATATCGGCTTTGACGGGCTGTTGATGACCGACGATCTCTCCATGAAGGCGCTGCACGGCCCGATCCGCGGGAGCGGCGAGCGGGCGATCCTCGCGGGCTGCGATCTTCTCATGCACTGCAATGGCGACATGGCGGAAATGATCGAGATCGCCCACGCCGCGCCGCGCCTGGACGGCAAGGCGCTGGCGCGCGCCGACGCCGCGCTCGCCGATCGCCGCACGCCGGCGGAGTTCGACGAAGATGCGGGCAAGGCGCGCCTGTCCGCCCTGTTCAAAGAGGCCGGCCTGGAGCTCTAGATGAGCGATCTGTTCGATGGGTTCGAGGAAGATCCGTTCGAGGCGGCCGACGACGCCGCCGAGGGCGAGACGCTGATCCTCGACATCGGCGGATGGGAGGGCCCGCTCCATCTGCTCCTGGCGCTGGCGCGCAAGAACAAGGTCGATCTCGCTCACATCTCCATGCTGGAGCTGGCCGAGCAGTATTTGCTGTTCGTCGAGGCCGCGCGCAAGAAACGTCTCGATCTGGCGGCCGAATATCTCGTCATGGCCGCCTGGCTCGCCTATCTGAAATCGCGCCTGCTGCTGCCCAAGCCTCGCCCGGACGACGACGAACCCGAACCCGAAGAGATGGCCGCCGCGCTCGCCTTCCGCCTGCGCCGGCTCGAAGCCATGCGCGCGGCGGGCAAGGCGCTCTACGCCCGTCCCGTGCTCGGCCGCGACGTGTTCGCGCGCGGCATGCCGGAGGGTGTCCGGAGCGTGAAGACGCCCGCCTATGAGGCGGAGCTCTATGATCTGCTCAAAGCCTACGCCCTGCGCCGCGAGCGTGAGGCGCTGCGCAATTATCAGCCGCAGACGCCGCGCGTGTACTCGCTGGAGCAGGCGCGCAAGCGGCTGTCCGGGATTACCAAGCGCCTGACCGGCTGGGGCCGGCTGGATACGCTCCTGCCCGACGAGGACGAGCTGGGCCTCGACGCGCCCGGGCGCGACAGCGTGATGGCGAGTTCGCTGCTCGCCGCGCTGGAGATCACCAAGGACGGAGAGGCGGAGCTCAGACAGGAGGCGACTTACGCGCCGATCTGGATGCGCGGCGCGATCACGGGGGAGCCGGAGACATGAGCACGGATGGTCGCGATCCCATTAGCGAGGCGATCCAGGCGCTCCAGGCCGAAGCCGACAAGCGCCCGTCCGGAGACGCGGGCCCGCCCGGCGTGCGTCTGGCCGTCGACAATGACGCTGAACTGGTGCGCATGGCCGAGGCGCTTCTGTTCGCCGCGAGCGAACCGCTGGACATCGACACGCTGCGCACCCGCCTTCCCGAGGACGCCGACGTGCGCGCGGTGCTCGCCGCGCTGCAGGCGAAATATCAAGGCGCCGGGGTCGAACTCGCCGAGGTGGGCGGGCGCTGGCGCTTTCAGACCGCGCCCGATCTCGCCTTCCTCCTGCGCACCGAACGCGAGGAGCCGCGCAAGCTTTCCCAGGCGGCGCTCGAGACGCTGTCGATCATCGCCTACCACCAGCCGGTCACGCGCGCCGAGATCGAGGAGATCCGGGGCGTGGCGGTGTCGAAGGGCACACTCGACCAGCTTCTGGAGATGAAATGGATCCGCTTGCGGGGCCGTCGTCGCACGCCGGGCCGCCCGGTGACCTATGGGACCACCGACGCCTTCCTGGATTATTTCGGCCTGGCCGGCGTCTCCGACCTCCCCGGGGTCTCCGACCTCAAGGCCGCCGGCCTGCTCTCCAACCGCCTGCCGCCCGACTTCGCCATCCCCAGCGCCGGCGCGATTCCGGGCGGGGCTGATGAAGATCTGTTCTCCGAGGAAGAGGCGGCGCAGTTCCACGTGGACTTCCTGGAAGGCGAGGACCCGGACGAGGAGTAGGGGCGATGCTGATTAAAGTTCTCAAGTGCAAGGCTGTGACGCCTGCGAAGCTGTCGCTCCAGTTCAACGACGGTTCGGCCGGCGTCGCCGATCTTACAGACCTGATCGAGCAAGAGGGCGCGATGGTCGCGCCGCTGCGCGACCCGTCCTTCTTTCAGCGCGTCTTTCTTGAAGCCGGTGCGCCGACCTGGCCCAATGGCTTTGACCTCGCGCCGTGGGCGTTGCACCGAGACCTGAAGGCGGCCGGACGCCTTGAGCCTGCAGCGCAGGACGTCTGACGCCTCAGCTCTCCGTCGGCAACGCCCCGTAAGCCAGCTCGTCGAACACGGCGCGCGCGCCGGTGGTTTCGGCGGTGGTGGCGCCGGGCTGCTCCTGGGCGAGGATCAGCGCGACCATGCCGGTCGACGGGCTGACCACGAACTCGGTGTCGAAATAGCCCGCCCAGCCGAAATCGCCGACGCGGCGATGGGGGTGGGCGCCCGGCCCGTCATAGATCACGCCGAGCGCGTACCCATAGCCCATGTCCATGTCGCTCATGCCCTGAGGCGCCCGATCAGCGGCGACATGGGGCGTAGTCATGGCCGCCACGCTTGCTTCGGACAGGATGCGCGCGCCGTCCAGCGCGCCGCCGTTCGCCAGCATCTGAGCGAAGCGCAGATAATCGTTGGCGGTGGAGAACAGGCCTGCGCCGCCAGCCTCGAACGGCGCGGCCAGGGCGGCGTCCTCGCCGCTGGAGATCGCCGCGAGTTCGCTGAGATCGTCATGGGTGTAGAGCGTCGCGGTGCGTGCGCGCCGCGCCTCGTCGGGGAAGAAGCTGGTGTCATCCATTCCCAGCGGCGTGAAGATGCGCGCGTCCATGAAGGCCTCAAGGCTCATGCCCGAGGCCTCGGCGACCACATGGCCGAGCACGTCGCTGGCGTAGGAATAGAACCAGCGCTCGCCCGGCTGGAAGTAGAGCGGCAGGCCCGCCAGCGTCTCCATGCGTTCGGCCAAAGTATCTCCGCCGCCGGCGTAGATGTCGTTGCCGATATAGAGCGCGCCGAGATTGGTCTGGTAATCGAAGATGTAACCGACGCCGGCGGTGTGGGTGAGCAGGTGCTCGACGGTGATCGGACGCGCCAGCGGCTCGGTGGGGATCTCATAGGTCTCGTCCACCGAGGTGGAGGTCGCCACGCGCGCGTTTGCGAAGGCGGGGATGTAGTCGCTCACCGGCGTGTCGAGGGAGAGCACGCCGTCCTCAATGAGGATCATCGCCGCGACCGCCGTCACCGGCTTGGTCATGGAGGCGATGCGCACCAGCGTGTCGGCCGTCATGGGCCGTCCGGCCTCGATGTCGGCGTAGCCGGCCTCCGCCACATGGCGCACTTCGCCGTCGTGCGCGAGGATCGCCACGATCCCCGACCGGTCGCCGGTCTCAACGAGCTCCTGCAGACGCGCGTCCAGAGCCTCAAGCCCGGCGCTCGTAAAGCCGACGATCTCCGGCTCTGCGGCCGGGGCGGGCTCGACCACGGCCGTTGAGGGCGGCGGCGGCGCGTCTGGCGTGTCCGGCTCCGGCGGCTCGCATGCGAACAGAAACACCGCGCCCGCACAGGCGGCGATCAGTGCGAGGCGGCGGCGCAAGGCGGGTGACGAAGCCATCAAAGAATCCCCCGGAAGACGGAATAAACCGCATTATCGGCTGGAGCCCGCAAAGGCAAAAGGGTCGCAAGGCCACACCCAGGCCGGGAAACGCACCGGATGGCGGCGCCGTCTCGGCGTCAAGCAGCAAAAAGGCCGCGGGAACGACCCCGCGGCCTCCAAGCCCGGTCGGTGGCGGGCGCCTACGCCTTCTTGAGGGTCTCGTTGGCGAAGTCCCAGTTGATCAGGTGTTCCAGGAACGCGCCCATATAGTCGGGGCGGCGGTTCTGGTAATCCAGGTAATAGGCGTGCTCCCACACATCCATGGTGATCAGCGGGGTGGCGCCGTCGGTGATGGGGTTCTCCGCGTTCAGCGTCTTGCGCACTTCCAGCTTGGAGCCGTTCTTCACCAGCCACGCCCAGCCCGAGCCGAACTGCGTCGCGCCGGCGTTCTTGAACTCCTCGGCGAATTTCTCATAAGAGCCGAAGGACTGGTTGATCGCGTCGGCGATCTCGCCTTTCGGCGCGCCGCCGCCGTTCGGGCTCATGGAATGCCAGTAGAACGTATGGTTCCAGATCTGGGCGGCGTTGTTGAACATGCCCATGTCTTTCTTGTCCCACGACTTCTTGATCGTGGCTTCAAGATCGGACCCGTCATAGTCCGAGCCTTCAAGCGCCGCATTGGCCTTGTCCACATAGGCCTTGTGGTGCTTGCCGTGGTGAAACTCGAGGGTCTCCGCGGAGATGTGCGGGGCGAGGGCGTCCTTGGAATAGGGCAGATCGGGAAGCGAAAAGGCCATGAGGGGTCTCCCTTGGTGTGAGCGGGGCGCATTTCAGCAAACGCAGCGCACCGGCGAAAGGCTCAATGTCGGTACGGAAAAAAGATGCGCCCGAAGCTGGAAATGTCTCGCAGCCCTCATATGGTTCCCCGCGCCCGCCTGTCCACCGCAAACCCGGCGCCTCCATGACCGATTTCGACGCGCTTCTGAGCCGTACCGATCCAGACCGGCGCATGGCCGCCCTGTTCGCGCCGCCGGAGATCCGCGGCCGGCTGTTCGCGCTGTACGCCTTCTACCACGAGATCGCGAAGGTGCCGGACTCCGTGAGCGAATCGATGATCGGGGAGATGCGGCTCGCCTGGGCGCGCGAGGCGGTGGCCGATCTGTTCGCCGATCCGCCCAAGGTGCGCCGCCACGACATCTACGAGGCGCTCTCCGAGCTGCGCCAGGCGCCGGGCGCGCCGAACCGGGAGACCCTGGAGACCCTGGTGGAGGCGCGCGCCGCCGATCTCGGCGAAGGTCCGTTTCCCACGAAGCACGACCGGCGCGATTATGTGGATCGCACGGCGGTGACGCTGATGCGGGCGGCGGCGCGCCTGTGCAAACCCGATCTCGATCTCGGCGGCGAGGCGGGCGCGGCGATCCACGCCGCCGCCCGGCTCTGGGGCTTCACCGGACTGGCGCGGGCCTTTCCCGCTCTGTGCCAGGCGGGCCGGCCGCCCTTCGCCGCCGACGAACTCGCGGGCGCGGCCCTGAACGAGACCGATCTTGCGCGCGGCGCCAGGCCGGAGGAGGCGAAGGCCGCGATGAAGGGGTTGCTCGGCGAGGCCGAGGAGGCGCGCAAGATGCTGGCCCGCACCCGATCGGTCCTGCCCGCCGAGGTGTTCCCGGCGGTGGGATACGCCGGTTTGGCGCGCGGCTATCTCAAGCAGGTCAAGGCGCTGAAGGACCCGTACCGCGAACCCGCCGACCGCCCCTTGAGCGCACGCCAATGGCGGTTGACCTGGGGGTCGCTGACGGGGCGGATCTAGCTCTCCAAACAATTGATCTCCGGAGAAGCGCAATCTAAACAAAAGATTGTATCGGGAGAATCCCATGATCGAACTTTTGTCTTGGCTGGGCGACTGGGTAGCGTCGTTCGAGTTCGCCCTCCTCGTTTCGATATTTCTTCTTTGGTTTGCTGGTTTGCCAAAGGCCTTGGTGAAGGCATTAGGTTCAATACGCACAGCATCCGTGTTCGGTGTCGAAGTTCAGCTGACGCCAGAAAATAATGAGCAGTTAAGTCACAATTTTGATCAGGCGCTTTCTTCTTTACGAGAAGAGACAAACAACTATCTTCAGATGCTAGACTCTCGCGACATTCTCATCGGTCAGATAGCCAACGCGTTTCGTATCGAATTAGGACGTGCTGCGCCGGGTGTAAAAGTTCGCGGGCGGATGGCCTTGCATGTTCAAGACCCGTTGTTCGCGCAAGTACTGCTCCAAGCGACACCGTATTTCTCATGGACAAACAATTTAATTGGTGACCTGACGACGCGCGGGAGGAGGAAATCTGTGCGATATGGGTTGATAGGGCGGGTATGGAGATCGCACAGCTCAGAAACCATGCCCGCAATTGAGCACACCGAAACGGCTCTTATTAATACTTGGGGCGCGCTTCCCGGCGAGGCTAAAAAATATGACGGTAATCCGCGATGGGCGGTATCGCTCTTGATTGAAGATCCCGTTAGCATGAAGCCGGTGGGAATACTATACTTCGACAACAAGGACGGAGATGTGTTTCATTTCGACAAGACGGAGGTAGATGTGGCTAAGCTCACCTCCGAGCGGGTGTGCAGATTGTTTTCAGACGAAAATAATTTTTTGAACACAAAGCGTATTGTGGGAGATTTCGCGCGATCGCTCGATAAAATTTATGTAGGCATTGATGTCGAGGAATAACTATAAGCACATCGCTGACGAGTATTATGACTCAATGCTGCATCCAACTTGTCACTTGTTGGGGCTGATTTCTTATCGGTTTTTAAGCTGCGCGGTCTCGACGTCTGAGCACCAACTAATTGTCGAAGTGGCTGCCGGCAAGGGATTGCCAATCTATAGTAAATTTCCGAAACTAATATCTACCGATAAAAACTTTGAAATGATGATTTTTAATAGGAATAGTGAAAAGATTGTATGTGATGCTATCAGTCTTCCATTTTCGGACTCTTCTATTGATATTGTAATTGGAGGGTTGATTGATCCGTTTAACAAACCTGACTTCTTTAGTGAAGTCTATAGAGTTTTGCGGCCCGGCGGCTTGCTATTTTTTACTGTTCCCTCATTTCTTTGGGCATCGAATTTCAGGGCCAAGAATGAAATGAATGTCGCGAAATTTTTATATCGCGAAAATCAAAATTTCGATCTTGATTCATATATTTATGACGTGCATGTCCAGAAACAAATCTTGAACAGCGTCGGGTTTGCTTCTACGTCGTGGTCTCCGTTGTACGCAAATCCGAATGATCCGGAAGCTCCAAAATTGGATATAGCTCGGTCTTGCCGACTACCTATCGTAGACGGGTACAGTTCGGCAAAGCTTGTTTAGCGCGCGAAAACCGTTTCCGCCAACACCGGCCGGTGATCGGAGCCCAGATCCGGGCCGACCACGGCTCGGCGTACGGCGAGGGCTTCGCCGATGAGGATATGGTCCAGCACGATTCCGCCGCTAGAGCGTTTTCGTCTTATTCCGGCTCATATCCGCAGGCAGTGAAGTAGTTGGCGCATTCTGCGGGGGTGATGGCGTCGAGGGCCTGGGCGACGGCGTCATGGAGATCGGGAACAGTGCGGGCTG
>JBNPED010000007.1:0-54896 GCA_051117435.1 Oceanicaulis sp. | reverse complement strand
GAAGGTGGGCGTTGTCGTGGAAAGTCCCATGCCGGGCTGGCGCCGCACGCGCGGCGGGGCTGGGCCACGCGCAGAACCGATGTCCTCCCCCGTTTACGGGGGAGGTGTCCGCGAAGCGGACGGAGGGGGGAAGCGGCCTTTGAGGCCGGACTATTCCCTCGCCGCGTTGTCGCGCGGCCTGGCTCCCCCCTCCGTCTCGGGTTCCGCCCGAGCCACCTCCCCCGTAGACGGGGGAGGAAAAGCGCCGCCGCTCGAACGCCCCGCAAGCGGGGGTGGACAAAAGAAGCAGCTCCGCGCCGCCGGCCCCAAGCTCGGTCAGGTGGAGGAATGGTTCGCCGATCAGCTCACCCCCGGCGACACCTTCATGTTCGCCGGTCAGATGCTACGCTTTGAAGGGGTGCAGGAGACCGACTGCCTGGTCAGCCGCTCGGCCGCCGAGAACCCGAAAGTGCCGAGCTATAACGGCGGCAAGTTTCCCTTGAGCACCTATCTCGCCGCGCGCGTGCGCGCCATGGTGCACGACCCGTCAAGCTGGGCGAGCCTGCCCGGCCAGGTGCGCGAATGGCTGGAGGTTCAGCGGCGCAAATCGCAACTGCCCGCCCCGAACCGGCTCCTGGTGGAGACCTTCCCGCGCGGCGGCAAGCACTATCTGGTCTGCTACCCGTTCGAGGGACGCCTCGCCCACCAGACCCTCGGCATGCTTTTGACGCGCCGGCTCGAGCGCGCCCGGCTGCGTCCGCTGGGCTTCGTGGCGAACGAGTACGCCCTGTCGGTCTGGGGGCTGAAGGATATGGGCGCAGCCGACATGGCCGCGCTGTTCTCCGAAGACATGATGGGGGACGATCTCGACGCCTGGCTCGCCGAAAGCGATCTGATGAAGCGCACCTTCCGCACCTGCGCCGTGATCTCCGGGCTGATCGAGCGCCGCCTGCCCGGGCAGGAGAAGACCGGGCGTCAGGTCACTTTCTCCGCCGACCTCATCTACAACGTGCTGCGCGACCACGAGCCGGACCACATCCTGCTTCAGGCCGCCTGGCAGGACGCGGCCAAGGGGCTTCTGGACGTGCGCCGGCTCGCCGACGCGCTGGCGCGCGTCGCCGGGCGCGTCGATCATGTGGCGCTGGAGCGCGTCTCGCCGCTGGCCGTGCCGGTGATGCTGGAGATCGGCCGCGAGGCGGTCCACGGCGAAGCCGGCGACGCGCTTCTGGAGGAGGCGAGCGGCGATCTGATCGCCGAGGCGATGGGCTGACCGACAAGATCTGTCGCACGACCGTTGCAGGATGGCGCTAGCCTTCGCCCATGCGCTACGACCAGATCAATTCCGATCTCATTACGGCGACGATCGACCGGCTTGGGCGGCGCATCCATGAACGCTTCCCGGGGTCCGGCCTGCACGGCGTCTGCCTGACGCTTCTGGAGTTCTCCAAACGGGCGAAGCGCCGGTCCCGGTCGATCTCAAGACCCTACCTTTTTCAACGGCTCTGGATGGGCCTCGGCCTGGCGCTGCTCGCCGGAGCCGCGCTCTGGCTGTTCCAGCGCTTCGGCGCCCCCGCGGCCCTGCCGGCCTCCGATGCGGGCTTCACCACGGTGGAAGGGATCGAGGCGCTCTTGAACATCGCGATCCTGGTGGGCGCGGCGGTGCTGTTCATCGTGACCAGCGAGCAGCGCTCGAAGCGCTCGCGCGCGCTGGACGAGCTGCACCGGCTGCGCTCCATCGCCCATGTCATCGACATGCATCAGCTCACCAAGGACCCCGCCTCGATCCTGAGGCGCGGCCCTGCGACCGCGTCCTCGCCGGTGCGCGACATGAGCGAGTTCGAACTGACCCGGTATCTCGACTATTGCACCGAAATGCTGTCGCTGACCGGCAAGCTGGCCGGGCTTTACGCGGAGGCGTCCGACGATCCGGCGGTGGTGTCGGCGGCCGGCGATGTGGAGCGCATGACCACCAGCATGGCGAGCAAGGTCTGGCAGAAGATCATGACGATCTCGCAGGCCGCCGGGCCCGCCTGATCGGCCCTAGGCCAGCGCCGTCCAGGTCAGGAACGCGATATAGGCGCAATAGGTGAGGAAGAACGCGCCGCCCACCAGCCGGCCGATCGGCTTCCTGGCGAACACCAGCGCGCTCGCGGCGATCATGGCGCCGGCCATCACCCAGAAATCCAGCCGGATGAATTCCGGGTCCACCGGCGCGGGCTGGCCGGTGGCGGCGGTCGCCGCGATCCCGGTGATCCCGCCCACCGCGCAGATATTGAAGATGTTCGACCCGATCACGTTGCCGATCGCCATCTCCGCCTGTTTTCTGAGCGCGGCGACCATGGCGGTGGCGAGTTCGGGAAGCGAGGTGCCCAGCGCCAGAATGGTCAGGCCGATGATCGCTTCGGGCACGCCCAGAAGCTCGGCGATTCCCACCCCGCCGCGAACGATCAGCTCCGCGCCCACGGGCAGCAGGACCAGCCCCAGCAGCGTATAACCGGCGATCGCCAGACCGCTCTTGGGCAGGCCCTCCATATGGTCGATATCGGTCAGCTCGGCGATCACCGGGTCGTCCTTGGCGCTGCGCGCGGCGATGGCGAGATAGACCACGTAGGCGACGATCAGCCCGGCGAGGATCCAGCCCTCGGTCAGGGTCAGCGCGCCGTCGAAGCCCATGAAGATGAACAGCGCGGTCAGCACCAGCGCGATGGCCGCGTTGCGCTTCACACCGGGCGCCTGGGTGGCCATGGGCGCCAGGACGGCCGGCAGGCCGAGCACCAGGAGGATGTTGGCGATGTTCGAGCCGACGATGTTGCCGATCGCCAGGCCCGGGGCTTCGCGTATGGCGGCCGCCGCGCTGACCACCATCTCCGGCGCGCTGGTGCCGAACGCGACGATGGTCAGGCCCACGATGAGCGCCGGGATGCCGAGCGCGCGCGCCAGCGCCGTGGCGCCGCGCACGAGAAACTCGCCGCCGGTCAACAGAACCGCGACCCCGGCCAGCACGAGAATCAGCATCAACAGCGTTTCGGGCATGGCCGGCCTTTTCGGTCGCGTTCGGGGGTCAGGCGGTGACGCTTAGTCGAGGCGCTTGTTGTCGATCAGATTGAGCAGGGCGAAAATTCCGAACGCGAGCCCGAGAGCGACGATGGCGGCCATGGGGATCTCCTTGTTGACGGGCGGGCGAGCCGCCGAGGCGTGACCTGGTTCGAGCCGGATATAGCGCGCCTTTCCGCGCGGCGAAAGGCGTCCGCGGCAAGCGCCGCGGAACGCCGCCGCACAGGTTGATCCATGACCCACGGGCCGACTCGCGCCAGACTGGTCCTCACGTACGGATACAGGCGGGCGGGATGGACGGACACGATACCGGCGGGATCGATCGGGGGCGGATTCTCGAGGCGATCACGAGCCTGCAATCGGCCGTGATCGCCGGCGAATCCGACGCGCGCGCGGCGTTCGAGCGCGCGCTGGAGGTGCTGCTGGACGCCACCGGCTCGCAATACGGCTTCATCGGCGAGGCGCTGACGGACGGCGATGGAACCCCCTATCTGCAGACGCTGGCGATCACCGACATCGCCTGGGATGCCGCCTCGCGCGAGATTGCGGCGCTGGCGCGCAGGTCCGGTCTGGCGTTCCGCAATCTGGAGACGTTGTTCGGCGCCCCGATGAGAACCGGCGAAGCCCTGATCGCCAACGACGCGCCGAACGATCCGCGCGCCGGCGGCCTGCCCCCCGGCCATCCGCCGCTCCATGCCTTTCTCGGGCTGCCGCTCAATTACGGCGGGGAGATGATCGGCCTCGCCGGCCTCGCCAACCGCGAAGGCGGCTTTGATGAAAAGCTGATCGAGGATCTCGCCCCGCTGACCACCGCGCTTGCGGCCATGGTGGTCGCGGAACGCGCGAAAGCCGAACGCGACCGGCAGAGCGAACGCGCGGAGCTGGCGCTCCTGGGCAGCGACGCCGCGGTCTGGGACTGGGATATCGAGGCCGGCGAGGTCTGGTGGAGCCCGTCCTTGAAGGTGATGCTCGGCGTGCCGCCGGCCTTCACGCCGGACTTCAATTTTTTCCTCAACCGGGTCCATCCCGAAGATCGCGAACGCGTGACGCAGGCCATTGACGCGACGCTGGAACGCGGTGCGCCTTATCGGCACGTGTTCCGGCTGGAGCGCACCTGCGGAGGCTATGCGACCATCCGCTCCACGGGCCAGCTGGTGCGAGACCGCTCCGGCGCGCCGGCGCGCCTGATCGGGGTCCAGATCGACATCAGCCGGGAAGTGACGCTCGAAGGCCGGGCGAAGGACGCCTACGAAACCCACAATCTCATGGTCTCCGCCGCCGGCCTCGCGGCCATGCGCTGGGAGCCGGAAAATGGCGTCATCTATCTGAACGACCGGTTCAGCGCGATGGTGGGCCGGCCCGAACTCGCCGGACTTCCGGTCCCGGCGCAGGAGGTCGAGGCGATGGTGCATCCCGACGACCGCGCCGACGTGCTGGCCCGTCTCGCTCGCGTGCGAAAAGGCGAGGTCTTCGGCATGGAGCACCGCGTCCTGACGCGCACCGGCGAAGTGCTCTGGGTGAAAGGTCACGCGGGTCGCCTGGAAACCGTCGACGGCGCCGCCGTCGTCCTGGGCGTCCTCGTGGACCGTACCGCGGCCAAACAGGCCGAGCTCGAACTCGCCGAAGCCAAGGAGCGCTACGATCTTGCGGTCGCAGGCTCGCTGATCGCGGTGTGGGACTGGGACGCCGCCGAGGACCGGCTGTACTGGTCGGACCAGATGTTCGCCTTGCTGGGGCTGGACCGCGAGGGTTTTTCGGAACGGTTCGACGCGTTCACAAGCCGGGTTCACCCAGACGATCTGGCGCGCATCCACGACGCTCAGGCGGAATTTGCGGCCACGGGCGAGCCGTTCGACCTGGAATTTCGCATGCGCCACCGGACCGGGCGATGGATCACGGTGCGTGGACGGGGCGCGGGGCGGCTAGGCCTGGATGGCTCGATCGAGCGGCTCAGCGGATCGGTTCTGGACGTCACCGCCGAACGCGAGGCCCAGATCGCCGCCGACGACGCGATCATGAAGATCGGGCTCGCGGCGCGCCATGCCGGCATCGGCCCGATCGAAATCGACCTGATCGCAGGCGAAATGCGCGGCGATGAAAGCCTCGGCCGGCTGATCGGCGAGCCCGAGCGCGCCGCGCTGAGCCTCCAGCAGGCCGAGTCGATCGTCCACCCCGACGACAAGGAGGCGGTGGCGGCGCGGAGGCGCGCCGTGGTTGAAGGGCGGGCCGACCGGTTCCAGTCCGAACACCGCATCGTCCGGCCCGACGGCTCCATCGCCTGGACCGAAACGGTGGCGCTCGTCACCCGGCGCGACGAGGCGGGGGCGCCCTTGCACCTGTCCGGCGTGGTCATCGACCACACCGCGCGGCGCCAGGTGGAGAACGATCTCGCCGAAGCCAAACTCCGCTACGACATCGCGATCTCGGGCTCTCACGCGGCGATCTGGGATCAGAACCTGATCACCGGCGAGATTTTCTGGACCGCGCGCCTGGGCGAAATTCTGGGCCTCGGCGCCGAGTCGCGCACCGAACCGGTTAAAGACTTCCTGGCGCGCACCCATCCAGACGACATGGAGCAGGCGAGACGGAAGGCGCGCGAGGCGATTGAATCCGGCGAGCCCCTGGACAACGTGCTGAGGCTGCGCCGCGCCGACGGCGACTACCGGCATGTGCGCTCGCGAGGCGCCGTGCTCTTCGACGAGGACGGGCGCGCGATCCGCCTTTGCGGCTCCATCATCGACATCACCGACGAGCTGGAGGCCGAGGCCAAGGCGCGCCTGTCCGGCCGGCGCGCCGAGCTCGCCTTGCAGGCGGCGCATCTGGGTGTCTGGGACTATGAGGCCGATACCGGGCGCGTGACCTGCGACGCGACGCTCGCCGCGCTGCTCGGTGCGCCCGAGCTCGCCGGTCGCGCCCTCACCCAGGACCAGATCATGGCCTTCACCCACCCGGACGACCTGAAGCGGGTCAAGGCCGATCTTGCGCGGCTCCACACCAGCGAGGCGACGAGCGTGGGCAACGAGCACCGGATCGTGCGACGGGACGGCGTTTCGGTCTGGGTGCGCGCCGATGTGGGCGTGGCCGAGCGTGACGCCGAGGGCGGCGTTCGCCGCATGATCGGTATCGTTCAGGACCTCAGCGGGGTCAAACTGACTGAAGAATTGCTGCGCAAGAGCGCCGACGCGGCGCGCCAGGCCAGCGAAGCGAAGTCGCAATTCCTGGCCACGATGAGCCATGAGATCCGCACGCCGCTGAACGGCGTGCTCGGCGTGGTCCAGCTTCTCGAACGCACGGACCTGGATTCCCGTCAGCGCCGCTATGTGGAGACGATCAAGGCGTCCGGCCGCTCGCTCGCCGACGTGATCGAGGACGTGCTCGACATCTCCCGCATCGAAGCGGGACGCCTGGAGCTGAAACCGGAACCGTCCCTGATCGCCGACGTGCTGGACAAGGCCGCCGCGCCTTCGATGACACTAGCGGCCCAGAAGGGCGTGGAGCTGAGCCTGACCGTGAGCGGGGCGCTGACCGAACCGGTGCTGATCGATCCGCGCCGCACAGCGCAGATGGCCGCCAATCTGATCGGCAACGCAGTCAAGTTCACCGAACAGGGCGGCGTGCGGGTCCGCGCCTCCCAGCCCGCGCGCAGCCTTTTGCGCATCGAGGTGGACGATGACGGACCGGGCATCCCCGAAGCCATGCACGAGGCGGTGTTCGAACGGTTCACCCAGGCCGACATGTCCCAGAGCCGCGCCCACGAGGGCACGGGGCTGGGCCTGGCGATCGTGCGCGAACTCGCCCAGCTGGCGGGCGGCGTCGCCGGCGTGCGCTCGAAGCCGGGCGCAGGCGCCTGTTTCTGGATCGAGCTTCCGGCTCCAGCCGCCCGCCGCCGCGAGGCGGCGCCCGTCGCCGAGAACGACGCCGCACCGGGCGGGCGATTGCGCGTCCTGGTGGTCGAGGATCATCCGGTCAACCGCACCGTCACCGCCGAGCTGGTCAGCCAGGCCGGCCATGCCTGCGAGACCGCCGACTGCGGCGGCGCGGCTCTGGCGACGCTGAAATCGCACGGCATCGACCTGGTGCTGCTCGACCTGCACATGCCCGGCATGGACGGAGCGGAGACGCTCGCCCGCATCCGCCGCGGCGAGGCCGGCCGCGCCGACGTGCCGGTTCATATCCTGTCGGCCGACGCCACGCCGGAAGCGCGCGCCAAGACGCTGGCGCTCGGCGCGGACGGATTCTTCGTCAAGCCGCTCGACGCCGATGCGCTGAGGCGGACCCTGGCCGCGGCCGCGCGCGCCAAGCGGAAGGCCGGCTGATGGCGCTGATCGCCCTGATCGACGACGACGCCACCGAGGCGATGATTCTGGAAGGCATGCTCGAGCACGGGTCGGGCGGCCATTCGCTGATCCATGCGCCGAGCATCGCCGCCTTCGCCCGGCTCGACGCGCGGCCGGATCTGGTCCTGCTGGACCGGCGCCTACCGCCCCAGGACGATTTCGCCGGCGGGGTCGCCGCCCCCGCCGCCGCCGGCTGGCGCGGGCCGGTCGTGCTGATCACCGCGTTCAGCGACGAAACCCCGCCGGTCGCGCCGGAGGGCCTCGCCCTGATCGGGCCGGTGGACAAGGCCGACCTTCTCTCGCCCGAAGCGGTGGAGGCGATCATCGCCAAGGCGCTGTCCTGAAACGAAGAACCCCGGCGCCGCGGCGCCGGGGTCTTGATGTCGCGGCCTGGCCGACGCGCGCTATTGCGCGCCGGTGTCGGCCATGATGGCGCGCAGCATCCAGGCGTTCTGTTCGTGCACCTGCATGCGCTCGATGAGCATGTCCTCGCTGACCTTGTCGCCGAGCTCCTCGGCGACGTCGCTGGCGGCCTTCATGCGCCGGGCGACGAGTTCGTTGTCATGGGCCAGCGCCTCGACCATCTGCTTGGCGCTCTTCGGCGATCCGTCATCCTCCTCCACGGCCGACAGCTCGGCGAAGCGGCGATAGGAGCCCGGCGAAGGCTCGCCGAGGGCGCGGATGCGTTCGGCCAGATCGTCGGCCGCTTCGAACAGGTCCTGATACTGCTCTTCGGTCAGCTCATGGATCGAGACGAAGAGCGGGCCGGCCACGTTCCAGTGATAGCCCTGGGTCTTGGCCAGCAGGATGTAGGTGTCGGCCGTGGCCGCGGCCATGCGCGCGGCCAGCCGTCGGCGGGATTCCGGATCGGCCACGGAGATATGCGGTGTTTCCTCGGCGCGAAGATCTTGGTTGAGCGCGTCGCTCATCAGTCGCCTCCTTAGGCGTTCAGGAACAAATACAGCTGTATCGGGGTGCGGCCGTCAGCCGCCGAACGGGCGGATCAGGATCCAGGCCGCGGTCACCAGGCCGAGGGACAACGCCCCGATCACCAGGGAGAGGGTCAAGACCTTCTCCTGATCGAACCGGCGCTCGCCCTGGCGGGCTTCGGTCTTGCGGACGCGGACAGTCATGGGTGTCCTCCTTGTCTGCCTTCGAGGCGAGCTAGCCCCGACGCTTGCAAAGACAACCCCGCCCCCCCGCCCCGCGTTCCCCGCCGGGCTCGGCTTTCGCGCCGGTTTGCGTGGAAAAGGGCGCACTGGGTACGGAATTTTCCCAAATTCTTAACGAGGCCCTACTTTCTCCGCTTTTCCTGGGCTAAGGTTAACGCGGAAGGGGACGATTCCACGCGCCGGGGGAGAGGGCGCGCGCGTCCCGTGCAAGGGATTACAAGAGGGACGCATCATGTCTTGGACCGCCGCCGTGCGCATCACCGCCGTCGCCGCCGTGTTCGCGGCGGCGCCGGCCGTCGCCGACAATTCGCAATGGGATCCGTTCAACTCGCGCTGGACCGGGTATTATAACGAGACGCCGCTGGAGGAATGCCAGACCGGCACCCAGGGCAATCTGGAGCTGCGCGCCTGTCTGTCGCGTCTGCTCTTGGAGGCAGAAAGCGCCTATGAAGTCTCGATCGAAGTGCTTGACGACATGGTGCGCAATCGCCAGGACCAGTTCGTCCAGGCCGAAGAGCGCGAGGCGCTGCGCTTCGCGCGCGAGACCTGGCGGTCCTATATCGACTTCCAGTGCGATTTCGAGGGCGCCATGCTCGGCGAGAGCTATTCGGCCAGCGCCCTGCAGGCGACCAGCTGCCGGGTCTCGCTCCTGCGCCAGCAGACCGCGCGCCTGACCGAGCTCGCCACCCAGATCGATCCGACCTCCGGCCCCACCGGTCCGGGCGAGCCGTGCGTCGGCCGGTTCTGCGCGGTCGAGACGGAGACCTATCGCGACTGGACGGCCCAGTGCCGGCGCGCCGGACTTTGCGGCGCCTTCACCGCGAACGGTCCGGAGGAGCGTCCCGATCACCGGCTCGACGTGGTGACCAAGCCGACCGGCGAGGGATACAACATCATCTTCACCTCCAATCAGTGGCCGGTGGACGCCTCGCGCGCCATCGCGGTGCGGGTCGACGGGCGCAGCCCGGTCGTGTTCCGCCCCTATTCCGGCTACACCGCCGATGGTGAAGGCGTGTTCGTGCTGTCGGAAGCTCGCGCCACCGAGGCGCTGATCCGCGACATGCGCCGCGGCGCCCGGCTCACGGTCCAGTATGTGGACATGCAGGGCGTGGACCGGCTTGCGACGTTCTCGCTGATGGGCGTGACCAATTCTCTGGCCTGGATCGAGGCGCGCCTGCGTCCGACCCGCTACTAGGCGACTTCAACCGGCCCGCTCGCCTGCCCCGAGCTCGGCGACGCCCAGCGCGTCGGCGAGCCGGGCTTGCGCCGAGCCCGGCCGTTTCGGCCGGGGCTGATCGGGATGCGGCGCCCAGCCGGCGAAATGGATGATCTCGAAGGTCGCCGGGACCTTGCCGTCCGCTTCGGCGAAGGCGTGGGAATAGGCCTCGGCGGTCTTCACGAAAAACCGCTTGGTGGCCGGCGAGCGCGGCCGGTCGGCGAGCACGCTGGTCTCTCCCATCTTGCGCAGATCGCGCATCAGCACGAATGAATTGCCGTAGCGCGCGGTGATCCGGTCGACGTCCGACACCGGCATGGCGAACCCCGCCCGCGACAACAGCCCGGCCATGTCGATGGCGTCGGCGAAGGGCGATACGCGCGCCTGCGGCTCGCCGCCCAGCGCCGTCTCGGCGGACTTCATCGCCTGGCGCAGCTCGGTGAGCGTCGCCCCGCCCAGCAGGGCGCCGGCGAAAAATCCGTCCGGCTTCAGGGCGTAGTTCAGCTGGATGAGCGCGCCGACCACGTCGTTCGCCCAATGCAGCGACAGGCAGGACAGGACCAGATCGACGCTGCGCTCCGCGATCGGCAGGACCTCCTCGTCCATCACCAGACCGGAATGATCGGACCGGGCGGCCAGGGCGGGCGACAGGTCGGCTTCGATCACCGTCCTGATCTTCGCCGACGCCGCCGGACGCGCGGCCAGAGCGCGGCCCACCGCGCCGCCGCCGCCGATCACCAGGCAGGTGTCGAAATCGCGATTGATCGATTCCACCCGGTCCAGCAGATCATCCGCAGCTCGCGCGTGGAGAAAGTCGTATTGCGCAAATTCCCCCGCCGCGCGATCCTTGCGCCGCCGGAGCAGCGCCCGGTCGAACAGGCGCGGCGGTCCTTGCTCGGGCGGAGGAGCGGGCTTTGTGGAAATCAGATTCAACGCCATGGCTCCGATATGGCCGGTCCGCGGTGCAAAGCAAAGCGCGCGCTGCGCTCGGCGCGGTCGCCGATCTGGTCTGGCCTCCGGTCTCGCCCTTGTCGGGGACGCCGGTGGACCGGCCGGGCGCGCTGAGCGGCGCGGACTTCGCCCGCCTGCACTTCATCGAGCGGCCCTGGTGCGCCAGGTGCGGCGTTCCGTTCGACTATCCCGCCTATGACGGCATGGCCTGCGCGCCCTGCTCGGCCAAGCCCCCGGTCTGGGACATGGCGCGCGCGGCCTTGGTGTATGACGAGGCGAGCCGCGTCCTGCCGTTGACGCTGAAGCACGCCGGACGCACCGACATGCTCGCCGCCTTCGGGCGCTGGATGGCGCGGGCGGGCGGCGACGCGCTCGCCGGCGCCGAACTTCTGATCCCCGTGCCGCTGCACGCCTCGCGCCTGCGCCGCCGGCGCTTCAACCAGTCCCTGCTCCTGGCCCGCGCGGTTTCGCGCGAATGCGGCGTGGCGGTGGACGCCCATGCGCTGGCGCGCACGCGGCGGACCGGCACCCAGGGCGGGCTCAGCGCCGGCGGACGCACGCGCAATGTCGCCGGCGCCTTCAAGGTGCGGCCCGCGGCGAAGGACCGGATCGCCGGCGCGCGCGTGGTGGTGATCGACGACGTGCACACCACCGGCGCGACCCTGGCGGCGTGCGTGCGGGCTCTGAAGCGCGCCGGCGCCGCGAACGTGAACGCCCTCACGCTGGCGCGCGTTGTGAAACCGGTTTCGCTGCTTAAATAATCGGTGACGAATCAGGCGCAGCGTCATGCGCCGATCTGGACGTTCGCGACAAAGGAGGCGCCGCATGGCCGCCGTCACCCTCTACACACGCCCCATGTGCCCCTATTGCGTCAGGGCGGTGTCGCTGTTGAAGGAGAAGGGCGTTGATTTCGAGGAGATCGACGCCGGCTTCGATGCGGCGAAAAAGCAGGAGATGATCCAGCGCGCCAACGGGGCGCGCACCTTCCCGCAGATCTTCATCGGCGACACCCATATCGGCGGCTGCGACGAGATGCTGGCGCTCGAGCGCGCCGGCAAGCTCGACCCGATGTTGTCGAACGCCGCATGAGCGCCCTGAAGCTCGCCCTGTGCCAGATGCGCTCGGGCGTCGACCCGGCGCGCAATATCGACGACGCCGAAGCGATGATCCGCGAGGCGGCGGCGAACGGCGCGCGCCTGATCGCGACGCCGGAAACCACCCATCTCATGCAGCGCGAGCGCGAGGCGCTGTTCGCCGCGCTCCGCCCGCCGCAGGAGGAACCCGCCATCGTGCGCTTCTCCGATCTGGCTGAAGCGCTGGGCGCGACGCTGGTGATCGGATCTCTGGCCCTGCAAGGCCCGGACGGGCGTGCGGTGAACCGTCAGCACGTGTTCGGGCCGGACGGGGCGCTGCTGGCGACCTATGACAAGGTCCACATGTTCGATGTGAAGATCGGCGCGGGCGAGCATTATCAGGAAAGCGCCAATTACGCGCCGGGGAGCCGCGCCGTGACCGTGGACGCGGCCGGAACGAAGCTGGGCCTGTCGATCTGCTACGACGTGCGTTTCGCCTATCTCTATCGCCGGCTCGCCCAGGCCGGCGCGTCGATCCTCACCGTGCCGAGCGCCTTCACCAAGCCCACCGGCCGCGCCCATTGGGAGGTGCTGCTGCGGGCGCGCGCGATCGAGACCGGCAGCTTCGTCATCGCGCCCGCCCAGGGCGGCAAGCATGAGGACGGACGCAAGACCTATGGTCATTCCCTGGTGATTGGCCCCTGGGGCGAGGTGATCGCGGAGAAGGAGGACGACGAGCCCGGCCTTCTCTACGCCGAGATCGACCCGCGCGACGCCGCCGAGGCCCGTGCGCGCATTCCCGCCCTGTCAGGGGATCAGGAGATCACCGGGCCATGATCCGCTACGCCCTGGTGTGCGACGAGGCGCACGGCTTCGAAGCCTGGTTCTCCTCCTCCGCCGACTATGACCGCCAGGCCGAGGCCGGGCTGGTGGAGTGCCCCCATTGCGGCTCGATCCAGGTGCGAAAGCAGATCATGGCCCCCGCCGTCGCGACCGGCCGACGCAAGGAGGCTCGCCAGCCCACCATGGGCGGCGGCGACGCGGCGCCGGACTTCCAGACCCTGGCGCGCAAGGTCCAGGCCCATATCCGGTCGAACTACGCCTATGTGGGTGAAAACTTCGCGTCCGAAGCACGCGCGATCCACGAGGGCGAGAAGCCCGAACGCCTGATCTACGGCGAAACCACGCCGGCCGAACGCGAGGCGCTGAAAGCCGACGGCGTGCTGTGCGCGCCGCTGCCCGACGCGTTCGCGCCGACGCCGCCGAAAAAAGCGAACTGAGGCGTCGCCTTACGGCGCCAACCCCTCGACCAGATGGCTGCGCATCACCGCCAGAGTCTCGGCGTCGATGCGGGCGAGCTTGCGGGTCTCCAGATCCATCAGGCAGGCCACCGCCTCCATGGACCACAGCCCGGCGCCGGTCGCCGGATCGCAGACCCAGTGGGTGATCGTGCGCACTTTTTCATTCACATACGAAACGCCGGACCGGATGACATAGCCCGCGCCGGTCGGCGGGAAGCGGCGGAAGATCAGGCGCGCCTCCAGCACCGCGCTGGCCGCCGTCAGCGCCGCGCCGGAGCGATAAGCCTCCCACTGCTCGGGAAAGCCGCTTTGAAGATGGATGACGCTGTTGGAGATCTTGCCGAAACAGAACTCCAGGCGCATGCGGCCGAAGACGTCGGTCTCGCCCGGATTGATCATCCCGCGCGCCAGCGTTTCGAGCCCCAGCGCGTCGGCGCGGCGCAACGAGATATCGGCGGGCGGACCGGCCGACAGCGAGCGCGCCTCGCAGTCACCCGGCCGCTCGACGCGCAGCGCATCCAGCGCTGTCCGGGTGCGCGCGGCGAAGGGAAACACCTTGCCGGTCAGCGGGTCGACGTGCTCGAGGCGGACGGTGAACGCGGCCGCCGGCTTGCCCAGCGCGCAATGGTCGAGGATCAGCGCCGCGGTGAGCCCGGTCTCGTCATGGTCGATCACCCCGCCACGGATCGCCAGCGGCGCGCCGGGGCGCGCCTCCGCCAGGAAGCGCACGGTCATCTCGCGGGCGGCGAGCGTGGCTGTGGCCTTGCGCTGAAACGCGCCGCGCATGCCGATCAGCTGGGAGAGCACGCCGATCGCCTCGCTCGCCTTGGCGAGATAGAAGCGCACGTTCATGTGCCCGAGTTCGTCGCACTCCCAGGTGTTCGCGGCGCCGCGCCAGAGCAATTCCATGAAGACCCCCCGCAAAGCTTGGCCGGGCGTGAGACTAGGCCCGTTCGCCCCGGCTTGTCAGGGGTAAGATCAATCCGCACACGCCGCGCAGCGGCCGTAATGCTCGACTACGGAGCGCTTGACCGCGAAGCCGGCGGGTGCGTTCTTCGGTTCGGCGTGGGAATGGCGTTCCTCCACCGCGCCGCATCCTTCGCAGATGAAGAACTGCGCCGCGCCGTCGTCCTCGCCATGGAGGCAGGCGGTGTAGGCGTTCAGCGCCTCCACCTTGTGGGCCAGCCCGGCGCTGGTGAGAAAGTCCAGCGCGCGATAGACCGTGGGCGGCTGGGCCGCGCCGCCGGGCTTCAAGGCGGCGAGCAGATCGTAAGCCTTCATCGGCCCGCCCGCCTCGATCAACAACTCCAGAACCCGCCGGCGCACCGGGGTGAGCGAAAGCTTGCGCCGGGCGCAATAGCGTTCGGCGGCGGCCAGGGCTTCGGGCGTGTGAGTCGCAGCGCTCATGACCTGAAGATAAGGCGCCGCCGCCAGCTGTGCGAGCCCTCCGGCGCCGCATTGAAAAAAGAGCCCCGCGGCCCGGGGGGCGGGCGGCGGGGCTCAGGCGACCGGCGGACGCGAGGGTCCGCCGGGCCGTCATTCGGGGAACGATCGAAGACGGCGAACCGGTGGGATCAGTGGCGCGCCTCGGCGGTGCGAATGCGCCGTTCGCGCTCGAGCTGCGCGATGCGCAGTTCGAGCGCGGCTTCGGCGTCAGCGATCGCCGTGGCTTTGCACTGCTGTCTCATGCTGTGCTCGGCGGCGCGCGACACGCCGTGAATGCGGCAAACATCGTCGGCGGCGCGGGCGATGCGGGCGCGCACGGCCTCGCGGCCGGTCTCGGTGGTGAGCTCCTTGACGTCGTAGTCTACGGACATGGACACGGGCTCGTCGGCGACGGCGGAGCCGGCCGCGCCGAGCATGGCGGCGGCGGCGAGAGCGGGAAGAAGACCATTGAAGCGTTGCATGGCGGGGACCTCTCTTGTTTCGACCAAGCGGCCCGCCCTGACGCGATCTTGTCGCCGCGCCTTTAAGCGAACCGCGAGGGAGAGAGTGGCGCCGCGCACCTTGCCGCGCGCTGTCCTGAACATGTCGAATTTGAAACTAAACTCAGGCTCGCGGGCCCGATCCGGCGCAGCGCCGGGAGCAGTATTTCACCTGCGCCCAGTCGCGCGCCCACTTCCTGCGCCAGGTGAACGGCCGGCCGCAGGCGACGCAGGTTTTCTCGGGAAGACCGGCCTTGGCGACGCCGCGCCCGCGATTGACGTTCTTCGCCATCAGCTCGCCCGGGCGCGCGCCAGGTTCTGGATCGCCGGGCGGACCAGAAGAAAAAGCCGATAAAGCCCCTCCCCGATCCAGACGAAGGGCGGCAGGCCGCCGATGCGGCCGAGCCATCGCCAGCCGGGCGTCGCCTTCCACAGCTCGGCGAAGGCGGCTGCGCCGGACAGAAGCCGCCCGTCGGCGCGGCGCACATGGAAGCGCTTCAGCGCCGTATCGCAGCCGACTTCCGGCGGCGCGCCCTCGCCTTTCGAGATGTCGACGAATTCAGCCTCGGCGCCCTGGCGGCGATACAGACCGATCTCGGCCCGGCACAGCGGACACCCCCCGTCGAAATACACGGCGGGCCTTTGTTCACCAGCGGTTAGCTGTATCGCTTCAGTCGTCTTTTGCGTTTCGCGGGCCATATCGCGAAACTTAGCGCGGCGGCGGCGGACGAACAGGGGACCGGTGATGCGGGCAGCGGTGATCGGAGCAGGACTGGCCGGCGCGGCCGCGGCGCGCGCGCTGAAGGCGGCCGGGGTGGAGCCGGTGCTGTTCGACAAGGGCCGCGGCCCGGGCGGCCGGCTTTCCACGCGCCGGGCGGAAACCCCGCTCGGCGAGGTGCGCGTCGACCACGGCGCCCAGTTCGTCACCGCACAGAGCGAGAGCTTCGAGCGCTTTTTGCGCCAGGCCGCACGCGAGGGCGCGGC
This sequence comes from Oceanicaulis sp., assembly GCA_051117435.1. Lineage (GTDB taxonomy): Bacteria > Pseudomonadota > Alphaproteobacteria > Caulobacterales > Maricaulaceae > Oceanicaulis. The sequence goes on along the minus strand of JBNPED010000007.1, from coordinate 38,904 downwards.
GGCGCTGTGGACCGGCCGGCTGGTGTCGGTGGACCGCTACGCCAATGTCGAACCCATGCGCAAAAAGGCCCGCTATGTCGGCGCGCCGGGGATGAACGCGCTGGTGCGCGCCGGGCTCGCCGGGTTCGAGCCGCAGTTTTCGCGGCGCGTCCTGAAACTCGCCGGCGGCGCCGGCGCCTGGACCGTCGTTTTCGAGGATGGGTCGCGCGAAGGACCGTTCGAGCGCATCGCCCTGACCTTGCCGCCTGAGCAGCTCATCGATTGCCTCGCCCGGTCCCAGGGCGATTTCCCCGACATCATCACCGCGGCCCACCAGGTGGAGATCACGCCGTGCTGGACGGTCATGGCGCTTCTTGAGACGCCGTTCGACCCCGGATTCGACGGCGCCCAGATCTATGGCGGGGGGATACGCTGGATGGCGCGCATGGCGAGCCGGCCCGGTCGCGACTCGGCTGAGGCGGTGGTGATCCAGGCCTCGCCGGACTGGTCGGCCGGTTTCATGGAGGAAGATCCAGGCGCTGTGGCGCGCATGCTGTGCGAAGAGGCGTTCGTGCGCTTCAACATGCCCGAGCCGGTCTGGTCGGCGGCCCATCGCTGGCGCTACGCCCTGGTGAAGACCGCCGCCGGCTCACCCTTCATCCTGGATGAAACCGGCACGGTGGGCGCGGGCGGCGACTGGCGCCTGGGCGGCCGGGCCGAGTACGCCTGGCTCTCCGGCGAGGCGCTGGGCGCCGCGCTGGCGAACGGTCGCTGAGCCGGGCGCACGTCTGGACAGGCGCGCAGACCGGACGCAAGCTCCCCGCACCCAGGATCAAGTTCAGGAGGCGTCTGTGTCGGCTGTGGATCAGGCCCTGGCGACGCAGATCGCCAATATCGAAGCCAAGACCGGACACCCGCTCGACGCGCTGAAACGCGCTGTGTTGGCCGCAGACCTCGCCAAGCATGGCGAAATGGTCGCGTTCGTGAAGCAGACCTACGGGCTCGGTCATGGCGACGCGAACACGCTGGTGCATCTCGCCCGTCAGTCCAAAAGCGGCCCGGAAGCCGCGCCGGATGATCCGCTCGATGCGATCTATGTGGACAAGAAGGCGCATCTGCGCGCCGCACACGAGCGCCTGATCGCCGCATTCGAGACCTTCGGACCGTATGAAACGGCGCCCAAGAAGGGCTATGTCTCTTTGCGGCGGGCGCGCCAGTTCGCCATGCTGGGTCCGAAAACGAACATCCGCTTCGAGCTTGGTCTCAATCTGAAGGACGACGCGGCTCATCCGCTGATGAAGGCCGAACCGCCGGGCCGCATGTGCCAGTACATCGTCTCCATTACAAATCCTGACGAGATCGACGCCGCGATGATCGATCTGGCGCGGCGCGCCTACGACGCGGCCGGCTAGCGACTGGCGCGCCGGCGCGGCGCGCGCTAATCCGCGGGTCATGGCCGATCCAGCCCTCACCCGCGCCGCCCTGTTCAAGCGCGCCGCGCCCATCATGGGCGCGAACATCGCCACGCCGGTCGTGGGGCTGGTGGATCTCGCCGTCATTGGCAACACGGGGTCGGCCGAGGCCATCGCGGCGGTGGCGCTGGGGTCGCTGGGGCTGACCTCGCTCTACTGGCTTCTGGGCTTCCTGCGCATGGGCACGACCGCCCTGACCGCCCAGGCCGACGGGTCGGGCGAGCGCGGGGAGACCGCCGCCGTGCTGTGGCGCGCGGCGGGAACCGGCGCCGGGCTGGGGTTCGTCCTGCTCGCCCTGCAATTCGCCGTCGCGCCGCTCATTCTGCTGGCTTTCTCCGGCGGGCCGGCCGTGGAGGCGGAGGCCCGCGCCTATATCGACGCCCGGCTCTGGGGCGCGCCGGCCGCGCTTGCCGGTTTCGCGCTTTACGGCTGGCTGATCGGGCTGGGGCTCACGGGCCGCGCCCTCGCCCTTCAGATCGTGCTTAATCTCGCCAACGCGGCTCTGTCGCTCTGGTTCGTGCTGGCCCTCGATCTCGGCGTCGCCGGCGTGGGGCTCGCAAGCGGCCTCGCCCAATGGATCCAGCTGGCGGCCGGCGCGGCGCTGATCGCCGGCGTGCTGCGCGCCCGCGCCCGGCCGAGCCGCGCCCAGCTCGCCGACCGGGGGCGCTTGATCCGGCTGTTCGCGGTGAACCGGGACATCTTCCTGCGCACGCTCGCTCTGCTGGCCGGATTCTACTGGTTCAACGAGGCGAGCCTGCGCGAAGGCGCGGACGTGCTGGCCGGCGCGGCGATCCTGTTGCAATTCATCTCCGTGACCGCGTTTTTCCTCGACGCCTTCGCCCATGTGGCCGAGGCGGAGACCGGCCGCGCGGCCGGAGCGCGGGACTGGGCGCGGCTGAAGCGCGCCTTCCGGCTGACCAGCGAACTCGCCGCGGTGTGCGCGATCGCGCTCGGGCTCGGCTTTCTGGTCTTCGGGGAGCTGTTCATCGCGGCGATGACCGACGACCCGGCCGCGCGCGCGGCGGCGGAGGCGGCGATCGTGTGGTGCGCGCTCGTACCCATCATCGGCTGGCCGAGCTGGCAGCTGGACGGGCTGATGATCGGCGCCACGCGCGGGCCGCTCATGCGCAACGCCATGATCGCGGCGCTGGCGATCTATCTGGCGCTGGACTTCATCCTGCGCCCGGCCTTCGGCGTCACCGGGCTCTGGATCGCCTTTCTTCTTTACTACGTGGCGCGCGCGGGCACGCTGCTGGTCGGCTGGCCGGGCCTGAAACGCGATTTCGCCCCTAGACCGGATTGAGCAGGCTGGCGTCGTTCTCCGCCACCTTGTTGACCCGTTTCGAGACCGGCCGCGCGGTGAGCGTCCCGTCCGGCTCCGGCTTCAGGAAGGGCTGCGGATCGGCCTCCGGGTCGAGCCAGGCGGTGAAGGCCTCGCGCGCGATCATCACCGGGCAGCGATGATGGAGATGGGCGATATCGGCGTTGGCGCCGGTGGTGAGGATGGCGAAGCTGTCGAACACCTCCTCGCCCTCGCCCCAGCGCTCCCACAGCCCGGCGAACACCATGGGGGCGCCGTCGGCGCGGGTGATGAACCAGGGCTGCTTGCCGGCCTGCGTACTCGTCCATTCGTAAAACCCGTCGGCGGGCACCAGGGCGCGCCGGCGCTTCAGCGCGGCGCGGAATGTGGGCTTCTCCGCCGCAGTTTCGGCGCGCGCGTTGATCAGGGGTTTCGCGCCGTCTGGCCCGGTCTTCGACCAATGCGGCACCAGGCCCCAGCGCACTTCGGACAGGCGCATTTCGCCCTCTCGCCCCCGCCGCACGATCGGCAGAGATTGCGTCGGCGCGGCGTTCCAGTTGGCCGCCAGATTGATCCGGTCGTCTATCTCGAACAGATCGGCGAGCTGGTCGAGGGTGAGGGAAATGACGTAGCGTCCGCACATGATTGCGACTCTCCCCGCCCCGCCCCGTCGGTCAAGCCTTCAGGCCGATCGGTGAGCAATCCGGCGAAGATCACGCTCGGCGTCGGCCTGGTGGTCTGGCGCAGCGACGAGGTGCTGCTCATTCGGCGAGGCAAGCCGCCCTTTGAAGGCCTGTGGTCGATCCCCGGCGGCAAGGTGGAGCCGGGCGAGACGCTGGCGGCCGCCGCGCTGCGCGAGCTCGCCGAGGAGACCGGAACGAAAGCGGAGATCGCCGGGTTGATCGACGTGTTCGAAAACATCAGCCCGCACGGCCATTTCGTCATGGTCGACTACGCCGCGCGCTGGCTGTCGGGCGAGCCGCAAGCCGGCGACGACGCGCTGGAGGCCCGCTTCATGAGCCATGGCGACGCGCTGCAAGCGCTCTCCTGGGACAAGACCCGTGAAGCGCTGGACCGCTCGCGCGCCGTGCTTGGTCAAATTCCCGCCGCGAAACGGGGTTAGCTCCACCTCCATGGCCTTCATCAGACTGTTCGCCGCCGCCCTCGCCGCGCTCGCCTTGTGCGGAGCCGGGATCGGCGCGCCCGCCTCCGCCCAGGCGCAGGAGCGCTATGAGGACACCTATCCGGTGGAGCAGCTCGCCACCGTGCTGGGCGAGCTTCATTACATCTATTTTTCCTGCGAAGGTCGCGACGCCCAGCTCTGGCGCGAGACCATGCTGGAGCTCCTTGAGCACGAGGCGCCCACGCGCGGCTCCTATCGCGACCGGCTGATCGCCGGCTTCAATGACGGCTTCCGCATCCAGCAACGCAATCGCACGCGCTGCGGCGCGGAGGCGGAAATGGCCGAACGCCGCCTCGCCGCGCGCGGCCGAAATCTGAGCGAGCAGCTGCGCCGCGAATATCTGGAATAAGGGGCGGAGCGCTCAAATCGCGGATATTCCGGGGCCTGCCGGCCCGTTCGCTCGCTACAATCGAGCCACCGGCTCGATTGATCGGCGTCGCCGACCGCGGCTCACCCACTCGCGTATCGGCCCCATCCGTCATATATCTTTCCAGACAGCGCGAATAAGCGAGGCCGTGATGGGCATTGAAGACCACACCCGGGTGCGTCCCTGGCGAATGATCGACCGGCGTTCGAGCCGTCAGATTCATGTGGGCAAGGTGGCTGTGGGCGGGGATGCGCCGATCTCCGTGCAGTCCATGACCAACACGCCCACGAGCGATGCGCGCGCCACGCTGAACCAGATCCGTCAGCTGGAGGAGGTGGGCGCCGACATCGTTCGGGTTTCCTGCCCCGACACCGACTCCACCGCCGCCTTCCGAACGATCGCACGCGAGGCCAATGTCCCGCTCGTCGCCGACATCCATTTTCACTACAAGCGCGGCATCGAGGCCGCCGAGGCGGGCGCGGCCTGCCTTCGGATCAATCCGGGCAATATCGGGTCCATGGACCGGGTGAAGGAGGTCGTCTCCGCCGCCCGCAACAATGGCTGCTCGATCCGCATCGGGGTGAACGCCGGCTCGCTGGAGCGCGATCTTCTGGAGAAGTACGGCGAGCCGTGCCCCGAAGCCATGGTGGAGAGCGCGCTCGACCATGCCCGCATTCTCGATGATCTGGGCTTTCATGAGTACAAGATCTCGGTGAAGGCGTCCGACGTCTTCCTCACCGTGGCGGCCTATCAGATGCTCGCCGAAGCCACCGACGCGCCGCTGCATCTCGGCGTCACCGAAGCCGGCGGATTGCGCACCGGCGGGGTGAAGAGCGCCATCGGGCTCGGCTCTCTCCTCTGGGCCGGGATCGGCGACACGATCCGGGTCTCGCTCAGCGCCGATCCGGTCGAAGAGATCAAGGTCGGTTACGACATCCTGAAATCCCTGGGCCTGCGCACCCGCGGCGTGAACATCATCGCCTGTCCATCCTGCGCCCGGCAGGGCTTCGACGTCATCAAGACGGTGGAGACGCTGGAGGAGCGCCTCGAACACGTCTCCGAACCCATCTCGCTCTCCATCATCGGCTGCGTGGTGAACGGCCCCGGCGAAGCCGCCTACACAGACCTGGGCTTCACCGGCGGCGGCGCGGGCGCCGGCATGATGTATTTCGCCGGCAAGGCCAGCGAGAAAGTCTCCAACGAGGAGATGATCGAACGCATCGTCGAAGCGGTCGAGGACAAGGCCGCGAAGATGAAGGCTGCGCGGGAAGCCGAAGAAGCGAGCGCGGCGGAGTAGGCCGGCCTGACGCGTAGTGCGAAGGCCCCCTCAGAATCAAGCGCCCACATCCTCCCACTCAGCCTCGCGCCAGTCTCCCCACGTCTCGCGCATCTCGCGCTTGGGCGCGTCGAGGCCGATAAGCGCCATGCGTTCGGCGAGAAGGCCGGCGGTGAGGCGCACCGTCTCCGTACTCCAGTTCGGCGGCTGACTGGCGGCCCAGCGTTCGATGGAATCGGCGTTTGTGGCGAACAGCGCAAGGCCGAGAACAACCGCGCCGTTGGTCATCCAGAGACGGTTCCGGGCATGGACCTGAAGCGGGGCGCGGTTGGCGTCGCAGACGGTCTCGCGGCACGGCTCGGGCAGGTCGAACAGACGGTCGCGGATCGGGTCGGGGCGCATGGAGGGCCTCCTAGAACTGGAAATAGATGAAGGGCGCGACGCCGGGCCGGCGCAAGGCCTCCACCACCAGGAACAACGCCGCGACGATCAGGGCCGCCGCCGGCGAAGGCAGGCGCGCGAGCGCGGCCGCAGCCCGCTCGATTCCGCGCGGCGGCAGGACGTTGAGGGCGAGGCCGAACACGGTGAGGCCGGCCAGGAAGGGCGTCAGCAGCAGGAATCCATCGCCCCCGGGCGCGACGAACCCGGCGATATAGCGCATGGCGGTGGCGAAATCGGGCGAGCGGAACAGGATCCACGCCAGGCATACCACGTGGAAAGTCACCACGACGCCGATGAGCCCGCGCCCGGTGCGCGCCAGCCCCGCCGCGCGCTCGATCACCAGCGCCGCGCCGTGGATCGCGCCCCAGACAAGGAAGGTCCACGCCGCCCCGTGCCATAGCCCGCCCAGCAGCATCGTCACGAACAGATTGCGCATCGTCGCAAGCCGGCCGCCGCGCGAGCCGCCGAGCGGGATGTAGAGATAATCCCTCAGCCAGGTGGACAGCGAAATGTGCCAGCGCCGCCAGAAATCCTGAAACGAGCTCGCCCGGTAGGGCTGGTCGAAATTGCGCGCGAAGCGATAACCAAGAAGCGCCGCGCAGCCGATGGCGATGTCGCTATAGGCGGAGAAATCGCAATAGATCTGAACCGCATAGGCGTAGACCGCAAACAGGAGGTCGATGCGCCCGTACTCCGAAGGCGAGAGGAAGACCGGATCGACGAGGCCTTCGGCGAGTTCAGCCGCGATCACCGTCTTCTTGAACAGACCCCAGACGATGAGCAGGACGCCGAGCGCGATGGCGGGACGGGACAGCCGCGGCACGGCGTCGAGCTGGGGCAGGAAGTCCTTCGCCCGCACGATCGGACCGGCGACGAGCTGCGGGAAGAAGGAGATGTACAAGAGCGCGTCGATGAACCCTGCCGGGCGCTTGAGGTCGCCGCGCTTGAGATCGACGATGTAGCTGATCCCCTGGAAGGTGTAGAAGCTGATCCCGACGGGCAGAATGACCTGGATGAGCGGCAGGTCGCGCTCCAACCCCAGCGCGGCCAGCGCCGCCCCGGCGCTCTCCACGAAAAACCCGAAATACTTGAAGAAGCCCAGGACCGCCAGATTGACCGCGACGCCGAGCACCATCAGCACGCCGGCGCCTGGCCCGCCGCGCCGTGCGTCAAGCGCCCTCCCGATCAGCCAGTTGAGGCTGGCGGAGAGAAATAGGAGCCCGCAGAAGCGCCAATCCCACCAGCCGTAGAACACGAAGCTGGCGAGCAGGAGGAAGAGCTTGCGCTGGGCGTTGGAGTGCGCCAGCGCCCAGGCACCCGCCAGAACGAGGGTGAAGAACACCGCGAAGACGAGCGTGGGAAACAGCATCGCCTATCGCGCCGGATCGGGGTCGGACGCGCCGAAATCGGGGAACATCCAGCCTTCCGGCCGGCGGCAGACCCAGGGCTCGCCGTCGACCATGATCTCCAGCTGGTCGAGCATGGAGAAGGGCTCCGCCTCGGCGGCGCGCGCGCTTTGCGGATTGGCCCATCCGTATTCGATGGCCGCGGCCACCGGCTCGGCGAGCCGACGATAGCCCGGCAGGGTGAAATGGATCCCGTCATCGGCCCGCATCAACCGGTCGACGCCGGCCGCATCGGGCAGATAGCCCGAATACCGCCCGTCCGCGGCCGCGCTCACGGCGCGCGTATCCACATAGACGGCCCCGGCCGCTTCGGCGTGCTCCTGGAACAAGGCGTTGAGATATTGCGTGTTCGCGTCATAGCGCGCCGAGCGCATCACCGGCAGGCCGACCCAGTAGACCTGCGCGCCGTGATCCATCAGCTGGGTGAGGATGTCGTCGATGCGCGCACGATAGATGCGCTCCCAGCTCGGCGAGCGGAAGGCGTGCACCCCGCCGGCCTCGTCGCGAATGCCCTGCATGTCGTTGGAGCCGACCATCACCACGGCGACGTCGTAACGGGCCCGGCTCAGCTGGTCGGCGGTCTTCACCGACAGGTCGCGATAAACCCAGTTGGCGAGCCCGGTGGACACCTCCGAGAGCTGCTCGACCTCCGCCACGCGCGGATCGCGCCGGAACGCCCAGCGCAATCCGATCCACAACCCGTCGGCCAGGCTGTCGCCGAACACGCCGATGGTTTGAGGCGTCTCCGGGCCGGGCGCCGGCTCCTGGGCGTGCGCGGCGGCCGCGCACAGGATGGCGGCCGACAGGGCGGCGAGGCCTGCGCGCACGCAGCCCGCGATGATGCGGATCACGACCATTCCCCCCTCATTTCCCCACGCCGCCAGTTAACCGGAGGGCGGCGAGCGGAGCAAGGCGGAAGGCCTAGATCCCTCCCACCGCCGGGCCGATCAGTCCGGAGCCTCTCAGGCCCACGATCACGAACTCCACCGCCAGGGCGGCCAGGATGATGCCCATGATGCGGATGGAGACCGTGCGGGCGGTCTGGCTGACCATGCGGTCCAGTAGCGGCGCGATCATCAAGGCGGCGAAGAGCAGCCCGACGACGGTGAGCACCACGCCGGCGAACAGGCCGGCTTTCACGGGTCCGTCCACCTGCTCGGAGAAGATGATGAGAGTGGCGATGGCGCCGGGGCCGACCGTCATGGGGATGGTGAAGGGGTAGATCGCCGGATTGTCCACCTTCTGCATCTGTCCGCGCTCGCGCTCGGTTCCGGCGTTGGAGCTGTGCCGGGCGCCCGAGATCATCGTCAGCGCGATGGAGAACAAAAGGATGCCGCCCGCGATGCGGAAGCTGTCGATGGCGATGCCGAACAGCGACAGCACCTGACGGCCCACCAGCGCTATGGCGAAGCAGGCGATCAGCGCGGCGATGGTCGCGGTGACCGCCATGCGCCGGCGCGCCGCCTCGTCCTCGCCCTCGGTGAGGGACAGAAACACCGGCATCGCCGCCAGCGGATTGAGCATGGCGAAGAAGGCGGCGAGGAAGCGCGTGAAGAATTCGACGTCCATATTTGGCGGGCTCGGCGGTATTTGCTTCGCAGGATTGCGCGCGAGGCCATACGGGAGCGCGCGTGTGCGGGCAAGCCTGGCGGCGCCGACGCGCGCGCAGGATGGCGATGCGAAAACGCAACCAGCCCGGCGCGCTTCGGGAACCGGTTCGCCGCCTTGACGTTCAACAGGCGACCGCCGCGCTGCGTTGCGCGGCGGCTTTTGAGGTGTGAGCACGGCGATGACGGCCCTGCCCGAAAAACCGGACCGCCTGCACGCGCGGCTCGTGCGCCATCTGGCGCTGGCCGCCGCTCTTGCTGCCTTCGTGCTGAGTTTTGCGGTGTTCGAGGCGATAACGCCGAAGCTGATCCTCTGGCTCGCCGGAGAGCCGCCAGGCGCGCGCCTGCCGCTCTATGGCGCGCCCGCTCTGGCGCGCGTGCTGATCGCGGCAGGGCTCGCGCTCGGCGTCGCCGGCATGGTGTTCGCTCTGATGGGCCGCGGCGTGATCTTCCGCTCCGAGCGCCTGGCCTCGCCGGCGCCCGATCATCCGCTCTCCGCGGCGCTGACCTTCGGTTTGCTCGGCCTCGCCGTCTTCGTCCTGGCGGTCGCCGCCGTGCCGGTGGTGGCGCCTTATGCGCGCTGGCCGCGCGCCGACAGCGTGTTCGCCTTCGTGCTCATCCCCGCCTTCGCCGGCTTCTTCTGGCGGCTCATGGTCCTCGCCGCCGAAGGCGCGGCCGCGCAACGCCGCGCCCGGCGGCGCGAACGGGGCGAGCTTTTATAACGGTTCAGCGCCCAAGCTCCTCCAGCACCAGCCCAGGCCGCTTCGCCAACAGGGCGAGGAGCACCCGCGCCGGGCCTTCCGGGCGGCGCCGCCCCTGCTCCCACCCCCGCAAGGTCCCGACCGCGACCCCTATGGCGGACGCGAACTCCACCTGAGTCAGGCCGGACTGCGCTCGGATCAGCGCCACGTCGGGCTCGGGAATCTCGATGCGATGGACCTTCGCGCCGCTTACCCCGCCGCGCGCGTGCTCCAACGCCTCCTCAAGGCCATTGCGGATGCTGTCGTAGGCGGAGGTCATTTTATGGCCCGTATGTTTTTTCGATGAGATCGCAGAGCTGTTGCAACTCGGCCAATTCACCTCGTGAGAGATTGGCCCTCTCGTTTTTTCCCGAACGCGGTAAGCATGAAGATCGGCAGAGAATCGCGGCGATAAAAATACACCACGCGCCAACCCCCTTCCTTTCCTTCACCCGGTCGAGCGACCCGAATCTTCCACAGCCCACCGCCAAGTGCGACACCCGCGCGGGCGTCAATCGCAACGCGGGTGACGAGTTCGCTGCGAACCTCAGCGTTTAGACCCACGCTCGCAGAGCGCCGAAGGAATTCGGGCGTTTCGACGACCGTGCGCATCATTTGTCACTCTGAATATGATGATCGGCGAGGCGTACGTCAATGACGTATACGCGGTTCTCGATCACAATGTGATCCGTCTCATCAATCGGGCTCGATGCTTTAATGAGTAGAAACAGCAGGAGCCAAGGCGGGATCTGTTTAGCTTTGGCCAAGATCGGGCAAATGAGGTCTTCTAAATACGTGCGCATTCGTCCTCCGAGCGCGGGGTCAATCCATGTCGTCTCCAATCTTTGCTCCAATGGCCCAACCGTATCGGAACAAACCATGCACATTAAGAAGAAATAGCAGTAAAGAAAAGACCCCGGAGCAGATGCTGCGGGGTCTTAGAACATAGGTGCTGATAAATGCTCGCCTACTCCGCGTGCAGCTGATCAGCCAGCGAGCGGTTGGACAGCACCTTGTCGAAGTTCGACCAGACGCCGTCATCGCCGTGCCAGGCGCCTTTCGTGGCGCCTTTGGAGTATTCGGTGGCGCGCGCCTCGAAGAAGTTGGCGTGCTCGACCCCGTTGAGGATCTCGGTGAGCCACGGGATCGGGTGGTCCTTCACCCCGTAGATCGTCGGCAGCTTCAGCTGCTTCATGCGCCAGTCGGCGATGTAGCGGATATAGCCCTTGATGTCCTCTGGCGTCATGCCCTCCACCTCGCCGGCCTCGAACGCGAGGTCGATGAACTTGTCTTCCAGCTTCACCACCGTCTTGCAGCAGTCCGCGATGTCGTCCTTGACGTCCTGGGTCAGCGCGCCGGTTTCTTCGGCGAAGGTGTGGAACATCTTCATCATCCCCTCGCAGTGCAGCGACTCGTCGCGCACCGACCAGGACACGATCTGGCCCATCCCCTTCATCTTGTTGAAGCGTGGGAAGTTCATCAGCATGGCGAAGCTGGCGAAGAGCTGCAGGCCCTCGGTGAAGCCGCCGAAGACCGCCATGGAGGTGAGGATGTCCTTCTCGGTCTCCACGCCGAACTGGCCGAGATAATCGTGCTTCGCCGCCATCTCCTGATACTCCATGAAGGCGGAGAATTCGGAGTCCGGCATGCCGATGGTTTCCAGCAGCAGGGCGTAGGCGGCGATATGCACCGTCTCCATGTTGGAGAAGGAGGCGAGCATCATGCGCACTTCAACCGGTTTGAAGAGCGGCATGTAGTTTTCCATGTAGTTCGCGCCGACCTCCACGTCCGACTGGGTGAAGAAGCGGAAGATCTGCGTGAGCAGATTGCGCTCCTTGTCGGTGAGCTTGGTCGCCCAGTCCTTGCAGTCCTCGCCCAGGGGCACTTCCTCGGGCAGCCAGTGGACCTGCTGCTGGGTCTTCCAGAAGTCATACGCCCAGGGATACCGGAACGGCTTGTAGGAATGGCTGGGCGTCAAGAGGCCCGGACGGTCGGAAGCGATGAGGGTCATGGGTCGTCCCCGGCTCGGCTGGAAGGCGCAGGATGGAGCGCCGCTGATCTCTACATATAGTGGTTAAGGCTGGTTAAACGTCCACCCCTTGCGTCCTTTTTCCACCTGATTTCCACAGGCGGACGCAGGACGCGAGGCCGCGGCGCGCCCGGCCCGGGGCTCGCCCGCGCCAGGGCCAGGTTCGATAACCGCGCCTAGAACGCCCGGCTGAGCGACACCGCCCCGAACTGCTGCGCGCCGTCCTGGCCTTTGAACTGCTCGGTGCGCAACACGTAAGTGAAGGCGGCCCGGTAACGTCCGGCATGGAGCTCCACGCCGGCCTGCAGATCGGCCACGGCGGCGTATTTCTCCACGCTGCGCGAATTGCGAAAGGTGTTTCCGTCCAGAAAGACGTCGCGCGCCACCCCGTAGGCTCCGAGGCCGGCGAAGACATAGCCCGCAACTCCGTCGCAGGGGCGGTAGAGGCTGGACGGGCCGATCGCCGGCCGCAGGCGCGGCGGCGCGAACGCCTGGTCGAGGCCGAATCCGGCGCGCAGAGTTGCGCCGGCAGAAATGCTGGTGCGCAGCGTGCCGAGAGTCAGCCCGGCATGGGTGACCGCATCGGTTTCCAGCCCGCCCAGCGACGGCCCCGGGTGTCGCGCCACGCGCTGGCCGGCGAGTGCGAAGACGATTTCGTTCTTCAGCTGATAATCCCATCCGTTCGGCTCGTCGCCGTCGATGAGCTGATGCCAGCCTTCCTGGATGAATTCGCCGCCGGCGCTGGGTCCGATCACGCCGACATCGATCAGAATGGTGTTCTCGGCGTCGGGCTCGGCGGCGGTCGCAAACCACTGGAACGACAGATGCGCGGCGTAGGGATGATCGTCGGCCGGCGGATTCGCGAGCGTGATGTCGCGCGGCGTGTAAAGCGTGTGCGAAACCGCGAAGCCGTCACGAAAGGTGACCCCGTCGAGATCAACGAACGGCTGGAGGCGCGCCGCGCGGCGCAGCCAGTCCGGCGATTCCTCCGCCGGGCGCACCCATTCGGCGCGCAGCCCGTTCGTGTAGTTGCGGTCCGTGCCGCCGAACAGGTCGTTCTCGACCACCACCGAGACCATGCCCTGCTCCGGGGTCGATTCCGGCGGGTCGGTACGCCCATCGGCGTCGGTGGGCCCGGCCATGAGCAGGGCGGCGATAAGGCTGTGCAAGGCGTCTGTCCAAGGTTCGCGCCGCAGCATGCGGCAGCCGGAAGCATGCCAGCCGCAAACGCGTGCGCAAGACCGGGGCGACGCCCCGCCGCATGACAAAGCGCGGCGCCGAAGCGCCGCGCTCGCCATGGCGTTCAGCCGTTCGATCAGGCGGCCAGATCGAACCGATCGTTATTCATCACCTTGGTCCATGCGGCGATGAAGTCGTCGACGAGTTTCTCCGCCATATCGTCCTGGGCGTAGAGCTCGGCGTAGGCGCGCAGCACCGAGTTGGAGCCGAACACGAGATCGACGCGGGTGGCCGTCCATTTCACCGCGCCGGTCTTGCGGTCGCGGATCTCGTAGAGCCCGTCGCGCACCGGGACCCATTCATTGGCCATGTCGGTGAGATTGACGAAGAAGTCCTGGGTCAGCGCGCCGGCCCGGTCGGTGAACACGCCGTGCGCCGCGCCGCTGTGATTGGCGCCCAGGGCGCGCATCCCGCCGACGAGCACCGTCATCTCCGGACCCGTCAGGCCGAGGAGCTGCGCGCGGTCCAGAAGCATGGCTTCGGGGCTCACCGCGTAGTCCTCCTTCAGCCAGTTGCGGAAGCCGTCCGCGATCGGCTCCAGCGGGGCGAAGCTGTCGGCGTCGGTCATGGCGTCGGTCGCGTCGCCGCGGCCCGGCGCGAACGGCACGGCCTTGTGGAAGCCGGCGGCGCGGACCGCCTCCTCCAGCGCGGTGTTCCCGGCCAGAACGATGATGTCGGCGATGGAGGCGCCGACCTTGGCGGCGATCGGTTCGAGCACGGCGAGCACCTTCTGCAGGCGCTCGGGCTCGTTGCCCGCCCAGTTCTTTTGCGGGGCCAGACGGATGCGCGCGCCGTTGGCGCCGCCGCGCATGTCCGAACCGCGATAGGTGCGCGCGGAATCCCACGCCGTGGCGATGCGCTCGGCGATGGAGAGGCCGCTCTTCGCGATCAGGCGCCTGGCCTTGCCGATATCGTACTGGACGGGGCCCTGGGGCACGGGATCCTGCCAGATCAGGTCTTCGTCCGGCACGTCCGGGCCGATATAGCGGGCCTTCGGCCCCATGTCGCGGTGGGTGAGCTTGAACCAGGCGCGGGCGAACGTGTCGCGGAAATAGGCCTCGTCGGCCATGAATTTCTCGCAGATCGCGCGATAGGCCGGGTCCATCTTCATGGCCATGTCCGCGTCGGTCATGATCAGCCGGCCGCGCTTGCTCGGGTCGCTGGCGTCGACGGGAAGATCCTCGGTCTTCACGTCGACCGGCTCCCACTGCCAGGCGCCGGCGGGGGATTTCTTCAGCGCCCACTCATAGCCGAACAGAAGCCGCAGATAGTCCATGTCGAAGCGGGTGGGGTGGGTGGTCCAGGCGCCTTCGATGCCGGAGGTGACGGCGTTGGCGGCGAGCTCGCCCATGGCCGCATTGGTCCAGCCGAAGCCCTGCTCGTGCAGGTCGCCGCCTTCCGGCTCGGCGCCCAGGGCGGACGCGTCGCCGTTGCCGTGCGCCTTGCCCACAGAGTGCCCGCCCACGGTGAGCGCGGCGGTCTCTTCATCATTCATCGCCATGCGCGCGAAGGTCTCGCGCACCATGCCCGCGGTGCGGATCGGATCGGGCTCGCCGTTCACTCCTTCAGGGTTCACGTAGATCAGGCCCATATGCGTGGCGCCGAGCGGGGTCTCCAGGCTCGAGGCGTCGGCGAGGTCGGCGTAGCGGCTCTCGCTGGGCGCCAGCCATTGTTCTTCGGCGCCCCAGTAGATGTCCTTGGGCGGCTGCCAGATGTCTTCGCGGCCGAAGGCGAAGCCGAAGGTCTTCAGCCCCATGGATTCGTAGGCGATATTGCCCGCCAGAATGAACAGGTCCGCCCAGGAGACCGCATTGCCGTATTTCTTCTTCACCGGCCACAACAAGCGGCGCGCCTTGTCCAGGCTGGTATTGTCGGGCCAGGAGTTGAGCGGGGCGAAGCGCTGATCCCCGGTCCCGCCGCCGCCGCGCCCGTCGGCCAGGCGATAGGTCCCGGCCGCGTGCCAGGCCATGCGGATCATGAAACCGCCGTAATGGCCCCAATCGGCCGGCCACCAGCTCTGACTGTCGGTCATCAGCGCATGGAGGTCCTGTTTCAGCGCCTCCACGTCCAGCGTCTCCAGCGCCTCGCGATAGTCGAAGTCCGGCCCCAGCGGATTGGACTTCGCATCGTGCTGATGAAGAATGTCGAGATTGAGCGCTTCAGGCCACCAGCGGGTCGCCGACGCGTTCAACGCCGTTGCGCCGCCGTGCATCACCGGGCATCTGCCCGCGCTCGCGATCTTGTCGCCGTCCATAGTGTCTCTCCCGTTTCCGGCCGGCCTCAACGCCGGTCTCATGGGAGAAGCATGCCGCAGGGGCGGTCTCGTGTCGCTTCAATAATAGCGATCGCATCTATAGAAGGAGGAAATACTATAGACCGTATCGATGCTTACCCGGACTCTGAATAGGGACTTCGGGCGCAAAAAATCGCGGCGCCGCTAAGGGCGCCGCGCGATCGACCTTGAGTCTCCCCCGCCCCGCCTAGCGGCGCCAGGTCAGCGAGAAGGCGGCGAAGCCTTCGCTGGTCTCCCAGCTCTGATTGGGCATGGCGTATTCGGTTTCGCGGCGGACATAGGCGAACGACACGTCCGCTCCGCCCATGCGCATGGCTACGCCCGCCTGGGCGTCGCCGACGATGGCGTACTGGTCCATCGCCACCGCATCGCGCATGTCGAAGCCCTGTCCGGGATCGTACATGACCGCCTGACGATCGGCGCCGGCGAAGAACCACCAGGCCGGACGGTCGAAATCGGTGTCGATATACTGACCCAGGCGGACCGTTGCGCCGGTCTCCACCGCCGCGCCGCCGTCGCCGCCGAGGCTGACCCCGGCGCGCGGCGCCAGTCCGTAATCTAGACCGTCCGCGCTGGTCGCATCGAACGAGGTTTCATAGCGCACCGCCATGCGGCGGGCCCGGTCGCGTTCTCCATAGAGCGCGCGGCCGGCCGCCGAGGCGTATTCGGGATCGAAGCCGAGAAACGCCGCGTCCGGCGTCCCGCCGTCGAACAGGGAGAGACTGACGCGTCCGCCCGAGGGGGAGAAGGCGAGCGTCGTCTCTTCGCCCGTGAAGGCGGCGAGACGGTCGCGCGTGACCGTGTCGGAGCGCGCGACCAAGGCGGCGCCGGCGAAGCGCGCCGCCGCCGGACGCGGCGAAGCTGGTTCGGCTTCGTATGCAGGTCGAGGGGTGTAGCGCAGGGCGCCCGGCAGGGGGGCCGCGGCGAGGCGTGCGCCGGGCTGGCGCGGCGCATCACCGGTGAATTCGTCCTGAAGCGGCCCGAGAATGATCGAGCGGGTTTCCGCGGAGGGAGCGCGGTCGTCACCCTGGGCCGGGGCGGGCGCGGCCATGCAGACGGCCGCCGCAAGGGCGCCGAGGCTCGCGCGGCCCAGAAAGGCCGAAGGGGCGATCGTGTGCTGCATCGTACGTGCCGTCATCCGCGGTTTCCGCGAGGCTGCGAAACGCAGCGTGCGGCCCTCCTGAACTGTTCCTGTCTATACCACATCCTCGCGCCGAATAGAGTGGGTCCGGCAAAGAATTTGGTTAACAAACCCCTGCCTTCACCTGACCCTTTTTCGACGGGGTTGACAGGCAAACACCCAGGCACACTAAGCCGTTCCGCATGAACGGCGCCTGAAAGCGCGGCGCGCCGGCGAGGATTGCAGTGCGATCAACCACTAGCGGCGCATAGTCGCGCGCATGAAAAACCCCGGCCGTTCCCGGCCGGGGTCCTTCAAGGCGTCGCAAATCGTCCGCCTACTGGCAGGCGAGGCATTCGTCGTAATTCGTGGGCGCGGCCTGCTCCATGGATTTCTCCATGTCGGACTTGTCGCCGGATCCGGCGTAGGCGGCCCGCTGAACCGATTTCGACCGGCAGTAATACAGCGATTTCACGCCCTTCTCCCACGCCGTCCAGTGCAGCATGTGGAGGTCCCATTTGTTGACGTCGCCGGGCAGGAAGATGTTCAACGACTGGGACTGGCAGACATAGGGCGTGCGGTCGGCCGCATGCTCGATGACCCAGCGCTGGTCCAGCTCGAACGCGGTCTTGAACACATCCTTCTCTTCCTGGGTCAAGCAGGCGAGATGCTGCACCGAGCCTTCATGCTCTAGGATCGAGGCCCACACCGCGGGGGTGTTTTCGCCCTTCTCCTCAAGCAGTTGCTCCAGATACGGGTTCTTCACCGTGAACGAACCCGACAGGGTCTTGTGGGTGTAGACATTGGCCGGGATCGGCTCGATGCCCGCGCTCGTCCCGCCGCAGATGATGGAGATCGACGCCGTCGGCGCGATCGCCAGCTTGTGGGAGAAGCGCGCCTTGATGCCCTGTTCGGCCGCATCCGGGCAGGCGCCGCGCTCTTCGGCGAGCTTCACCGAAGCTTTGTCGGCTTCCTGACGGATATGCTGGAACATGCGCTTGTTCCAGGCCTGCGCCATGGCGCTTTCGAACGGCACGTTCATCTTCTGCAGGAAGGAGTGGTAGCCCATCAGCCCCAGCCCCACCGAGCGCTCGCGGAAGGCGGAGTATTTCGCGCGCTCCATCTCGTCGGGGGCGCGGTCGATGAAGTCCTGCAGCACGTTGTCGAGGAAGCGGAAAATATCCTCGATGAAGGTCTCGTCGTCCTTCCATTCGAGATATTTCTCGGCGTTGAGCGAAGACAGGCAGCACACCGCCGTGCGGTCCATGCCCATGTGGTCGACGCCGGTGGGCAGCATGATTTCCGAGCACAGATTGGACTGGCGCACCTTCAGGCCCAGCTTGCGCTGATGGACCGGCAGGTTGTTGTTCACCGTGTCGGAGAAGATGATGTAGGGCTCGCCGGTCTGCAGGCGCAGCTCCAGGATCTTCTGCCACAGCTTGCGGGCGTTCACCGTCTTCACCACCTCGCCCGATTTCGGCGAGCGCAGTTCGAACTCGTCGTCGGCGCGCACCGCCTCCATGAAGGCGTCGGTGATGTTCACGCCATGGTGCAGGTTCAGGCTCTTGCGGTTGAAGTCGCCGGACGGCTTGCGGATTTCGAGGAATTCCTCGATTTCCGGGTGGTGCACGTCCAGATACGCCGCCGCCGAGCCGCGGCGCAGCGAGCCTTGGGAGATGGCGAGGGTCAGCGAATCCATCACCCGGATGAAGGGAATGATGCCCGACGTCTGACCGTTCTGGCCGACCTTCTCGCCGATCGAGCGCACGCCGCCCCAATAGGTGCCGATGCCGCCGCCATTGGAGGCCAGCCAGACATTCTCCGTCCAGGTGCCGACGATGTCGTCGAGCGAATCGGCGACCGAGTTCAGGAAGCACGAGATCGGCAGGCCGCGCTCGGCGCCGCCGTTGGAGAGCACGGGCGTCGCGGGCATGAACCAGAGCTGGGACATGTAATCGTACAGGCGCTGGGCGTGCGCGATATCGTCGGCGTAGGCCGTGGAGACGCGCGCGAACATGTCCTGATAGGACTCGCCCGGCAGCAGATAGCGATCGACGAGCGTTTTCTTGCCGAAATCGGTCAGAAGGGCGTCACGCGAGGAATCGGTCTTCACCGAGTCCACGATGCGCAACTTGACCGCTTTCGGCTTACCGCGCGGGCTCTCCGCAGGGCGCGCGCCGGCCGGGCTCGTCGATTGGGCGTGGTCAAAAGGCGTCATCTCATCGTCCTTCCAGCTGCGCGCACTTGGCCTGTCGCGGCGGCGTCGCCAACCCCCGCGCGCTGCTTAAGAAAACCTATCTGTGGTGCGGGCTCCCCCTAGGAACCGCAACATATAGTGCTCGCGGCTTTCAGGGCCGTCAACGGGCCAAACCCGCTCCACCCCGATTTTTTGGTAAACGAAGTCTTACCGCAAAACCGTCCGCGCCCGGAGTCGTTAAGGACTCCGCACAAAGGGTAAACCGGCTTTTCCTGTGGATAGATGCGCCGCCCCTGCAGCGCCGCGGACCAGCGCCGCAGCTAGGCGCCGGCCGGCTCGGCTTCGACGCTCAGCCCGGCATGGCGCAGCAATCCGGCATGGCGCTCGGGAAGCGGGATTGCGGCCGGTTCGCACACAAGATGTTGGGCCATGGCCTCGACCGCGCGCAATGTCTCGTCCATGAGCCACGCCCCGCCGGTATCCGCCTTGATCCGGGTGTCGGCCTGAGGCCGCGTCCAGGCGCCGGTGCGCGGACAGAACCGGTAGAGGGCGGCGAACCGGTCGCCGAATCGCGCCAGCTGAACCATCGCCTGGATGAGATAGTCGCGCTCGGCCTCGCTCATGGACCAGTGCAGGCTGACCCGCACCCAGCCCGGGCGAAGGCCGGCGTACCCGTCCAGCACGGCGGCGCGATGGGCCTCGGTCTGCTCGGGCGTAAGGCCCAGGATATGGTGGCCGTAGGGACCGGCGCAGGAGCAGCCGGCGCGCGCCTGGATGCCGTACAGATCGTTCAGGAGGCGCGCCGCCAGCTTGGGGTGCAGCGGATCGGCCTGCGGGCCGCCGGGGCGCAGCTGGACGCTCACCAGGCCGATTCGTCGGTCCGGGTCGGCGGGGCCCAGAACCTCCACGCCCGGCTCGCGCCCCCAGGCGTCGAGCGCGGCGCTCACATGGGCGTGCTCGCGCGCGGCGATTCGATCCCATCCGATTCGGCACAGCAGCTCGACAGCCTCCGCCGCGCGTAGCGCCTGGGGCAGGCCCGGCGTGCCCGCCCGCTCGCGCGCCTCGATGTCGGCGATGAAATCATGGGCGATCGGCGTGACATAGCGCACCGTGCCGCCGCCGCTCACCGTCGGCGCCAGGTCGGCGCGGTAGAGGCTCTTCTTCACCACCAGCACGCCGCAAGCCCCGGGCCCGCCGACCATCTTATGGGGGGAGAAATACACCGCGTCCGGCGCGGCGTCCGAGTCTGCGGGCGACAGATCGATCGGCAGATAGGGCGCGCTCGCGGCCGCATCGAGACACAGGATCGCGCCATGGGCGTGCAGGAGCCGGGCGAGCGCGGCGACATCGGTCTTCACGCCCGTCACGTTGGAGGCGGCGGAGAACGCACCGATCTTGCGCCGCCCCTCGAACTGTGGATCGGCGAGCGTTGCGGCGAGCGCGTCCAGATCGATTCCTCCGTCGGCGTCGAGGCCGATCGCCACGGTTTCCGCCAGGCTTTCGCGCCAGGTCAGCTCGTTGGAATGGTGCTCGTAAGGCCCGACGAAGACCACAGGGCGCGCGGCGGCGAGGCGCGCCCGCACCCGTTCGCGCAAGTCCGCGTCCAGGGTCTCTTCAAGAAAGGCGCGCGTCGCCGGCGGCAACGCCAGGCCGAGAATCGACTGGAGCCGGTGGATCGCCGAGGTCGCGCCCGCCCCTTCCAGGATCAGCGCGTGGTCCGGCCCGGCGTTGACCGCGCGCTTGATCCGCGCGCAGGCGTCATGCAGGGCGCGCGTGGCGGCGAGGCCGGTGGCGCTGTCTTCGTTATGGGGGTTGGCGTAGAGCGCCAGAGCCGTCTCAACCCGCGCATCGACCAGCGCGCACGGCCGGCCCGACGCGCCGTAGTCGGCGTAGATCAGCGGGCGCGGGCCGAACCCGGTCTCGATCACCGCGTCGCGCCAGCCGATCGCGGCGCGCGCCGCCTCCAAAAGGTCGTCGGCGTCGGACGGGGTGACATCGTAAGCGGCCATGGCGGTCTCCTTCCAGCGCGCGAGATTGCCATGATGCGCGGAGCGCATGTCGCCAATTTCGGTGGACTTTTCGCCTCCGCTTGGTGATTTTCTCCACAGTATGGGAGAACCAAGGCATGGACCGCTATGACCGCGCCCTGCTGCGCGCGATTCAGACCGACGCCGACCGCACGGTGCAGCAGCTCGCCGACCAGATCGGCCTGTCGCCCACGCCCACCGCGCGCCGTTTGAAGCTGCTGGCCGAGCGCGGGCTGATCGAGAAGACGGTCTCGCTGTTGAACGCCGAAGCCCTGGGCCTGCGCACCACGCTGTTCGTGTTCGTGCGCACCAACCGACATGACGAAGCCTGGCTCACCCAGTTTTCCGAGGGCGTGAAGCGCATGCCCGAAGTGGTCGAATTCTACCGCATGGGCGGGGAGATCGACTATCTTCTCAAGATCGTCCTGCCGGAGATCTCCGCTTATGACGACGTGTACAAGCGCCTCATCGCCGTGGCGCCGCTGGCCGACGTCTCGGCCGCCTTCGCCATGGAGGCGATCAAGAACACCACCGAACTGCCGGTGAGCGGCGACTAGCTCCTGAACGGATCCTGCATCAGGATCACGTCCTCACGCTCCGGACTGGTGGAGACCAGCGCGACGGGGCATTCGATCAGCTCTTCGATACGGCGCACATATTTGACGGCTTGCGCAGGCAGGTCGGCCCAGCTGCGCGCGCCGGCCGTGGAGCCGTCCCAGCCCTCGAAGGTCTCGTAGACCGGCTCGACGCTGGCCTGGGCCGTGACGCCGGCGGGCAGGCGGTCGTACATCTCGCCGTTCAGCTTGTAGCCGACGCAGACTTTCAGTTCGTCGAATCCGTCGAGCACGTCGAGCTTGGTGAGCGCGACGCCGGTGATGCCGTTGATCTTCGCGCTCTGGCGCACCAGCACCGCATCGAACCAGCCGCAGCGGCGTTGGCGGCTGGTGACGGTGCCGAACTCATGGCCGCGCTCGCCTATTCTTTTGCCGATCTCATCGGTAAGCTCGGTGGGAAACGGCCCCTCGCCCACGCGCGTGGTGTAGGCCTTCACGATGCCGAGTACATAGCCCACGCGGCCCGGCCCGACGCCGGAACCGGCCGCGGCCTGGCCGGCGACGGTGTTCGAGCTGGTGACGAAGGGATATGTGCCGTGATCCACGTCCAGGAACGCGCCCTGGGCGCCCTCGAACAGGACTTTCTTCCCGTCGGAGATCGCCGCATCGAGCGTTTTCCAGACCGGATCGGCGTAGGGCAGGATTTTCGGCGCGATCTCGACCAGCTGGGCCATGAGATCGTCGGCGCTGGTCTCCTCCACGCCGAAGCCGCGGCGCAGGGCGTTGTGGTGGTGCAGAAGCTCGGTGACACGGCTCTTCAGGCGCTTTTCGTCGGCGAGATCGATGACGCGGATGGCGCGCCGGCCCACCTTGTCCTCATAGGCCGGGCCGATGCCGCGGCGCGTGGTGCCGATCTTCATGCCGTCATCGCGGTTTTCGCGCAGGGCGTCGAGTTCGCGATGGACGGGCAGGATCAGCGCCGCGGTCTCGGCCAGGCGCACCAGTTTCGGCGTCACGTCGACGCCCTGCTCGCGCACCTTTTCGATCTCGGAGATGAAGGCCCAGGGGTCCACCACCACGCCGTTGCCGATGAGCGAGAGCTTCTTCTGCACCACGCCGGAGGGCATGAGGGAGAGCTTGTAGGTCACCCCGTCCACCACCAGCGTGTGGCCGGCGTTGTGGCCGCCCTGAAAGCGCACGACCAGGTCGGCGCGGTGGGACAGCCAGTCCACGATCTTGCCCTTGCCCTCGTCGCCCCACTGGGCGCCGACGACCACCACGTTCGACATGTGCGGATGCTCCGTACGGCGTTGAAAACCGTCGGCGAGGCTTAAGGCGTCGCGAGGAGATCGGCAAGGGCGGCGCGCTCAGCGTCCGCTCGGCCGCAGTTCACCGCACGCCCCTCGACAGCGCCGCCCAGGGGCGGGACACTGCGCGGACGCCGCAAGGAGCGCCGCCATGCTGCTCACAGTCCTCACCGCGCTCGCCCTGCAAGCGGCCGGGTGCACCGACAGCGCGCCGCACCGGGCGTTCGACTTCTGGCTGGGGCGTTGGAACGTCTACGCCGCCGACGGCGCCTATGCGGGCAAGAATCACATCGCGTCCGGCGGCGCGGGCTGCGTTCTGACCGAAAGCTGGGAGAGCGTGCGCGGCGGAACCGGACACAGCCTCAACTTTGTCGAGCCGACGACCGGCGCCTGGCGGCAGGTCTGGGTCGGGCGCAACCACCGGATCGACTATTCCGGCGGGCTCGACGCAGAAGGCCGGATGGTCCTCACCGGCGAGATCACCTACTGGAACGCGGACGGCGCGCAAAGCCACGACTTCCGCGGCGCCTGGACCCCGCTGGAAAACGGCCATGTGATCCAGCACTTCCAGCAGCGCGACGCCGAAACCGGAGCCTGGTCCGACTGGGGGCTTCTCACCTATGTGCCCGCCCGGGAGGACCCGAACGGAGCGGCGCCCGCGGCCGACGTGGCAGGTCCGGCGATCGAAACCGCGCCGCCAGCGTTCGACTGAGCGGCGAATCGATCCGGCTAGGCCGGCTTCTCGCTCGCCATGAGATAGTTCACGCCCGCGTCGCCGGAGATGAAGAAGCGGTCTTTCAACGGATTGTAGCTGACGCCCACTGGCGCACGGACCGTCAGGCCTTCGCCCTCCAATGCGGCGCGCGCCTCTTCGGGCTTCACCAGCTTGTCGAACTGATGCGTGCCGCGCGGCAGCCAGCCCATGACGTATTCGGCGCCGAAAATGGCGGTGGCGAAGGCGCGCGCGGTGCGGTTGATCGTGCCCACGATCATCATGCCGCCCGGTTTCACCAACCTGGCGCAGTCGCGCAGGAAGGCGCCCGGGTCGGCCACGTGCTCGACGACTTCAAGATTGAGCACCACGTCGAACTGGCCCGGCCCGCCCTGCTCCAGAAGCTGTTCGGCCGTGCCGTGGCGGTAATCGATGTCGAGCCCGCCTTCTTCGGCGTGGACGAGCGCGGTCTTGATGTTGGCTTCGGCCGCATCGACCCCGGTGACCGCCGCGCCGAGCCGCGCCATGGGCTCGGACACCAGCCCGCCGCCGCAACCGATATCGAGGAGTTTCAGACCCTTCAGCGGTTCCGCGCCGTCGGTCTGGAAATGGGCGGCCAAGGTGTCGCGGATATAGGTCAGGCGCGCCGGGTTGAACTTGTGCAGCGGAGCGAACTTGCTGTCGGGATCCCACCAGTCGGCGGCCATGCGGGAGAATTTCTCCACCTCGGCCGGATCGATGGAGGGGGTTGAAAGCCGGTCGGGCGCGGCGGCCTGGGCCATGGATCGCTCCTGTAAGTCGGCGCGTTTGCGTACGGTGCGCCCGTATTTTAATTAACGCGGCGCACTATGGTCTCAAGGCCGCGCGATAGCGAGCCTTGAACGGCAGGGACACTGAAAGCTTGAGCGATACGGTTGAACGCGATCCCGATGTGATCGAGCGCCTGGTGCTGAAGTTCGGCGGCACCTCCATGGGAAGCCCGGAGCGCATCGCCCATTCGGCCGCCATTGCAGCGGGCGAGGCGCGCGCGGGCAAGCAGGTGGCCGTGGTGGTGAGCGCCATGGCCGGCGAGACCGACCGGCTGTTAGGTCTCGCCGAAACCCTGGGCGGCGGCCTGGGCGAGAGCGAGACCGACACCGTGCTGGCCGCCGGCGAGCAGGCGAGCGCCGCGCTCATGGCGCTGGCGCTGAAAAAGCATGGGCTTCACGCCCAGGCGGTGCTGGGCTGGCAATTGCCGATCCATGTGGAGGGCCCGCCGGGCTCGGCGCGCATCTGCGCCATCAACGCCGAGCCGCTGGAGGCGCTTCTGGCCGCCGGGATCATTCCCGTGGTCGCCGGCTATCAGGGCGTCGACGCAGACGGGCGACTCGCGACGCTGGGCCGGGGCGGCACGGACCTGACCGCGGTGGCGGTGGCGGCCGCGGTGAAGGGCGAATGCGACATCTACACCGATGTGGACGGGGTCTACACCACTGATCCGCGCATCGCGCCCGAAGCGGTCCGCGTGGAGCGCATCAGCCATGACGCCATGCTGGAGCTCGCCGCCATGGGCGCAAAGGTGCTCCAGACCCGCTCGGTGGAGTACGCCAAGGCCAAGCAGGTGCGCCTGCGCGTGAAATCCAGCTTCGAAAAGCCCGGCGAAAGCGTGGGCACCGAGGTCGTCGAGGACGCCGCGATCGCCGAACGGCGCGTGGTGTCCGGCGTCGCCTATGTACGCGATCAGGCGCGCATCTCGTTGAGCGGCGTCGATCGGGAGGCGCCCGCCGAGGCGCTGTTCGGCAAGCTCGCCGAAGCCGGCGTGGCGGTGGACATGATCGTGCAGGCCCATAACGGCGAGCGCGGCTCGGTGGTGGAGTGTTCGGTGGCCGGCAAGGATCTGCCGCGCGCGCTCGAGTTGGCCGAGTCGCTGTGCGCCGGCGGCGTTCGGATCCGGTCGGAAATCGGCCTGGCGAAGGTTTCGGTCGTGGGCACCGGGCTTCGCGGCCGGGCCGACGTGGCGCGCACGCTTTACGCCGTGCTCGCCCGCGAAGGCGTCAAAGTGCGCATGACGGCGACCAGCGAGATCAAAATCTCCGCCCTGGTGGAGAGCGATCTGCTTGAAAAGGCGGTGAAAGCGCTGCACGGCGCCTATGGGCTGACTGCAGTCAATTCCGCGCGCTGATCCGAAGCGCTCGCGCAACCCTCCTCTCAGGGGTAGACTGGGGTTTCGAAACCGGCCCTGATCACCCCCCCTTCAAGGATCTCGAGCCGACTAATGAGTCCAGACACCCTGTCCACGTCCGTGCGCGGACCGCGCCGTCTTCTGTCGCGTATTCGCGATCTGATGGCGATGCAGGAGGACGCCCAGGCGCGCCTCGACCGGCTCACCGACATCATCGCCGAAGAAACCGGCTCGGACGTGTGCTCGATCTATCTGGTGCGCCCGTCCGGCGCGCTGGAGCTGTCGGCCACGCACGGGCTGAAGGCGGAGGCCGTGCACACCGTGCGGCTGCGCCCCGGCGAGGGCCTTGTGGGTCTGGTTGCGCGCCGCGCCCGCCCGTTCGCAGCCGAAGACGCGCCGGCGCATCCGAACTTCTCCTACCGGCCCGAAACCGGCGAGGAGCCGTTCAAGAGCTTCGTGGGCGTGCCGATCCTGCGCGGCGGGCGGCTGGTGGGCGTGCTCACCGCCCAGACCAAGGCCATGCGCCCCTCCACCGAGGAAGAGATCGAGACGCTGCAGACCGTCGCCATGCTGCTCGCCGAGATCGTCGTCTCCGGCGATCTGGTGGGCGCGGAGGCGTTTTCGGGCCTTGAACTGCGCCTGTCCAAGCCCGAACGCTTCCAGGGCCTCGCCCTGTCGGGCGGGCTCGCCAAGGGCGTCGCGGTCAAGCACGAGCCCCATGTGCGCGCCACCCGCATGGTCGCCGAAGACGCCGAGGTGGAGGAGCATCGCCTCGATGCGGCGGTGGACCGGCTGCGCCGCTCCATCGACACGCTGCTGGATTCCGGGCGCGTGCCCGCCGGCACGCCCTCGCGCGAGGTGCTCGACGCCTATCGCATGTTCGCCCATGACCGCGGCTGGATCGATCAGCTGCGCGAGGCGGTGCGCGCCGGCCTCACCGCCGAGGCCGCCGTGGAGCGCGTGAGGAACGAGCACAGGGCCCGGCTGATGAAGGCGCGCGACGTGCATTTCCGCGAACGGCTGCACGATCTGGAAGACCTGGCGAACCGGCTTCTGCGCCATCTCGCGCGCTCCGAAGACGCCGGCGACCAGCAGTTGCCCGACGACGCGATCCTCATCGCGCGCTCGGTGGGCCCGGCCGAGCTCCTTGATTTCGACCGCACCAAGCTGAAGGGCGTGGCGCTGGAGGAAGGCGCCTCCACCAGCCACGCCGCCATCGTCGCCAAGGCGTTGGGCATTCCCATGGTGGGCCGGATGGAGGGCGCGCTCGACCGGATCGAGGAAGGCGACCCGGTGATACTGGACGCCGAATTCGGCCTGTTGCACGCCCGGCCGTCGGCCGACGTGGCCGAGACCTATGACGAGCGCATCGAGAGCCTCGCCGCGCGCCGGCGCGCCTACGCCGATCTCAGCTCGGCGCCCGCCAAGACGAAGGACGGCGTGCGCATGCATTTGTGCATGAACGCCGGGCTTCTGGTGGAGCTTTCCCGGTTGAAGGACAGCGGCGCGGAAGGGGTCGGCCTGTTCCGCACCGAGTTCCAGTTCATGGTCTCCGACACGCTGCCGCGGCTTGAAGCCCAGTGCGAGCTTTACCGCGCCGTGTTCGAGGCGGCCGGCGACAAGCAGGTCGTGTTTCGCACGCTCGATCTGGGCGGCGACAAGGTCACCCCCTACACGCCCTCCATGCGCGAGCCGAACCCGGCTCTCGGCTGGCGCGCGGTCCGCATGGGGCTCGATCGCCCCGGCCTGTTGCGCTACCAGCTGCGCGCCCTGGTCCGGGCGGGCCGCGACCGCGAGCTGAACATCCTCATCCCGTTGATCACCAGCCCGGCCGAGTTCGCCGACGTGCGCACCATGCTGGATTCCGAGCTCGACTACGCCGAGCGCCATGGCCGCGGGCGGCCGGCGAAGGTGCATCTGGGCTTCATGCTGGAGACCCCGGCGATCGCCTTCGCGCCGGACGCGTGCCTGGCCATGGCCGATTTCGTGTCACTCGGCGCCAACGATCTGATGCAGTATTTCTTCGCCGCCGACCGGCAGAACCCGAAAGTGTCGGAACGCTTCGATCCGATCAGCCCGGCCTCGCTCCATCTCTTCAGGCATATCCGCGAAGCCTGCGACCGGCACGGCAAGCCGATCAATGTCTGCGGCGAGCTGGGCGGGCGGCCCATGGAGGCCTGCGTGCTGGCCGCTCTGGGCTATCGCACTCTGTCCATGGCCGCCGGCTCCATCGGTCCGGTCAAGCGCGCCCTGGCCGGCTGCGACGTGGCCAAGCTCGCGAAAGTGCTGGAGGACGAGCTCTCCACGCCGGAGGATCCCCACGCCGCCCCGCTGCGCATTCGGCTGCAGGAGGCGGGAGAAAGCATCGGCCTACCGCCCGAATGTGTTGATAAAATCAAAAGCATTTGATTGAATGATCTTGCAGTGCGGCGCAGCGGCCACACTGATGAGGGGGCGCCGGACGCGGCGCTGAGAACCGGTTCTGACATGACCACGAGCAATCCGGAGTACGGCCGGGCGAACGAGGATTACGTGCCCGTCGACGCGGTGTTGTCCGACGGCGGCGGCCATGCTCAGGCCGACGATCCCGACTTGTCCCTGGGCGAGCGCCTGCGCAGGGCGCGCTCTAAAGCCGGCTTCACCCTGGATTCCGCCTCGGCGCGCACGCGAATCAAGCGAGATTATCTTGAAGGCTTGGAGTACATGGACCCGCGCGCCCTGCCCTCGCGCACCTATGCGGTGGGGTATCTGCGCACCTACGCCCAGTTCCTGGGGCTCGACGCGGACGCCTGCGTCGCCCGGTTCAAGGCCGAGATGGAGGTGGACGCCGGACGCGCCACCCCGACCGCGCCTCAGGAGAAGAAGGAATTCCGCCTGCCGCGCGGCGCCGTCGGCGCGGTGCTTATCCTGGGCGGCGTGATCGCCGCGGCGGGCTGGTACGGCAATTATATCTCCCGCTCCGACGCGCTCTCCGGCGTCAGCGCCCCCATGGACACGCTGCTGGCCGGCGAAGACGAGCCGCTGGTGGCGGTCGACGACCGCCCCGCCCCGCGCGTGGAGCGCATCTGGTCGGGCCTTCCCGCCGCCAACAGCGCCGGGGCGCTGGTGCTTGAAGCCGCCACGCCGGTCTATCTGGAGGTGCGCGACGCTTCGGGCCGCATCCTGGTGGCGCGCGATCTCGACGCCGGCGAAGTCTATCGCGCCCCGGACGAGCCGGGCCTGACTGTCTCCACCTCCAACGCCGGCGCCGTGCTGGTGCGTGCGGGCGGGCGCCCGCTGGGCGCGCTCGGCGAAGACGGCGAAGCGGTGGACAATGTCTCGGCGGCCGAGTTCGTCATCGCCGCGCTGAGAGCCGGCGACACCGACGGCGCCGGCGGCTGAGCGCCGGCCCGCCCGTTACGCCTACCTGCCGAAGCGGTAACCCAGACGCACGCCCACTTCGTCGAGCGCCTGATTGCGGCCGTCGCCCAGGATCTGGCCGTGGGAGAAGTGCTCGTAATACACGCCCACCGCCCAGCGCTCGGTGAGCGCATAATCGGTCCCGAGCCTTGAGTGGAAGAGCCATTCCGAACCGAGCAGGGCCCGGGTGCGAGCGGTCTCGATGCGCACCGGGTCGCCGGGATCGAGATCGACCACATCGCTCACCCCGTCGTTATAGCTGAGGCCGAACGCGCCCTCGATCGACCAGCGGTCAGTCGGACGTCCGGTCCAGTTCAAGCCGGCGGCGAACAAATCGGTGTAGCCCTGGGTGCTGATCGAGGCATAGACATAAGGCCGCGGCGAGAAGATCGGCTCCAGGAAATCGGGGCTCTTGAACAGCGCTTCCAGGCCGATCTGCGGGCCGTCCTCGGCGTGATCCACCACATCGTGTGCGACCACTGCGACGCGGAGTTCCTCGACAAGCTGGGCGTGGACGGGCGCGGCGGCGAACGCGGCGAGCGCGCCGGCGGCGATGACGGCTTTCATGGGCGACCCCTCGTCTGGTTTGGCGCGCACCTTACGCCGGGCCGGGCCGGCTTGGAAGCGCCTAAACGCCCTCGGTCTCCAGCGCCTCGGCGTAGGCCCAGTCGAGCCAGGGGCCGAGCGCGGCCACGTCGTCGGCGTCCACCGTGGGACCGCACCAGATGCGCAGCCCCGCCGGCGCCTTGGGATGCGGCGCCACGTCATAGGCCGCGCCCTCGCGGTCGAGGATCGCCGCCATGCGCCGCGACACCGCCCAGCGCTCCTCTTCCGATTTGCCGTCGAGTTCCGGCCCGCAGAATTTGAGCGTCACCGAGGTCGTCGACCGCGTCGCCGGATCGACCGTCAGGTAGTCGATCCAGGAACAGCCCTCCACCCAGTCGGCGAGCGCAGCGAAATTGGCTTCGGTGCGCGCGATCAAGGTTTTCAGCCCGCCTTCCTTCGCCGCCCATTTCAGAGCGTCGAGATAATCCTCGGTGGCCATGAGCGAGGGAGTGTTGATGGTGGAGCCTTCAAACAGCTTGGCGTCCTCCTCCCCGGCCTCAAACAGCTGAAGGATGCGCGGCACCGGCCAGGACGGACGGAAGGTGCGCAGACGCTCCCGCGCGCGCGGAGAGAACACGGCGATTCCGTGCTGGGCCTCTCCACCCATGCATTTCTGCCAGCTGAAGGTGGTCACATCCAGCTTCTGCCAAGGCAGGTCCATGGCGAAAGCGGCGCTGGTGGCGTCGCAGATGGTCACGCCCTTGCGATCATCGGGGATCCAGTCGGCGCTCGCCATGCGCACGCCGGACGAGGTGGCGTTCCAGGTGAAGACGAGGTCGTTGTTCGCCGCGTCGGCCTTGGAATAGTCCGGGGCGTGCCCGAACGGCGCTTCGTAACAGGACAGGCCGTCCGGCTTCAGCTCGTCGCGCAGATCCACCGTCCAGCGCCGGCCGAATTCGTCGCAGGAGAACACATCGACGCCGCGTGCGCCGATCATCGACCAGAGCGCGCCCTCCATCGCCCCCGTGTCGGAGGCGGGCAGGATCGCCACCTTGTAATCGGCCGGAACCTCCAGAACGGCGGCGGTGCGCTCGATGGCCTCGTGCAATCGGGCCTTGGGCGCGCCGCCGCGATGGGTGCGGCCCAGCGGGGCGTGCGCGAGGCAGGACAGCTCCCAGCCCGGCCGCTTCTTGGTTGGGCCGGAGGAAAAGCGCGGATCGGCGGGGCGGGCGTGGGGCTTGGTGCGGCTCATGGGCGGGGTCCTGCTCAGGCGCTTCGACGACGCGCCTAGCGGTAGGCCCTTCGCCGAGCCGGGTCAAACCGCCTCAGGTGGAAAGCCGGGCGATGGGAAACGCCAT
This sequence comes from Oceanicaulis sp., assembly GCA_051117435.1. GTDB lineage: Bacteria > Pseudomonadota > Alphaproteobacteria > Caulobacterales > Maricaulaceae > Oceanicaulis. The sequence goes on along the minus strand of JBNPED010000007.1, from coordinate 8,191 downwards.
GAAGAAATTCAGCCCGGTGGCGCCACGCTCCAGGCTCAGCGAGCCGCCAAGCTTGGCCGACGCGATGGACCGGACGAGGTCCGCGCCGAAACCGCCGCCCTGGCCGGGTTCGCCCAGCCCGTCGGGGCGATGTTCGCGCCAGTCGATTCGGCAGGTGTCGGCTTCGCACGCCAAGGCGATCTCCAACCGTCCTCCTTCGATGGAGAGCGCGCCGTACTTCGCCGCGTTGGTGGCCAGCTCATGGAGCACCAGGGCGAGATCGGCGGCGGATTTCGGTCCGATCGCCGCGCCTTTCCCGCTCACCACGACGCTCACGCCGGCGCGCCGGTGGGGTTTGAGCACCGTCTCCAGCAGCGCCGAGACCGACGCTTCGGACCGCATCGCCGTGCCGGTGACCGCCGGCTTGATCAGGTCATGGGCCTCGGCGAGCGCGCGGATGCGCCCGTCCAGCTCGTCGGCGAACGCCTTCACGTCGGTGTGGCCGCGCGCGCCCATGCGGATCATTCCGGAGGTGAGGAGAAACAGATTGCGCACCCGGTGATCAAGCTCGCGGGTGAGCGCCTCGCGCGCCTGCTGGGCGGCGCGCTCTTCGGTCACGTCCTTGAAGAACACCGACAAGCCGTCCGCGGTGGGCTGAGCCCAGGCTTCATAGGTCGCGTTCAGCGGGTCGTAGCGGTCTTCGACGCGGCGCGGTTCGCCGGTCTCCACAGCGTCGCGATAGGCTTTGAAGAACGCGGTGTCGTCAGCGCCGGGAAACGCTTCCCAGAGGTTTTCACCGATCAGGTCGCGGCCCAATGCGATCGTGTCGCGCGCGCGCCGGTTCATGAAGGTGATGGTCCAGTCCCTGTCCACCACGAACACGCCGTCATTGGTCGCTTCGAGCACTTCCGCCAGGCGCGCCTCGGTCTCGCGTCTTTTGCGTTCGACGTCGCGCACGGCGGTGACGTCCTCGAACACCGTCAGCCCGTACACCACCTGACCGGTCTGGTCGCAGACCGGGGTGGCGGAGACCTTCAGCTCGATCATCACGCCGTCGCTGCGCACCAGCTTCATGTATTCGCCGTGCACCCGCTCGGCGTCGCGCGAGGCGCGCACGATGGGAAAGCGCTCGGCCGAATAGGCGCGGCCGTCGGCGTCGTACGCCTGGATCGCGCCGTAATCCTCGTAGCATTTCACCGCCGTGGGCGGCCGTGAGAGAATGCGCTCGGCTTCCGCGTTATGATAGATCCAGGTGCCGTTGATCGCCCGGTTGATCGCCACGCCCACCGGGAGCTGGTCGAGTATGGCGCGAGGCAGCGGATCATCGCCCGTCAACGCGGGCCCGCCGTCAAGCAGGCGGTCGATAGTGTCGCGCATCGGGGGTCCAGTTCACGTGGCGTCGAGCGGGGCTGGCCGCCGCTTGCGACCGCCCGGCTCGGAATATTCTATATTACACCCTACCAGATATTGGGCGGTCTAAGAACCGATCTCGGCAGCTTGACCGCAGCCTGCGGGCGACCTACCGCTTCGCCTTATGAGCCTCACCTCCCAGCGCGCCGACTTCGACCTGCCGCCTGAGGTGGCATATTTTAATTCAGCCCAGATCGGTCCCATGCCGCGCGCAGCGGCCGTGGCCGGCGCTCGCGCCTTTGCGGCGAAAACCCGGCCCTGGCGCTCCACCACACAGGAAGATTTCTTCGACCGGCCCGAATCGCTGCGCGCCGCGGCCGCACGCCTGTTCGCGGCGACGCCGGAAGACGTGGCGCTCGTTCCTGCGGCGAGTTACGGGCTGGCGGTGGCGGCGCGCAATCTCGAGCTTGAACCGGGGACGGACATCCTGGTGCTCGACGGCCAGTTTCCCTCCAACGTGTATACCTGGCGGTGCCTGGCCGAGGACGCAGGGGCGGGCGTGCGCACCGTGTCGCGCCGGCCCGGCGAAACCTGGACCGAGGCGCTGCTGGCCGCGATCGGACCCCGGACAGGTCTCGTCGCCTGCGGCGCGGTGCACTGGATCGACGGCGGGCGCATCGATCTTGAAGCGGTCTCCGACGCGGCCAGGGCCGCCGGCGCGGCGCTCGTTCTGGACCTCACCCAATCGCTTGGCGTCATGGCGTTCGACGCGGGACGCGTCGATCCGGATTTCGCGGTCGGGGCCGCGTACAAATGGCTGCTCGGGCCCTATGCGGTCGGGTTTCTCTACGCCGCGCCGCGCCGTCAGTCGGGCCGGCCGCTGGAGGAGAACTGGATCAACCGGGCGGACTCCGAGGATTTCTCCCGTCTGATCGAGTATCGCGACGCCTACGCGCCCGGCGCACGGCGCTACGACATGGGCGAGCGGTCGAACCATCAGCTCGTCCCGGCGGCTCTGGCCTCGCTCGACTATCTGCAAGCGCTGGGCGTCGACGCGGTCGCGGCCCATATCGCCGCGCTGAACGCGGACATCGCCGAACGCCTGAACCTGCTCGGCTTCCGGGACGACACGCCGGACCGCGCCGGCCATTATCTCGCCCTGGCGGCGCCGGAGGGCGCGCCGGGCGATCTCGCCAAGCGCCTGGCGGCGCGCGGCGTCCACGTCTCGCAGCGCGGGCCGCGCCTGCGGGTCAGCCCCCATGTCTTCAACACCGCCGACGACGTGGACCGTCTGGAGGCCGCGGTTCGCGCCGCGCTGTCATGAGCCCGGACAGACCCGGCCTGTTCGGCTGGGGCGGGCTCGCCGTCCTGGCGCTGGCCTGGGGGTCGGCCTTCGCCTTCATCGCAGTGGCGGTGGAGGAGCTCACGCCCAGCCTCGTGGCGTTCGGACGCCTGGCGCTGGGCGCAGTCGCGCTCACCGTCTTCACCCTGGCGCGGCGCCGCGCCCTGCCCCCGCTCGCCGACCGGCGCTGGCTATGGTTCGCCGCGCTCGGATTCTTCGGCAACACCCTGCCCTTCACCCTCATCGCCATCGGCCAGCAGACGACGCCCAGCGGCGTGGCGGGGATTTTGATGGGCATGACCCCGCTGGCGATCGTCGCCGCGGCGCATTTCGTCCTGCCGGGCGAGCGGCTGACGCCGGCGAAGGCGGCCGGCTTCCTCACCGGATTTTCCGGCGTCGTCCTGCTGATGGGGCCGAGCGCGGTGGAGGGCGTTCTGTCCTCCGATTTTCTCGGCCAGGCGCTGATCTTCGCAGCGACGCTCGCCTACGCCACCAACGCCATTCTCTATCAGAAGGGTCCGGAGACCAGCCCGAGCGTGGTGGCGGCCGGCAGCCTCATCTGCGCCGCCGTGCTCGCCCTGCCGCTCGCGGTTTTCGACCTGGCGACCGGCGCCCAGGCCGGAGCGCCCGGTGTCGCCGCGATCGGCGCGGTCGCGGCGCTGGGGCTTTTGCCAACCGCGCTTGCGGCGATCGTGTACATGGCGATCGCCCGTCCGGTGGGCGCGGCCTTCATCGCGCTGGTGAACTACGCCGTCCCGGTGGTCGCCGCGCTGATCGGCTTCGCCCTGGGCGAAGCCATGGGATTGCGCGCCTGGGCCGCGCTGGCGGTGATCCTCGCCGGCGTGTTCATCGCCCGGCGCGGCGGCCGTCTCTTGCGCGCCTTATCCTGCGGGCGCAAGCCCAACCGGTGATCGCCTTTCCTGCTCTTGACAGGGATCTGTCCACAGCTTCGCCCAGCGGCGCGACCGGCGCCGCAAACAGGCTCCGAAATTCCTTCTTTCGGCGGCGCACTGATTAACCATTTGATTCCAAACGCCGGCGCTTCCCGAATCGCACGCACGGACTCGATTCCACATGTCGAGTCAAACAGCCGTTAACCTCTCCTAAGGGATTCTCGCCTCTCATAGCGAATAAGGTTAACGGTTGATGCGTCGGGCGAGACCTCTGATTCGTCCGCGGCCTTGGGAGGGGGACCGATGCGGGTTCTGCTGATCGAAGACGACCGCGCCACGGCGCAAGGAATCGAGCTGATGTTGAAGTCGGAAGGCTTCAACACGTATGTCACCGATTATGGTGAGGAGGGCGTCGATCTCGGCAAGCTCTACGATTACGACCTGATCCTTCTGGATCTCAATCTGCCGGACATGCCGGGCTTCGACGTGTTGAAGACCCTGCGCGTGGCCAAGGTGGACACCCCGATCCTGATCCTGTCGGGCAACGCCGACATCGACAACAAGGTGCGGGGCCTGGGGTCAGGCGCCGACGACTACATGACCAAGCCCTTCCACAAGGAAGAGCTGATCGCGCGCATCCACGCCGTGGTCCGCCGCTCCAAGGGTCACAGCCAGTCGGTGATCAAGACCGGCGACATCGCGGTCAATCTGGACGCCAAGACGGTCGAGGTCGCTGGCCAGCGCGTCCATCTGACCGGCAAGGAATACCAGATGCTGGAGCTGCTCTCCCTGCGCAAGGGCACGACGCTGACCAAGGAGATGTTCCTCAACCATCTCTATGGCGGCATGGACGAGCCGGAGCTGAAGATTATCGACGTCTTCATCTGCAAGCTCCGCAAGAAGCTCTCCGCGGCCACCGGCGGCGACAATCATATCGAGACCGTGTGGGGCCGCGGCTATGTGCTGCGCGATCCGGTCGAGGAAAAGAAAGCGGCGAGCGCGTAAGACGCGGCTTCGGATCGCTGACGAAACAAGCCCCGGCGGAGACGCCGGGGCTTTTTCATGTTGCGCACGCCGCGCCGTCAGGCGGCTGCGGCGCGGGGCGCGGACATCGGCGCCGCGACGAGGTCCGGCCGTGTTCGGGCGAGCCGAGCCGTGTCGAGCAAGATGCCCGCAATGCTCAAGGCGTAGACGCCGGCCACCGACAGCGGCATCCAGGTCAGCCGGTGCTCGGGAAAGGCGACGAAGATGTAAAGCACCAGGCCGGCGCGGATGATCGCGTGCGCCGTGTAAAGGGCGCTGCGCCCGTAGGACCAGCCGATCGCCGGCCAGTGCAGGCCCATCCCGATCGCCAGGATCAGCGGGATCAGCTCGTACGCCTCGATCGCCCCGGCCGCGAACGCCATGGGCCAGAAAAGTAGCATGCTGATGAGCACCGGCGCGGTGAGGCTCCCCGCCGCCTGCGGCGCGCCGATGAACGGCCGCTTGAAGACGTATGACAGCATGACGGCCAAGGGGAACAGCAGACCCGATCCCCAGAATGCGGCCATCGCCCATTGGCCCAGGCTCGCCGAATAGCCCCAGACGCCCAGTGCGGCCCAATAGACCATGCCCGCCAACGCCACCGGATATCCGCCGCGCAGGCGCAGATAGGACGCCAGCCGCGCCTCGCGATACGCCGCTTCAAGCGATTTCAATTCGATAGGCATGTCCTCGACCTTCCTGATGATCTTGTACTTTATTATATAAAGTACATGGGGTTCGAGCGCAAGCCGGGTTGCGCTCTTGGCGGGTCGGCCCCTCTGAGCCGGCGATCTGACCGCGCCGCACGACCCGCGCGCCGAAGGGGCGAAAAATCGCGAACACTCCGAGCTAAATTCAACAAAAACAGAACTTTCTTTCGCGTCCGCAGCATGCGCGCGCACCCGGCACGGCGCTTGCCAAAGCCGCGCCGTGGGGCTAGGTCGCGCCCGCAACCGCCTTGCGGGGCTTAGAAAAACGTACGGACAAATCATGGCTGATCCGCGCTTCCACGTGCCCAACCCGCCCTACCGGCCGGGCGACGAACCGGACTTCAAACACCTCAAGCTTCAAAAGGCCGGCGAGGCGAAGAAGCCCAAGGTGGACGTGCCGGGCGTCGACACCCTGCCGCTGGCCGTCGGGCTCGTCGGCGCGCTCGACCATAACCATCAGGCGATCGGCGAGTGGGATCCGCGCCTGAGCCCGGAGGTCCTGCGCGAGGGCCTCTCGCACATGGTGCTCACGCGCATCTATGACGAGCGCATGCTGAAGCTCCAGCGCCAGGGCAAGATGAGCTTCTACATGAAGTCCACCGGCGAGGAGGCCGTCGCGGTGGCCGCCGCCATGGCGCTGGACAAGGCCGACATGATCTTCCCCAGCTACCGCCAGCAGGGGATGCTGTTTGCGCGCGGGCGCAACATCGTGGACATGATGTGCCACTGCATCTCCAACAGCCGCGACAACCTCAAAGGCCGCCAGCTGCCGGTGCACTATACCTGGGCGGAGGGCAATTTCTTCTCGATCTCGGGCAATCTCGGCACTCAGTTCCCGCAGGCCGTCGGCTACGCCATGGCCTGCGCCTACAAGGGCGACGAGCGCGTCGCGGCGAGCTGGATCGGCGACGGCACGACGGCGGAAGGCGATTTCCACGGCGCGCTGACGCTGGCCTCCACATATCGCGCACCGGTGATCCTGAACGTCGTCAACAATCAGTGGGCCATCTCCACCCATCAGGGGATCGCGCTGGGCGACGCGCCGACCTTCGCCTCCAAGGGGCTGGGTTACGGGATTGCGAGCCTGCGTGTGGACGGCAACGACTTCCTCGCGGTTTACGCGGCGACCAAATGGGCGCGCGAGCGTGCGCGCGCCGGCGCCGGGGCGACCTTGATCGAGCTGTTCACCTATCGCGGCGACGCCCACTCCACCTCCGACGATCCCAGCAAGTACCGCCCGAAGACCGAATACACCGCATGGCCGCTGGGCGATCCGATCGAGCGCCTGAAGCAGCACCTGATCGGACGCGGGGAATGGGATGAGAAGCGCCATTCCAAGCTGGAGGAGGAGATGACCAAGCTCGTCGTCAAATCCTACAAGGAGGCCGAAAGCTACGGCACGCTCCATGACGGACCGCTCTCGCCGACCGAATCGATCTTCGAGGACGTCTACGCCGAACAAGACTGGCGCCTGAAGCGCCAGCGCCGCGATCTGGGGGTCTGACGCCATGGCCGTGAAGAACATGATCCAGGCGCTCAACGACGCCATGGACGTCCTTTTGACGAACGATCCCGACGTGGTGGTGTTCGGCGAGGACGCGGGCTATTTCGGCGGCGTCTTCAAGACCTCCGACAAGCTCCAGGAAAAGCACGGGACCGACCGGGTCTTCGACACCCCGATCAACGAGGCCGCCATCGCCGCCATGGCGATCGGCATGGCCGCGCGGGGGCTGAAGCCCATCGCCGAGATCCAGTTCGCCGACTATATCTTTCCGGCGTTCGACCAGATCGTCTCGGAGATGAGCCGACTGCGCTATCGCTCGGCCGGCCAGTTCACCTCCGGCTGCGTGGTGCGCACCCCCTGGGGCGGCGGCATTCGCGGCGGGCAGACCCACTCCATGAGCCCGGAAGCCTTCTTCACCCACGTGCCCGGCGTGAAGGTGGTGGTGCCGTCCAACCCCTATGACGCCAAGGGCCTCTTGATCGCCTCGCTGGAAAGCGGCGACCCGGTGATCTTCTTCGAACCCAAGCGGATCTATAACGGCCCCTATGACGGCGTGCCCGACAAGCCCCTGATGAGCTGGGCCAAGCACGCCAAGGGCGAGGTGCCCGACGGTCATTACACCGTGGAACTCGGCAAGGCCGACATCGTGCGCGAAGGCGAACAGGTGACCGTGGTCACCTACGGCACGCTGGTGCATGTGGCCGAAGCGGCGGTGGAGGCTTCCGGCATCGACGCGGAGATCATCGATCTCAGGACGCTTGTCCCCTACGACATCGAGACCATCGGCAAATCGGTGAACAAGACCGGCCGCGTCGTCGTCGCCCATGAGGCGCCGCGCACGTCGGGCTTCGGCGCAGAGCTGGCCGCCCAGATCCAGGAAGAGTGCTTCTATGCGCTGGAAGCCCCGATCTTCCGCCTGACCGGCTGGGACACCCCCTACCCGCACGCCCATGAATGGGCCTACTTCCCCACCCGCGACCGTTTCGTGCGCGCGCTTCAGACCGTGACGGAGGCCGACTGATCATGAGCGAATACAAGTACAAGCTCCCCGATGTCGGCGAAGGCGTGGTCGAGGCGGAAATCGTCGAATGGCACGTGAAGGAAGGCGACACGGTCAAGGAAGACCAGCACATCCTCGACGTGATGACCGACAAGGCGACCGTCGAAATTCCCTGCGCCGTCAACGGCGTGGTGAAGAAGCTCGTCGGCGAGCCCGGCGACGTCATCGCCGTGGGCACCGAAATCCTGTTCATCGAGGTCGAGGGCACGGTCCCCGACGACGTGGAAGAGACGAAGCCGGTCGAGACCGAGGATACGGCGATCGCTGAGGAGCCTGGCGCGTCGAAGAAAGACGCCGAGGGTGATTTTCCTCCCCCGCCTGCGGGGGAGG
>JBNPED010000001.1:0-57371 GCA_051117435.1 Oceanicaulis sp. | reverse complement strand
CATCGAAGCCAGCAAGGACGGGCGCGCCCCGGCCGAGCTCAGAGCCCAGGTCGATGATTTCCGCTTCGACCAGACCCTGGTCTCGCGCCAGCTGAAAAGCCGCTTCCCCTTGAAGAAGGTCGAAGACAGCGCGCCTCCGCCGCCGCCGATGGCGCGCCCGCCCGAGGGCGGAGAGCTTTAGGGCCTACCCCTCCACGAACTCCCGCAGCGCCTCGACGACGCGGCGATTGTCGTCTTCAAGGCCGATGGAGATGCGCAGGGCGTCCGGCAGGCCGTAGGGCTGCAGCGGGCGGACGATCAAGCCCTTGTTCGCCAGGAACGCGGCGGCGTCGTCGGCGCTCTTGCCCGAGCCCTTGGGGAAGTGGACCAGCACGAAATTGCACACCGACGGCGTCACTTCCAGGCCCAGTCCGCCGATCTGCTGGGTCAGATAGGCGAGCCAGCGGTCGTTATGGTCCTTGGACTTCTTCAGGAAGTCCCTGTCCTTGATGGCGGCGACGCCGGCTTCGATGGCGGGCAGGTTGACGTTGAAGGGCCCGCGCACGCGGTGGATCACGTCGACGATCTCGCGCGGGCCGTACATCCAGCCCAGGCGCAGGCCGGCAAGCCCGTGGATTTTCGAGAAGGTGCGGGTGACCACCACGTTCTCGTATTCGTCCACAAGGCCCATCGGATCCTCATAGCCTGTAGCGTCGACGAATTCCTCATAGGCGCCGTCGAGCACCAGCAGGGTGTCCTCCGGCAGGTTCTCGCGCAGGCGGCGGACTTCCGCGCCCTTGATCCAGGTGCCGGTGGGATTGTTGGGGTTGGCGAGGAAGACGATCTTCGCGCCGTGCTCTTTGACTCTGGCGAGCAGGGCGTCCACGTCGGCGGTGTAGTTGGTTTCCGGCGCCGAGACGATATGCGCACCCGACTGCATGGCGACGAGGCGATAGACCAGAAATCCGTACTGGCTCTGAACCACGGTGTCGCCCGGATCGAGATAGGCCTTGCCGATCAGCTGCAGGAGTTCGTCCGATCCCGCGCCGCAAACGATGCGAGCGGCGTCGAGCTTTTCCTGCTCTGCGATGGCCTCGCGCAGCTTCGCCGCGCCGCCGTCGGGATAGACGTGCAGCGCGCCGGCGGCTTGCTTGAACGCTTCGGCCGCGTTCGGGCTGCAGCCCAGCGCGTTCTCGTTGGAGGACAGCTTCACCGCCCCTTTCGGCGCCGCGGCGCCGGGGACGTAGGGCTTGATGTCGAGAAGGCCGGGGCGGGGCTGCAGCGTCATGGCGCGCCTTTCTGATCGGTTCGAGACTTGCGGTGGGGAGATAGCGCGGGCTTCGCCGCGCCTTCAAGCGATTTGACCCGCGCGCGCGCAGGCGTCCCGCCCGGACGCACCGCGCCCACATGCTTGACCGCCTCCACAAGGATCAGCCCGCCCACCGCCGGCAAGGCCGTTTCGCCGGCGGTTTCGAACATGTCGGCGGGCTTGGGATGGCAGGCCCAGCGCCAGGGCGGCGCGTACAGCGCGCGCGACCAGGCGGTGGGTTCGAACAGCGCGTCGGTGAGCAGGCGCGAGAGCTGGACCCGCGAAAACGGACGGCCATGGCCGAAGGGCGTGGAATCGGAGCGCGCCCAGAGCCCGGCCCGGTTCGGCGTCACGATCGCCATGCGCCCCTCCGGCGCCATCACCCGCCACAGCTCGCGCAGCAGCCGCCGGAGATCGCCGGCCTCCTCCAGGGCGTGGGCCAGCACCACGCGGTCGAACAGCGCGTCGGGAAACGGCAGGCGGGTTTCGTCGCCCAGCGCCGTGCGGCACGGACGGCGGGGCGGCCAGGCGACCGCGCCCTGGCTGGCGGGCATATAGGCGACGGCGCGGCGGGCCTCGGTGAAATCGTCAAGCCAGGGCGCGGCGAAGCCGTAGCCGAGAATGTCGAGACCGGCGGTCTCCGGCCATAGCGCAGCAAGGCGCCGACGCACCATCTCGCGCGCCGCCTGGCCGCGGACGGACCGGTGGAATCGGTCGATTTCAAGCGCGTCGGTCCGCATCAGGTCTTCAGCCTCGCCTCGTGCGTTGAAGATGATAGGCTCGGATCGAGGCTCCGGTAAGGGGCCGTACAGGTCCGTCACAGATCAAGCGAAAGGATCGCCATGGCCCTCGACGTGCGCCAGTTCGCCTGCCTGGAGGACAATTACGGCTATCTCATCCGCTGCGGCGAGACCGGAGCGTGCGCCGCCGTGGACACCCCCGAAGCGCCGCGGATCCTGGAGGAGGCGCGCGCGCTCGGCTGGGAGATCGGCGAGATCTGGAACACCCATCACCATTGGGACCATGCCGGAGGCAACACCGCCATCCGCGATGAGACCGGCGCCCGCGTCATCGCGCCGCAAGCCGAGGCGCACGCCATTGGGCATGTGGACCGTGCGGTGAAGCATGGCGACCGGGTGCGGCTGGGCGCGCAGGAAGCCCAGGTCATCGACGTGGGCGGCCATACGCTCGGCCATGTGGCCTATTGGTTTGAAGCCGCGGGCGTCGCCTTCGTGGGCGACGCGCTGTTCGCGCTGGGCTGCGGGCGCCTGTTCGAAGGCACGCCGCAGCAGATGCACGCCTCGCTCTCCCGTCTCAAGGCGCTGCCGCCGGAGACGGTGGTCTATTGCGCCCATGAATACACGGCGGTGAACGCCCGCTTCGCCCTCACGGTCGATCCGGAGAACACCGCACTGCAGCGTTACGCCACGAAGGTCGCGGTGCTGCGCGAGAAGAACCAGCCCACCGTGCCCACCACCATCGAGGCCGAGCGCGCCGCCAACCCCTTCCTGCGCTGGGACGACCCGGACCTGCGCGCCCGGCTCGGCCTTGAGCGCGCCGAGGACTGGGAGGTGTTCGCCGAGGTGCGCCGGCGCAAGGACAGCTTCTAGGCCGCGCCGCCGCGGGGCGTCACCGGCTCAGGCGCAGCTGGTTCAGCTCCGCGGCGATGGCGGAGAAGGCCGATGCGATGTCGAGGCTCGCCACGTCGTAGTACTTCTCCTTCGAGCTGGCGCAGTCCTCCATGTCGCGCTTGTTGCGCCCGCCGCCGACCTGGAAGGCGATGGTGTAGACCACCACGCCGTTGTCCTTGGCGTAGTCGCACATGTCCATGAAGATGTCGCGCGCGTCATTGGTCCGATAGAGGTCCTGCGTGCCGCGTGTGCCTACATGGGGATCGTCGTCGTCGACCTCGAAATCCTCTTCGGGGCGGCGCTGCTGGGTGATGCCGCCATCGGTCATCACCACCATCACCTTCATCGTCTCTTCGTCGTCATAATCGGCCGGGCGATCGGAAAACTCCGACGCGCCGCCGAGCCCGCCCCGCCAGGCCGGATCGAGCGCGCGCACGCCCCAGCCGGTGGCGATGTCGGTGCCGGTGCCGTCCGACAGGACCGGGTTGTCGAACGTGTTGAGGGTCCCGCGCAGCTCGTCGCGGTCATTGGTCAGGAAGATCGCCTCGGTGCCCTCCACCGGCGGGCACCAGTCATTACCCCGGTTCCAGACGGTGAACTCCGGCAGCACGCTGTGTTCTTCAACCGTGAGCGAGACCGCGCGCGCCTGGGCTTCGGTCATCTCAAGGCAATTGTTCCAGTCCGACGCGTCTTCGGGCAGGCGCACCGCATAGCCGAGCGCGTCCAGCGTATGCCAGGGCGAGCCGGAGCGCGGGATCACGAAGCGGTGGAACCGGTCGGGCAGGCGCACCGTGCCGCCATAGGGCACAACGGAGATCGACGTCATGTCCCGGCTGTCGGCGGCGAGCACCGTGTCTACAAAATCCAGCGAGGCGGCGCGCAGATTGTCGATCCGTCGTCCGCTCATGGAGGAGGAGATGTCCAGCACCAGCGAGATTTCGATATTGCGCGCGCGCTCCAGCGCCGTCGCCTCGCGGCGCACGGTAAGATGATTGATCCCGGCGAGCCCCAGCAGCGTCGTCGGCACCGTCACGGCCGCATTGGCGCCGACCTGGCGGGAGTTGAGATCCACCGTGCTGTTTACCGTAAGGGACAGGGTCTCCAGCACCCCGGCATGGTCGCCGATGGCGGCTTCCACATAGGCGCGCACGACCTGTTGGGGATCGCCGTCCTGGGACAGGGACGCGGCCGCGAGGACGCCGGAATCCAGCGCCGCCTGCAATTCGGTCCCGATCGAGGCCGAGCGCGAATAGTCCAGCCCGCCGCCCACCGCCGCAGCCATGGCCGAGAGCGACAGGGCGAACACCATGGCGATGTTGCCGCGCGCATCGGGCGCGAAATTTCGAAGCCGTCGCTTGAGCATGGCTTTACGGGCCCGCTTTCTGCGTCCGTTTCGGACAGATAAGGGTTCAGTCTCGCCCCAGAGGGCGAAGATCGCGTTAAGCCTGGTCAGGTGGTCAGGCGCAGCTGGTTGATGTCGGCGGCGATGGCGGAGAAGGCTGAACGGATGTCCATGTCCTCCACCGGATAGTAGTTCTGCGGCCGGCTGGCGCAGTTCTGCATCAGATTGCGATTGGTGTTGCCGGAGAGCTGGAAGGCGATGGTGTAGATGTGCACGCCCTGGTCTTCGGCCGCATCGCAGGCCGCCGCCATGTTGTCGCGCGCGGTCCCCGCCGAGTAGAGGTCGACATTGCGCCATTTGCCGTTGACGCGCTCGCGGCGGATCTGGGCCGTGGCCGCGCCGTCGGTCATCACCACCAGCACCTTGATGGTGTCTTCGTCGTCATAGTCCGCCGGACGGTCGGCGAACGAGCCGCCGAGTCTTCCGCGCCACGACGGATCGAGCGCGCGCGCGCCCCAGGCGGTCGCCACGTCGAGGCCGGTGTTGCCGCCCGCGTCCAGGCGGCGCACCAGGGAGATCAGACTGTCGCGGTCCTGGCGGAGGAACACCGATTCCTCGTTGCTCTCCGGACAGAAGCTCGACGAATTATTGTTGTTCTGGTCGGAGTTTTGCCAGTCGAGCCAATCGAGTTCGTTGGCGGGAAGCGCGATCGATATCGGCCAGTCCTCGCCCAGCTCGGGGCAGCCGGAGCGCTCGCGCTGGTTCCGGCTTCCATCGATCAGCTGGTCGTTGACGTAGGCCGGCAGGCGCACGCCGCCGTTATAGGGGATCACCGACACGCTGGTGCGTCCGCCGTTGGAGGCGAGCACCACGTCGATGAACTCTTCCGCCGCGTCGCGCAGCGCGTCGATCTTCGAGCCGCTCATGGAGCCGGATATGTCGAGCACCAGCGAGATCTCGATATCGCGCACCTGCTCGATGGCGTTGGCCTCGCGGCGCACCATCAGGGTCTTCACGCCGACAAGGCCGAGCAGGCTGGTCGGCACCGCGATGGCGGCCGAGGCCTGAACCTCGCGCGAATTGAGACCGGTGCTGGCCTGCACCTCCAGCGTCAGGGCGCCCAGCAGGGTCGGATGGTCGCTCAGCGCGGCCTCCACATAAGAACGCACCACGGTCTGCGCGTCGCGGTCCTGAGTGAGCGAGGCTGCGGCCAGCACGCCGGAATCCAGCGCCGCCTGCAGCTCCGATCCCACCGACGCCGAGCGCGAATAATCCAGCCCGCCGCCCACCGCCGCGGCCATGGCTGACAGCGACAGGGCGAACACCATGGCGATATTGGCCCGGGAGTCGTGGACGAAACGGGTGACGAGGGCGGTCATGCGCGCGATCCTTCAAACGTCCGCTTCTCGGACGCATCGGGATACGCCTTGCATATCGCATGCCAAAAAGGAGTTAAAACAGTGGTTTACGCCGGATTAACCGATCAGCGCGAGAGCCGCAGCCGGTTCATGTCCGCGGCGATGGCGGAGAAGGCCGACGCAATGTCGAGATTCTCGACGCGATAGTACAGCTCCGGTGCGCTGGCGCAGTCCTTCAGCCGGTCCCGGTTGGACCCGCCGGAGACCTGGAAGGCGATGGAATAGACCGTGACCCCGTTGTCCTTGGCGTAATCGCACCAATGGGTGAAGTCGTCGAAGGCTTCAGAGCGTGAGACGAACACTTCGCGGTCGTCCGGATGCAAATAGTAGGGCGGCCACCAGTCCTCGCGGTCATACTCCTCGGGAAAGCCCGCGGGCGGGCGGTACTGGTCGGTCACCGCGCCGTCGGTCATGACGATGAGGACCTTCAACGTGTCCTCCGAGTCGAAATCCACCGGCCGGTCCGGGAAGTCGCCGGGCAGACGTCCGCGCCAGGCCGGGTCGAGCGCACGCACCGCCCAGCCCACCGCGATGCCCGTGCCGGTGCCGTCCACCAGGGAGGGATCGTCGAAGGTGAGCACCTGGGCCTTCAGCGCGTCCTTGTCGCCGGAAATCCAGCTGACCTCGGTGTCGTCGGCGTGCGGGCACCAGAATTCGATGCGGTGGGTGTGGTATGTATGGAAATGGGGCACCGGCTCATACCCGCCGGTGGTCAGATCGACGGAGGTGATGTCGCCCTCGGACAGCTCCACGCACCCGTTCCAGTCGTCGGCGTCCACGCCGAGCGCCGGGTCGATCAGGCCGAACAGCGGATCCCCGACGCGGGTCTGGCCGCCATAGGGCACGATCGTGAAGCTCGTCAGATCCGCCACGTCTGCGGCGAAGACGGTGTCGATGAACTCCGCGGACGCCTCGCGCAGGGCGTCGATCTTGTCGCCCTTCATGGAGCCGGAGATGTCGAGCAGCAGCGAGACCTCGATGTTCTGCACCTGCTCGGTGGCTTCGGCTTCGCGGCGCATGGAGATCGTGTCGAGGCCGGCGATCGCCAGAAGCGTCGTCGGCACGCTCACCGCGGCGCTGGCGTGCACCTCGCGGGCGTTCAGCGCCACATTGGGGGTCACGGTGACCACAAGGCTTTCGATGACGCCGCGATGCTCGGCGATGGCCGCTTCCAGATAGGCGCGCACCACGGCCTCGGGATCGCCGGTCTGGGTGAGCGAGGCGGCGGCCAGAACGCCGGTGTCCAGCGCGCCCTGGATCTCCGCGCCGATGGTGTAGCTGCGCGTATAGTCCAGCGCGCCGCCCACGCCGGCGGAGATCGGCGCCAGCGCCAGGGCGAACATCATCGCCACATTGGCGGTTTTGTCGGCGGCGAGAGCTTTCAGGCGCGAATACATGGCGAGCCTCCTGCACTGAAGGCCCCACTGTCATCGCCGCGCGTTAACGGCCGGGTAAGAAATGCGGTGAGCGCGCCGTTAACCACGCCGCCGCGCGCCGGCCGGTGACGGGACGCAAGGCCGCAGCCCGTCGACGCGAACCATCAGCAGCGCTATGTAGAGACCATGACCGAGACACAGACCGATCCCGCCTTCGAGCCCCGGGAAAAGACCCGCGCGGAAGCCAAGCGCGAGGCGCTTCTGGAGGCGATCCTCCCCGAAGCCGCTTTCGACGGCTGGAACGCGGCGAGCCTGAAGCGCGCCGCAGAAACCGCCGGGATCAGCGAAGGCGAGGTGGAGCTTTACGCCCCCGGCGGGGTGCTGGACCTGATCGAGACCTGGTCGCGCACCGCCGACGCGCAGGCCCGCGCCGAGATCGAGGCGAACGGGGCCAACCGCATCCGCGACAAGGTCACCCAGGCCGTCATGATCCGCCTGGCGCAGTATGACGGCGAGGAAGAGGCCGCCGAGCGGGCGCGCGCGCGTTTGCTGCTGCCCGATGCGCTGGACCGCGGGGCGCGCCTCCTGTGGTCGACCTCGGACATGATCTGGAAGGCGATCGGGGACAAGAGCACCGACGCGAACTTCTACTCCAAGCGGACGATCCTGTCGGGCGTCTACGCGTCGACGCTGGCGGTCTGGATCGGCGACGACGATCCGGCCAAGGCGAAGACCCGCGCCTTCCTCGACCGGCGCATCGACAATGTGATGCAGTTTGAAAAGGCCAAGGCGAGCTGGCGCAAGGTCAGCGCCAACCTGCCGGACGTGACGGGGCTGGCGTCGTCGCTGCGCTACGGGTTTTCGCGCCGGCGTTAATCCCCGCCCGCCTCTTTCGCCCAAGAAATCGCGCCTTTCGAGAGCGGTTCGGCGTCCTTGAAATACGCCGCCCACGGGTCGGTCTTCATTGAGGCGAGGCGGCGCGGCAGGCTCTCCACATCGTAGTCTGCGCCCGATTTCGCTCTCGCGAGCTCGTCCCAGCGGATCGGCGCCGCCACCGGCGCGCCTTTCCTCGCGCGCGCCGAATACGGCGCGACGCTGGTCTGGCCGCGCTGGTTTCTGAGCCAATCGATGAAGATGCGGCCCTTGCGCTTGGCCTTGATCATCTCGGCGGTGTAGCGCTCCGGCTGATTGTCGGCCAAGGCCTTGGCGAGACCGCGGCAGAACGCCTTCACCCCGTCCCAGTCGGCGTCCGGCTTCAGGGGCGCGATCACGTGCACGCCCTTACCGCCGGTGAGCATGGGGTAGGGGGAGAGCCCGGCGCTCTCCAGAAGATCCTTGATGTCCGTCGCCGCCGCCTTCACGTCGGAGAAATCGAGGCCTTCATCGGGATCGAGGTCGAAGATGATCCGTTCGGGACGCTCCACATCGTCGATCGTCGCCCCCCACGGGTGCAGCTCCAGCGCGCCGAACTGGGCGCAGCTTTTTAGACCCTCCAGGTCGTCGATAAAGACATAGGGCTCCTTGGCCCCGTCCTTCTCCTTGATCGTCACCGGTTTGAAGCCGCCCGGCATGCCCTTGGCGTGATGCTTTTGAAAGAAGCAGGCCTTTTCCACCCCGCCCGGACAGCGCACCAGGGAGAGCGGCCGGCGCGCCACATGGGGCAGCATCGCCTCGCATGCCGCGTCCAGATAATCGGCGTAGTCCTGCTTGGTGATCTCGGCTTCGGGAAAATAGACCCTGTCGGGATTGGAGAGTTTGGTCATGAATTCACCGGTTCGGCGCTGACCTCTTCGGCCTCCTTGTCCTCGCGCAGGCCCACGAAGGCCGGGTGGCGAAAGGCGCCGTCCTTGGTGCGTTCGGTGTAGTGGATTTCCGCCACCAGTTTCGGCGTCGCCCAGTGCGCGTCCTTGCCCACCGAGGACGGGACGTTTGCAAGCGGCGGCGTCTTGCGTTCGATCTTCGTGAGCGCGGTGTGGATCGCGGCGCGGGTCTCGGCGTCGAATCCCGTGCCAACCCGGCCGCGATACACCCATTCGCCGTCTTCGCAAGTGGCGAGGATGAGGGAAGCGAATTCGCGATCCTTCTTGTCGGACGGCGACCAGCCGACGATCACGGCTTCTTCGCGCATCTCGCACTTGATCTTGCGCCAGCGCCCGTCGCGCCCGGCCTTGTAGGTGGAATCGGCCTTCTTCGACACCACCCCCTCCGCGCCGGCCTTGCACGCCCGGTTGTGAACCTCGGCGCCGTCCTCGCTCACATGGTCGGCGTAGCGCAGCACGCCCGACTGGCCGTTCAAGAGCTGGGCGAGCTTTTTCTTGCGCTCGACAAGCGACTTGTTCCGGAGGTCCTCGCCGTCGAGCTTGAGGAGATCGAAGGCGAAATAGGCGATCTCCACATCGTCCTCGCCGGTGAAGGCGTTCTGCAGGGCGGAGAAGTCGGTGAGCCCGTCCTCGTCCAGCACCGCGGCTTCGCCGTCGATGAGCGCGCTTTTGCAATCGAGATCGGCGAGCGCCTCGGCGATGGCGGAGAATTTCTTCGTCCAGTCCTTCTGATTGCGGGTGTAGAGCTTGGCCTTCCCCCCGCCGACGGCCGCCAGCAGGCGATAGCCGTCATACTTCATCTCGTGGATCCAGTTTCCCCCGTCCGGGACCTCGTCCACCAGCTTGCACAGGACCGGCTCTTCGAACTTCGGCGGGCGACCGCCTGAATTGGACGTCGTCTTGGAGGACTTTCCCTCGGTGATCTGGGTCATGGTGCGGCCTGTCTTCACGCTTTTGGTATAGGTTCGGGTGGGCTCGCCGCCGTCCTCGGCGGCGTCGTCGCGCTTCTTGATGAGCAGCCAGTTCTCGCGCTTGCCTTCGGTGTTCATCTTCACCAGCGCCCAGCGGCCCTTCAGACGCTCGCCATGGAGCGCGAAGGTGAGCTCGCCTTTCTCCAGCGCCTTCTGCGGATCATCCTTCTCCGGCGCCCAGCGGCCGTGGTCCCACAGCATCACCGTGCCGCCGCCGTATTCATCCTCGGGGATCGTCCCTTCAAAGTCGCCATAGGAGACCGGGTGATCCTCGGTGCGCACCGCCAGGCGCTTCTCGCCGGGATCGAAGCTCGGACCCTTGGTCACCGCCCAGCTTTTCAGCACCCCGTCCATCTCGATGCGGAAATCGAAATGCAGGCGCGTCGCGGCGTGCTTCTGCACGCAGAAGCGCCGGCCGCCGTCCACCAGCGGCTCTTCGCCCGCGGGCTCCGGCGTGGTCTTGAAATCGCGTTTCTCGCGGTAGGTCTTGAGCGGATCGGTGGCCATGGCTGAAGATACGAGCCGGGGCGGGGCGGAGTTCCCGTCGCGCGCGGTGTCGAAATCCTGGCGTGTCGCACGTCTTGAGGTCAGGATCAGGCTTGAAGGAGACCCGCCATGTTCACCGCAGCGCTCGCAGCCCTTACGCTTCAGATCGCCGAAATGCCGGACGCCTCATGGCTGGAGGGGTGTTGGGAAGGGGAGGGGCTGGGCGCCCGGGTCAGCGAATGCTGGATGCGCGCGCCGGACGGGCGCATGACCGGCATGTTCCAGCTCATCGACGAGACCGGCGCCCAGCAATTCAGCGAGATCATTCTGATCGACGCGTTCGAGGACGGCGTCGAAATGCGCCTGAAACATTTCAATCCGGACCTCACCGGGTGGGAGGCTCAGGACGCCTATATCGACTGGACGCTGGTGGAGGCGGGCGAGCGGCGCCTCAGCTTCCACGGCATCGAATACCAGATCGACGATCAGGAGCGGCTGATCATCGATCTGGACATGCGCCGGCGCGGCGAGATCGTGCGCGAACGATTCACCCTGGAACGAGTCGATTAGCCGCGCACGCGCTTGACGATCTCGTCGACCACGTCGCCGCGCGCCACCGTCACCTGGGCGGGCTGCTCCTCGCGCCAGGTCTTGTTGTCGGTGATGTTCGCGGCGAGCTTCGCGCCGAGCGCCAGATCCTTGATCTGCGCCTGACCCGCCTCGCGCTCTTCAGAGCCGATGATGACGGCGAACTCGGCGCCGCGGCGGTCGGCGTATTTCAGCTGCTTGCCCATGTTTCCCCCGCCCACGAAGGCTTCGGCGCGAAGCCCGGCGGCGCGAAGCTCGGCGGCGAGCTTGAAATACTCGGCCATGCGGTCCTTCTCCGCGGCGATCACCACCACCAGCGGATCGGCCTCGGCGTCCTTGAGCCGGTCCAGCGCAGACAGCGCGGCGGCGAAGCGGGAAACGCCGAAGCTGAAGCCCGTCGCGGGCACGGCCTGGCCGGTGAAGCGCGCGACCAGATCGTCATAGCGACCGCCCCCGCCGACCGAGCCGAACCGCATGGGCGAACCGTCGGGATAGGTCGCGCTCGCCAGAAGCTCGGCTTCGAACACCGGGCCGGTGTAATAGCCGAGGCCGCGAACGATGGACGGGTCGAACTGGGCGCGGCTTTCATCGACGCCCAGAGCGGAGAGCACCGCGTCGATCTCTTCCAGCGCCGCGATCCCCTGCGCGCCGGCCCCGGCGCCCACCACGCCGGTCAGCGCCTTGAGCACGTCGCCGCGCGTGTCGCCGGCCGCCTCCAGAAAGCCCAGCACCCGCGCGCGTCCGTCCGCATCGAGCCCGGCGCCTTCGGTGAAGTCGCCGCTTTCATCCTTGCGGCCGTCGCCGAGAAGCTGTTCGACGCCCTCACGGCCCAGCCGGTCCAGCTTGTCGATGGCGCGCAGGACGCGCATGCGGCTTTCCGCGGCGGCGGTTCCAAGGCTCTCCAAAACGCCGTCCAGAAGCCGGCGATCGTTGACGCGGATGACGTACTCGCCCTCACCCAGTCCGGCCGCGCCCATCACTTCGCTGGCGAGCGCGATCATTTCCGCATCCGCTGCAGGGCCCGGCGCGCCGACGCTGTCCGCGTCGCACTGGACGAATTGGCGGAAGCGGCCCGGGCCGGGCTTTTCATTGCGCCAGACCTCGCCGAACTGATAGCGGCGATAGGGCTTGGCCAGATCCTGGAAGTTCTCCGCGGCGAAGCGGGCGAGCGGCGCGGTGAGGTCGTAGCGCAGCGCCATCCACTGTTCGTCATCATCCTGCATGGCGAAGACGCCCTCATTGGGGCGCTCTTCGTCGGGCAGGAACTTGCCCAGCGCGTCGGCGTATTCGAAGGCCGGCGTCTCCAGCGGTTCGAACCCCCAGCGCTCATAGACCCCGCTCGCCGCGGCCACCAGGGCGCGTTCGGCGCGCAGCACATGGGCGGCGCGGTCCTCGAAACCGCGCGGACGCCGGGCTTTGGGCTTGAACGCCTTGGTCTTGGCCATGGAAGTGCTCACCGGAAGAGTTAAACGGCTTGAAAGGGCTTGGGGCTTAGCCTTGCGCGCGCCGACGATCAAGCGGCGCGCGCCTTGCATCGCCCCGCCCGACGCCGCCTCCGGAGTTCGACAATGATCCGCACCGCGCTCACCGCCCTTGTTCTGGCCGCCGCGACGGCGCTTTCCGCCCACGCCGATGCGGAACGGGTGCAGCAGCTCGCCGCCGGCATCGCCGCCGAAGCGCAGAGCCGCGCCCAGGCCTTTCAGACGAACCCGGCCGCGCCGGCCGAAGCGCCGCCGCCGGGCGATCCGCTGCTGAGCCGGTTGACCGAGTTCGCGCTCGCCGCCCACACGCTGTCGCTTGAGATCGAGGAGACCGGCGGCCCGGCCGATCTGCGCTGCATCTTCAGAGGCATGAGCGGCGACGTCGAAGACCGCATCGCCGACCTCGACAGCGCGGAAACGCGCGCCGACATGAGCCGCGCCTACGCCGAAATCGCCCGCCTAGCGCGCCAAGCCGCGCAGCTGGCGGCGGAACCGGATCTGGAAGGGTGAGGCGGGCGGCAAGAGGATACGCCCAATCCCTACAAACAAGCAGAGCGACATAACCGCTCGCAATATCTGCACCTGCGCGGGAGATATCCGACCGGTCTGACAAATCACGGAAGATACGGCCTCGAAATTAGAGGAGGTCGAAATGTCAGAAGCACGCGTTTGGGCGCCGCCTTTCGTTTATGGGCCATGGCAAACACTTTGGACCCGGTTCGGCGTTGTCGGCCCCGACAGCGATAATAATCGAACGACGCTCTCAATCAGCTATCAGAGCGTCTCCCAAGCGCCCTCGCCCTTCGAGATTGAGATCGACGACGGAGAAAGGCGCCATCGCCGCCAAGGACCGGTACACATCGCGTGGTCCTGCTGGGCAACTCCGCCGTCCAAATACGAGTACGTTGCAAATCGCACAGCATTGGGCAAAGTGTCGTGGTTCGCGCCTGAGGAGAATGATGACGCGCAGTGTCCTTTTATGCCTTTCTCTCGCGATCTGCAGCTGCAGCTCAGAGCGGCCAATGGCGGAACTCATCGCGCTGAACGACTTGGGGGAAGCCGTTTTCGCCTCCGGCGTTTCAGAAATGACCGCTGACGGGCGCGATCTCCTGCTCACGCTATCCCCAGGCGCACATGGGCGGTTGGCGGCGTTCTGCGCAGAAGTCGGTGAAGCGCCGGTTCTGGTCGAGGCGGTTGGGCACGTCGCCGCGCGGAGTTCGGGATGTGAGGGCCTGGCGCCGGACGCGTACCGCCTTCAAGCGGCGGCGCGCCATGGATCTCAACTTCCAGACCGGCTTCAGCGCTTCATCGCATTGCAGCCGCAAGACTCCGCCCAGCCGGTACTGGCCGTGTACCGCATGGACACGTCCTTCACGTTGTCGAGGGACGCGATTTCATCGGCGGAGTGGCGCGCGGAAGGGGTCGAGCTAACGCCCTCGTATCGCCTTGGCGAAGCCCTTCAGACGCTAGATACGGCGCAGAACCGCTGGATGATCACTTATGACGGCGTAGTTCTGGGCGGTTGGGACCGAGTCGAAGTCTCACCGGAGCGCATTTCGTTGCGTACGGCGAACGCGCCCGCCATGCAGGCCTGGCGCGCCTCGCTTGAAGGCTGACTACTCGGCCGCGACCGACCGGCTCTTCACCAGTTTCTGGACCTTCTTCACGGCGCGGTCGCGTTTCAGGCGCGAGAGATAGTCGATGAAGACGATCCCTTCGAGATGGTCCATCTCGTGCTGGATGCACACGGCGAACAGGCCTTCGGCGATCTCTTCGCGCTTCTCGCCCTCATAGTCGAGATACTCGACCTTCACCCGCTCGGGACGCTCCACGTCGTCGAACACTTCCGGGACCGACAGGCAGCCTTCGGAATAGGGCTTCAGGTCTTCGGTGAGCGGGGTGATGACGGGATTGACGAAATAGCGCGGTTCATTGCGCGCTTCCGACAGGTCCATGACGATGACGCGCTTGTCCACGCCCACCTGGATCGCGGCGAGCCCGATCCCGTCGGCCGCGTACATGGTCTCCACCATGTCGTCCATCAACGCGCGAAGATCATCGTCCACGCCGTCTACAGGCTTGGAGACCAGCTTCAGGCGCGGGTCGGGAACGGTGAGGATGTCGCGTACGGCCATGGCCTGTAGGTAATCCCATCCCGGCGAGCGTTCAAGATTTGCGGGTGCGGCTCTGGTGGCGGCTGTCCCTCCCCTTGATGGGGAGGGTGGGCCGAGGCGGAGCCTCGGGTCGGGCGGGGTGGGGCCGTGTGCATTCCCATTTGAGTTGCGGGGCGCCGCCCCCCTCCGTCCCGAAGCCAAGGCTTCGGGACACCTCCCCCATAAAGGGGGAGGACAATACACAGCGACCTATCTCAGCCCCTGGCGCTCCATCTCGCGCAGCCGGTCATAGCTGCGGCCCGAGCTCATCAGGGTGCGGATGTAATCCAGGCTCCCCTGGGCCATCTCCGGCGTGGCATCAAGAAGGGCCTGGCTCTCGGCCTCGGCGAACCGGCCTTGAAGGGCGAGAGCGAGGGCCAGGTTCTGGCGCACCTCGGGGCCGGCTTCGCTCGCATCGGCGGCGCGGCGCAACATCGTCTCGGCGCGTTCGGGATCGCCGGCGAGCATGTGGGAGAGCGCCAGATTGTTGAGCACGCTCGGCTCGCCGCCGGACAGGAGCAACGCCTGTTCGAACTGGGCGCGGGCGCGCTCGGTGCGCCCGGTCTGCTCCAGCGCCACGCCGAGCGCGTTGGCCACGCGCCAGCTCTGCGCGTCGGCGCGCTGGGCGCGCGAGAGCGGCTCGATCGCCTGCTGACCCTGCCCCATGGCCGTCAGCGCCATGCCGTAAGCCGTCAGAAGCGGGGCGTCTTCGGGATGCAGCGCCAGGGCCTGGCGGGCCACTTCGCCGGCGCGCTCGAAATTGTTCAGCTTGCGCAGCACGTCCGACAGCTTGAAGGCGGCTTCGCGGTCGGCCGGGTTCAGCTCATAGGCCTCCGCCCAGAACGCGGCCTGGGTGAGGATGTCCTGGTTTTCGATGGCGGCGCGCTCGTCGGCGGTGGCCGGCACGATGGAGCGCGCCTGCAGCTCCTCGGCCAGCGCCGCCTCCTGCTCGGTGGGCTGCAGCTCGGAGGTGGTGGCGCAGGCGGTCGCCAGAACGCCTGCAAGACAGATTGCCGACACGCGCGCTCGCATGCTCTACCTCTCGCTCATATCCGACGCGGTTCGCTCCAGAATGCCCGCGCCGGCCTCAAGAAGGCGTTAACGCCCCGGTTACTCATCAAGGAGGTCCGATTGACCGCCAGTTCCACCGATCTGTTCGCTCCCGCCGGCGCGGCCGCGCGCACCGCGCGCATCGTCGCCGCCGCCGATCTCGACGCCGCGCTGGAGGCTCTGCCGAAGCCGGGCGCCGACCATGCGCGCGCCAGCGGGTTCGAAGCGGGTCCAAGCCAGGTCGTGATGCTGCCGGGCGCGGATGTGGACGCGCTGATCGGGGCAGGGCCGGGGACGAGCGCCTTCGACATCGCGGGCGCGGCCTTCGCCCTACCCGAGGGCGACTGGCGGCTTGAAGCCACGCCTTTCGATCCTACCGAGACCGGGATCGCCTTCCTGCTCGGCGGCTATCAGTTCACCCGTTACAAGTCCGCCAAGCGCGCTCCCGCCCGGCTCGTCGCGCCTGAGGGCTGCGACGCCGAGGAGGCCTCGCGCGTGGCGGCCGGCGCCATGCTGACTCGCGACCTGGTCAACACCCCGGCCGGCGACATGCTGCCGAGCGACCTGCAGGCTGCGGCCGAAGGCCTCGCCGCGGCGCACGGCGCCACCTGCACCGCGATCGTCGGCGAGGATCTGCTGGCGCAGAACTATCCCATGATCCACGCCGTGGGCCGGGCGAGCGCGGACGCGCCGCGCCTGATCGAGATCGAATGGGGCGATCCGTCCCATCCGCGCCTGGCGCTGGTGGGCAAGGGCGTATGTTTCGATTCCGGCGGGCTCGACATCAAGCCGGCCTCCGGCATGCTGCTGATGAAGAAGGACATGGGCGGGGCGGCGACGGTGCTGGGCCTCGCCTCCATGATCATGGACGCTGAACTCCCGGTGCGCCTGCACGTGTTGATCCCGGCGGTGGAGAACGCCATTTCCGGCGACGCCTTCCGCCCCGGCGACATCCTGAAGAGCCGCAAGGGGCTCACCGTGGAGGTGGGCAACACCGACGCCGAAGGCCGGCTCGTGCTCGCCGACGCGATCACGAAGGCCCTTGAAAGCAAGCCGGCGCTCCTGATCGACATGGCGACGCTCACCGGCGCGGCGCGCGTGGCCCTGGGGCCGGAGCTGGCCCCGGTCTATACGACGGATGAAACGCTCGCCGAGGCGCTGAAAAGCCACGGCAAGGCGTGTGACGATCCCGTCTGGCCGATGCCGCTCCATGACGGCTATGACGCCTGGCTGGAGTCCGACATCGCCGACCTCTCCTCCACCGGCAAGGGCGGCTTCGCCGGCTCGATCACCGCGGCGCTGTTCCTGCGCCGGTTCGCGGGCGAGGCGAAGGCCTGGGCCCATTTCGACATCTTCGCCTGGAACCCGAGCGCCCGGCCCGGCCGGCCCGCCGGCGGGGAGATGCTGGGCGCGCGCGCCCTTTGGCGCGTTTTGAAGGACCGGTTCGGAGGCTGACATGGCCGAGACCTATCAGGTGACCGCGGGCGTGGCGCCGATCCGAAAGGACCCGGCGCCGGATGCGAAGCAGGAGACCCAGCTTCTGGCCGGGGAGACCTTCACCGTCAGCGAAGAGCGCGGCGGCTTCGGCTTCGGCGTCTCCGGCCTCGACGGCTATGAGGGCTGGGTGGACATGGAGGCGCTGTCCGCGCCTGCGCTCATCCCCACGCACACGGTCAAGGCGCTGCGCACCTATGTCTTCTCCGAGCCGGATCTGAAGAGCGCGCCGGTCTGTCTGATCTCGCTCAACGCCAAGATCGTCGGCGCCCGGCGTTCCGGCCGGTTTCTGGAGGCCCAGCGCATGGGCTGGGTGTTCGAGCCGCATCTGCGCCCCGTGGGCGAGGCGTTCGAGCCGGACTGGGTGGCGGTGGCCGAGCGCTTCCTGCACGCGCCCTATTTCTGGGGCGGCAAGGAGAGCCTGGGGCTGGATTGCTCGGGGTTGATCCAGTCCGCCATGGAGGCCGCCGGGATCGCCATACCGCGCGATTCCGGTCCCCAGGAGGCGTGGGCGAGAGCGCGCTGGACGCGAATCGAGCCGGGCGAGGACTTGTCCGGCCTCGCGCGCGGCGATCTGGTGTTCTGGCCCGGCCATGTGGGCGTGATGACCGACCAGCAAACCCTGCTGCACGCCAACGGTCACCATATGGCCACCGTGGCCGAGCCGCTGGCGCTCGCGGCCAGGCGCATCGCCCACCAGCACGCGCCGATGACGGGAATCTACCGGGCGCCGTAAGGCCCGTCAGGCGAGCGCTTCGGCCTCGCCGTCGCCTTCGGGAAGGCGGCGCTGGGCCGCGCGCGCCGCGGTGGCGACAAAGCTCGCAATGTCCGCTCCGCGGTCCTGGCGCACCACGCACGGCTCGATCCTCACCGCCTCGAACCCGGCCTGGGCGAGCAGGGTCTCCAGATAGGCGCGCCCATGGGCGTAACGGCGGCTGTCCTGCAGCGCATAGCCTGCGCCCTCGCCGGCCTCCACGGTGAAGGCGAGCCGGCCGCCGGGCGTCAGCGAGCCGGCGCACCAGGCGACCACGCCGTCCAGCGCGCCGAGATAGGCGAACACGTCGGCGGCGATGATGAGGTCAAAGCCGGCCTCGTCCAGCGGGCGGCGGGCGATGTCGGCCTTCTCCAGCCGATCGTACAGCCCGCGCCGCGCCGCGACCTCAAGCATGCCTGCGGAGAGGTCCACGCCCTCGAGCCGGGCGCACATCGGGCGCAGCCGTTCGCCCATGAGCCCGGTGCCGCAGCCCAGATCCAGGGCGCGCGCCGCATAGGCGAACCCGTCCTGCGACAGGGCCTCCATCAGGATTTGCGGCCCGCAATAGCCGAGCTTGTCGGTCAGGGCGCCGTCGAAGCGCGGCGCGTACTGGTCGAACAGGGTCTCGACGAATTTCGGCGGCAGGGTTTCGGCGATGCGCTCGCCGGTGACGAGCTCCAGCTTGGCGCGCGCCCCGAACGCATCGTCCGGCTCCAGCGCCAGCGCGCGCCGCCAGGCCGCGGCGGCGTCCTGCGGCGCGCCGGCGGCCTCGTAGAGCTCGCCGAGCCGATACCATCCCGCCGCCCAGCCCGGCGCCCGCTCCAACGCCGCAGCCAAAGCCTGCGCGGCGGCAGGGAAATCACAAAGGCCGGCGAACGTTTCCGCGAATTCGGCGCGCCGGTCGGCGACGGCGTCGCCGGAGGAAAAGCGGGCAGGGACCATGCCTGGGTCTTCCAGAATGAATCCCGGCGCCATGAGCGCCGGGATTTGCGTTCTGCATACGGATATCCCCCGCTGCATCGGCGCGGCAAATGAGGCCGCCGCGCCGCGCTGTCAAGCCTGTCCGCGCGCGCCCGCGCCGGTCACTCCTCCGCGTCGATGGGCGTGCAGCGCGCGCCCGAGACATGGGAGAACACCGGACGCCAGCGCGCGTCTTCGCGGATGAACGTGTTGGAGGAATGATAGCTGTGCGCGCAGGGCCGCCCGTCCGCGGTCGTACGCGTGGACGCGCCTTCGCCGAACACGATCGCGGCGTTTTCGCCGATATAGAGAATATCTTCGATCGTGAAGCGGAAGTCCTCCGGCTGGCCGGAGGTTTCCGCCTGGCGCATCCAGCTGAGCTCTTCGGCCTTGGTGGTGACGGCGCCCTCGGCGCCGAGCATGAGGAAGCGGTCATCGAGAAACGCGTCCAGCGCCGCCGCGTCCAGCTCCCGATAGATCGCCGGCCAGGTCTCGGACTTCAGACGCCCAAGCTCAGCGTCGTCTTGCGGGCGAGCGTCCGCCTGAACGGCGCCGGCGGCGGCGAGGATTGCGAGAATCTGCATCATCATGAAGGTCTCCATTGCTTTAGAGTGCTTGTCGGGGTCACCAGCTGGTCTCGAGCCTTATCTGCGCGGATAGCTCCGCTTCGTACCGGCCTTCGATCCGCCCCGCCTCGACGCCGGTCCTGTCGGGAGTGTAGAGCCGCCGGTCCTCGGCGAGTCCCGCGCCCCCGAGCCGGATCAATTCGACGGTCGCCTTCGAGCCGCCTGGTCGGCTGGTTTCGGCGAAAAGCCGCCACACCGGCTCGCGGCGAACTTCAAAGTCTTCGGCGGGAAAGAAGTGTGGATCGTCCCCTTGGCGGCGCACTTCGACCCCGAAGGCGAGGCCGCGGCCGGGAAGGTCCTGCCTGAAGCGCGCCGAAAAATCGTCTGGCGGCAGGAGGCTCAGCGGGCGCGCCGCGCCGTCTGTCGGATCGTCCACCTCACTGCCGACTGTCCTCCAGGAGGCTTCAAGCCGCGCGCCGGGCCAATGGCGGGGCAAAGTCAGCGCGCCCTCCACCTCCAGGCCGTAGCTCAGCGCTTCGGGAATGTTCGCGCCCGCGGTCGCGCCGCCGGGAAGCAGGACCTGCTCCAGAACATTCCGCCGAAACGAAACGAAGGGCTCGATGCTCAGCGCGCCGAACCGGTCCGAGCGCAGATCGACCGAGACTGCGAAACGATGCGCGGTGTCCGGCTGAAGCTCCGGATTGCCGCCGAACAGGCGGTCCTCTTCGAGATTGGTGGAGGCTGCGAAGTTCGCGAAGCTGAGCTGGCCGACGCCGCGCCGGTAGCTCGCCCTGATCCGCATCGCCTCGCCGGGTGCGTAGGACAGCGCCGCCGTCGGCTTGAGGAAGAAGAACCGATCCTCGTTCCTCGCGTCGCCCGTCACCTCGATCGCCGACGCTTCGGCTGCGAGTCCCAGTTCCAGCGCGACCCGGTCGTTCAGCGTCCAGACCAGCGTCCCGAACACCTCGGAGCGCAGTTCGCGCACGTCGATGTCGGCGGCCGGCAAGGCGACCGGTTCCGGTGCGCCGCCAAACGGAGTGCGCGTCACGGCCACTCGCCGGCGCAAGCCGTTCCAGGTGGCCTCGCCGCCGATCTCCGTACGCATGGCGCGCCCTTCACCGCGGCTGTACACGCCGCGAAGGATCATCTCGTGCGACCGATCCTCCCGCTCCGATTGCAGAGTTGCGGGGCCCGGATCGCCGGGCTCTTTGAGGCGGGCCTCGTCGCCTGCGGAAACATGCTCGGTCCGCGCCAGCGCGATCAGCCGGAGCCGCGAAGTTTCGCCCAGCGGCTGGGTCCAGTCGCTGCTGAGTTCGACCGACAGGCTCTCCGCGTTCGCGCTGATTTCGGCGAAGCTGTCGTCCGCGCCCGGCGCCGTCCCGGCGTCGCCGTCTCGAAACAGCCGGTCTTCCTCCAAGCGGCGACGCACGCTTCCCGCGAGGCCGAGGCGCGCCTCGCCGAAAGGCCGGCCGACCTCGAAAGAAGCGCCCCACTCATCCTGCGTCTCGGTGCGGCGTTCGCGTTCACGCAGGATCACCGCGCCGCCGCCCGGCGCAAGGCGGGTGCGTTCGCCGTCCAGCCTCGAAACGGTCAGGTCGCCGGCAAGCTGAGCCGCAGCCTCCCAGCCCAGGATGTCGCCGCTGAGCGATACCTGCCCTCCAGGCTGCAGGCGGCCCGCGCGCATCGCTTCGAGTTCCAGCGACCCGGCGCCTGCGGCCGCGTCCTGCCGGGTGATGACGTTCAGGACGAGGCCGCGGCCGCCGGCCTCGGAGCTCGCGGCGGGGCCGCGTATCGCCTCGATGCGCGCGACAGCCGCGGCGGGTATCCGGCTCAGGGCGGCCTGCAAACCGCCATCCTTGCTTGTCGGACGCACGCCGTTGATCAGGACGTTGCCCGCCGTGGCGCCGAACCCGCGCGCCCCGGACACGTCCTCCAGGCTGAACCCGGGAACGCGGCGAACCATGTCGAGCGCGGTGATCGGCGCGAACGGCTCGAAATGCGCGCGCTCATACACGATCGTCCCGCCGGGCTCCGCCGATCGAGCGGCCGCGTCAGGCGCGGCGAAAACCACCAACGCCAATGCAGCGGCCAGGCACAGGGGCGCCTCGATCGACACGTTGCGTCGCCATTGAGACCGGGCCTCGCCCATCGCTCACCTCCAGCAGCGCGCTCGCACGTCGAGCGCGCCGGAAACATGGGCGATCGGCCGCCTGACAATCCTGACGAAGCGCGGTCAGTCGGAAATGTTCGGCAGGTCGAGCCTGTCAGAGCGGGAGGGCGGCCTCGGCGAATATCGGAAGCCGGTCGCGCCAGACCGCCAGGGGGTGGCGCTCCTGCTCGCACCGGTCGAGCTCGCGGGCCATGCGCCCGGTCTCGCCGGTGGCGGCTGCGGCGAAGGCGCGTTCGATGCAGCTGGCCGCGCCGGCCTCGTCGAGGGCGTCGACAAAGCGCGCGAAGCCTTCCGGGCTGGCCTCGTCATAGGCCCGCGCCTCCACGCCGACGCCGTCAAAGAGCGAGAGCCAGGTTTCCCGGGCTTCCAGATGGCGGCCCTCGCGCATCGCGGACAGCGCGTCGATCCAGCGGCACGATCCGAACGACGCCGCTTCGTCCGGCGAGGGAAACGAGCGCCCGGCCACATATTCGTTGAGGCGCCGGGCCATGACGAGCCGGTCGGCGCCGGGATGCGCGGCGAGGGCGGCGTCGATGATCCGGGCGGCGGCGTCATGCCGGCCATCATGGATCAGCACGAGCGCGCGGATATAGGAGGCGGGCTCGCTGTCCTGAGCCTCCGCCTGATCCAGGAGCGCCCGCGCCGCGGCCACGTCGAACCGCCGCAGAAAGGCGTGCTGGGCGGCGCGCACGTTTATCGCGCCTTGCGGCGCGCCGGCCGCCAGCGCGCCGGCGACGGCCTGGCGGTGCAGCGCGTCGGCGTCCGGCTCGAGGCGGGCGGCCTTGCCCGTATAGAGGTCGGCGAGCGACAGCCAGGCTTGCGCGTCATCGCCGGCCGTGGCGAGGCTCTGCAGAAGCACGACCGCCTCGCGCGCGTCTTCAGTGCTTTCACGCGCAAGAAGCGCCTCGGCCCGCGCAAGGATCGGGTCGGGCGGGGCCGGGCGCGGACCGGTCTGCATGGCGGCTGACGCAAGCACGGCCGCCAACACCGCCGTCAGCGCCGCGGCCGCCGCCGCAAGGCGCGCCCGGCGCCAAAGGGCGGGCGTCTTCGCCTTGGGGCCGCTTTCCCGGGCCGCCGCGCGCAGATTGAGCCTGTATCCGACGCCATGGGCGGTCTGGACGAGGTCGGGCTCGGCGCCGATTTGTCTGAGCGCGCGGCGCAGCCGCGCCACCGACGCGATCACGGCTTCATCGGCGCCCACGCCCGCCCAGAAGCGGTCGAGCAGATCGGCCTTGGTGACGATCGCGCCGTTCGCATCGATCAGGGCGCGCAGCACCTGGCGGCTGCGCGGCTCAAGCCTCACAGGCCGGCCGGCCCCGTCGCGCCATTCGCGGTCGAGATGCGCGCGCAACCAGGCGAGCGTCGGCGCGCGCTCCGCCGCTCCGCGACGCCGGACGAGCCTGCCGAACCGGCCCAGCCTGAAGCGCAAGTGCTGAAATCCCATCATCGCCCGGTCCGCTTGACCCATTCTTCATCGACGCGCCGCCGCGGCGCCCGGCGGGAGTTTCGGCGCAAACGCGCCGCGCGGCAACGCCAAGAGCCGGACTCGGACATGTCAGACTGAGTTGGACGATGGCGCGCAAGCAATCTGAATTCGTCAGCATAAAACCAAAGCAAAGATTGTTATGTCGGTCCTGCCTGAACTCCAAATTGAGCTCGCTGCGCGACCAGTGGACCACTTGATGTTCATCACCAGCGGCGTCCAGCCAGATAAGCCATTGTCGCTAAAGTACTTCCAGCAGTGGTTCGCCCGTCAGGCAGAGACTGCCATCGGCAATCTTTTGTGTTCGGCGCACGGCCTACGCAAGGCTTGCGCGACCCGGTTGGCCAATGCTGGCGCCAGAGCCTTCATGTTCAAAGCTGTGACCGGGCACAAGAGCCTGAAAGAGGTCGAGCGCTACACTGAAGCGGTCAACCAAATCCGCCTCGCGCAGTCGGCTCAGGCACTGCTTGCCCGGAACACACTTGAAGAACATCCGGTGTCTAACCTTGGCGATGGGTTAGACGCCTTTGACCCCAGCACCATGAAAACAAAGGAGATTTAGATGATAGTGGTGGGCCCGGAGGGACTCGAACCCCCAACCAAGCGGTTATGAGCCGCCGGCTCTAACCAATTGAGCTACAGGCCCTCGCGCCAGGGCGCGGTCTGTCGTGTTTAGCGCGCGCGAGGGCGCGCGCAAAGCGTGTCGTGCGGCGCGCGCGGCGATGAAATCTTCGTCATCCGCGAAAGCGGCGCGAAGCGGGCCAGATTTCGCCACCATAAAGGGCTGGGTTAGGCTATGTTTCGCAAGCATTTCCTGATGGAGAATCCCATGGCCCGACCCGTTCTTCGCCCCGCGTTCGCCGCGCTGGCGCTGTTGTCCGCCGCCGCGCCGCTGGCGCTCGCACCGGCGGCCTCGGCGCAAGCCGAGCCCATGAGAAGCGAGGCGACGCTCTCGCTCTCCGCCACCGGCTCGGTCAGCGTCGCGCCCGACCAGGCCCGCGTCACCGCAGGCGTGGTGAGCCGGGCCGACACCGCCGCCGCCGCGGTGCGCGAGAACGCGCAGACAATGCAGGCCGTCTTCGCTGCGCTGCGCCGGGCGGGGGTCGCCGAGGCCGATCTCCAGACCGCGCGGCTGAACGTCAACCCGGTCTACGCCAACCAATCCCGCTCCAGCTCGGACGGGGAATACCGCGAGCCGCGCATCGTGGGATATGAAGCCTCCAACCAGGTGAGCGCGCTCCTGCGCGATATCGAGCGGGTGGGCGCGGTCATCGACGCGGTGTTCGAATCCGGCGCCAACTCGCTGGACGGGGTTCAGTTTCTCTCCAGCGAGGCGGACAGCGCCCGCGACGAGGCGCGCCGCGCGGCGGTCGCCGAGCTTGGCGCATTGCGTGATCTCTATGCACAGGCGGCCGGCTTTGAGATCGTGCGCCTGATCAATTTCTCCGAAAGCGGCGGCGGGCGGCCCATGCCCATGGCCATGGCGCGTATGGAGAGCATGGACGCCGCGACGCCCGTGGCGCCGGGCGAACTGGCCATCGAAGTGACGGTCAACGCCAGCTGGGAGATCGACGGGTAAGGCCGCTCAGCCAAGCCGGGGCTTCAAAGAGCCTTGAACCGGGCGTGAGCGGTCACCAGACGAGCTTCGGCGCGCAATAGCGCGCGCTGAGGCCGTCCTCGGCGAGCAGGTCGCGCGCCGCCTCCGCGCTGAACCCGCCCTTGAAGCGCTCGGCGATGATTCCGCCGGCGATGAACAGGGCGTCCACGCCCTCGGCTTGCGCGCCGGCGATATCTGTGCCCGGTCCGTCGCCGATGGCGAGGATGCGTGATTTCTCCGCCGGCTCGCCGCGCGCCGCCTCGATGCGGGCATAGGCGAGATCATAGATCGGCGGGTGCGGCTTGCCGGCGAGGATCACCGCGCCGCCCATCTGCTCATACATCTGCGCCAGCGCGCCGGCGCAATAGAGCAGCCGGTCGCCCACCTGCACCACGATGTCGGGATTGGCGCACACCATGGGCAGGCGGCGCAGCTGCGCCTCGCGCAGCAGGTCTTCGTACTGATCGGGCGTTTCCGTCTCGTAGTCGAAAAGCCCGGTGCAGGAGATGAAGGCCGCGTCCTTCAGCTCGGCGAATTCCAGCCCCGTACCTTCATAGAGCGGGTCGTCCCAGTCCGGGCCGAGCTTGTACGCCGGCCCCGGCGCGCGCGCGCTGAGTTCGGCGTGTATGGCGTCGCCGGAAGTGACCGCGTCGTCGAACTGATCAGGCTTGGCGCCCATCTGGCCCAGAAACGATTTTAACGAGGCTGAGCGGCGAGGGGAGTTGGACAGCAGCACCACCGTCCCGCCGGCGTCGCGGAATTTTGAGAGCGCGTCGAGGGCTTCGGGCACGAGCGAGCGCCCGTCGCGGATCACCCCCCAGACATCGCAGAGCAGGGCGTCGTATTGGGGGAGAAGATCGTTGAGCCGGGTCATGGCGCCGGGTTAACGGCGCGCCCCGCGCCGGTCAATGACGCGCCGCGGCGCGCCGTGCGGTCAGGCGTCTGCGAGCGCCCGCAGGCCGGCCTCGGACAGAAGCGCCCCCAATTCGCGAAATCCGTCGACGAGCGGGCTTTCCGGGCGCCAGCACAGGGCGATCGTGCGCACGGCCTGATCATCGTCCAGGGGCCGAAACACGACATTGTCGTCGCGATGGCCCTCGCAGCAGACATAGAGTTCGGGCATCACCGCCACGCCTGCGCCTAGCCCGGCCATGTGCCGGATCGCGTCCAGGCTCGTGCCTTCATACTCATGGCTGACGACGGCGCCGGAGCGTCTGGCGATCTCGTGAACCAGGGTGGTGAGCCGGTGGCCGAGCCCCAGCGTCAGCAGGGTGCGGGATTTTAGCGCTCCAAGATCGAGCGGGCCGCGCTTCTGCGCGAGCGGGTCGTCGTCGGCGCAGCAGGCGAAGAGTCGTTCGGTGAACAGCGTCTGGGTTTCTGCGCCGGGATGTTCTTCCGGCGTGGAGATGAGTGCGTCGAGACGCCCGTCCGTCAGCCGGTCCTGCAGCATGTCGGGCCGGTCGTCGCGGATGTTCAGGCGCAGATCGGGATAGGCGGCGTGCATGGCGGCTGTGGCCAGCGGCAGCAGATAGGGCCCGACCGTGGGCAGAACGCCCATGCGCAGCCGCCCGTAGAGCCCGGCGCCGCCATGGGCGGCGACGGCGTGGAGGTCCTCCACCTGACGCAGGATCAAGCGCGCGCGGCGCACGATCTCCTCGCCAACCGGGGTGAGGATCGCGCCGGTGCGGCTGCGCTCGAACACGGCCGCGCCGAGCGCCGCTTCAGCCTCCTGGATCTGCGCCGACAGGCTCGGCTGGCTGACATGGAGCGCTCTCGACGCCTCGCTGAAGCGGCCGCGTTCGGCGACCGCCACGATGTATTGCATCTGCCGCAGGGTTGGACGCATCCGCCTTATCCATAGCCAAAAACTTAGCTGAATATCTAGACCTTATATTTTCACAATGGAAGCCGCTGCGCTAGGGTGTCTATGGATCAAGACAGAAAAGGAGACCGAACCATGATCCCCCTCCCCACCCACGCCGCCCCCGCCCTTGCGACGCCGGCGAGCCCAAAGGCCGCAAACTCGGGCGAGACCCGCACCGTCTCGTCGGTGCTGCGCCGCCATCTCCGCCGCCGGAAGCTGCGCTGGTACCGCTAGGCGCAAGTGGAGACTCGGCGACCGGTCTTCGGACCCTGGCGCGCCTCGGCGCGCCGCCGATCGGCTGACTGACCGCGCGCCGGCTCGAAAACGAGCCGGCGCTTTGCGTTTCTGGAGAACAGTGCGGGTGTTGGGGGCGGTTGAGACGGAGCGGCCGCACCCCCGCTCTTGGCGCTGATCGGCTGGCGGGCGACTCGCTAGCCCGCGCGCCGGACCTCCCGGTCGGCCGCGCCCAGCACGTCGTCGCGCACCGGGCGCGGGGCGCCGAAGAGGTGCCCCTGGGCGTAGGCGATGTCGAGGTCGAGGACTTCCACGACGGTGGCCTCGGTTTCGATCTTTTCGGCCACCAGATCCACGCCGTAACGCGCGAACAGGCCGGCAACGTCTTCGGGCCGGATGGCGCCGGGTTCGCGGCCCGCCACCGGTTCGCCGCCATGGGCGGCTTCGATGAGGCGCTGGCCGGTGGCCTTGACGAAGCGCACGCCGGCGCGCTGCAGCTCGGCGAGGTCGAGATTGAGATCGCTCACCTGATCGAGCGAGAATCGGAAACCGAAATCGGCGAGCCGCGCCATGTTGCGCGCCGCGGTGGCCGAGCGCGCCTCGAATGCGGCGCGCGGCATCTCGAAGATCAGCGCGCCGGCGAGATCGGAATTGCGCCGCAGGAAATCCAGGAAGGCGGGGAAGAACTCGTCATCAGCCAGCGAGCGGATGGAGACGTTGCAGAACACGCCGATGCGGCGGTCCTGCTTGGTCAGCCGGCGCACGATCTGCACGCAGCGCAGCAGGAGCAGATTGTCCACGTCGGTGATCAGGCCGGCTTCTTCGGCGGCGGCAAGGAATTCGGCCGGGGCGAGCACACGGCCCTCGCCGTCGCGGATGCGGGTGTACCCCTCGTAGAAATAGGTGCGCCGCTGAGGCAGGCCGACCACGGGCTGGAGGTAGAGATCGACCCGGTTCGCGTCGAGCGCTTCGCGGACCAGCTCGGCGGCGTCGGCGCGCGCTTCGACCGAGGGCTGGAAACCGGACGGCGCCAGCTCGCCGGAGCGCTCAAGCCGGGCGAGGATTTCGGCCACGAGCCGTTCGTCCGTGCGGGCCGGTTCACCGGCTTGCGCGCCGGTCTCCGTCGCCGGCGCGGAGGCGGATCCGGCCATGGCGTCCAGGCGGGCCTGGGCGGCTTCGAGCTCCTCGAGCATGGACAGATTTGCGGCCTTGAGCTGGTGGAGCTCGTCCTCGAACATGGATTTTTCCTGGGCGCGGGCGGCGGCGGCGTGCACCTGGCCGGCGATCAGAAACACCAGCGCGCCCATGAGCCAGGCCATCTCGGTGTTCATAAGGCCCAGCCGGTCGAAGCCGAGGGCTGCGACCACGGCCACCATGGCGTAGGTGAGCGTCACCAGTATGTCGCCGGCCTTCGGCATCCCGTCCCCGTCGCTGGCCCGCGAATCGCGCGCGCATGAGAGCGAGGATAGCTTGGGTTAAGACAGGTTGACGAAGTGTGAATGTGGGGCGGGACGCCCGGCGGCGGCGCCGCCGCAAGGGCGCCCGCCCGCAGCGTCAGGCCCGCAGCGTCAGGGCGGACCGTCATGTAGAAAAACGGCGCGCCCCTGGGAGCGCGCCGCCTTGCGTTTCGCTGTGAGCGCTTTCGCGCCTACGCGGTATGCGGGGCGATGGTGATCTCCACACGGCGGTTCGCGGCGCGGCCCGCATCGGTGGAGTTGTCGGCCACCGGCTGGGTCTCGCCCATGCCGGCCACGTAGAGGCGGTCGCGCAGCACGCCGCGATTGATCAGATCGGCGGCCACCGCGCTGGCGCGGCGCTCCGACAGACGCTGGTTATAGTCCGCCGCGCCGGTGGAGTCGGCGTGGCCGATGACGTTCACATAGGTGGCCGGATAAGTCATCAGCACTTCGGCGACGTCATCCAGAATCGGATTGAAGCGCGGCGAGACCTGAGCGGAGTTCGTGGCGAAGGTCAGATCGCCCGGCATGGTCAGGACCAGCTCGTCGCCGACACGGCGCACGCTGACGCCGGAATCGCGCAGGCGCGTGCGGAAGGCTTCCTCCTGGCGGTCCATGTAGTTGCCGGCCGCCGCGCCGCCCAGCGCCCCGATGCCCGCGCCGATCAACGCATTGCGCCGGTCGTCGCCGCCGGCGAGCGTGCCCAGTAGGGCGCCGGCCGCGGCGCCGGCGAGCACGCCGGTGCCGGTGCGGTTCTGCTGGACGTTGCCGTACTGGTCGGTGGTGGTGCAGGCCGCGGCCAGGCCGAGGGCCAGCGCGCCGGCGGTGAGGGTTCGAAGGAACATAGGCATAGCCTCCTTGTGAGCTTGAGCGGCGGACCCGTTTCGTGACGGAGCCGTCCGGCCGCTCGAGATATATTCCATATGAGCGACGCCTGCATGAACGCACGCTGAAGCGAGAGAACGCAAGCCGACCGTTTTCGCTCCGCTTTGATGCTAGAGCCTGCAGGCGTGGCGGAAATTGGGCGGTTGGACGCCGCCTGGTTTGCAGGCGCCCGTAAAAAAATTTCACCGCCTCAGCCTCGCCGCCCTCTTGACGCCTTTTCGCCCCCGTCTTACCTACGCGTCCGTTAGCAGCCGACCCGGGCAAGTGCTAACGCTCGCCCGGCGGCCTGTTAAACCTGATGAAATCCTGAACGAGCGGGTCCGCTCAGACACGGAGCTACGGCAATGAATTTTCGTCCTCTGCACGATCGCGTGCTGGTGAAGCGCGTCGAGGAAGAAGCCAAGACCAAGGGCGGGATCATCATCCCCGACACCGCCAAGGAAAAGCCGCAGGAAGGTGAAGTCGTCGCGGTCGGCGGCGGCGCCGTCAAGGAAGACGGCACGGTGCGTCCGCTGGACGTGAAAGCCGGCGACCGGATCCTGTTCGGCAAATGGTCGGGCACCGAAGTCACGATCGACGGCCAGGAGCTGTTGATCATGAAAGAGTCCGACATCCTGGGCGTCATGGACGGCAAGGCCGCCGCGAAAGCCGCGTAACCCGCGCTCGCGAAACCTTTCCCCTCAATAGATCAACCGTTTGAAACGAGAGACGAAACATGGCTGCTAAAGACGTCAAATTCTCCGCCGCCGCGCGCGAGAAAATGCTCAAGGGCGTGGACATTCTCGCCGACGCCGTGAAGGTCACCCTCGGCCCGAAAGGCCGCAACGTCGTGATCGAGAAATCCTTCGGCGCCCCGCGCACCACGAAGGACGGCGTGTCGGTCGCCAAGGAAATCGAACTGGAAGACAAGTTCGAGAACATGGGCGCCCAGATGGTCCGCGAAGTGGCTTCGCGCACCAATGACGAGGCCGGCGATGGCACCACCACCGCCACGGTCCTGGCCCAGTCCATCATCCGCGAAGGCATGAAGTCGGTCGCGGCCGGCATGAACCCGATGGACCTCAAGCGCGGCATCGACAAGGCCGTCCTGAAGGTCGTGGAGAACATCAAGTCGATCTCCACCCCGATCAAAGGTTCTGAAGAGATCGCCCAGGTCGGCACCATCTCCGCCAACGGCGAAAAAGAGATCGGCGAGATGATCGCCCGCGCCATGGAGAAAGTCGGCAACGAAGGCGTCATCACGGTCGAGGAAGCCAAATCCCTCGAAACCGAGCTGGAAGTCGTCGAAGGCATGCAGTTCGACCGCGGCTACCTTTCGCCGTACTTCATCACCGACGCCGACAAGATGGTCGCCGACCTCGAAGACCCGTACATCCTGCTGTTCGAGAAGAAGCTCTCCTCGCTGCAGGCCATGCTGCCGGTCCTCGAAGCGGTGGTTCAATCCAACCGTCCGCTGCTCATTATCGCTGAAGACGTCGAAGGCGAAGCGCTGGCGACCCTGGTGGTCAACAAGCTGCGCGGCGGCCTGAAGATCGCGGCCGTCAAAGCCCCGGGCTTCGGCGATCGCCGTAAAGCGATGCTGGAAGACATCGCGGTCCTCACCGGCGGCACCGTGGTCAGCGAAGACCTCGGCATCAAGCTGGAGAACGTCACCCTCGACATGCTGGGCACCGCCAAGAAGGTGACCATCACCAAGGACGACACCACGATCGTCGACGGGGCGGGTGAGAAAGAGGCCATTGAAGGCCGCGTGAACCAGATCCGCCGTCAGATCGAGGACACCTCCTCGGACTACGACAAAGAGAAGCTGCAGGAGCGTCTGGCGAAGCTCGCCGGCGGTGTTGCGGTGATCAAGGTCGGCGGCGCTTCGGAAATCGAAGTGAAAGAGCGCAAGGACCGCGTCGACGACGCCCTGAACGCCACCCGTGCGGCCGTTGAAGAAGGCATCGTGCCGGGCGGCGGCGTTGCGCTGCTGAAAGCCTCCAAGGCGCTCGAAGGCCTCACCGGCGAGAACGACGATCAGGACCAGGGCATCGCGATCATCGCGCGCGCCCTCCAGGCCCCGATCCGTCAGATCGCCGAGAACGCGGGCGTCGAAGGCTCCATCGTGGTCGGCAAGGTGCTCGACAGCACCGACGCCAATTTCGGCTACAACGCCCAGACCGAGACCTATGAGGATCTCGTGAAGGCCGGCGTCATCGACCCGGCGAAGGTGGCCCGCATCGCGCTTCAGGACGCCGCCTCCGTGGCCGCCCTGATGATCACGACGGAAGCCGCCGTGGCCGAAAAGCCGAAGAAGGAATCCGCCGGCGGCGGCATGCCGGGCGGCGGCATGGGCGACATGGGCTTCTAGGAAGCTCACCAGCCCACGGCTGAACAAGGTAAGGGCGGCTCGGATGAGCCGCCCTTTTCTGTTTGCGATAGTAGTTTTCCGGCGAGGGGGCGTCCCGGCGCGAAACCAACCGCGCCGGGGCTGCATTCTCCCCCCATGCGTTTATTGGAAGCCCTTCGCCCGGACCGCCCCGCCGTGCCGCACCCGACGGTTTTCGCCTGCGGGATTTTCGCCCTGCTCGGCGCCGCGGCGGGGCTGGCCGGCGACATCATCACCATCCGGCTGAACGAGAAACTGAACTTCATCGCCAACACCGTGTCCCAAGGCGCCGCCGGGCCGCATGCCCTCTGGGTCGATCTGGGACTGACGCTGCAGGGGATCGGGCTTGTGGCGATCGCGGCCGGGCTGCACCACTGGCGGATCGGGCGCAAACCCCGCTTCATCGCCGGCTGCGCGGTGCTGGCGCTGACCGGGCTGAGCGTCATCCTGCTGGCCTGGCACAACGCCTATGGCGACGGCGAGCCGGGCGGCTTTGTCTTCCACAAGCCGCTCACCCTGGTCATCGGACTATTGTTCGCCGGTGCGCTGGGCCTGCTCGCCAAGGAGCTCGGCGAGCTCGACTCCGGATATTACCGGTTCAGCTTCATCGCGGGCGGCGCCTGGCTCGTCGCCTGGCCGGCCTTCATCGTAACGCCGGAAGCCTTTAACGGCGCGGTGGAGCGCGTCGCCGGGTTCACGATGATCGTGTGGATGGTGATCGCGGCGCGCCTGCTGATGCGCCGAGGGCGCGGTGAGCGGTTAAGCTGGGGCTAGATTTCCCGCACCAGGCGCAGCACGAAATCCTGCTCGTCCGCCCCGTCCGACAAGCCGAACAGGACGCCCGCGGACCATTCCACGCCGTAGACGAGATCACCGCTCAGGACCGGGCCGAGCTGGTGGCTCTGATCACCGAAGCCGCCGAAACCGGCCTCGATCCCGCCGAATTCGATGAAGCTTTCAATTCCAACGCTGAGCCCGTTCTCCAGCGAGCGGTAAAGGCTCGCGCGCGTCTCCACGATCCAGTCATCGTTCGCGCGCGGACCCACGTCGCGGTCCAGCAGAACCAGCGCGCGCACCCGCAAGTCGCCGCGCACCCATTGGTTCGTCCAGTTCACGCCGATCTCGTGGGGCACGTCGTCGCCTTCGGACACGCGCGCATCGAAGCGCAGACCGCTGGAGAACCCGCCCGGCGTGCGCTCCACGATCTGCCAGAGCAGCTCGCCCTGGACATGGTCGAGTTCGACATCGCCGCCGGCGGGGTCGTCCCACGCGATGATAGCGCGCCAGCGGAAACTGTCGTTGATCGCCTGCTGGTAATGCAGGCGCTGGGACAGGCTCGCATCCCCGCCGGACTCCTCGAACGCGGCGGCCACTCGATACTCCGCCTCGCGATCGCCCGCCGCAGTCTCCGGCCCGAAGACGGTTCCGGTGGTCTGGGCGGCGGCGCCCCCGGCCAGGGCGAGGACAAGGCACAGTGAGACAAGAAGGTGCGTCATGGCGGAACGC
Organism: Oceanicaulis sp.; assembly: GCA_051117435.1. Classification (GTDB taxonomy): domain Bacteria; phylum Pseudomonadota; class Alphaproteobacteria; order Caulobacterales; family Maricaulaceae; genus Oceanicaulis. The sequence continues at coordinate 24,426 of JBNPED010000001.1, read as the reverse complement.
TCCCTTGATCGGATCAAGCTCTGGAAAAAGGAAAATGAGAGACGCCGGGCGTGGCTAGGGGAGGGGACGCGCCCGCCCGGCGCCGGCGTGCCTACTCCGCGGAGTAGGGAATCGAGGAGTGGTGCAGCACGATTTTCAGATCGCCGTTCTCGTCGGCGATGTAACCGAAGGAGTATTCCACCTTCACTTCTTCGCCTTCGGTGGTGGTGAAGAAGTAATTGCCCATGGCCATGGCGGTGTCGCCCTCGGCGTCGATGAAGGTGCCTTCATTCTCCCAGCGCACGTTGGTGTACGGCGCGATGGCGAAGCCGCCGTCTTCGGCGATGGAGCCGCCCACGAAATAGGACAGGGCTTCATCGAACGTGCCGCGGAACTGATCTTCGGAGGCCAGGGTCGGCTTGAACAGGACCGGGACGTCATGGCCGTAAGCGTAGAAGCGCTCGATATGCGCGCGCGCGGCCTCAGTGTAGTCCTCATCGGCCGTGTAGGCGGCGCCGATGGCGACGATGCCTTCGCCCCAGGCCTCTTGGGCGGCGGCGACGTCTTCGGCGGTGATGTCGGCGTAGGCGGCCGAGGCGAACAGGGCGGCGCCGAGCGCGGCGGAAGCGGTGGCGAACTTCATGGATAACCTTCCTATGTCAAACCAGTGCGTCCTTGCGCACCGATGCTGAGGTAGGAAGGCGACCCTGCGAGTTCTAATGGAAATTACGACCCCGATCGATTACTGAAAGGCATCGATCAAGAAACCCGGATGGGCGCGATGCGGCCGACCTTGCGCCAGCTGGAATACTTCGTCGCCGTGGCCGAGCGCCAGGCGTTCGGCCCGGCCGCCGACGCCCTGGCGGTGACCCAGCCGAGCCTGTCCAAACAGATCGCCGCGCTGGAGGCCGAGCTGGGCCTCGCCCTGTTCGAGCGCACTTCGCGCAAAGTTCGCCTGACCTCGGCCGGCACGGCGCTTTTGCCTCAGGCGCAGGCCGTGCTCGACACCGCGCGGGGGTTCAAAGCCGCCGCGCGAAAGCTCGCCGGGGACCGGGCGAGACGGCTGACAGCCGGCGTGCTGCCCTCCATCGGCGCGTATTTCATGCCGCGCTTTCGCGAACGTCTCAGTCGCAGCCAGCCGGACTTGGCGATCAGCCTGGTCGAGGGGCCGTCCAGCGACCTTCTCGTCCGCCTGCAATCGGGAGAGCTCGACTTCGTCGTCGCTTCGGTGAGCGAGGAGGGCGGGTTCGATCCGGTGCCGCTGTTTGAAGAAACCCTGTGGATCTGCAGCGCGCCCGGCGACCCCCTGATGGAGGCGGAAGGACCCGCGCCTTTGGAGGCGCTGGCGGGCCGAACGCTCCTGACATTAAGCCCGGAATTTCACCTGACCCGGATTGTCGAACGCCTCGCCGCGCGCGCCGGTGCGCATTTGAGCCAGGATTATCGCGGGGCGAGTCTGGACGCCGTTCGCCAGATGGCGGCCAGCGGCGCCGGGGTCGCGGTTTTGCCGAGCCTATACGCGTTGGGCGAAGCGATCCGCGACCCAGCCTTCAAGGTCCGTCGCATCGTGGATCGAGACGCCTTTCATCCGGTGCGGCTCTACTGGCGAAGATCCTCGCCGGACGCCGCGCTCTTCGAACGCCTGGCCGAAGAGATGATCGCGGAAAAGATGCAGATCCGCTCCGAACGCGCCGCCCGCTTTCAGGTCTGAGCGCCGGCGCGGGTTTCTGTTTAATGAATTGGAATTAAGCCCATGGTCGCACCGGCGTAACCTTGCGCCCGGCATCCTCCCGTTCAGTCTTGGGAGGACCTTCGATGAAACACTGGCTCACCGCCGCCGCCTTCGCTCCGCTTCTGATCGCCTGCGCCTCCAGCCACGCCAGCGAGACCAGCTTCGCGCGCGCCGAGGAAGACGGGCTGCGCGTCCTTGTCGTGAACGGTGAGCGCATCGAGATCGGCCGCGGTCGCAACGCCGCCGAGGCTATCGAGGCCGCGCTGGACCGCGGCGACCACCGGCGCGTGCGCGTGGAGCTGCAGCTCGACGAGACGGAGCTGATGGACAAGGCCGAGCGCGAGGCGTTCGCCGAGGCCATGGCTGCGCTGGCGTCGGGGTTCGCCCACGACGCCTATGTCGTGGCGTTCAGGCGCGGCGAGGATTTCGAGTTCGATTTCGACTTTGATTTCGACACCGATATGGACGCTGATGTCGACGAGGCCGAGTTGCGCCGTCACATGGAGCGTGCCGAGCGTGCCGAGCGTGCCGAGCGCGACGTGCAGCGTCACGCCGAACGCCTGGAGTGTCACGCGGAGCGAAGGGCGCGTCACGCAGAGCGGCTCGCCGAGCGTGCGGAGCATGAGGCTCTCCGCGCCGAACGCCATGGCCGGCGCATGGAGCTGTACGGGCTTGAGGCCGGTGTCGAAGGCATGGAGGGGGGGCTTGCCGGGATCGAGGAGGCGCTGGCGCGCGGCTGGATCTACAAGCGCGGCGAACGCACCGAACTGACCGAAGACGACCGGCGCGAAATGGAGCAGGCGCGAGACGAGCTTGTGCGTGGGCTCGAGGACATGCGCGCCCGGCTCGCCGAAGCGCGTGAGCGCCATGGGGCGGACGGTGAACACCGCCAGGTCCGCATCCAGCGCCGTGACGGCGCGGTGCGCGCCTGGGTCGATGGCGAGGAGGTGACGGGCTCCGAGCTGGACCGGCTTCTGGAGGAACAGGAAAGCCGCCTCGCCGGCGCGCCGACCCCGCCTGAACCGCCGCAGCGCTGATCGCGCCGCGGATCATCGCTGTGGGCGAGCCGTGGCGCGGCCGCGCGCATCGAGGCTCGCCTCTCTCGCAAACAAAAAAATGCCCGGCGCATGAAGCGCCGGGCGTTTTAGATATGGTTGGTCGATTAAGAGACGTCTCCTCCCCAGAGACACCGCTTAAGAGACAAGACGGTCAGGCCTTGCCATGACCAGACGATGACTCAGCTGTAACACTCCCGTCAAGCCCCTGACGCAGGACGGTTATGCGCCCTGCGCATGGCGGGCCGGGGCTCATCCCGCCTTTTTGGAGCTTCCGCGTGATCGGGAGGACGTGGAGGATTTAGATCCCGAGCGCCGTGATCCCGACGATTTCGAGCCGGACCGGGATTTGGACCCTGAAGACTTCGACCGGCGGCGCGAACCCGCCTTCTCCTCCTCCACCGACTTCTTCAGCGCCTCCATGAGGTCGATCACCTGACCGCCCTTGGGCTTCTTGCCGTCGCCGCTTGTGACGATCGCTTCGCCTTCGGCCTTCTCCTCGATCAGCGCGCGCAGGGCCTGCTCGTACTTGTCCTCGAAGTCCTCCGGTTTGAACGGGCCGGATTTCTTCTCAATCAGGCTCTCGGCGAGTTCCATCATCTCATCGTCGAGATCCGGCTCGTCGATATCGTCAAATACGCTGTCGGATTTCCGCACCTCGTCGGCGTAGCGCAGGGTCTCCAGAAGCAGGCCCTTGCCGCACGGTCGGATCGCCACGAGATGCTCGCGCCCGCGCATCACCATCTGGCCGAGCGCGGTCTTCTTGTTGCGCCGAAGGGCCTCGCGGATCACCACGAAGCCCTCCGCCGAGGACCCGCCGCGCGGAGCGACATAATAGGGTTTCTCGTAGAAGCGCGGGTCGATCTCGCCGCGATCGACGAACTGGACGATGCGGATCGCGTCCTTGGTCTCCAGCTTGATCTGATCGAGATCGTCGGGCTCAAGGACGACGAAGCTGCCCTTCTTCGCCTCGTAGCCCTTCACGATCTCGTCGGCGTCAGCCTCCTCGTCGGAGCCCTCGGCCACCTTCTTGTAGCGGATGCGCTTGCCGCTGGGCTTGTGGATCTGACGCAGACTGATCCGCCCGGCGGAATTGGTCGCCGAGTAGAGCGCCACATCGATCGAAACCAGCGACAGGCGCAGATAGCCGGTCCAGAAGGTGCGCGGCTCCGCCATGAGACCTCGCCCGCCGTTCTAGTGGGTCGAGGGCGGCGGCGGCGGCGCGGCGCGCTCGCCCGGCGGGGTCGTGCGCCCGTCACCGTTCGAGGCCTCGCCCGAAACGGTGTCGCCGCCGGCCTGTTCAGCGTGCTTTTCCTGCACCTTGTCGCGCGCCTCACGCGCCTGCTCGGCCGCTTTCGACGCGGCGCCGGCGGCGGCCTTGCCGGCCTCGTCGGCGGGACGCTTCAAAGTGTCGTGCTCGGTGCGCGTGAGCGGCAGCAGAGCGCCGATGAGCGCCCCGGCCGCCAGCGCGATCGCGCCTGTGGCCAGCGGCGAATTCTCATGCAAGCTCGCCGCAGAGTTCACGCCGGAGCGCGCCGCATCGGCGGTGGCGCCGGAGGCTTTCTGCGCGCCATGCTTCACCGAGCCGGCGGCCGATTGCGCGCCGTGCTTGGCCGATCCGGCCGCGCCGGCGAGCCCCTTGCGGGCCTTCGCCGCGCCGTCATTGATGCGCCGGCGCGCGTCGCGCGCCTTCTCCCGCGCGGTGTTCGCGGTGTCGGATACGCGCTCGCGAAAGCCGAGATCGGTTTCACCCTCGGCGCGGTCAAGCTCCAGTGCGTCCGCGCGCGTGCGCGCCAGCCGGTTCTGGTAATCCTCGTCGCTCTCGCTTTCCAGGCGGACGCAGCCCGCCTCGGCGATCTCCACGCGCCGAGCTGCGAAGTCGGCGTCATAGTCATCGGGATCGACGCCTACATGTCCGACCGCGCTGGAGGTCTCCGGCGCCGGGCCGGCGTGCATCTCCAGCGAGGTTCCTCCGCCGCCCTTGCCGCTGCGGGTCGCGGAGGCGAGCCAGGCGAGGCCCGCGGCGGTGACGATCACCGGGAGCGGATTGTCGCGCACTTGAGCGCCGAGATTCTGCGTCAGCGACTTCACGCCGCCGAACTGGCCCAGCGCCTCGTCCATGATCTGGCCGGGGCTGAGCCGCTCGAAAATGGCGTCGAGATCTTCGCGCAGCGCCTGGCGGTGCTCGCGGGCTTCGGTTTCGATCTGCTCGGGATTGTCGCTCATCGTGCTTGCTCCTTGGCGAACCGCGCTGTGCGCTGCGCATCTTCAGTCGCGCGCGGGGCGGACAGGTTTTCAGGCTTCATCTTGTTCTTCCCGCTCATCAGCAGGATCGCGCCGATCACCGCCGCGACGGCGCCCGCAATGGCCGCGCCCGCCCATAAAGGCAGCCCGGCCGAGGCGAGGCCGTAGGCCACGGCGAGCAGGAGGATCGTCACACCCGGCAGGAGCACCGCAGCGCCGATCGCGACGCTGACCGCACCGCCCTGGATGGTCTTGACGCCGTCGGTGATCTCGGCGCGGGCGAGCCGGACTTCCTCGCGCATCAGACCGGTGGCGTGGCCGATGGCGTCCTCGACAAGATTGGGCAGGGATTTGTTCTGCTCGGCGGCGGACCGGATATGGCCGTCTCCGTCGCGCTCGCCGCGGGCTTCGCCGTTGCCGGCGCCCTGGCGCTTGTTGGAATCTTCGTTCGATTGCGGTTGGCTGGAGGCCATGGTTCAGCCCTCCCTCTGGAAGTCTTCAGACGTGCGCCCGCCGGCGTTCGCGGTCTCGCGCTCGGCCGCGGTGCGCCCGACGCGGGCGATGAGCAGGCCCGCCGCGGCCGACAGGCCGAGAAAGGCCGCCGGGTTGTTGCGGCCGAAGGTCTGCAGGTCCTGGAGAAGATCGCCGGTGCGGTGATCGCGCAGATAATCCGCTGCGCCGTGCAGCCCGCCGGCGGCGCGCGAAATCAGCTCGCCGGCCAGACGTTCGTCTTCGCTCTGGAGATCCTCGCCGGCGTCCTTCAGACGGTCCGCGGCGGTCTCCAGCGATTTGTAGGCGCGCTCGCGGCCCTGTTCGGCGCGCTGCTCGCCGATATCCTTCGCGGCCTGGCCGAGATCCTCGCCGGCGCGGCGCGCTTCGTGGGCGGCTTCGCGTCCGCGCTCGGCGGCTTCGCCGGGCTGGTGGGATTGGTGCGGGGTGTCGTCAGGATGCGCCATCGCCGGCCTCCTTTTCATTAGTGTTCGCCGCCGCCCGTGGTCTCAGCACAAAGCGTTGAAGGCGGGGCGGTTCCGGCGCGGCGGAGCGCGCATGCAGCGGCGCGGCGAGGCGAAGCGGCGCGCCGCTTCGCCGTCGCGTGGACAGGCGCGGACAAAGGTCCTAAATCGGGCGTTCGCATGTGCAGAAGCTGCACGGTTCAGCCCACAGCTCTTGAAGAAGACCCATGGCTCAATCCGAATTCGACGCCGATACGCGCCGCCACTCGGCGGCCCATCTCATGGCCGCGGCCGTGAAGGACCTCTATCCGAACGCCCAGTTCGGCGTGGGACCGGCGACCGAGACCGGGTTCTTCTACGACATCAAGCTGGATGAGACGCTCACCGTGGACGATCTTCAGAAGATCGAAAAGCGGATGAAGGAGCTGCGCAAGAAAAAGCACCGCTTCGAGCGCGAGGACCTGCCGGTGGACGACGCGATCCAGTACATGGAGCGCGAGAACCAGCCGTTCAAAGTCGAGCTTCTAAAGCTTCTGCGTGACAAGGGCTCCACGGCCATCGCCAAGGAGACGGGCGATGAGAGCGTCGTGGGCGAAGGCGTCGATACGATCAGCTTCTACCGCACCGGCGATTTCGTTGATCTGTGCCGGGGACCGCACGTGGACCATGCCGGCGAAGTGGGCCATTTCAAGCTGCGCTCCATCGCCGGAGCGTACTGGCGCGGCGACCAGAAGAACGCCCAGCTTCAGCGCATCCATGCGGTCGCCTTCCCCACCAAGGAGGAGCTTGAAGCCGAACTCCTGCGGCTGGAGGAGCAGGCCAAGCGCGACCACCGCAAGATCGGCAAGGAGCTGGGGCTCTTCACGCTGGTCGAAGAGGTCGGCGCGGGCCTTCCCATGTGGCTGCCGGCCGGCAATGTGATTCGCGACGAGCTGGAACGCCTGGCGCGCAACACCGAGCACAAGGCGGGCTATAGCCGCGTCTCCACGCCCCACATCACCAAGGGCGATCTCTACGTGAAGTCGGGCCACCTGCCGTACTACGCCGACGACATGTACGCGCCGATCATCATCGACGAGCAGGAATACTATTTGCGCCCGATGAACTGCCCGCACCACCACATGATCTACGCCCACGACCAGTGGAGCTATCGCGATCTGCCGGTGCGCCTGAGCGAGTACGGCCAGGTCTACCGCCACGAGGCCTCGGGCGGGCTTTCCGGGCTGATGCGCGTGCGCGGGTTCTGCCAGAACGACGCGCACATCTATTGCCGCGAAGACCAGGCCAAGGACGAGTTCCTCGCCGTGATGCACATGCACGCGGACTATTACCGCCTGTTCGGCATCGAGAATTTTTGGATGCGGCTCTCCCTGCCGGATTTCGAGAACCTGGAAAAATACGTCGATGACGTGGAGGGCTGGAAGAAGGCGCTGGGCATCCTGAAAGCCGCCATGGACGAGTCTGGCTACCCGTACAAGGAAGTCGAGGGCGAGGCGGCCTTCTACGGCCCGAAGGTGGACTTCATGGTGAAGTCGGTCGTGGGCACCGAGTACGCGATCTCGACGAACCAGCTCGACTTCATGGCCACCAAGCGCTTCGAGCTCGAATACACCGACAAGGACGGCGAGAAGAAGCCGGTTTACGTCATCCACCGCGCGCCGCTGGGCAGCCATGAACGCTTCACGGCCTTCCTGATCGAGCACTACGCGGGCAAATTCCCCACCTGGATCGCGCCGGTGCAGGCCATCGTCATCCCCATCGCCGACCGCCATGAGGATTACGCCGAAGAGGTGAGGAAGCGCCTGTTCAACGCCGAGGTGGACACCGTCCATGGCGGCGTGCGCGTGGAGGCGGACCTGGCCGCAGAGCGCATGCAGAAGAAGATCCGCAACGCGCAAAATCGCCAGATCCCCTACATGCTTGTGGTGGGCGACGCCGAGGCCGAGGCCGGCCATGTGGCCGTGCGCCATCGCGATCTCGGCGATCTCGGCTCAATGCCGGTGGACCAGCTCATCGACCGCATCGCCGCCGAACAGCGCGCGCGGGCCGATCTGCCGAAGCCGGAGGCGGCGGGGTAGGCGAGAGCCTGTTCCGCCAGCCGCGCCGCGCGAGGGCGCGGCGCTCAGAGCGCCTTTCCCAGCACCCAGTCGTGATAGGTCACGCCGCCCACGTTGAAATCGCGCTCCCCGACGGTCTCGAATCCCATGCGGCCGTAAAAGCCCAGCGCGCGCGAATTGTCCTTGTAGACGCCGAGAAGAATGCTCCGCGCGCCCCGCTCGCGCGCGTCGGCCTCGGCGAGCGCGAGCAGCTCGCGGCCGAGGCCGCTCCCGTGCAGGCGCGAAAGCACATAGATGCGCTTGATCTCCAGATCGCCCGCACGCGTCGGCACGGGCAGGTCGGGCGGGGTGAGGTGAAGATAGCCCACCGGCGCGCCCTCCAGCTCGGCGAGCCAGAGGCGCTGATCGGAATCGGCGAGGGCGGCGGCGTAGACCGGCTCGGTCTGCTTCTCGGCGCAATGGCGCACCAAGGCGCCGCCGTCGATCACGCCGGCATAGCTTTCAAGGAACGTCGCCGCCCCCACCAGGGCGAGGCTGGCGGCGTCGGCGGGAAATGCGGGGCGAACTGTCACGCTCATGATGTCGACACCAAGCCCGATCGAACTCCGCGCGGCAAGTCAGTGTTTCCCTTGAAAGCGCTTATCGATCGGCGCGATGTCGTGTCACATCGCTTCACCGCCGGTTCACTGCGACGTGAGAGGCTTTAACCGGTAAATTCGAGTACCTACATGACAGCGCCGCGCCGCTGGGCTTCTCAGCGGGCCGGCGCGTCTGACAGGGGAGAGCGACGCCATGGCCAATACTCCGATGCCCGTGATCACGCCGGAAGGCGGTTTGTCGCGCTATCTGGCGGAGATTCGCAAGTTTCCCATGCTGGACAAGGACGAGGAGTTCATGCTCGCCAAACGCTGGCAGGAGCATGAGGACACCGAGGCCGCCCACAAGATGGTCACGTCGCATCTGCGCCTGGTGGCGAAGATCGCCATGGGCTATCGCGGTTACGGCCTGCCCGTCGCCGAGGTGATCTCCGAAGGCAATGTGGGCCTGATGCAGGCGGTGAAGAAATTCGATCCCGACAAGGGGTTCCGGCTGGCCACCTACGCCATGTGGTGGATCCGCGCCTCGATCCAGGAATACATCCTTCGCTCCTGGTCGCTGGTGAAGATGGGCACCACGGCGGCCCAGAAGAAGCTGTTCTTCAATCTGCGCCGCATGAAGAGCCAGATGCGCGCGCTGGAGGAGGGCGATCTCCACCCCGACCAGGTCGAGCAGATCGCCACCAAGCTTGGCGTCACCGACGAGGACGTGATCTCCATGAACCGGCGCCTGTCGGGCCCGGACGCCTCGCTGAACGCGCCCCTGCGCAGCGAGAGCGAGAGCGAATGGCAGGACTGGCTCACCGACGACGCGGCGCAGACCGCGGAGGACGAGCTGGCGACCTCAGACGAGTTCGACGCCCGCATGACCCTGCTCCAGGAGGCCATGGCCGGCCTGAACGAGCGCGAGCAGCGCATCATTCAGGAGCGCCGTCTCACCGAAGAGCCGAAAACGCTTGAGGACCTCGCCCAGGTCTACGGCGTGTCGCGTGAACGCATCCGCCAGATCGAGGTGCGCGCCTTCGACAAGCTGCAGAAGGCGATGAAGCAACTCGCCGCCGAGCGCGGACTGGCGCCCGCCGACGAAGACGCGTAGCGCAGGCGGGGCGCAGCGGTGCGACGCGGGGCGAGGGCGCGCCTGGCTCTGCAAGGGCTTCGCCCGCTTCGCGGACGCTCACGGCCTTGCCGTGAGTGAACACTCACTTAATTGCGTTAAGTGTCGATGAGGGTGTTGGATCGGCGCCGGTCCCGAAGCCCTGGGACGAAACCCGGGGGCGTCAAAGCCCCTGCTGCTCTTCCGGCGGCGCTCCGGTATGCTGGCCTTTCAGGCGCACGATCCCGATCGCGAGCGCGAGCTGCGCGCCGTAATAGGTGATCCACACCAGCGCGCCGTCGATATCGATCACCCAGGAGATGTCCAGGCCGCGGAACCAGCCTGCGGCGAGGATGGAATCCGACACCACGAACAACAGCGCGCCCAGCGTGATGAGGCGCGGCCCGTTCACTAGTGCGGCCACCGCCGCCATGATCAGGATGACGCCCAGATAGGCGCTCGCCATGAGCTGGAGATCGCCCATGCCGGGGCTGAGCCAGAGCCACATGGCCGCGCCGTAGGCGGCGAGCGCGACAGCCAGGACGAACCCGTCCTTGCGCACGCCGTGGCGGGCGAGCGCCATGGCGAATATGCCGATATAAAGCAGATGCGCGCCGGCGAAGAAGGCGATGCCGGCCTCGGTGCGCTGGGGGTCCATGGCGAGCGCGTAATCGCCGCAGGCGGAAAGCGCCAGCGCGAGGGCGAGCGCAGGCGCGCGCGAGAACACCGCATAGAGCGCCAGCAGCCCGACGCCGAGCGCCTTGGTCAGCGCCAGTCCCGGCATCGAGACGACGACCATGTCCAGGCCCAGATACACCGCCGAAGCCAGAAGCGAGACCCACAGATAGATCGGCGCGGCCCAGGCGGGGAACAGCGGCTCTGTGTCGGCGTAGCGATCGTAGGGTTCGCTCATGCGTGTCTCCGGGGTATATGGCCCACCCGGGGCGTTTGGCCCCAGTCAACGCCCTTGCATGCGACGCGACGCGGGAAAAATCAAATGCGGCTTCTTCTTGTCCTCTTCGCCCTAACGCTCGGCGGTGCGTCCGCGTTCGCACAGGACTCAACGCCGGAGCGGCTGCCCGACGCGCTCGCCGCGCTCATGGACGCCGCTCATGAAAGCTCGAACGAGGATTTCGAGGACGCCGTGCGCCTGATCGCGCTGACCGAAGACCCGCTGGCCGTGGCCGGCGCTGCGGCCCGGATCGACGCGGTGCGCGGGGCTCAGGCGCGCGCCCTGCTGGGCCTGCCCGACGGCGGACCGATCGCGCCCGAGCTGACGGCCGGCGCCGCGCCGCAAGCTGCGGAGGCTGACGCGCCGGACCCGGCGGCGCCCGGCTTCCTGGCGCGCCTGGCCGCGCCCTTGCCCGGCGCAGGGGTGATCGCGTCGGCGCAGAGCGAGGCCTGGGAAGGGCGCGCCGCGCTGGGCCTGCGCTTCGACAGCGGCAATTCGGACCGCCAGGACTACACGCTCGCCCTATCGGCGGAGCGCGCGCTGTCGACCTGGGGGTTCGAGGCGGGTCTGGCCTACGCCTATTCGGAGGTGGACGGCGCGGTGGGCCGCGACGAGTTCGAGGCCGAGGCGCGCGTCGAGCGCGAAGCGGGCGAGACTTGGACCTTGTTCGCCAGCGCCGATTATGAGCGCGACGCGCTGTCGGGCTTCGACTACACCGCCTTCATCGCGGCGGGCGCGGGCTACCGGGTGTACGACAGGCCTGAACTGGCCTGGGTGCTGCGCGCCGCGCCGGGTGCGCGCATCGTGGAGGATGTCACAGGATCGACCATGACCGATCCGGCCTTGGAGCTGTCCTCCGACTTCGAATGGCAGGTCTCCGCTCCGGTGCGGTTCACGTCCGAGACCAGCGCCCTGGTCTCTGAAAACTCCCGCGCCGATCAGACTTTCAAGCTGGAGACCGCGCTCGGCGAAGTCTGGTCGCTGGAGCTCAAATACCGCTACACCTACGAATTCGAGCCCGAGCCCGGCTTTGAGAACGGCGACAGCCGCACCGACATCGCGATCGTGCGCCTGTTCTAGCCGCCCTTGATCGGGGTGAGCGGTTCCGGCTTCCCGGGGCCGCGCGGGCGCACGCCGCCCGCGCCGGTCCGGCCGGCGACGAACGCCGGCAGCGCGTCGATCCAGGCGTCGGCGCGCGCGGCGATGTAGACGAAGGGCCCGTCGGGATTGGACCGGAAATTGGAATCGGTGGCGATCACTGCGGGTCCCGCTTCGGTCTCCACCAGAAACGGAGAACCGGAATCGCCGCGCGTTGTGTCGCAATCATGGGCGAGCGTGTTGTCGTCGAACACCTCCAGAATGCGGCACTCCAGATTCCCGGACAGCTGCTCGCCGGTGTCCCAGGAATAACCCGCCTGGCGCAAGCTCAGACCCGCCGGGTCGGCGCCGGTGGCTTCGATCGCGAACACGCCCAGATGGCCCAGCTCGTCGCCCAGGCGCAGGTCGAGACGCAGCAGCGCCCAGTCCGCGCCGTCATTGTCGTCGCCTTCGGAGAAGGCCTGCTCGTCCCAGTCCGGGCTCAGCAGAAAATCGATGATGCGCGCCCGGCGCGGCCCGCCCGGAAGGTCGGCGCCGGTCTGAAACTCGCCGGCCGCGTCGATCCGGCCGTCCTCGGAAATGCAGTGGGCCGCGGTGATCAGCACGTCCGGCGCGACCAGGCTGGCGGTGCAGGTCCCGCCATTGTCGAAGCTCGCCTGACCGATCACGCGCCAGGGAAAAGCGGCGGTATCCATCAGCACGCGGTCGTCGCGGCCGAAGAAATGGTCGTTGATGGTCAGCGGGCGCGCCCGGCCCACGCAATCGGAGCGATCTGTGCGGGCGGCGCATCGTCCGGTTCCCAATTCAGGCTCGTCGCACACCCCGTCGAAGGCCGTGGCGCACATGTCGGATCGAAACCGCAGCTCGGTGACGTCGCCGCAATCGGTCTGGTCGGTCCCTTGGGTGCACGCGCCGGTGCCGAAGCCGGGCTCGTCGCACTCGCCGTCGCGCGCCCATTGGCAGCTGTCGTCTTCACGTCCGGTCAGGATGCGCCAGCAGTCGGACCGGTCCGTCCCCGAGCGGCACGCGCCCGTGCCCAGGCCCGGCTCGTCACATTCACCGTCGTTCGCATGCCGGCACGAGTCGTCACCCTCGTAGTCGCCGGGCTTTTTGATCGCCTGCAGAAGCCGCGCGTAATCGTCGGCGCCCGGCTTGGCGGAGAATCCCGCAGGCAAGACGATCTGAGCCTGCGCCGCACCGCCGGCACACAGCGCCAGCGCAACCGCCAGCACCGGGATCATCGCAAAGGCCCGCATCATCGCCGTCTCCCACCCTGTCCATTTCAGATGCAACGCGAACCGTGGCGCGGTCAAGGCGACGGAATCGGGTCGGCCGCCGCGTAGACCGGTCATGGACGCGCCGCCGCGCCCGCAACCTGACAGGAGAGACGCCCATGCTCACCCCATGCCTCAAAGCCGCCCCGCTCGCCGCCTTGATCGCCGCGACGGGCTGCGTCGCGCCCGCCGCGCCCGCTGCTCACGCCGTCCACGGCGCGGGCGAATGGCGCTTGATCGCCGGGCGCTGCCCCGACCTGGTCGAAGATCGCCGGGATCGGCGAATCATCTGGTCGCGCGCCGACCTGCGCGAAGACTGGCGCGACGCCAGGACGGTGCGGTGTCCCGCCAGCGCCGTGGCGTGGGTTCCCGCCCGCGGCGCGCACGCCGCGCCGCGTCATCCGGGAGCCGTCCTGGTGCGCCACCGCCCTGACGGGGCTTATGTGGTGACCACGCTGGACGGCGCCGCCGCCGATGTACGGATCGTCTTACGCTGAACGTTATTCAGCGAAACTATCCACAGGCGTGACGCCGAGTCGCGCTTGTTAACCTTAGCGACTCTGTGCATATTCAAATTCCGCAGTCGGACGTTCCCCTCAACGCACGCGGCTGCGGGACGCGCCTCGCCGTAACCGGCACGCATCCTCACCTCAGAGGCGCACGCGAACGCCGCCGGCTCCCCTCGCCGGCGGCGTTTCAACATCCAGCTCCGTTCATCATGGTGAACTTCAGATGAACCGGCGTCCCACACCGCGTTCAGGCCGGCCGTGTCATGGTGGCGGGCATGGGCGCGGACGGTCCGCGCCGGCATATCAGGAGGACGCCATGTCCCTGCTCGCCAAGTTCGCCGCCGCGGCCGGCGTGGCCGCGCTGGCCCTGACCGCGGCGCCGGTCGGCGCCGAAGCGCAATATCGCGGCGCTCATCCCGGCTGGTCGCACGATTGGTACGATTACGGCCGCCACGGCCGCTGGAACGGTCCGGAAGGGTATTTCGTCGTTTTCGCCCGCGCCTGCCCCGATCTGCGTGAGGATTTCCGTGATCGCCGCGGCCATGGCGGCTGGCGCGACCGGCATGAGGATCGCCGCGACCGTCGCGTCCTGAACTGCCCGCCGCGCGCCTGGGATTACGTGCCGAGCCGGCGCGAAGCGCGCGCGGGCCGCCATGGCGACCGCCTGCGCCCGCACACGGCGTACTGGGATCATAACTCGGGCCGGTATTTCGTGCATACGCGCTGGGGGCCGGTGCCGGTCCACGTTCAATACGGTCACGGGCGCGGCTACGCCCCGCATCACCGCTCCGGCGTCCATTTCGAGTTTCGGTTCTAGGGCTTGAGGCTCACAGGCGGATCACTCCGTCGAGAAACCGCCGCGCCGTCCCGATCAGGGTGACGCGCCCGTCCGGCTCGGCGCGCATGGTCAGCGCGCCGGGCCGCGGGCCGATCTGACGGGCGGACAACTCCGTCCGTCCCAGGCGTTCGGCCCAGAACGGCGCGAGCGTGCAATGGGCCGAGCCGGTGACCGGATCCTCGTCGATGCCTGCGCCGGGGCAGAAAAAGCGCGAGGCCACGTCGGAGTCCGCGCCGCGCGTGGTGGCGAGGACGTTCACGCCTGTGCGCTTGAGAGCGGAGTAATCCGGCTGCAGCGCCGCCACCTCCGCTTCGCCGGCGAAGACAAGCATCTGATAGCGCGAGCCGTGGATCGGATCGATCTCGAACACCGCCTCCGCCGCAGCGCCGAGGGCGTCGATCACGCCCGGCGCCGCTTCGCCGGGCCGCGCTGGAACCGCCGGAAAGTTCACCGCATAGCGGCCCGCCGCCTCGCGGCGCACTTCCAGCCGGCCGGACCGGGTGTCGAAGCGGGCGACGTCGCCGGCGACCCGACCCTCCTCGAACAGATAGGCGCCGGCGGCGAGCGTCGCATGGCCGCACAGATCCACCTCGCAGCCCGGCGTGAACCAACGCAGCGACCAGGCGTCCTGCTCCGCAGCGGGGACCAGATAAGCGGTTTCGGACAAATTGTTGGATTGGGCGATGCCCAGAAGATCGCGATCGTCCAGGAAGGCGTCGAGCGGACACACCCCGGCGGGATTGCCCGAATGGGGTCGGTCGCCGTCGGGGAAGGCGTGGAGTTCGCTATAGGCGAGCGTCGTCATGGGGCCTCGTCCTTGTGGGCACGGTGTCTGAAGGATCGGGCGCGGCGCGCGACAGGGCGTCCAGGGCGACGGCCAGTTCGCCCGGCGTGCGCGAGCGGGCGGCGCGCCAGGCGTACATCTCGCCGCGGCCGACCGCCTCGCCGGCGGCGGTGAAGACCAGGACCGCGGGCGCGCCCTTCAGGGGCGCGGCGCCCAGGCGCTCAACGCTGTCGAGATTGCGGTCATAGCGCCCCACCGAGACCTTCACCGTCTCGAACCGGTCGGCGAGCACCGGCGCCACGGCGGGAGACGCCATCATGGCGTCGAGCACCCGGCAGTCCGGACACCAAGCGCCGCCCAGGACCACCAGCACGCCGCGCCCGGTCGCCGCGGCGCGCGCCACCGCACCCGCCCAGGCAGCGGGCACGTCCTGGTCCTCGTCATAGGGGCTCGCGGCTTCCGGGGTCATGACTCGCTCTCTTCAACACGCCGCAGAGCTATCGCGGCGGGCGGCCGGCGTCCAGCTTGGCGCGGCCTTCTGGCGGTCGGCGCTCGAGCCGGTGTTTTCTCGCCGCATTTTCATTTGAAGCGGGCGCCCGGCGCGCCCATTTTTGCTCAGTGACCGCCGCGCTGCTCTCCCCGCCCGCCATGACCTGGCGCTTCGCCCTTCAGGATCCGGCCGTGCGGCGCCGGGCCGGCGCCTATGCGGCCGCCGGCGCGCTGCACGCCGTGGCTCTGGCGCTCCTGCTCATGGTCCCGCCCGGCGCCTATGATCCGGTGCGCCGCGCGGTGAACGCGGTGGAGGTGCGGCTCTACACCGTCGCCGGCGGGGCGGATGCGCAGACCGACGCTCCGCTCTATGAGCCGCCCATCGCCGTCGACCCGTCGCCGCAGGACGGCGTGGCCGCCGCCGGATCGGCCCCGGCGCGCGTCGAGCCGCCGGCGGAGGACCGTATGGCTGAGCCCGCGGCGGTCGATCCCGCGACCGAACCGGCGCGCGAGACGGACGATACGGGCGCGCCAGTCTCCGAGCTCGCCGCCGACACGCCCGAGCCGGCCGCACCCGGCGCGGAACGACTGGGCGGCGAGGCCGCGTCAGCCCCGCCCCCGCCTCGTGGGTCGGCGGTGCGCGATCCCGGCGCCCCGGTCGCCACGACGCAGATCGATCCGCCCGAGCGCGCCGCAGTGGCGGCGGCGCGGCCGCCAAGCTTCGCCGATATTCTTGCGCGCGCCGAAAGCCGGCTCGATCCGGCTGATTCTCAGGTGGCGCAATTGCTGGGCGGGGTGCGCGGCGCCGCGCGCGAGAGCTTCTGCCTGTCGTCAGCCTCAGGCAATCGCGACGCCATGGACTGCCCCGATGAACCCAACGCAGCGAGCGCGCAGCTCGCCCGCTACGGTCTGATGGGGCTGGGTGAAGTGGCGCCGGAATTCCACGTGGACATGAACCGGCTTGAATATCAGCTGCGAACGCTGGGGGCCGACGACAACGCGGTGACGCGTATCCTGACGGCGTTGCGAGAAGCGCGCCGCGAGGCGATCAACACCGCGCCGATGCTCCGCCAGATGAGTCGCGACCAGCGCGAGGGCGGCGTGGATAATCTGGGCAACCCACGCATGGGCGCGCCCATGCCGGATGATCCGGGCGGTTAGGAGGCCTCGTCCAGCTTAAGCTCGCGGCGCAGAAGGTCATTGATAAAGGTGGACGCGCCGCCGCGCTCCAGCTCGGCCGCCTTGCGCTTGAGCGCCTCATGAACCTCGCGGTCGAGGGTGACGTTCACGCGAGCTTTCTTCTCGGCCTCGGACTTGGCGGGGCGGCCGGGCAGGCGAGCCCGCAGGAGCATGTCCTGAAGTTCGATATCGAGCTCGTGAAACTTCTTGGCGCGTTTGAAGTCCTCGGCGGTCGCCTCCCAAGTGTCGGGATCTTCGGCGATTCCGGCGTTGATCGCCGCTTCTTCTTCGTCGCTCCATTCTTCGATTTCGCTCCACGGCTTAGTCGGCCCCGTGTATTTCTTCGAAGGCATGCCGCTCTCTCCTGTTCGCCTTACGCAGGGAAATCACGCGTATTATTTCGCCGCGGCGGGTCCAGACCAAGGCGTGCACTCGGCCCGCAATGCGCCCGAAACTTAAATGACGCCGTTCGCCTCGTACCGACTGGTCGACCGTTTCAGCCGCGCTCCAATCAAACGCCTCCACCAGGGCGAAGTCGACGCCGTGCCGCTCCAGGTTGGCGCGGCGCTTGGCCTCGTCCCACTCGTACTCGATGTCCTGCGCCATTTAAAATACACACTTTAAATGGGCGCCGCAAGCGGCGGCCGCCGATCTTCAGGCGATCCTTGCTCGCGTTTCAGGGGAAATCAAGACGCGGCGCAGGCTGCCGCCTCAGCCCTCCGCCGCCTTCGGTTCGGCTTTCAGGCGCATGCGGGTGATCTGATTGCGCTTGCGTTCGAGGATTTCGAACTGCACGCCGTGGAAGCGGAAGACCTGGCCGGCTTCGGGGATGGTCTGGGCTTCGTGAATGACGAGACCGGCGATGGTCACCGCCTCGTCGTCCGGCAGCTCCCAGTCGAGCGCGCGGTTCACGTCGCGGATCGGCGTCGCGCCCTCGACCATGACGAAGCCGTCGGGCAGGGGGGCCACGCCCTCCACCGCCACGTCGTGTTCGTCCTCGATATCGCCGACGATCTCCTCGAGAATGTCCTCAAGCGTGATCACGCCCATCAAGCCGCCGTATTCGTCGACGACCAGCGCGAAGTGCTCGCGTTTGACGCGGAAGGCGGTCAGCTGTTCCTGGAGCGGCGTGGTTTCGGGCACGAACCAGGGCTCGCGCTTGATGGCGTCGATATCGATCTTTTCCGCGTCGCCGCCGGCCTGGTGCAGCGCGCGGGCCAGATCGCGCACATGGAGCACGCCGACAATATTCTCCGCATCGTCCTGGAACAGGGGCAGGCGGGTGTGGGGCGAGGTCAGCGCCGCCTGCACCAGCTCGCCGGCCGGCTGGTCGATGTCGAGCATCACAAGGTTCTTGCGGTGGACCATGACGTCGTCGACGGTCAGTTCGCGCAGATCGAGCACGCCGCCGAGCATGTCGCGGTCGGTCTTCACCACGCCGCCCTCCTGGTGGTGCAGGTCGATATGGCCGCGGATCTCCTCATGGGCCGACAGCACCGGACCTTCCACGTTCGCGCCGAGAAGGCGCAGGGTGAGGCGCACGACCGCCTGCACCGCGGCCACGACCGGGGCGAAGATCATCACGAAAAAGCGCAGCGGCAGCGACACCACCAGCGCCAGACGGTCCGGATTGGACAGGGCGTAGGTCTTCGGCAGCACCTCGGCGAAAATCAGCACCAGCAGCGTCATCACCAGGGTGGCGATGGGCACGCCAGCCTCGCCGAACATGGCGAGGAACACCGCCGAGGCCAGCGAGGCCGCGAGGATGTTCACCAGATTATTGCCCAGAAGGATGGCGCCGATCAGGCTCTCGCGGTCGGCGATGAGATGGTTCACCCGCCGGGCGCGTTTGTCCTTTTCCTTCTCCAGGGTCAGCATGCGCGCCTTGGACGTCGCGGTCAGGGCGGTTTCCGACCCGGAAAAGAATCCCGAGCAGGCCAGCAGTCCGAAGATCGCCAGGCCTGTCCAGCCCATCCAGGGTTCAAACGTAATGGTCAACGAGGTCCTCGCTCAGGAACGCTTCAAGATCGCGCGCATCGGCGCCGGGCGCGATGTAAGCCTGGCCGATCGCTTTCGCCAGTATCAAGGTAAGGGAGCCGCCGGCGTTTTTCTTGTCCGACCCCATGCGGGCGACCAGGCGGGCCGGATCAAAAGGTCCGCCCGCCAGCGCCGCGCCGGTGTCGGGCAGGCCCGTCGCGCACAAATGGCGCCGCACGCGCCCGGCCGCGCCGGCCGCGCACACGCCCAGGCGTTCGGAATAGGCGAACGCCAGCGCCAGGCCTGCGGCCACGGCCTCGCCGTGGATCAGCGCGCCTTTTTCGGCTTCGGCCTCGAAGGCGTGGGCGAAGGTGTGGCCGAGATTGAGCAGGGCGCGCACGCCGCCTTCGCGCTCGTCCTCGGCGACGATGCGCGCCTTGAACGCCACCGCGTCGGCGATGGCGCGGGTGAGGGCCTCGCCCTTGAGCGCATCCGCCCCCAGCGCCTCCAGGCGGTCGAACAGCGCCGCGTCGGCGATCAGGCCCGCCTTGACGATCTCGGCGTAGCCGGCGCGCACTTCGCGCTCGGGCAGGGTCTCCAGGAACGCAGTGTCGGCGATGACAAGGCTCGGCTGGTGGAAGGCGCCGGCGAGATTCTTCCCGGCGCGGGTGTTGATCCCGGTCTTGCCCCCCACCGAGCTGTCGACCTGGGCCAGGAGCGTCGTGGGGATCTGCACGAAGCGCGTACCCCGTTTGACGACGGCGCTGGCGAAACCGGCGAGGTCGCCGACCGTGCCGCCCCCGAACGCGATCAGGCTTTCGCCCCGTTCCATGTTCGCGTCCAGGAGCTGATCGACCAGGCGCTCCAGTCCGGCCCAGCTCTTCACCGCCTCGCCGCCTTTCAGCGCGAAGATCACCGGCTCAAGGCCAGCCCGCTCCAGCGCCGCGCGCAGCCGAGCCTCATGGCGGGAAAGGGCGGCGGCGTCCGCGGCGATCAGCGCACGGCCGCGCGGACACAGCGCCGGCAGCCGGTCCGCGCCGGCCTCCAGCGCGCCGGCGCCCACCAGGACGTCATAGCGGCGTTCGCCCAGCGCCACCGGTACGGTGATCATCGCGCGGCCTCCAACGCTTCAAGGGCTGCGAGCACCTTCTCCACGGTCAGGTCGTGACTGCCTGATTCGCTCTCCACGGCGATGTCGGCCTCGGCGTAAGCGGGTTCGCGCACGCTCATCAGGCGCGCCATGACCGCGCGCGGGTCGGGATCGTTCAGGAGCGGGCGCTGGCCGGGCTTGCGGGCGACGCGCTCCATCAAGGTGTCGAGATCGGCTTTCAGCCAGACCGTGATCGCGGTGCGCTTCAGCAAAGCCCGCGTGTCGGGATCGACGAACGCGCCCCCGCCAAGCGCGATGATCCTCGGATCAGGCTCCTCGACGAGGCGCGTGATCACCTTGCGTTCTCCGTCGCGGAACGCGGCTTCTCCGAAATCGGCGAAGATGTCGGCGACCGAGCGGCCCGCGGCCTCGGCGACCGCCTCGTCGGCGTCCACAAAGCTCCGCTCGAGCCGGGCCGCCAGACGTCGGCCGATCGTGGTCTTGCCCACGCCCATCAGCCCGACAAGGGCGATCGGGCGCTGCAATTGGAAAGCGGTGCGCATGCTCATGGCTCGCCACAGCTATACGCAGGATGGCTCAAACGGGCAATCAATCGCGTTATACCGCCTTCAACGTCTGGAAAACGCCGCATTCGCCGGATTAAAGTCCCGGCGTGACGGTGGGCTGCGCTTAAGGAGCGACGCGCAATGCGAGGATTTTTGGTCGGGCTGTTGGTTCTGCTGCTGATCGTGGGCGGCGGGTTCGCCGTGCTGGTGGCCATGGCCGACGCGAACGCGCCTGAAACAAGTGAAATCCGGATCGAGGTGAGCGATGAGCTTCGCGGCGACAATTAGCGCCGGGCTGGCGGGGCTGTTGCTGACCGCCGCCGCCGTCGCCCAGCCATCCATCGAAGTGCGCGAACTGGAAGCCGTCGATCCGTTTGAAGTCGACGCCGGCGGCGCGCTGCCCGACACGGCCTGGTCCTCCGGCGACGCCGCCGCCCTGCGCGCGGTGCTGACGAGCCTTCCCGACAGCCGCGGCCCGGGCTGGAGCGAGGCGGCCGCCGCGCGCCTGGCTTTGCGCGCGCTCCTCTCCGGGGGCGAGCCGCCGGAAGGCGCGCGCGGCGCCCATGATCTCGCCGCCCTGCGCGCAGGCCGCGCGCTGGCCGCCGGCCGCGCCCAGCCGGTGCAGCGGCTTCTGGTGCGCACGCCGAACATCAATGAGAGCCCTGCTTTGTCCCGGCTTCTGGCTGAAACGAGTTTCGCGCTCGGGGAAATCGACGAGGCCTGCCGCGCCGCCGAAGCGCTGCTGGAAGGCCGCGACACGCCCTATTGGCTGCGCGCGCGCGCGGCGTGCCTGGCCTTCAACGACAATGTCCCCGCCGCCGAACTGACCGCGGAGCTTGCACGGGCGAGCGCCCCGAACCCCGAATTCGACGCGCTGTTCGACGCGCTGGTGCTGGAGAGCGGGTTGCCTGAAGTGGCGCCGCTGTCCGGCCTGCAACTGGCGCTCGCCGCGCGCATCGCGCCGGAGACCCGCATCGAAGCGGCCGAGGACGCGCCGGGTTGGTTGAAGCGCGCGGCTGCGCGCACAGGCCCGCCCATTGCGCTGCCCGAAACCCTGCCTGAAGCGCTGGAGGCCGCAGTCAATCTGGAAGGGCCCGACAGAGCCGCGGCGCTGGGCGCCCTGATCGGCCAGGATCTCGACCGCGAGATCGCCGCCGAAGCGCTCGCCATCCGACTTCAGGACGCCGCCGGCGAGGGTGAGTTCCTTGACGTCGCGGCCGCCTATGGCGGCGAGGTCGCGCGCCTTCCCGTCACCGGCGACACGCTGGCCCACGGGGTGATCTTCACGCTCGCCGCGCTGGCCGCCGACGACGTGGTCGCCGCCGGCGCCTGGCGCGACGCGCTGATGGACGGCCCGCCGCGCCCGGCGCCCGAGCCTGTCTCCGCACCCCTTTCTGACGGCCCGTCGGACATGACCACGCCGCCCGGCTTCGCCGAGCCGGCGATCGAGGAGCCGGACTGGACCCCGCCGCCGGCCGCGCAGATGGTGGCCATCGACTTCGCCCGCGCCGTCGCCGAGGGCCGAATCGAAAGCGACGGCTTCGCCGCGCTTCTGGGCGCGCGCATCGAGAACGCCACGCCCGCCAGGCTCTGCCAGGCCGCCGGCCTCGCCGCGCTCGGCGCCGAGGATGACGGCGCGATCCGCACCGCCATGACCGGTCTTGACCGCGAAGACGACGCGGCCGCGCCGGTGCTGGGGCCGATGCTGCTGGCCGCCTCCGCCGGCGCGCTGGCGGAGACCCAGCTTCTGGCCGCTCATGTGCTCGAACAGGCGCCCGACAGCCCCGAGGCCTGCGCCGCGGCGGCCCTGGCGCTCGACCGGGCCGGCCTGCGCGGCCAGGCGCTGCGCCTTATCCTGGAGCAGATCCTGGCGGAGGCGGCGTGAGCGGGCGCAGCGTCGCGCTGTTCCTCGACATGATGGCCGCCGAGCGCGGCGCGGCGCGCAACACGCTCGCCGCCTACGCCCGCGACCTCGACGACGCCGCGCTGCGCCTCGGCGGGCTCGGTGCGGATCTCGACACGGCCACCACCCGCGACCTCGAAGCGATCATGGCGCAGATCGCCCGCGACGGGCTTTCCCCGGCGACGTCGGCGCGCCGGCTCTCGGCGTTGAAGCGGTTTTACCGGTTCCTGCTCAAGGAGGGCCGCCGCGTCGATGACCCCGCCGCTCCGCTCGGCGGGCCGCGCAAGGCGCGCCCCCTGCCGAAAGTGCTGAGCGAGGCCGATGTGGAGGCGCTGTTCGACGCCGCCGAAGCGATGGAGGGCGCAGCCGGCCTGCGTGCGCGCGCGCTTCTGGAGGTGCTCTATGCGGCGGGCCTTCGGGTGAGCGAACTCGTCACCTTGCCGATCGCCGCCTTCTCCCGCGCCGAGCGCATGCTGATCGTAACCGGCAAGGGCGGCAAGGAGCGCCTGGTCCCGCTCACCGACGCGGCGATCGAGGCGGTCGCGGCCTATAAGACGGTGCGGACCGAGCATCTGCCGGGGAAGGCGGCCGGATCACGCAAACGGGCCGAGCGCTACCTCTTCCCCTCGCAGACCGCCGCGGCGGGCCATCTCACCCGTGAGCGCTTCGCCCAGGTGCTCAAGGACCTGGCGCTCGCCGCCGGGCTCGATCCCGAGCGCGTCAGCCCCCACGTGATGCGACACGCCTTCGCCACGCACCTGCTGGCCCACGGCGCCGACCTTCGAAGCGTGCAGATGCTGCTCGGCCACGCCGACGTCTCCACCACGCAGATCTACACCCATGTGCTGGAGGAGCGCCTGACCGCTCTGGTCAACGACGCCCACCCGCTGGCGAAGAAATAGGCGCGCCGCGCTTACATGAACAGCGTCGCGGGGTTCTCCAGCAGCGCTTTCATCGCCTGGATCAGCTGGGCGGCTTCGTAGCCGTCGACGATGCGGTGATCGAAGCTGGAGGAGAGGTTCATGATCTTGCGCGGGACCAGACGGCCGGCCTCGTCATAGCGCGGCAGGGTCTGCATCTTGTTCACCCCGATGATGGCGGTCTCGGGATGATTGATCACCGGGGTGGTGACGATCCCGCCGATGGCGCCCAGCGAGGTGATGGTGATGGTGGAGCCGGACAGCTCCTCCCGGCTCGCCTTGCCGTCACGGGCGGCGTCGGCGAGGCGTTTGACCTCGGCGGCGATCTCCCAGACATCCAGGCTTTCCGCATGGCGGATCACCGGCACCATCAGGCCCTTCGGCGTCGCCGCGGCGATGCCGCAATGAACGCCCTCGTACTTGGTCAGAAGGCTGTTCTCGGTGTCGAAATGGGCGTTCGCTTGCGGGAAGTCCGGCAGGGCTTTTGTCAACGCCAGCACCAGGAAGGGGATGATGGTCAGCTTGGCCTGGCCGTCCTTGCGCGTCGCGTTCATGTGGGCGCGCAGGTCTTCCAGCGCGGTGAGGTCGATCTCGTCCACATAGGTGATGTGCGGGATGGTGCGCTTGGACAGCGCCATGTTCTCCGCGATCTTGCGACGCAGGCCGACGACCTTTTCTTCAGCGACGCCGGTGCGCGCCTGCTTGCCCGCAGCGCCGCCGCCGGCTTTTGAGGCGAGGCGGCCGCCCGAAGCGATGAAGTCGTCGAGATCCTCGTGCGTGATGCGCCCTGCCGGGCCGGTGCCGGGAATGGCGGACAGCTCGATGTCTTTTTCCAGCGCGCGCTTGCGCACGGCGGGGCTGGCGAGGGGACGTTCGCCGGAGGGGCGGGACGCGGCGCTCTTTCCTCCCCCGCTTGCGGGGGAGGGGGACCGCGAAGCGGTGGAGGGGGCGAGCGCCATGTGAATTCCTTCGATCACGTCATTGAGATGGTCATAGACATCGTGATTCCAAACCCGATGAACGGACCATCCTTCTTTTTTCAGATAAGCGGTGCGCCGGTTGTCGTGAGCAATCTCGTGATCCTCGCCATGGGTCGCGCCATCAACCTCCAAGACGAATTTCTCCTCGACGCAGGCAA
>JBNPED010000028.1:0-13066 GCA_051117435.1 Oceanicaulis sp. | reverse complement strand
GCTGGCCGTGGCGCCTCCCCGTGACCTTTCACGGCATCGCCGACAGCCGTCCCTCAAGGCTCCTGCAGACAACCGGGCATATCCTGGCGTGGTTCAACCAACATGGCGGGGCTGAGGAGTAGGCGCCCCATCTACTCCAGGTCGACGATTTCCTGGGTGAGATCGCGGGCCTCGGCGTCGCCGGTGTTCACAACGCCCGCCTTCTCGAACAACAAGATGCTCACCGGCCCCTCCTCCACGACGGGCCGGTGACGGACGCCCTTCGGAATGACGGTGAGGTCGCCGGGTGTCAGGCGCACCGGCTCGGCGCCCTCGATCTCGATGCGTAGGACACCTGCGGTGACGTAGAACAGCTCGTCCTCATGCTCATGGGCGTGCCAGGCGAAGCTGCCCTCCCCCTTGGCGAGCTTCACCTCGTAGCCGTCCACGCGGGCGATCCGGCGCGGCGACCACGGCTCGGAGAAGCGGGCGTGGGCGGCTGCAAGATTGATGACTTTGGGGGGCATAAAGATCCCTACATCAGCATCGTCATCGGGTCTTCGATGAAGCCCTTGAAGGCGGCGATCCAGCGTGCGCCGGCGGCGCCGTCGACGACGCGGTGATCGCAGGTGAGCGTGACGGTCATGACGGTGGCTTTCGCCAGCGCGCCGTCGGTGATCACAGGACGCTCCTCGCCCGCGCCCACCGACAGGATCATCCCTTGCGGCGGATTGAGGATGGAAGCGAAGGACTTGATCCCGAACATGCCCAGGTTCGACAGCGAAAACGTGCCGCCCTGGTATTCCTCGGGTTTGAGTTTCCGGTCGCGGGCGCGCGCCGCAAGGTCCTTCATCTCGGCGGAGATCTGGGCGAGGCCCTTCTGGTCGGCATCGGTGATGATCGGGGTGATGAGGCCGCCCTCGATGGCCACGGCCACCGACACGTCGGCGTGCTTGTGCCAGGCGACGCGGCCGTCCTCGATCCAGCTGGTGTTGGCTTCCGGCACGCGCTTCAGCGCCAGGCCGGAGGCCTTGATGAGAATGTCGTTCACCGACACCTTCACGCCGTCCGGCGCCTTCTCGTTGACCTGTTTTCTGAACTTCAACAGCGCGTCGAGGCGGCAATCCACATTGAGCGGGAAGTGCGGGACGTCGCGGAAACTCTCGGTGAGGCGTTTCGCCGAGACCTTCTGAATGCCCTCGGCCTTCTTGATCTCATAGCGCGCCGCGTCGATCCCGTAGCGGGCGAGCGGCTCGGTCTCGTCGATCTTGGGCCTGGGCGCTTCTCCGGCCGGAGGCGCGCTCGGCGAAACGCCGGCGCCGGCGTGTTCAGGCTGTTTCGCCGTTTTGGAGACGCCTTTCTCCTTCGCCGCCTCCACGTCGCGCTTCACGATGCGGCCGTATGGACCTGAGCCGTCCAGATCCTGCAGCGCGATCCCGGCCTCGGCCGCCAGCCGGCGCGCCAGCGGGGAGGCCTTGATGCGGTCGCCGCTGTCGTCGCTGGGCGCAGGCGGCGCTTTGGCGGCGGGGGCGGCTTCGCCGTTCCCCCCTCCGGCCGCTTCGCGGCCACCTCCCCCGTGAACGGGGGAGGAAACCTGAGCGTCCTCCTTCTTTCCTCCCCCGCCGGCGGGGGAGGTGTCGCTTCGGCTCTCAGCCGAAGCGGCGGAGGGGGGAGCGGACTTTTCCGCCTGCTCAGGCTTCCCAGACCAGCCCCCCTCCGGCTCATACCCCTTCAGCGCGCTTTCATCCTCGCCGTCTTCAAGCAGCAGCGCGATCACCGCGTTCACCGCCACGCCTTCCGACCCTTCGGGCACAAGGATCTTGCCCATGACGCCTTCATCGACGGCCTCCACCTCCATGGTGGCCTTGTCGGTCTCGATCTCGGCGATGACGTCGCCGGATTTGACCTCGTCGCCTTCCTTCACGAGCCAGCTTGAAAGCGTGCCCTCCTCCATGGTGGGCGACAGGGCGGGCATGAGGACTTCGATGGGCATGGAGGGGCTCCGCGGGGGACTTACGCGTTCTTCAGCGTCGAACGCGCGAAGAAGGTGAGGAAAAACAGGGCGATATAGACGATGATCAGGGCGAAGAAGAGCGATTGCTGAATGAGGCCGTCGAGCCCTGACAGCGCGTTGTTCAGCGCCGCATGTCCGGTGGGCGAGAGCCCGGTGGAACGCTCGATCTCGATCAGCGTGTCGACGAAACCGTTATGGATCTGCTGGCTGCCATACGCGACGCGGCCCAGAAACGCGGTTGTGAGCGTCAGGAAGAAGAAGGAGAACAGGCGCAGCGCCACCCCGGCATGGCGCAGGAACGCCCAGATCGCCACCACATAGGCCGAGATCACGGTGAAGAAGACCGAGACGCCCAGAAGCAGGATGTTCTGGTACTCCACCATTTGTTCGATGACGTCGGCCTCGGTCATGTCCCGCTCCTAATTGGCGATTCCGCCGCGCGGCGTGTCGGTGGGATTGTCCAGCTCGGCTTCGAACAGGTCGAGAATTTCATCCAGCGCGGCGTCCGGGCTCGACGCCTTGCCGGTCTGGGCGAACGCCATCGCGAAATGACGCGCGAAATCGGCCAGCAGCACGCCGGCGTGGTCGGGCCCCTCCAGCGCCTCGATGTCCAGCTGCACGCCGATCTCGCCGTCCTTGGTGCGAAAGGCGACGAAGAAGGGATAGGCGTTCTCCGGCGGGCCGTCTTCGGGCGTTTCCTCGTCCATGTCCCCTACTCCGCGTAACAGACTTTTTTCGCCGCCTCGATGATGTCCTCGACGCCGGGAAGCGAGAGCTTTTCAAGATTGGCGGCGTAGGGCAGCGGCACGTCTTTCTGGTGCACGCGGGCGGGCGGGGCGTCGAGATAGTCGAAGGCTTCCGCCGTGACGACAGCGCTGATCTCCGCGCCGACGCCGTGCTGGCCCCAGCCTTCCTCGGCGCAGACGATCCGGTTGGTCTTCTTCACCGATTGGATGACCGTCGCGGTGTCCAGCGGGCGCAGGGTCCTGAGGTCGATGACTTCCGCCTCGATGCCGTCCTTCGCCAGTTCTTCGGCCGCCTGCAGCGCGAAGCCGACCATGCGCGAATGGGCGGTGATGGTGACGTCAGATCCTTCGCGGCGGATCTTCGCCTTGCCGATGGGCAGGACCCAGTCGTCCACCTCCGGGATCTCGAAGGTCTCGCCATAGATCAGCTCGTGCTCGAGGAACACGACCGGGTTCGGGTCGCGGATCGCGGCTTTCAGGAGGCCCTTGGCGTCGGCCGCGTCATAGGGCGCGATCACCTTCAGGCCCGGCACATGGGCGTACCAGCTGGAATAATCCTGGCTGTGCTGGGCCGCGACCCGGCTCGCCGCGCCATTGGGGCCGCGGAACACGATGGGGCAGCCCATCTGGCCGCCGGACATGTAAAGCGTCTTGGCCGCCGAGTTGATGATCTGGTCGATGGCCTGCATGGCGAAGTTGAAGGTCATGAACTCCACGATGGGGCGTAAACCGCCGAAGGCCGCGCCGACGCCGAGGCCGGCGAACCCGTGCTCGGTAATCGGGGTGTCCACAACACGCTTCGCGCCGAATTCCTGCAGGAGTTCACGGGTGACCTTGTAGGCACCCTGATACTCGGCGACCTCTTCGCCCATGACGAAAACGCGCTCGTCGCGGCGCATCTCTTCGGCCATGGCGTCGCGCAGGGCGTCGCGCACGGTGATCTCCACCATCTTGGCGTCCGCCGGGATTTCCGGATCGTCGCCCACCGGCGCGCCGGTGTATTTCGAGCCTTCCACCGATTTGCGCTTTTCCGGCTCGGCCGGGGTGGAATCCGGTTTCGCGCCCTTGTCGCCAGTGTCGATTTCGTCATTGGAAGCGTCGGGCTTGCCGGCCGGGCTGGTGTCTGCAGTCTTCGCCGCGCCGCCGGGCTCGTAATCGTCGAGCGCGCTTTCCTCTTCGTCCTCATCGAGCAGGAGTGCGATGGGGGCGTTCACCTTCACCCCTTCGGTTCCCTCCTCGACGAGGAGCTTGCCGACCACGCCCTCCTCGACGGCCTCCACCTCCATGGTGGCCTTGTCGGTTTCGATCTCGGCGATGACGTCGCCGGAGGAGACCTTGTCGCCCGGTTTCACGTTCCACTTCGCCAGCGTGCCCTCCTCCATGGTGGGCGACAGGGCGGGCATGAGGACTTCGATGGGCATTAAGCGGCTCCGGAGAACGGAAGGACTTGAAGAAGAACGAGGACGGTGCCGGCCGCGGCGACGAACCAGGCGAGCGTGCGCAGCACCGGGACGCCGAGCCAGTAGAGCGGGGCGTAAACCGCCCGGCCGGCGACGAACAGCCAGCCGCCGAGCGCCGTCATTTCATTGGCGCGGTCGGCGAGAAGGACGATGAGCACCAGCGGCGCATGCATCATCAGCGCCTCGACCATGTTGGCGTTGGCGCGCTTGGCCCGGCCGGTCATGGCGCTGGTGTCGGTCAGTCCGTCGCGCGGGCCCAGCTGGTCCTTGGGCTTGTGCTCCAGATTGGAGAACACGACCTGAACCAGGATCATCACCATGTAGATGATGACGGCGAGAACGAGAAGGCTGGCGTCGAGGGTCATGGCCTTACCCTTCTATCAAAACGTCGGTCCACAGCTCCGACGGATCGGGCTCCGGGCTTTCCTTGGCGAAATCGGCGCTTTCGTTGACGAGCTTCTTGACCTCCTTGTCGAGGTCTTTGAGCGCGTCCTCGTCCGACCAGCCCTGCTCGATGATCTTCTTGCGGGCGAGGTCAATCGGGTCCTTGGTGTCGCGGAATTCGTTGACCTCGTCGCGGGTGCGGTATTTCGCCGGGTCGGACATGGAGTGGCCGCGATAGCGATAGGTCTTCATTTCAAGAATGAACGGCCCCTTGCCCGAGCGCGCGTGCTCGGCGGCCTCCTTGGCGGCCTCGTAGACGGCGATGATGTCCATGCCGTCCACTTCCTTGCCCGGAATGCCGAAGCTGATCCCACGCTTGCACAGATGGGTCTCGGAGGAGGCCCGCTTTACGCTGGTGCCCATGGCGTACTGATTGTTCTCGATGATGAAGAGAACCGGCAAATCCCAGAGCTTGGCCATGTTGAAGGCTTCGTAGACCTGGCCCTGGTTCGCCGCGCCGTCGCCGAAATACGTCGCGGAGACCTTGCCGTTCTCCTTGTACTTGTTGGCGAAGGCGAGCCCGGCGCCGATTGGAACCTGGGCGCCGACGATGCCATGGCCGCCGAAGAACTGCTTCTCGCGCGAGAACATGTGCATGCTCCCGCCCTTGCCCTTGGAATAGCCGCCCTCGCGGCCCGTCAGCTCGGCCATGACGCCCTTGGCGTCCATGCCCGTGGCGAGCATGTGGCCGTGGTCGCGATAGCCGGTGATGACCTGATCGCCCTCCTCCAGCGCGCCCTGCACGCCGACGACCACGGCTTCCTGGCCGATATAGAGATGGCAGAAACCCGCGATCAGGCCCATCCCGTAGAGCTGACCCGCCTTCTCCTCGAAGCGGCGGATCACCAGCATGTCCTTGTACCAGGCCAGAAGCTGGTCCTTGGTCACCGGGAGCTTGGATTTCGAGGAGGACGGGGCGGAGGCGGACTTGCGCGAGGCCATTTAGTTCACACGCGAACAAGTCATTGTCCGCGCTCCCTGTTTACGCTTCGGGGAGCGTTTAACAGGCGCGGCGCGGGTCCGGCAAGCCAAAGAAAATGCTGCGCGCGCGAAGTAATGGCGCGGACGCGAAATCCGCCAGCGCTCAGCGCGCCGGCGTGCGCGCGATGTCCACTACGATTTCATGAGGGTGGGCGAAGCGGAGCTCGTCGCGCACGCGCTCTTCGAGATAATCAACGTCGACGCCGCTTTTGTCTTCCGACAGGCGCGCCACACGATCCTCCAGCGCTTGGCGCCGGGCGCGCACGTCGGCCAGCTCCTCCTCGGCGGCGGCGATGCGCGCCAGGGTGTCCATCTGCCCCTTCACCCCGTCCTCATGCAGCCAGGCCTGATAGGACAGGTTTGCGATGATCACCAACAGCACGCCCAGTAGGCCGAAGCGCTTCAGCGCCTTCATGCCCGCCTCCATCCACCGCCCGCCTTTTGCGGATCGTTCAATCATGAGCTTATGGGCGACGTCGTAAAAGAAGCGTTAGGGCGAATCGGAAGCGATTCGTTTTAAGCTCCCCGCCGCTCCTTGCGGCGCCGGGGAGCGCGCGCCGCGTCGCTCCTTCAGCGAAAAGCCCCGCCGGATCCGACGACTGACGCCGATTTGGGCTCCCCCACCAACCCATCGGTCCTTGCTGAGCGATTTTCGCAAGCGTCGCCGGCTGTCAAGGACGACCGGGCTTAAGCCCGGTCGTCGCACCGCGGCGGGGCTTCGGCCCGTCCTTGACAGCCGGCGATCGCCTTGCGTGATTTTCAAGTATGGAACGATGGGGAGGTCTGAACGCCATTTGCTCAGATTGCTTTTCGAACAATCCGAGGTGTGTTTCCATTTCCCTTATGCCCCCCCGCATCGTCATTCCCGCGAAAGCGGGAACCCAGCATGCACGTGGCGCCGCCATGCCGGATCCCCGCGTGCGCGGGGATGACGAAATTGAGACTGGGGAGGGCGTTCGCTAACGGCCCCTCCACGCCGCAGGGCGCGCGACGCCCCCTACCCCGCCGCGATGGCGCCGCCGCCGGCGTAAACCGCGGTGGAGCCAAGCTCGGCCTCGATGCGCAGGAGCTGGTTGTACTTCGCTGTGCGGTCCGAACGGGCCAGCGAACCGGTCTTGATCTGTCCGCAATTGGTGGCCACCGCCAGGTCGGCGATGGTGGCGTCTTCGGTCTCGCCGGACCGGTGGCTCATCACCGCGCCATAGCCGGCGCGCAGGGCCATATCGACCGCGTCCAGCGTCTCCGACAGGGTGCCGATCTGGTTGACCTTCACCAGCAGCGCGTTCGCCGCGCCTTCCTCGATACCGCGCGCCAGGCGCTCCGGGTTGGTGACGAACAGATCATCGCCCACCAGCTGGCAGTCGCCATCCAGAAGCTCGGTCAGGGCGCGCCAGCCGTCCCAGTCGTCTTCGGCCATGCCGTCCTCGATGGAGACGATGGGATAGGCGCCCACCAGCGATTTCAGGTACTCGGCGAAGCCCTGGCTGTCCTCGGTGCGGCCCGCGCCCTCCATGACATACTTGCCGCCCTTGAAGAACTCGGTGGAAGCCACGTCCAGCGCCAGCAGCACGTCCTCGCCCGGCTTGTAACCGGCCGTCTCGATCGCCTTCATGATGACGTCCAGGCAGTGCTCGGCGCTTTTCAGGTTCGGTGCGAACCCGCCTTCATCGCCCACATTGGTGTTGTGGCCGTCGGCCTTGAGCTGTTTCTTCAGCGCGTGGAAGATTTCCGCCCCGCCGCGCAGCGCTTCGGAGAAGCGGTCGAAGCCGGTGGGCATGATCATGAATTCCTGGAAGTCCACCGGATTGTCCGCATGGGCGCCGCCGTTGAGGATGTTCATCATCGGGGCGGGCAGGATGCGCGCATTGGCGCCGCCCA
Source organism: Oceanicaulis sp. (assembly GCA_051117435.1). Lineage (GTDB taxonomy): Bacteria > Pseudomonadota > Alphaproteobacteria > Caulobacterales > Maricaulaceae > Oceanicaulis. The sequence goes on along the minus strand of JBNPED010000028.1, from coordinate 5,564 downwards.
CATAGCGGTAAAGCGGCAGGCCGGAGGCCATGGCCGCCGCCTTCGCAGTCGCCAGCGAGACGCCGAGAATGGCGTTGGCGCCGAAATTGGCCTTGTTCTCCGTGCCGTCAGCCTCGATCAGCGCCTCGTCGATGCGGCGCTGGTCTTCGGCCTCCATACCGGCGATCGCCTCGAAGATGTCGCTCTCGACGATGCGCACGGCTTCCTGAACGCCCTTGCCGCCATAGCGCTCGCCGCCGTCGCGCTTCTCGACCGCCTCGTGCTTGCCCGTGGAGGCGCCCGACGGGACCGCGGCGCGGCCCATAGAGCCGTCCTCCAGGGTGACGTCCACTTCGACGGTGGGATTGCCCCGGCTGTCGAGAATTTCACGGGCGGCGATGTCGACGATGGCGGTCATTTAAAATTCCCCCGGGGCGCGGATCTGGAAAGAGCCGAAGCGGACGCCCCGGCGGTCGCGCGCGTGATAGCGGAGGAACGGCGAAACGCAAAGAGGCGCGGCGCCTGCAGCGTCTCGCGCGCTAGATCCCGCCCAGAAGGAAGGCGGCGGTGAGCAAAAGCCCGGTGGTGCGGTTCGATTTGAAGCGCCTCAGGCAGTCCGCGCCGTCCTGCGGATCAAAGCCGTCGGCCTGCCACATCAGATGCGCGGCGTAGACCGCGAAGCCCAGGGCGAAGACCAGGCCCGCGCCGCCCAGCACGCCCGCCGCCGCGGCGAGCCCGGCCGAAATGATATAGAACGCCGCGACGCCGGGCTTCACGCCCGGTCCCAGAGCGCGGGCCGACGACTTCACCCCGACCAGGGCGTCGTCCTCCTTGTCCTGACAGGCGTAGATCGTGTCATAGCCCAGCGTCCAGAAGAGCGCCGAGGCGTAGAGGATCAGCACCACCGGGTGGAAGGGCGAGCCCAGCGCGGCCGCCCCGGCGACCGGGATCCCCCAATTGAAGGTGAGCCCGAGCCAGGCCTGCGGCCACCAGGTGATGCGCTTCATGAAGGGGTAGGCCGCCACCAGCACCAGCGCCGCGAGCCCGGTGAGGATCGCCGGCCAGGGCAGCAGGATCAGCACCACGAAACCCACAAGGCACTGCCCGATCAGGAACGCCCAGGCCGAGCGCAGCGACACGGTGCCCGCCGCCAGCGGCCGGTCGGCTGTGCGCGCCACCTTCGCGTCGAGATCGCGGTCCACGATGTCGTTATAGGTGCACCCCGCCCCGCGCATGGCCACAGCGCCGACGCCGAACAGCACCGCCCACCACAGATCGACCCAGCCGAGGCCCGTCTCCAGCCGCGCCGCGGCGAGGCCGAACCAGCACGGCAGCGCCAGCAGCCAGAAGCCCGCCGGCCGGTCATAGCGCGCCAGGCGCAGAAAGGGCCGAAGCGCCTTCGGCGCGCGGTCCACCCAGCTGGTCGGGAGGGAGTCGGCGACACGGCGATCATCTTGAAGGGGCGTGGTCATGGCGCGGGGATAGCGCAGGCGGGGCCGGGTTGGAAGCGGCGCTTGGATCTCCGCCGGACGCTTACAGCCTCCCCTTCAATCCATGCTGGAAGAAACCGCAAGGCGATCGGCCCGCCTCACCATCTCCCCCTAAATCCCCGTCACCGCCACGGTCTTGGCGTTGGTGAACTCCAGCATCCCATCGCGGGCGAGTTCGCGGCCATAGCCGGATTTCTTCACCCCGCCGAAGGGCAGGCGCGGGTCGGAGGCGACCATCTGGTTCACATAGGTGGAGCCGGCCTCGATCGTCGACGCCGCGTGCTCGATCTCCTGTTCGTCGCGCGACCAGAAGCTGGCGCCGAGGCCGTAGCGGTGATCATTGGCGATGCCCACCGCGGCGTTGAGATCGCGCGCGGAGAAGAACAGCGCCACGGGGCCGAACATCTCGTCGTCATATCCGGGCGTGCCCTTGGGGATTGCTTCAAGCACGCCGGGATGCACGAAGGCGTGCTCGCCGCGCTTGGGGGGCAGCGGACTGTCCGCGCCGCCGTCGGCGGTGGCGGCGACCTGGTCCATCAGCGTGTCGGCCGCTTTTGTGTCCGCAAGCGGCCCCACATCGGTGTCGTCGTCCATGGGATCGCCGACCTTCAGCGCCTTCATGTGCTCCACGAACTTGTCGCGGTATTGCTCGTACACCTGCTCGTGAACGATGAAGCGCTTCGCCGCGATGCAGGACTGGCCGTTATTCTGCACCCGCGCCTTCACGCCGATCTTGGCCGCTTCGTCGAGATCGGCGCTCGGCATGACGATGAACGGATCCGACCCGCCAAGCTCCATGACGCTCGGCAGGATCGCCTTGCCCGCCTGTTCGGCGACCTTGGAGCCCGCGCCTTCCGAGCCGGTGAGCGTCACGCCCCGCACCCGGCTGTCGGCGATGACCTTCGAGGACAGGTCCGAGCCGATAAGCAGGCTCGACCAGGCGCCGTCCTCGAAGCCGGCGCGCTTGAGCACGTCCTCGATGGCGAGCGCGCAGCCCGGCGTATTGGAGGAATGTTTCAAGATCCCTGGGTTGCCCGCCATCAGGTTCGGCGCGGCGAAGCGGAAGACCTGCCAGAACGGGAAATTCCACGGCATCACCGCGAAGATCGGCCCCAGCGGCAGGCGGCGGATGAAGCAGCGCCCCTTCTCCGGCGCATCCAGCTTTTCATCGGCAAGAAACGCTTCGCCGTTCTCCGCATAGAACCGGCAGGCGAGCGCGCACTTGTCGATTTCGGCGCGGGCCTGAGCGATGGGCTTGCCCATCTCGGTGACCATGAGCTTTGCATGGTCGTCCTTTTCCGCATCGAGAAGCTCGGCCGCCTTCAAAAGGCGCCGGGCGCGGCTGTCGAATCCGGCGCGCCAAAGCGTCTGGAAGCCTTCGAACGCCGCCTCCAGCGCCGCCTCCACGTCGCCTTCGCCGTGCTTGTCGTATTCGGCGATCTGCTCGCCGGTGGCGGGATTGGTGACGGTGATCTGACCCATGACGCGCCTTTCTTGGTTCGCTTGGCTTCAGGCAACGTCTCGGCCCCGCGTTCCGTTCGCCCGCGACACCGGTTAGAAGACCGCCATGACCGTAGAACCCCGCCTTTATCTCGACGCGCCCTTCACCGCCGGCGCCCGCCTCGATCTGGAGAAGGATCAGGCGCACTATCTGGTGAACGTCATGCGGCGCTCAGCCGGCGACGTGTTGCGCGTCTTCAACGGCCGGGACGGGGAATGGCGCGCCGAGATCGCGGAGGCGAGCAAGCGGCGCGCGGCGCTGCAGCTGCGTGAGCGCACGCGCGACCAGGCCGCCGCGCCGGACCTGCACCTCTTTTTCTCGCCGGTGAAGAAGGCGCGCACCGACTTCATCGTGGAGAAGGCCACCGAGCTCGGCGCCGCCGCGATCACCCCGGTGATGACCCGGCGCACCATGGCCGACCGGGTGCGCACCGACCGTTTGCAGGCCCTGGTGCGCGAAGCGGCCGAACAGACCGAACGCCTGGACCTTCCCGGGGTGGGCGAGCCGGTCTCTCTGGTGCAGATGCTGAAAGCCTGGGACGACGACCGCCGCCTGGTCTTCTGCGACGAGGCGGGCGATGAGGACGACGCGCCCTGGGGCGGGGAGGCCGGACGCGCGACGCCGATATTAGAGGCGCTAAGCGCCTACCGGTTTCCTCCCCCGCTTGCGGGGGAGGTGGCTGAGGCGCAGCCGAAGCCGGAGGGGGGGAGCGACGTTTCAGCCGCCTATCCCCCCTCCGTCCTCCCGGCTCAGGGCCGGGGGTCCCCCCCCCCCGCACCCGGGGGAGGGAAAGAAGGGGGGCGGCACCAAAAATGGGCCATTCTCATCGGCCCCGAAGGCGGGTTCGACCCCGAAGAACGCTCGCTCCTGCGCGGCCAGCCCTTCGTGGTTCCCGTCACGCTCGGCCCGCGCATATTGCGCGCCGACACCGCGGTCGCCGCCGCCATGAGCGTGTGGCAGGCGGTGCTGGGGGACTGGAACACGAAGGGGTGATGTCTCACCGCTCTGCTTGCGGCGCCGCCTGACGCGGCCTAACTCTGCGGCGCGCTGACGAATCCCAAGAAGGGGCGACACCGAATGAGCGGCACCTACAACGCCGGCGGCGAAGGCCCCCGCATCGAAACCAAATCCCAGCTGATCGACCATATCGCGGCCGGGGAGAAGCCCGCCGAGGCCTGGCGCATCGGCACCGAGCACGAAAAGTTCGGCTTCACCACCGACGGCCACAGACCCCTCCCTTACGAAAACGGCGACGGGCCGAGCGTGCGCAAGATGCTCGAAGGCCTTGTCCGGTTCGGCTGGACGCCGATCGAGGAGAACGGCAAGCCGGTGGCCCTGAAACGCGACGGCGGCTCCATCACCCTGGAGCCCGGCGGCCAGTTCGAGCTCTCCGGCGCGCCGCTGGAAACCCTGCACGAGACCTGCCGCGAGGTGAACGGGCATTTGCGCGAAGTGCGCGAGGTGGCCGACGAGATCGGCGCGGGCTTCCTCGGGCTCGGCTTCTCGCCCAAATGGTCGCTGGAGGAGACGCCGCTGATGCCGAAGGACCGGTATCAGATCATGAAGGCGTATATGCCGAAGGTCGGCTCGCTCGGCCATCAGATGATGTTCCGCTCCTGCACCGTGCAGACCAATCTCGACTTCTCCAGCGAAGCCGACATGGTCAAGAAGATGCGCGTCTCCCTCGCGCTGCAGCCGGTGGCCACGGCCCTCTTCGCCAACTCGCCCTTCAAGGACGGCGCGCCCCACGGATACATGAGCTATCGCGCCCATGTCTGGACCGATGTGGACGGCGATCGCACCGGCATGCTGCCCTTCGCCTTCGAGGAGGGGTTCGGCTACGAGCACTATGTGGACTGGGCCCTCGACGCGCCGATGTACTTCGTCAAGCGCGGCGGCAAATTCCTCGACGCCTCCGGCCAGTCCTTCCGCGCCTTCCTGAAAGGCGAGCTACCCGCCCTGCCCGGCGAGATCCCGGTCCTTTCCGACTGGGAGGACCACCTCTCCACGCTCTTCCCCGAGGTGCGCCTGAAGACCTTCATCGAACAGCGCGGCGCCGACGGCGGCCCCTGGAACCGGCTCTGCGCCCTGCCCGCCTTCTGGGTCGGTCTGCTCTACGACGCCGGCGCTCTCGACGAGGCGTGGGAGCTGGTCAAAGACTGGACCGAAGACGAGCGCACCGCCCTGCGCCTCGGCGCGGCGAAACAGGCACTGAAAACCCCCTTCCGCTCAGGAACCCTGCAGGACGTCGCCAAGTCCGCCCTTGCCATCGCCCGCAAGGGCCTCAAAGCCCGCGCCCGCCTCAACAGCCACGGTGAACACGAGGCATTGTTCCTGGACGATCTCGACGAGATCGCGAAGACGGGGGTTTGTCCGGCCGAACGGCTGCTGGAGCGCTTTTACGGCGCCTGGGGCGAAAGCGTGGAGCCGGTGTTTGAGGAAGCGGCGTACTAGTCAGAAAGCGGGCGCTAGAGCATTTTCGTCTGGTTCTGACTCGGCGGGGGATTCCGTTTAGGCGCGAAGCGTGATTCATGGGGTGTCGCCTGGTTAGGGAGGGCGGCCATGAGAACGTTGAGCGAGGATTTGCGGCTTCG
>JBNPED010000011.1:0-59376 GCA_051117435.1 Oceanicaulis sp. | reverse complement strand
CGCTCATGGCGGGCGGCCGCCCGCCATGGTCTACTGGCGCACGCGCCAACCCAATCAACCCGATCAGCAGGAGCTCAAAGTAGCTTAAAAACCGCCGGAAACTGTCCAACGATCGGGGAGTAGCTCAAAGACGTGAAAAACCTGCTTAGCGACTGTGTCAGTGAGTTGAGCAATCAAATCTTCTTGCGCGAGGGCGTCTAGATACTCGTACCCGTCGACCTCTCCGAACTCTGACGGGTTTACCGCCGCACGGCCAATACCATTTGATTCGAGCAAGTGGTCGATCCAAAGCTTTGCCGGACCGTGTGCGGAAGTGTTTGCGTCTTCGTAGACCACGCTTGATATCAGCGCCTCTACAAAATCGTGGAAACACGTCCACTTCGGGTAATTTTGCACAAGGGTGGCTGACGGCATGTCACCGAAAATATCTTCGATATTCCGGAGGTATGCTCCGGGTTGCCGCGTTACGCCGTCCACCATCTGGCAAATATAGTAAAGGTCGACGGTCGACATCTTTTGCAGCTGTGAAACCAAACGGCGCCCCCTAAGAGCGAAACTATCACTGAATGGCTATTTATTGCTGCGGGTGAGAGGACTCGAACCTCCACGTCGTAAGACACTGGAACCTAAATCCAGCGCGTCTACCAGTTCCGCCACACCCGCAGCGGGCGGTGTTGTACGTCAGCACCGGGCGTTTGACGAGATCGGCCGTGCATCTAGCTGACCGGGAACGGGCCGCGCGGCCCGTCCGTTTTCTCCCCAAGCCGAAGCGAAAGGGGCGAGCCATGGCCGATCCGCACAAGCGGGACGAGGCGCAAAGCCGAACCGGCGCCGACGACGCGCCCACCGCCGCCCAGCTGAAGCGCGAGCACGAGACCGGCGCGCATCGCGACAAGATCGCCTATCCCGATCCCGGCGCTTCGCCGCTGGGCACCGACGATGAGGCCGCGGGCCGCCCGGCCAATCCCGAGCGCGTGGCCCTGTCGGCCGCCGGCGCCCCGGACGGCGCGCAAAAGCCTTTCGAGCCGATCCAGAGCGCCCCGCGCGCCGATCCGCAGGAGGATCCCGCACCGCGGGTGGACACGTCCGGCCGGTTCCAGTTCCTCGTCTTCGGCGGGGTGCTGACCGTGATCATCGCCGCCCTGCTGATCCGCATGGCGCTCGGCTGAGCGCTCGGGCCTTGCGGTGTTGGCGGCGCGTTATAGCCTGCCGCATCCGGGCGCGCGGCCCGGCGAGGAGGCGGTCATGGCGCATGAAAAGACCCGCACGCCGTTCGACTGGGAGGCCCGTTTCAAGGCGAGCGACGCGCCCTGGGAACGGGCCGGCCTGCATCCGGCCGTGGAGCATTTCCGCAAGGCGGGCGTGCTCACGGCCGGCCAGTCGATCTACGTGCCCGGCTGCGGGCGCAGCCCCGAGCCTGTGGCCTTCGCCCGGTTCGGCCTGCGCGTCACCGCCAGCGACGTGGCGCCCACCGCGGTGCGCCGCCAGAAAGACCAGATCACGGCGGCCGGGCTCAACGCCGCTGTGGTGGAGGCCGACGGGCTGGACTGGCGCCCGCCCGTCCCCTTCGATCTCCTGTGGGAGCAGACCTTCCTGTGCGCGATCCATCCCCATGACCGCGGCCGCTATGAACGCATGGCGTTCGACGTGCTGAAGCCCGGCGCCCGCCTGGTCGCCCTGTTCATGCAGAAGGACGCGCCGGGCGGCCCGCCTTATGGCTGCGCGCTGGACGCCATGCGCAACCTGTTCCCCGAGGACCGCTGGACCTGGCCGGCGGACGCGGCCTTCACCCCCTTCCCCCATCCAAGCCTCGACGGCAAACCGGAGCTCGGCGGGGTGCTGGTGCGGCGCTAGGCCGATCCGCCCATGGCGAAACGCCGCCCGGGCCGAAACCCGGCGGGGATGGCGGGAGGCGCGAGGCCGCCGCCCGAAGGCGGCTGCGGCTGTGGCCAGGCATGGCCTGGCTGTGGCGGCCTTCACGGGCGGCCTCGCGCGGCGGCGTTATCCGGGCTTCGGCTCCCGCGGATTATCCCCGCAGGACTTGCTCGCCGGCCGAACGGGCGTGGACAGAGTCGATCGCGCTCCGCGCCCCACGCTCAGGTCCGCCGTGACGCTTAACCTTAACACCTCCCTCCCCGCTGCACGCCGGCTGGGCGAGGTGGATCGACGTCGAGGGTTACTAGAACCCACGTCACGGCGCCCGCCCCGTCCGGCCGAACCGCGAGGAGGCGGCCAGCCCCCTCGCCCGCTCTTCCGCGCCCGGTGCGTCCGGACGCCCGAGGCGCCGCCCCCGCCCCGCACGTCGCCGGACGCCTCCGGACGCCGTCCCCGCCTGCGGGGCGAGTGCGGGCATTATGCAGGCGGGATGGAAGGGGGTGGATAAATCGGGGGGCTCGGAGCCGGGCTCTCAGGTCTCACGCGACGTTGAAGCCCCTTCTCCCCCTCCCCGAGGGGGAGAAGGTGAGGATGAGGGGGAGCGGCGCCGCCCCGCGCTCCGCTCCAAATTGCGACGCGGCGGAGCGGCCCGCCCCCTCACCCCACCCTCTCCCCCGTTGCCGGGGGAGAGGGAGTTTTCACGCCGCGTGTAAGCATTGGGAGGGCTGGCGGTCCGGTATCATTATTGAAGGGCGTGCGAAACGCTCGCCTTTACAGGAAAAGCGCTGCGTCAAAGCCCCCTCGCCCCCTTCAAGGGAAACAGGATTGATCTGAGGGGGTTGGGTCAGGATCGAACGCGACGTTCGCGCGGGGCCCACCCTTCATCCTTCCATCTCGGCCCTCCCGTCGAACACCTCCACGTCATGCCCGCGCAGGCGGGAACCCAGAGAGCCTATAGCAACGGCGCCGACGGACTGGGTCCCCGCGTTCGCGGGGATGACGATGGTGGGCCCCCGAAAAGGAACTCACCAACGGCAAACCCTCCCCAAAAAACGTCATTCCCGCGAAAGCGGGAACCCACGCGCAGCCGGCCCCGCCGGACTGGATCCCCGCGTTTCCCGCTTTCGCGTCAACAAGCCGCGGGGATGACGAGAGTGGGAAGGTCGTTAGGCCTGGAAATCCAACCTTGACGCTCGCCCCACCCGTCATTCCCGCGAAAGCGGGAACCCGGCGAGCGTAGAGCCAAGACGCCGCCGGACTGGGTCCCCGCCTTCGCGGCGATGACGAAAAAGGGGGCGGCCAGGCTGGAGGTTGCGACCCCGCCGCCCCTTCACTCCATGTCGGCCAGTGTCGCAAGCGTCGGGGCGGGTCAAGGACGGCGCGTCGCGCCGCCGCGCTGCGGCGACCGGGCGAAGCCCGGTCGTCCTTGACGCGCCCCGATCGCCTTGCGGGATCTTCCAGCATGGGGTTAAGGGCGTGGATTGAGCCGCCATAAATTCCGCGCTTCAACCTAGTGATCGCCGGGCTGGACCTCATTCATGAACGAAATTGCTAACGGTGTCGCAGAATATACAAGTACAGTATAGTAGTGCGTCGCAGTGCGATGCTCGAACTCGATCTCTCGAAGCAACCCCTTTGAAATCAACAGCATTATAATCTGTATAAGGTATTCGTCTCGGTGAAAAACTTCGGGTAGTTCCAACCGGGAAGCCCTAGGGTCAACACCATAGCATTCTGACTCACTAGCGCCATCGCCGGCGAACCAAAGCAAGTTTCCAGGCACGTCAAAGAATTCGTCCACCTGCTTTCCTAGCGAACTAGGCGCTTCGAAAAATTGATCAGCACCGAGCTTCAGCATATTTCGGTCTATAAATTCGGCTATGTCTAGGGCTTCCAATCGCTCTTGAAGTCCGTAACTTTTTGCTGAAAACAACGTTTTCATAAGATTAGCTTCATCGCGACTCAGAGACGCTAATATATTTACATATCCAACCTTCACGCTTGCATAATCAGAAGCGGCAGAAACAAGAAGGTTTGCCCACATTTCTTCGATCTCAGCACCACCTTCATCTTCGATGGAGGCTCGTTCGTAGAATGGCGCTAAGAATTTGAGCGGTGGGGCTGCCAATTTAAGGCCGTTGGCATCGCCGATTTCTTTAGCTCTTCGAGTAATACGTGCGGCAATTTCCACTCTTGCGAGCCGGACCCCATCTCCCAACGCACCGAGCGTTTCACTTGCTGGCGAAAAAGTGTCTACCACAGCATCAATCAGCTTATCGACCGAGCGCTCACTAATCTTCGCTTCGACCTTACCGGAAATGGGAAACTCGCTCACGCGTCACCTGTTCTTGTTTAGTTCCAAGAATCAGTTGTATCATACACTCTCCTGATGGAGAGACTCATGGCCAGAAACAACGAACGGACATCAAAGCGGGCCGCCTCGGCAGCGTCAACGACGCTGAGAAGCGCTAGTGCAAGTAAAGCCGCCAAGTCGGCTGCCGCTTCGGCGCTCGCTCAAACCGGCAACAGCAAAGAGACGAAGGCCGTCGCCGCATCAAAGGCGTCGAAGACGCTCAGGAGCCCAGGCGCTACGAAAGCCGCAAAAAGCGCAGCGGCATCGACCCTGACCCAACGGCGAGACCGCGGAAAGCGATAACCCGCTAAAGCGGAATATTATCGTGCTTCTTCCAGGGATTGCTCAGCTGCTTCTTGCGCAGCGTCCTCAGCGCGCGGATCAGACGCCAGCGCGTCCCGTGAGGTTGTATCACGTCGTCCAGGTATCCGCGTGACGCCGCCACGAACGGGTTGGCGAAGCGGTCTTCGTAGGCCTTGGTGTGGTTGGCCATCTTTTCGGCGTCGCCAAGGTCGGCGCGGTGGATGATTTCCGCGGCGCCCTTGGCGCCCATGACGGCGATTTCGGCGGTGGGCCAGGCGTAGTTCACGTCGCCGCGCAGGTGTTTCGACGCCATCACGTCATAGGCGCCGCCATAGGCCTTGCGGGTGATGACGGTGAGTTTCGGCACGGTGGCTTCGGCGTAGGCGAAGAGGAGCTTGGCGCCGTGCTTGATGAGGCCGCCATACTCCTGCTTGGTGCCGGGCAGGAAGCCCGGCACGTCCACGAAGGTGACGATGGGGATCTCGAAGGCGTCGCAGAAGCGCACGAAGCGGGCGCCCTTTTTCGAGGCGTCGATGTCCAGCACGCCCGCGAGGCTTAGCGGCTGGTTCGCGACGAAGCCGACGGTCTGGCCTTCCAGCCGGCCGAAGCCCACCACGATGTTCGCCGCGTAGTCCGGCGCGATCTCGTAGAAATCGCCCTCGTCGGCGACCTTCTCGATCAGCTCCTTGATATCGTAGGGCTTGTTCGGGTTGGGCGGAACGAGCGTATCAAGGCTCTTCTCCTCGCGGCGCGGATCGTCCTTCGTTTCGCGCACCGGGGGCTTTTCGCGGTTGGAGAGTGGGAGGAAGTCGATCATCCGGCGCACCTGGATCAACGCCTCGATATCGTTTTCAAACGCCGCGTCGGCGACGCCGGATTTTTTCGCGTGCACGCTGGCGCCGCCCAGCTCCTCATGGGTGACGACCTCGTTGGTGACGGTCTTCACCACGTCGGGGCCGGTGACGTACATGTAGGAGGTGTCCTTCACCATGAAGATGAAGTCGGTCATGGCCGGCGAGTACACGTCCCCGCCCGCACAGGGGCCCATGATGACGCTGATCTGGGGGATGACGCCGGAGGCGAGGACGTTGCGCTGGAAGATCTCGGCGTAACCGCCCAGCGCGTCCACGCCTTCCTGGATGCGCGCGCCGCCTGCGTCGAACAGGCCGATGATCGGCGCGCCGTTCCGCAGCGCCATGTCCTGGACCTTGCAGATCTTCCTAGCGTGGGCGAGCGAGAGCGAGCCGCCGAACACGGTGAAATCCTTGGCGAACACGTAGACCAGCCGCCCGTTGATCGTGCCGGACCCCGTGACCACGCCGTCGCCGGGGATCTTCTTCTCCGCCATGCCGAACTCGGTGCAGTCGTGCTCGACGAACATGTCGAATTCTTCAAACGAGCCGGCGTCCAGAAGCACGTCCAGGCGCTCGCGCGCGGTGAGCTTGCCCTTCTCGTGCTGGGCCTTGATGCGCTTTTCACCCCCGCCCATGCGGGCGGCCTCGCGCTTGGCGTCGAGCTGGTCGAGAACGTCTTTCATGAAACGGCTCCGGCGGGAAATGAGATTTGCGTCTAGCTAGCACCGGTTGGCGCGAGGGGGCAAACGGGGGGTGAGGGTGTCGCGAGCGCAGCGGAGCCCGTCCTGTCCCTCCCCTTTATGGGGAGGGTGGGCCGGAGCGCAGCTCCGGGTCGGGTGGGGCTGTGACTGATCACGCTTTAGCGCCGAGGCTAGCCGCCCCACCCCCTCCGTCCTGAAGCAGGGCTTCAGGACACCTCCCCCATAAAGGGGGAGGACACGCCCCTACACCCCCGCTGCGTCCAGCTCCCGGAACAGGCGCTCGCAGGCCAGGAGATCGCGCTTTTTGTTGGCGGCGGCTTCGGCGGCTTCGGCGTCTTCGCCCCAGCGTGCGATCTGGTGGTCTTCTTCAAGGCGCGAGGCCGCCCAGACGGTCTCGCCGTCGGCTTCGGCCTCCAGAAGCGCGAAGGCGAGAATCGCCGAGGAGAGGATCGGCGCGGCGCTCACCAGCGCGGTGAGCCGCAGATCGTCCAGCGCGAGCGCGCGCAGGCGCAGGGCTTCGATGGAGGTCTCCGGCTGCTCCAGCGGCGCGATGACGGCGGCGGCCTTCAAGGGCGCGTCGAGGGCGCTTTCCGCCCATGTCAGAAAGGGGTCGAAGACCTGCGCCTGCCTGGCGGCGAGATCGGCCTCCTCGGCGCGATGGGAGAGCAGGTCGGTGGTGGCGAATTTCGCCACTTCGGCCGCCGCCGCCTCCCTCGCCTCGCCCATGCGATCGAGCGCCACATGGCAGAGGCGGGTGAGCGGCATGGTGAACGGGTTGATGTGCTCTTTCTGAGCGTCCCATTCCTCGGTGATCGCCCTGGCGAGGCCTTCGGCGGGGACGAGCAGGGTGTGCTTGGCCGGGGTCTTCACCGGCCGGCCGTCCAGAAGGATGCGCCAGCCCTCTTCGGTCTCCTGATAGGCCGCTTCCTTGTAGAAGCGACGCGGCAGGGGGCGGTTTTCGGCCTTGGCTTTGGACATGCTCATGCCGGCTCTCCCCTGGCGCTTCCCGGCTCGAAGGCGTCGAGCCAGGCGTTCAGCGCGTCGAATTCGTGGTGGACTTCATGGGCGCCGCCTTCGGCGATCTCGTCGGGGGTGTGAAAGCCCCAGCTCACGCCCAGCGCATGGGCGTTCGCGCTGCGCGCCATGAGCATGTCGAAGCTCGTATCGCCGATCATCACGGTCTCCTCGGGCCGGGCGCCGGTCTCGGCCATGGCGTCGAGCACCATGCGCGGATGCGGCTTGCCCGCGCCGCCGTCCACGGTCTGGAAGGTCTGGAAATATTTGTGCAGGCCATGGTGCTCGAACACGATGTCGAGCCCGCGCCGCGCCTTGCCGGTGGCCACGCCCAACAGCCAGCCCTCGTCGGCCAGGCGCTCCACGGTCTCGCGCGCACCGTCATAGAGCGGCTCGTTGAAGCCGGCCTCGCTGCGCATCTCCACGAAGGCGCTGCGGTAGAAATTCGCCAGCTCGGCCAGGCGGTCGGCCGGATAATCCTCCGGCGCCAGGCGGGCGACGGCTTCGTTCAGATGCAGGCCGACGATTGTGCGCGTGCGGTCATAGCCGATCTCGGGCAGGCCGGCGCGCTGAAACGCGCGGCGCATGGCCTCGGTGATGACTTGGCGGGAATCCACCAGCGTGCCGTCAATGTCGAACACGGCGAGCTTCAAACTCATTCCAGCGCTTCCTCGACCAGGGTCAGGTCGTCGGTTTCGTTGAACCCCAGGGCGGCGAAGGTCTCGGCCATATGGGGGGAGAGCGGGGCTTCGAGGATCAGCGGGCGCCGACCCTCGCGCGGGATCTCCAGCTTGCGGGCGTGCAGGTGCAGCTTGTGCGACAAGCCCTCAGGCGTCGGGATTTCACACATATACTTGCCGTCGCCCAGGAGCGCATGGCCGGCGGCGGCCATGTGCACGCGCAGCTGGTGGGTCCGCCCGGTTTCAGGCCGCAGCACCACCCAGCAGGCCCGCCGCGCGGCGTTGTCGGCCACGGCGTAGCGGGTGATGGCGTGCTGGGCGCCCTCCTCGCCATGGCGCGCGGCGACCATGAGCTCGCGGTCGCCGTCCGGGCCGGCGGCCTTCTTCATATAGCCCTTGATCTCGCCCGCCTTGGGCGCGATCAGCCCCAGCGCCACGCCCCAGTAGGTCTTTTTCAGATCGCGGGTCTGGAACAGGCGGGAGAGTTTCTTGGCGCTCTGGGCGGTCCTGGCGACCACCAGAACCCCGGAGGTGTCCTTGTCGAGCCGGTGCACCAGGCGCGGCTTCTGATCGCCCTTTCCGAACGCCTCCAAGAGCCGGTCCACATGGCGTGTGGTCTTCGAGCCGCCCTGCACGGCGAGGCCGTGCGGCTTGTTCAGCGCGATCAGCGTCTTGTCTTCATAGATCACCAGGGAGCGGGCAAATTTCGCGTCCTCGGTCGAGATCGGCGGGCTCTCCTTGACCTCCTGGGGTTCGGGCAGCGGAGGCACGCGGATCGCCTCGCCCGCCGCCACGCGCCGGTCGCCCCTGGCCCGGCCGCCATCGACCCGGATCTGGCCCTTGCGCAGGAGCTTCTCCACCATGCCGTGGGGGACGTGGGGGAAATGCTTTCTAAACCAGCGATCAAGGCGCATGTCCGCCTCGTCGGCGGTGACTTGTACGGTCTGGACGCGGCTCATGGCGCGATGAGTTTCCTTGCGAGCATCAGCCCGGCGAACACGGCCGCGACGCTTAAGCAGAGCGTGCCGAGCGAATAGAGGGCCGCGCTCACATAGGCCTTTCTCTCGATGAAGAGAACCACGTCCAGTGAAAAGGCGCTCATCGTGGTGAAGGCGCCCAGGAACCCCACCCCCAGCGCGAAGCGCAGCTCGGTGGCGTCGGAGCGCCCGGCGAAGGCGAGCCAGCCCACAAGCACGCCGATCGCCAGCGATCCCGCGACGTTCACGATGAGCGTGCCCCAGGGCAGCTCCGGGCCCAGAACACGCAGCGCGCCCTGATTGACCAGGTGACGCGCCACGGCGCCCAGCGCGCCGCCAAGGGCGATGAGGAGGAGATGCGGCATAGGGGAAGGGTTAGGGCGCGCGGCCTGCCGCGGCAAGGGCCGGAGCCCTCGCCGCGCCGTTCCTCTATAAGTCTCTTACGCCGCGGCGGGCGCGGCCGGGACGGTTTTCTTCGCCGGCAGCAGGACCAGGAGGATCATCAGGGCGACCGAGGCCATCAGGACGAGACCGGAGAGGCCCAGGAGCGGACCCAGAACGGCCGGATCTCCGAGACCGCCATAGAGCGCGAACAGAGCCGGGATCATCACGGCGGCGCCGAGATGGTGCGCTCCGAACTGGACCCAGCCCAGCGCGACGGCCCGCTCGACGAAGAGGCGGTGGATGACGGCCCACAGGATGGCGAGCACGCCGCCGACCAGCATGATGTGAGCATGGGTGGCGTGCTGACCGTGATCGCCGGTGCGGCCCATGTGCTCGCCCAGGATCATGCCGGCGAGAAACCAGGAGAGACCGAGCACCAGATGGAGCCGGGGGAGGAGATGCGTCTTCATATGACCAACCTTGTTATACATGTTATAGGGTGACACACGCATATACCGAGGGCTAAAAGCCCGCCACCAAATTGTGGTCCACCTTTCCAAAATTTGTGACTTGCGGCGGGAATAAGGCGATCCATGGCGATCATGGAGCGGTTCGCGCTTGCGGGTGTTACGGGTAGGCCAGCAGACCGGAGCCCGCCATGCTCACGCTCGCCGACGCCATATCCCTGCGCGTGCTCTACACCGCCGCCCTGATCGCAGCGGGCGGCGCCGGGGCGGTGACGCTCGTCGCGCCCAAGCTCGCCGCGGAGAAGCTCTTCTACGGTGCGGTGGAGGTCGGCGTCTACATGCGCATTCTCGGCGCGGTCTGGCTGGGGCTCGGCGTGATCGCCGGGATCGGCCTTGTCCACCCGCTTGAGATGGCGGGGATATTGCTGGTGCAACTGGTCTACAAGACCGCCTGGGTGGTGCTCGCCGCCCTGCCCGCCATCATCTCGGGCAAGCGCGACACCGCGCTGCTCCTGCTGACGATCGTGTTTTCGATCTGGGCGCTGGCGATCCTGTTCCTGTTCCCGTTCGCGGTGGTGTTCGCGTAACGCGCGAGACAGGCGCAGCCGGCTCGGCTAGGCTCGGGCCATGAACCGCCTGCTCGACCGCCTGCCCTGGCTTCTCGTGCTGTTTCGCGCCGCGTGCGCGCCCGCGCCCTGGGTCGCGTGGCTCTTCGGCGCGGGCGAGCTGATCGTCGCCCTGCTCATACCCCTCGCCCTTCTGTCCGACGTGTTCGACGGGATCGTCGCACGCCGGCGCGGGGTGGCCACCGTGCTTTTGCGCCGGGCCGACGGCTGGGCCGATCTCGCCTTCGTCTTGTCCTATTCGGCCTATGCGCTCTTGAGGCACGGCGAGGCGCTGGACGGCTGGTGGTGGGGGATAGCCGCGCTGGCCGCCTTTCAACTCCTAGCCACGGTTCAGGACTTTCTGCGCTATGGCCGGGGCGCGGCGTATCACTTCTACACCGCCAAGCTTTGGGCGATCCCGTTCTACGGCGTGCTGTTCCAGCTCACCGCCGGGTTCGAGCCCTGGCTCATCGGTCCAACCCTGGCGATGGGCTATATAAGCCTCACCGAGCACGTCCTCGCCACGCGCCTCATCCCCGTCTGGCTCGTCGATCAGCCGCACATTGTCGCGGCGCTGAAGACGTATCGGGCGATGCGCGACGGGGCGTAGGTTCCGTCAGCCCGCCAAATGGTGAAGCGCCGCGAGCGTCATGCCGGCCGACGCAATAGCCCAGCTGAAGCTCATCAGGGTGCCGATGATCACGTATTCGCTATGGCTGCGGTCTTTTGAGGCGTAGCTGAATCGCAGAACGGACTTTGCGGCGATGAGAAAGCCGATGGCGTCGAAACGGCCCGCCAGAACCAAGGCGAAGACGAGGCTGCGCTCCAGAAGGCCGATCCAGGCTCCACCGTTGACCAGGCCTTGATCAGCGTCCGTGGCGTCGCGGGTCTCAGTCAAGGCGAACCGGCTCATGAAGAGCGCGATGAAGAACTGGCCCGCGCGCGCCGCGATCAGGAAGCCGGCGAGGAGAGCGTATCCGGCCAGTACGATGCGGCCGTCCCCGGGGGCGAGCCCGGCCCAGGCGCCGTCGGCGAAGGCTGTGGGCAAGAGCGCCGCCACCGCGAGGATCGACGCGAGATGGGCGAGCTGATCAAGCGTGAAGGCCTCGAAATCCCACCCGCGCGGCCTTGCGAAGGCCTGTGGAACCCGTCCCCAGGTCTTCACCGCGTCAATGGCCGCATGGGCCGCGGTGACCAGCACCGCCGCCATGAAGCCTTCGGCCCAGCTTTCGGTCCAAACTCCCAGCGCCATGAGCGCCGTGACGCCCACCACCGCGGCATGGAAAGCGAAGACGGCGGGCTTGCGCTTGTTGCGGATCACCCAGTCGAACTGCAGCAGGAAGTCCGCGACCATATGGGCCGCCAATAGGGTAAGGAAGGTTTCAAGCATGAGGCGGCTTCGACAGGTGCACAGGCCTGTTTTCGGGACTTACAGGCTTGGAACCCTGTCGCTCAGCCTCCCTCCCGAACCGAGCGGATAACAGGCCCTGGAGCCTGTAATCGCAAAATACAGACTCTAGAACCTGTAGTTCAAATCGAGCCGTCACCCCGCCTCCACCTGGTCGAGCAGATCCAGAATAAGCGGCCCGTGCGCGCTTTCGAAATGCTGCTGCACGGTCTGCTGCTTCACCCCGGCCAGGGCGGCGACTTGCGACTGAGTGGGCGCGGGACGTTCGAGCAGGCGACGCATGACAAGCGCCTGCTTCTGCGTCCAGTTCTCCGCCACGGCGCCGGCGAACCCGAAGGCGGCCGACCGCCATGGCGTCGCGGGATCCGCCTCTCCCTCCATCGCCACCGCCAATCGAGCGCCGCGCGGCATGTTTTCCAGCAACCGGCCTGAAACCCGGAAGGCTGGACCGTCCGAGGAGTTCAGGCCTGCCGGGTGCAACCCGTTCACCGGACCGACACCCACCGCCACACGGGTCGCGATCGAGCGATCGACGGACGCGACGGCGGCCGAAAAAAGAAGCGCCGCGCGCAGAGCGAACGCAGGGTCGAAGACCAGGCTTTGCCAGCCGTCGCCACGAAAGCGCTCCAGTCCGGCGCCGCCCTCGGCGTCGGAGCCGCGCACGATATCTCCGACCTCTTCGAGCGCATCGAACGCAAGTTCGACCACCGAACGCTCGGTTTTGGTGGATCCGATCAGGTCGCCGGTCAATACCGCACAAAGCCGCGTCATTTTCCGCCTCCACCCGATGTCAGGGCGAAAAAGCTAGCCACGTTCGCGCACCCGACCAATCCCCTAACCGCCCCGACGCTCGCGCCTCAGCGCCCGCCAGCGGTCCAGGCGCTCCTTCAGCTGGGCTTCGCGCCCGCCGTCCTTCGGTTCATAGAAGACCGGGCGCTCGGGCATTTCGTCGGGGAAATAGTCCTGTCCGGAGACCCCGCCTGCGGCGTCGTGGTCGTACTCGTAACCCTTGCCGTAGCCTTCGGACTTCATGAGCTTGGTCGGGGCGTTCAGGATGTGCTTGGGCGGGCTTAAGCTTCCCGTGGCCTTGGCGGTTCTGAGCGCGCCCTTCCAGGCTTTGTAGACGGCGTTGGATTTGGGCGCGCAGGCGAGATGCACCACGGCCTGGGCCAGCGCCAGCTCGCCTTCCGGGCTGCCGAGGAAATCGTAGACGTCCTTGGCGGCCAGCGCGGCGTGAACCGCGCCGGGATCGGCGAGACCGATATCCTCATTGGCCATGCGCACGAGGCGCCGCGCGAGATAGAGCGGGTCCTCGCCCGCGTTCAGCATGCGTGCGAGCCAGTAGAGCGCCGCGTCCGGGTCGGAGCCCCGAATGCTCTTATGCAGCGCGCTGATGAGGTTGTAGTGCTCGTCGCGATCCTTGTCGTAAGCGGGCGCGCGCCGCTGCAGGACCTCGGCGAGATCGCCGGGCTCCAGCGGCGCTTCGGGCTCCAGATTGAACACCTCTTCGGCGAGGTTCAGCATATAGCGCCCGTCCCCGTCCGCCATGGCGACGAGTCCTTCGCGCGCGTCCGGCGTCAGCGGCAGTTCGCGGCCCTCCAGCCGCTCGGCGCGCGCCAAAAGCTTCTCCAGCGCGCCCGCGTCGAGGCGTTTGAGAACCATGACCTGACAGCGCGAGAGCAGCGCGGCGTTCAGCTCGAAGCTGGGGTTTTCCGTGGTGGCGCCCACCAGCGTGACCACCCCCTCCTCCACCACCGGCAGGAAGCCGTCCTGCTGGGCGCGGTTGAAGCGGTGGATCTCGTCGACGAACAACAGCGTGCCCTTGCCCGACGCGCGGCGCTGGCGCGCGCGCTCGAACGCCTTCTTCAGATCGGCGACGCCGGAGAACACTGCGCTGATGGCGTCGAACTCCAGGCCCGAGGCTTCCGAGAGCAGGCGCGCGATCGTCGTCTTTCCCACCCCCGGCGGTCCCCACAAGATGATCGAGGACAGCCGGTTCTTCGCCCGCATGCGCCCCAGCGGGGCCTCGGGGCCGAGGACGTGATCCTGGCCCACCACCTCGCTTAAAGACTGCGGGCGCAGCCGGTCGGCCAGGGGCCGCGGCGCTTCATGCTCCAGGCCGGCGCTTTCAAACAGGCTCATTCGGGCGCACACTCCACGCTTCCGGTTGGTCGGCGAAAAGGAGAGCGCCATGGAATCGCACGCGGACGCGGCGGAGGAAAGCCCGGCGAGCGGCGCGGCGCCGAGCCCGGTGGTCCCTTATCTCTCCGTGCGCGGCGGGATGAAGGCGGTCGAGTTCTACAAGGCCGCTTTCGGCGCGGAGGTGGGCGACGTCTACGAATTCGAGGGCAAGCTCGGCCATGCCGGGCTGACGCTGAACGGCGGCGCGATCTATCTCGCCGACGAGTTTCCCGAGCACGAGGCGATGACCGGCAATGTGGCGCCGGACACGCTGGATGGGCGCACGACCTTCACCATCAATCTCAATGTGGACGACGCCGAGGCCTGGTTCGACCGGGCCGTGAAGGCCGGGTGCACGCCGATCCGGGAGGTGACCGAGGAGTTCTTCGGCCGCCACGGCAAGGTGCGCGATCCGTTCGGCCATGTCTGGTCGCTGGTGACGATGAAGGCGCGGTGAGGCCGCGCTAACCGCCTTTGGCGCCCAGCGCTTCTCCGACGAGCATGAGCGAGCCGAGCGCGCCGGCGATGACGCTGGCGTAGCCGAACCAGGGTTCCCAGTTCAGCGCGAAGGTGGCGGCCAGCACCAGGAGCGAAGCCAGCAACGGCGACGCCCAAAGCAGGACGCGGACCGGCGTGACGGCGGGCCGCTCGGACGGATCGGGATCGGACGGGCGCATGAGAAGCTCCTGAAGGCGGCGCGGCCGGCGCGCGCGTCAATACGCCCGTTTCGCGCCCGGTGATCAAGTCCGGCCGCCGCCCCGGCCGGCGCCGAACGCAGACCGCGCCCGACGCGCCACGCAGTCGAAGGCGCTCGACCAACACGCTGTCAACGTTAACCTTTTCAGTGCAGAGGCGGGTGTTCAGGGCGTTCGGGACCGCGCCGCAGGGCTCCGCTTTCTTGAAAGCAAGACTTGATTCAACGGGCGCGTTCGGCCAATCCGTAAACCCGGTGGAAACGCACGGGCTTCACCTTGGTTCACGTGCGTATTGAACACGGGCGTGTTTTCATGCCACTTTCCGCCACGAGGGGCGAACAGCAAGGCTGACGGACAAGCATGGTCAAACGACTACTCGCGGGCCCGTGGGAGCAGATCAAGGCGCGGTTTCCCGACCGCCAGATCTATCACCGCACGGAAGGCCAGGTGCGGTATTTCGCCGTCACCACGCAGATGCAGCTCGCCGCCGTCGGCGGGGTGTGCGTGCTGGCCGTCTGGCTGGCGCTCACCTCGGTCAGCATGATCCTGGGCGACGGCGCGAAGGACCGCCTGAAGCAGCAAATGCTGGCGCAGCAGGAAGAATTTCAGGAACAGATCGAAGAGGCGCGCGCCTCCGAGGCCGCCGCGATCGCCTATGTGGAATCGCGCACCAACGCCTTCGACCGCACCGCCGGCGAGTTCCAGCTGCGCCATGACACGTTGCGCCGGCTTCTGGATTTCGCCGACGATCTGTCCATCGGCCAGGATCGCGAAAGCCCGTCCGTGGACGAAGGCCGGATCCTGATGGCCGCCACCCCGTCCGATCCCGATCCGCGCACCGCGCTGGTGAACCTCGCCGCCGACGCCGTCGGCGACGGTCTCGCCGAAGAACGCGTCGCCGCGCTGCTCTCCGATCAGGACGCCGCGCTGGCCCAGGCCGAGGACGGCGCTCAAAGACGGCTGGAGAATCTGCGCGCCGTGCTGCGCCTGACCGGCATGCGGGTGGACGAGGCCATGGACGAAGGTCCGCTGGACGGTGAAGGCGGCACCGGCGGTCCGCTGATCGCCCTCGATCAGGCGCCGCTGTTTTCTCAAGGCCTGAACCTGGAAGACCCGTTCAACGCGCGCGTGGCGCGCATCGCCGCGCGCCTGGCCGAAGCCGATCAGCTGGAGACGCTGCTGACGGCCGCGCCGCTGGGCGTGCCGGTTTCGGGCGAGTATCGCGAAACTTCGCCCTACGGCACGCGCATCGATCCCTTCACCCGGCGCCTCGCCATGCATGCAGGCATGGATTTCGGCGCCTATCGCAACGCCCCCATCGTCGCTCCGGCGCCGGGACGGGTGGTGTACGCCGGCTGGCGCGCCGGTTACGGCCGCACTGTCGAAATCGATCACGGTTACGGCTTCCGGACACGGTTCGGTCATCTTCATTCGGTAGATGTCAGACGCGGCGATATGGTCGAATTGGGACAGCGTATCGGGGGCATGGGCTCCACCGGCCGGTCGACCGCCACGCACCTGCACTACGAGGTGTGGTTCCAGGGGGACCACGTTAATCCCGAAAGCTTCATCAGAGCCGGACGCTATGTTCACTAAAAAAGAAACCGCCGCCGCCGCCGACGCCTCGGCCCCCGCTCCCGCCCCGTCGAAGAGGTCTTCCATGAAATCGAAAGCTCCCTCCATTCTGAGCGCCGACCTGACGGTCACCGGCTCCATCGTCTCCGAAGGCGAAGTCCAGCTCGACGGCGTCGTCGAGGGAGATGTGCGCGCCGGGTCGCTGACGATCGGCGAGGAAGCCACGGTGAAGGGCGAGGTGATCGCCGAAAACGTGGTGATCCGCGGCCGTGTCGAGGGTTCGGTGCGCGCCCGCCAGGTCCAGCTGACCTCCAGCGCGCGGGTGGAAGGCGACGTGATCCACGCCAGCCTCGCCATCGAAAGCGGCGCCTATTTCGACGGCCACTGCAAGCGCTCCTCCGACCCGCTGAGCGACGCCAAGTCCGCGCCGAAAACCGAGGCCCGCTCCGAAGCGCCGAAATCAGCGCCGGCCCCGGCCTCCACGCCGTCCGCTCCGCCGAGCGCGGCGAAGTCCGAGCCGCCCAAGGCGGCCGCCGGCGGCGATCCGTTTCTGTCGAAGAACTAGGCGTCACGCCGAAACAGACATGGAAAAGGCGGGCTGAAGAGCCCGCCTTTTTTGTTCGAGGCGCAGCCCCCCTCGACCCTATGGGCCACTCCCCCCGCAAGCGGGGGGAGACATCAGCCGGCGCATCCTACCCGTCCGTTTCCGCGCCCACGCGCTGAGCCAGCGCGGCGGCCATGAAGGCGTCGAGATCGCCGTCGAGAACGCCGCCCGTGTCGGAGGTCTCCACGTTGGTGCGCAGATCCTTGACCATCTGATAGGGCTGCAGGACGTAGGAGCGGATCTGGTGCCCCCAGCCGATATCGGTCTTGGAATCGGCCTGGGCCTGGGCCGCCGCCTCGCGCTTCTGCAGCTCGATCTCGTAGACCCGTGCGCGCAGCATGTCCCAGGCGTTCGACCGGTTCTTGTGCTGGGAGCGCTCGTTCTGGCACTGCACGACGATGGGGCTCTCCTCGCCCGGCATGTCATAGGTCAGACGCACCGCGGAGTCGGTCTTGTTCACGTGCTGCCCGCCGGCGCCGGAGGCGCGATAGGTGTCTACGCGCACATGCTTTTCCTCGATCTCCACCTCGATCGTGTCGTCCACGAGCGGATAGCTCCAGACGCTGGCGAAGCTGGTGTGGCGCCGGCCCGAGCTGTCATAGGGCGAGATGCGCACCAGGCGGTGCACGCCCGCCTCGGTCTTCAGCCAGCCATAGGCGTTCTCGCCCTTGATCAGCAGGGTGATCGATTTGAGCCCGGCCTCTTCGCCCGCCTGGGCCTCGATCACCTCGACCTTGTAGCCTGAACCTTCCGCCCAGCGCGTGTACATGCGCGCCAGCATGCTGGCCCAGTCCTGGGCTTCGGTGCCCCCGGCGCCGGGATGGATCTCCACATAGGCGTCGTTGGCGTCGGCTTCGCCCGAAAGCAGCGCCTGCAGCTCGGCCTTGCCGGCGCGGGCTTTCAGCTTCTGCAGCGCGCCGAGCGCCTCGGCGAACAGATCCTCGTCGCCCTCGGCTTCGGCAAGCTCGGCGACTTCAAGATTTTCGGATAGTTCGGCCTCGATCTCGGACACCTCCGTCATGGAGGCTTCGAGCTTGTTGCGCTCCTTCATGAGCGCCTGGGCCTTCGATGGATCGTTCCAGAGATCGGGGTCTTCAGCCTTGGCGTTCAGCTCGTCGAGGCGCTTCTGGGCGGTGTCCCAGTCAAAGACGCCTCCGGAGCAGGGCGGTGGAGTGCTCGACGGCGGATTTCAGGTCGGCGATTTCGGCGCGCATGGGCGTGATCCTATCAAGACGCAGCGGCGGGAACGGGGATGCGGCGCAAGGCCTTAGCAAAGGCCGCACGGCGCATACAAGCCCGATCAGTACAGATCGCCCAGTTCGTCGGAGGGTTCCTCGTCCTGGTCGCCGTCGCCGCCCTGGTCGCGCGCGCCGCGGCCCAGCGCCCCCGCGCCGAAGCTCAAGGTCTCCTCCACGTCGCTGGCGCCGCGGCGCGGCTCGGTGCCGGGCTTGAACGCCTCCAGGATCACGCCCGGACGGCCGATCACGCCGGGCTGGCCGGTGTCGTAGTCCACGGGTGCGAGGCTGACCCCGTCAGGCACGCGGAACGGCGCCACGGGATAGTCCTCCAGCACGGGCGTCAGGAAGTCGCGCGCGATCGGCGCGGCCACGACCCCGCCGGCCTCGCCCGAGCCCAGCGGCAGCGGGGTATCGAAGCCGACATAGACGCCGACGACCAGGTCCGGCGAGAAGCCGACGAACCAGGCGTCGCGGAAATCGTTGGTGGTGCCGGTCTTGCCGCCCATGGGCCGGCCAAGCGCGCGCAGCGCGGAGCCGGTGCCGCGCTCCACGGCGCCTTCGAGCATGTGGACGATCTGGTAGGCGGTCACCGGATCGACGATCTGCTCGCCCGGTTCGGTGAGCAGCGGCTCCTCCAGACCCGGCTCCCACTCGGCCACGTCGCAGCCGAGGCATTCGCGCGCGTCGCTCTTGAAGATCGTCTCGCCCGAGCGCGCCTGCACCCGGTCGATGATGGACGGCTCCACCAGACGGCCGCCGTTGATCATGGCCGCATAGGCGCCCACCAGGTCGATGAGGCGGGTTTCCCCGGCGCCCAGCGACATGGCCAGCGTGGGCTGCAGATCCTCGTAGATGCCGAACGCCTCGCCCACCTCGACGACGGGGCCCATGCCCATCTCCTGGGCCAGGCGCACGGTCATGACGTTGCGCGACAATTCCAGCCCGCGGCGCAGGGTGGACGGCCCGTAGAAGACTTCCGAATAGTTCTGCGGCCGGTAGAAGCGGGTGGATTCATCGCCGGCCGCCACGAAGGGCGCGTCCAGGATGATCGAGGCGGGCGTGTAGCCGTTGTCGAGCGCGGCGGCGTAGACGAAGGGCTTGAAGGACGAGCCCGGCTGGCGATTGGCCTGGACGGCGCGGTTGAACTGGCTCTGGGCGAAGGAATACCCGCCCACCATGGTCAGCACGCGTCCCGTGAACGGGTCGATGGCCAGGATCGCGCCGTTCACTTCGGGGATCTGGCGCAGGCCGTAATGATCGGCCTCGACCGTGCGCTGGGGCGCGTCTTCGGCGACGAGATCCTCCACCAGCACCACGTCGCCAAGCTCAAGGGCGTCGGACGGCGCGCGGATCGCGGCGCCCAGGCGCGGGAAACCGTCTTCGTCGCGGCGCGGTTCGCGCGCCCATTCCAGCGCGTAGAGCGGGATCTTGCCGCGCGAGCGGTCTGCGAACCCGATATCGGCGTAGCCGTCGGTGAGCTCCAGCACCACCGCCAGGCGCCAGCCTTCGTCGATATCGGCGGGCGGGTCGATCTCGGCGAGCTGCTCCGGCCAGGCGTCGAAATTCTCGAGCGTCGTCACCGGTCCGCGATAGCCGTGCCGGCGATCATAGGCCTCCAGCCCGTCACGCAAGGCGCGGCGCGCCACCAGCTGCATCGAGGTGTCCAGCGTGGTGCGGATCGAAAGGCCTTCGCGATAGAGCTGGTCCTCGCCATAGCGGTCGAACACCTCGCGGCGGACCTGCTCGACGAAATACTCCGCGGCGAGATACTGCTCGCCTTCCAGCCGGTCGACGGTTTCCAGCGGGCGCGCCATGGTCTCTTCGGCGAGGGCGCGGCTGATATAGCCGTTGGCGGCCATGCGCCCGAGCACGTAATTGCGCCGGGCGATGGCGTTCTCGGTGCGCCGGGTGGGATGATAATTGTTCGGCGCCTTGGGCAGGGCGGCGAGATAGGCCGCCTCCTCAAGGGTGAGTTCGTCCAGGGACTTGTCGAAATAGTTCAGCGCCGCGGCCGCCACGCCGTAGGCCCGGTTCCCGAGATAGATCTCGTTGAGATACAGCTCCAGGATCTGGTCCTTGGTGAACGCGCGCTCCATGCGCCGCGCGATGACGATCTCGCGCACCTTGCGCTCGATGCGCTGGTCGGCGGTGAGCAGGAAGTTCTTCGCCACCTGTTGAGTGATCGTGGAGCCGGACTGCAGCGGCGCGCCGGGATTTCTCAGCCGCGTGATCACGGAGCGGACGCCGCCGCGGATCATGCCGAACAGATCGACCCCGCCGTGCTGGTAGAAATTCTTGTCCTCGGCCGACAGGAAGGCGCTGATCACGTCGGGGGGAATGTTCTCGATGGGCACGAAGACGCGGTGCTCGATGGCGTATTCGGCGATCAGCGCGCCGTCCCCGGCGTGCACCCGGCTCATGATCGGGGGTTCGTACTCGGCCAGCTGCTCGTAGTCGGGCAGGTCCTCGGTGACGCGCACCGTGTAGACGACGGCGAATATGACGCCCGCGATGAGGAGAACGGCCGCCGCGCCGCCGCCCCACACCACCAGGCGGAGCAGGTTCTTCCAGGTGAAGATCTTCATGTGGTCCTCGTCGCCGGCGCACCCCGTCCGCGCCAGCTTCTGCCGCCCTTCTTCGGCGCCATTATGGCGATGTACGCGATAAACGCCACAACGCGGCGCGGCTGAATTCTAGCGCGCGGAGACAGACCGGCCCGAAGCGGCCGAGGCGATGTAGCGCGAGCGCTCGTCGCCGCCGCCGCAATGGACGAAATGGTCGTCCACGGCCGCGACCACCGCGTTCATCAGCCGGTTCAGATGGCGCTCGTCATTGAGCATGCGCGCATCGTCGGGATTGGTCAGGAAGCCCATCTCGAACAGTACGGCGGGGATCTGGGAATCGATGAGCACGGCGAGATTGGCCCGGTCGATCTCGTCGCGCCACAGCGAGCGCGTGCGCCCCACTTCGGTGAGCAGCAGCTCGGCGAACCGGTCGCTCTCCTCCACCTTCTGGGTGATCGCCATGTCGCGCAGGATCTCCACCGCGATGGGCGCCCGGCCCCGCTCGGCCCAATCGCCGTCGGTCTCCGCCTGGCGGCGCGCCCGGTCAAGCGCGCGGCCGTTCATGCTCATCACCGAGGCGCCGCTGGCGCTGCGGCTGGCGTCGGGCGAAGCGTTGGCGTGCAAAGAGATGAACAGGTCGGCGTCGAGCTCGCGCGCGATGCGCGGGCGGTCGTGCAGGTCGATGAACACGTCGGTGTCGCGTGTCATCACCGCGTCATAGCGCCCGGTCGCCTCCAGAAGATCGTGCAGGATGAGGCCGGCGGCGAGATTGACGTCCTTCTCATGGCCGCCGCCGAAGCGGGCCGGCGCGCCGGAATCGCGTCCGCCATGGCCGGGATCGATGACCACGCGCACCACGTCGCAGCTGGGCGGCAGCACGGCCGGAGCGGGCTCGGGCTCGGAGCGCTCCTGCACCAGCGTGACCAGAAGATCGCCCATATGGTCGCGGTCGCTGAAGCCGGACGCCTGCACGAACGCGGCCTGGGAGACCGGCGTGATGTCCACCACGGTGCGGTGTCCGCCGCCGGGCGCCGGCTCGAGCCGCGTCTGGCTCGTCACGGTGTAGGGACCGTCGAGATTGAAGATCAGGCGCGGCGCGCCAGCCTGGCCGTCGAACACGAAGGCGCCCACGCCCTGCACGGTGGACCGGCCGCGCCCGTCAAGGCCCGGCACGGCGAACCCGGCGCCGCGCGGCAATTCGATCACCAGGCGCGCCGTCGGTTCGGCGGTGGTGAAGGCGCGCGCCTGAACAGGCTGCGTCGTCTCCACGACGATTCGCGTCTTGTCGGGATGCGCACCGAAGCGCACCGCCGTGATCTGATCGGCCGTGGCAGGCCCGCCCGCCCACACGGCGGCGAGACCCGCGATTACGAGGAGTGTCAGCGTTCGCACGTCGGTCACCATCCCTAACGGCTTGTTCCGTCTCGCATATCCGCCTCTCTTCAGCATGGGCGGTCGATGCGGGAATTGAAAGCCTAGCGCGCACGCCTTGCGATTCGGTTAGCGAGGCGTCAACGCTGTCTATCATGGGAATGCTTGCTTTTCATCGCCATGGATATGGTGCACATTCACCACTCCGCACCTTCAGCTTCGCGTCCGCGTCCCATGACGCGGAGACGGAAGCCGGTCGGAGGCTCAAGGGCGCGACCCCGTTCGTCGGACCCTGAAGCCGACAGGAATTACTGGACGACGCGCGGGCGGTTCTCCGCCTGCGCCGGCGCCGCAACACATGACGGGCGAGACGACGGGCGGCCGGCCCCTAGAGTCGGATCGCAAACCGGTCGCCGCGCCCGAAGGACCGAACCCCATGCGCGCTGCGCACGCGACACGCCCAGCCTCGCCTTTCACGGCCCGGACTGAACCGGCACGCCGCGCACCGCGCTCCAACAAACGCCGCAGCCTCATCGACCCGTCCCGCCTCGCGCGGCGGGCCGGTTCCGCTCGGCATGGAGTCTTAGTGAATGTCCCGCAAAATGCTGATCGACGCCGCCCACCCGGAGGAAACCCGGGTCGTCGTGGTCGAAAACAACCGCGTTGAAGAATTCGATTTCGAGAGCGCCTCTAAAAAGCCGATCCGGGGAAACATCTATCTGGCGAAAGTCACGCGCGTGGAGCCCTCGCTCCAGGCCGCTTTCGTCGAATACGGCGGCAACAAGCACGGCTTCCTCGCCTTCAACGAGATCCACCCCGATTACTATCAGATCCCCCACGCCGACCGCGAAGAGCTGCGCCGTCAGGAAGCCGAGATCGCGTCGAGCTATTCCGAGGACTCCCGCGGGGACGGCGAGGATGACGCGGAGACCATCCCCGACGAGGATGATCTGATCGACGAAGCGGCGAAGAAGCGCCGCAACTTCCTGCGCAAGTACAAGATCCAGGAAGTCATCAAGCGCCGCCAGGTGCTGCTGGTCCAGGTGGCCAAGGAGGAGCGCGGAAATAAAGGCGCGGCGCTGACCACCTATCTGTCGCTGGCCGGGCGCTATTCGGTGCTGATGCCGAACACCGCGCGCGGCGGCGGCATTTCGCGCAAGATCGCCAACGCCGCCGACCGCAAGCGCCTGAAAGGCGCGGTGGCCGAGCTGAACGTGCCCGGCGGGATGGGTCTGATCATCCGCACCGCGGGCGCCGACCGCACCAAGGCGGAGATCAAGCGCGATTACGAGTATCTCATTCGCCTGTGGGAAAACATCCGCACCACGACGCTGGAGAGCACCGCGCCTTCGCTGATCTATGAAGAGGGCAATCTCACCAAGCGGGTGATCCGCGACCTCTACGACAAGGACATCGAGGAGGTCCTGGTCGAGGGCGAGGAAGCCTACAAGGAGGCGAAAGCCTTCATGAAGATGCTGATGCCCAGCCATGCGGTGAAGGTGAAGCACTACAAGGACGACACCCCGCTCTTCCTGCGCCACCAGGT
This sequence comes from Oceanicaulis sp., assembly GCA_051117435.1. GTDB lineage: Bacteria > Pseudomonadota > Alphaproteobacteria > Caulobacterales > Maricaulaceae > Oceanicaulis. Next base: position 35,981 of record JBNPED010000011.1, on the reverse strand, counting down.
CGAAAGCCAGCTCGAGGCGATCCACTCGCCCACCGCCCAGCTGAAAAGCGGCGGCTATATCGTCATCAATCCCACCGAGGCGCTGGTCTCCATCGACGTGAACTCGGGCAAGTCGACGAAAGAGCGCAATATCGAGCAGACCGCGCTGCGCACGAACCTGGAAGCCGCCGACGAGGCGGCGCGCCAGATGCGCCTGCGCGACCTGGCCGGGCTTCTCGTCATCGACTTCATCGACATGGACGAGAACAAGAATGTCCGCCAGGTCGAGAAGCGGATGAAGGACGCGCTGAAACGCGACCGCGCCCGGCTTCAGGTGGGCCGCATCTCCCAGTTCGGCCTGATGGAGATGAGCCGTCAGCGCCGGCGCACCTCGCTGGTGGAGGGCTCCACCGATATCTGCCCGCAATGCGGCGGCGCGGGCCATGTGCGCTCGATCGAATCCAGCGCCCTGGTCGCCCTTCGAACCCTGGAGGAGGAGGGCGTGCGCGGACGCACCGCCAAGGCGCGCCTTTCCTGCCCGGCCGAGGTGGCGCTCTACCTGCTCAATGAAAAGCGCGACACGCTGAACGCCGTCGAGGCGCGCTACGACATGCGCGTGATCATCGACGCCGAGGACGGCATGATCCGGCCCGACTGCCGCCTGGAGCGGCTGGAAAGCCGCAAGGAGGCCGCGCGCGCAGAGATCGAAGCCGATGCCGAGACGCCGGCGATCACCGCCGCCGACGTGGAGGCCTCGACGAGTGAAACCGAGGATCGCGAAGACGCGCCGCGCCGCCGCGACAGGCGGGATCGCCGCGACGACCGGCGCGAGGCCCGCCAGGAGGATGGCGGCGACAGCCGGGACGAGGCGCGCGAGGACGATCGCGGTGAGGACCGGGACGAGCCCCGCGGCGAGCGCCGCGCCCAGGACGACGACGACGAGAACGGCGCCGGCAAGAAGCGCCGCCGCCGCGGCCGCCGCGGCGGGCGCAATCGCCGCCGCCGCGAAGAAAACGGCCGCAGCGACGCCGAGGCCAACGCCGCGCTGGAAGGCGCGGAGGATCAGGCTGATGTCCGGGACGACGAGGCCGAGGAGGAGGCGGACGCCGGTGATGACATTCTGAAAGTCGTCACGCCGACCGGCGGCGACGATTTCTCCGCCGGCGAGGAACCTGAAAAGCGCGAGCGCCCGGCCCGCCGGCGCCGCCGCAAGGCCGAGCCGGAGACCGATCAAGGGGCCGAGGCCGCGCCTGAAAAGGCTGAAGCCGACGCGGACGCTGTCGAAAGCGCGCCGGTGAACGCCGAGGAGGCCCCCGCCGAGGCGGCTGAAGAGCCCGCCCCGAAACCGCGCCGGCGCCGCCGCAAGAAGGCCGAGCCGGCCGAGGACGCCGCGGCGGCCGACGCCCCGGTGATCGACGAGAGCCCCGCGGCCGAGCCCCAGGCTGAAGAGGCGATCGCTGAGGACAAACCCAAGCCGAAGCGCCGCACCCGCAAGAAAGCCGCGCCGAAGGCCGAAGCGGGCGAAGCGCCGGTGATCGACGAAACCCCGGCCGCCGAAGGCGCCGAGGCCGTCGAGGACAAGCCCAAGCCGAAGCGCCGCACCCGCAAGAAGGCCGAACCGAAAGCCGAAGCGCCCGCTGAGGCGCCCGCCGACGCGGCGCCGGAGCCCGCCCCCGAACCGGAGGCGAAACCGGAACCGGCCCCCTCGCCCGAACCGGTGAAGGCTGAGGACGCCCCCGCCGCGCAGGATGAACCGGCCAAGGCCGGCGCCACAGGCGACGGCGCCGCGGGCGGCGAGGAAACCGACGAGAACGGCGATCCCAAGCCGCGCAAGCGCGGCTGGTGGCAGCGCTCGTCGAAATTCCTGGGCCTTGGCTGACGCGATCGTGATCCGGCGGCCGGTCGGAAAACCCGGCCGCCGGTGCGATTGCAGCGTGCGAAGGGGTTCGCACGCCTTATTTCGGCGCTAGATTTGTAAGAGCTTACGGGGGTGAACCTGCGCTTAGGGGTGAGCGCGCCAGACGGAGGGCGGTGATGCCCGCACTGTTTCGCAAACTCGCAACCCGCCTCGCAGGCGCGTTGAGCGCCGCCGCGCTCGGCCTTGCTCCAGCCTTCGCCCAGGGCCTGATCCGCGACACCGAGATCGAAGCGGTGATGCGCGAATACACCGACCCCATGCTGGTGGCGGCGAACCTCGATCCCAACTCGGTCGACGTCTATCTGATCGGGAACATGGAGTTCAACGCCTTCGTCACGCAGGGCCAGAACATCTTCCTGCACACCGGCCTCATCGTGCGCGCCGAAAACCCCGGCGAGATCAAGGGCGTGATGGCCCACGAGATCGGCCATATCGAAGGCGCCCATCTGGCGCGCATGGCCGACGCCTCGCGCGGGGGCATGGCCACCATGGCCGCCTCCATCGGGATCGGGCTGATCGCCGCGCTCGCCGGCGCGGGCGATGCGGGCGCAGCGATCATCGCGTCGGCCCCGCAATTCGCCACCCTGGACATGTTGCGCTACACCCGCGGACAGGAAGCGGCCGCAGACCAGGCCGCGGTCCGCCTGCTCACCGCGACCGGCCAGTCCGGCCGCGGCCTGGTGTCCACCTTCGAACGCCTGGCCTATCAGGAGCGGGTGAGCTTCCAGCGCCGCTGGGAGTATTTCCGCTCGCACCCGCTGTCTTCGGACCGCGTCGCGGCCTTGCGGCGCAATGTGGAGGCCTCGCCCTACGCCGACGTGCCCGACACGCCTGAGGAAATCGAGACGCTGAGCCGGATCCAGGCGAAGATCATCGGCTTCATGGTTCCGCCCGCCCAGACCTTCCAGCGCTATCCCGAGACCGATCAGTCCTTCCCCGCACGCTATGCGCGGACGGTCGCCTATTACAAGCAAGGCCTGACCGACCGTGCGGAAGAGGCGGTGGACGAGCTGCTGGAGATGGAGCCGGACAATCCCTTCCTGCATGAGCTGAAGGGTCAGATGCTCTATGAGAGTGGGCGCATCGCGCCCTCCGTTGAGCCCTATCGCCGGGCGGTGGAGATGATGCCGCACGCCGCGCTTCTGCGCATCGGGCTCGCCGGGTCGCTGATCGCCACCGGCGACGAAGCCGCGGCGCGCGAGGCGGTCACCCATCTCAACATCGCGCTGGTGGCGGAGCCGGACAACACGTTCGGCTGGTTCCAGAAGTCGCTCGCCCACCAGGCGCTGGGCGAAACCGCCATGGCCGAACTGGCCACCGCCGAGCAGGCCTATCACGCCGGCGACGAGATGCGCGCCCACATCTTCGCCCAGCGCGCCCATGAGGATCTGGAGCGGGGCGCCGAAGGCTGGATCCGCGCCGCCGAGATCATCGCCGTGACCCAGCCCAGCGATCGCGAAGTGCGCGAATGGAACCGGGTCGAACGCGAACGCCGCCCCAATTTCCAGGCCGGTTTCGACACCGTCACGCGGTTTTGACCGCCGCGCCGCCGCAAGCCTTGGACAGGGCGGCGCGCACAGCCTAAACCCGAGCCGACGAAACGCTTGACCCGGAGACGCTCTGATGCGCCGCCTCTTCGCCGCCCTCGCCTTCTCACTCGCCGTGGCCGCCTGTTCGCGCGCCGACGACGCCTCGGCGCAAACCGACGGCGCGCCCCTGGACCGCGCCGAGATCGAACAGATCGTGCGCAGCTACATCCTCGAGAATCCCGAAATCATCGAGGAGGCGCTCATCGAGCTGCAATTGCGCGCCCGCCAGCGCGAGATGCAGGGCCAGGCCGACGCGGTCCAAAGCCAGGCCGACCGCATTTTCGACGACGCGCGCGATCCGGTCGCGGGCCGGGCCGACGCTCCGATCACGGTGGTGGAGTTCTTCGATTATCGCTGCCCGTACTGCACCATGACCAATGACTGGGTGCAGACGACGCTGGAGGAGCACGGCGATCAGGTGCGCTTCGTGTTCAAGGAGTTTCCGATCAACGGCGCGGCCTCGCTGGAGGCGGCGCGCGCGGCGCTGGCCGTCTGGCGGCTGCAGCCGGACCTCTACACCGACCTGCACGACCGCATGATGAGCGCCTCCGGCCCCCTGCCCTCCCAGCGCATCGACGAAATCGCCCGCGATGTGGGCGTCGACGTCTCCGCCATGCGCGCGGAAATGGAGTCCGAAGAGATCACCGCGCACCTGCAGGACACCCGCCAGCTCGCCCAGAGCATCGGCCGGGTGGGCACGCCCTTCTTCATCGTGGACGGCGAGATCGTCAACGGCGCCGATCTGGACGCCCTGGAACGCCTTCTTGGCGAAGCCCTGCAGCGGGCGGGATAGGGGGACGGCGTCTCCCCCACCCGAGGGAGAGGACAGGCTCCCCTAGATCAGCCCCGCCAGCGGGCTTGAGGGGTCGGCGTATTTCTTCTTGGGCATGCGGCCTGCGAGATAGGCTTCGCGCCCGGCGATGACGGCGTGCTTCATCGCCGACGCCATCAGGATCGGATCCTTGGCTTCGGCGATGGCGGTGTTCATCAGAACGCCGTCGCAGCCCAGCTCCATGGCGATGGCGGCGTCCGACGCGGTGCCCACGCCCGCATCGACGATCACCGGCACCTTCGCCTCTTCGATGATGAGGCGGATGTTCACAGGGTTCTGGATTCCCAGCCCCGAGCCGATGGGCGCGCCCAGCGGCATGATCGCGCAGGCGCCGGCCGCCTCCAGCTTCTTGGCGTAGACCGGATCGTCGGAGCAATAAACCATCACGTCGAACCCCTCCTTGATCAGCATCTCGGTGGCGCGCAGCGTTTCGGCCATGTCGGGATAGAGGTGCTTGGGATCGGAGAGGACTTCCAGCTTCACCAGTGTCCAGCCGCCCGCCTCCCGCGCCAGGCGCAGCGTGCGCACCGCGTCCTCGCCGGTGAAGCAGCCCGCCGTGTTGGGCAGGAAGACGTATTTTTCCGGATCGATGAAATCGACAAGGCGCGGCTTGTCAGGATCGGAGAGGTTCACCCGGCGCACCGCCACCGTGATCATCTCCGCGCCGGACGCCTCCAGCGCGCGGGCGTTCTGCTCGTAGGTCTCGTACTTTCCCGTGCCGATGATCAAGCGCGAGGACAGCGCGCGGCCGGCGACTTTTAGGGGGTCGGAGCGAGTTTCGTTATTCATAAGCAGTCCGATCGGTTAGGGTGAACAGACGCAAATCTGTGCGGTCGGCCCGGAGGGACCCCAAATGCCCGGCATGGTCAAGACGATCCCCTCCATCCTGTTCATCATCGCCGCCGCGCTGATTGGCTATACGGCCTGGCTGGTCGTTCAGGGCGACGTGCAAGGCGCTGCCGGCCCGCTTTCGATAGTCGGGCCCGTATGCGCCGTGATGGGCGCTTTTCTTCATGTGCGCGGCCGCCGGGCGAAAGCCTAGCCCCCGCCGACGAAGTGCACGATCTCGATCCGGTCGTCCGGCTCGATCCGGATCGTGTCGTACGCCGAGCGCGGCGCGATCTCCAGATTGCGCTCCACCGCCACCTTGCGCGGATCGAGCCCCAGATGGTCGAGAAACCCGGAGAGCGTCAGGCCCGGCGGCGCGGTGCGCGCCTCGCCGTTCACGGTGACGGAGATTTCGCTCATGGCCGGAGCTTCAGGCATGGGGTTTGCTTGTTTTCCATGGCGTTCACGTCGTAGAACCAAAGCGTCCCGTCAAGACCTGCCCGCCGCGGAGCGTCTGTTTGAAGCCCATCCACATCCTCAACGGTCCCAATCTGAACCTGCTCGGAACCCGCGAGCCGGAGATTTACGGATCGCTGACGCTGGCCGACATCGAGACGCTATGCGCCGAGCGCGCAGGCGATCTCGGGGTCGAGATCGTCTTCGAGCAGACCAATCACGAGGGCGTCCTCGTGGACCATATCCAGCGAGCGGGACGCGAGGCCTCGGCGATCGTCATCAATCCGGCGGCCTACACCCACACCTCGATCGCGCTGCACGACGCGCTCAAAGGGGTGGACGTGCCCGCCGTAGAGGTGCATCTGTCCCAGCCTGCCGCCCGCGAGGCGTTCAGAGCGACGAGCTACGTCGCCATGGCCGCCAAGGGCTCGATTTCCGGCTTCGGCGCGTTCGGATACGTTATAGCGCTCGAAGCCGCGCATCATCTGGCCGCCCGCAAGGCCTGAAGACAACGACAAGAAGGGTTCCGCCCATGGCGTCCAACACGTCCCGCCCGCAGATCGATTCCAAGCTCGTGCGCGAGCTGGCCGACATCCTGAAGGACACCGAGCTCACCGAAATCGAAGTGGAGAAGGGCGAGTTGCGCATCCGCGTGGCGCGTGAAATCCAGGCCGCGCCGATCCATTACGCCTCCGCGCCCATGGCCCACGCGCCCGCGCCGCAGCCCGCCCCGGCCAGCGCGCCGTCGAGCCCGCCGGAGACGCCCGCCTCCTCCGGCGCCGCCGATCCGAAATCGCATCCCGGCGCGGTCACCTCGCCCATGGTCGGCACGGCCTACTTGCGCCCCTCTCCCGACGCCGAACAGTTCAAGAAGCCCGGCGATTCGGTGAAGGAGGGCGAGACCATCCTGCTTGTGGAGGCGATGAAGACCTTCAACCCGATCACCGCGCCGAAATCGGGCGTGCTCAAGGAGCTGCTCGTGGACGACGCCCAGCCGGTGGAATACGGCGAAGCCCTGTTCATCATCGGCTAGGGGCCGGACATGTTCGACAAGATCCTGATCGCCAATCGCGGCGAGATCGCCCTTCGCGTCCACCGGGCGTGCAAGGAAATGGGCATCAAGACGGTGGCGGTGCATTCGGAGGCCGACGCCAACGCGATGCATGTCAAACTCGCCGATGAGAGCGTGTGCATCGGTCCGCCCCCGGCCGGGCGCTCCTATCTCAACGTGCCGCAAATCATCGCCGCCGCCGAAGTGACCGGCGCCCAGGCGATCCATCCCGGCTACGGCTTTCTGAGCGAGAACGCCCGCTTCGCCGAGATCGTGGAGGCCCATGGCCTCACCTTCATCGGTCCCAAGCCGGAGACCATCCGGCTCATGGGCGACAAGATCACCGCCAAACAGGCCGCGGTGGACGCGGGCATTCCGGTGGTGCCCGGCTCTGACGGCGCGATCACCGACATGAACGAAGCCCGCAAGGTCGCCAAGTCGATCGGGTTTCCTGTTCTGATCAAGGCCGCCGCCGGCGGCGGCGGGCGCGGCATGAAGGTCGCCCAGGACGAAGGCTCACTCGAAAGCGCGTTGCAGACCGCCTCCTCCGAAGCCAAGGCCGCCTTCGGCGACGGCGCGGTCTATATCGAGAAATATCTCGGCCAGCCGCGCCATATCGAGATCCAGGTTCTCGCCGACCAGCATGGAAACGTGATCCATCTGGGCGAGCGCGACTGTTCGCTTCAGCGCCGCCACCAGAAGGTGCTCGAAGAGGCCCCTTCGGTCGCGATCGACACGGAGACCCGCACGCGCATCGGCAAGATCGTCACCGACGCGGTGAAGGCCATCGGCTATCGCGGCGCGGGCACGGTGGAGTTCCTCTACGAGAACGGCGAGTTCTACTTCATCGAGATGAACACACGGCTGCAGGTGGAGCATCCGGTCACCGAGGCGATCACCCGCATCGATCTGGTGCGCGAGCAGATCCGCGTCGCCGCCGGCCTGCCGCTGGACCTCACCCAGGACGACGTGAAGTTCGAAGGCTGGTCCATCGAATGCCGGATCAACGCCGAAAACCCGGAGACCTTCACCCCCTCGCCGGGCAAGGTGACCGAGTTCCACGCGCCCGGCGGGCTTGGCGTGCGGCTCGATAGCGGGCTCTACGCCGGCTATTCGATCCCGCCCTATTACGACTCCATGATCGGCAAGCTGATCGTGCACGGCCGCGACCGCGACGAGGCGCTGATGCGCCTCAAGCGCGCGCTGGGCGAAATGGTCGTGGGCGGGGTGGAGACCACGATCCCGCTCCATCTGGCGCTCCTGGAGGAGCCCGCCTTCCTGTCGGGCGATTACCATATCCGCTGGCTGGAAAGCTGGCTCGCCGAGCGGGCGAAGGCGCGCAGCTGACCGTCGAGGCGCGCAGCTTGCATGGGCGGCGGGGATCACACCGACCGCCCGAAGCGAGCCGTGCCATGATGAAACACATCGCCGCCGCCCTTCTCCTCGCCGCCGGCCTCGCCGGAACCGCGGCCGCGCAAAACGCCGGCCAGATCGCTCAGGTCCAGGCCGGGCGCTCGTGCCCGGGCTGCAATCTGTTCCAGGCCGATCTCGCCTATCGCGACCTGCCGGGCGTCGACCTTTCCGGCGCCCGCCTGCGCCAGGCGGACTTGAGCCTCGCCACCATGAACCGGGCCCGCTTCGACCAGGCCGACCTGTCGGTGGCCAATCTGTTCGGCGCGCGCTTCACCGGGGCGAGCTTCCGCGCGGCGGATCTGACCCGCGCCAATCTCGTGGGCGCGCATTTCGGCGGGGCGGATTTGAGCGGGGCGCGGCTCGACGGCGCCAATCTCGCCGGCGCCGAACTCGCCGAGGCCCGCGGCCTGACGCAGAGCCAGCTCAGCAACGCCTGCGGCGATGCGAGCACCACGCTGCCCGCCGGTCTGTCGGTTCCGCGCTGCGGCCGGTGAGCGGCCACCCGTCGCCATTCACGTTCAGCGAGTTACGGCGATTTAAGTCGAAACCCCCGCCCCGATTGACTAGGTTTCCGCCATGAGCTGGAAACACGCCCTTCTGGCGGCCGCGGCGGCGGCCGCTTTTTCGACCCCGGTCCTCGCCGGCGAAGGCGGGGATGATCCCCACAAGCGCCTGGTGATCGGGGGCGACTGCCAGGGCTGCGACTTCGCCGACAGCAATCTGGCGAACGCGCAGTTTCTGGGCGGTGATTTCTCCCGCGCGGACTTCTCCCACGCCGAGCTTCTGGGCGCGCGCATGGCCGACATGACGCTCGCCGGCGCGGACTTTTCCCACACCTCCATGACCGAGGCGCGACTCACCGGGGTGAGTTTCGCCGGCGCCGACCTTTCCGACGCCGATTTCGAGCGCGCGCGCCTGCACCAGGTGGATTTCGCCGGCGCCCGGCTGGAACGCACCCGGCTGTCGGGCGCGGTGATGATGCAGGTCAGCTTCGCCGGCGCCGATCTTGGCGGGGTTGAGGCGCGCGACGCCGTCCTGCGTCAGGTGGACTTCACCGGAGCGGACATGCGCGGCGCAGAGTTCGCGCAATCGCATTTCTTCGGCGCCAGCCTCAGCGCGGCCGATCTGCGCAACGCCGAGCTGGCCGGCGCCATTTTCGAACGCGCCACGCTGAACAACGCCGATTTCCGCAGCGCGGACCTCTCCGGCGCACGCTTCGTGGCGGTGGATCTGACCGGCGCGGATTTCCGCAGTGCGGGAGGCCTCGCCCCGGAGAGCTTCAGCCAGGTCTGCGGCGCTGAGGTGCGCGGCCTGCCGGCCGGGCTCGTCCTCGTCGATTGCCGCAGCGCCTCGACCGCCGGCGCCGTCAATGTCGCCGTCTCCGCAGAAGCTGCAAGTCTGGAGGGCCGGCGCGCCGCGCTCGAACATGCGCGCGCCTCGGTGGAGGCGGCCATGGCCGAGGCCGAGCGCAATCTGTCGCGCTCGGCGGTGGACCGCGAGGCCATGGGAGCGGCGCGCGAAGGCCTGCGGGCGGCGCTGAGCGCGCTGGCGCAGTCCCATGAGGAGCTGGAGGCCGGACTGGAGGCGCAGTCCGGCTGGAGCTTTGAAATCCGCCGCGCCGAACTGGGCGAGCCGATCCGGGTGATCCTCGAGCAGGCCCGCGCGCCGGACGCCCCGTCTGCGCCCGACGCGGTCGAAGCGCTGGAAGGCGCGCCGGGCGACTATGTGTTCCGCATCGGGCCGGTCACCGTGGAGCGCGAGATTCGCAACGCCTTGCGCGAGGCGGAGCGGGAGATCGAACGCGAAGCCGAACGCGTCGAGCGCGAGGCCGAGCAGGCCGAACGCGAAGCCGAGCGGCGCACCCGTGAGGCCGAGCGGCGCGCCGAAGAACAGCAGCGCCGCGCCGAAGAAGCCGAACGGCGCGCGCAGGAACGCCGCGAGCGCGAGCCCAACTAATCCGCCGGCGGCCCGTCGCAGGGGTGGAAAAGCGCCGCCCTAGCTCTTCGCGTATGGATTGCTCTGGCCCTTCACGATCAGCCTGATCGGCACGCCGGGCAGATCGAACGCCTCGCGCAAGCCGTTGATCAGATAGCGTTTATAGCTGTCCGGCAGATAGGCCGCGCGCGTCGCCATCAGCACGAAGGTGGGCGGACGCGCCTTGGTCTGGGAAAGGTAGCGCGGCTTGACACGGCGCCCGTCCACGGCGGGGGGCGGGTGGCGCTGCGTCATCTCGTGGAGCCAGTCGTTGAGATCGCGGGTCTTCACCTTCACCGACCAGTTCTCGTGCAGCGCCTTGACGGCCGGCATGATCTTGTCGAGCCCGCGCTCGGTGAGGCCGGAGACCGGGATCAGCGGCGCGCCCTTCACCTGCGGCAGAAGCCGTTCGAACTCCTCGCACAGCTCGGCGAGCTTGGCCTGCTTGTCCTCGACCAGATCCCATTTGGATATCAGCACGATCAGACCGCGCCCCTCCTCCACGATCCGGTCGGCGATGGTCAGGTCCTGTTTCTCGAACGGGCGCTCGGCGTCCACCAGCAGAAGCACGATTTCGGCGAACTTGATGGCGCGCAGCGTGTCGGCCGCGCTCATGCGCTCCAGCCGGTCGTCCACCTTGCCGCGCTTTCGAAGCCCGGCCGTATCGTGCAGCCGCACGCGCTCGCCGTTCCATTCCCATTCCACGGCGATGGCGTCACGGGTGAGTCCGGCTTCGGGACCGGTGATGAGGCGCTCCTCGCCGATCATGGCGTTCACCAGCGTGGATTTGCCCACATTGGGCCGCCCGACGACCGCCAGACGCAACGGCGCGCCCTCGCCGTCCTCTTCGTCGTCGTCGGTGTATTCGAGCTCCAGCGCGGTCTGGTTCTCAAGGACGTCGATCAGCCGGGCGTAGAGATCGCCCATGCCCTCGCCGTGGGCGGCCGAGATCGGCACCGGCTCGTCGAGGCCGAGATTCCACGCCTCCAGCGCACCGTCGTCGCCGCGCGCGCCTTCGCACTTGTTCACCGCCAGGATGACCGGCTTGTCGGACTTTCGCAGCACTTCGGCGAAGCGCTCGTCCAGCGCAGTGACGCCGTCACGCCCGTCAATGAGGAAGACGCACACATCGGCTTCGGCGAGCGCGGCCTCGGTCTGGGCGCGCATGCGCGCCTCGACGCCGGTCTTTTCGTCTTCATAGCCGGCGGTGTCGATCAGGCGCAGCTCCAGGTCGCCGATCCGGCCGCGCGCCTGGCGCCGGTCGCGGGTGACGCCCGGCCGGTCGTCCACGATCGCCAGCGGTTTGCCGGCGATGCGGTTGAACAGGGTGGATTTGCCGACATTGGGTCGGCCCACGATGGCGAGCGCCGGCAGGCGTTTCACGGGTCAGGCTCCAGTACAAATGCGAGCGCCGCGGCCCGTCGGGCCGCGGCGCGTCAGGCCGATCGCTTCACATGCGCCTTTATTCGAACGCGATCAAGCGGCCCTCGTCGTTGAACACCACCACGACGCCCTCGGCGATCACCGGCGCGATATAGACCGGGTCGCCGATATCGCGGCTCTGCATCTGGTCGCCGGTGGCCGGATCGAGGATCACCATCTGACCTTCCGACGAGGCCAGAAGCAGCCGGTCCCCGGCGAGGATCGGCCCGGCCCAGCTTATGCGGTCGCGGCGCCGGCGCTCGTTCTTGAAGGCGGGCAGCTGGGTGATCCACCGCACATTCCCTTCAGTCCGGTCGATGGCCGCGACCTCCGCGTCGGTGGTCACCAGGAAGAGATAGTCGCCGGCGAGATACGGCGCGTGCAGCCCGCCCGCAGGCAGGGTCCAGACCCGCTCGCCGGTGCGCAGATCGAACGCCGCCATGACGCCGGAATGGCTCATGGCGTAGACCCGGTCGCCGAGCACCACGGGGCTGGCGGCGATGTCGTTGATGGAGGAGAGCGGCGTCAGGCCGCCCGTGCGCGTCAAGGAGTCCGACCACAGCTCGGCGCCGTTCTGGACGCGCAGCGCCACGATTTCCCCGGAGGTGAAGGGCGCGATGACCACTTCCCCGGCCACCGCCGGGCTCGGCGCGGTCAGGAGCCGCGCGGTCTCCGCGATGGAGCGGTGCGACCAGAGCAGCTCGCCGTTCTGGGCGCTGAGAGCAAGAAGTTCGTTGTCGTCGGTGGTCACGAACACCCGGCCGTCGGCCACGGTGGGCGCGGAGTGGAACGGGGTCAGCGCCTCGGCGCGCCAGATCTCGTCGCCGGTCTGCGCGTCGAGCGCGTGGATGAGCATGCCGCCGGAATGGGCGAAGATGCGGCCGGAATCATAGGACACGCCGCCGCCGAAGGTGAGCACCTCGTCGCCGCCGCCCACGAAGGGGATCCAGCTGTCTTCGCCCGCCTCGCGGCCGGTGTCGGCGATGCGCCGGCGCCATTGCTCCTCGCCCGTCTCCAGCGAGCGCGCGGAGACCCGGCCTTCGGCGTCGATGGCGAACACCACGCCTTCCGCGATCACCGGGCGGGCGTTGAGCCGGCGGTCGCGGTTGGACCCCGCACCGGCGCTTTCACGCCAGGTGCGCTCCAGCGCGCCCGGGGCGTCGGTGTGCTGCATGGCGTGGGTGGCGTAGCCGTCCGGCTGCGGCCAGGCGCGGTTCACATAGGCGCGCGGAAGCCGGACCGGGCCCTGCTCCACATTGGAGGCGAGGCGCTCCTCCAGCTCCAGCACAGACACGCGTTCGGACTGAGCGGGAGCGTTGGGATCGTCCTCTTCTTCGCCGCCGAACGGGTTGAAGTCGGACAGGCGCTCGCCGGCGCCGCAGCCGGTCAGAACGAGCCCCGCGGCGAGCGCGAGCGTGAAGGCGCGGATCGACGTCAATTGCCGTCCTCCTGTTCGAGCGGCGCGTCCGGTTCGCCCGCCGCCTCGGTTTCGATGACGGCCGGAGCCGCGCTTTCCGGTTCGGCCGGCGCCTCGGCGGCGGCTTCGGCGGCCTCCTCGGCGATCTCGGCCGGCGCGTTCTGGGCGATGTAGGTCAGCGCTTCGGCGGCCCGGCGCGACAGGCCCGGCGGGGCGTCGAGCGACACCGCCAGCAGCTCATAGGCGCCGCGCGCCTCGTCCCAGCGTTCCGCGCGCATGGCGGCGGCGGCGATGAGTTCGCGCGCCAGCGCGCCGAACGGCGCATCGCCCTCGGTCAGCGGGGTCAGGCGCACGCGCACATCGTCATAGGACAGGGTGTCGAACTGGGCGAGCACCGCCTTGTAGGTGGCGAGCTGGCGCGTCATGGGCTCGGGCGCGCGCTCGGCGGCGGCGTTGAAGAAGCGGGCCGCCTCTTCGGCGTCGCCGCGCTGCAGGGCGATCTCGCCGCGGCGCAGGAGCGCCAGGGCGGCGTAACCGCGCGGGCCGTCCTCGGCGAGCTCCATGAACGCGGCGTCGGCCGTGTTGGTGTCGCCCGCGGCCAACGCCTCGGCCGCGACCTGGTACTGGTCGGAGGCCTCGGCGCTGGTGCGTCCGGTGTTCCATTCGAAGAACTGATAGCCGGCCGCGCCCAGCACGATGGCGGCGGCGGCCCCGGCGACCCAGGGTCCGTAGCGGCGCAGCGCCGCCTGGTACCGCTCGCGGCGGAGTTCTTCCTCGACTTCGTCGAAAACGTCGACCACGCGTCAGGCCTCGCTCGCTTCATCCAATAACGGCGCGGACCCTAGCCGCGTGCGCGCGGGCGGGCAATACAGCCTTGCTGTTTCAGCCCTTCTTCGCCTTGTAGACTTCGGCCTCGGACGGAAAGGCGCGGCTCTTCACCTCTTCGGCGTAGCGCTTCACGCCCTCCTCCATGGCGCCCTTCAGATCGGCGTAGCGTTTGACGAAGCGCGGGGTCCAGTCGAACAGGCCCATCATGTCCTGGGTCACCAGGATCTGGCCGTCGCATTTCGACGAGGCTCCGATGCCGATCGTGGGCGCCTTGACCCGTTCGGTGATCTCCGCGGCGAGGTCTTCGGCCACCCCCTCCACCACGATGGCGAAGGCGCCCGCCTCGTCGGCGGCGACGGCCTCGTCGATCACCTTGCGGCGCGAGGCGTCGTCGCGGCCCTTGGCCTTGAACCCGCCTTCCGCGAGCGCGGCCTGGGGGCGCAGGCCCACATGGCCGATCACCGGGATCGCGCGCTCGGCGAGATAGCGGATCGTGTCGGCGATGAAGACGCCGCTCTCCACCTTGATCGCCTGGCAGCCGGTCTCGCGCAGCACGCGCGCGGCGTTGTCGAAGGCCTGCTCCCTGGACCGCTCATAGGTGGAGAACGGCATGTCCACGCAGACCAGCGCCCGGTCCGAGCCGCGCATCACCGCCTGGCCGTGCAGGATCATCATGTCGAGGGTCACCGGGATGGTGTTGGGAAGCCCATGCACCACCATGCCCACCGAATCGCCCACCAGCAGAAGATCGCAATGGGGATCGAGCAGCCGCGCCATGGGCGCGTCGTAAGCGGTCAGGCAGACCAGCGGCTCAGCCCCCTTGCGCGCGCGGATGTCGGGCGGGGTGAGGCGTTTGACGGAGGATTTCGACTGGGCGGACATGGCCTTCTCCTTGAAGGTCAGGCTGTATTTGTCCGCACATTAACGCCGTTTCGCAGGCGCACAACGGCCTCAGGCCAGCCGCCCGCTCGGCAGCACGCGAGAGAACGCCAGCGCCACCGCGGCGAAGGCGAGCGTCACGAGGGCTTCCGGGCCCACATACTGCGCCGCCTGGCCGAGCACGCCGCCCATTTCGCCCATCGACAGATCGAGCAGGCGCTCCATCTGTGTCCCGGCTATGGCCGACCCCGTGGCCCCGGCCCCGCCGAGCGCGAGAAACCTGTACCGGCTCGACCGGCCGGCCTCCGACAGAACATGGGCGGTGAAGACGGGATCGTGCTCGGGCGGGCCGGCCGTCTCGAACAGGTTGGCCAGCTCGGCGTCGAACGCGGCTTCGAAGGGCTCCACGCCCTCCGCCTCGCCGGGGATGTGATCGGACCCGCTCATGCGGCGACCTCCTTGCGCTCGAACCAGGCCTTCAGCTTGGCCCGTCCGCGATTAACATGGCTCTTCACCGTGCCGAGGGGAAGCCCGGTCGCCTCGGCGGCCTCCGAATGGCTCATCCCCCCTGCGTAACACATGATGACGCAGGTCCGCTCCTCCTCGCCCAGCGTGGCGAGCGCGCGGTCGAGATCGATCCGGGCGCCGGCCGGTCCGGCGGGGACATGGTCGTCGCCCGGCTCGGCCTGCAGACGCTCCAGCGCCTTGTCGGCCGCCTTGCGCTTCCTGGCGCTCATCAGGAACTCGGTGTAGGCGATCCGGCACAGCCAACCCTTGAAGCTGCCCGCGCCGGTGTAGTCGCCGATCTTGTTATAGGCCTTGATGAAGGCGTCCTGGGCAAGATCGTCGGCCAGGGCCGGGTTACGGCACAGGCGCATGAGAACGCCGCGCACGGCTTTCTGGTGGCGGGTGACCAGCGCGCCGAAAGCGCGCTTGTCACCGCCCGCGATCACCAGGGCGACCAGTTCCGCGTCGCTGGCGTCCACGCCGTGAGCCTCCTCCGCCGCCGCGGCCCTAGGCCGCGTCGTCCCTGGATTTGCGGAGATTGAACAGGCCGAACAGCACCAGCACCACCCCGATGAAGCCGGGGAAGGCGGCGATGGCGGTGAAGATCGGCACGATCTCCGGCGCGTCGCCCACATCCGCCGACCCGATCGCCACGCCGAGCACGATGAAGGCGGCGGCGACGGCGATGAGGATGAGACCGGACTTAAGGTCTCCGCCTTTCGGCTTTTCCTGAGCGCCCAGCGCCTTGATGGTCGCCGGATCCAGGGTCTGACCCGAACGGATCGCGTCGCGCACGGTCTCCATCACCTGGCGGCGCTTGGCGGCCGAACCCCAGACATTGAACCCGACAATGGCGGCGACCATGGCGAAAACGCCGAGCGGGACAAGAATATCTTCCATTTCAGTCTCCTCGATCCGCGCCCGTTCAATCGGACGCCTCGACCCTTAGATGCCGGGCGCGCCGGGTTCGGATGCAAACCCGACGACGGCCACGCCGAAAAGCTGGATGTGGAAGACCGCCAGCAACGCCGCCGCGCCGAGACCCAGCACGATGGCGGCGAGATCCGCGCTCCATTTGCCGGGCCGTTCGAACGCCCCACCCACGGCGTAGCCTTCGATCATGAGCAGCACCGACCAGGCGAAGAAGGCGCCGAACAGGATGAAGGAGGCGATCTCGCCGTTCGCCACCAGGTGCGAACCCGACCACAGCACCACGCCCAGCACCATGGGATGGCGGGTGAAGGAGCGGATATGGCTCGGCAGATAGGCCGCGATGATCAGCACCAGCGAGACCGGCACGGCGATAAGCGCCAGCGTGCGCGTCCATTCAGGCGGATTCCACACGGTCTCCGAGGGGTGGGCGAGGATGTGGCCATAGACCACCAGCGACAGCCCCACTGCGGAGATGACTGTATAGAAGATCCAGTACAGGGTCTCGCCGATCACGCCCGTCAGGACACGCTTGATCCCCAGCACGCGCGTCAGGTGCATGCCGAGAAAGATCGCCAGTCCGATGATGAGTACGCTCATGAGGCCCGCCCAAATGCTGGAGGTGGCCGGCACCATAGGGCGACTCTCCGCCGCATCGCCAGCATCTCGACCCGCCGGCGATGACGCTTAGCTTAAGGGTGTGTGAAAGAGGTCCCATGCCCGCGCTCATCCGTTTCCTCATCCGACATGCCCTGGCCGGCGGCGCCATCGGGATCGCGTTCACTGCGGTGATCCTCGTGCTCGACATCGGCTCGATCCGGACCCTGACCGAAGGGTCGGCCGAGGGAACAGGCATCCGTCTGCTTCTGGCCTTCTTCGTCTCCACCACTTTCGCCAGCGCCCAGATGGGCGTCGCGGTGATGTTTCCGCCGAGCCGGAAAGACGATCCCATGGCGCCGCCCGACCATTCGGGCGACGACGACGAGCACGACCGGCTCTAATCGCCGAAGGCGGGATCAGGGACCATGGGCGGCAGGCTGTCACGCATTTCATCAGCGCCGGACATGCCCATGCGCCGGTTGGTCATCACCTGCATGCCCTGCTGGCCCGGCAGCCGGCGCAGCGCCGGATCGAGCTGCGCGCCGTAGAGCCCGGCGAGCGCGTTGAACCGGGCTTCGGTCAGCGCCTCCACAAGGGCGGCGCCCTCTCCGCCGGCGTGGCGGCTGAAATCGAACCCGGGGC
This sequence comes from Oceanicaulis sp., assembly GCA_051117435.1. Taxonomy (GTDB): domain Bacteria; phylum Pseudomonadota; class Alphaproteobacteria; order Caulobacterales; family Maricaulaceae; genus Oceanicaulis. The sequence continues at coordinate 18,716 of JBNPED010000011.1, read as the reverse complement.
CCGCCTCACACCCGATCGGCGTGTCGTCGCCGGCGAACGCCCGCGCGCAGGCGATCCCGGCGAGGGCGGAGGAGCGTGTGGGAGGAGCGGTCTCCATATCGGCCCCGCCAGGGGCGTCCAGCACCACGCCGGCGGGCGGGCTTTCAGCCGGCGCCGGCGCGGCCGCGGTCTCCGGCGCCGACTCGGACGCCGTCTCCGCCGGGGGCTCGAGCGGGGCCGGTTCGGTCACCGCAGGCGCCGGCGCGTCAATCGCATCAATGGGAACGGCCGCCGGCTCAGGCTCGACGACCGGTTCCGGCTCGGCGGGCGCGGTCACGAGCTCGATGTTCACGATCCGCGCCGGCTCCGGCTCCAACCGGGCCTCGCCGGCGAACCAGATCAGCCATCCGAGCAGCCCGGCATGGAGCCCCAGGGCGAGCGCCGCCGGCCCGGTCCGCCTGAGCCAGACCGGGATGTCCGGAGCCGTCACGCGCGGCGCAGGCGAAAGCGCGTCGTAAAGGGCCAAGGCCGGCCTCCATGCCGCTCGAGCCGCGCGGCGCGTGCAATCTAGCATGCGCCCAGCCGGCGTTCATGACGGAATGGTTAGTTCACCGTCATGTCGGATGTGCGCTATCCAGCGCCTCAAACCCATAAGCAATCTACGGGGAATTTCGCATGCGCAAGCTTCTGCTCGCCGCCGCGGGCGCGGCCGCTCTGACCGGGGGTCTTTCGACCGCCGCGTTCGCTCTGCAACAGGCCGACGCCGCCCAGGCCCAGACCGAAACCAATCCGCTGCTGGCCGAATGGACCGGCCTCTATGGCGGTGTGCCGGCCTTCGATCAGATGGACCTGCAATATCTGCGTCCGGCGCTGGAAGAAGGCATGGACCTATACCGCGCGGAGATCGCCGCCATCGCGTCGAACCCCGAAGCGCCGACGTTTGAAAACACCATCGTCGCGCTGGAGCGCGTCGGCGACGATCTGGGCCGGGTGTTCACCTATTACGGCATCTGGTCCTCGAACCTGTCCTCGCCGGAATTTCGCGAGATCCAGGGCGAGATGGCGCCGCGCATCTCCGCCTTCTTCTCCGAGATCAACCAGAACAAGGACCTCTTCGCCCGCGTCCAGGCGGTCCATGAGAGCGACGAGGTCGAGACCTTGCGTCCCGATCAGCAGCGCCTGGTGCAGCTGACCTATGACGGGTTCGCGCGCAACGGCGCGACGCTGGAGGGCGAGGCCGCCGAGCGCTACGCCGAAATCCAGTCGCGCCTGGCCGAGCTGCACACGCAGTTCTCCAACAACGTGCTGGCGGATGAGGAGAACTACGTCACCTGGCTCACAGAAGACGAGCTCTCCGGCTTGCCCGAGAGCCTGGTGAACGCCGCCGCTGCAGCCGCCGCCGAGCGCGGGCGCGAGGGCGAGTACGCCATCCTCAACACCCGCTCCTCCATGGACCCCTTCCTGACCTATTCCGACGAGCGCGAGCTGCGCCGCGAGGTCTGGGAGACGTATTACTCACGCGGCGACAACGCCGACGAGTTCGACAACAACGCCGTCATCGCCGAGATCCTGCAGCTGCGCGACGAGCGCGTGGAGCTTCTGGGCTATGACAATTACGCCCAATGGCGCCTGGAGGATCGCATGGCCGGCACGCCCGAGCGCGCGCTGGAGCTGATGGAGACGGTCTGGCCGGCCGCCATCGCGCGGGTCGAGGAAGAGGTCGACATGATGACCGCCCTCGCCGCCGAGGAAGGCCATGGCATCGACGCCATCAAGCCCTGGGACTATCGCTATTACATGGAGAAGGTCCGCCAGGCCGAGTACGACCTCAACTCCGAGGAAGTGAAGCAGTACTTCAACATCGAGAATTTGCGCGAGGCGATGTTCTTCGTCTCCGGCGAGCTGTTCGGCTTCGCGTTTGAAGAGATCACCGACGGCTCCGTCCCGGTCTTCCATGAAGACGTGCGCGTCTGGGACGTCACCGACAAGGACACCGGCGCGCATATCGGCCTGTGGTATCTCGACCCCTACGCGCGCCCCGGCAAGCGCTCGGGCGCCTGGGCGACCAGCTATCGCGGCCACACCAGCTTCGACGGCGAAGAGACGGTGCTCTCCTCGAACAATTCCAACTTCATCAAGGGCGCGCCCGGCGAGCCGGTGCTCATCAGCTTTGATGACGCCACGACCTTCTTCCACGAGATGGGTCACGCTCTGCACGCGCTGAGCTCGAACGTGGTCTATCCGACGCTCAATGGCGGCGTGCGCGATTATACCGAGTTCCAGAGCCAGCTTCTGGAGCGCTGGGTGCTCACCGATGAAGTGATCGACAACTATCTGCGCCACGCCGAGACCGGCGAACCGATGCCGGACGAGCTGGTGGAGAAGATCCGCGCCGCGTCCACCTTCAATCAAGGCTTCGCCACGACCGAGTATCTGGCGAGCGCGCTGGTGGACATGTACTACCACACCGCCGACCCCGAAGGTATCGACCCGGACCAATTCGAGCGCGAAACGCTGGAGCGCCTGGGCATGCCCGAAGAGCTGCCCATGCGTCACCGCAGCCCGCATTTCGGCCACATCTTCTCCGGTGAAGGCTATTCGGCCGGATACTACGGATACATGTGGGCGGACGTCTTGACCTCGGACGCGGCGGAAGCCTTCGCCGAGGCGCCCGGCGGCTTCTACGACGCCGATCTCGCGCAGCGCATGGTGGAGACCCTCTTCGCCCCGCGCAACGCCATCGATCCGGCCGAAGCCTACCGCCAGTTCCGCGGCCGCGACGCCACCGTCGAACCGCTGATGCGGGACCGCGGCTTCCCGGTCCCCGGTGAGGGCGACAGCGAAGACCCGGCGCAGTAAGCGTCACGGCTCACGCCGAGACGATGAGCGGGCGGCGCGAAAGCGCCGCCCGTTTTCATTCGCAGCAATCACGTCATTCCCGCGAAAGCGTAAACCCAGCGATCAAAGATCTATGGCGATCCCGAACCGGGTCTCCGCATTCGCGGGGATAACGATACAGGGAACGGATTGACGCCTCTTGACCCGCCCCCGGCGTTTGGCCGCATGGTCCCTCGCGCCTGCTTCATGCATTGAGACTGTCATGGCCGACGATCACAGCACCTCTCGCTCCGCCCGCCTCGCCCTCGACGTCTCCGGCATGACGTGCGGCGGGTGTGCGCGGCGGGTGGAGACGGCGCTCGCCGCCGCGCCGGGCGTGGTCGCCGCCAGCGTCAATTTCGCCGCGCGCCGCGCCGATCTGGAGCTTGCGCCCGGCGCGACGCCCGGGCCCGTGATCGAAGCGCTTCGGAAAGCCGGCTATGACGGCGCGCCGGTGAAGGGCTTTGAAGAGCGCGCCCGCGCCGCGGCCGAGCGCGAGGGCGGCGCGGCCGGCGAGGTCTCGCGCGGCCAGCTTCTCTTCGCCGCCGCCCTCACCCTGCCGATCTTCCTTATCGAGATGGGCGGGCATGTGATCCCGGCCTTGCACGCCGTGACCATGGAGGGGCCGGGCCGCACCGCGCTGAACTGGATCTTCCTGGTGCTGGCGAGCCTCGTACAGTTCGGCCCGGGCCGAATCTTCTATCGCCACGGTTGGCCGGCGCTGATGCGCGGGGCACCGGAGATGAACACGCTGGTGATGCTCGGCACGTCGGCCGCGTGGGGCTATTCGCTCGTGGCGACCGTCGCGCCCGGCCTCTTCCCCGCGGGCCAGGCCCACGTCTATTTCGAAGCCTCCGCCATGGTGGTGACGCTGATCCTGCTCGGCCGCTTTCTGGAGGCGCGCGCGCGGGGCCGGACCGGCGACGCCATCCGCAAGCTTCTGTCGCTGCAGGCCAAGACGGCGCGCGTGCGCCTAGAGAGCGGCGAGATCGTTGAGCGCGCCATCGAGTCGGTCGCGGTCGGCGACGTCGTCGAGGTGCGCCCCGGCGAGCAGATCCCCGTGGACGGCGTGGTGATCGCGGGCGAGAGCCATGTGGATGAAAGCATGCTCACCGGCGAGCCGATCCCGTCGGCCAAGCGCGACGGCGACACCCTGACCGGCGGCACGGTGAATCAGACCGGCGCTCTGGACATGAAGGCGACCGCGGTGGGCGCCGACACCGCGCTGGCGCGCATCGTCGCCATGGTGGAGGAGGCCCAGGGCGCCAAGCTTCCGATCCAGCAGCTTGTGGACCGGGTCACATCGGTCTTCGTGCCGGTGGTGATGGGGCTCGCCGCCCTCACCTTCCTCGCCTGGCTGGTCATCGGCGGGTCGCTGTCGCTGGCGGTGATCAATGCGGTGGCCGTACTGATCATCGCCTGCCCCTGCGCCATGGGGCTGGCGACCCCGGTCTCCATCATGACCGGCACGGGGCGCGCGGCAGAGCTGGGCGTCCTGTTCCGCCGCGGCGACGCGCTGCAGACCCTGAGCCGGGTGCGCACCGTCGCCTTCGACAAGACCGGCACGCTGACGCAAGGCAAGCCCGTCCTCACCGACCTGACGCCGGCGCCGGGCTTCGACGCCGGCGAGGCGCTGGCGATCGCGGCGAGCCTGGAAGCGCGCTCCGAGCATCCTATCGCGCGCGCCGTGGTGAAGGCGGCCAAAGACAACGGCCTCACGCCGTTCCCGGTCTCCGATTTCGACGCGCCGTCAGGTTTCGGCGTGACAGGCACGGTCCAGGGCCGCTCCGCCGCCATCGGCGCGAAGCGCCATATGGACCGGCTCGACGTCGACGTCGCCGCGCTGCGCGAGACGGCGGCGGCCCTCGAAGCCCAGGGCCGTGCGCCGCTTTATCTCGCCGTCGACGGGCGGCTCGCCGCCGTCATGGCCGTTTCCGATCCGATCAAGCCGGGCGCGAAGGAGGCCGTGGCCGCGCTGCACCGCGCCGGGCTCTCCACCGCCATGATGACCGGCGACGCGAGCGCGCCTGCGAACGCCGTGGCGGCTGAGCTGAAGATCGACGACGTGCGCGCAGAAACTCTGCCTGGCGACAAGGCGGACGCCGTGAAGGCGCTGCGCTCTGGCGGCCCGGTGGCCTTCGCCGGCGACGGGATCAACGACGCGCCCGCCCTGGCTGAAGCCGAGGTGGGGATCGCCATGGGCGCAGGAACCGACATCGCCATTGAAAGCGCCGATGTGGTGCTCATGGGCGAGGACCTCGCCGGCGTCGTTACGGCGCACGCCCTGTCGAAAGCGACGCTCGCCAACATCAAGCAGAATCTCGGCTGGGCGTTCGGCTACAACATTCTGCTGATCCCGGTGGCCATGGGCGTGCTGGCGCCGTTCGGCGGACCGCTCCTCTCGCCCGTCCTCGCCGGCGCGGCCATGGCGGCCTCCAGCGTGTGCGTGGTGCTCAATGCGCTGCGGTTGAAGGGGTTTGGGCGGGGGCGATGATCGATCCTGATCGTCATCCGCGCGAACGCGGGGACCCAGCCTGCCCGCGCCGCGTCTCTATGGTCTCTGGGTTCCCGCGTTCGCGGGAATGACGAGGTTGAAGCGCGCCCTGCGGCGCCCGGCCCCGCTGGCGAGCGGCGCGAAACGCGTTACATAGGCGGCGACCTAGACGGAAGACACCCCATGACCGAGACCTTGACGATCCGCCGGCCCGACGACTGGCACGTGCATCTGCGCGACGGGGAGATGCTGAAGCTCGTCGCGCCCTACACCGCGCGCCAGTTCCGGCGCGCCATCGTCATGCCGAACCTCGTGCCCCCGATCACAACTGTGGCGCAGGCCGCCGAGTATCGTGACCGCATCCGGGCCGCTGTCGGTCCCGACAGTGATTTCGAGCCGCTGATGACGGCCTATCTCACCGATACGATCGACGCCGAAGAGCTGGCGCGCGGCCATGCCGAGGGCGTCTTCACGGCGGCGAAGCTCTACCCGGCCGGCGCCACCACCAATTCGGCCAGCGGCGTGACGGACGTGAACAACGTCTATCCCGTCTTCGAACGCATGGCCGAGATCGGCATGCCGCTTCTGATCCATGGCGAGGTGGTCAGCCCGGACATCGACATTTTCGACCGGGAGAAGGTGTTCATCGACCGCATCCTGTCGAAGATCGTCGAGACCTTCCCCACGCTGAAGATCGTGCTGGAGCACATCACCACCGAGGACAGCGTCGAGTTCGTGAAGGCCGCGCCGTCGAACGTCGCCGCGACGATCACCGCCCATCATCTGCGCATTGACCGCAACGACATGCTGGTCGGCGGGATCCGCCCGCACATGTACTGCCTGCCGGTGGCCAAGCGGGCCAAGCACAAGCACGCTCTGCGCCAGATCATCACCACGGGCAGCGAGAAATTCTTCCTCGGCACCGACACCGCGCCGCATGAGCGCCATGCCAAGGAGAGCGCCTGCGGCTGTGCGGGCATCTTCTCCGCGCCTGTCGCCCTTGAAAGCTACGCCAAGACGTTTGAGGAGATGGACGCGCTCGACAAGCTCGAGGGCTTTGCGAGTCTCCACGGCCCCCGCTTCTACGGCCTGCCGCTGAACGATGGGGCCGTGACGCTGGAGCGCTCCGGCCTGGACGTGCCGCAAAAGATCGACGCAAGCGGGCTCGACGTGACGCCGTTCCACGCCGGTGAACGGCTGGAATGGCGAATGCTCTAGAAAGGCTATGCGTATTGACAACGTCAATACGATGGCGCATCCTTCACCGGTGTGAGGAGATGTTTCATGACGGCGCCCGCTCACCCCTCTGCGACGAAGACCAGCATCAATCTCCGGCTTGATGAACGCTCGCGCCGGCTGATCGACGCGGCGGCGGAAACGCTCGGCAAGACGCGCACCGAGTTCATGACCGAAACCGCGCGCCGCGCCGCGGAAGAGGTGCTTCTCGATCAGCGTCTGTTGACGCTTGAAGGCGAAGCGTTCGGAGCTTTCCTAAGCGCGCTTGAAACTCCGCCGCCGGCGGATGAAAAGCTCAAGGCTCTCATGGGCCGAACGCCCGCCTGGCGGCGGTGAGCGCGCCGTTAGCCGCCCCGCATCCGCTTCGCGCGGACCATGCCGTGGCGGACTTCCAGTGCGGCGAACCGGCGCTAGACCAATGGCTTCAAACACGCGCCTTGCGCAATGAGAGTCGGTTCTCGCGCACGTATGTCGTGACACGCGCGGATGCGGTCCGCGCGTATTACTCGCTCGCCGCCGGAGCGGTCGACCGCATCGACGCGCCAGGCCGGCTTCGACGCAATGCGCCCGACAGCGTGCCTGTCGCCCTGCTCGCCCGCCTTGCGGTGGATCGACGCGAGCAAGGCCAGGGGCTCGGCGCCGACCTTCTGGCCGACGCGTTTCAGCGCTGCGCATCGGCCGCCGCCGCCATCGGCGTCGCGGCGGTGCTGGTGCACGCCAAATCAGACCAGGCGCGCCGCTTTTACATGCGTCATGCGGATTTTCTGGAGTTTCCGCCCGGCGGCCGCACCCTCTTCCTGCCGATCGACACGATCCTCGCGGCCTGGTCCCGATGACCGGTCGCGGGTCTCGATCGTAAAACATCCTGTCGGCGCGGCGCCGCCTCGGCCGGACTTGCCGCGCCCACCATACTTCTGCATCATCGCATGCAGGAGAACCGCCCATGCTCGACACGGTCCTGAACACGCTCGGCGGCCCGAACGGGATCTGGTGGCTCGCAGGCGGGTATTTCTCGATGGTGCTCGGCGAGCGCGCTTACGCCTTCATCAAGGGCGCGCGATACGACGACGGCGATGCGCTGTGCTCGGTCGGGCTCAATCTGATGAACTCTGTTCTGGGGAGTTTGCTCGGCGGGCTGTTGCCGCTGGCGGCCTATGTGGTGCTGTATGAACAGGCTCGCCTGTCGACCCTGGACAGCCTCTGGCTCGCCATACCGCTGGCGTTCGTGATCCATGAGCTCGCCTATTACGCTGAGCACCGGCTGGCCCACCGAACCGGCCTGTTCTGGGCGTTCCACGCCATCCACCACTCCTCCAACGAGTTCAACCACACCACGGCCGCGCGCGGCTTTTTCCTGGACGGTAAGCTCCAGGGCGCGATGGGCCTTTCGGCCGCCCTTTTGGGCGTGGCGCCGGTGGTGTATTTCGCGGTGATGGTGGTCAAAAGCCTTTACGGGATCTCGAACCACGCCAGCTATATCGGGCATCTGGGCTGGATGGAGCGGGTGTTCGCCACGCCGCGCATCCACAAGGTCCATCACGCCAATCAGCCGCGCTATATCGACACCAATTATTCCCAGGTCCTCACCATTTGGGACCGCATGTTCGGCAGTTTCGCAGCCTATGACGACGCAGAGCCGCCGGTTGTGGGCCTGGTTGAGCCGGTCTACGACAACAACCCGCTCACCGCCCAGTTCGCCGGCTTCAGGCAGCTCTGGGCGAAGATGAAGACGGCGGATCGCCTCCCCGACCGGCTCGCCTATCTCTGGAAGCCGCCGGAATGGAGCCATGACGGCGTGTGCCGCGGCGTCTGCCCGAAATACGCGCCGGCCCTCCCGGCCGCAGAGTAGGCGGCGGTCAGCGCACCTCGTACTCGATCGGGGTGCAATGGCCGTTATTGGAGCCGTCCGCCGAACAGGCGGTCAGCCCGATGACAAGATCCATCTCCGCGCGCAGCACCAGCCGGTCGCCGGGTTTGCTCTTGGGCGGCAGCACCGCGCAGGCGCCGGTTTCGGGGTCGTAGGCCACATGCATGAAGACGTTGAAAGCGATCGGAATCTGATCGGGCGACACGCCGTACGGCGCCAGCGCCTGCTCCAGATTGCCCTGGCATCCCGGCAGGATGGGATGATCGTCATAGAGCCGTTCGAACGTGGCCTTCGAACAGGGCGTCAGCGTGAAATCGTGCCGGCCCACATCATCCTCCACGAGCCGGAGCATGGCGTTGGATCGGTTGGAATAGAGCGTGTCGCCGGCGGTCAGGAACAGGCGCTCGGCGAAATCGATGGACCGGCCCGAGCTGACATGCTCGCGCACATCCGCCGCGTTATAGGCGACCAGATCGGCCACCTGCTCGCCCTCGGGATCAATCACGGTGAGGGTCTGGCCGCGCTTCAGCTCGAACGCGGTTCCGGACCGGGCGGGAATACGATGGGTCATGACGCTTCTTTTTCCGCATCGCGCTCGGCGTGGGGGTCGAAGGGCGGCGACCAGTCGGACCCGACGCTGCGGCCGGAATACTGCGCCGCTTCGCGCCCTTCGCCGTAATCGGCGAGCATGGGGTTGATCGAGGCGTAGGCGGCCAGTTCGCGGTCGCGGATGATCGCCTTCATCCGTTCAAAGCGCCCGTCCTTGCGCAGCGCTTCGAACTGGCGGTGGGCGTTGAACACCATGGCCGGATAGGCGAAGCGCCGCGCCGGGCGCGACGAGGCCTTGTGCAAACCCACCACGAAAAAGGGCTCGCCGGCCAGGGACATGGAGAAATGCGCGGAGTTGGGATCCGGCGACACGTCCTGGGCCCAAGCCTCGCCGGCGGCCACGTCCATGTTCCGCAGCGACTGAAGCCGCGTCCAGAGCAGCTGCTCGAAGCGCACCTCGCACAGATCGCAGGGGCCTTCGAACAGCACCACGAGCGACTGAAGCTGCGGCCCGTCGCGGTCCAGCTCGGCGATGAACTCGATCACGGCCTTGCGCACGGCGACGTCATGGATCGGGCTGTCGATCGGCCCCGCCTCCACCAGGCGCAACTGGCCCTGCGCCAGGGCGGCCTTGGCGCCCACGCAGGTGAACTCTTCCGATTGCAGATAGTGCTCAAACGCCTCGCGGCGCGACATGGCGCTCATTGACCGTCCTCTCAGCCGCCGGACTCGCCCGGACGCTGAAAACGCCGGTCCGGGCCTCCCGGTTGCGGGGCGGACGCAGCATCAGCCGCCGGTGAAGTCCGGGAGCGAAACGGTGATGGCGGCGGGGACGGGATCGCCGGTCATGAAGGCGTTCATCGCCGCGCCGACCTCCGGGCTGGTCATGAAGAGATTGTGGCCCGCGTTCACCACAGTCACGGCCGTGAGATCGCGAACGCCCCGAACGGCTTCGCGCTGGCCTTCGGGGAAGGTGCGCCCGTCCAGCGTTCCGGTCAGCAGAAGCACGGGCCGGTCGTAGGTCACCGGTCCGCGAAACGCCCCTCCCAGGTCCATGTCCGGCCAGACGCCCGCAAGCTGAGGCATGGGAAAGTTCAGATACGCGCCGACGAGGCTTTCCCGCGCCTCCGCGTCGACCTGCGCGCGCCGCTCCGCGCTGATCCCGGAGGCGACGTCCATGGCCGTCGACATGGCGCGCAGCGTGATCGGTTCGCCGGGATTGAAGACCTGTTGGGCGAGCGCCTGCGCCAGGCCGGTCTCGCCGTCATCAAGACTCTTGTAGAGCTGAAGGAGCCATACGGCGTTTTCGGGATCGCTGGCGTAGCCCGACAGCATCTGCATGTGATCTCTGGTGAACACAAACGCCACCGGCTCGCCCTCCGCTCCCTCCAGCGTGAGAGTGATCGGATCAGTTGCGAGTCGGGCCTGAACCCGGCGCATCAGGGCGGGGACGTCGCCATAGAGCGCGGCGGCGTCAGGCTGGGTCTGAACCGCGGCGTCCAGCCGCTGGAAGAAGGCGTCGGCGCGCGCGGGATGCTTCACCGTCTGATCAAGGCCTTCCGCGCTGGCGAGGATGATCTGATCGAGCTCGCCCGGGATCGTCTTCATGGCGGCGAGCGCCAGATGCGTCCCGTAGGATATCCCCCACAGGTCAAGCCGCTGCGCACCCAGATGCGCGCGCAGATCGGAGAGGTCGGCGACGCTTTCGAGAGTCGTGTAGCCCTCGATCGCGATCCCCTCTCCGGCCCAGAAAGACCGGCATTGCAGCGCCGCCGCGCGATAGGCCGCGGCCAACTCACCGGACTCGAGCCGGCGGTCTTCCGCGACGCGGATATCCGTGCGGCAGTCGGGAAGCGCGGTGGACTCCCCCGTGCCCCGTTGGTCGAAGGCGATTACATCGCCGTGTTCGCGCATGGCCATGAAGAGCTCGAAGCGTCGCCCGGCGGCGGTGCGCGAACCCGACCCTCCCGGTCCGCCGGCCAGGTAGACGATCGGATCACCCTCCACGCCGCCTGTCGCCGGGAAGCGCACATAGGACAGGGTGATCATCCGGCTCTGCGGATTTGCCCGGTGCTCCGGCACGTCCAGCACGCCGCGCCAGGCCTCGACGGTCTGTCCGCTTTGGGCGGTGAAGACGATCGGCGTTTCGCCGGGAAGCGGCTGGGCGCCGAGCGCGGCGGCGGACGCAAGGGCGGTGAGGATCATCATGGGTCTCCTGATCGGCGTGGACTATCGACCTCCGTTGTTGCGCGGTCGGGCCTCGACGTGCACGGGCGGATCGGCGTGCGGCGGCTTTCGTTCGGCGAGCGGCGCGCGGCGGTCGGCGAACGGCGCGACATCCGGCGCGGGCGGGACTAGGGTTCGCGCCATGAAATGCTTCCTCGCCGTTCTCGGGCTTGCATCGGCCCTGTTCATGATCGCGCCGCCCGCCGAAGCTCAGCTCTGGGAGGCGAACGCGCTCGTGCGGGTGTGCCCGGCCGCGCCGGACGACGCCGGCCCGCCGGAGTTTGCAGAGCCGGCATGCAAGACGGCGCCCTATTGGCTGGCGAACCCGCAGAACCGTACGGTCTGGATCGAGGCGCGGATCGAGCTGGACGCCGCACCGGACCCGCTTTCGGGCCCGTACGCGCTCTTTCTCTCCGGCAAGATGGCGGCGCGCGCCTGGGTGAACGAAGCCGAAATCGGCGCCAACGGCGCGCCGGCCTTCAGCGCGGAGGCGGAAACGCCCGGACGCATGGACGCGGCGATTTTCCTGCCCGCCCAGCTGATGCGGGCGGGGGAGAACCAGGTCGTGCTCCTGGCCTCCGGCCATCATAGCCTGATCGAGCTCACCGCGCCGATCCACAGGCTCGCCGTGGGGCCCTATGGCGATCCGCGGCGTCCGATACTGCAAAGCTATCAGGCTTCGCTCGCCATGTTCGGCGTCTTCGCGCTGGCGTTCGCCTATTTCGCCGTCCTTACGGTCCTGTCGCCAAGGCGGATGGAGCCGGGCCTGCTCGCCGCACTCGCCCTGTTCGCCGGCCTTCAACTTCTGGCGGAGACCGGGCGGGGGCTCTTCGCCTACACCTACCCCATACACGATGTTCGCTTGATCGCGCTGGCGGCCGGCGCGGCCGGGCTCGCCGCGATCGTCACGCTTTGGAGCGTCATGCGGTTCGCGCCCGGGCGGCGGATCGCCGATCGGCTGCTGCTCGCCGGGCTCGCGGCGGCTGTGCTGCTCGCCCTGGTCCTGGCGCCGGGCTTCGACCAGAAGGCCGGATACAGCCTTTTCTTCGGCGCAACCGCCGCCGCCGCGCCGCCCGCCTGGAGCGCCGTGCGCACCCGCGCCGCCGTTCCAGCCATCTGGGGGTTCGGGTTTCTGGCGGTCGCGGCGAGCGCGTTCATCGCACCGCAGAGCCTTCTCGATCGAACGGTGTTCTTCGCGCTCGCCGCCCTTCTCCTGGTCAATATCGCCGGCGAGGCGCGCCGCTTCGTCGCCGAGCGGGCCGCCCGCCTGTCCGAGGCGCGGCGCGCCGACGCGCTCGCCGCCGCCCTCGCCCGCGCCGAACAGGGGGACAAGCCGGTTCAGATCGCGCTCGTTTCTGCGGGGCGGACCGACTACGCGAACGCCGCCGAAATCGCCCGTCTCAACGCCGCCGACGACTATGTGGAGGTGGTTTTCAAGGACGGGCGCACGATGCTGCACACCGGCGCCCTGGCGAAGCTGGAGGCCCGCCTCCCGGCGAGTTTTCTGCGCGTGCATCGCTCCTGCATCGTCAACACCGACGAAATCGCGGCGCTCGAACGCGACGCCGGCGGCTCAGGCCGCCTCATCTTGAAGCACGCCGGAGAAGCTCCGGTCAGCCGCCGGATCCTGCCGAAGGTCAGGCGGGCGCTCGAGGCCTAGCGGACGGCGCGGGCGGTGTTGGGCGCCCCTTGGGCGGCGCGCTCATCGAGGCCGCCTCGCGCGCTCGCCAATTCCTCGACGAAACGCGCCTCCTCCTCGGCCCGGCGAGCCGGATCGGGCAGGCGCAGGAGATAAGAGGGGTGGACGGTGATCAGGGCCGGGCCGCCGCGCGCCTCGATCACCCGGCCGCGCACGTCTGCGATCTTCACCGTCTCGCCCAGAAGCCCGCGCGCGGCGCTGGCGCCCAGCACGATGGTCATCTCCGGCTTGACGAGATCGCGCTCGATATCGAGCCACCAGCGGCACTGGTCGATTTCGCTCGAGGTCGGGCGCTGGTGAATGCGACGCCTGCCGCGGCGCTCGTATTTGAAGTGTTTGACCGCATTGGTGAGGTAGGCCGCGCGCCGGTCGATCCCGGCGCTTCTCAGCGCGCCGTCGAGCACCTGGCCCGCCGGCCCGACAAAGAGTCGTCCGGCGAGGTCCTCGGCGTCGCCGGGTTGTTCGCCGACGATCATCAGACGCGCCTCCTGCGGGCCTTCTCCGAACACCGTCTGGCTGGCGTTGCAATGCAGCGGGCAGCGTTCGCAGCGGGCGGCCTGGGCGCGGGCCTCCTCCAGCGTCGCCGGGACCATGGCGTCGGCGCGCGTGTCCGCGGCGCGCCGCTCGATCAGGCGTTGCGAGAGCCGGCTCGGCGCGGTGGGCGCAGCGGCCTGCATGGCGCGGCTTCGGGTTTCGGCCTCCGCGATGAGATCGGGGATTAGCGCGGCCTCGGGCAGGTTCTTCCAGTATTTCTTCGGCATCTCCGCGGTCATGGCGTGCACCTTCAGCCGCGCGGGATTGAAGATGGACTTGAAATAGGTCCGCCACTGATCCTCCACCGCATCTTCCGCGGGCACGTCCGCGCGCGTCCCGGCCTGACCGAAGGCGAGCTGCGACCCGTCCCAGGCCGCCGTGCCGTCCGGCGTGACGATGACCCAGTCCATGCCTGCGAAGCGGCGCATGAAGAAGGGCGCGGCGAGCTCCAGGATGCGGTGCTCGGGCTCGAACCAGGCCGCGAAGCGCTCGCGCCCCGCCTCGCTTGTTCCCGCCGCCTTGAAGCGCACGAAGGCGTGCATCTTGTGAATGTCGCGCCGGATCGACTTGTCGCCCGCCCACAGCCAGGCGGCGTCCGGATCGGCCGGATCGTCGAGCAGATGGGACCGGTCCTGCAGCTTCACCAGCAGCGCATAAAGCCGGGCGAAGCGCTCAGAGTCACGCAGATGCGCGGCCTTCTTCGCCAGATCGATGAAGCGTTTCGGCGCGCGCACCAGAACGCCTGCGCGCGCCGCCGGCTCCGGATCGCCGCCCAGAAGGCTCGGCGGCGATGACGGCGTGCGCCAGCTCACGTCGCCCGGCGTCGCGCCGGCCGCGCACAGGCGCCGCGCCGCGTCCCGCCAGCCGTCGAAATCGGTCTCGCTTCCAAGCGTGATCTCGATCATGCGAAGAGATCGCCCTGTTTCGGCGCCGGCGCGAAGCGGGCCTTCAGGGTTTCGCTGTCGGTCAGCCCGCCCGGCGAATAGTCGGCCGCGGTGATGAAGGGCAGGACCGGCTTCATGGAGCGCACGATCGCGCGCACGCCGTCGAGGCGGAGCCGGCCGTGACGGCGCGCGGCGAGGATGCGGTCCACCGATTTCGGGCCCATACCGGGCACGCGCAGAAGATCCTCACGGCTCGCCCGATTGACGTCCAGGGGAAACAGGGCGCGATGGCGCAGCGCCCAGGCAAGCTTGGGATCGATGTCGAGATCGAGCATGCCGCCATCCGTGGCGCCGATCACCTCCTCGGCGTCGAAGCCGTAGAAGCGCACCATCCAGTCGGCCTGATAAAGCCGGTGCTCGCGCATGAGCGGCGGTCGGATCGGCGGCAGGCCGGCGCTGGCGTCCGGGATCGGGCTGTAGGCGGAGAAGTACACCCGTTTCAGGGCGTATGCGGCGTAGAGATCGGAGCTTTTGCGGATGATGCCGGCGTCGTTCGTACCGTCGGCGCCGACGATCATCTGCGTGGATTGCCCGCCCGGTGCGAAGCGCGGCGCCTTGGCGCGCTTGATGAGCCGGCTCTTCGCCTCGCCCTTCACAGTGTCGAGGCGAATCTTCACATCGGCCATGGCCTTGCGGATCGTCGGCTCGGTCTTTTCCGGCGCATAGGTTTTCAGGCTTTCCTGGCTTGGAAGCTCGATATTCACCGACAGACGGTCGGCGTACCGGCCCGCGGCCTCGATCAGAAGCGGATCGGCTTCGGGGATGGTTTTCAGGTGGATATAGCCGCGAAACAGATGGTCCTCGCGAAGGCTGCGGGCGACCTCGACGAGCTGCTCCATCGTGTAGTCGGGCGAGCGGATGATGCCGGAGGAGAGGAACAGCCCCTCGATATAGTTGCGCTTGTAGAAATCCAGCGTCAGCCGGACCACCTCGGCCGGCGAGAACCGCGCGCGCTCCACGTTCGAGCTCGCCCGGTTCACGCAGTACCGGCAGTCGTAGATGCAGAAATTAGTCAGCAGGATTTTCAGAAGCGAGATGCATCGCCCGTCCGGCGCGTAGGCGTGGCAAATGCCCATGCCTTCGGTGGACCCGATCCCCCCCGTGCCCAACGAATGGCGTTTCGCCGAGCCCGACGAGGCGCAGGACGCATCGTATTTCGCCGCGTCAGCGAGGATGGAGAGCTTCTGGATGAGGGTCTTGGCCATGGGTTTCGTCCGCGTGGCGAATGCGGAACAAAACTAGTACAAACAGCGCGGCTGGCAAAGCGTTGAAGGCATGCCGCCATGAGCGGCGCAACGCCGCGGGGCGGGCGCGGGTTAGAGGATCTCCACTTGCGCGCCGTGGCCAGGAACGCCGGCGAACTTGGCGTCGCGCGTCCAAAGCGGCGCCTCCAGCGCCTCCGACAGCGCGAAATAGGCCGCGTCGTATGCGGTGAGATTTTCGCGCAGAGCCCAGATGCGCGCAGCGAGCAGGCGGTGAGTATACCGTTCGATCGGAGCGTGGCGGAACACATCCAGCGCCCTCGCCGAGCGCTCCGGCGTAATCAGGCGATTGCGCTCGAAGCGCCGGAGCGTCTGGAGGATTTCGAGGTCAAACACCTCCGGTGCGGCCATGGCCCGCCCAGCTCGGTCGATACGATTGCGGATCGCCACCGCAGCATCGCTACGAATAAACAAGTCGATCCCGACCGATGCGTCGATGACGATCACCGGCCGTCGCGCTCTTCACGGATCGCACGGACGATATCTTCGCCGCTGATCGCGATCGGCTCCATGGCGTCCATGCGCTGGACCATGGCGGCCCAGTCCGGCCGCTTCAGCTCACGCTCGATCATGCGCTTGAGATAGTCGCTCATGCTCAAGCCCTCCGCGGCCGCGCGCGCCTTCAGCGCGCGGTGGGTCTCGTCGGGCACTTCGCGGATCTGGATGTGCTTGTTCATGTGCAGAACATGTTTTCATGTGAGGCGCATGTCAAGACATCGGTCGGGCCGCGGCGCCTGCCTCAGGGGTCCGGCGAGATGTCGAAATGAAGCACGGCCTCGCGCACGCCGAGCCTGTCGTAGAGCGCGACCGCCGGCGGGTCGGCGTAGTCGGCCTGCACGAAAATCGCCCATGCGCCGGCCTGACGCGCGATCGGCTTGAGCGCGTCGATCAGCGCCGTCGCGACGCCCTGGCGCCGATGGGTCTCAGCGACCGCGAGGTCGTAGATATAGACCTCGGCCCGCGCCTGCTCGAGCTTGTCGAGCGTGTAGGCGACGAGGCCGCCGATCACGTCCGAGCCGTCGAACGCGGCGAGCGCGATCACGCGCGGCTTCGCCAGCAGCGCCGAAAGATAGGCGTCGTCGGGCGGCGCGCCGAGATAGGCGGCCGCGTCTTCGAAAGCTTCGGCGAAGAGCGCGTTCAGAGCGCGCATGGCCGCGAGATCGTCAGGGCCGAGACGCCGGATGGCCGTCGCGTCTCTTCCGTGGCCAGTCAATTCAGGCACGGCTGCGGGCGCGTTCCGTTCCAGCACCCGCTCTTATCGACGCCATAGCGCATGCCGGCTGGAACATGGAAGGTGTCCTGATCGGCACCCTCGATCCTGTGCTGGCGCCAGTAGACCGCGATGACGTCGCCCGCATAACCCGCGCCGAGCAGCTCGAAACTCGCACTGTCTTCGACAGGGACCCTGAAGGTGCCGGCGAATACGCATTGATCGTCGATCCCAAAGGAGTCGATCCCTTCGCCGACGACTCTGAAGCTTGGAAGATCGCACACCTCGATCCGCAGGCGGCCGGAATAGGCGTTGCGGGCGTCGATCGCATAGGGGGGAGCGAGCCGGCGGAAGCTCGCCGGATCGGCGCCGGGAACCGGCTCGCCATAGAGCCAGACGGTGTCGCGGTCGGCGGCGAGCGCCTTGCTGCGCGCCGCGAAACTGGCTTGATCGACAGCGCCGATCGTGCGCCCCTCGTAATAGGCCAGCGCATGATCGGAGGCCCAGTCCCTAAAAGGTTCGACTCGGAACGTCGCCGGGTCCGCTTCGATCTCGCGTTCGACGCGCTCCAGCGTCGGGAAGGCGGAGCTGCCCGGATAGGACGCCCAGTAAACCCGATCCTTGCGCTGGACATACCCAGTCGGACCGCAGGCCGCGCACAATAGGACCGGCAGAAGCACAAGCAGCAAAGCACGCATCTTTCACCTCTCCGCAGGTTACGCCGTGACGCTGCCACCGCCGCCGCGTTTGGGCAAGCGGCGCGAAATCAGTAATGCGGCGGCTTCTCGCCCGGCGCCGGCGGCGCGCCGGCCGCCAGTTCCGCGAGGCGGGCGTCGGACGCCATGAGCCGGGCTTTCAGCCGCTCGATGTCCTTCTGCTGCAGCGCCAGCGCCTCGGACAGGTCCTCGATCACACGATCCTGCTCGGCGACGTGCATTTCGAGTTGGTCGAGGCGGTCAGAGGTCATGGGTGTCCTTATCGGCGTTAGGGATCGCTGCGGCGACCCGAACATCAATGCGCCGGCGCCAGATCTGTCTGCGCAAAATCGCGGCCTTTGAACAGGAGCGGCATTCCCCTCGCGGAGGCGAGCGCGTATGCGAAACAGTCGCCGAGGTTCAGCCCGGCCGGGTGCCCGCCCTTCCCCCAACGCCCGTAAGCTTCGCCGATGTCTGCGGCGACGGCGGCGGTTACTGGAGCGACCTCCATGCTGAGAACATGAAGGAGGTCGCACATTTGCGGGCCCAGCCCGCGGCGTTCCGCGACAATCAAGGCCTCCGCAACCGTTCCGGCGGAGATTACAAGCGCATCAGCCTCCGCAAGGGTTGCGGCGAAGGCGTCGGCTTCCGGCTCGCCGAGCAAGATCGCCAGCAAAGCGGACGTATCCACGGCGATCACTTCGGAAGACCGTGCTCGTCATAAAGAAAGTCTTGGCTGCGCGCAGAGTCCGGGCCTTGGGTGCGCACGCGGCGCGCATCCTCGCGAACCTTGGCGATCAGCTCAGCCCGCCGCGCCTTGTCCACCGCCGGCCTCGCCGCCTCGATCCGCGCGACAATTCTGCCGTTGCGGGTCAGCACGATCTCCTCACCCGCCTCGGCGCGGCGCACCAGCTCGGTGAGTTTGGCCTTGGCGTCGCTGACGGGGATTTCCATGGGGCGCTCCAAGTGATCGACTCACTTTGGACCAACTAATGGTCCAAGACAAGCGAGCCCCCTACTCCCACTCGATTACCAGCTCGACGGCTAGGAGCTTGATATTGCTTTCGAAAAGAATTTTTCCGGGCACACATGCCGCTGATTTTACCACCAAATCTTCAGGCTGCTGATTTTGCGAGATTTTTTC
>JBNPED010000019.1:0-225177 GCA_051117435.1 Oceanicaulis sp. | reverse complement strand
CCACCTTGGCCTTGAACTCCGCCGAATGCTGCTTGCGTTTCGACATCTGCGATCTCCTCGTCGTCGAAGATCAGCAGAGCCCATATCGTAGCTTCCGTCAGCGTCCGAATTCCGGGGAGTAGCTCAATCACCGGAAGCGCCAGATAGGACCGCTTTTTATCGTGGTCCTTCGTGTCCCAACTAGCAATGCGCAATCGGTGATCGCGCTGAAAATTCCACCGCAGCCCGCCATTCCCCGCTTGAGGGGCACAAGTTTCGTAAGCTGCGCCGACAAATCCCTGACCCGTTGGAATTTCTTTCTGAAGTGCGTGAGAGTGCACATTTTGTGCGTCCGACGCATGCGCGCAGATACTCTTTAGCGCCTGCTCACTAGTTGGGACAAAGAACGAAATTTGGAATCGATCACCCTTCAGGTTTTCTCGGATGGTTATGCTGAGATATTCAGTGATTTTCTCGATCCGCTGATGATGCCATTGAATCGTTCTCGGTTTCACGGATCTCGCGATGTCCTTATAATATAAACCGATTACTCGAGCGACCATCGCAGGCATCCGGCGATATTTCAGGCTGGGGCGATATAGAAAACGGCGCTCTAGAAGATAAAAGACGCCCGCGGCGCCAAACGACAAGCCAGGCCCGCGACAAGCGATGCCGAAAAAGCGAAGCTAGGTCGATTATCCATACAGCCTCCTTAGCTGAGGTTGCATGTCAATCGTGTTCGAGAGGCGGGTCAAGCGCCCGCCTTCCACGCCACAACCACCAACCAGTGCACCACCACCGCCGTCCACAGGCTTTCCGAGCGATGCACGAGCGCGGTGCAGACGAGACCGAGCAGCCCCGCCATCGCGAGGAAGCCCGGCTCGAGGAACACGGCTTGCGCGCTCGGCAGACCCAGCCGGACCTGCGCCGGATGCCAGAGGATGAACCCGGCGAGGCTTAAGCCCGAGACCGCCCAGGCGGCCGCGGTGTCCGGGCGCGCCGGCTGGGCGAGACCCCGGAAGACCAGCTCCTCGCCCAGGGCGGGGACCAGGACCGCAATAAGCGCGATCAGCGCCAGCCGGCCCGGTTCGGCGCGCGCGGCTGCGAACGTGACATCGTATTGCAGCGCCTGCGTCCCGAGCGCGAGACCGGCCCCCGCCATGGCGAGAAGCGTCAGCGCGCCAAGGGCTTCGACCCAGTCGCGCGCACGCGGCGGCGTGGCGAGCCTTGATGCTGCACGCGCGAGCAGACTTGACGCAGTGCGATAGAAGGGTCTCATCTGGCGCCAAATCCGAGCGGACCGTCCGGTCCGCCACAAGAGACATCAAGGAGACGGACCATGGCAACTGAAGATCCGATCGTCATCGTCGGCATGGCGCGCACCCCCATGGGCGGGCTATTGGGCGAGCTGTCCGCGCTGTCGGCCAACGAGCTGGGCGCCGAGGCGGTGAAGGCCGCCCTCGCCGAAGCCGGCGTGGCGGGCGAGGACGTGGACCTGATCTATATGGGCAACGTGCTCGGCGCCGGTCAGGGCCAGGCGCCGGCGCGCCAATCCGCCATCAAGGCCGGGCTTCCCAAATCGGTCGAAGCCACGACGCTGAACAAGATGTGCGGCTCGGGCATGCAGGCGGCGATCATGGGCCGCTCCTCCATCGCGGCGGGCGACGCCAGCGTCGTCGTGGCCGGCGGCATGGAGTCCATGACCAACGCTCCGCACCTCCTGCCCAACCACCGCACCGGCTTCAAATACGGCCACGATACGGTGAAGGACCACATGGCCCAGGACGGGCTTGAAGACGCCTATGAGAAAAAGGCCATGGGCGTCTACGCCGACATGATCGCGCGGGAGAACCAGTTCACCCGCGAAGACCAGGACGCCTACGCCATCGAGACGCTGAACCGGGCGATCAAGGCCACCGAAAGCGGCGCCTTCAAGCGCGAGATCGCGCCGGTCACCATCAAGGACCGCAAGGGCGAGACGGTGGTGGACACCGACGAGCTGCCCCGCCGCGCCAAGCCGGAGAAGATCCCGTCCCTGCGCCCGGCCTTCAGCCCCGACGGCACCGTGACGGCGGCGAACGCCTCGGCGATCTCAGACGGCGCGGCCGCGCTGGTGATGATGCGCCTGTCCGAGGCCGAGCGCCGCGGGCTGAAACCGCTGGCGAAGATCACCGCCACCGCCGCCCACGCCCATGAGCCCGCCTATTTCACCACCGCCCCGGTGCCCGCCATGCGCAAGGTGCTGGAGAAAGCCGGCTGGCAGGTGAAGGACGTGGATCTGTGGGAGATCAACGAAGCCTTCGCGGTGGTCCCGATGATCGCCATGAAGGAGCTGGGCCTGGCCCACGACGTCATCAACATCCATGGCGGCGCCTGCGCGCTGGGCCACCCGATCGGCGCCTCGGGCGCGCGCATCATGACCACGCTGATCTCCGCCATGGAGCGGAAGGACGTCAAAAAAGGCGTCGCCTCCCTCTGCATCGGCGGCGGCGAAGCCACGGCCGTGGCGATCGAGCGGTTCTAGGCTCGTACCAGCGCCTGACATGAAGAGCCCCGCCGGTGTGAGCCGGCGGGGTTTTTCTTTTGCCGCACTTTAGAGGGAGTTTGAACGCTTTATAAAGGATAGCATTTCATTCATACGCTGCGGCAAATCGTGAGAACCCTTCAACCAGTCTATAGAGGTGTTTCTTTGAATCGAGTTCGCCAAAGAGATCTTATCTGGGTGGGAACGATTAAGCGCCTTGGTAACGAGCTTTGGCACGTCATCATATTTCGTACGAACTGATACTCCGTACTCAGATTTCAACCAATCCGCCGGAATGTAATTTTCTATTTCCTTCCCTTCGGTTACCCATACGAAGCCATCAACCCCCTCAACCTCTTGCTTTATTCTGCGCTTTGTCTCGTTTATATTCATCCTAGGTTTTCTATTTTTAGATTTCGCAAGCTTCCGATCGCTATCGATAATGACCGCGACGTTCGAGTTGATCGACAACAATGAAATTCTGTCCCTCGCCTCGCCAGGCGGCAATGCATCAAGATGAGACAGCAAGCGACCGCCGTAAAACATGATTGAATAATGCGCACCCTCAACAATATCTAAGTCGGAGAATTGCCTAATCCATTCATTTAAATAAATTCGATCAGATGGCCCTTCGACCCAGATCACACAATTCGCTTGAAGTACATCTGATGCGCGAAAATCCAATTCTGTAATTATTGCCTTATTACTAGAATATCCTAAAGCGATTCTCGCTTCAGATTTGAGATTACAAGACCGAACATGAATCACCTGAGAGTCATCCCGCTTGGACGCCCAGTCGATACAGGATGCGGAATGACTTGTTATAATCAGGGCAAAACCAAGCTCCTCACGCCTTCTAGCAAGATAATTCAAGAGCTTTCGTAGTAATGCTGGGTGCAAGTTATTTTCCGGCTCCTCAATGCAAAAAACAACATTATCCCAATCAATATTTCTAAGTTCAGATGATAAATGCAGTATGCTTAAAATGATAATTATTGTCTTTAGACCACTTCCGGTTTGAGACAGTGGAATATCTTGATGCCTGTAATCATCCAAAAATATTTCCCATTTTCCGTTTTCGTCAATTTGCTGTGCAAGTATTTCTCCAAACTTTGCATCGCCTTTGTAGATTTCATTTAAGTCCTCAATTAAATCACGCTGCACAAGATCTCGTGGCAGATCTGCGCGGTTTATAAATGCGCGAATCAAATTCGTGGTCCCGCTGCCGTTCGATGCGATTGGGTTGGGCGCGGATTCCGCCTCAGGAAGCACGTCTCGCTCGGCAGCAACTCGCAAAAAATTTAGCTTAGAAAATGGATTGGAAACCTTCGACAGCACTCGCGCTGCTTCATCTAGATAACCTATGTGTGTGCCGACTGGCGGATGCACACGCTCGTTCGAGACAACACCACCGGCGTTAACTGACTGCTCAAGTTTTCCGCCAATGAGATTTTTGCCATAACTCCACCACGAGTTACCGGGTATACCTCCGCCGCAAGTGCTCTCAGGGAAAAATTGTCGCACTAAAGGCTCGTCAATTTCCCTGAACAATATAGCGTTAAAATCAACATCATTTAAATGGTAATCACGCGACAGAAAGCTTTTCGGACCCGTTAGGGAATTTAAAGCAGAAATTACGCTTGACTTTCCTGCATTATTTTTTCCAATTATTATATTTATGGGTTCGAATTTCTGTATTTCTATTCCATCTTCATAAAAAGATTTAAACCCGGAAATTTTAACGCCGACCTTGCTTAGTGGATGCAACTCAAGACCCTTGTAATTCGCCTGCAGATAGACAGCTTATAATTATGCGTACGCCTAAGGTTCTGGACAACCCGTGAAATTCGCGCGTTTACGGGCGCTAGCTGACCGAGACACCAAGACCACGGGCCTACTTAAAAACGATCACTCCCCTCAAGCCTGAAATCGTCCAGCGAGTTGATCGCGTTGTTCAGCGCGTCGCCCCAGCCTCGCTAGAGATAGCATTGGCTGGGCACGTCTTGAGCCCGGATGCTAGCAATGATATCATCGCCATCATATACATTGAAGTTTGGGACCATGGCCAGCATCACGATCCGTAATCTCGACGAGGCGACCAAGCGCCGGCTGCGCATTCGCGCGGCCGAACACGGCTGGTCCATGGAGGAGGAGGTGCGGCGAATCCTGCGCGAAGCGGTTGGGAAAGAAGCTCCGCGACGCAATCTCGCAACCGAAATCCGGGCTCAGGTGGAAGCGGCCGGCGGCGGCGTCGATCTTGAGCTTCCAGAGCGCACGCCGATGCGCGATCCGATCCGGTTCGACTAAGCGGTGATGATCCTGCTCGACACGAATGTGATCTCGGAAGTCCTCCGCGAGCGGCCGGACCCCGGCGTAACCGACTGGCTCGACGCGCAGGATGGCGACCGGCTGTTCCTTAGCACGGTAAGCGAAGCCGAGCTGCTGTACGGCGTCGCCATACTGCCCGAAGGCCGCCGCAAGGCCGCTCTTGCTGATTTGCTCGCACAGGTGCTCGGCGAGACGTTCAACGGCCAGATCCTGGCCTTCGACAGCGCCGCGGCGGACGCCTACGCGGCGATCGCCGCAGGCCGACGCGCCGCGGGTCGGCCGATCAGCAGTTTCGACGGCCAGATCGCCGCAATCGCCGTGGCGCATCATGCTGCGCTGGCGACGCGCAATGTGCGCGATTTTAAGGGCTGCGGGGTTGATCTGATAGACCCGTGGGCGGCTTAGCCCCCCTCAAACCTGAAATCATCCAGCGAGTTGATGGCGCTGTTCAGCGCGTCGCCCCAGCCGCGCGAGAGATAGGTGAAGTAGGAATCGTCCGGCTCGAACCGTTTCTCGCGGCCGGCCTTGAAGGAGTCCCGGGCATAGGTCTGCAGATCCAGCGGCATGCCGACGGAGAGATTGGCCTTGAGCGTGGAGTCGAAGGAGAGAAGCAGGAGCTTCACCGCCTGCTCGAAACTCATGTCCTTGCGATAGCCGCGTAGCAGGATCGGCCGGCCGTACTTGGTCTCGCCGATCTGGAAGAACGGGTTTTCGTCGCTGGCTTCGATGAAATTGCCTTCGGGATAGACCAGGAACAGGCGCGGCTCGGACCCTTCGATCTGCCCGCCCACGATCACCGTGGCGCTGAACACGGCGTCGCTTTCCGGGCCCTTGGCGGTCTGGCTCTCGACGACCTCGCGCAAGGTGGCGCCCACGATCTTGGCGACCTGGAACATCGTCGGCGCGCGCATGACGCTGTGATCGCGCGAGGCTTGCGCCGCGACGCGCTCGCGCAAGAGGCTCACCACCGCCTGGGTGGTCGCCAGATTGCCCGCCGTCATCAGGGTGATCACCCGCTCGCGCGGCTCTTCGAAGGTGAACATCTTGCGGAAGGTGAAGATGTTGTCGACGCCGGCGTTGGTGCGGGTGTCGGACATGAAGACCAGGCCCTGATCCAGGCGCAGGCCGACGCAGTAGGTCATGGAGAAGGTCCGGAAGCGGCGAGAGTTGAATAAACGCGATACGCCGGATGATGGCGCTGCGCAAATGCGCAGTTTCCGATCAAGGTGAAACGGACGCTAAATCCTGCAAGAGGTCCCGGCTCGGCGGGCTTCGCCCTTGGCCGGGAATTCAGCACGTTTGAATGTGGAGTTTGAATTCCCGGACAAGCCGCGAGCTAAGCTCGCGGCGCCGATCCGGGACCTCGTGCAGAACAAGCCTACGCCGCCGCCCGCACCCGCCCGGCACGCTCGGCGACCTTCTCCGCGAACGCCATCGTCCTGGCGCTTCCGCCGAGATCCGCGGGGCGTTCGCCGTCTCGAAGCTCAGCCTCCAGCGCCGCATCGAGCCGGTCGGCCGCCGCCGTCTCGCCCAGACCGTGACGCAGCAGCATGGCCGCGCTGGCGATGGCGCCTGAGGGATTGGCGATCCCTCGCCCTGCGATGTCCGGCGCGGAGCCATGGATGGGTTCGAACAGGCCGGGACCGGTGAGCCCGAGGCTCGCGCTGCCCAGCAATCCGATGGAGCCGGAGATCACCGCCGCTTCGTCGGAGAGAATATCGCCGAACAAATTCTCGGTGAGGATGACGTCAAAGCGCGCCGGCCCGGTGACCAACGCCATGGCGGCGGCGTCCACGTACAGGTGATCGACCGAGACGTCGGCGTATTCGGAGCGCAGCCGCTCCACCGTGCGACGCCAGAGCCGCGAGGTGGCGAGCACGTTCGCCTTGTCGACGCTGGTGAGCCGGCTTTTGCGCCCGGCGGCGGCGTCGAAGGCGATCCGCGCGATGCGCTCGACCTCCTCAGCGGTGTACGCGCAGCCGTCGAAGGCTTCGGTCACGCCCTCGCGCTTTTCGCCGAAATAAAGCCCGCCGGTGAGCTCGCGCACGATCAGCACGTCCGCGCCGGTGACCCGCTCCTCTTTGAGCGGCGAGAGATGTTCGAGCCCGTCGAACACCTTCACGGGCCTCAGATTGGCGAACAGGCCCAGCGCCTTTCTAAGCCCCAGCAATCCTTTCTCCGGCCGCTCCGGCGCCTCGTCCCATTTCGGCCCGCCCACCGCGCCGAGAAAGATCGCGTCGGCGGCCTTCGCCTTGGCCAGCGTCTCGCCGGGCAGCGGCGATCCGCACGCGTCGATCCCGGCGCCGCCGAACGGGGCGTCATCGAAGGCGAGGTCGAGACCCTCCGCGGCGGCGACGGCTTCAAGGCAGAGCTTCGCCGCCGCGGCGACCTCCGGTCCGATCCCGTCGCCGGGCAGCATTAGGAGGGTGCGCGTCACCCCCGCGCCTCGTAGGCGGCGATCTGGTCAGCCTTCGACAGGATGAAGCCCAGCGGATCGACGCCCTCCAATAGGCAGGTGCGCGCGAACGCCTCGAGAGTGAAACGCGCTTCGATGTCGCCGGCGCGGATCGTCCCGGCCTCCACGTCGATCTCCATCTCCACGCCGGGCCGGTCCATCAATGCGGCGTGGGCGGCTTCGTCGATCTCGCAGATCACAAGCCCGTTTTTGAGCGCGTTGGACTTGAAGATGTCGGCGGCCCGGCTGGTGACCACGGCCTTGAAGCCGAAGTCTTTCAAGGCCCAGGGCGCATGCTCGCGCGAGGAGCCGCAGCCGAAATTATCACCGGCGACGAGGATCGCGCTATGGCCGGTGTCCAGCGTGTTCAGCGGATGGTTCGCCGGATTGCCGGCCTCGGTGTAGCGCCAGTCTGCAAAGCAGGCCTCGGCCAGCGACTCCCGCCCCGTTGTGGTCAGAAACCGGGCGGGGATGATCTGGTCGGTGTCGATATTGGCTTCGCGCAGGACGAACGTTCGGCTCTTGATGCGGGTGATCGGCTCACTGAGCATGGCTCGCCTCCAGAATGCGGCGCGGATCGGCAATGGCGCCGGCGACGGCCGAGGCCGCGGCGGTGGCGGGGCTGGCGAGCACGGTGCGCACGCCCTTGCCCTGCCGCCCGGCGAAATTGCGGTTGGAGGTGGAGACGATGCGCTCGCCCGGCCGGCCCGCATCGCCGTTCATGGCGATGCACATGGAGCAGCCCGGCTCGCGCCATTCGGCTCCTGCCGTAGTGAAGATGGCGTCGAGGCCTTCGGCCTCTGCGGCGCGCTTCACGGCCTCCGAGCCGGGGACCACCAGCATGCGCACGCCGGCCTTCACATGGCGCCCGGCCATCACCGCGGCGGCTTCGCGCAGATCGGACAGGCGCGCATTGGTGCACGAGCCGATGAAGACCGCGTCGATGGTCTCGCCCAGAAGCGCCTCGCCGGGTTTGAAGCCGATATAGGAGAGCGCGCGCTCGGTTTCCGGCCCGCTGGGTTTGGGCGGCGTTGAATCCACCGGCGCGGCCATGTCCGGGCTGTCGCCCCAGGTGACCATGGGCGCGATTTTCGCGCCGTCGATGCGCACCTCGGCGTCGAACCGGGCGTCCTTGTCGGTCTTCAGCTGGGCCCAGCGCTTGCGGGCGGCCTCGAAGGCCGCGCCCTTGGGCGCGTATTTGCGGCCGCGCAGATAGTCGACGGTCACTTCATCGGGCGCGATCAAACCGGCGCGCGCGCCAGCCTCGATGGACATGTTGCAAACCGTCATGCGCTCCTCCATGGACAGCGCCTCGATGGCCGTGCCGGCGTACTCGATCACATGACCGGCCGCCCCGCCCGCGCCCAGCTCGGCGATGATCGCGAGGATCAGATCCTTCGCCGAAACCCCCGCGCGCAGTTCGCCGTCCACGGTGACGCGCATGGTCTTCGGCTTTCGCTGCAACAGGCATTGCGTCGCCAGCACATGGCCCACCTCCGTGGTGCCGATGCCGAAGGCGAGCGCGCCGAACGCGCCATGGGTGGCGGTATGGCTGTCGCCGCACACGATGGTCATGCCCGGCTGGGTGAGGCCCAGCTCCGGCCCGATGACATGGACGATGCCGCGGTCCTCGCTGTCCCAGCCGGCGAGCCGGATGCCGTGCCGGCGGCAATTATCCTCCAGCGTGCGGACCTGATTTTCCGCCGCGCTCGTGGCGTAGACCGGCCGCGCTCCCGGCGCACGCGGCGTCGTGGGCGTGGCGTGATCCAGCGTCGCGAAGGTCTTCTCCGGCCGGCGCACGGCGAGGCCGCGCGCCTCGATGGCCGCGAAGGCCTGCGGGCTCGTCACCTCATGGATCAGGTGCAGGTCGATATACAGGACCCCCGGCGCGGCCTTGGTTTCGGCGACCGCCTGGTGGGCGTCCCAGATCTTGTCGAACAGGGTGCGGGTCATGGTGTCAGCTCGCTCTGGCGCGGGGGTGTTTCTGTCCTCCCCCGCCTGCGGGGGTGGGGGTCCCGAAGGGACCGGAGGGGGCGGCGGGGTCCTCGGAGACGGGCCTGACTTCGCTAAGGGGCGGCGCTCCCCCCTCCGTCCGCTTCGCGGACACCTCCCCCGCAAGCGGGGGAGGACATCCCTGCTCGGCGCCCGCCTCATGCACGTAATCCAGCCAGCCCCAGCGATCCTCGGTCGTCCCGTCGAACAGGCCGAAGAACTTGTCCTGGATCAGGCGCGTGATCGGTCCTGCGCCTTTGGCCCGCGTGGGCTTGTCGTCCACCGAGCGGATGGGCGTTATCTCGGCCGCGGTGCCGGTGAAGAAAGCCTCGTCGCACAGATAAAGCATCTCGCGCGGCAGGGCCTGTTCGACGACTTCGATGCCCTCTTCTTTCGCAAGCCGGATCACGCTGTCCCGGGTGATGCCCTGCAGGATCGAGCTGGCGGCCGGCGGGGTGATCAGACGGCCGTTGTGAACCAGGAACAAATTCTCGCCCGCGCCTTCGGACAGGCGCCCGTCCACATCCAGCCCGATGCCCTCCGCGTAACCACGCGACTTGGCTTCGCGGCTGATGAGATAGCTGGAGAGGTAGTTTCCTCCCGCCTTCGCGCCCGTGGGCGCGGTGTTCGGCGCCATACGGTTCCAGCTGGAGACGCACACGTCCACGCCCTGCGCGCGGGCGGTCTCGCCCAGATAGGCGCCCCAGGGAAAGGCCGCGATCATCACCTCGATGGGCGTGTCCTTGGCCGGAACCACGCCAATGGAGCCGTAGCCGATGAAGGCGATGGGCCGGATATAGGCCGAGCCGAGCTCGTTGGCGCCGACGATCGCCTTGCAGGCGGTGACCAGCGCGTCCTCGTCAAAGGGCAGGTCGAGCGAATAGATGCGCGCGGAATCGATCATCCGGCGCACATGCTCCCTCAAACGGAAGACGGCCGGACCCTGCGGCGTGGCGTAGACGCGGATCCCCTCGAACATGGAGGTGCCGTAATGCAGGGCGTGGCTGAGCACGTGCACCTGAGCCTCGGCCCAGGGAATGATCTTCCCGTTTCGCCAGATGTATTTCGCTTCGGTGATGGCCATGCGTGTCTCCTTCAGGCCGCGGCTTCGGCTTCACGCGCGCGGCGGCGGCGCACGGCGAGGGCGTTGTTGAGCGCGTCGACATAGGCCGAGGCGCAGGCGGGGATGATGTCGCGGGCGCGCGCCCGGCCGGTGAAAATCTCGCCGAAGACCTTGGCTTTCAGCTCCACCAGCACGTCGGCGCTCTGGTCGCCTTCGGGACCGGGTTCGGCGGCGACGTATTGCATGTCGATATCCTCGACCGAGGCCGGCGCATCCATCATCTGGCTGATCGCGGTGTAGGCCGCGTCCATGGCGCCGGGCGCGCTGGCGAGATCGCTCATGCGGCCTCGCGTGCGGTGCTCCAGCTCCACCCGGGCGACCGGATGGGCGTTGGCGGCGGCGAGAGACCGAATCTCAAGCCGGGTCAGGCGCCAGTCCGGCTCGCCCGTCTCATCGGTGAGGATCGCCGTCAGGCGCGCGGCGTCCACCAGCCCCACCTCGTCGGCGACGGTCTTGAACCGAGTGAAGGCCGCGTTCAGCAACTCGCCGTCGAGCGCATACCCCAGCTCGGCGGCGCGCGCTTTCAGGGCGTGCTTGCCCGAATGCTTGCCCAGCACGATCTGGTTGGACTGAAGGCCCACATCTTCAGGGCGCATGATCTCATAGGTCTCGCGGTGTTTCAGAACGCCATGCTGATGGATGCCGCTTTCATGGGCGAAGGCGTTGGCGCCGACGATCGCCTTGTTCCGCGGGGTATGGGTGTTGGTGACCTGCGACAGGGTGCGGCTCGCCGCCATGATCTTGGTGGTGTCGATATTGGTGGACAGGCCGAAGGCGTCGCGGCGCGTCTTCAGCGCCATCACCGCGTCCTCCAGCGCGCAATTGCCCGCCCGCTCGCCGATGCCGTTGACGGCGCACTCGATCTGGCGCGCGCCGCCGCGCACCGCGGCGAGCGAGTTGGCGACCGCCATGCCCAGATCGTCATGGCAATGGGCCGAGAAGATCACTTCGGAGGCCTTGCTGACCTTCCTGGTCAGCATCTGGAACAGGGCGAAGATTTCTTCCGGCGTGGCGTAGCCGACCGTGTCGGGCACGTTCAGCGTCGTCGCCCCGGCCTCGGCGGCCGTGGACAGGGCTTCGACCAGGAAGCCTTTTTCGGTGCGGATCGCGTCCTCGGCGGAGAACTCCACATCGCCCGTAAACTCACGCGCGAACGCGACCATGTCGGCGATGCGCGACAGGATCTCGGCCGGGGTCATGTTCAGCTTGTGCTCGCGATGGAGCGGGCTGGTGCCGAGAAAGACATGGATCCGCTTGCGCTTGGCCGGGGCCAGGGCGTCGGCGGCGGCCTGGATGTCGCCCCTGGCCGCCCGCGCCAGCGAGCAGATGGCCGGGCCCTCGATCTCGGAGGCGATGCGGC
Organism: Oceanicaulis sp.; assembly: GCA_051117435.1. Lineage (GTDB taxonomy): Bacteria > Pseudomonadota > Alphaproteobacteria > Caulobacterales > Maricaulaceae > Oceanicaulis. Next base: position 213,416 of record JBNPED010000019.1, on the reverse strand, counting down.
GGATGGCGGCGCTGTCGCCCGGGCTCGCCGCAGCGAAGCCGGCCTCGATCACGTCAACGTTCAAGTCCGCCAGGGCGCGCGCCATTTTCAGCTTGCCGGCCTCGCTCATGGAGAAGCCGGGCGCCTGCTCGCCGTCGCGCAAGGTGGTGTCGAAGATGGTGACGGTGCGGGTCATGACGCGCGCTCCAGATAAGGGGGGGACAGCTCATGACGGCTCACGATTTCTTCCCGTCCTCCCTCGCCTCCGCTCGGTCGGTCCTCGCTGCGCATGGGCGAGCCATGCTCGCTGCGGACGGCCCGTCGGCCTTGCGAACCCTGCGGGTTCGACGCTCCGCCACTCAGGATGACCTCTCTGACCCCGTAAACCTTCTCCACGTGGCGCGAGAGCACCTCGATGCGCCGGCCGGGATCGCGCGGGACGATGTTCAGCGACAGGCGCGCCGGGCCGCCGGTGGGGCCGTCGTTGGCGGCCGGCATGGCGATGCCGGTGACCTCGAACCCCTTGCGCTCGACCAGCCCGATGAGGCGCAGGACGGCGCCCTCGGCGCGCGTGAAATCGATGTCGATGCGGCAGGTCATGGTCAGGCCTCCATCATGTCGGCGTTGGACGCGCCCGGCGGCACCAGCGGCCAGACGTTTTCTTTGGGATCGATGCGCACATGGGCGAGGATCGGCCCGCGCGCTGCGAGCAGGCGGTCAATGGCCCCGTCCACCTCTTCGCGGCGGTCGATGGTGAAGGCCTCCAGCCCGAAGGCGCGGGCCAGCTCGGCGAAATCGGGATTGTCGTATAGATCGACCTCGGAGAAATTCTCCTCGAAGAACAGCTCCTGCCACTGGCGCACCATGCCCAGCTGGGAATTGTCCAGAAGCACGATCTTCAAGGGCAGGCGGTAGCGGATCAGCGTCGCCAGCTCGTGGATGTTCATCATGATCGAGCCGTCGCCGGTGACCGTCACCACCGTGGCGTCCGGCTCGGCGAACAGGGCGCCGATCCCGGCGGGGATGCCGTAGCCCATGGTCCCGAGCCCTGCGCTCGTCAGATGGGCTTGCGGCCGGGCGAACCGGCAATGCTGGGCCACCCACATCTGGTGCTGGCCCACGTCGCATGTGGCGATGAAGTCGTCGCCGGCGCGCTCGGAGATGGCTTTGAGCAGGGCCGGCGCGAACACGCCCTTGCCCGGCGCGTCATAGTCCATCGCCCATTTCACGGCGTTCACCCGGCAGGTCTCGCGCCAGGGCTCGATCCTCAGCGGCGCCGGCCGCAGCGCGTCCAGGATCGAGCTCATATCGCCGGCCAGCGGCGCGTCGGCGATGCGCAGCTTGGAGATTTCGCTGGCGTCGGCGTCGATATGGATGATCTTCGCGCCCGGCGCGAAGGTGTCGAGCTTGCCGGTGGCCCGGTCGTCGAACCGAGCCCCGCAACAGATCAGAAGATCGCTGTCATGCACCGCGGTGTTCGCCGCGCGCGTGCCGTGCATGCCCAGCATGCCCAGGAAGTCCGCATGGTCGGTGGCCAGGGCGCCGAGCCCTTTCAGCGTCGCCACGGCGGGGATGGCCGTGCGCGCCTGGAAGGCGCGCAGCGCCGCTTCCGCCTTCGCGATGCCCACCCCGCCGCCGATATAGAGCACCGGCCGCTCGGCCTGCTCGATCAGGGCGCAGGCGCGCTCGATCATCTCCGGCGCGGGATGGATCGTGGCCGGGGTGGTCCGGGCCTGGCGATCGATCCCCGGGGGAACGGGGAAGGACGCTTGAGTCACGTCCTTCGGCAGGTCGATCAGAACCGGGCCCGGACGCCCGCCGGTCGCCAGGGCGAAGGCCTCGGCGAACACGGTGGGAATGTCGGCGGGGTCGCGCACCAGGAAGGAGTGCTTGGTGATCGGCAAGGTGATGCCGAACGTGTCGATCTCCTGAAACGCGTCGGTGCCCATGAGCGGGGTGGGCGTCTGGCCGGTGATCGCCACCATGGGCACCGAATCCATGAAGGCGTTGGCGATGCCGGTCACCAGATTGGTGGCCCCCGGCCCCGAGGTCGCGAGGCACACGCCCGCCTTTCCGGTCACCCGCGCATAGGCGTCGGCGGCGAGCGCGGCGGCCTGCTCGTGGCGGACCAGCACATGGCGGATCTTCGAGCCCGGCAGGGCGTCATAGACCGGCATGATCGCGCCGCCGGGATAGCCGAAGATCGTCTCCACGCCTTCGGCCTCCAGCGCGCGCACCACGGCGGCCGCGCCGGTGGAGGCGGGCGCCGGGGTCGGCGTTTCGGGCTTGGGGGCGAAGGCGGTCATGACTATTCCGCCGCCGCGGGGTTTTGCGCACCCGTCTCGCCGGCCTGTCCCGAGTTGGCGCCCGGCTGCAGCCAGGCCATGCGGGCGCGCAGGCGCGCCCCGGTCTGTTCGATCTCCTGATTGAGGTCGGCGCGCAAAAGCGCCTCGTATTTCGGCTTGCCGGCCTGGTTCTCCAGGATCCAGTCGCGTGCAAACGCGCCGGACTGGATGTCGGTCAGCACCTCCTTCATCCGGGCGCGGGTCTCGTCGTTGATGACGCGCGGACCGGAGACGAGATCGCCGTACTTGGCGGTCTCGGAGATGAAGTCGTGCATGCGCGTGATGCCGCCTTCGTACATCAGGTCGACGATGAGTTTCAGCTCGTGCAGGCACTCGAAGTAAGCGATTTCAGGCTGGTAGCCGGCCTCAACCAGCGTCTCATAGCCCGCGGTGACGAGCTCGCTCGCCCCGCCGCACAGCACCGCCTGCTCACCGAACAGATCGGTCTCGGTCTCCTCGGCGAACGTCGTTTCGATCGCGCCGCCGGCGGTCCCGCCATTGGCCTTGCAATAGGCGAGCGCGGTTTTCCGGGCGTCGCCCGTGGCGTCCTGGTGTATGGCGAACAGGCTCGGCACGCCGCGCCCGATCTCGAACTCGCGGCGCACCAGATCGCCGGGACCTTTGGGGGCCACCAGAATGACGTCTATGTCTTCGCGGGGCTTGATCTGGCCGTAGTGGATGGAGAAGCCGTGGGCGACCATCAGCGTGTCGCCGGCGGCCATGTTCGGCGCGATGTCGGTTTCGTAGACGGCCTTGTGGCTCATGTCCGGGGTGAGAAGCGCGATGGTGCGCGCCTGCTTCGCCGCCTCGGCGGGGGTGAAGGTCTCGAACCCGTCGGCTTTCGCCCGGCCTTCAGCCTTGCCGCCGGGGCGGGCGCCGACGATCACGGCGTGGCCGGAATCGCGCAGGTTCCGCGCATGGGCCCGGCCCTGGCTTCCATATCCGATGATGGCGATCGGCCCGGCCAGGTCTTCGGCGCGGGCGTCGTCGTCGGTGTAGATCGTGGTGGGCATAATGGTCTCCGTTCGGGTCCGTTGAGCCCTCCGGCGACGCGCAAAGAAAAACCCCCGCTCCGGTCCGGAGCGGGGGTCCTTGGCGTCTTGGAGGATTTTGTTATCCGTCAGACAGGGGCCGCCGCTCCGGTTATGGAGGTGATAAGGACGACGACAAGAAGGACGAGCGAAGACGCGGCCACGATCAGCCGATCGTTGCTTTCGCGGGTCTTCGCAATGGCCTTCGCGTCACGCATGACGGTCATCCCTCAAGCGGGTTCAAAACAAGCCGGACCTCCCTCACGGGCGGGCCGGCGACTTGACCAAAACGGTAAGGGCGAAAGCGGGCCGGCGTAAACCCGAAATATGTCCGGACGTATGAAAAAAATTATCGCTTCTATTTTTCAATATGTTGACCGCTGATTTTCGCAGCCGCAGCGCGAAAATGGTGCATTTGCGCAACAGGGTCGGTGTTGACGCCCGCCTCGCGCCCGTCTCACTCTCCACCCGTCGCGCCATGAGGTGCGGCTCCGCGATGGAGACGGACATGGCCGCTTCGGCGACCTTTTTCGACGCGATGACCCGCCCGGCCCCGGCCGGCGGCGTGATGCGCGTCACCGTCACCACCACCGTCATTACGACCACTCTCCTTACCGGGGGAGCGGGACGGCGCGGGCTGAGGTAGACCACCTCGACAATCAAACCCGAACCGACCCGCTCCCGGCTCCGGAAGCGGGTTTTTTCTTGTGCTCACTCCAGATCTCGACCCCAGACAAGACCCGGCGACCAAAGGATTTCCGCCATGACCTCCGCCCCGAACGATCTTGCAGAAAACCGGCGCCTGTGCGTCCTCAAATTCGGCGGATCGGTGCTGACGACCGAGACCTCCTACGCCGAGGCCGGGGCGGAGATTTACCGCCATGTGCGCGACGGCGAGAAAGCCGTCGTCATCGTCTCCGCGCTCGCCGGGGAGACCGACGCGCTCCTCGCCCAAGCCGACCGGCTCGGCGCGGACGCCAGCCCCGCCATGACCGCCCGCCTGGCGCGGCTCGGCGAGTACCGCTCCGCGGCGATGATGGGCTTGGTGCTCGCCCGCATGGGGGTGCGCGCCAAGGTGCTCGACCCCCATGAGATCGCGCTCCAGGCCGAGGGCGATCCCCTGGACGCCGACCTTGCGAGCCTTGACGAGGACGCGCTCGCCGAAGCGATCGAGCGTCACGAGGCGGTGATCGTGCCCGGCTTCACCGCCGGGCACGCCGTCCATGGCGCGGCGACGCTGGGCCGGGGCGGCACGGACCTCACCGCGGTGTTCTTCGCCGCCAAGGCCGGGGCCCAGCGCGCGCGCCTGATCAAGGACGTGGACGGGGTCTACACCGACGATCCCGCCCGCGACGCCAGCGCGAAACGCTATGACCGGCTCGATTACGACACCGCGCTCGCCTGCTCTCGCGGCTTGATCCAGCCCAAGGCCATCGAGGCGGCGCGCGCCGCCGGCGTGCAGCTGGAGGTCGCCGCCATGGGCGCGGGCGAAGCCAGCTGCGTCGCCCCCGGCCCCGCCGTCATCGGGCGGGCGCGCCAACACCGCCCCTTGCGCGTCGCGCTTTTGGGCTGCGGCGCGGTGGGCTCGGGCGTGCTCGATCATCTCAAGGCCCGCTCCGACCTGTTTGAGTTGAACCCGGTGCTGGTGCGCCGTCCCGAGCGGCGCGACGGCGACGAGCGCGCCCTGTTCACCGCCGATCTCGGCCGCGCGCTGGCCGACGGGCCGGAGCTGGTGGTCGAGGTGATGGGCGGCGCGGACGATCCCGCCGAGATCATGCAAGGCGCGCTGAGCGCCGGCGCCGACGTCGTCACCGCCAACAAGGCCGCCGTCGCCAAGCACTACGAGGCTCTGCACGCCAGCGCGAAGAAAGGCGGCGCGCGTCTGGAATACGCCGCGGCGGTGGGCGGCGGAGTCGTCATGGTGGAGACGGTCCGGCGCTTGAAACCCGCTGGCATCGCGGCTGTGGAGGGCGTGATGAACGGCACGGCGAACTTCATTCTGTCCCGCCTTGAAGCAGGCGCGGAGTTCGACGCGGCGGTGACCGAAGCCCAGGCGAAGGGCTTCGCCGAGGCCGATCCCAGCGCCGACGTGGACGGCCATGACGCCGCCGACAAGCTGTCCATCCTGATCCGGGAAGCCTTCGACGCCGACATACCGCCCCGCCGCATCCCGAAAATGAGCCTGTCGGAGGTCAGCGCCGAGATGAGCGCGGCGGCTTTGAGGGAGGGCAAGGTCTACAAGCAGATCGCCCGGGCCCGTCGCACCGCGGGCGGCAAGATCGACGCAGAAGTTGTGATCGAACCGATCAGCCGGAGCCACGCCTTCGCCGGCGCGGTCAATGAAGAAAACCGCTGCCTGATCACGGCGAGTTCCGGCCGGGTCCATGCGCTCTACGGCAAGGGCGCCGGGCGCTGGCCCACGGCTGCAGCGGTTTTCGCCGACATCATGGACATCGCAAGACACCGGGCGTCAGATGGCGCTGCGCCCGGCAAAGCGGCCGCCGCGGGGCTTTCCCCTCGCCTCGCGGCGGCCGCCCTCAAACGGGCGTGAAGGCCATGAAGGAGTTCGCCATGATCGGCCAGGCCCGCGCCAGCGCCCCCGCCTCCATCGGCAATGTCGCCGTGGGATTCGACGTTCTGGGTCAGGCCTTCGACGCGGTGCGCGACACCGTGACGGCCACGCGCGAGCCCGAGCCCGGCGTGCGCCTGGGCCGGGTCATGGGCCTGGTCTCCAGCCTGCCCGGCGCGGTGTCGCGCAACACCGCGCTCGCCGCCGCCGCAGCGGTTCTGAAGGCGGCCGGCGGCGGCTTCGGCGTGCGCCTGGACATCGACAAGCAGATCCCGCTCTCGGCCGGCATGGGCGGCTCGGCCGCCTCGGCCGTGGCCGGCGCGGCGGCGACCAACGCGCTCTTGGACGCGCCGTTCGAGACCGGAGACCTCCTGCCCTTCGCGCTTGAAGGCGAGACGGTGAGCGCCGACCCGCCGCCCTGGGACAATGTCATGGCGAGCCTGCATGGCGGGCTCGTCATCGCCGCGCGGCTGGAGACCGCACTAATCCGAAAGCTCCCCGTCCCCTCCGGCCTTCAGGCCGTGCTCATCCACCCCGACGCCGAAATCGAAACCCGCGCCGCGCGCGGCGTCCTGAAACCCCAGATCCCGCTTCACACCGCCGTAGAGCATTCCCGCCGCCTCGCCGCCTTCACCCTGGGCTGCGCCACCGGCGACCGCGCTCTCTTACGCGCCGGGCTTGAAGACATTCTGATCGAGCCCCAGCGCCGCTTCCTCCTGCCTGAACTGCCCGACATCAAGAAGGCCGCGCTCGGCGCGGGCGCCATCGGCTGCTCCTTCTCCGGCTCCGGACCGTCGGTCTTCGCCTGGAGCGAAGACGGCGACGCCGACGCGGTGGAGGCCGCCATGCTCACCGCCTTCAAGGCGGCCGGGCGCCGCGCCCGCGCCTATCGCGCCCCGCCGGACAGCCCCGGGGTTCGCCTGGAGCCGGCGCGCGAGACCGCGTCCTCATGAAGTATCGCTCCACCAGGGGCGGCGGCGATCCGGTCTCGCTGTCCGATGCGATCCGGCGCGGCCAGGCGGGCGACGGCGGGCTGTTCATGCCCGAACGCCTGCCGCGCGCTCCGCTCGACTCCGTGCCGGACCGCGCCGGGCTCGCCGACACCGCCTCAGCCTTCCTGGCGCCCTTCTTCGAGGGCGACCCGCTCGCCGCCGAGCTGGGCGCGATCTGCAAGGCCGCGTTCGATTTCGACACCCCCCTCGTCCAGCCCGACGCCGATCAGGCGAGCCTGCACGTGCTGGAGCTGTTTCACGGCCCCACCGGCGCGTTCAAGGATTACGGCGCGCGCTTCTTGATGGCGTGCCTGGACCGGCTGGGCGAGGCCGACGCGCCCTTCACCGTGCTCGCCGCCACGTCGGGAGACACCGGCGGCGCGGTGGGCTGCGCGGCCGAGGGCCGGGCCGGCGTGCGCGCGGTGATCCTCTACCCCGAAGGCCGGGTCTCGGCGTTTCAGGAACACCAGCTCACCTGTTGGGACCGGCCGGTGGAGGCGCTGAAGGTCCAGGCCGATTTCGACTCCTGCCAGGCGCTGGTGAAGCAGGCCTTCCGCGACGAGGCGCTGACCCGGCGCCATCGCCTGACCAGCGCCAACTCCATCAATATCGCCCGGCTACTGCCCCAGGCGGCCTATATCGCCTTCGCCGCGCGCCGGGTGTTCGGACGCACCGGCCGGCCGGCGAATTTCATCATCCCGACAGGCAATCTGGGTCATGGCGTCGCGGCGCAGCTGGCGAAAGCCTGCGGCGCGCCCATCGGCGAGGTCCAGCTCGCCACCAACACCAACGCCACCCTCGCCGACTGGGCGGCCAGCGGACGCTACGCGCCGCGCACCTCGGTTCAGACCATCGCCAACGCCATGGATGTGGGCGCGCCGAGCAATTTCGAGCGCCTGGCCGAGCTGGTGGACCGGCCCCTCGCCGTGACGCGCGTCACCGATGAAACCATTCGCGCGCGCATCGCCGCGGTGTTCCGGCAGACCGGCTATGTCGCCTGCCCGCACACCGCCTGCGGCTTCGAAGCCCATGCCCGCCTGCCCCATGAGATCAAGCGCGCGCCCTGGGTGATCGCGGCCACCGCCCATCCTTACAAGTTCGCCGACATCGTCGATCCGATCCTGGGCCGCGAGACCGCGCCGAGCCCCGCCTTGAAAGCCGTGCTGGACCGTCCCGCGCGCGCCACCTCCGTCCAGCCCGAGCTCGCCAATCTCGCCGCCGCGCTCGACCAGTTCACGGAAGCCGCATGACCGCTCGCCGCCCCTCGCGCACCCTGATCGAAGGCCCCGCCCGCGCCCCGGCCCGCGCCATGCTGCGCGCGGCGGGCTATGACGACGACAAGATGGCGAGACCCATGGTGGCGATCGTCAACACCTGGACCGACGTGACGCCGTGCAACATGCATCTGAAGGACCTGGCCGAGCACGCCGCGCGCGGGATCGAGGCCGGCGGCGGCACGCCTGTGCAGTTCAACACCATCGTGGTGACCGACGGCATCGCCATGGGCACCGAGGGCATGCGCGCCTCGCTCATGAGCCGGGACTGCGTGGCCGATTCCGCCGAACTCGCCGTGCGCGGTCATTGCCTGGATGCAGTGCTGTTCCTGGTGGGTTGCGACAAGACCCTGCCCGGCGCGGCCATGGCGGCGGCGCGCCTTAATCTGCCGAGCGTCATCCTCTATGGCGGCTCCATCATGCCGGGCAGGCTCGGCGACAAGGCGCTGACCGTGCAGGACGTGTTCGAAGCCGTGGGCGCGTGCGCGGCCGGAAAGATCAGCGAAGCCGAGCTGGGCGAGGTGGAGAAGGCCGCCTGCCCCGGCGCCGGCGCCTGCGGGGGTCAGTTCACCGCCAACACCATGGCGCTGGCGCTGACCACGCTGGGCCTTTCGCCCATGGGATTGAACGATGTGCCGGCGGTGCATCCCGACAAGCCGGCCACCGCCGAAGCGGCCGGCCGGCTGCTCATGAACGCGCTCGAAGCCGACATCCGCCCGCGCGCGTTGATCACCCCGCGCGCGCTGAAGAACGCCGCCGCCGCGGTGACGGCGACGGCTGGATCCACCAACGCGGTGCTCCACTTGCTCGCGATCGCGCGCGAAGCGGGGCTGTCGAAGGCCGAGTTCGACATCGACCAGTTCGACGCGATCTCGCGCGCCACGCCGGTGATCGCGGACTTGAAGCCCGGCGGCCGATACATGGCGCCGGACATGAGCGCGGCGGGCGGCACGCGGCTTCTGATCCAGCGTCTCGCCGAGGCCGGGCTGATCGAGGATGCGCCGACGGTGACGGGCGAGAGCCTGTTTGAAGAAGCGAAAAGCGCGAAAGAGACGGCCGGCCAGGACGTGATCCTGTCAGCCGACAAGCCGCTGAAGGCGCGCGGCGGGTTCGGCGTGCTCTATGGCGATCTCGCGCCTTCCGGCTGCGTCGCCAAGCTCGCCGGCCATGACCGGCTTCGCTTTGAAGGCACGGCCAAGGTCTATGACGGCGAGGAGGCCTGCTTCGCCGCCGTCTACAAAGGTGAGATCAAGCCGGGCGACGTGGTCGTCATCCGCGGCGAAGGCCCGGCGGGCGGGCCTGGCATGCGTGAAATGCTCGCGGTGACCGCGGCCATTCAGGGCGCGGGCCTTGGCGACGATGTGGCGCTGATCACCGACGGCCGGTTTTCCGGCGCAACCTATGGGTTCATGGTGGGCCATGTGGCGCCGGAAGCCGCGCGCGGCGGACCGATCGCGTTTCTCAAGACCGGCGACGTGGTCACCATCGATGTGGACGCGCGCCGCATCGATGTGGCCGCCGACCTCGCCGCGCGCATGGCCAGGGGCTTCACCCCGCCGCCGCCGCGGTATTCGTCCGGAGCCTTCGCCAAATACGCCGCCCTGGTGGGCTCGGCGAGCGAAGGCGCCGTCACCTCTTTCCCCTTCGACCGGGAGGCCTGAGCCATGGCCGAGACCCGCGACATCAGCGACATTACCGGGGCCCGCACGGGCGCCGATACGATCGCAAATCTGGAAGCGCTGGAACGTCAGGTGCTCTGGCTCGCCAGCTGGACCATCCACAACGCCAACCATGTGCGCCCCAGCCGCGACGGGGTGAAGGTGGGCGGCCACCAGGCGAGCTCGGCCTCGCTGGCGACCATCCTCACGGCGCTTTATTTTCATGTGCTTCGGCCCGAGGACCGCGTGGCGGTCAAACCCCACGCCAGCCCGGTGTTTCACGCCATCCAGTACCTGATGGGCCGCCAGACGCGCGAAAACCTTGAAAAGTTTCGGGGGCTTGGCGGCGCGCAGTCCTATCCCTCGCGCACCAAGGACTATCCCGAAGTCGATTTCTCCACCGGCTCGGTGGGCCTCGGCGTCGCGGCCACCCTTTTCGCCTCGCTGGTCCAGGATTATGTGCGCAACCACGCCCGCACCGAGCCGGAGGCGCGCAAGGGCCGCATGATCGCCCTTGTCGGCGACGCCGAGCTGGACGAAGGCAATGTCTACGAGGCGCTGCTGGACGGCTGGAAGCACGACATCCAGAACACCTGGTGGATCATTGATTATAACCGCCAGAGCCTGGACGGCGTGGTCAACGACGCCCTGTTCAAGAAGATCTCGGGCATGTTCGACACGCTGGGCTGGAACGTCACCACCTTGAAATACGGCAAGCGCCTGGAGGCGATCCGGCCGGCGCCCGGCGGCGAAGCGATCCTCGACTGGATCGACCGGTGCGAGAACCAGCTCTACTCCGCGCTCACCTTCAAGGGCGGCCCGGCTTGGCGCGAACGGCTGAAGGCCGAGATCGGCGAGGCGTCGGGGGTGAAGCAGCTGCTCGACGATCATGACGACCGGGCCTTGCACGATTTGATGACGAATCTGGCCGGTCACGACATGGAGAGCCTTCTCGAGGCGTTTGCGACAATCGGCGACGATCCCGATCCGCAATGCGTAATCGCCTATACCGTCAAGGGGTTCGGCCTGCCGCTGGCTGGGCACAAGGACAATCACGCCGGCCTGCTCACGCCCGCCCAGATGAACGCGTTCAAGACCGGGATGGGGGTTTCGGACGGCGCGGAATGGGAGCCCTTCTCCACTTTTCCTCCGGATAAGTCCGACGCTATCCGCCATTTCATCAAAGCGGCGCCCTTCATGGGCCGGCCCGAAGACAAGCCGGCGCCGCCCACCGTCTCGGTCCCGCCTTTGCCTGTCCCGCAAGGCGATCACCTGTCGACGCAGGAAGCCTTCGGCAAGATCTTGCTGAATGTGGCGCGCCAGGGCGGGGCCTTCGCCGACGCGGTGGTCACCACCAGCCCGGACGTCACCGTCTCGACCAATCTGGGCGGCTGGGTGAACAAGCGCCGCCTGTTCCACCGCAACATCGCCGAGGATATCTTCAAGGCTGAAAAAATCCCCTCCGCCCAGATCTGGCGGCGCGGCCCGGACGGTCAGCACATCGAGCTTGGGATCGCAGAACACAATCTTTTCCTGCTCTTAGGTCAGCTGGGTCTGGCCCACGACTTCTTCGGCGCGCGGCTTCTGCCCATCGGCACGCTCTATGATCCCTTCATCAATCGCGGCCTCGATGCGTTGAATTACGCCTGTTATCAGGACGCCCGGTTCATGGTGGTGGCGACGCCCTCCGGCATCACGCTGGGGCCCGAAGGCGGGGCGCACCAGTCCATCCACCCGCCCGTCATCGCCATGGCCCAGCCCAAGCTCACCTACTTTGAGCCGAGCTTCGCCGACGAGCTGGCGGCAGCCATGAAATGGGGCTTCGAACACATGCAGGCCGAGAACGGCGGCGCTGTTTACCTACGTCTGTCGACCCGTGCGATCCGCCAGGAGCCGCGCGAGGCCGTGCCCGAAGGCGCGATCCGCGACGGCGCCTACTGGCTGCGCCAGCCGGCCGAGGGAGCGAAGCTCGCCATCTGCTTCACCGGCGTGCTGGCCCCGGAAGCCCTTGAAGCGTTTGAAGACGCCCGCGCGATCGATCCCGGCGCGGGGCTCCTGGCCGTGCCCTCGCCCGACCGCGCCCATCGCGGCTGGACCGCCGGGCGCAAGGCGAAAGTGCGCGATGAATGGACCCGCCCCAGCGCGATCGAGCACCTGCTCTCCCGTCTGGCGCCGGACGCAAAGCTCGTCACCGTCATCGACGGCGCGCCGCAAACCCTGTCCTGGCTCGGCTCGGTGAAGGGTCACCAGACCACCGCGCTGGGCGTCGAAACCTTCGGCCAGACCGGCGATCTGCCTGATTTGTACGAGGCTTACGGGATCAGCGCGGCGAAAATCGCCGAGGCGTGCGAGGAGGCGTTCTTGCCTTAGGGACTTTGGTCCATCCCCTTGAGGAAAGGGCTACCAAACATGGCCAGCCGGGACCGTACTCCCTCCCCTTGAGGAGAGGGCTGAGGTGGGGTGGTGTCGCTGAATAAGAGTCCTAACGGGAGGGTGCAGCCCCCAGCCCGTGCCTCCCCCCTAGGGGCAGGGATGGCTGAACGGCCATCGGATCATATCCGCGGCACTCTGGCCTTAAAGGCGCGAAACCTTAGCCGCACAAAGGTCTGGAGCGCCCGAACGCGCTACCAGCGCGCCTGGAAGCCGACGCCGATATAGTGCTCTTCTTCTTCCCAGTCCTCGGTGCCGAGGGAGAAATTGCGCACTTCGCGCACATAACCCACCGAAGCGTAGGCGTGGTCGTTAACCTCGACCGCGACGCCGAAATGGGTGTCGCCCACGGAGGTCTCCGCCGAGACCGGCGCCACGGTGAATTCGCGCAAGCCGCCCGGCGCCACGGCGAAGGTCTCGCGGCCGCCGCCGCCGATCAGCCACCAGTTGGGCTCGTTCGGGCCGGTGGGCGGAGCGTAGGTCAGCTGCACGCCCAGCGCCTCGCCCGACCAGGCCGGGCCTGAGGGCGCGGAGGCGCGCGGGGTCACCCGGACCGCCGCCGAGCCGGGCTCGGAGCGCTGCGGCGCCGGCGCGGCGAAGCGCGCGGCGCGCGCCTCCCGGCTCACCACCGCCGCGGCCACGGCGCGCGAGGCGTCGGAGACCTGAATGTTGGAGAACTCCGCCACCGACACCCGCGGCAATTCCGGCGGCGCCACGGCGTGCCGCGCCGGATCGGTGGACTCGTAGGACGACAGCGCGCCGGGCGCGAGCGCGGCGAAGCCGGCTCCCGCTGCGATCAGGCCCGCCAGGGCCAGTTCCACTCGTCTGACTGCGCGCACGTGCATCCCCGTTTCAGTGCACGCACCATTAAGCCTGCGTTAAGGCCCGTGCGCAAGGTCTTCCGACGTGAATACGCCTTAACCCTGGCGCGATCAGGGTTAATGGGCCGGGCGGCGCAGGTTGGAGGCGATCTCGTCCATCTCCGCCTGTTCAGCCGCGCGCACCGCGTCCTGGATGCGCGCCAGACGCCGCTCCTCGAGAAGCTCGAACTTCTTCAGCTCGCCGAACGCCGTCTCCAGCCGTTCGCGCAGGGCGCCGGCCTGGGCGTCGACTTCATCGAGGCTCAAGCGCAGCTTCTCCTTGCGCTGGATCACCGAGCGCGCATAGCTGCCATAGGCTAGGTAGCCGTCCTTGTTCTCGGCGGCGACGGCCTGCTCTTCGGGCACGCTCTCCTCCAGGCGCTCGATCTGATCATGGATCGATCCGCGCACCTGCTCGATGTCGGCCATCTGTTTTTGAAGTTCCTCCACCTTGAACCGGGCCAGCCGGATCAAGGGCGCGTGTGAACGTTGCGCCATGCCTTACCCTCCATCACCCAAGATCCCGGACAGGGCCGCGAAGCTGTCTTCGATCGAAGACGTCTCGTCTTTTCCCTGACCCAGGAACTGTTCCAGCGGTTCGTTGACCGCGATCGCCCGGTCCACCTCCGGGTTCGCACCGGGCGTATAGGCGCCCAGCCGAATGAGCTCCTCCATGTCGGCGTAGGCCGACAGAAGGCTGCGCGCACGCTTGGCCAGGGGCGCCTCATGGGGCGCATAGACCTCCGGCGCGGTGCGCGAGATTGATTTCAAGACATCGATCGCCGGGAAGCGGCCGCGCTCGGCGATCTGACGGCTCATCACGATATGGCCGTCGAGAATCCCGCGCACCGCGTCGGCGATGGGTTCGTTATGATCGTCACCGTCCACCAGCACCGTGAACAGGCCGGTGATCGACCCGGTCCCTTCAGGCCCCGGCCCGGCGCGCTCCAGCAGCGCGGGCAGTTCGGCGAACACCGAAGGCGTATAGCCGCGCGTGGTCGGCGGCTCGCCCGCGGCGAGGCCGATTTCGCGCTGGGCCAGCGCAAAGCGCGTCACCGAATCCATCAGGCACAGCACGTTCGCGCCCTGGTCGCGGAAATACTCCGCCGTCGCCATGGTGGCGTAGGCGGCGCGCCGCCGCGCCAGCGCCGGCGCATCGCTGGTCTCGGTCACCACCACAGATTTCGCGCGGCCTTCGGGGCCCAGCACGTCCTCGACGAATTCGCGCGCCTCCCGGCCCCGCTCGCCGATCAGGCCGATGACGATGACGTCCGCGCCCGAGCCGCGCGCCAGCATGGACATGAGCACCGATTTGCCGACGCCGGAGCCCGCGAACACGCCGAGGCGCTGGCCGGTGCGCATGGGGGTGAAGACGTTCATGGCGCGCACGCCCAGCTCCAGGCGCTCGCCGAACCGCTGGCGGGAATGGGCGCAGGGCGCGCGGCCCTTCAGCGGGTAGACCGCCTCGCCTTCCGGCAGCACGCCGAGCCCGTCGCGGGGCCGGCCGAAACTGTCGATCACCCGGCCGAGCCAGGCGCGGCCGGGCCGGATCGCGCCGCTGTCGGGATCGATCACGGCGCGCGCGCCGGGGCGCACGCCGGCGAGATCGCCATAGGCCATCATCAAGGCGGTATGGCCGCGAAAGCCGATGATTTCGCACTGGGAGGCGTCGCCCGCCCCGGTGTCGAGGCGCACCCCGGCGCCCAGGGTGAGCGCCTGACGCGGGCCCTCGGCCTCGATGAGCAGGCCGTTCACCGCGCTCACGCACCCTTTGAAGGTGCGCGTCTCCAGCGCTTCGATCTCTTCGATCAGCCTGTCCACGCGGTGATTCTCACTAGCGTTGCGGCGCGTTTTGCGCCGGGTCTCAAGCGTCTTAACCCAAATGCGGTTTCAGTCGCGTAAACGCCGCGCACCTTGGCTGCAGAGGGAACCGCAGCGCGGCGCGCCGGTTGTGGCCGTGTCGCAAGAGAGGAATCGGCGCCATGGCGGAACGCAGGTCACGCTTCGGGTTCTGGCGATGGATCATCCTGCTGGTGCTGGTCGGCGGCGGCGCCGCGTACTGGTTCGCCAACCAGCAGGAGACCCCGTTCACCGGCCGCGACCAGTTCGTCGCCATCCCGCCCGCCCAGGCCGAGCGCCTGGGCCGTGACGCCTACGCGGAAATCCTCGCCAGTTCGCGAGTGGTCGCCGCAGGTCCGCAGGTCGCTGAAATCAAACAGATCGGGGCAAGACTCGCCGAGGCGGCGGCGCCGGAGGATCCCGGCTATGACTGGCGCTTCGAACTCATCGAAGACTCCTCGCCCAACGCCTTCGTCCTGCCGGGCGGCTATGCGGCGGTGCATACCGGCCTGTTGCCCGTGACGCAGACCGAGGACGGGCTCGCGGCCGTCATCGGCCACGAGATCGGCCACGCCCTCGCGCGCCACGGCTCGGAGCGGCTGTCGCAGACCCAGCTCATGCAGATCGGCGCCATCGGGCTCGGCGTGGTCACCGGCGACATGTCGGCCGAGGCCCAGCGCGGCCTGTTCCAGGCCTTCGGGATTGGAAGTCAGGTCGGCGTGCTGCTGCCGTATTCGCGCGAGCATGAGCGCGAGGCGGATTATATCGGGCTCATCCTGATGGCGCGCGCCTGCTATGATCCGCGCGCGGCCGTGGGCGTGTGGCAACGCATGGCCGAAGCCGGCGTCGGCGGCGGGCCGGAAATTCTCTCCACTCACCCGGCGCCGGACAGCCGAATCGAATACCTCGAGGCGCGCATGGACGAAGCGCTCGCCGTTCGAGCCGCGCATTGCGGCGCGGCCCAGCCGGCCTGACAAAAGCCTGTTTCGAAGCGCAGCCGTTACGCGGGCCATTCATTCTTGTTCCGCGAAAAAAGCCGTGCGGCTGTTCCATTCTGCGCGAAACCCGCTATTTTCCCCCTCGCCGCCGAGGGCGGGCCGATCAGGTCCGGGGGCGGACCTGGAGACCATCCGTCTTTCCAGATGATCGCGGGCTAAATGTTCGAGCCCTGCGGGACCGGGTTGCGTTCCGCGCCATACCCCATCGCTGGCGTATCGCCGCCGCCGAGCAGTCGACGACGAGGAGAGCCCTATGCCGCTTGACGGAAAAATCCGCATCGCCGGTTCGCGTCCGAAGAAGAAGGCGGTCTCCCGCCGTCACAAGGACAATCTCTACGCGCGCATCGAAGAGACGAAGTTCCAGCGCTATGTCATCCACGACATCGCGCGCTATCGCGACTATGTCGAAAACGGCGGCGCGGAAGTGTACTCCCAGGCCGAGCTCGACGAGCTCGAAGCCGCCGGCGTGTCCGATCGCCTGCCGCCGCGCGCCACGGGATATTATCTCGATCTGGCGCGCCGCTCCGAAGCGGTGAAGAACCTCATCAAGGCGCGCCCGGAGGAGATGGACGACCTCAGCGGCGAGGCCGATCCGTCCAATCAGTTGAAATACTCCCCGACGCCGGGCCTCTTGCACAAGTACGAGCTGATCCTTCTCTACGTGGTGCGCGCGTGCTCGAGCTGGTGCCGGTACTGCTACCGCTCCGACTTCCTCACCGGCAAGACGGAGAAGGACACCGCCTCGATCCATGAGATCAAGGCGTACGTGACCTCCCACAACGCCAAGGTCGCGTCCGGCGAGATCACCGACAAGCCGAAGATTCGCGAGGCGCTTCTGTCGGGCGGCGATCCCATGGTCCTGTCGAACCGCAATCTGTTCGACTACCTGAACGGTCTGGCCGAGGCCGGGCTGGAGGTGATCCGCATCGGGACCAAGGAGATGGCCTTCTTCCCCGAGCGGTTCGACGCGAATTTCTTCGAGATGCTGGACCTGTTCCACGAGCTGCACCCGCAGGTCCTGCTCGCCTTCATGGTCCACTTCACCCACCCGGACGAGTTCCTGCGCCTCAACGAGGCGGGCGAGTATGTGCGCGACGAGCAGGGCCGCGTTCTGCGCAATCCGCTGGTGGAAAACGCCGCAAGACAGCTGCGCTCGCGCCCCTTCGTGACGCTGGAGAACCAGACGCCGATCATCGATTCGGTCAATGACGACGCCGATACGCTGCGCCTGATGCAGCAGGAATTGAAGCGCATGGGCGTGAACAATCACTATTTCTTCCAGTGCCGGGAGATCGAGGGCCACCGCGCCTTCGCCGTGCCGGTGGAGACCGCCTGGAAGCTCCACGCCGAAAGCCAGCATGGCCTCTCCGGCATCGAGCGCTCGCGCTTCGCGCTCTCCACCGAAGCCGGCAAGATGGAGCTGGTCTCCGTCATCGAGGGCGACGACCGCCTCGCCCACCTGCCCGGCCCGCTGGGCGAGGCGATGGCGGACGGGATCGTCGTCTTCCGCCTGCACCGCACGCCCCATTCGGACCGCCAGAGCGATATCGTCATCGCGCGCAGAAATCCCGACGCGCTCTGGATCACCGGCTATGAGGACCGCATCCTCTATGACGGCCGCGTTTCGGACGCCGACGACAAATGGGGCCCGCTCCTCGCGGCCCTCGCCCCGGCGATGATGGCGGCGGAGTAGGGCCTACTCGCGCACCGGCGCGTGGCCGAAGCCGCCCGACATCGTCCAGCCGTGATGGACCGGCCCGGCGCCCTTGCCGAAGCCGGGCGCGCGTTTGATCGCCTCATGGAGATAGTCGCCGCCCTGCTCCACCGCGCGGTCGAGGCTGAGACCCTGGGCGACCAGCGCGGCGATCGCGCTCGCCAGCGTGCAGCCCGTGCCGTGGGTGTGGCGGGTCTTGATGCGCGGGCGGGTGAACAGGCGCACGCCGTTGCGGGTGGCCAGCAAGTCGATCACGTCGCCGCTCTCCACATGGCCGCCCTTCACCAGCACCGCCTTGGCCCCGCACTTGAGCAGGATTTCGGCCGCTTCGCGCTGGCCGTCCATGTCCTCCACCTCGACACCGGTCAGGGCGGCGGCTTCGGGCATGTTGGGGGTGAGCAGATAGGCGCGAGGGGCCAGCCGGTCGCGAATGGCTTCAAGCGCGGTGTCGTCCACCAGGCGGTCGCCGGAGGCCGCGACCATGACCGGATCGATGATCAGGGGAATCGCCGGATCGGCATGCGCGTCCAGGGCCTGGAGCACCGTGTCCACGGTCTCGGCCGAGCCCAGCATGCCGGTCTTGATGACGTCCGCGCCGATATCGGTGAGCACGGCCTCGATCTGTCCGGCGAGGATGTCCTGCGGGATCGGGTGGACGGCGCGTACGCCCTCGGTCGACTGCACGGTCACGGCGCTGATCGCGGTGGCCGCATAGCCGCCAAGCGCGGTGACCGTCTTGATGTCGGCCTGGATTCCCGCCCCGCCCGAGCTGTCGGAACCGGCGACGATGAGCACGCGGCCTTTGGGATCCTCGCGGTCGGTGAGCGGGCTGTCGTCGATTTCGATGTCGTCGGTCATGGGCGGGCTCCGTTGCGCGTCGGTCCCGTGAGCTAGACGGGCGGCGCCGGGGGTGCAAGGGGGGAGGCTTTCCACCGACCGCGATAGAACCCTGGGCTTGAGAGCCCTGTCATGCTGAAAGCGATTTCGTGCGCGGGAGGCGTGTTGAAACGCCGCTGACGTGAGTGAGCGCTCACACAGCCTCGGGGTGTTCGCTCGGCCAAGGTGACGGCGTCTCCCTACCTCTCCGTCGATCCATGCCGAGCCATTTTCGCAAGTGTCGCAGGCTGTCAAGGACGACCGGGCGTTCGCCCGGTCGCCGCGGCGCGGCGGGCCGAAGGCCCGTCCTTGACAGCCTGCGATCGCCTTGCGGTGTCCTCCAGCATGGAACGACGGGGAGGCCTGACCGGCGAACGCGATCACCTAAGGACATGAAGGGAAGGTCAAGCCGACTACTCCCCCGCCGGCCCCCACACCCCCGGCGCATGGGTGCAGCTCGCCTGCAGCCAGCGCAGGTTCAGTCCGACCCGCTCGGCGCCGCCTTCGGTCCAGGCGTAGCTGGTGGCGCGGTCCGAGCCGTTTTCGTGCACGTAGAGCGTCAGCGAGGGCCGGCGCGAGGCGTCCGGCCAGACCACGTCGCGCAGGCGCAGCTCGACGGTCCGCGGGGTCTCCTCATCGGTGACGATCTGAGCGCGCCCGCCCTGGTCATGGATGAAGACGTCCTGGCGGAAATCCCAGGCCGAAGGGGGCACGCCCTCGCCGCTGTCGCCGTGTTCGGCGCCGCGCAGCACCGCCACCCAGCACTGGAACGGCCGCGCCCGGCGCAGCTTGTGGGGAACGCCGGCGCGGTTGCCGTAGACGTATTCGCCCTCTTCCGTCTCCGCGCGGTCGAGAATCCAGATCGCGTCCGGGGTGAGCACGAGATCATCCTCGATCACCAGCGTGCGGCCCGAGCGCGTGCTTTCGATCCGGCACTCGCCCCGCCGGGTCTCGCCGACGAACTGGTTCTCCTGACGGCGCCAATAGACCGCGCATTGGGGATAGGCGACGAAATCCTCCCGCGTGAGGCCTTCAAGCCTGGACGGGTCGAGATGGGCGCCGGCGAGCGCGCCGGGGTCGCGCGGCGCCAGAATGTCGAGGCGGATCTCGCCGGTCTCGTAGACCGGCTCGAAGACGTAGAGCCTTTGGCGGTAGAGGTCGGCCGGATCGGCGTTCGAGTATTGCTCCACATAAAATACGTGCGCGCCGATCTGCGGCGGGTCCACCGGCCGGAAGATCGAATGGATGCGTTCATGGCGCGCATCCTCCGGCACGCCGAGCGCCTCGGCGAAGAAGACCTGATGATCATTATCGAACCGGCCCTCGAACCAGGACAGGAATTCGGCGAAGTCGGCGTCCTGCACGCCTTGCGGCGCCTGGGCGGAGACCGGCGCGAAACCGGTCAGCGCCAAGGCGGCGCCGGTGATGAAAGCGCGAAGCATGTCAAAGCCTTCTCTGTGAAGGGAAACAGAAACGGCCGGACGCCAGGCGCCCGGCCGTTCCCCCGCATCAAGCCGCCCCGGGGTTTAGAAGCGCAGCCGCGCCTCGACGCCGTAGGCCGGCCCCCGGCGCAGATTGCCGAAGAAGGCCCGGGTCGGGAAGAAGCCGCCCGCCGCGCCCGCAGGGGCGATGTCCGGGCTGAACGCGCCGCCGAAATGATAGGGCGTCTGGCCCCACCGCGTGGCCATGATGATGGAATCCTCGTCGCCGATATTCCGGCCCCAGACCTGGAAGGTCATGGTGTCGGTCTCCACGCCCAGGCGCGCGCCGATCAGCGTGGTTTCGCCGGTTTCGGCCAGATTGTGGACCTGGACGAATTTGGAGGACTCATAGGTGACGTCGGACTGGGCGAACCATTCCCAGCCTCCGCCGAGCGGAGCGCGGAACTCGCCGAACGCGGAGAACTGGTGTTCCGAAGTCAGCGGCAGCTGATTGCCGGAAATGTCGCAGTTTCCGGTCTGGCCGAAGAACTCGGTTCCGGTGCCCGGCGCCGAGGAGCCGGGATCGATCACGCCGCCGCCCGAGGTCAGCGTCCACTGGAAGTCGTCGCAGCCCTCGGTGAACTCAGGCGAGGTCCACGCATAGGTGAGCCCGTAGGTGAAGAAGTCCGCCGGCGCGTGGTTCCAGGCAAGCTCCACGCCCCAGATTTCGGCCGCGCCCTGATTGACCGCGATCGAGGTGCCCGAGCCGCCCGCGAGCGCGGCGACCGCCCGGGTCACCTGCACGTCGCTGGCTTCGATGAAGTAGCCGGCCGCGGTGAGCACCGCATCGCCGCCGAGCAGGGTGTTCTTGTAGCCCAGCTCGTAATTGTCGGACTCTTCCTGGTCGAAGACCTCCTGGCCGACCGTGGCGCCTGACGAGCCGTTGAGCCCGCCGGGCTTCACGCCCTGGGCGTAGACCGCATAGAACAGGCCCATCTCGGTCTGCCAGTCGAGCGTGAAGCGCGGCGTGAAGCTGTCGTAGGCGCCCTCCTGCTCCAGGGTGACCGCGCCGGTCGCGGTGCTGATTTCGGTCCGCGTCTTCTCTTCCTCGGCCCAGCGCGCCTCGACCGTGGCTGTGAGGTTGGGAGAGAAGTCGTATTCGGCCAGGCCGTAGACCGCCTGGTTGGTGGTGCCGATGTTCAGCGACAGCGCGCCGCGCTCGATATCGGCGAAGGAGAGATCGAAGCCGGTCTCTTCAAAATCATAGTAGAACGCCCCGATCGCCCAGCGGAAGGCGCGGTCCACGGGAGAGGAGAGCTTCACCTCCAAGGAGTAGTCGCTCTGCTCCTTGCGGCCGGTGTCGGCGAGGAAGGCCTCCGCGACTCCGGGAGGGCCGAGGATGAAGTTGACGCTGGAATGGTCGGAGTCGGTGCCGAACTTGCGCTCCTGGGTCCAGGAGGACGCGGAGGCGTCGAAGACATAGCCCGAGCCGCCGATATCCCAGCTGGATTGCACCGAGCCCATGACCCCGTCGCGCTCCAGCCCGTCGAAGGCGGTGGCGTCCGCCGTCGAATAAGGCGGCGGCAAAAACGGGAAGGTCGCGGTGTTCGGAACGCCGTCGACCAGAATGATCTGTCCCGGACCGGTGTTGAGCTGGACCGGACGCGGCTGGATCACGCCGCAGAAATACTGATTGTTGTTCGTCGATCCCGAGGCGGGATAGCGCGACAGCGAGCCCCAACCGGGCGAGCAGTTGTTCGCGGCGGAAGGCTGCAGGAAGATCGGCAGCGTGCCGTCGTCGTCCGAGAAATACATCCCGCGCAGGCGCAGGTCCCAGTTCGGCGTGAAGCTCGCCTCGATCACGCCGGAGACGTTGAACGAGGTCTCCTGGCCCACCTTCTCGCCGGTGACCAGATTGGTGTGTTCGCCGTCGTAATTGTAATCGCGCACGGAGATCGAGTATCCGAGCCGGTCTTCGACCAGCGGGCCGGAGATGCGCCCGGCGATCTCGCGCTCGCCATGGCTGCCCGCGCGCAGGCGCAGATCGCCCTCGAACTCGTCCGTGGCTCCGCGCGTGACATAGTTGATCGCGCCGGCGTAGGTGTTCCGGCCGTAGAGCGCCGACTGGGGTCCCTTGATCACTTCGACGCGCTCGAGGTCGTTGGGGTCAAGCGCGGAGATCGGACCGGAATAGTAGATCCCGTCGAGGAAATAGGCGGTGCCGGACTCCACGCCGAACTGCACGCCGGCGAGCACGTTGGACTGGCCGCGCACGACCGGGCGTTCGGTGGTGCGCCCGAAGGCGGCCGAGAAACTCAAGCCGGGGGTGAAGCGCGCCACGTCGTCGACGCTTTCAATGCCGAGCGTGCGGATGTCGTCCTCTCCGAACGCGCTTACCGCCACCGGCGCGTCCAGAAGGCTCTCTTCGCGGCGGCGCGCCGTGATCGTGATCACGTCCTGGCTGCGCTGTGCGCCCGCTTCGGGCTCGGGCGTGGAGCCCTCCTGCGCCGTCGCCGATGTCGCGGTCAGGCCGGTCAGCGCCAGAACGGCGGCCGACGTCATCAATGCAAATCTGGTCACCTGTCACTCTCCCCTTGGCGCCCGTGTGCGGGCTCTCGCATCGTATCTCCGCCGACCGTTGGTCCGGCCTTCTGCGGCGGATTTGATTTAATGGTATATCATTTGGCGCCGCCCCGCCCTGCCTCGTCTAGGGGGCGAGGACGCATGAGCGCCGCACTGTTGCATTTACGTGACAAACGGGCCGCCTGCGCGGCGGCCCGTCGATCCTGCAGAGCGCTAGTTGCGGTCCGGCGCCTCGATCTCGCCCCGCGCCACGTCGCGGTAATAGATCCAGCTGGTGACGTTCTCGCGATCATCGTCCAGCGGGGGCGGCGCGGTGTATTCGGGATAATGGCGCGCGATCTCCTCCTTGAAGAAGTCGGGCAGTTCGTCCCAGCTGTCCAGCTTGGTGCCGGCGGTGTGGAAATAGATCACGCCGTCGCGCCCGTTCATCTTCATCCAGGGCAGCCAGTCGGACATGCGCACCCAGCCCACCTCCACATCGGCGGTGGTCTCGTTCGGATCGGTGAGGTTCGACACATTGCCGAAGAAGTTGAACATCTCGGTGGCGTGATAGGTGCCGCCGATCTCGGCCTCGAACTCGCTAGCGAGCGGGTTGGGATACCAGAGCGGGACGGTGGCGGTCTGCCAGAAATCGTCGCCCTGGATGGAGCCGCGGAAGGTGGCCGGCCCGCGCGGACCGTTCACATAGTTGGGCGCGCGCATATTGACCGGATCGTTGGCCACATGGAGCACGTCGACGGTCTCGCCGGTCCAGGGATTGTCCCAGGTGGAGAGGATCTCGCCGGTCTCCGGGTCGAGATAGAGCAGGAGCTCCCGGCTCACCAGGCGATAGCCGGTCCCGTATTCAGGATGTTCGACCGTGCCGCAGGCGCGCACGTTCATGCCTTCCACGCGGAACAGGCGCCGGTCGGCCTCGCCCATGCGCCGGGAGAAGGCGTAGCCGTGCCAGTAGAACGTCACCGGCTCCCCGTCGACCGTGGAGCAACCGATCTTGCGGTTCATCTCCAGCACGTCGGCCGGGTCGTCGAAGCTGAGACGCTCCTGGGCGGCGGCCGCCGAAACTGTGAAGCTGGCCGCGCCCAGCGCGGCGATCAGGGTTTTCATGGCTCTCTCCTCCTTGGGGCGGCGTTGGGTCGCCGCTTGTCCTAAATGATATATCATTTGGTTTTCGGGTGAGGATCAAGCCCCTTTCCCGCGCTCGGGCTTTAATGAAAGTCCCGGCTCGCCGGGATGATCTCCGCGCCCGGCGTGGCGAAGCCCTGACCGCGCTTGGGTTTTTCGCGCGGGTCCATGCCCGGGCGCTCGATTTCGTCCGCGTGGGCGAAGGCGTTGGCGAGCCCGCCTTCGCCCAAGCTGGCGAGCGCGCCGGTCCAGTCCACCAGCTGATCGGCCACCAGATGGATCACATCGCCCTCGCGCTGCAGCTTGCCGGTGACGGCCAGCAGCTTGGCCCCGATCACGGTGCGGCGGAAGCGCGCGAACATGGCCGGCCAGATGATGACGTTGGCGATCCCCGTCTCGTCCTCCAGCGTGGCGAAGATCACGCCCTTGGCCGAACCCGGCCGCTGGCGCACCAGCACCAGGCCGGCGACGCCCACGCGCGCGCCGTTTCGGGCCGTCAGAAGCTCGGCGCAGGTGCGGTAGCCCGCCTCCGAAATCGCCGCGCGCAGAAAGCTCAGCGGATGGGCCTTTAGCGACAGAGCCAGGGTGGAGTAGTCCCGCGCCACCTCTTCAGACAGGCTCATCACCGGCAGGCGCGCGCCGGAAAGGTCGGGCGCATGGCGCTCGCCGCCGGCCTGAAACAGCGGCAGGTCCGGGCCGGCCTGGGCCAGCGCCCGCCAGCCCGCCTCGCGCCGGGAGACCAGCGAGCCGAAGGCGTCGCCGGCCGCCAGCCGGTCGGTTTCCGAGCGCTGAAGCCGGGCGCGGCGCGCCAGGTCCTCCACGCTGTCGAACAGCCCGCCTTCGGCGCGGGCGGCCATGACGCGGGCGGCGGTGATTTCGCTCAAGCCCTTGATCTGCCTGAGGCCCAGGCGTACCGCCCGGCGCGCGCCGCCTTCGGGCGTGGCGGGCGGACCGTCAAACGGCTCAAGGCGCTCCATCGTGCAGTCCCAGTCGGAATAATTCACGTCCGGCGGGCGCACCACGACGCCGTGCTCGCGCGCGTCGCGCACCAGCTGGGCCGGGGCGTAGAAGCCCAGCGGCTGGCTGTTCAGCATGGCGGCGAGGAAGGCGTCGGGATAATGCCGCTTGATCCAGCAGGAGACATAGACGATCAGCGCAAAACTCGCCGCATGGCTTTCGGGAAAGCCGTACTCGCCGAAGCCTTCCAGCTGTTTGAAGCAGCGCTCGGCGAAGTCGCGCTCATACCCGTTGGCGATCATGCCGGAGATCAGCTTTTCGCCCATCTCCTGGATCGTGCCGGAGCGCCGGAAGGCGGCCATGGAGCGGCGCAAGCGGTCGGCCTCGCTCGGACTGAAGCCGGCCGCGACGATGGCGATCTTCATCGCCTGCTCCTGAAACAGCGGCACGCCGAGAGTCTTGCCCAGCACGTCTTCGAGCGCCTTTGAAGGAAACTCGACCTTTTCCTTGCCCTCGCGGCGGCGCAGATAGGGGTGGACCATGTCGCCCTGGATGGGGCCGGGACGCACGATCGCCACCTCGATGACGAGATCATAGAAGGTGCGCGGCTTCAGGCGCGGCAGCATGGTCATCTGCGCCCGGCTCTCGATCTGGAAGACCCCCAGCGTATCGGCCTTGCAGATCATGTCGTAGACGCGGGGGTCCTCGGCCGGCAGATCGGCCATTGCGAGCTCGCGGCCATAGGCCTCGGCGATGATGTCGAAGCTCTTGCTCACCGCGGTGAGCATCCCAAGGCCCAAGACGTCCACCTTCATCAGGCCCAGCGCCTCGATATCCTCCTTGTCCCATTCGATCGCGGTGCGTTCGGGCATGGCGGCGCGGCGCACCGGCACGATCTCGTCGAGCCGGCCCAGCGTGATGACGAACCCGCCGGGATGCTGGGACAGGTGACGGGGAAACCCCTGCAGCGCGCGCGCCGCCCCCAGCGCCCGGCGCAGGGCCGGGCTGTCGGGGTCCAGCCCCAGCTCGCCGCGAATCACCTCGTCGGTGATCCCCTCGCGCCAGCCCCAGACGGCTTTCGACAGCGCCGCGATGACGTCGCCGGATAACCCAAACGCCTTGCCCGCCTCGCGGATCGCGCCGCGCGGGCGGTAGCAATTGACCACCGCGGTCATCCCTGCGCGCCGGCGCCCGTACTTCTCATAGACGTACTGGATCACCTCCTCGCGGCGCTCGTGCTCGAAATCCACGTCGATATCGGGCGGCTCGCCGCGTTCGGCGGAGACGAAGCGTTCGAACAGGAGATCGATCTTGGACGGGTCCACCTCCGTGACCCCGATGGCGAAACACACCGCCGAATTGGCCGCAGACCCCCGGCCCTGGCAGAGGATTCCTTGCGAGCGCGCGAAGCGGACAAGATCGTACACGGTGAGGAAATAGCTCGCGTAATCGAGCTGCTCGATCAGCCCCAGCTCGTAATCGATGGCCTGGCGGGTCTTTTCCGGCGTCCCGTCCGGCCAGCGGCGCGCCTCGCCCTCCCTCGTGAGGCGGCGCAGGGTCTGCATGGGTGTTTCGCCCGCCCCGATCACCTCGTCGGGGTATTCATAGACCAGCTCGGTGAGCTTGAAATCGATCTCTCCGGCGAGCGCCACACTTCGTGCGACCGCGTCTTCATAACCGGCGAACAGGCGGCGCATCTCGCGCGCGGGTTTCAGATGCCGCTCGGCGTTCGCCTCCAGCATGCGGCCGGCCTCGTCGATGCGCACATGCTCGCGGATGCAGGTGACCACGTCCTGCAAAAGCCGGCGTTCGGGGATGTGATAGAGCGCATCGGTGGTCGCCACGGTCTCCACGTCCAGCCGCTGGGCGAGCCGGGTCTGGCGCAGGAGCCGCGCCCCGTCGCGCCCGTCGAAGCGGCGTACGAGCGCCAGATGCACCGGACTTTCGCTGGCCCGGACAAAGCGCTCGGCCTGCGTCGCCCAGTCCGTGTCCTCCTCCGGCGGCGGAATGAGGATCAGCACCTGGTCTTCGCCCAATTGCTCGCCCGCCGCCGACAGGCGCACGTCCGGCTCGCCCGGCTCGCCGGCGAATTGCGCGTCGGTGAGAAAGCGCGAGAGCCGGCCATAGGCGGTGCGGGTCTTCGGCAGGCACACGCAGTCCACTCCCTCCGCCGTCGCCAGCCGGGCGCCCACGAGCAGCTTCATCCCGTGCTCCTTCGCCACGAGATGGGCGCGCACCACGCCCGCCAGCGTGTTGCGGTCGGCCACCGCCAGCGCCTCGATCCCCAGCGCGGCGGCGGTTTCCACCATCTCATGGGGGTGGCTGGCCCCGCGCAGGAAGGAGAAGTTCGTGGCGGCGCAAAGTTCGGCGAAACGGGTCATGGGCGGGGGGCCGTGGCGGCGCGGCGAGGTGTCTCCCCCCGTTTACGGGGGGAGTGGCCCGAAGGGCCGAGGGGGGCGGCGCGGCGGTGAACGCCAACGCAGCCCCCTCCGTCCGCTGCGCGGACACCTCCCCCGCAGGCGGGGGAGGACATCGCGCGGGCGCCCTCGCCGCCCATCACCCGGCCCCGTGCACGAACCAGGCGGGGTGGTCGGTTTCCCGCCCGTACAAGCCCTCGCGATAGAGCCAGAAGCGGCGGCCCTCGCCGGTTTCGACGCGGAAATAATCGCGCACCTTGCCGGCGCCGGAGCCGGGCGCTGAACGCCACCATTCCGGCGCGATGCGTTCGGGGCCTTCGGCTCTTGAAACCGTGTGGCGGACCCGGCGCCAGGTGAAGCGCCGCGGCGGGCCGTCGGGGATTTCCGCCACCGCCTCGGCGGGCTCGGGCCGGTCGAAGATCAGCAAGGGCCGGCGCTCCAGCCGCGCCGGCCAGGCCTGGGGCGACGCCCCGGCGTCGGTCCAGCGCGCGGCGCGTTCGGGGACATGGCTGTTTCCCGGCCGCGGGCGGCGGGCGGCGTCCTCGCCTAGCCGGGCGTTGATCCGGTCGGCCAGCCGCGCGGCGTCGGAGCTGGTGTCCGCCTCGCCGGTCAGATCGGTCTGGGCATGATCGAAACGCCGGGCGAGTGCGGCGCCGGCCTCCACCAGATCGATCCCGAAGCCGATATCGATCCCGGAACGCTCCAGCCGCTCGCCCATGAGCCGGGCGAGATGGGCCGCATCCCGGCTCGGCGCGGCGGCGCCGACGATCAGATCGCGCGCCTGGCCGTCCACCCGGTAGAGCGTGAGGCGCAGGCGCGTGGCGCCGAGCCCTTCGGTCTTCAGGGCCTCGCAGAGCTTTTCGATGGCGCGCCCGGCCGCCTCCTTGATCCCGTCTTGGGTCTGCAAGGGCTCTGCAAAGCGCACACGCGCGCGCAGATCGGCCTGGGGTTTGAGCGGGGTGAGGGTCTCGCGTTCCGCGCCCGCGGCCTGATCGAGCCGGCGCACCAGCTCCAGCCCGAACCGTTTGGCGAGCGAGCCGCGCGGCAGGCCCAGAAGATCACCTGCGGTGTTCAGGCCGAAACGGCGCAGCTTCGCGGCCGCATCGCCCAGGCGCAACGCCTCCACCGGAACCGTGTCGAGGGCGGGCCGGACCGTGTCCACGCTCATCCAGCCGCGCGCGGCGCGCGGGGCTTTGGTGCGCGCCAGCGCCCAGGCGAGACCGATCGTGGGCGCCGCGGCCGCCGCAGCGGTGAGGCCCAGGGCGCGCGTCTCCTCCACCAGCCGGTCGAGAAGCCGGTCCTCGCCGCCGAACACCTGCGCGCACCCGGTGATGTCCAGCAGCACCCCGTCCAGGCCGGGGTTTTGCGGATCCGCGGCCGTCCACGGGGAAAACCGTCCGCACCAGCGTGCGAAGCGCACCAGCGCCGCCCGGTCGCCGTCCGGATCGGCGGCCTTGGCGACAAGCCGCGGCGCCAGGGCGCGGGCGTCGGCGACGGTCATCGCAGGTTTGAGCCCCGCGGCCTCGGCGTTGGGGGTGAGCGCGTGCAGCCGTTCGCCTCCGGCCCCGGCGAGCGTCAGGACGAACGGCGCGTTCTCGCTGTCTTCCGGGCTGTCTTCCGGTCTGTCAGCCGGTCGCGGCTTGAGGCGCTCGGTCGGCCAGCGCGGCAGGCTCAAGGCGGCGTAGCGCATCCTCTGTCCATTCCAGTTCGAACCGGTCCGGCGCGCCGCCGCGGCGGCGCTCCAGAACGGCGGTGAGTTTCAGACTTCCAAGTCCCCAAAGCCCGCCCGCGCCGCGCCAGGGCGCGGGCGCGCCGGGCGCGGCGGCGATCCGCCAGCGGGTGAGCGCGGCGCTCGTCCCGTCCGCGTCATGGGCGCGGGCGACCAGGATCTGGCCGCCGTTCGCCTTCGCCGCGCCGTGCAGCCGGCGCGAGGCGGTGAGGTCGTAGCCCTTCGCCGCGCCGGCCTCGCCGAACACCAGGGCGCCGCATTTCAGCGCCTCCTCCATGGCCCACAGCGCGTCCGCGCCGGGCCTGGCGTCCACCCGCATCAGCCGGGCCGGATCGATCCCGGCCTGGTTCAGCCCGTCGGGGCTGGGCGCGCCGAAATCGAGCCGGGCCTCCCCGGCCGCACGCACCCAGACCAGGAGCCGGTCGCGAGGCAGGCCCGCCAGCCAGCGCACCGCGAAGGCGTAGGCGGCCGGCGCGTCCAGATAGGTCTCCGGCCGCAGATCGTGCAGACCCGCCTGCGCCCGGAACTCGCTCAGCGGATCGGAATCGTTCGCCGCGGGATCGGCCCGGCGCGGCGCGGTCAGCCGGGGCCGCCCGGGCTGCACGAAGCGGCCGCCGTCCGCCTCCAGCGCGGCGATCTTCGCCTTCAGCGCGGCCAGGCGCGCCGGACGGCCGGCGCAGGCTTCCGCGCAAGCTCCGGCCCGCACGTGCGGGCTCTCGCGCTCGGATGCGGCGCGGCTCATGGGACGCTCTCCCGGTCAGCGGCGTGGTCAGGGCGCCGCCGGGCCCGAAACGGGCCCCGGCGGTCTTTCCAATCTCGTACGTTCTATTTTTGTTCCGCCGCGCGACAGAGTCAAGCGCGCCGGCGGGCGCGCGCTGCGGCGGGGCGAAGAAAAAGGCGCGCCCGGTGAGGACGCGCCTTGCTCCATGTGAACCGATGAGGCCGGGATCAGCCCTCTTGCGGCTCGCTCTCGCCTTCGCCCTCGATCGGATCGAAGCCCTCTTGGGCGGTTTCGCCCTCACCGCCTTCGATGTCTTCAAAGCCGGGCTCTTCAGCGCCGCTTTGGGTCGCCGCCGCTTCGCCGGTGGATTCGGCGGCTTCCGCGGCTTCGGCCTCGCCTTCGGCCGGCGCGGCTTCGCGCGGCTCGGGGATTTCAAGCGGATCGTTCGACAGGGTGCGCATATAGGCGATCAGGTTCACCCGGTCGGCCTGGTCGCGAAGGCCGGCGAAGCTCATCGCCGTGCCCGGCACGTAGCCGCGCGGGTTCTCCAGATAGTCGTACATGTTCTGGAAGCCCCACTCGGTCCCGCCTTCGGCGTACTCGTTCATGGCCTGCGAATAGTTGAACCCGGAGACTTCGGCCACGTCGCGGCCCATCACGCCCCACAGGTGCGGACCGGTGCCGTCCGCGCCGCCTTCCTCGAAAGTGTGGCAGCTGACGCAGCGGCGCGCCACGCGCTCGCCCGCGCCGATGTCGGCGCCGGCCAGGAGCACGCCGAAATCGGGCGGGCCCTGCTCTTCTTCTTCCTGAGGCGCGGCGGCTTCCAGCACGGCCAGATCGACCGGGTAAGCCGGACGCTCAGGCTCTTCGGTGTGGAACAGGCCGTCTGACAAAGTCATCAGCCCCAGAATCAAAAGGCCGGTCGCCAGCAGAGCGGCGGCCACCTTGTTGAAGAAAAGACTGCCCATCAGCGTTCTCTCAAGATCGAAGGTGTCATGATCGCGCGGGTGTTTGGCACGCTGCGCGGGGTGTGGCAACCGATTGTCGCGGTTGCTTAGCTAACGCACGGCCCAAAGGGCGCCACGCGTCACGGCGTCGCGCCTTCAGGCCGGCGCGTCCAGCCAGCGATCGATCAGCAGCCGGGAGATGGAGAAATTCGCCGGCGCGAACCGCGCCACGTCCATGTCCCGGTAAAGCGCGCGCACCTCGTCGCGAGTGAACCAGCGCGCATCCTCGATGTCGTCGTCCGGCACAAGGTCTCCCGGTTCGATCTCGGCCATCAGCCCGATCATCAGCGAGGAGGGAAACGGCCAGGGCTGGCTCGCCACGTACTCGGCCCTGATCACGGGGCGGTGGATCTCCTCCATCACCTCGCGCGCGCAGGCCGCCTCTATGGTTTCGCCCGGCTCCATGAAGCCGGCGAGCGTGGCGTAGAGCCCGGCCGGCCATTTCGCCTGGCGGCCGAGCACGCAGCGATCGCCGCTATAAGGCAGCATGATCACGCTGGGATCCACGCGCGGGAAATGCTCCATCCCGCAGGCCGCGCAGACGAGCTTCAGCCCGCCGTCGCGCGCCTGATTCTCCCCGGCGCAATTGGAGCAGTAACGCCGGCGCGCGTGCCATTGCAGGATCGCACGCGCCCGCCCGATGACGCAGGCGAAATCGGGCTCGGCGTCGATGGCGCTCATCCTGAAATCCGGCCCGGCCGCCGCCACGCCCTCCTCCAGGGCGCCGGCGAACCAGGCCGCACCGTCCTGCAGGCCCAGGAACACCAGGCCCGGCCGCTTCAGCGGCAAAAGCGAGGTGCGCCGCGCGGGAACCACCATGGGCGCGCCGTCCTCGCCCACGGCCAGATCGCCGCCGCAGAACAGCACGGCCTTCGCGCCCTTCTCGTAGCGCAAATCCTCGATCCAGTCGGGATCGGAGCGCCGGAGATCGCCGAAATCGAGCGGAGAGTTTGTAAAGGTCAAGGTCATGGCCGGCAGGCGTAGCGCGCCGCGGCCCCGCTGACCAGCGCCAGCTCACGCGCCCGGCCGGGCGGGGCGGAACGGAGCGCGAAAACATTGCGAGTTTGAAAGACTTGCCGGGTTCGCGCCGCGTCTCCGCCGCATTTCCGCCGCTGTGCGGGATTTGTTCGCCACAGGCGCAATTGATGTGCGCAGACGCGCTGAGAGCCCCGCTTGTGGCGCGCTTTGAAGCGGCGCATCTCTGCGCTCGATCCGGGCGCAAGACCCGGACCAAACCCAAAGGACACCGATTATGAAAACGATCCTCCTCTCCACCGCCGCGGCCCTGATCGCCGCGTCCGCCGCTTCGGCTCAAGCCGTCGACGGCCAGTTCCACCTCGGCGCCGGCTACACGCTCGTGGACGGCGACGATGTCGAGTTCGACACGCTGACCGTTCGCGGCGGCTATGACTTCACCGAGTTCTTCGGTGTTGAAGGCGAAGCCCTGTTCGGCCTCGGCGACGAAGACGTCGCCGGTCTGGACGCGTCGCTGAACTACGGCCTCGGCGCCTATGTGAAAGGCCAGTACCCGCTCACCGACGCGGTCTCCGTATTCGGCCGCGTGGGCTACACCTGGGTTGAAGCCGAACTGGAAGGCTTCGGCTCCGACGACGCCGACGGCTTCGGCTACGGCGCCGGCGTCGAATACGCCTTCGCGGGCCCGAACGCCGTGCGCGTGGAGTACACCCGCTACGAGCTCGAAGACGACGCGGAAGCCGACGCCTATTCGGTGTCCTACGTCCGCCGCTTCTAGGCCGTACGCCATCGCCGACCGGGCCCCGCTCCTCCCCTCTGCGGGCCCGGTTGGAGACGCGAACCCCCGCGCCACAAGCGCGGGGGTTTTCGTTGCGTCATTTAAGCGCAATGTGAGCATAACAATATTCTTACAATTTGAGAGATGCACACGTATTGGAAATTTGGTTCAATTAAAGGGGGAGTTCCCATGCGCATCATTCTTCTTGCCTCCATCGCGGCCGTGGCCGTGACGTCCGCGGCTTCGGCCCAAACGGCTGACGGCTCGGCCTATATTGGCGTCGGCTACTCGAAGCTCGATGTGGATTTGCTCGACTTTGACGGCCTGAATCTTATCGGCGGCTACACCTTCAATCCATACTTCGCGGCTGAAGCTGAAGCCTATATCGGCATCTCGGAAGAAGAATTCGACGACGGCACGATCTCGGCTTCGGTAAAAACGAATTACGGGCTCAGCGCCTTCCTCCGCGCCCAGTATCCTCTTGGCGAGCAGGTCTCCGTCTTCGGCCGCGTCGGGTATTCGACCTTCGAACTCGAAGCCGAGGCGAATCTTCCGGGACTGTTCTCTGGAGGCGACTCGGACACGTTCGACGGGCTGGCCTATGGCATCGGCGGCGAGGTTGCTTTCGCCGGTCCGAATGCGGTGCGCATCGATTACACGCGCTACGAAGTCGAAGAAATTGACGACGCGGGTCTCGACACCCCATCCATGCTCTCGATCTCCTATATCCGCCGCTTCTAGGATCGCGTCTGCATTCTTGAAGGAGAGCCCCGCGCCGCACGGCGCGGGGTTTTCTTTGCAAACCCTCCCGCCGGCGCGTCTGCGCCGCATCGCCGCAGCAAAAAGCCTTGCGCGCCCTCCGGAATTGCTATGAGAATGCTTCGCAATTTCAACTGATCCGGAGCGGAATCATGTCCGCCGCCCTCTACGCCCTTCCCGCCTCCCGCGCCGCCGCCGCGCGAACGCCCGGCGCGCCGTTCGCCGACTGGGTGGAGGCCCAGGCCCGGCTGGTCTGCGCCTGGCGCGAGCGGCTCGTGGCCGAAAGCGGCGACGTGCGGCTGATCGCCCTGCTCGACCAGCACGCCGCCTTTCTGGCCGAAGCGCGCGACGCTCTGTGAGCGCGCCCGCAGGCGCGCCGACCGTCCGGGCTGAGCGCCCGCCTTGATTCGATCGCGGCGAAGCTTGATATTCTCCGTCAGGAAGGCCGGCGGCGGACGGAGCTCTCGCCAACCCGGTCAGGTCCGGAAGGAAGCAGCCGTAACGAGTTTCGCTTCGGGTCGCCGTTCGGTCTTCCGCCGCCTTCCTCCAGCCTTTACCCTTCAGGGTATGAAGAGTCGGCGCGCCGGGCGGCGCGGCGCGTAGAGGATCATTTGCGATGATGGACGACGGCCGCGGCGATACGGACATGCCCGATGAGGGCCTCGCTGCGGCTGAAGACCCCGGCCCCGCGCTTCCCGGCATGGAGGCGCCCGCCGCGCCCGATCCCGGCTATCAGGTGCTCGCCCGCAAGTACCGGCCGCAGACCTTCGAGGATCTGATCGGCCAGGGACCCATGGTGCGCACGCTGAAGAACGCGTTCGCCGCGGGCCGCATCGCCCACGCCTACATGCTCACCGGCGTTCGCGGGATCGGCAAGACCACCACCGCCCGCCTCATTGCGCGCGCGCTCAATTACGAGACCGACAGCCAGGACGCGCCCTCCATCGTCCTCGACCCGCCCGGCCGGCACTGCGCCGCCATCGCGAAATCGGCCCATGTGGACGTGATGGAGATGGACGCCGCCAGCCGCACCGGCGTCGGCGACATCCGCGAAATCCTGGAGGGCGTGCGCTACGCCCCGGTGAGCGCGCGCTACAAGGTCTACATCATCGACGAGGTCCACATGCTGTCGACCTCGGCGTTCAACGCGCTCCTCAAGACGCTCGAGGAGCCGCCGCCCCATGTGAAATTCATCTTCGCCACCACCGAGATCCGCAAGGTGCCGGTCACCGTGCTCAGCCGCTGCCAGCGCTTCGATCTGAAGCGCGTGGACCGCGACGTGCTGACCGACCATCTCGATCGCATCTGCGCCAAGGAGAACGCGAAAGTGGAGCGCGACGGCCTCGCCGCGATCGCGCGCGCCGCGGAAGGCTCGGTGCGCGACGCGCTCTCTTTGCTCGATCAGGCCATCGTCCAGGGCGAGGGCGAGGGCGAGGACGGGCCCGTCACCGCCGCCATGGTGCGAGACATGCTGGGCCTCGCGGACCGCTCGCGCGTGCTGGACCTTCTTGAGGCGGCGCTGGAGAACCGGGCGAAGGACGCGCTGGACGAGCTGCGCCACCAGTATGATTCCGGCGCCGATCCGCAGGTGCTGATGCGCGATCTGCTCGATCACCTCCACGCCATGAGCCGGATCAAGGCCGCCGGCGCCGACGCCGATCTTGCGGAAGCCAAGGAGACGATCGAGCGCCTGACCCGGCTGTCCGAAGCCCAGTCGCTGGCCGGTCTGGGGCGTTTGTGGAAGACCGCGCTCAGCGGGCTCGACGACGTGCGCTCCGCACCTGATCCGGTGAGCGCCGCGGAGATGGCGGTGATCCGGCTGATGGCCGCGGCGAGCCTGCCGAGTCCGGAGGACGCCGCGCGCCTCCTGGCCGCCGCGAAGGCTTCCGGCGCCGGGCAAGCCGCGCCGTCCGCGCCGCCGCAAGGCCCCGCCGCCCACGCCGCGCCCGGCGACCACTCGCCCGCGCCCGCCGTCGCGCGCCAGGCGGCGAGCGAGCCGCCCGCCGAGCCCTCTGGCGAGCCCTCCGCCGAGCCGGCGCATGGGCTTGGCGACGGACCGGGCGCCATCGAAGCCTTCCTCGCTCTGGTGGAGAACAGCCGCGACATCAATCTGAAGCTCGACATCGAACGCCATGTGCGTCCCGTCTCGATCCGGCCGGGCCGGTTCTCCTTCGAGCCCGCCGGGCAGCCGCCGGTCTCGCTGGGCGGACGCATCGCCAGCTTCCTCACCGAACAGACCGGTCAGCGCTGGCTGGTGGACGCCACGGCCAGGGGCGGCGGCGAGACCGTCGCCGAACGACGCATCCGCGAACGCGAGGAACGCCAGGCGGCGATCCTGCGCGACCCGGTGATGATCAAGGCCCTCACCCTGTTTCCCGGCGCGGAACTCGTCAGCGTGGACGACGCGCCGAAATTCGACACCGAAGACGCCGGCGAACCCGGCGCGCAACGCCAGGAGACCTCGCGATGAAGGACCTCGCCGGCCTGATGAAACAGGCCCAGGAAATGCAGAAGCGTATGACCGAAGCCCAGTCGAAGCTTGAGGATCTGGAGGTGGTGGGCGAATCCGGCGCCGGGATGGTGCGCGTCACGCTCACCGCCAAGGGCGAGATGCGCGGCCTGTCCCTCGACCCGTCCGTCATCGACAAGGACGAGGCCGAGGTGCTCGAAGACCTGATCAAGGCCGCCCACGCCGACGCCAAGCGCAAGGCCGACGAAGCCCAGCAGCAAGTGATCGGCGAGGCCACCAAGGGCATGGGCCTGCCGCCGGGCTTCAACCCGCCCTTCGGGATGAAGGGGCCGTTTTAAACGTCCCCTCCCCTCCCGTCCGCACCCGCGTTGCGCCGCGCCAGGAGCCGCCATGACCGCCCGCCACAGCCATCCCGCCGGCACGCTCTACAAGCTGTCGGTCGACTCCGACCTGTTGAAGGACAATCAGCTCGGCGACCCCCATGTGCGCACGGTCGATGTTTATGTTCCCCACGGCCATGACGGCGCGGATCTGCCGCTTCTGGTGGATCTCGCCGGCTACACGGGAAGCGGGCTGTCGCACACCAACTGGAAGAATTTCGGCGAGAACGTTCCCGAGCGCCTCGACCGGCTGATCGGGTCAGGCGACATGAGTCCGGCGGTCGTCGCCTTCCCCGACTGCTTCACGCGGCTGGGCGGCAATCAGTATGTGAACTCCGCCGCCATGGGGCCGTGGGAGGATGTGATCCTTCAAGAATTCGTGCCGGCGGTGGAGGACCGTTTCGCCTGCGGCGGCGCGGGCCGGCGTGCGGTGTTCGGCAAGAGCTCGGGCGGCTACGGCGCTCTGGTCCACGCCCTGCGCCATTCCGATTTCTGGGCGGCGGCCGCCTGCCATTCCGGCGACATGGCGTTCGAGCTCTGCTATGCGCGGGACTTCCCGGCGGCGCTGCGCGCGATCGCCAAGGCCGGCTCCATCGACGCCTTCATCGAAAAGCTGGAGGCCTCGCCCAAACCTGCCGGCGGCGACATCCACGTCCTGATGACGCTCGCCATGGCGGCGAGCTACGACCCCTGCCCGGAGAACCGGTTCGGCGTGCGTCTGCCGGTGGACCTTCACACATGCGAGCGCGACGACCAGCGCTGGGCGAACTGGCTCGCCTTCGACCCGCTGGTGATGGTCGAGGAGAAGGGCGAAAACCTCAAAGCACTCAAAGGCCTGTTCATCGATTGCGGCGATGTGGACCAGTACGACCTTGTCTATGGCGCGCGCCGCCTGCACCGGCGCCTGCAGGAGATGGGCGTGACCCATCGCTATGAGGAATTCCCCGACGATCACTCCGGCATCGATTACCGCATGGATGTGAGCCTGCCGTTTCTGGTGGAGGCGCTGGAGCGGTAGGCGCCGCGCGGTCCAGCCAGAAGCGTTTTCCTCCCCTGCTTGCGGGGGAGGTGTCCGCGAAGCGGACGGAGGGGGGAAGCGGCGGCCACCAAACCCTACAATGAGACCTTGCGGACTGCGGCTCGCCCCCCTCGACCCGGAGCTTCGCTCCGGCCCACTCCCCCCGGAGGCGGGGGGAGAAAGAGAGAGTCTGCGTTCTGCGAACCCGAGCGCCATCACCGCACCGTGACACGCCCGGCGGCCCGCGCCATAAAGCCCCGCGTCTCAAATCCGGACCTCGCCGATGAAACCCGATCCCGCCCGTCTCGACCCGGCCGCCTACCCGCTCGGGGTCGTCGTGCCGTCGCGTTTTCGCGATCTCGACACGCTCGGCCATATCAACAATGTCGCCATCGGCTCCTTCTACGAGGAGGGGCGCGCGGAGTTGAACCGCACGGCCTTTCCGCCGGACTACCGCCGTGCGCACTCCATGCGCATGCTGATCGTGGACGTGCACATCGCCTATCTGGCGGAAGCCCATTACCCGGGCGATCTGGAGGTGCGCGCCGGCGTCCTGAAAATCGGCCGCACCAGCTACACGATCGCGCTCGGCCTGTTTCAGAACGGCGCGTGCGTGGGCGTGTGCGAAACGGTGCTCGTCAATACGGACGGCCACACCCCCGCCGCCATACCGGAAGACGGACGCAAGGCGCTGGAGGCGCTGAAGCTCCGCGCCTGACCCGCGCGGCGCATTGGCGCAGCGCTCGGACCCTCTTGCATGCTAAGCTCCGTCCCCTGAACGCGCCAGCAGATGCGCGACTTCGGGGAGGCGGCCCTTGGGCCTGACGGCGACGCTCATCGTGCTGAGCGCCTGGACGGCGCTCTTGTTCGCCGTGGCGTTCTACGGTGATGCGCGCGCGAAGACGATGGACGCCAGCCCGGCCCGGCGCGCCTGGCTCTATGCGCTGGGGCTGGGCGTCTACTGCACCAGCTGGACGTTCTACGGCGCGGTGGGCGCGGCGGCGCGCGACGGCTGGGATTATCTGCCGATCTATCTCGGCCCGGCGCTGCTCTTCGTCTTCGGCTTCTTCATCGTGCGCCGTCTGGTGCGCCTCGGCCGCGAGCACGACACCGGCTCCATCGCGGATTTTCTCTCCGCCCGCTACGGCAAGTCCGCCGCCGTGGGCGCGCTGGCGGCCGGCGGGCTTCTGCTGGCGGTCATCCCCTATATCGCGCTGCAGCTGAAAAGCGCGGCGAGCTCGCTGTCGCTCGTCACCACCGGCGAGGCCGGCGGCGCGGAATGGGGGTTGCCGGTGGCCGTGGCCTTCGCCGGGTTCGCGATCCTGTTCGGCCAGCGCAAGGCCGACGCGGCGTTGGGCAATCGCGGGCTGGTGCTCGCCGTGGCGCTGGAAAGTGCAATCAAGCTCATCGCCATGCTCGCCGTGGGCGTCTTCGCCTGGCGGGTCTGGGTGGCGACCCCGGAGGCGGCGCGCGCTGGTGCGATCGCCGCCTCGCCGCTGTTCGAGGCCGGATTCGATTTCCGCTTCGCGGTGATCACCCTGCTGGCCGGTTTCGCCGCGCTCACCCTGCCGCGTCAGTTTCACATGATGGTGGTGGAGGCCCGCCGGCCTGACGACGCGCGCCTGTCGCGCTGGGCTTTCCCGGCCTATCTGGCGCTGGTGGCGGTGACGGCGCCGCCGGTGGCGCTCGCCGGCGCCGCGGCGCTGACCGGCGCGGACCCGGACGCCTACGTGCTCGCCCTGCCGCTGGCTCTGGGCGCGGACGGGCTCGCCCTGCTCGCCTTCATCGGCGGCTTTTCGGCCGCGGCGGGCATGGTGACGGTGGCCGCGCTCGCCATGTCGACCATGCTGGTCAACGATATCGCCGCGCCGCTTCTTCTGCGCGCCCATGGCGCGGCGGCGCGGCGCTTTGCGTCGAGCCTGCTCGTCTGGCGCCGACTCGCCGTGGTGGTGCTGGTGGGCGCCGCGTTCGCGTTTCAGCTGGGCATGGACCGGTCCATGGCGCTCGCCGGGATCGGCCTGGTGGCCTTCGCCGGAGCCGCCCAGCTCGCCCCGGCGCTCCTGTTCGGCCTGTTCTGGCGGCGCGCGAACCGGGCGGGCGCGCTCGCCGGAATGACGACCGGCTTTACGCTGTGGCTGCTGATGATCCTGATCCCGAGCTATGCCGGACTCAGCCCGCCCGCGCCGGCGGGCGTCGATCCCTTCGCCTTCGCCGCCCTGGTCAGCCTCTGCGCGAACGCGCTCGCCTTCATCGTCGCGGTGGCGTTTTTCGAGGGCGGGCTCATCGACCGGCTGCAGGCCGACGCCTTCACCGGCGGCGCGTCAGCCGCGGGCCAGACCGCGCCCGGCGCGCGCATCGCCGACGTGGAGACCGTGCTCGCCCGCGTGCTGGGAGCGGAGGAGGCGCGCCGCGCCATGGACGAGATCGCGCGCGCCGTGGGCCGGCCGATGCGCGCCGGCGATTCGCCCACCAGCGCCGTCACCGGCCTCGCCGAGGCGCGCCTCGCGCGAGCCGTCGGCGCGGCCTCGGCGCGCATCCTGATGACGCGGGTGATCGGCGGATCGCGCGTCAGCGCCGGTGAAGTCGTGGCGCTCATCGACGAAACGGCGGAAAAGCTGCGCACCAGCCATGACCGGCTGGAGGAGAGCGAGCGCTCCATCCGGTTCTACACCGACAATCTTCCGGCCCTGCTCTCCTACGCCGACCGGGATTACCGCCTGCGGTTCGCCAATCGCGGCTATCTCGATTTCTTCGGGCTTGATGAAAGCGCCATCGGCAAGCCCATGGCGAGCTTCATGAGCCCCGCCGATTACGCCTTGCGCCGGCCCCATATGGAGGCGGCGTTGAGCGGCGAGCGCCAGGTTTTCGACATCTCGCGCAAACAGCCGGGCGGCCGGCGCCGCTCCTGGCAGCTGGTCTATCAGCCGCGCATCGAAGACGGCGAGGTGGTCGGCTTTTTCGGCGTGTATCAGGACAACACCGCGCGGCGCGAGGCCGAAGTCGGGCTGAAGCGGGCCTATGAAACGCTGGAGACACGGGTGGAGGAGCGCACCGCCGCGCTGAAGGCGGAAAGCGAAGCCCGGCTTCAGCTGGCCGAGGATCTCGAACAGGCCCGCGCCGCCGCCGAAGCGGCCACGCAATCAAAAACCCGCTTCCTCGCCGCCGCGAGCCACGACCTGTTGCAGCCGCTGTCCGCCGCGCGGCTCTTCGCCGGCGCGCTGGAAGCCGAGCTTGAGGAAGACGGGCCGCGCGACACCGCGCGCCGCATCGAACGGGCCATCGATCACGCCGACAAGCTGTTGCGCGCGCTGCTGGACATCTCCCGGCTGGATGCGGGCGGGGTGACGCCGCGCCCCACCGTGTTCTCGCTGGGCGAGCTGATCGAGGAGACCGCCGCCCAGTTCACGCCGGCGGCGAAGGCCAAGGGTTTGACTTTGAAAGTGATGCCCTGCCGGCTCGCGGTCTTCACCGATCGCGGCCTGATGACCAGCGTGGTGCAGAACCTGATCTCCAACGCCGTGCGCTACACCCAGTCCGGCACGGTTCTGGTGGGCGCGCGCCGCTCGGGCAAGGAGGTGCGCCTGCAGGTGATCGACACCGGCCCCGGCGTTCCGGAAGCGCGGCGCGCCGCGATCTTCCGGGAGTTCGAACGCGGCGCCATGGCCTCCAGCGAGGATCGCGGGCTCGGGCTCGGCCTGGCCGTGGTGGACCGGATCTGCAAGTCGCTGGGCCATAAGCTGATCCTGCGAAGCGAAGTGGGCGCCGGCTCGGTTTTCGAGGTCCGCCTGCCGCGCGCCAAGGCGAAGCCCGGCGCGGCGCGCCCGGCCCGCCGGACGGCCGCCTCGCTGGAAGGGCTGAAAGTGCTGTGCCTCGACGACGAACCGCCGGTGTTGGACGCCATGGTGGCCCTTTTGCAGCGCTGGGGATGCGACGCGCGCGGCGCCCGGGACCGCGACGGCGCGGTGCGCGCCTTCAACGGGACCGCGCCCGACGCCGTGCTGGTGGATTACCGGCTGGCCGACGCCGACACCGGCCCGGCGGTCTATGAGGCCCTGTGCGCGCACTGGAACGCGCGCCCGCCCGGCCTGCTGATCACCGCCGAGCGCGGCGAGGACGCGCGCGCGGACGCGGCCGCCTCGGGCC
The DNA here is from genome assembly GCA_051117435.1 of Oceanicaulis sp. Taxonomy (GTDB): domain Bacteria; phylum Pseudomonadota; class Alphaproteobacteria; order Caulobacterales; family Maricaulaceae; genus Oceanicaulis. The sequence goes on along the minus strand of JBNPED010000019.1, from coordinate 172,371 downwards.
TGGACCTGCTGGCCAAACCCGCGCCTCCCGCGGTGCTGCGCGCCAGCCTCGCCAGTTTGAAGGGCAAGGCGGGCTAGGGTTCGCCGCCAGACCAGGCGTCAGGCGCCGCCCAGCCGCGCCTTCAAGCTCAACAGATCGGCCCAGGCCTTCGCCTTTTCCTGCGGGCGGCGCAGGAGAAAAGCCGGGTGGAAGATCGGCAGCGCCGGGACGGTGAGATCGCCCACCTTCAGATCCGACCATCGCCCGCGCAGCTGGGTGACTCCGGCGCGCTGTCTGAGCAGGGTCTGGGCGCTGATGCCGCCGGCGAGGACGATGAGGTCGGGTCTTACGAGCTCGATATGGCGCTCGGCGAAGGGGCGGCAGGATTCGATTTCGGCGTCGGTGGGCTTTCTGTTCCCAGGAGGCCGCCAGAACACGACATTGGTGATGTAGGCCGAGCTTTCATCAAGCCCGATGGCGGCGAGCATGCGGTCGAGAAGCTGACCGGCCACGCCCACGAACGGCCGGCCTTCGCGGTCCTCTTCACGGCCCGGCGCCTCGCCGATCACCATGACCTTCGCTTCGGGGGTCCCGCGCGCGAACACGGCCTGGGTGGCGGTGGCTTTCAGCGGACAGCCGTCGAAGGCCGCGACCGCGGCTTTGAGATCGTCCAGCGTCGCGCACCGGGCGGCGAGGTCGCGCGCGTTCTGTTCCGGCGCGCCGCCATAGCCGGCGGCGCGCGCCGCGGCGGCCGTGGCGCGCGGCGGCGCCGGGCGGGGACGCTCGGCCTGCGGCGCGCTTTGCGGCGCGGGGCGCGCGGCGCGCACCTCGCTTGCAGGAACCGGCAGGGTCTCAACGCCCGCCTGGTCCCACCAGTCGATCAGGCTCTCAAGCGCCTTGAGATCGGTTTGACTTAACGGCGCGCTCATGGACGGCGGCGATCCTTGCGGCGATTGCGAAACCCGGGCGCTGGCCTTCGCCCGCGCGGCGCCCTAGCTCATGGGGAAAGCCTAGGCTAAGACAGGCCAAACGGGCGCGCCAGCCTGCATCAGCGCGCGGGGGCTGCAGAGATACAGGAGACGACATGGCCGACGAGGCGATCGAGCGCGAATCCATGGAGTACGACGTCGTCATCGCAGGCGCGGGCCCGGCCGGGCTCGCCGCCGCGATCCGCCTGAAGCAGAAATGCGAGGAGACCGGCCAGGACCTGTCCATCGCGGTTCTGGAGAAGGGTTCGGAAGTCGGCGCGCATATCCTCTCCGGCGTGGTGTTCGATCCCAAGGCCCTCGACGAGCTTCTGCCCGACTGGCGCGACGACGAGACCCAGCCCTTCGACACCGAGGTGACCGACGACAAGTTCATCGCGCTCGGCGAAGCCGGCTCGGCGACCCTGCCCGGCTGGGGCATGCCCGGCTTCATGCACAACAAGGGCTGCTATGTGGGCTCGCTCGCCAATCTCTGCCGCTGGCTCGGCGAGAAGGCCGAGGCCATGGGCGTGGAGATCTATCCCGGCTTCCCGGCCGCCGACTACATCGTCGAGGACGGCGTGGTGAAGGGCGTCGTCACCGGCGACATGGGCGTGGCCAAGGACGGTTCTCACAAGGACATGTACCAGCCCGGCATGGAGCTGCGCGGCAAGTACACCCTCATCGCCGAGGGCGCGCGCGGCAATCTGTCGAAAAAGCTGATCCGCGAGTTCAATCTGGGCAAGGACCGCGAGCCGCAGAAATACGGCCTGGGGATGAAGGAGCTCTGGCGCATCAAGCCGGAGAAGTTCAAGAAGGGCCTCGTCCAGCACACCATGGGCTGGCCGCTGGACAACGACACCGGCGGGGGCAGCTTCCTGTACATGTTCGGAGACAACCTCGTCTCCATCGGGTTCGTGGTGCATCTCAATTACAAGAACCCGCACCTCTTCCCGTTCGGCGAGTTCCAGAAGTTCAAGACCCATCCCGACATTCAGGAGATCCTGGAGGGCGGCGAGCGCCTGTCCTACGGCGCGCGCGCCATCACCGAAGGCGGCTATCAGTCGGTGCCCGAGCTGATCTTCCCCGGCGGCGCGCTGATCGGCTGCTCGGCCGGCTTCGTGAACGTGCCGCGCATCAAGGGCAGCCATAACGCCATGAAGACCGGCATGATGGCCGCCGAAGCCGCTTTCGACGCGCTGGCCGAGGGCCGTCAGCACGATCGGCTCGACGCTTACGCCACCGCCTATGAGAACTCCTGGGTGAAGGCCGAGCTGAAGAAGGTGCGCAACGTCAAGCCGCTCTGGACCAAGTACGGCACGCTTGCAGGCGTGGGCCTCGGCGGGCTGGACATGTGGACCAACGAGCTGTTCGGCTTCTCCATCTTCGGCACGATGGGCCATGGCGGCGCCGACTACGAGGCGACCAAGCCGGCCGACAAGTGCAAGCCGAAAGATTATCCCAAGCCGGACAACGTGCTTACCTTCGACCGGCTCTCCTCGGTGTTCATCTCCAACACAAACCATGAGGAGGACCAGCCGGTCCATCTGAAGGTCTCCGACTGGGCCCTTCAGAAGGAAAGCGAGCTGAAGGTCTTCGGCGGGCCGTCGGCGCGCTATTGCCCGGCGGCGGTCTATGAATGGACCGAGGATGAGGGCGCGGGCGAGCGGAAATTCGTGATCAACGCGCAGAACTGCGTGCACTGCAAAACCTGCGACATCAAGGATCCGAACCAGAACATCAACTGGACCACGCCCGAAGGCGGCGGCGGTCCGAATTATCCCAACATGTAAGGGGCGCGGGGTGCGCTCGACGCATCCCGTGAACGCCATGCTGCGCGCCGGCGCGATCATTCTTGCAAGCCTGACGATGAGCGCGTGCACCGCCGTGCCGGGCGGCTTTCTCCCGCCCGACGACGAGCCGCAATCGGTCTACGGCGCCTTCCTCGCCGCGCGCTACGCCGGCGCGGCGCGCGATGTCGACGCCTCGGCGCGGCTCTACGCCGACGCGCTCGCCTTCGAGCCGGACTTAGGGCTGTTGTCGGAACGCGCCTTCCTCGCCGCGCTCATGGCCGGCGAGTTCGACCGCGCCGACGCCGCCGCGCCCGCCGCCGCCGGCGATCAGGGCGCCTCTCGGCTCGCCCGGCTCTATCTGCAGGCCGCCGCGCTGGCCGGTCTGCGCGGCGTGGAGCTGGACCCGGGCGACAGCCCGGACCCGTTCAGCGACATGATCGGGGCGATGCTCGACGACTGGCGCCTGGTCGACGAACGCCGCGCGGGCGAGGCCCACGGGTCGGGCGCGGCGGTGACCTCGCCGTTTTCCGTCACCGGCCATCTGGTGGTGCACCGCGCCCTGCTGGCTGAAGCCGCGCGCGATTACGACGCCGCCGAAAGCGCCTATCGCGCCGCCCTCGCCGCGCTGGAGCTGGAGGATTTCACCACGGTGCTGCTGGGCGAGTTTCTGGAGCGCCGCGGGCGCCGCGCGGACGCGCAGGGGCTTTACGAAGCCCGCCTGGCGCAGGCGCCGGGCGAGGAAGACCCGGAAGTCGCCGCAGCGCTGGACCGGGTGCGCACCGGGGGGCGCGCGCCGCGCTTCCCCGATCCCGAAGAGGCCGCCGCACGCGCCCTGTTCGCGCCGGCCGCGCTTCTGACGAGCCAGGCGCCGGTGGATTATTCCGCGCTCTATCTGCGGCTCATTCAGCGCCTCGACCCGGACTTCCAGCGCGGCGCCATGGCGCTCGCGGAAATGCTGGAGGAGCTCGCCCTCGTCGAGGCGGCGATCCAAACCTATCGCACGGTCGAGGATGGGCCGTTCGCGCCTGAAGCCGCCGTCACCGCGGCCTGGCTGGAGTTCCGCTCCGGCGCGCGCGACGCGGCGCTGGAGGAGGCCCGCGCCCTCGCCGGGGAGACCCGGCGCGAGGCGCCGCGGCTTCTGCTCGCCGACATGCTGCGCGCCTCCGGGCGCTGTGAGGAGGCGGCCACGCTTTATGACGCCGTGGTGGAGCGCCGGCGGGAAGCCGGCGAACCGCTCGACTGGCGCCCGCTCTATTACGCCGGCGTGTGCCGCCAGTCCGTGCAGGGCTGGCGCGCGGCGGAGCCTTATTTCATCGAAGCGCTGGACGCCGCGCCCGAAGAGCCGCGTGTTCTGAACCATCTGGGGTATAACTGGATCGTGCTGGGCGAGCGTGTCGAGGAGGGCTTCGAGCTGGTCTCGCGCGCCGCCGAGCTGGCGCCGGAGAACGGGGCGATCCTGGACTCTCTTGGATGGGGCCATTTCAAACAGGGCCGGCTCGACGCGGCCGTGACCTGGCTGGAGCGCGCCGTGGAACGCAGCCCGTCCGACCCCACGATCAACTGGCATCTGGGCGACGCCTACGCCGCCGCCGGCCGCGATCTCGAGGCGCGCTTCCAATGGCGGCGGGCTCTGGAGCTGGACCCCGACGCGCGCGAAGAGGCGCTGCTGGCGCGCCGGCTCGAACTGGGCCTGGCGGCCGGTCCGGACGATCTGGAATGAGCGCGCCGGCGACCGAGTTCGCGCCCGCGAAGGTGAACCTCACCTTGCGCGTCGGCCGCGCGCGCGCCGACGGCTATCACCCGCTCGCCTCCATCGTCGTGTTCGCCGACTGGGGCGACGCGCTGGGCGCGGAGCCGGCCGACGCCCTCACCCTCGCCCTGACCGGGCCGAACGGCGAGGCGTTGGCCGCCGAGCCGGAAAACCTGGTGCTGAAGGCGGCCTACGCGCTGCGCGCCGCAGCCGGAAAACCGGAACTCGGCGCCGCGCTCACGCTTGAAAAGCACCTGCCCGTCGCGGCCGGGCTCGGCGGCGGATCGGCCGACGCGGCCGCCGCGCTGCGCCTTTTGAACCGGGTCTGGGATCTGGGCTTTTCCACCCGCGCGCTCGCCGACATCGGAACGGTCGTGGGCGCGGACGTTCCCGCCTGCGTCCATGCGCGCCCGCTGCTGATGACGGGGATCGGCGAGACCATCACGCCGCTCATCGCCTGGCCCGAGCTGCACGCGGTCATCGCCAATCCTGGCGTCGCCACGCCCACCGGCCCGGTCTTCAAGGCCTATGACGGGACCGATCCGCCCCTGCTGGCGTCGGTGCGCGCGCCGGCCGCCGGCGGGCTTGAGGCGGTCCTCACCGTCCTGCAGGACAGCGCCAACGATCTGGAGACGCCTGCGCGCACCCTGGAGCCGGCCGTGGGCGAAACGCTCGACGCGCTCAGTGCGCTCGATGGCGCGCGCCTGGCGCGCATGTCCGGTTCCGGCGCCAGCGCTTTCGCGCTCTTCGACTCCAAGCCCGCCGCCCTCGCGGCGGCCGAGGCGCTGGCCCGGCCGGGCTGGACGGTGCGCGCGGTGACGCTCGGGGGCGCGGCGTGACGCCGGTCCTTTTCACCACGGCGTTGACCGGCCTCGCCCTCAGCCTCCTGGTTACGTTTCTGGCCTGGAAGGCCGGGGTGATCGACCAGCCGAACGACCGCTCCAGCCATAAACGGCCCACTCCGCGCGCCGGCGGGCTGGGGATCGCGGCCGGGCTCGGCGCAGGGCTCGCCGCGGCCAGCGCGTTTCCGGTGGGAAGCGCCGCGCTGGCGCCCATGGCCGCGACCATCGCCCTGTTCTGCGCGCTCGGCCTCGCTGACGATCTGGTGACGCTGGACGAGCGCGCGAAATTCGCCGTGTTCGTCACATTGTCCGTAGCGCTCGCCTGGTTCGCCGGGCCGGTGACGCGGCTGGCGCTCACCGCGGAGCTGGCGCTCGCCCTGCCGGTCTGGCTGGGCCTCGCCGGGTCGGCGCTGTTCGTCTTCGTGGTCGTCAACGCGGTCAATTTCATGGACGGCTCGGACGGCATGCTCGCCGCGGTGATGATTCCGGCGAGCCTCGCCCTGACAATGGCGGGGCTCGTCGCCGGGGCGCTCAACGCCGCACTGATCGGCGCCGCGCTCGCTGCAGGGCTCGCCGGATTTGCGGTGTTCAATACCCCGCCTGCGCGCGTCTTTGCGGGCGATAGCGGATCCCTCGCCGCCGGGGCGGCCTATGCCGGAGGGGCGCTGGCCATGGCGGGGCTCGGGTTTTCCGGCTCGCTCTGGCTCGCCCCGCTTTTCGTGCTGGTGTTCCTCGCCGACGTGCTGCTGACGCTGCTCAGGCGCGCGCGCCATGGCCGGTTCTCGCTGTCCGCCCATCGCGAACACGCCTATCAGCGCCTGATCGCGGCGGGCTGGAGCCATGGCCGCACCGCCCTCGCCTATGGCGGGCTGACGACCTTGATCGCGCTCTCAGGCCTGGCGGCGGCGCAGGGCCCGGACGGCGCGGTTGCTGCGGTGTTCGCCCTGTGGACGCTCATTCTCACCGCCCTTTACATCCTGGTCGGACGCCTCGCAGACGACGCGTGAACGAACTCAGCGAATTCGGCAGGCTCTTGCGCTTTTCTTCGCCGCCATACGCGCTAGGTTTGACCGCAGGCTGACGACAATCGATCAACGGAGCGCGCCATGGGCGACGGGCTGCCGATCACCTGGATCATCGCCGGGATCGCTGCGGCGGGCGGAGCGGTGATGGGGCTCTTGAGCCTCTTCAATCCGCGCTGGGGCCAGAGCGTGGTCCGTCTGGCGCCCGATCCGCGCTGGAAAGGCGGCTGGGCGGAGTTTCGCGCCAGCTATGGCGGCGCGCTGGTCCTGCTTCACGGCGCGGTTCTTCTGACCCTCGCCATGAGCTTTCAGGCCGGCGCCGGGGCGGTGATGGGCGCAAGCTTCGCCGCCGCGTGTTACTGGCTCGGCATGGCGCTCGGCCGCGTGGTCTCCATCTTCGCGGACCGGGAGAAGGAGACGGCGACGTCCTATAACTGGATGGGCGTCGGGTTCGAGCTGGTCATGGCGTCCGCGCTCGGCCTGCCTTTCATCAGCCATCTGGGCGGCTGACCCGCAGGCCTCGATCAGTCCATGCGCCGGGCGGTCCCGTCCACCACCGCCAGCTTCTGCGCGCCCGCGCCGAAGGGCTCGAAGAGCACCGGCTCGACGCCGGTGAGCCAGGCCTGAACCTCCAGCGCCAGGATCGCCTCGGCGAGGCCGGCGCGGCGCGCCGCGTCCAGATGGGCGCAGGCTTCGTCGAAGATCAGGACCGGCGCCGCGCCATGGCTGCGTTTCACCGCGCCGGCCTGGGCGAGCGCCAGGCCCAGAACAAGCGCCTTCTGCTCGCCGGTGGAGCAGTCGGCGGCGGGCTGCTCCTTCTCGCGGTGGCGCGCGGCGAGTTCGGTGCGATGGGGCCCCACGAGCGCGCGCCCGGCCGCCCCGTCGCGGCGACGGGCCTCTTTGAGCGCGGCCTGGAACCAGTCCTCGGCCTCGCCGGCTTTGAGCCCTTCGGCGAGCTTCAGCTCCACAACCCCGTCAAGCGCCAGATCGGCCTTCGGGAAGGCGCTGTCGGGGCGCGCGTCGATTTCGGCCTGCAGCCGTGCGAGGGCGTCCAGGCGCGCGGCGGCGAGCGCCACGCCGCGCTGGGCCATTTCGCTTTCCAGCGCGTCGAGCCAGGCCGGATCGGCGCGGCCGCCCTCCTCGATCCGATCGAGAAGGCGCTGGCGCTCGCGCTGGGCCTTCTCATAGGCGGAGGCTTCCGCGGCGTGATCGGGCGCGCCGGCGAGCACCAGGCGGTCGAAGAATTTCAGCCGGTCCGCGCGCGGCCCGGCCCACAGCCGGTCCTCGCGCGGGGTGAGCCAGACCATCGGAAAAAGCCGGGCGAGCTCGCCCTGCGTCGCCGCCACGCCGTCGAGCCGGGTCTTGCGCCGCGAGGGCTCGGCCGGGTCGGAGCCCGTGGCGAGGCTCACCGCGCCCTCGCGCGTCATCGCCTCGGCGTACACAGCCCAGATCGGCGCCGGCCCGTCGGGCGTCTTCATGCGCACCGCCTCGGCGCCCGCCGCGCGCACGCCGCGGCCGGGCCCGAGAAAGCTCACCGCCTCGACGAGATTGGTCTTGCCCGCCCCGTTGGGTCCGAACAGCGCCACGGGGCGCGCATCCAGCTCCAGATCGAGCCGGGCGTAATTGCGAAAGCCGGTGAGCTTCAGCCGGGTGACCGCCGGGGTGTCCATTGCGAGATCCGGCGCGGGAGGGGAGCCGGGTTCGCCCGTCACACCCGCAGCGGCATCAGCACGTACTCCGCATCCTTGTCGCCGGAATCGGTGACGCGCGTGGGCGAGCCGGAATCGGCGAATTCGAAGATCGCCTCATCGCCCTCGATCTGGCCGGCCACGTCCAGCAGATAGCGGGCGTTGAAGCCGATCGCCATTTCGTCGCTGGAATAGTCCGCCGACAGCTCCTCGCTCGCCGCCCCGCTTTCGGGATTGTTCACGGTGAGGGTGAGCTGCCCGTCAGCGAGGGCGAGCTTCACCGAGCGCGATTTCTCCTGGCTGATCGTCGCCACCCGGTCGACGGCCTGGGCGAACGGCGCCCGGTCGACGCGCAGGATCTTGTCGTTGCCGCGCGGGATCACGCGCTCATAGTCCGGGAAGGTCCCGTCGATGAGCTTCGAGGTGAGCACCGCCGCGCCCAGCTGGAAGCGGATCTTGCCTTCGCTCACGGAGATTTCGACATCGCCGTCGAGATCCTCGAGCAGGCGGCGCAGCTCCTGGATCGGTTTGCGCGGCACGATGACGGCCGGCATGGCGCCGGCGCCGTCGGGCAGATCGGTCTCGGCGAGCGCCAGGCGGTGACCGTCGGTGGCCACGGCCCGCAGCGTCTTGCGCCCGTCGCGATCGGCGGCGTGCATGTGGATGCCGTTCAGGTAATAACGCGTCTCCTCGGTGGAGACCGCGAAGCGGGTCTTGTCGATCAGGCGCGCGATCTCGCTGGCCGGCGCGGTGAAGGTCACCGCCAGGTCTTCGCTCGGCATGACCGGGAAATCGCCCGGCGGCAGGACCGGCAGGTTGAAGCGCGAGCGCCCGGCCGACAGCGAAAGCCGCGGATCGTCGCCGGAGAGCTCCAGCGTCACCTGACTGCCTTCGGGCAGCTTGCGGGCGATCTCGTAGAGGGTGTGGGCGGGCGCGGTGACGACGCCGTCGCGCTCGGACCGGGCCTCGGCCTCCTCGACGATCTCCATGTCCAGGTCTGTGGCGGTGAAGCGCGCGAACCCGCCTTCGGCGTTGATCAGCACGTTGGACAGGATCGGAATGGTGTTGCGCCGCTCCACGACGGCCTGAACGTGTCCGAGGGCTTTGAGCAGCGTCGCGCGCTCGATGGTGAGCTTCATGGTCTCGCCTTTGCCTGTCTTTTATCTGTGGGGCGAACCGGTCGGACGGGAATCGCCTGAGTCTGAAAAGCAAGACACTCTAAACTAAAAAAATCGGCCGCAAGAAGGGGTCTCTTGCGGCCGATCTCTCAGAGGGGGTTGGAATTGCGCGCCTAACCGCGCAGCCGGCGCCGGATCGCGTCCACGTCCTCGGCGAGCGCGGCGTCGTCCTTGAGCGCCCCGGTCACCTTGTTGACCGCATGGATCACCGTGGAGTGGTCCCGCCCGCCGAAACGTCGACCGATATCGGGCAGCGAGCGCGTGGTCATGGTCTTGGCCAGATACATGGCGATATGACGCGGCCGCACGACGGTCTTGGTGCGCCGTTTCGACAGGATGTCGTCCACGGCGATGTCGAAATAGACCGCCGTCGCCTTCTGGATGTCGTCCACGGTCACCCGCTTCTCGCTGCGCACCGGAAGCTCGCCGAGCGCCTCCTCGACGCTGTCCAGCGTCACCGGACGGTGCAGCAGCGCGGTGCGCACGATGATGTTGTTCAGCACGCCTTCCAGCTCGCGCGCCGAGCTGGTCACCCGCGCGGCGAGGAAGTCGCGCACCTGCTCGGGCACTTCGAGATCCGGGCAGTGGCGGCGCGCCTGGGCGATCTTGCAGTCGATGATCTTGCGGCGCAGATCGAGATCGGGACCCGCCAGCGGGCAGTGGAAGCCGCCCGACAGGATGTCCTTCAGGCGCCGGTCGGCGACATTGAGATCGTTCGGCGCGCAATGGCTGGCGAGCACGACCTGCTTGTCGGCCGCCATGAGGGCGTTGACGGTCTGCAGGAATTCCAGCTCGGTCGCGGCCTTGCCGGCGATGAAGTGCACGTCGTCGATGAGGAGGACGTCGCAGTCGCGCATCTCCTCCTTGAACGGGCGCGTGTCACGGGCGCGCAGGGCGGACTGAAAGCCGTTGATGAACTCTTCGGCGGTGAGATAGAGCGCCTTGCGCTTGGACTCCCCCAGCTCAACAGCGTGCGCGATGGCGGCCATGAGATGGGTTTTGCCGACGCCGTAGTCACCGTGGAAGAACACCGGATTGAAGGGCGGCGCGCCGGACCCGGCGACGGCCTTCGCCGCGGTGGCGGCCATGATGTTGGCCGAGCCCACCATGAAGGTGTCGAAGGTGAAGCGCGCTTCCTTGACGTCGCGCGTCTCCGCCGCGGCGAGCGCGGCCGGCGCGGCGTGGGTCTCCAGCGCGGCGCGGCCCGGCTCGACGGCGCGGGCGTAGGCGCGGCCGGTCTCGTCGGCCCGCGGCGCGGCGCGCCGGGCCGCGGCGATCGCCCCGGCTTCGGTGGCGATCAGAATGTCGCGCGGCGCGTCTTCAGCCGCCGCCCACAAGGCGCGCAGGCGCGCGCCGAGATGGTCCTCGACCCAGGATCTGGAAAAATCGTTCGGGCAAATGATGAAGACCCGCCCGGTTTCGTCCTCCATCACCCGCAAGCGCGCGATCTCCGAGGCGTAGACGATGTCGCCGAATTCCTTGCGGAGCGTGGCGCGGACCTCGCGCCAGATTCCCACCGCGGTCTGACCTCCGGTCATGGCGACGGCCTCGTAGCGCAACGCTGCAGATGCTCTGTTTTCATGCCCCATGGAACCCCAACCTTCAAGGTTCGCCACCTCCTTCAGGAGGCGGTCAAGTGTCTGATTTTGGACGCAGTTCCCCCGTCCGGACACACGCCGCCTTCCGGCGTCCCGGTGTGTTTTTCGTTCCGTATGGAGATAACTAACGTCGAGGAGCTCAGGTTAGCCGTGCGGACGAACGAATCAACTCCATTAACCACGCAAATCGGCCGAATCAGCCCTTGACAGAGGGATTCACAAAGCAGCTTGGGCGTTTGCGCGATGAAAAAAATTTCGCCGCGTTTTTCGCTTGAAATCGGCTTTGAAATCGGACTCGAAACATTGTTCCAGCGGCTGTGCCGAAATGGCGCAGATCACCTTGTGCATAAGGAAAAACGAGCCTTCACGCAATTGTCGCGACGCCATAAAAAACGCCCGCGGCGCAGGCCGCGGGCGTTCTCGGTTTTTTATCCGGCTCGGGAGCGATTTTTACTGAGCCGTCATCGATTTGACCCGGGCGGAGAGACGCGAAACCGTCCGTGACCCGGTGTTCTTGTGGATGACCCCTTTGGACACCGCTTTCATCACCTCGGACTCCGCAGTCTGCAGCGCGGCGCGGGCCTGGGCGGCGTCGCCGGCGGCCACCGCCTCGTTGAGTTTGCGGATGAAGGTCCGCATGCGCGTGCGGCGGCCTTTATTGAGCGCGGTGCGGCGCTCGATCTTGCGCGCCATCTTCTTCGCGGAGCGAGTGTTCGCCATGGGTGTTCAAGCTCTCTCGTTCACGCCGGCGGCCCGACATGGCGCTGGCTTAGAAATTCGACAAGGCGCGGCGTATAGCTCCGGGCGGCCCGGGCGTCAACCGCGATGCGCTGAAATCGCCTAGCGGTGCTTGAAATGCGCGGCGCGCTTGTCGGCGAAGGCGGCCATGCCTTCGCTCTGATCTTCGGTGGCGAACTGGGACTGGAAGACCCGGCGCTCGAAGCGCACGCCCTCGGCCAGCCCCATCTCGAACGCCATGTTGATCGCCTCCTTGGTCATCATGGCGATGGGCAGGGATTTCGACGCGATCGTGGAGGCCGCCTCCATGGCGACGTCCAGGAGTTCGTCGGCGGGCACCACGCGGCTCACAAGGCCGGCGCGCTCGGCTTCTTCGGCGTTCATCATCCGGCCGGTCAGGCACAGATCCATCGCCTTGGCCTTGCCCACCGCGCGCGGCAGGCGCTGGGTGCCGCCCGCGCCAGGCATGACGCCGAGATTGATCTCCGGCTGGCCGAACTTGGCGCTTTCGGCCGCGATGATGAAATCGCACATCATGGCGATCTCGCAGCCGCCGCCCAGGGCGTAGCCGGACACCGCGGCGATGATCGGCTTTCTGAACCGGGCCACGCTCTCCCACGTCTCCGCAAAGGGATCGTGCTTGTAGAGCGAGACGAAATCCTTCTCCTGCAGCTCCTTGATGTCGGCGCCGGCGGCGAACGCCTTGGCCGACCCGGTCAGCACCACGCAGCCGATGTCCTCGTCGCGCTCGAACGCGGCGAGCGCGGCGGTGAGCTCGGCGGTGAGTTCGTCGCACAGGGCGTTCAGCGCCTGGGGCCGGTCGAGCGTGATGACGCCGACGCGCCCTTCGGTCTTGGTCTGGATGGTGGTGTAGGCCATCAGGCCCTCCAAGCGGTCTGGGGCGCGCCGAAAAGCGCAGCGGCGCGCGCAGGTGAGCGACAAAACGCGCGCCGCTATACACGAAGCCCGCGCCGGGGTCGACACCCCCGGCGCGGGCTGGTTCAGGCGTCCGGAAAGCAGCCTATTGGCGGGTCACGGTGTGGCCGTTCGCTTCGAGAAGCGCGATCACCCCGTTCTCGCCCGGCATGTGCCCTGCGCCGACCGCGACGAACGCGTCCTGATCGGTGGCCAGCGCCGCCTCGATCTGCGGGATCCAGTTGAGGTTTCGCTGGACGATCAGCGCGTCGTAGAGGTCGGCGGAAGTCTCACGCATGGCCCCGTTGAAGGCTTCGTCCAGCGCGCCCATGTCGCCGATCGCCCAGGCCTGGACCAGCTCCGAGAGCATGTCGGGGTCTTCGACCATCTGCTCGACGCCGATCTCGAAATCGGCGACCTGAGTCTCCATGGGCATGCCGGCGAAGAAGCGCAGCTGCTCCTCCGCGGTTTCGAAGTACCCAAAGGATTTTCCGGCTTCGGCGGCGGCTGCGCCGAGCTTGTATTCAACGCCGGACTCCGGATCGTAACCGCCGGCCTGGATCTGCAATACGGCGAGCGTCAGGCTCGCGAGCCAGGGCTGGAGCGGATCCATCTGGGCGGCGAGCGCCTGGGGCGGCGCGCCGATGCGCTGCGCGATGGTGGCCATGTGGGCTTTGGCTTCGTCGCTGATCAAGGAGCTCAAAGTCACGCCCGGCTCGTTCAGCCCCAGCTGCGGGATCAGGGCCTGCACCTGGGCCTGCGCCTCGGCGGACAGCACGTCGGCCTCCAGATAGACGATCTCGGAGTCTTCAAGCGCGGCGTCGACCGCCGGCGTGCGCCAGTTCAGCTCCGGCGGCAGGATGTGCACCGTGCCGAACAGGTAGACGGTGGAGTCCTCATCGGAGATTGACCAGATGGCCGGGTTCGCCTCGATGGCGGCGTAGTCCGTCTGGGCCTCGGCGACGCGCGCGAGGCCCATCCCGGCGACAAAGCCGGCGGCGAGCATGGCGGCGCAGTTGAGTAGCTTCTTCATGGGTGTATCCCTCGTTTTCCCAGTGCGGTGTCGCGTCAGTCGCGCGTCGTCTCGGATCTCTTACACCGCAGCGATGTGATCGTTTGATGGCCGCCCCAGAGCGCGATCGCGACGCAGATCAGGGCGGCGACGATGTCGGCCATGATGCAACCTCTTGCAAACCCGCCTCTCTTGGCGAGCGCTATGGTGATATCCGATCATTTGTTGTGAGTCTACAACATTTCGGGAAATATGTCTAAACTTTCATATTTGATATAACGCCGCTTCACCGTTGGCATTTCGGGCAGAAGAAGGTGGAGCGGCCCGACTGCACGATGCGCTGGATGACCCCGCCGTCCTCGCGCCGGCACGGTTCGCCTTCCCGGCCGTAGGCGTCGAAGCTGTGCTGGAAATAGCCCATGGCGCCGTCGGCGCCGGCATAGTCGCGAAGGGTCGATCCGCCCGCCGCGATCGCCTCGGCGATGACCTGGCGCACCGCCGGGGCGAGGCGCTCGGCGCGCGCGCCGGGGATGGAGGCGCATAGCCGTCTCGGCGAAATCCTCGCCCGCCACAGCGCCTCGCAGACATAGATATTGCCGAGCCCGGCCACCACGGTCTGATCCAGCAGGCCCGCCTTGACCGGGCTTTTGCGCCCGGCGAACGCCTCGCCCAGATGCGCCGAGGAAAATACGTTGGAGTCCGGCTCCGGGCCGAGATCGCGCAGATAGGCGTTGGCGGCGTCCTCCGCGCCGGCGAACAGGTCCATGAACCCGAACCGGCGCGGGTCGTTATAGGTGACGGTCACCCCGCCCTGCATCTCGAAGACCACATGGTCGTGTTTCGGATTCGCGGCCGGCGCATACACGAAATCGCCGGGCTGGCGCTTCAGGTCGTCCGCGATGATGGAGAACCGACCGGACATGCCCAGATGCATGAGCAGCGTCTCGCCCGAACCCAGGCGCGCCAGCAGGTATTTCGCCCGCCGGTCGAGGCGTTCCACCGTGGTTCCGGCGAGCCGGGTCTCGAACCGCTCGGGCAGCGGAAACCTCAGATCGGGGCGGTTCGCCCGTGCGGCCAAAATGCGACGCCCCTCCATGGCGGGCTGCAATCCGCGCCGCACGGTCTCGACTTCGGGCAGTTCTGGCATCACCCTTCCTTAATGATCGTGTTTCGAGGGGAACTCTAACGATGGCGCGCGACGGGGCGAGCCCGAACGGCGCCGAGACCGCCGCCGGCCTGGCGCTGCGCGCGCTGAGCGCGACGGCCGAGGCGCGCGCCGGGGCCGACCATCCAGGGCTGTTCGCCTCTGACGACAATCCGTGGACCGACCGGATCGCGCGCGAGCTCCGCGAGGCGGTGGCGGGCGTGCTGGGGCCGGCCCATGGCGGTTGTCACGCCGTGGCGGCGCGCTGGCGCTTTCCCTCTCTGATAAAGGACGGACCGGTGCTGGCGACCTCCGATCCGCTCTACGACATCGCCTGGCGGGTCTATGCTGCGGACGGCTCGGCCATGCTCGCTCAGCCGCTGATCGCCGAATGCGCCTGGCGCGGCGGCTGGCGATCGCTCTCGGCGGCGGCCGACCGGCTCGCCCAGGGCCGCGCCCATGTGAAGCTCCTGTGCGCCATGGACGATCCGGACCGCGATATCGGCGGCATGACCCTGGTTCAGGCCTGCGCGTTTCGCATCTCGGCGTTCGCGCCGCCCGGCGAAGACGTGATGCTCGCCTTCTACGGCAGGGCGGGAAGCTGGCGCGAAACCGCGGGCTTCGCCGTCCACACCCACGTGACCGGCGAGGATCAGGTCTTCGCCGTGAACCCGCACGGGTGATCACGGGTTACCCCGCGAGCCGCTGATTGAAGAGGTTCGCCCATGCGCCCCGCCGCCTTCGCCGCTTTCGCCCTGCCCGTCGCGCTCGCCGCGTGCGGGGACGCGCCGGACACCCCCGGCGACCCGCGCCCGGGCTCGGCTGATCCTTACGCCGAGAGCGAGACCTACGCCTTCCTGTGCGGCGATCTGGAGGTGGAGGCGCGCTTCCTGCGCGAGAGCGCGCGCGTCACCGTGGACAGCGCCACCTATGATCTCGAGCGGGTGGAGGCCGAGACCGGAACGCGGTTCGAAGGCGTGAACGACAGCGCGCTGTTTTTCTGGAACATGGGCGAAGCCGCCGTGCTCGGCCTGCCGGGCGAACCCGACCGCGACTGCCGGCTGGAAGGCGAGGCGTGACGGCGCGCCCCACTGGCGCTCGCCGCCCGGCCGCTCTAGCTTGCCGGCCATGAGCAACGACACCGTCTCCTTCGGCTTCAAGCAAGTCGCCCGCGAGGACAAGCAGGGTCTTGTCCGGCGCGTCTTCGATTCCAGCGCCCGGCGCTATGATCTGATGAACGATCTGATGAGCCTCGGCGTGCATCGGGTCTGGAAGGAGATTACGGTCACCAAGGCGGGCCCGCGCCCCGGCGCGCGCCTGATCGACGTGGCCGGCGGCACCGGCGACATCGCCCGCGATTTCCTCGACCGGTCAGACCGCCTGCAGAAACGCCGCGGCGGACCGATGGCCGAGGCGGTGGTCGCCGACATCAACGAGCAGATGCTGCGCGCCGGCCTCAAACGCGGCGCCCGCGACCGGCTCGACTGGGTCACCGCGAACGCGGAAATGCTGCCCTTCGACGACCAGAGCGCGGACGCGGTCACGATCGGCTTCGGCATCCGCAACGTCACCGACCGGATCAAGGCGCTGGGCGAAATGCGCCGCGTGCTGAAACGCGGCGGCCGGTTCGTGTGCCTGGAGTTCTCCCGGCCCACCACGCGCGCGCTGGAGACAATCTACGACGCCTGGTCGTTCAACGCGATCCCGGTGCTCGGCGAGCGCATCGCGAACGACCGTGACAGCTATCAGTATCTGGTGGAGTCCATCCGCCGCTTCCCCCACCAGGCCGCCTTCGCCGCCGAGCTGGAAGGGGCCGGCTTCAAGCAGGTGAAGGTGGAGAACCTCTCCGGCGGCATCGCGGCGATCCATACCGGGTGGAAGCTTTAGGGCAGCGGCGCCTGAGGCGCCTTTGAAGGCGCGTCTCGCACCGCACCCCCTCCGCCCCGCGCTGGCGCGCGGCGCACCTCCCCCGTGAAGGGGGAGGACTTACGACGGCAGACCGCAGCTCACCCCCGCTCGACGATGTTCACATGGCCCATCTTGCGGCCCTCGCGGGTTTCGCGCTTGCCGTAGAGATGGAGCACCGCGCCCGGCTCGGTGAGCCAGCGGAGCCAGTCGTCGGCGTCCGCACCGATCAGATTGATCATGCGCGCCGGGGCGAACGGGGCGGGGTCGCCCAGCGGCCAGCCGGCCACCGCGCGCATGTGCTGCTCGAACTGATCGGTGAGGCAGGCGTCCTGGGTCCAGTGGCCGGTGTTGTGGACGCGCGGCGCGATCTCGTTGACGAGGAGCCTCCCGTCTTCCAGCGCGAACAGCTCCACGGCGAGAACGCCCACATAGTCGAGCGCCTCTAGAAGCGCCGTGACGATGCGCAGCGCCTCGGCGCGGGTCGCGTCGTCGGCCTCGGCCGGGGCGAGGGTCTCGCGCAGAATGCCGTCCGCGTGTCGGTTCTCGCTCAAGGGAAAGGCGCGCACCTCGCCCTCGATCGAGCGAGCCGCGACGATGGACAGCTCGCGCTGGAACGGGGCGAAGGCCTCCAGTATGGCCGGGCGCGCGCCGAGGGCCTCGAAAGCCGCTTCAGCCTGCTGAACCGCGCGCACCACCTGCTGACCCTTGCCGTCATAACCGAAACGGCGGGTTTTGAGAATCGAAGGGACCCCCAGCGCTTCCGCCGCGGCGCGCGCGTCGGCGGACGTGTCCACCGCGCGGAAGGTCACCGTGGGCGCGGTGTTCGCGTTCAGGAAGGTCTTTTCGGTGAGCCGGTCCTGGGCGGCCTCCAGCGCGTTCGCGCCGGGACGCAAGGGCGCGTGCCTTGCCGCCTCAAGCGCGGTCTCCACCGGCACGTTCTCGAACTCGTAGGTCACCGCATCGACGCTTTGGGCAAAGCGCGCCACGGCGGCGAGATCGTCATAAGGGGCGGTGATCGTCTCGGCGGCGACGCGGCTCGCCGGGCAGCCGGGCTCTGGATCGAAGATCACCACGTCCAGGCCGAGCCGGGCGCCGGCGAGCGCCAGCATGCGTCCCAGCTGCCCCCCGCCTAGAATCCCGATGCGTGCGCACGGAGCAAGGCCGGTCATCTAGTCCTCGACGGTTTCGGGCACGGACTCGGTCAGCGCGGCGCGATAGGCCTTCACCCGCTCCATCAAGGCGGCGTCGCCAAGCCCGACGATGGAGGCGGCGAGGATCGCGGCGTTCTTCGCGCCCGCCTCCCCGATGGCCAGCGTGCCGACCGGCACGCCGCCGGGCATCTGGACGATGGACAGCAAGCTATCGAGACCGGACAGGGCCTTGCTCTGCACCGGAACGCCCAGCACCGGCAGATGGGTCATGGACGCGACCATGCCGGGCAGATGCGCCGCGCCGCCCGCGCCGGCGATGATCACCTGCACGCCGCGCTCGGCCGCCGTCTTGGAGAACTCCACCAGCCGGTCCGGCGTGCGGTGGGCGCTCACCACCCTGGCTTCATAGCCGGCGCCCAGCTCGTCCAGCAGTTCGGCGGCGCGCTTCAGCGTGGGCCAGTCGGACCTGGACCCCATGATGATGGCGATGGGTGCGGCGCTTTCGGCCATTGGGTTTCACCCCTCCCGGCGCTGGAAAGCGCGGCACAGTACCCACGGCGCGCGCCCCGTCAAGAAAAACGCGCTACTCCCCCGGCGCCTTCGCCTTGATCACCAGCGCGTGGACAGGCCCGGCCAGTTCGTCGGCCAGGGCGGCGTTGACCATGCGGTGGCGCTCCAGCCGGCTCTTGCCCGTGAAGGCCGCGGCCGTGATCGCCACGGTGAAATGGCTCTCCCCGCCTTCACGCGCGCCGGCGTGACCGGCGTGAAGCGCGCTGTCGTCGGTGATCGCCAGCGCGCTGGGCGCGAAGGCTGCGTTCAGTTTGTCCTCAAGGCGCTGCGTCACGCGTTGCAATCGTCATCTCCCCTTCGTTGCCGCGGCCCGCGGCGCACCCCATACTTTGGCCCCATGGACGGCGATTACAAATACCGCCCGCGCTTTGTGGACATCCGCATCAAGAAGCCCAAGCACGAGGCCTCTGCGGAGGAACGCGTGTGCGAGCACCCCCAGTGTAGGTCCAAGGCGACCGCGCGCGCGCCCAAGAGCGCGGCCAAGCGCGACGAGTTCTACTGGTTCTGCCAGAGCCACGCCGCCGAATACAACAAGCAGTGGAATTTCTTCGAGGGCATGAGCGAGGACGCCGCGCGCGCCCATATGGAGGCCGATTTCTACGGCCATCGCCCCACCTGGAGCTTCGCGGCCGGGTCAACGGCCCGCAAGAAGGCCGAACGCGCCAGCAAGGACTTCCATGAGGGGTTCGAGGATCCGTTCTCCATTTTCGGCGACCGCCCCCCGCCGGGCGCCGAACGCCGCCAGCGCGAAGCCGAAGATCCGCACGCCGCCATGGGCCGGCTGCAACGCCGCGCCTATGAGACGCTGAGCCTCGAGCCCGGCGCCTCGAAATCCGAGGTGCGCAAGCGCTACGCCGAGCTGGTGCGCGCCTATCACCCGGACTCCAACGGCGGCGACCGCTCCATGGAGGAGCTGCTCACCAAGGTGGTGCAAAGCTACCAGATCCTCAAAGGCGCAGGCATGGCGTGAAGCGCTTATTCACCGGTCCCGGTGGCGCCGAGCGCGTGCGCGCGCTAGGTAAGCCGGGACTGCGGGGCGGCGCCCCGGCCCTTTAGGTTTTGCAGACTGGAAGATTTCGAGGCGACATGACCGACGACGCGCTGACCGCCCTGACCCCCGACACCAAGGCCGATTGCCAGGCTCTGTTCGGCTTCGATCCCGGCTTCGAGGTTCCCGCCTTCAAGGAGCGCGACAGCCACGTGCCGGACATCGACGAGACCTATGTCTTCGATCCCGCCACCACGCGCGCCATTCTCGCCGGCTTCGCCTTCAATCGCCGGGTGATGATCCAGGGCTATCACGGCACCGGCAAATCCACCCATGTCGAACAGGTCGCCGCGCGGCTGAACTGGCCGATGATCCGGGTCAATCTCGACAGCCATGTCAGCCGCATCGACATGGTGGGCAAGGACCAGATCGTTCTCAAAGACGGCCAGCAGGTCACCGAGTTCCAGGAAGGCATCCTGCCCTGGGCGGTGCAACGGCCCGTGGCGCTGCTTTTCGACGAATACGATGCGGGCCGGCCCGACGTGATGTTCGTCATTCAGCGCGTGCTGGAGGCGTCCGGCTCGCTCACCCTGCTCGACCAGACCCGTGTGATCCGCCCGAACCCGAATTTCCGTCTGTTCGCCACCACCAACACGGTGGGCCTCGGCGACACGACGGGGCTTTATCACGGCACCCAGCAGATCAACCAGGGCCAGATGGACCGCTGGTCCATCGTCTCGACGCTGAATTATCTGCCGGCGGAGACCGAGCGCGAAATCGTCGCGGCGAAGCTTGGCGAGTTCGGCAAGTCGGACGCGGGCAGGAAAGCCATCGCCGACATGGTGAACGTGGCCGACATGACCCGCGAGGCCTTCATCAACGGCGATCTGTCGACCGTGATGAGCCCGCGCACCGTGCTCACCTGGGCGGAGAACGCGCAGATCTTCGGCGATCCGGGCATCGCCTTCCGCCTCACCTTCCTGAACAAGTGCGACGAGCTGGAACGGCCCGTCGTGGCGGAGATGTACCAGCGCGTGTTCGGAGAGAACCTGCCCGAAAGCCCGGTGAAGCCGGGCCAGGCGGCGTAGGGACCCATAGGGCGCGCTACCACACCCGCTTACAGCCATAGGCCTCGAACACCGGATCGGCGCTGACCACCGGAAGACCGCGGCGCACCGCCTGCGCCGCGATCATCCGGTCGAACGGGTCGCCGTGGATGGCGGGTAAGTCGAGCAGCATCACGCAGTCGGCGGGCTCGATCGGGAGCAACGTCGTTGAAAGGCTCACCGCGGGATCAACGACGGCGTCAAACCAGTCGCCCAGCGGCTCGGAGCCGGCGCGGCCGAACTTCCTGAGCTTGATCGAGGTTTCCCAGACCGAGGTGATGGACAGGAAAAGACTGTCGGCGCGTCCCATCGCGTCCGCCGCCCGCTTCGTCAACCGCGGCGAATCCACAGCCCACCATGCCGCAGCCTGGGTATCGACCAGCACGATCAGCGCGCCGATTCAGGTTCGGAAAACGGCGACTCCATCTGCGCCAGCTCCGCCTCGCTAAACGCGTCGGACTCCAGCGCGCGATCGGCCGCCTTGCTCCAGCCGATGTGTTTGAGTTCACCAGGTTTGCGTAGCGGCGGCGAAGCGGCTTCGCTTGCTTCCAGCCGCGCCACCGGGGTCTTTCCCCGACAGATGATGATGGTCTCGCCCGCCTCCACCTCTTTGAGAAGGCGGGAGAGATGGGTTTTCGCTTCGTGGACCGTGACGGTTTTCATGGGGATTAGCTTAGTCAACTTAGCTAACTTTGTCGATGCGGGGATGACGCGCTGCACCGATCCGGGTTCGCAAGTCGCCTCGGCGGGGCTATCTGTAGCGCCATGACCGATCAGTCTCCCGCCGAACAGTTCCGCCGCGCCCTCGCCACCACCACCCGCGCCCTGTCGAAGGAGCGCGAGCTTGAGGTGAAGTACGGCGGGGACAAGGCCGCCATCGCGCGCGGCGGCGTGGTGCTTCCCAATCCGCCGGACAAGCTGACGCTCGACGAGGCGTCCAAAGCCCGGGGCCGCGCCGACGCGCTGGCGCTGCGCTACGCCCTGCACGACAGCCGCGCGCACCAGCAGAGCCTGCCGCCCGGCGACACGGCGCGCAAGATTTTCGACGCCGCCGAGCAGGCGCGCTGCGAAGGCCTGGGCGCGAAGGCCATGCGCGGCGTGGCCGACAATCTGGACGCGGCGCTGATCGACAAATGCCGCCGGCAGGGCTGGAACGTCGCCGAGGACCGCCAGGCCGCGCCGTTGGCCGACGCAGTCTCCATGCTGGTTCGCGAGCGCATTTCAGGACGCGCGGCGCCGGAGGACGCCAAGGGCCTGATGAAGGTCTGGCGCGAGGATCTCGAGGCCGCCGCCGGCGACGCGCTGGACGCGCTCGCCGACGCGGCGGGCGACCAGAAGAAGTTCGCCGAGGCCCTGCGCCAGCTGATCCGCGATCTCGACCTTTCTGATGAACTGGGCGAGGTCGAGGAGGACGAGGACCAGGACGACTCCGAAGAGGATTCCGGCGTCGATCAGGAGCCCCAGTCCGGCGACGACCCCGGCGATCAGGACCCCGACACCGGCGAGGACGACCAGCCCGCCGACGCCAAGGGCACCGCGGCCGACACCGACGAAATTCACTACGCCGAGGAAAGCCAGACCCGCATCGAGGCCGACGACGAGCCCGGCGAGTCCATGGAGGCCGCCCGGCCGAACTGGGTCGCGCCGAAGAATGAAGACGCCGACGCCTACAAAGTCTTCACCACCAAGTTTGACGAGGTGATCCAGGCCGGCGATCTGTGCGACACGGACGAACTCGCCAGGCTACGCCGCAATCTCGATCAGCACCTCAAAGGCCTGGAAGGCGCCGTGGGCCGGCTGGCCAACCGGCTGCAGAGAAAACTGATGGCCAAGCAGCAGAGAAGCTGGGCCTTCGATCTGGAAGAAGGCGTGCTCGACCCCGCCCGCCTGCCGCGCGTCATCCTGGACCCCATGCAGCCCCTCTCCTTCAAGCAGGAGCAGGACATGGAGTTCCGCGACACCGTGGTGACGCTGCTTCTGGATAATTCCGGCTCCATGCGCGGCCGGCCCATCCTGGTGGCTGCGGCGTGCGCGGACATCCTGGCGCGCACGCTGGAGCGCTCCGGCGTGAAGACCGAGATCCTGGGCTTCACCACCAAGGCCTGGAAGGGCGGGCGCTCCAAGGAGCTGTGGCTTGAACAGGGCAAGCCTCCGAATCCGGGCCGGCTCAATGATCTGCGCCATATCGTCTACAAGAACGCCGACGCGCCCTGGCGGCGCGCACGACCCAATCTGGGCCTGATGCTGCGCGACGGTCTGCTGAAGGAAAACATCGACGGCGAGGCGCTGCTCTGGGCCCATAAACGCCTGCTCGCCCGGCCCGAACAGCGCCGCATCCTCATGGTGATCTCCGACGGCGCCCCGGTGGACGACGGCACCCAGTCGGCGAACTCCCCGGCCTATCTGGAGAAGCATCTGCGCGAGACCATCGCCATGATCGAGGGCAAGTCCGATGTGGAGCTGCTCGCCATCGGCATCGGCCATGACGTGACGCGCTACTACAAGCGCGCGGTGACCATCGTGGACGTGGAGCAGCTCGCCGGCGCCATGACCGACCAGCTCGCCGATCTGTTCGACAAGACGCCGAAACGCGCGCGCCGGGGCCGCAACGGCGAAGCGCGCAAGGATCGCGGCGGGCCGGGCCTGTCGGCGCTGAAACGCGCCACCGCCGGCGCGGCGAAGCGATAGAGCCTTTTCAGCGAAAGTGGACACCGGGTTCGCGTTTCGAAAAGGCTGAATTCCACCAGGCTAGAGCCGTTTTGATCGATCAAGATCGGCCGAATCGGCTCTAGACCGCCGCGCGCGCGAGGATTTCGGTCACCAGGGGGTTGGCGAAACGGCGCTCCAGCGTGATCGCATAAAATGTTTCAGCGATGCCGGGCAGCTTGGCGGCCTCCAGAAGGCGCCCGCTCGCCAGCTCGTCACGCACAACGATCGGCGGGGCCACGGCGAGGCCGGCGTCATGGCGCGCCAGAAGGCGCAGCATGGCCATGTCGTCGACCTCCGCGGCGATCACCGGCGTGATGGACAGCCGTGCGGCGAGCGCGTCGAAGCCCGACCTCACCCCGCTGCGCCGCGAGGGCAGGATCAACGGATGCGCCTTGAGCAGCGCGGCGAGGTCGCGCTCGTCCCCGACGCGCTCGGGCGCGCCCATCAGGCTGACAGGCTGCTCGGCCAGGCGATGGACGGTCCACGCGCTGTCCGATCCGCGCAGCGGCGCCTGGTTGGCGAGCACCAGATCGAGATTATGCGCCGCCAGCTCATCCATCAGCTCGGCCAGCGAACCGGAGCGAAGGTGAATCTCCACCCCGCCCGCGGAAAGCACCGGCGCCAGGAGATCGGTCTGGAAATTGCGCGAGAGCGTGGCCAGCGCGCCCACATGGAGCGGGCGGCGCGCCGCGCCGGCTCCGGCCTTGAGCACCGCCTCCAGCTCGTCGCCCGCGCTGAAGATCGCATCGGCGTAATCCAGCGCCACCCGCCCCGCCTCGGTCAGGGTCAAGGTCCGCCCCGTGCGCTCGAACAGGGCGTGGCCCAGCTGGTCCTCCAGCTGGCGGATCTGGGTGGAGAGCGCGGATTGGGAGAGATTCAGCCGCTCGGCGGCCCTGGTCAGCCGGCCCTCATGGGCGACCGCGCGGAAATAGCGTAAGTGTTTGTAATTCATCACCATCGTCGTTTTACATCCAGATTATGGAACGATTATATCCAATCAATGTAATTTTTCTATCGATAATCCTGGCCTAGGTCCGCGCTGTTGATTTTCTTTTCGGCTTGGAGCGCCCATGGACGTCCTGCTCGACTTTCTCTCCACCTTCGCCTCGCAGCTGCAAAAGCCCACCCTCGCCTTCCTGCTCGGCGGGATGCTGATCGCGGCGCTGGGCAGCAATCTCACCATTCCCGACCCGATCTACCGCTTCATCGTCTTCATGCTGCTGATCACGATCGGCCTGCGCGCCGGCATGGAGCTGCGTGAAGCCGACCTGATCTCCATGCTGTTGCCCGCGTTTTTCGCGGTCCTGCTCGGGGTCGGCATCGTCGTGATCGGCGCGTTCGCCCTGAACCGCCTGCCGAAGCTGAAGGGCGACGACAATTACGCCACGGCCGGCCTGTTCGGCGCCGTCTCCGCCTCGACCCTCGCCGCGGCCATGGTGGTGCTCGACGAGGAAGGCATTCCCTTCGAGGCCTGGGTCCCTGCGCTCTATCCCTTCATGGACATTCCCGCGCTTCTCGCCGCGATCATCCTGGCCGGCATGGCGCGTCAGAAGACCGCGAGCGGCGGCGCGGGGAAGGCCGACATCAAGGCGATCATCCTGGACTCGCTGCGCGGCTCGGCGATCTCCGCCCTGCTTCTAGGCATGTTGCTCGGCATCATCACGCGGCCGGACAGCGTGGTGGAGAGCTTCTACGACCCGCTGTTCCGCGGTCTTCTTTCAATCCTGATGCTGGTGCTCGGCATGGAGGCCTGGTCGCGCATGGCGGAACTCGCCAAGGTCGCCCATTGGTACGCCACCTATGCGCTGATCTCGCCCCTCCTCCACGGCCTCGCCGCCTTCGGGCTCGGCTATGTCGCCCATGTCACGACCGGCTTCTCGCCGGGCGGGGTGGTGCTCCTGGCGGTGATGGCGGGCTCAAGCTCGGACATCTCCGGTCCGCCCACCTTGCGCGCCGGCATCCCCGGAGCCAATCCTTCCGCCTATATCGGCTCGTCCACCGCGGTGGGCACCCCGGTGGCGATCGCGATCGGCATCCCGCTCTACGTCGCCCTCGCCCAGCTCGTGTTCGACCTTTAAGGCTCAAGGATCAGACCCATGACCCTGTTTCACAAGGCCACCAAGATCATCCTCGTCGTCGAGCGGCTGCTGCGCGACAAAGTGCTCGCCATCGTCGAGAAGGAGGGCGCGAAGGGCTACACCGTCACCGAAGGCGTCGGCAAAGGCGCCCATGGCCTGCACGGGTCGGACCGGCCCGGCATCGCGCCCGGCTTCACCATCGTGCGCATCGAAGTGATCGTCGCCGACCGCGCGGCCGCCGAACGCATCGCAGAAGCTGTGGCGACCCGGTACTTCAACGAGTATCCCGGCATCGTGTATATGGATCAGGTCGAAGTGCTGCGGCCGGAGAAGTTTTAGGCCGACGGAGACCCGCCATGACCGCACGCCGGACCGCCGCCCTTCTTCTAGCGATGCTGGCTGCGGCGTGCGGATCGCCTGCGCCGCAGGACGCCGGGGTGGCGGCCGAGCCGGCGGCGCTGTTTCCAGACGATCCCGGCCGCGCGCAGATCGGCGCCTTGCGCTATGCGGGCGGGCTCGTCCTCACCAGTGAGACCCAGGGCTTCGGAGGCTGGTCGGCGCTGGAGCTGAACGAAGACGGATCGCGTCTGCTGGCGCTGTCGGATTCCGGCGTCTGGATGCGCGCCCGGCTGGAGGTCGAAGACGGCTCGCCGGCGGGCCTCGCCGAGATTCGCCTCGCGCCGGTGCTCGGGCCCGACGGCGCGCCGCTCGCCGGAGACCGCGCCGACGCGGAAGGGTTGGCCCCGCTGGGCGACGGCCGGTACGCCGTCAGCTTCGAGCGCGACCACCGCATCGCCGTGTTCGAGCTGGGCGCGGACTGGAGCGGGATCGACACGGCCGTCGAGACGGCCTTCCCCGCCCCGCCCGGCGCGGACCGGCTGCGCGCCAACGCCGGGATCGAAGCCCTCGCCGCCGATGCCGAACGGCTCTACGCCGGGGTGGAGGATCCGCTGGTCTCCGGTCAGCCGCACACGCTCTGGGTCTATGACCGCACCGCGCTCGGCGCGCCGCCTCGCGCGCTCCAGCTCGCTCTGGAGCCGGGTTTCGGACTGACCGCCCTGACCATCGGGCCGGACGGCGCGCTTTATCTGGTCGAGCGGTTCTGGGCGCGCGAGGTGGGCAACCGCATTCATATCTCCCGCCTGTCGGCCGATCAGCTCGCGGCCGCCGGCGGCGCGCCGCTGACGCCGGAACGCCTGGCGACTCTCAGCCCGGACATGACGGTGGACAATATCGAAGCCGCCGCCTTCGCCGAAATCGACGGCGCGCCCATGCTGATCTTGATGTCGGACGACAATTTCAACGCCGAGCAGCGCACGCTCCTGCTGGCGTTCCGGTTGGAGGCCGCGCCTTAGGCCGCGGCCCTCTGCCGCCGCGCCTCAGACCGCCGCCTCACGCGTGAGGGCTGGGTCCGAAATCCATCCGCCGGGCCTGAACGAACGAGTAGAGCCCGTAACCCGCCAGCGTCAGCGCGCCGAGAATGTAGAGATACACCCCGTAAGGCTGGCCTCTGAGCCAGGTGATGGCGCCGGAAAGGCCTTTGGCGTCGGAGGGGTCCACCTGCCAGCCGGCCAGGATCACGAACACGCCCACCACGATGAACAACACCCCGCGAAGCGCGATGGCCGCGGTGATTACGCCGGTGGTCCGTCCGGCCCAGCCGGAAAGGTCGAGATCGTCCTTCCATTCGCCCTTCCAGGCCCGCCATATCTGAGCAGCCCCGATACCCGCCAGAATGAGGCCCAATACGATGACGAGCGCCGGGCCGAAGGGTTGTTCCAGGAGCCAGCGCACGGCCGTCTTGGTCGCGCCGCCGTCTCCGCCGCCCTGATCACGACCGAACAGCACGGCTATCGCCGTGACCCCGACCAGTGCATAGCCGGCCCCGGACGCCACCATGCCGAGCCGGGCCAGAACGCCTTCCGCGTCTTCGCCTTCATCGCCCGTGTCGGCGCCGGCCTCGACGAAGCGCCAGATTGCGTAGAGGGCAAGCCCCAGCCCGATGGCGGCGAGCAGGACGTTCCCGTAAAGCTCGGTCTCAAGCCATTGAAAGGCTTCGCTGGGGCGCACGCCCTCCTCGCCGCCCTCGGCCCCGCCGCCGGCGCCGGAAAGAAACACGGCGCGCAGCATCAGCCCTGCGATGAGGGCGTAGACCACCGCGCGGGCGAACAGCCCGGCCCGGCCGGCGATCTCGTAGGATTTCGAGGTTTCGGGGTCTCGTTTCATGGCCGCTTCAACGCCGCAGGCGTGCGCTTTGCTCCCGCTTGAACGCATAGCCGTCAGCGCAATTCGCGGCCTCGCCACCCCGGCGCGCCGGTGTTAAGCGGGACCTCTTCACACACACCGCCGGAGACCTGCATGGACGCCGTCGATTATTCGCTGCTCACCGCATCGCTCGTCACCTTTTTCGTGGTGATCGACCCGATCGGCGTGGCGCCGATCTTCGCCAGCCTCACCGAGGGGGCGGACGCCGCCCACAAGCGCAAGATGGCGATCAAGTCGGTGCTGATCGCCACCGTGGTGCTGTTCGGCTTCGCCTTCGGCGGGGAATGGCTGTTGAGCGCGTTGCATGTCAGTCTCGACGCCTTCCGCGCGGCGGGCGGGGTGCTGCTCTTCATGCTCGCTCTGGACATGATTTTCGAGACCCGGTCGAAACGCCGCGAAGAGCGCGCCGAGGCGCTGAATGAAGCCGACGACACCATGCCGGGCACCCATGAGGACATCTCGGTCTTTCCCATGGCGATCCCCATGCTCGCCGGGCCGGGCGCCATCGCCTCCATCATGCTGTTCATGAGCGAGGCCGCTGGCGACCGCGTCGGCCAGGTCCTCGTCTTCGCCGGCATGGGCGCGAACCTTCTGGTCTGCCTCATTCTGTTCCTGGCGGTGGGCTGGATCATGCGCGTCATCGGCGACACGCTGGCGGCCATGATCACCCGCATTCTCGGCGTCATCCTCGCCGCGCTCGCGGCGCAGTTCATCTTCGACGGGATTTCCGGGGCGCTGCTCTAGGCGGCGGGAACCGCAAACCCGGCGGCCCTGCGCATCGGGCGGGCTCCGCCTGATCGGCGTGGGCTCAGCCGACGGGCGGCGTGAAGTGCGATCCGAGGAAGTAGGGCCAAACCAGAAGCGCCAACACCCCGCTCCAGAAGCCCAGCTTGAGATAGCCGATGGTGAACAGCCAGCCGGCGAACCAGAGCATGCCGAGACCGCTGTGCTGCTGAATGCTGATGGTCTTCTTGTCCGCCACGCCAGCCTCCGATCGCCAATATGTGCAGCTTAGCATGTGCGTCGGACCGGAGCGAGGCGATGGAACCGGAACCCCCGGGGCAGGTTTGATTCTCACCCACATCAGGAGGATCACGCCGATGCACGCCGATCAACTCAAGGGCAAATGGAAAGAGCTTCAGGGCGACGCCAAGCGCCAATGGGGCAAGCTCACCGATGACGATCTGAAGACCGCCGAGGGCGACAAGGACAAGCTCTCCGGGAAGGTCCAGCAGCGCTACGGCAAGTCCAAGGACGAAGCCGACAAGGAAGTGAACGACTGGATCGAGCGCCAATAGCGCGACATCCCGCCTGAATCGGCCGCGGCTCGGAGTTCCGGGTCGCGGCTTTGTCTTATCCGGCCGGCTTCAGCGCGGTCTTGCGCCAGTCGCCGAGGAAAGTGCGCAGGCAGTCGGCGGTGTAGTGGACATGGGGCGGCTCCACGCCCGGTCCCGCCGTCTCGCCGCCGGGAATCTCGCGCGCGGCGCGCACCAGGACGGTGGTGTAGCCCATGGCCGCGGCGGTCTCCAGATTGCGGGCGGAATCCTCGAACATCACCGCGCCCTTGGGATCGAAGCCGAACTTCCGGGTGAACCGTTCGAAGCTTTCCCGATGCGGCTTCGGCGTATAGCCGCCCGCCTCGATATCGTAGAGATCGTCGAACAATCCGTTCAGGCCGAGCCGGTCGATGACCTTTTCGGCGTGCTTGTAGCTGCCGTTGGTGAAGACCAGGCGGCGCCCCTCGATCGCGCGCACATGGTCGGCGAGCACGGGGTCCGGCGTGATCACGTCATGGTCGACATCGTGTACGAAATCGAGAAACTCGGCCATGTCGACCTGGTGATTGTCGATCAGGCCGGTGAGCGTCGCGCCGTATTCATGCCAGTAGGATTTCTGCACCGCCCGGGCCTGGTCCCGGTCGAGATCGAGCAGCTTCATGACGAACTCGGTCATGCGCCGGTCGACCTGGACCATGATGTCCGCGTCGGCGGGATAAAGCGTGTTGTCCAGGTCGAAGACCCAGGTGTCCACATGGTCGAGCTTCGGTCCGCTCACGGCAGAGCCTCTTCAAAATCGCGGTCGGTCAGGCGCAAGGTCGCACCGCCGTTCTCCGGCTCCGGCGCCGGGCGGAAGGTCGCCGCCTCATAGCCGAGATCGCGGCAGCCCTCCCGCAGCTCGGTGGAGAACCGCCCCGGCGCCACGCAGAACGCGGTCTCGGCCCGGGCCAGCGGGCGCATGGCCGCGCCCTCGATCAGGCGGGCGTGCACGAAGACCTCGCCCGCAGTCAGCCGCTCGGCGAGCGGTTGGGCGCAGGCGCCGGGCTCCACACGCCACCAGCCGCGGGTGATGTAGGCTTGACCCTCGGCGCGCGACACCGCCGCGGCGAGCGGCAGACCGGCGTCGTTGCAAATGCGCAGACCCGCATTGGCGTTGCGCTCCACCGCCTGGGCGTGCAGCGCCTCGATCAGCCCGGCCCGGTCGGCGCCGAAGCTGCGGCCCACATCGCTTTCAAACGCCTCGATCTGGCGGCGCGTGCGCCGGCCCGCATAGCCGTCGATCACGCGAATGTCGTAGCCGGCCGCCTGCAACAGGCGCTGCAAACCCGCCTCCTCGGCGCGCTCTCTGAAATCGGCGAGCTCCACAAGCACGGCGCGGCTGCGCTCGGCCTCGTCCAGCTGGCGGAACTGACGCGTCTCAAGGCCCAGCGCCGCGCAATCGGCGACGCCCTCGATCTGGAAATCGGTTTCATCGACGCAGACGTCCAGCCCGCCGCGCCATTCGCGCACGCCGCCGAGATAGGCTGTGGTGGAGCGCGCATAGAGATACTGATCGGTCTCGGGCCCCGGTCCGATCTCGCCGCAGCCGCCCGGCGCGATGCGCACCCAGCCCTCGGCCGCGACGCCGGAGGGCGTGCGCCAAGCCTTGGCCACCTCCACCATGAAGCTGGTCTCGTTGCACACCTCGCCCGCGCGCGCCGGCGCGGTGAAGGCGAGCGCTGACAGCAGTCCGGCCAGGACGATGAGCGCGCGCATCATTGCAGGCCCAGCGCCGCGATTTCGGCGCGCAGTTCGGGCAGCCCCTCGCCCTTGGACGCGCTGGTCATCGCCACGACCGGAAAGGCGGCGGGGCGCCGGCGGATCTTCTCCTCGGTCTCGATGCGGCGCGCCTCGGCCTCGGCGGGTTTCAGCTTGTCGATCTTGGTCAATGCGATCTGATAGACCACGGCGGCTTCGTCGAGCGCCTTCATGATCCCCTCGTCGGTCGGCTTGATCCCATGGCGGGAGTCGATCAGCAGGATGACCCGTTTCAGGTTCACCCGGCCCCGCAGATAATTCTTGGTCAGCGCCGTCCAGCGGTCGACCACTTTTTTCGGCGCTTTCGCAAAGCCGTAGCCGGGAAGGTCGACGATTCTGAGGCGCCCGCCGAGATCGAAGAAATTGAGCTCGCGCGTGCGCCCCGGCTCGTTCGACGCGCGCGCCAGATTCTTGCGCCCGGTGAGCGCGTTGATCAGCGAGGATTTGCCGACATTCGAGCGGCCGGCGAACGCCACTTCCGGCGCGGTCGGCTCTGGCAGGGTCGCAAGGCTCACCACCCCCAGCATGAAGTCGCAATCGCCCGCGAACAGCTTGCGGCCGTCCTCAAGCCAGGCCTGACGCTCAGGATCGTCGCCCTCGCCCGGTCCGGTCATGGAGCCTACGACCTCGGCTTCTTCTTCGGCGTGGGGCGCTTCTTCTTGGCCGCCGGATTGGAGCGCGTGCGCCCCGCCGTAGACCCTGCGGCCGAGGCCGGCTTTGCGGCGGGCTTTTCCCCCTCGCCCATGGCGTCGGCCTTCGCCTCGCCCTGGACGGTCTTGTCCTCGGGATCGGCCGCGGCGCCGCCGTCCACGCTGTCGCCGGAGACCTGGGCCGCGGCGGCGTCGCCCTTTTCCGGATCCGGCGTGGCCTGGGCGTCGTCGCGCGCGCCTTCGGTCAGGGCCTGACCCTCGACGCTGGAGACCTTCTCCTTCAGCGTCGCGCCCGCGCCTTCATCGCCGATGACCGGGCGCGGCTTGCCCTGAAGCCGGGCCTTGAGGCGCACCAGGTTCTTGTCGAGCTCGGTCTCCACGCCCTGGCGGCGCATGATCAGGTATTGCTGGCCCACGGTCAGCAGGTTGTTCCACGACCAGTAGATGATCAGCGCGGCCGGGAACGGCGCCATGACGATGGTGAACACGATCGGCAGGAAGGCGAAGATCTGGCGCTGGATCTTGTCGGGCGGCGGCGGGTTCAGCGATTGCTGCGCCCACATGGTCACGCCCATGATCAGCGGCCACAGCCCGATCGCCAGCACGCCGCCGATAATCGGCACGCCCGACGGGTCGTAAGGCAGAAGGCCGAACAGATTCCACATATTCGTCGGATCGGCGACGCTCATGTCCTCGATCCAGCCGAAGAAGGGCGCATGGCGCGCGTCCAGCGAGATGAACACGGTCTTGTAGAGCGCGAAGAAGATCGGGATCTGCGGCAGGATCGGCAGACAGCCGGCCACCGGATTGATCTTCTCCTTCTTGTACAGCTCCATCATGGCCTGCTGCTGGGCCTGGGGATTGTCCTTATGGCGCTCGCGGATCTCCGTCATCTTCGGCGCCACCGCGCGCATCTTGGCCATGGAGGCGAAGGCGCGTTTGTTGAGCGGGAACAGAACGATCTTGAGCACCAGCACCAGCGCCATGATGGCCAGGCCGTAATTGCCCATGATCCCGTAGAAGAAGTGCAGGATCGCGAAGAACGGCCGGGTGAAGAACCAGAACATGCCCCAGTCGATCGCCATGGTCAGGCGCTCGATGCCCGCCTCGTCTTCATAGCGCGCGAGGATCGGCTGGGATTTCGCGCCGGCGTAGACATGGGAGACGTTCTCGATCACGCCGCCGGCGGGGATTGTCATCGCCTCGGCGAGATAGTTGGATTCAAACACCGGCGCGCCGGGTCGGTCGAGCACCCGGAACTGGCCGCGGATCGTCGTCTCGTCCCCCGGCGCCACGGCGGCGAGCCAGTATTTGGAGGTGAGGCCCATCCAGCCGCCGGCGCCGGTCCTCTCGGTCAGGTCGCCGCGGCCCTCGTCCTCCATCTTGCCGTACTTGCGGTCGAACATCTCCTGGCCGACCACGCCGACCGCGCCCTCATGCAGGATGAAGAAGTTCTGCAGATCGGCCGGCACGCCTTCCTGGCGCACCAGGGCGTAGGGACGCAGCGCCACCGCCTCGCCGGAGGTGTTGGCCACCGTGTCGGTCATGGTGAACAGATAGTCCTGGTCCACCTCGATGGTGCGGCGGAACACCAGATAGCCCGAGCGATACTCCAGCACGACCGGCGTTTCCGGCGTCAGAACCTCGCCCTCCACCAGCGTCCACTGGCTTGAAAGGCCCGGCAGGTTGGGGACCTGGCCCAGCCAGCCCGCGGCGGCGTAATGGCCGCCCGGCGCGCCTTCCGGCGTCAGCAGGGTGACGGGAATATCGTTGTCCGGCTCGGTGTCGTAGCGCAGCAGGTCGAGATCATCCAGGCGCGCGCCGGTGAGATTGATCGAACCGGACAGCGCCTCGGTGCGCACGGGAATGCGCTGGGACCGGGCGATCGCTTCCTCGCGCGAGACCGGCACGGCCGCGTCGCCGAGGCCGAAACTGTCGGGCGAGGCCGTGGGCGCGTCGTCGCCCTGGACCGTCTCGGCCTGGGTCGCCTCGCGTTCGGCCTGACGCTCGCGCGCCATCGGGTCCAGAACCAGCGCCTGATAGCCGAGCATGAAGAGCATCAGCACGACGACGGCGATGATCAGATTGCGATGTTCACCCACGAATGCGGTCCTTACCTGCCGGGCGCGCCGGGCGCAGCCGTGTCTGGATCAGTTGCGCGCGGCCCTTCAGCGCGGCGCGCGAGGCTTACCAATGCGCTTTCCACATCGTCAAGCAAGGCCGGCCAGGCGCGGTCCGGCGTCGCAGCGCGCGCGATGAAGACATAGTCGGTCCCCGGTCGCCCGTGGAGGGGCAAGAGCAGGCGGGCGGCTTCGCGCAGCCGGCGCTTGGCGCGGTTTCTTACCACCGCATTGCCGATCTTCTTCGTCGCGGTGAAGCCGGCGCGGGCGGGCCCGTCTGGATCTTCGCAGCGCGCGCGCATCTGAACCACGACGCCGGGGCGGGCCTGTCGCGGCGCCTCGCGCGCACGCAAAAAATCGCGCCGCAGCGTGATCCGCGCGGCGCGATTCGGGTAGGCGGGAAGAATGCCGAACGGCCCTTAGGCCGAGAGCCGCTTGCGGCCCTTGGACCGGCGACGCGCGATGACCTGACGGCCGGCCTTGGTCGCCATGCGCGCGCGGAAACCGTGGCGGCGGGCGCGAACCAGTTTCGACGGCTGGAATGTACGTTTCACGGTGGCTCTCCCATCGGGATCAGCGGCCGGTCCCCCGGCGGCTCAAAATCGAGGCGCGGTAGTTACGGGATGCGCCCGGTCTAGTCAAGCGCGGCGGGTGACTCCTGCGCGCTTCACAGCGCCGCCATGGCGCCCAGCCTCTCAACCGCCGCATGGGCTGCGGCGAGCGCGCTGTGCGACGCGCCGGGCACGCCGGCGACATGTTCTCCGGCGAAGGCGAGCCGGCCTTCCGCTTGCTGCAGCGCCGGAAAATACCGGGTCAGCTGGCCCGGCGCGAAAAAGGCCTGATGGCCGCCCTGCCACGGCTCGTCGTCCCAGCTGAAGACGCGGCCTTTTTCATAATGGGCCGCCGCCTCGGGATGGAAGGCGCTCTGGTCGGCGAGCGCCCGGGCGAGGGCGCCCTCCTCGCCCATGGCGTCGAAGGCGCGGGCGCGCGCGCCGCCTGCAAAGGATTCAAGGATCCCGCGCGGGCTCGACGCCTGCTGAGCGACGGTTGAGAAATAGAGCGCGTTGCTCAAGGCCTCGGTCGTGCCGCTGGGGCTGCGCCCCTCGGCCTCCCAGAACCGGCTGCGGTATTGCAGGAAGATGCGCGTGACCGAATCATAGGCGATCGCCTCGATCGCTTCGCGCCGCAAATCGGAGAGGCCGGAGGCGAACGTAATCCGTCCCATCATCGGCAACGGAACGGCGCATACGGCGTAATCGCCGCGCACCTCGGCGACGCGGCCCTCGCGCATCACCGAGAACCGCACCCCGCCCGCGTCTTGATCGATCGCGCGGACCGGGGCGTTCAGGACGACGCGCTCGCCGAGTGCGGCTTCAAAGGCGGCGGTGAGCCGATCGTTTCCGCCCTCGATCACGAAGGGCGGCAGCCGGCCGGCCGCGTCCATCATGTCGGCCGCCTCCACCACGCGCGACAGGGCGCTGAGCCGCTCTGGCCCCTCGCCGGTCTGGCGCAGATAACCCAGGCTCATGACACGGATCGCGCCCTCGGACGCGCCGCCGTCGCGCCAGAACCGCACCAGCGACACCGCGTCCAGATCGGCGAGCTGAGGATAGGGAAAGTCAGTAAGGTCCAGACCGAAGGCGCGCTGCATCAACGGCCCCCCGCTCAGGATCCCGCCGCCATAGCGGGCGAACATCTCGCTTTGGCTCAGACCGTGTTCATGGGCGTGAAGGCCGAGCGAATCCGGCCAGCGCGTCTCGCCTGGGACCTGATCGACCAGAACGCCCTCGATATGGACCGGCCCGTTCATCAAGGCGTTGTCGATGGGGATGAGCGTCAGGCCGAAGCGGTCCGCATAGTCTTCGATGAGCCGGGAGAACAGCCAGAGGGCGCCGGCCTCCACATGCAGCCCGTCGTCGAAGGGCTCGCGCAGGGTGCGGATCTTGCCGCCGGCCCGCGGCGCGGCCTCGAAGACCAGCGGATCGAACCCGCGCTGGAGCAGTTCGTACGCCGCGCACAAGCCCGACAAGCCGCCGCCGGCGATCAGCACGCGCCGGCCCGCCTGGCTTCGCGCGCGCGGACCAAGCGTAGACGCAAGGCCCGAAGCGGCGCCGGATTGAAGCATCAGCCGCCGCGTCAGCATGGCCGCCCCCTTGGATACCTCTATTCAGACGCTAACAGGCGGCGGGGCTGCAGTCCAACACGGGCGCGGTCACACCAAGGTGAAAGGAGCCGGGCGTCTCGTGAGTGTCGCTGGCCGTGTCAGGGCGTATATGCCAGCTTCTGAGGCCAGGCACTGAAAAGGACCCCCCATGAGCGCCGACAACGACACACCGGACGCGGACGCGCCGTCCACCCCCCTCTGGAAGCGGCTTCTGCCGCTTGCGGTGCTGGCGGCGGGGCTCGCCCTGTTCTTTGCGCTCGGCGGTCAGCGCTATCTGAACCCGGAGGCGGCGGCGGCGGTGCTGCGCGACCTCACCGGGTTCGTGGAGGCCAATCTCTGGCTCGCCGCGCTGGCCTATCTCGTGTTCTACGCCCTGGCGGTGTCTGTCTCGGTGCCCGGCGCGATCTGGTTCACGCTGGGGGCGGGCTTTCTGTTCGGGCCCTGGCTCGGCGCAGGGGTTGCGCTTCTGGGCGCCACGATCGGGGCGACGATCCTGTTTCTGGCGGCCCGGTACGCCTTTGCAGACTGGGTCCGGCGGAAATTTCCAGGCTATGTGAATCGGCTGCAGGACGGGTTCTCCCAGGATGCGTTCACCTATGTGATGATCCTGCGCCTGATCCCGGTGTTTCCGTTCTGGGCGATCAATATCGTCACCGCGCTTTTGAACGTGCCGCTGCGCGCCTTCGTGCTGGCCTCGTTCATCGGCATGGCCCCGGGCGCCTATGTCTACGCCACCGTCGGCGGCAAGCTTTCCAGCGTGGTGGAGGAGGGAATCCCCTCCTTCACCGAGCTTCTGGACCTGGAGCTGATCCTGGCGCTCGTGGTGTTCGCCCTGCTCGCGGTGCTGCCGGCGGTCTACAAGCGGGTGACGGGAAAGAAAGCGCCGGCCAAGCCGGTCGAAGGAGACGCATAAATGGCGCGTGAACGCATCAAGGCCGATCTCGCCGTGATCGGCGCAGGCTCGGGCGGTCTCGTCACCAGCGCCGGCGCGGCCATGCTGGGGCGCAAGGTCGTGCTGTTCGAGCGCGGCGAGATGGGCGGGGACTGCCTGAACTATGGCTGCGTGCCGTCCAAGGCGATCCTCACCGCCGCGCACAAGGCTCATACGGTGCGCACCGCCGCCAGGTACGGGATCGGGACCGGCGAGGTCAGCATCGACTTCGCCAAGGTGCGCGAGAACATCGCCGCCTCCATCACCGCCATCGAACCCAATGACAGCCAGGAGCGCTTCGAAGGCCTCGGCGTAAGGGTGGTGCGCGAGCACGCGCGCTTCCTTAACGAAAAGACCGTGGCCTCCGAAAGCCTGGAGGTGGAGGCGAAGCGCATCGTCCTCGCCTCCGGCACGCGCGCCCGGGTTCCCGGCATATCCGGGATCGAAGAGACCCCCTATCTGACCAACGAGACCATCTGGTCGGTGGAGACCCTGCCCGAGCACCTGATCATCCTGGGCGGCGGGCCCATCGGGACCGAGCTCGGCCAGGCCTTCGCCCGGCTCGGCTCGAAGGTGACGCTGCTGGAGGCCGGCCGGATCCTGGCGCGCGCCGAGCCCGATCACGCCGAGATCGTCGCCCAGGCGCTCGCCGCCGACGGGGTGGACGTCAAGGTGGGCGTGCGCGCCACCGGCGTGCGCCGCACCGAGGCGGGCGGGGTCGAGGTGACCACGTCCCTGCGCGAGACCATCGCCGGCTCCCATCTGCTGGTGGCGATCGGGCGCGAGCCGGTCTTCGAAGGCCTGGATCTGGACAAGGCGGGGATCGAGACCGACGCAAGCGGCGTGGTGTGCGACGACAAGCTGCGCACGACCAACAAGCGCGTCTTCGCCGCCGGCGACATCGCCGGCAAGGGCGCGCTCACCCATCTCGCCGGCTGGCACGGCTCGGTGATCGTGCGCAATCTCTATTTCGGCCTGCCCACCAGGCAGTCGAGCCAGCCCATCCCGCAGGCGGTCTACACCGACCCGCCGCTGGCCGGGATCGGCCTCACCGAAGCCGAGGCGCGCGAAAAGCACGGCGACAAGGTCACCGTGAAAAGCTTCCCCTTCGCCGACAACGACCGCGCGATCGCCGAGCTCGACACGGTGGGCGACGCGCGCCTGGTGATCGGCAAGGGCGGCAAGATCCTCGGCGCCCATGCGCTTGGGACGCGCGCCGACGATCTCATCCAGATCGCCCAGGCGGTGATGGCCACGGGCGGTTCTGTGAAGGACCTCACCAGCCCGGTCGCGCCCTATCCCACGCGCGGGGAAGTGTTCAAACGCGCCGCGGGCAAGTATTACGAACCCACCGTGTTCGGCCCTGCGGCGAAGACCTGGGCCGGGTTGTTGACGATGTTCCACTAGGCCGCCGGGCCGGGCGGGGGCGCATGAAGGACGGCGAGGGTTCGGGTTCGGCGTTGACCGGCCGCTTGGCGCGCCTCTGGGCCCCGTTGCGCGCCGGCGCCCTCTCCTTGCCCGGAAAGCTCCTTGGGCTGTCGGTCGCCTTCGTGCTGCTGGCCGAGGTGCTGATCTTCTTTCCCAGCGCCGCCAATTTTCGCGCCGAATGGCTGATGGACCGGGCCGACGCCGCCCATCTCGCCGCCCTCGCCGCGGAGAGCGCCGGCGACATGCAGCTGGGCGAAGACATGGTGCGCGAGCTGCTCGCCGGCGCCGAAGTCGTCGCGGTCAGCCGCGTCATGGAGGGCGTCAACGAGCTGGTGCTCGGCGGCGCCATCGGCGAGGCGGAGCTGGTCACCGCGGACCTGACGCAGGAAGGCTTCTTCGACGGTCTGGTGGGCGTCTGCCACACGGTCCTGGCGCCGGAGGGGCGGTATCTGCGCATCATCGCCGAGCCGCGCACCCGCGCCGGCGAGCAGATCAGCGTCATCGTGCCCGAAGCCGGGCTGAGAGCCGATCTCATCGCCTTTTCCTGGCGCATATTGTGGCTGTCCCTGTTCATCGCCGCGAAGACCGGCGGCCTTCTGTATCTGGTGCTGTTGTACATGCTGGTGCGCCCCATGCGCCGGCTCGCCCGGGCCATGACCGCCTTCGCCGAGGACCCGCTGGACCCGGCCCGGCGCGCGCCCGGCGCGGCGCGGTCCGACGAGCTTGGCGAAGCCCAGGCCGCGCTCGCCGCCATGCAGGACCAGGTGCGCGAGGCGTTCGCCCAGCGAGAACGGCTGGCCGCGCTGGGCGGCGCGGTGGCGCGCATCAATCACGATCTTCGAAACGTGCTCGCCAGCGCGCAGCTGGTCTCCGACCGGCTCGCCATGAGTTCGGATGAGCGCGTCGCCAATATGGGCGCCCGGCTTTTACGCGCCGTGGATCGGGGCATTCGGCTCTGCCAGGAGACTCTGGACTATGGCCGCACCCGCGAGGCGGCGCCGGACCTTCAGCCCGTCGCCCTGCGCGATGCGGTGGACGACGCGGCCGGCGACGCCTTCGCCGCCACCGGGGCGGCCGACTGGTCGAACGGGATCGATGAAACGGCCAGGGTGCTCGCCGATCCCGACCATCTCCACCGCATCGTGCTCAATCTGGTGCGCAACGCGGTTCAGGCCATGCCGGGCGGAGGGGCGATCCACGCCGATTGCCGCATCGAGAACGGCGCGGCGATCCTTTCGCTCGCCGACACCGGCCCGGGCGTGCCCGAGCGCGTGCGCGAAACCCTGTTCGAGCCGTTCGGCCGATCCGGCGCCCAGGGCGGCTCGGGGCTCGGCCTCTCCATCGCCCGCGACCTCGCCCGCGCCATGGGCGGAGACGTGCGCCTGGCCGGGACCGGCCCCGACGGCACGGTGTTCGAAGTCGTGCTGACGCCCGCCCGGCCGGTTTAGCCGGCCGACATGTCCTCGCCCGCCAGCGCGCGCTCGATCAGGCGGATCGTCTCCGGCACGCCGTAGAGCGCGGCGAGGCCGCCGAAGCGCGGGCCCTGGCTCTGGCCCAGCAGCACTTCATAGAGCGCCTGGAACCAGTCGCGCAGCGGCTCGAAATCGTGATCCTTGCCGGCCGCGAACACTTCGGTCTGGATCAGCTCCGCATCGGTCTCCCCGGCGTCGAGGCGCTTCAGGCGCTCCACCAGATCCTCCATGGCCGCGCGTTCCTTCTCGGTGGGCGCGCGATAGGATTTGCCCGGCTTCACGAAGTCCTCGTAATAGGCCAGCGCATAGCCCGCGAGCCGGTCCACGAAGGGCTCGGAGTCCGGCGTCGCGCCGGGCGCATAGCGCTCGATGAAGCCCCAGAGCTGGGCCTTGGTCTGGGCGTTCGCCGCGCTCACCAGATTGAGCAGCAGCGAGAAACTGATCGCCGCGCCCGAGGCCGGCGGTTCGCCGTCATGGATGTGCCAGACCGGGTTCTCCACGCGCTTGTCCGCCTCCTGGCCGGGATAGGCGGCCAGGTGCTGGCGATATTCGTCCACCGCCTTGGGGATGGCGTCGAAATACAGCCGCTTCGCCGTTTTCGGCTTGGTGTACATGAACAGCGACAGGCTCTCCTGCGGCGCATAGCGCAGCCAGTCCTCCACCGCGATGCCGTTGCCTTTGGATTTGGAGATCTTTTCGCCCTGATCATCCAGGAACAGCTCGTAGACGAACTGCACCGGCGGCTCGACGCCGAGAATCTTGCAGATTTTCGAATAGATCGGGGCGTTGGCCTGGTGGTCCTTGCCAAACATTTCGAAATCGACGCCGAGGGCCGCCCAGCGCATGCCGAAATCGGGCTTCCATTGCAGCTTGGTGCGCCCGCCGGTGACCGGCATCGTGACGTCGGTCCCGTCCTCGTCCTCGAACGTGATCTCGCCGGCCTTGGCGTCCACCTTTTTCATCGGGACGTAGAGCACACGCCCGGTGGTGGGCGAGATCGGCAGGAAGGGCGAATAGGTCGCCTGACGCTCCGCGCCCAGCGTGGGCAGCATCACGTCCATGATCTTGTCGAAGCGTTCGAGCGCCCTCAAGAGCACTTCATCGAAGGCGCCGGAGCGGTATTGCTCGGTGGCCGAGTAGAACTCGTAATCGAAGCCGAAACTGTCCAGGAAGCCGCGCAGCCGCGCATTGTTGTGCTGAGCAAACCCTTCATGGGTGCCGAACGGGTCGGGCACGTCGGTGAGCGGCTTGCCCAGATGCTCGGCCAGCATGTCCTGGTTCGGCAGGTTGCCGGGGACCTTGCGCATGCCGTCCATGTCGTCGGAAAAGCAGATCAGCCGGGTCGCGATCGCGTCATTGGTGAGCACGCGGAAGGCGTGGCGCACCATGGAGGTGCGCGCCACCTCGCCGAACGTGCCGATATGCGGCAAACCCGACGGCCCGTAGCCGGTCTCGAAGATGACCGGCTGGTCTTTCTTGCCCGCCTTCTCCACGTGCTTGAGGATCGCGCGGGCCTGTTCGAACGGCCAGGCCTTGGCGTTTTGCGCAAGCGAGACGTAGTCGGTCATGGGGCTTCTTCTTTTCGGTAAAAGACGAAGCGGTGAGGTATGCGGGGCGGGGGCGCGGGTCAACTGGGGTGGGCGCGATGTCTCCCCCCGCCTGCGGGGGGAGTGGTCCGAAGGACCGAGGGGGCTGCGCCTGCGTCAGGATGGAGCCGCCCCCTCCGTCCGCTTCGCGGACACCTCCCCCGCAAGCGGGGGAGGACAACACCCTCACCCAAACGTCGCCCTTGCCCCCTCCCCTCCCTCGCGCGAAGCTCTTTTCAAAGAGATACGGGAGGACACCATGGCCGAGGACGCTTATCCGATCGCCGACAGCTTCAAGGACGCGCGCATCACGCCGGAGGTCTATGCGACCAAGTACAAGCAGTCGATCG
The DNA here is from genome assembly GCA_051117435.1 of Oceanicaulis sp. GTDB lineage: Bacteria > Pseudomonadota > Alphaproteobacteria > Caulobacterales > Maricaulaceae > Oceanicaulis. The sequence continues at coordinate 131,197 of JBNPED010000019.1, read as the reverse complement.
AGGAGCCCGAGGCCTTCTGGCGCGAGGAGCTGACAAGGCTCGACTGGTTCACCCGGCCCGAACAAATCTCAGATGTCAGCTTCGCAGCCGACGATCTGCATATTCGCTGGTTCGAGGACGGGGTTCTGAACGCCAGCTATGAATGCGTTGACCGGCATCTGAAGACCCGCGCCAACAAGGTCGCCCTGATCTGGGAGGGCGACAATCCCGCCTATCACCACGCGATCACCTACGCCCAGCTGTACAATCATGTCTGCCGCTTCGCCAACGAGCTGAAAAAGATCGGGGTCAAAAAGGGCGACCGCGTCACCCTCTACATGCCCATGATCCCCGAGGCCGCCTACGCCATGCTGGCCTGCGCGCGCATCGGGGCTGTGCATTCGGTGGTGTTCGGCGGGTTCAGCCCGGAGGCGCTCGCCGGCCGCATCGAGGACTGCAAGTCCGAGTTCGTGATCACCGCCGACCAGGGCGTACGCGGCGGCAAGGGCATCCCGCTGAAAGACAATGTCGATAAAGCCATCGATATTTGCGGCGGGGTGAAGGCCGTCCTGTGCGTGCGCCATACCGGAGCGCCGGTCCGTTGGGTGGAGGGGCGCGACCACTGGCACCATGAGCTGGGCCTGGAGGTGGACGCCAAATACGAGCCAGAGCCGATGCAGGCCGAAGACCCGCTCTTCATCCTCTACACCTCGGGCAGCACGGGCAAACCCAAGGGCGTGCTGCACACCACCGGCGGCTACATGGTCTGGGCGTCCATGACCCACGCCTACACCTTCGATCATCGCGAGGAGGACGTGTTCTGGTGCACCGCAGACGTCGGCTGGGTCACCGGGCACAGCTATATCGTCTATGGCCCGCTGGCGAACGGCGCGACGAGCGTGATGTTCGAGGGCGTGCCCACCTGGCCGGGCCCGGACCGGGCCTGGCGCATAGTCGCCAAGCACAAGGTCTCGGTCATCTACACCGCGCCGACGGCGATCCGCTCGCTCATGCGGGTGGGCGACGAGCCGGTGAAGAAGCACGACCGCTCGAGCCTGCGCTTGCTGGGCAGTGTGGGCGAACCGATCAATCCCGAAGCCTGGCGCTGGTATCACGAAGTCGTCGGCGAAGGCCGCTGCCCCATCGTCGACACCTGGTGGCAGACCGAAACCGGCGGCCACCTCATCACGCCTTTGCCCGGCGCCCATGCGCTGAAACCGGGGGCGGCGAGCTTTCCCATGTTCGGCGTGCGCCCCGCCCTCATGGACGCGGAGGGAAACCGCCTGCCCGACACCGGCGCCCAGGAGGGCAATCTGGTGCTGGAAGGCTCCTGGCCCGGTCAGATGCGCACCGTCTACGGCGACCATCAGCGCTTTTTCGAGACCTATTTCTCCGCCTATCCCGGCACCTATTTCACCGGCGACGGGGCGCGGCGCGACGCGGACGGATACTGGTGGATCACGGGCCGCGTGGACGACGTGCTGAACGTTTCCGGCCATCGCCTCGGCACGGCCGAAATCGAGAGCGCCCTGGTGCTCCACGACCTCGTCGCAGAGGCGGCCGTGGTCGGCTACCCCCACGACGTGAAGGGCCAGGGGATCTATTGCTACGTCACGCTGATCGAGGGGATCGAGCCGACCGAGGACACGGGCAAGCAGCTCAAAGACCATGTCCGTTCCGAGATCGGCCCGGTGGCCAGCCCCGACGTGATCCAGTTCACCCCCGCCCTGCCAAAAACCCGCTCCGGCAAGATCATGCGCCGGATTTTGCGCAAGATCGCCGAGGGCGAATACGACAAGCTCGGCGACACCTCGACGCTGGCCGATCCGGGCGTGGTGGATGATCTGATCGAAGGGCGGAAGGCGGCGCTGGGATAACCCTACTCGAATAGGGTGCTATTGCGCCGCAGCATAGGCGTCTTGCGCCGGGGGGCCGGCCGCCTAAATCAGGGCACTTTCCGAGTTTCCCAGTGAGGTTTCGCGCCATGCGCTACATCCCCTACGCCGTGGGCGGCTTCATGCTGCTGCCCTTCGTTCTGTGGGCCGGCCTGTTCGCCGTGTTTCCCGGAACCAAGCCGGGCTTTTTCGACAGCCCCACGGCGTTCACGCTGGTGGCGGTGTCGATCCCGCTGGTGCTGTTCCACTACATCGCCGGGCTCGGCTATGTGGCGAATTCCATGGCCGGCCAGGCCGGAGAGGCTCTGCCCGTCTGGCGTCCCGCCCGCATGGTGCAGCGCGCCATGGCGCCGCTGACCGCGGTCCTGTCGGTGGCCGCCTTCGCCTATGTGTCCTGGGCCGGTGAAGGCCTCGCCGCCGCGTTCGCGGTGTTCGCCGCCGGGATCGCCATGAGCCTGATCATGGCCGGCGCCCGGCGCGCCCGGCGTATCGACGCGCTGCTGGTCCACCCCGCGAGCCTGGCGCGCCGCGCCGCCGGTCTTGCAGGACGCGCGATCCTCGCCACGCCGGTCATCGGTCACATGTTGCGTGAAGTGGGCCGCGACCCGCACCGGGCCGGGCCGTTGTTCGTGCTCAATCTGGTGCTGGCGCTCGCCGTCGCGGTGAAGCTGTTCGGCTTCGTGGTGCTGGTGATCCCGGCCATGCTGGCCGTGCCGGCGGTGTTCTACCTGCTCTTGTCGCTGGGCGCGGACTAGACGAGATTTAAGAACGCGTGATCGAAGCGGTGAACCGGTCCCCACTTCACCTGATCACGCTTCTAGACCTTGATCCGGCGCACCCGCTTGGCGGCGGGTTTCGCCGGCTTGGCCTCGGGCTCGGCGTCGGCGGCGTCGCGCGCCTCCTTGGCGAGCCGCGCCTTGCGCAGGCGTTCGGTCTTCTGGCGGCGGGCGTCATCCTCCGCGCCGATGATCGCGCGCGCGACCGTGTTGGTGCGGCTGATCTTGTCTTCGGCCGGGGTGGTCTTCAAGGCGTTCGATTTTGTCGCCACGCGCGGGCTCCTTAATGGCTGGACGCCCGGCGCGGTCAGAGCCGGCTCAGGCGACGGACATGCAGTATAGCAGATAACCCGCCGGAGCGGTGAATGGGGCTGCGTTCAGTCCGTTTCGCGGCCCAGACCGCGGCGCGCCGCCTCCCGTCCGGCCGAGCGCGGCGCGCCTCGATCGCCAACCCACAGAACCCGGTAGGAGCGCGCCATGACGACCGGTTCGCGGCCCACGCCGCCGGCGTCGCGCGCCAGAAAGAACGCCGAGTCAAGGCTGACCGGCTCGCCGGCCTCGCCAGCCTCGGCGGGCCGGCCCGACCGGTGCGGGCGGCGCTGCGCACAGACGTCCGGCGCGCACGCCTGCGGCGCGCGCTCCAAGCTCGGCGCCTCGGCGGGCGGAGCGGAAGCCAGAAGAAGGGCGGCGAACGCAATCATCCCTAAACGTTAACACGGCCAGGCGCGCTGCGGGAAGCGGCCATGATTCGCCGCTAGAAGTCGTAGGTGATGCCCTTTTTCTCCCAGTCGCCGTAGCGCGTGGGTTCAGGACCCTTGGGACCGCCGAGTTCACGCTCGCGCTCCGCTTCGGCCTCGGCGCGCCGGCGCCGGTCTTCGGCTTCGGCGAGCGCGCGTTTCGCCGCCTCGCTCAAGGGCTTGCGCGGCGCGCTGTCGGGGGCCGTTTCGCCGTCGCTCATCGCTTGCGGTTCCTCTTGCTCACGCCCACATACCTAGGCGCGCCGCCCCGGGCGGCCAAGGGTTCACTCTGGGAGCTTACAGATGACCGGCAACGGTTTGCGCGTCTTCATGCTGCTGGCCGCCCTGACCGCCCTGTTCATGGGCGTGGGCTATCTCGTGGGCGGCGCAGGCGGAGCGATGCTCGCTCTCCTCGTCGCAGCGGCGATGAACGTCTTCGCCTACTGGAATTCCGACAAGATGGTCCTGCGCATGCACGGCGCGCGCGAGATCACGCCGGACGAGCGCGATCCCCGGCTCTATCAATACGCCAGGGACACCGCCGACATGGCCCACGCCGCCGGCATGCCGGCGCCGCGCATCTATGTCATCGACAACCCCCAGCCGAACGCCTTCGCCACCGGCCGCAGCCCGAACCACGCCGCGGTGGCCGCCACCACCGGCCTGCTGCAGACCCTGAACCGCCAGGAGGTGATGGGCGTGATGGCCCACGAGCTCGCCCATGTGCGCTCGCGCGATACGCTGACCATGACGGTCACCGCCACCTTCGCCGGCGCCATCGGGTTTCTGGCGCAGTTCGCGCTGTTCTTCGGCGCGCGCGAGCGCGGCGGCCTGCTCGCCGGCATCCTGATCGCGATCTTCGCGCCCATGGCCGCGGCGCTGGTTCAGATGGCCATTTCCCGCTCGCGCGAATACGAGGCCGACCGAATCGGCGCGGAGATCTGCGGAAATCCCCAATGGCTCGCCTCGGCGCTGGAAAAGATCGAGCGCGGCGCGCGGCGCACGCTCAATGAAAGCGCCGAGCGCAATCCGGCGAGCGCGCACATGTTCATCATCAATCCGCTCAACGGCCAGCGCGGCGACAATCTGTTCTCCACCCACCCCGACACCGCAAACCGCATCGCGCGCCTTCGCGAAATGGGCGGCGACGCGCCGGTGCCGCCGGCCGGCCCCTGGGGCCATCAGGGCCCGTGGGGCGGCGACGTCGCCGGCGGACCCGACGGCGGCCGCGATTTCGGCGGGCCCTGGGGATGAGCGCGATGCGGCGCACGGGCCTTTAAGGCCCGTGCGATCGCCTTCCACATCCCGGTCATAAATTTACGCCTCGCTTCCGATGGGCGCGTGTTGATGGTAATCTCAGCGCGCAACAGGGGCGGATCGGGGCGCGATGAATACCGAAAGCGGGGGGGCCGGACCCGGCCTGCGCAATCTGCTGTTAAGGATCGCCGGCGGCTATGCGGTGGCGAGCTGGCTGATCGTTCAGATCGCCAACACGCTTGAGCAGGCGCTGGAATTGCCGAGCTGGCTGGACGGCCTTGCGGTCATCATTCTTCTGTCCGGCTTTCCTCTGGTGCTCACCGGCGTCTGGGCGCTGCGCCGCGACACCAGCCTGGACGCGGACAAGCCCGCCGCCCGGCTCCTGGCGCTGCGGCTGGGCGCGGGCGCCGCGGCCGTGACCGCGGCCTGCGTGCTCGGCTTCGGGGGGTGGACGCTCTGGGGCGTGAGAACCGGCCCGCCGGTCACCGTCGCAGAGGCCGAGCCGGCGCCGGTGAACCGCGCCGGCGCCACCATCGCGGTGCTGCCCTTCACCGATATGAGCCCGGATCAGGATCAGGAATACTTCTCCGACGGCATTTCCGAGGAGCTCCTGAACACGCTGGCGCGCTCGCGCGAGCTGCGCGTGGCGGCGCGGACATCGAGCTTCCGCTTCAAGGGCGGGGATGTGGACGTGCGCGAGATCGGCCGCCAGCTCGGCGTCGCGCATCTATTGGAGGGCAGCGTGCGCCGATCCGGCGACACTTTGCGCATCACCGCCCAGCTGATCGAGACCGAAACCGGGTTTCAGCTCTGGTCGGAGGCCTATGAGCGCGAATGGGACGACATCTTCGCGGTTCAAGACGAAATCGCCGCGGCGATCATCAACGAGCTCCAGACCACGCTCGGCTTCGCGGTGGAGCAGGCCGCCGCCCCGGCGCGGCCCGAAGACCTGTCGGCCTACACCGCCTATCTGCGCGGCCACCACCTTCTGCAAAAGCGCACCAAGGCCGATATCGAGGCTGCGATCCCGTTCCTGGGGGAAGCCGGCACGCTCGAGCCCGAGTACGCCCCCGCCCCCGCCGCGCCCGGCCTGGCCTGGTATTTCCTGCGCGCCGGCACGGGCGTCTACGGCGATCTGCCGCTGGAGACCGCGCTGGGGCGCGCCGACCCCTATATCGATCGCGCGCTTGAAATCGATCCGCGTCTGGCCGACGCCCACGCCGTGCGCGGACTGACCTATTCCGCCCGGCTGCGATGGACCGATGCGGCGGACCATTACGAGACCGCGCTGGCGCTCAATCCCTCGCTCAGCGATCTGCGCAACTGGTATGCGTTGGCGCTGCGCAATCTGGGGCGGTTTGAAGAAAGCCTCGTTCAGTTCGAGGAGGCCTATCGCCGCGATCCCATGTCGCCGGTGGCGCTCGGCAATTACGCGCTCGAGCTGCTGGCGCGGCGCCGTCAGGCCGAGGCGGAGCCGGTGATCGAGCGACTGCGCGCGATCTCTCCGGTTTTCGCCCGCATCACCGAGTCGGTGGGGCTCATGTACGAGGGCGATCGCAGCGGCGCCGCCGCGCTTTTGTTGCACACCGCCGCGGAGCATCCCGACAACATGCAGGTGCGCACCGTCATCGCACAGCGCGCCCTGGCGTCGCTGGGCCTGTATGACGAGGCGGAGGCGTACTGGCCCTATCCCGGCGACACCTCGCTGGTCCTGATCGGCGGGCCGGATATCGAGCGCGTCCTCGCCGTCGCCGAGCGCCGGGCCGAGCAAGCCCCCAGCGATCCCGGCGTCCTGTCCACCCTGGCCCACGCCCGGTTCGACGCCGGAGACCGCGACGGCGCGCTGGCCGTGGCCGAAGAGGTGCGCGAGCTGCTCGGACCGGACGCGGCCGATTTGCACGAGATCAATATTCTCCTGGCCGTCGACGCCTGGGAGCGCGGCGACGAAGCGGCGCTGCAGGCCCGGCTCGCCCCGCTCGCAATGGGGCAAGAGTCATCCCTGGCCTCCGGCGCCGACATCTCGGCCGTGCACTGGCCGCGCGCCATCACGCGCTGGCTCGAAGGCGACCGGGACGGCGCGCTCTGGCACGCCCGCCGCGCGCTCGCCTATGGCGACATGATGCTCACCGACCGCACGTTCGCGTTTCCCTATCGCCATTTAGGCTGGTCGGACGACCCGGATTTCGCGGCCTTGACCGCCCGCTACGAGGCTTTGCAGACGGCCGAACGCCGTCAGCTTCTCACCTTGGCCTGCGGCGACACACCGTTCGAGACCTGGACCCCGAGCGCGGCCACATGCGCGGAGGTGGCCCAGGGCTGAGCGCCGGACCCACGCGGACCGGGCGGCGCGAGCCGGGCCCAGCCGTCTTGCACAACCCTCCATTAACCAGGTCAGCCCCATGAATGCGCCGAACATGAACACGTTCGGTGAACCATGTCGGGATTGAAACGGATATGTGCGCTCGGCGCGCTGACCGCCGGGCTTCCGGTGTTCGGCGCCCTGGCCGCGCCGCCGCAGACCGGTCAGGCCGCGGTCTTGTTCGACCCGCGCCTGACCCGCGCCGAGATGACGCTGAGCGCCGCCTCGGCGGGGGTCGACATCGTGCGCTTCGGCGCGCTTCCCGGCTCCATGATCATCGAATTCACACCCGGCGCGGGCCCGGCGGAGCTGCACGCCGCGGGCGCCTGGCTCGTGGCCGATCCAGTGATCCTGGGCGGCTGCACGCCGCGCGGCGGCGATTTACCCGGAGGGGCTCCATGACACGTCTCGACACCGTACGCCGTGACGCACAGCGTATTCTCCTCGCCTTCATGGCTGCGGGCGCGGTTCTCTATCTCGGCGCCGCTCTCATCGTCGCGCCGGACAAGGCGATGGTCGGCGCCGCGGTCCTCGCCGCCGCGTTTGCGCTCGCCTTTTTCAGCTGGCGCGCCGCGCCGCAGGAAGACGCCACGCGCCTGGTGTTCGGCGCGGCGATGATGGCGTTTCCCGCCGCCTTGACCTTCATGATGAGCGGCAAGGCCTGGCAGATCGACATGCACATGACCTTCTTCGCCGCGCTGGCTGCGGTGACCGTGCTGTGCGACCGCAAGGCGCTGCTGGCGGCCGCGGGAACCGCGGCGCTCCATCACCTGATCTTGAATTTCGCCCTGCCCGCCGCCGTGTTTCCCGGTGGCGGCGATTTGGGCCGGGTGTTCTTTCACGCCGTCGTGGTCGTGGCCCAGACCGGCCTTCTGATCTGGCTGGCGGGCGCAGTTGCCAGGGCGCTCACCGACGCCGACGCGGCGCTTGCAAGCGCTCAGACCGCCACCACCGAAAGCCGTCGCCTTGCGGAGGAGGATCGCCGCAAGGAGGCCGCCACCCAGGCCAAGCGCGCGCGCGTCGCAGACCTCGCCTCGGCCTTTGAGAAACAAGTGGGCGCGGTGCTGGGCGAGCTGGAGGCCGCGGCGGCGGAGATGGCCGAGCTGTCCCACGCGCTCAAGGCCGACGCAGGCGATACGCGCGGAAGCGCCGACGAAGTCGCCGCGCGCAGCGAGGAGACCGGCCGCAACGTGCAGGCCGTGGCCTCCGCCGCGTCCGAACTCGCCGCCTCGATCCAGGAGGTGACGCGCACCTTGACCCAGGCCGACGACATCTCCGGCCGCGCCGAAGACGAGGCGGGCCGGGCCGGCGTTTCCATGGGCGAACTGAATAACGCCGCCCGTGAGATCGAGGAGATCGTGAGCCTCGTCACCTCCATCGCCGAACAGACCAATCTGCTGGCGCTGAACGCCACCATCGAAGCCGCGCGCGCCGGCGAGGCGGGCAAGGGCTTCGCGGTCGTCGCCAGCGAGGTCAAGGCGCTCGCCGAGCAGACCGGCCGGGCCACCGAGGACATCCGCGCCAAGATCGACGCCATGCGCCGCGCCGCCGACGCGGCGGGCGCGGGCCTGAAACAGATCGGCGGCACGATCGGCGAGGTGCGCGCGGCCAGCTCAGACGCCCGCGGCGCTTTCTCCCAGCAAGCGGCCGCCACCGACGAGATCGCGCGCCTGGCCTCTGACGCGGCCGCCGCGACCGCGCAAGTGGGCGCGGAGGCCGGCAAGGTCTCCGGCGCCGCCGCGCGCGCCGACGAGGCCGCCGCCCGCTTCGAACATGCCGCCGCCGGCCTCGCCGGCTCGGCCGCGCGGCTGTCGGCGGAGCTTACAAAGTTCAGGGACGATTTGGGCGCGGCGGCTTAGGGGCAAGCGTTTGGCGGCTTAGGGGCAAGCGTTTATCGCGGCCCCTCCGTCGTCATCCCCGCGGCTTGTCCGCGCGAAAGCGGGGAACGCGGGGACCCAGTCCGGCCTCGCGGCGTCTCTACGCTCGCTGGGTTCCCGCTTTCGCGGGAATGACGTGAGGAGGGCGGGAGGCGGCCGACAAGCCCCCCAAACTTATCCACCCCCTTATCCCTGAGCCTATACTCCTCCCCCTCTCACCCGGTTAAGGCGGCGGTCGCGACGCGTCACGGTCGGGGTGGGGGCGGTGTCCCGAGGGGCGGCCGCTTCAGCCGGGGAAATCCCCGGCTGGATGCGAGGCGGCGTCTTTGAGGGCGATGACGCGGTCGACATCCCGGCGAAGCGAGCTGGAAACCTGTTCGATGGCCCGTTCTGACAAAACGGGGTGAGAGCAGGCGTGGCGAGCCATTCCCGCCGGGCTTCAAATTGGCGTGTAAGGCGCGATTCCGTCGAACAGCACCGGGGCGCGGGCGATCCGCCGGCCAGTATTTTTAGCAATTGCGTACGGCCGAAGGGCCGCCCGCGCCGTCCGTCTTCGCTTCACCCGCGCCGGGTTTCCCGGCGCGGCCTTTGGCGTGCGCCTATACCAGCGGATATTCCGCCTCCACCTCGTAGGCGTTGGGCTTTCCGGGCTTGCGGGGGTGGCTGGAGTAGAGGTGGAAGCGGTCTGCGGTGAAGGGCGAGGAGCGAAACAGGGCGTTCCTCTGTTCGAAGCGCTGGACCCGGACCGGATCGATGCCGCCGCTCAAATACGCCAGCGTCAGATGGGGCAGGTAATTCCTGCGCTCCATCTCCACACCCGCGCGCTGGCCGGCTTTACGGCAGCGGCGGGCGAGATCTGTGAGGTCGGGGCCCGCCTCGACGCCCAGCCAGAGCGCGCTCGGCTGGCCTTTGCCGAAATGGCCCGCGCCGGCGAGCTGCAGGTCGAATCGCGGGATGGAGATCGCGGCGAGCTCGTGGTCGAGCTCTTCGATCACCGGTTCGTCGAGCTCGTCATAGAAGGCGAGCGTGATATGCAGGTTCTCGATCGGGCGCCAGCTCGCGCCGGGGACCTGTTCGTCCATCAGCTCGGCGGCCTCGTCGGCAATGTCTTCCGGAATGGGAAGGGCGGCGAAAACACGAAGGGACATGGGCGCGAAAAGACGCGGGCGCGCCGCGCGCGTCAAGCCGCAGACGCCCCGCCGGACGCAAATCCCTAACCCTGGCAGGGGATCTGACGCAGTTTCCCTTCCGGTTTCGCTTGAATCCGGAGCGCACAACTCTGATATTAGGGTCAGCCGCCCGCACCGCCTTGCGCGTTATGGGCGTGAGCTTGATGGAAGAAGGACGCGATGAACCAGTATAACCGCACCGCTTATGACGCGCGCGCGCTCGACACGTCGAGAGACGAGGGCCTGCGCAGCTTCATGCTCGGGGTCTACAACAAGATGGGCCTGGGTCTGCTGCTCTCGGCGGCGCTGGCCTATATCGTGGGCACGGTGACGCCGGTCACCCAGCTCGTGTTCGGCACCCCGCTTCTCTACGTGGTCCAGTTCGGCCCGATCGCTCTGTTGTTCGGGTCCATGTTCTTCATGCGCAACCCCTCGCCGGTGGGCGCGGCGGTCCTGTACTGGGCCGTGGTCTCGCTGATCGGCGCCGGGCTCGGCGTCTGGGTGATGCTCGCCACGTCGGGCATGACGGCGGAAACCCTCACCGGCTCTCTGTCGATCACCTTCGGCACGATCGCCCAGGCCTTCGTGATCACCGCGGCGGCCTTCTTCGGCCTGTCGCTGTTCGGCTATACGACGAAGACCAATCTGCAGCCGCTGCAGAGCTTCCTGTTCATGGGGATCATCGGGGTGCTGGTCATCTCGCTGGTCAACGTGTTCTTCGTGGAGAGCTCGGGCCTGCAATGGCTGATCCAGTTCGCCATTCTCGGCCTGATGGCCGGCGTGGTCGCCTGGCAGACCCAGAACCTGAAGATCATGTATTTCGAGATCGCCGGCGACGAGCGCTCGAAAGCGGTGATGACCTATTACGGGGCGCTGAACCTCTACATCGCCTTCGTGAACATGTTCCAGGTCATCTTGATGATGCTCGGCAACCGCGAATAGCGCAGCCGATCCCATCCGGCCTTCACGCGCCCCGGGCCTCACCGCCCGGGGCGTTTCGTTTTCGACGGGACGGACGTGCGCATGCGCCGCCTTGACCGTCCCCCCTCCCATGCCCACTTTGCGCGCCCATGACCGCTCCTGTGGATAATCCCGAGGCGCCGGCGGAAACGCCCGAGCGCGACGATGTGGAGATCGTCACTTTCGGCTGCCGGCTGAACGCCTGGGAGTCCGAGGTGATGCGCGACCATGCGCGCGCCGGCGGCGTTAAGAACACCATCCTCGTGAACACATGCGCGGTGACCAACGAAGCCGTGCGCCAGGCCCGCCAGACGATCCGCAGGCTCAAGCGCGAACGCCCGGACGCCGAATTGATCGTCACCGGCTGCGCCGCGCAGATCGACCCGGACATGTTCGCGAAGATGCCCCAGGTGGCGCGCGTCATCGGCAACGCCGAAAAGCTGCGCCCGGAAACGTTCAAGGCCGCTGCGGTCTCCGGCGGCTCGGTCCAGGTCGGCGACATCATGGCGGTGCGCGAGGTCGCCTCCCATCTGGTCGACGGGCTCGACGGCAAGGCGCGCGCCTATGTGCAGGTGCAGACCGGCTGCGACCATCGCTGCACGTTCTGCATCATCCCTTACGGCCGCGGAAACGCCCGCTCGGCGCCGGCCGGCGAGGTGGTCGATCAGGTCCGCCGCCTTGTCGCCACGGGTCATAGCGAAGTCGTCCTCACCGGCGTCGATCTCACGAGCTGGGGCCAGGACCTTCCCGGAACCCCGAAGCTCGGCCGGCTGGTGCGCGCGATCCTGAACCAGGTCCCCGACCTGCCGCGCCTGCGCCTCTCGTCCATCGACGCCATCGAGATCGACGAGGATCTGTTCCGCGCCGTGGCCGAAGAAGAGCGCCTGTGCCCCTACATGCACCTGTCGCTGCAGGCCGGCGACAACATGATCCTGAAACGCATGAAGCGCCGGCACATGCGCGAGGAGGCGATCGCGCTGACCAAGCGCCTCAGGAGCGTGCGCCCGGAGATGGCGTTCGGCGCCGATCTGATCGCGGGTTTCCCCACCGAGACCGAGGCGATGTTCGAAAACTCGCTGCGGCTGGTGGAGGAGTGCGATCTCGCTTTCCTGCACGTCTTTCCCTATTCGCCGCGCCCCGGCACGCCGGCCGCGCGCATGCCGCAGGTGGACGGCGCGGTGATCAAGGAGCGCGCCGCGCGCCTGCGCGAGGCGGGGGCGGCGGCCTTGCACCGTCATCTGGAGCGCCGCGTCGGCGAGACGATGACCGCGATCATGGAGCGCGACGGGCTCGCGCGCGCCGACGATTTCACGCCGGTGCGCATCGACACGCCCGCCCGGCCGGGCGCCTTGATCCAGGTGCGCGCGACCGGTCATGACGGCGCGCGCCTGCTGGGCGAAGCGGTGGAGGCGGTGTCTTGAGCTGGTTCAAGTTCGGCTTCGGCAAAAAGAAAAGGCCGGCCGAGGAGGCCGCGGCCGACGTGGCAAAGGACGAGCACGGCGAGGACGCGCACGGCGAGGCCGCGGTTCCTGCCGAGGCCGAGCCGGCGCGCGCCGCCGAGCCGGATCCCGAAGCGGCGTCCGAGCCGGAAGGCGCGCCGCTCGACTCGCCGCACGAGTCGGAGCCCGAAGCCGAAGCCGCCGAAAGCGGCGAGCGTTCAATCGAGGCTGAAGAGCCTGCTGCGTCGCACGCCCCTGAGACGCCCGAAGACGACGATGTGCCGATCGACGCGGCTGCGTCGGGCGACGCCGAAGCGCCGGTGGAGCCCGACGAGCCGGCCGTCCCGGCCGTCGACGCCGAGGCTGAGCCGGACGCCGAGATCTCGGCCACCGCGCACGCTGCGCCAGACGACCTTAAAGCCGCTCCGGCCGACGGTGTTTCGGACGGCGGCGACCGGCAGGGTTTCTTCGCGCGCATCGCCTCGGGCCTGAAAAAATCGTCCTCGCGCTTCTCCGACGGCGTCTCGGCGGTCTTCACCCGCAGGAAGCTCGACGACGCCGCGCTGGAGGAGCTTGAAGACCTGCTCATCGCCGCCGATCTCGGCGCGAAGGCGGCCGGCAAGGTCACGGCCAAGCTCGCCAGAGAGAAGTTCGACAAGGACGTCACACCGCTTGAGATCAAGGAGGCGCTTGCAGACGTCGTCACCGAGATTCTGGAGCCCTACGCCCGGCCGCTGGACATGTCCGGGCCGAACCCGCGCGTGGTGCTGTTCGTCGGCGTGAACGGATCGGGCAAGACCACGACGCTCGGCAAGATCGCCGTGAAGATGACGCGCGAGGGTGCGGACGTCATCACCGCGGCCGGCGACACCTTCCGCGCCGCCGCCGTCGAGCAGCTGGAGGTCTGGTCGAAACGCGCGAACGCCAGATTCATGTCCCGCCCGCTGGGCGCGGACGCGGCCGGCCTCGCCTTCGACGCGCTGGAGGCGGGAAAACGCTCAAGCGCCGACGCCGTGCTTATCGACACCGCCGGCCGCCTGCAGAACAAGGCCGAGCTCATGGACGAGCTCAGGAAGATCGTGCGGGTCCTGAAAAAACAGGACGAGACCGCGCCGCACCATGTCCTCCTGGTGCTCGACGGCACGGTGGGCTCGAACGCCATCTCCCAGGCCGAGGCCTTCATGGAGGCGGCGAACGTGACCGGCGTGATCATGACCAAGCTGGACGGCACCGCAAAGGGCGGCGCCCTTGTTCAGGTGGCCGAGAAATTCCAGCTGCCCATCCATTTCATCGGGGTGGGCGAAGGCGAAGCCGACCTCACCGCCTTTGACGCGCGCGCCTTCGCGAGAGCGCTGGCTGGGCTGGAGGCCTGACCGGCTATTCGGCCGTCCAGACCACTTCGCCGCCGACAATGGTCATGACCGGGCGCGCCTGGCGCAGGCTCGTCTCGTCCACGCTCATAAGATCACGGTCGAAGACCGAGAAGTCGGCGAGCTTGCCCGGCTCTATCGTTCCCAGCTCCGCCTCGCGCCGAGTGGCGTAGGCCGGCCAGAGGGTGAACAGCTTCAGCGCCGTGCCGCGGTCCAGCGCCTGATCGAGATTCCACCCTTCGCCGGCGTACCCCTCCAGATCGCGCCGCACGGCGGCGGCGTAAAACTCGATGCGCGCCTCGCCCCGCTCCACCGGCGCGTCGGACCCCCCGGCGATCAGCGCGCCGCTGTCCACCAGCGAGCGCCAGGCGTAGGCGCCCTCCAGCCGCTGCAGCCCGATCCGGCTGGGCGCGAAATGCAGATCGCCGATGGCGTGGCTCGGCTGCATGGAGGCGATGACGGCCATCTCCCCGAAGCGCGGAATGTCATCGGGATGAAGCACCTGGGCGTGCTCGACCCGCCAGCGCGGATCGCGCCTGGCCCGCTCGGCCTCCGGCACCGCGGCCAGGCTCTGCTGGATCCAGTCCAGAAGCCGCCGGTTGCCCGCATCGCCGATGGCGTGAACGGCGAGCTGCACGCCGTCGCGCAGCGCCGCCTCCATCATCTCCACCGACCGGCCCTGGCGCGACAGGAACAGCCCGGTTTCGCCCGCCGCGTCGTCATAAGGCTGCAGGAGCGCCGCGCCGCGCGACCCCAGCGCGCCGTCCATGTAGAACTTCACCCCCGGCGTGATCACCGGCTCGGTGACGTCTTCGGTTCCCACCAGAGCGGCCGCGGAGGCGTAATCCTCCGGATTCACGTAGTTGGCGATGCGGATCGGCAGCCGGCCCTCGGCGGCGAGCGCCTCCATGATCGCCACGTCGTCGAAAGCGACGCTCATATTGTGCACGCCCGTCCAGCCCGACGCGGCGAGCACCTGGGCGCCCAGCGCGTAGAGCGCGGCGCGCTCCTCGCGCGTGGGTTCGCCCTGCAGCGCGGCGAAGGGGGCCATGGCGGTGTCGATGATCATGCCCGTGGCGGCGCCGTCGGCGTCGCGACGGATCGCGCCGCCCTCGGGATCGGGCGTGTCGCGGGTGATCCCCACCGCTTCAAGGGCTGCGGTGTTGGCGACCAGGGCGTGGCCGTCGGCGCGCACCAGCACCACGGGCCGCTCGGCCTCGACCGTGTCGAGATCGGCGGCCGTGGGAAAGCGCCCCTCCGGCCAATGGGTCTCGATCCAGCCGCGCCCGGCGATGACGCTGGCGGTCTCGTCTTCCGCCGCGGCGGCGACGGCCGCCTGCAAGTCTGCGATGGAGCCGACATCCTCCAGGTTCAGATTGCGCTCGCGCTCGCCGACGCCGATGACATGGACATGAGCGTCGGTGAAGCCGGGAAACATCACCGCGCCGTCAAGATCGACGGTCTCGGTGGTCTCGCCGATGAACGCCGCGCCGTCGGCCGCCGATCCGGCGAACACGATGCGCTCGCCGGTGACGGCCACCAGCTCGACGGTGTCGCCGAGCCCGGTATGGATGAGCCCGCCGGTGAAAACCCGGTCGGCGGCCGGGCGGGCGTCCGGCGAGTCGCCGGACGGCGTGCAGGCCGAAAGCATGACCCCCAAGGCGGCGAAAACGGCGATGCGCATGAATTTCCTCCCGAGTCTGGCGGGCAGGCTAGCCCGGTTCGCCGCGCCGTGCTATTCGCCCGCGCCCCAGGGTGGGGGCGGCGTCTCCACCGGCTCGGACAGATCAAAGCGCGCCTCGAAATGGCGGTCGGGCCGATTGAGGGCGTAGATGAAGTCGCCGTCCTCCACCGACATCGTCCAGACATTCTGCATGGAGGCCTCGATCCCCTCGCGCCGGAACAGGGCCCGGCTCTCGGCGTCGGCGGGAAAATCGGCGGCGGGGCCCGCCGCCGGGCCTTCGGTCTCGCCGCCATACTGTGTGAGCACGTCCTCGCTTCCATCCTCATGGCGGTGATCATGCTTCAGGCGCAGCCGAGCGTCGTCGAGCCGGGTGATCACCCAGGTGCGCGACCGGTCCTCGCCCACATGGAAAGGAATGCGCAGGGCGTCCTCGCCGCAGTCGCGCACATGCATGACCAGGCGTTCGCCGGCCATGTCGGCGTCGCGTGGATCGTCGCTGACGACCTCGCCCTCGAACGCCTGACCGCACAAGGCGGAGAGCCGGTCGAACAGATCGCCGTCCTCCGCCGCCGGCGGCGCGCGCCCCGTGTCGCCGCACGCGGCGAGCGCGAGCACCAAAGCGCCGATCCCTAGCCGTTTCATCCCGTCATCCTCCCCGTTTCAATGCGTCAAGATCGGCTGCATGGTCCACATCACGCAAGGCCCGAAGCTGAGCGATGCGCGACAGGCCGTAGGCGGCGAGCCGAGCCTCCAGGTCGGCCCGCGTTCGCGGGTGCGACCAGCGTATCGCGTCGAACAGGCCCGCCGGAGCCGGCCGGGCGAGGCCGAACAGCCAGTAGCCGCCGTCCTCGGCCGGGCCGATCACTGCGTCATGGCGGTTCAGCGCCTTGAACGCGGCCGCGATGTCGGCGCGGCGGATCTGCGGCGCGTCAGTGCCAATGACCAGCGTCGCGCCGCGATCGGCGAACACCCGCGCCTGGCGTGCGCCGAGATCGCCGCCGCCCTGAGGCGTCCGGACCAGCCCATCCGGCCAGACGCCGGGAAACCGCCGGGCCAGCGCGCGATCGGGCGAGGCCGCCTGCACCGTCTCCCAGCGTCGGTCGGTCACTTCACGCAGAATGCGCGCGGTCATGGCCCGGTGGCGGCGCCAGGCGGCCACCTTGCCGATTCCGGCCGCGAGGCGCGTCTTGGCGCCCCCGATCACCGGAGCCTTGGCGAAGACGACCAGCCTCAAACCGCCGGCCTCATTTGCGATAGGCGCGGGCCAGGCGTTCGGGACTGTCGCCGCAATAATAGCGCAGCAGCAGCGTCAGATTCTTCGCCGAGCGCTTCAGATAGCCGTCGCGGACGAAACGGTCCGCGCCGGTGACGGCGCGTGCGGCGAGCGGTTTGAGGCGGCGCCGGCCGATCCGGCGGACCAGATCCACGTCCTCGAAAAGCGGCCAGGGCTTGTAACCGCCGAGCCGGGCGTAGAAGGCCGCCGGAATCAATAGACCCTGATCGCCATAGGGCAGCGCGAAACTCCCGCATCGCCACGCCACCAGCCGCTCCAGCCGTCGCGCGCGCAGATCGCGATCATCCAGCGCAAAGCGGAAATAGCCGGCCCGGTCGCGGTCCTGATGCGCCTGCATGAAAGCGCGCACGCCCCCGCTCCAGCCGGGTTCCAAAACAGTGTCGGCGTGAAGAAACAGAAGCCAGTCGCCGCGCGACGCCCGCGCCAGCGCGGCCTGCGCCCCCGCCGCGAGCTGGGCGCCGCGGCCTTTCGCGCCCGTGACCAGCGCGCATCCCGCCTGGCGCGCCAGCCGCACCGTGGCGTCGCTCGATCCGCCGTCGGCGAGAATCCAGCCCGCGCTCAGCCCCGCCCGCTCCGCCTCGGCGAGGCTCTGCAGTGTGGCGGGCAGGCGCGCGGCGGCGTTCAGCGCAGGGATGACGACATGAATCCGGCTCATGGTCCCCATGAAAGACCCGCCGGACCTCCGCGAGTCAACGGAAAAATGTTCTTGCTTCGTTCTATTCCGTCGTCCACTCTGGCGGCCATGACCGCACGTTTCGTTCCGCCGCCCTCCTCCGAGCCGCTCCCTGAGGCCCTGCGTCCCCATGGCCGCGGGGCGGTGTCCAACGCGTCCGGCCGTTTCGAGCGCGAACGCCGCGAGCCCTTCGACGACGGCTGGGGCGAGGGCGACCGCGCGCCGGCGAAGCTGAAGACCACGCTGATCAAGGACTCCTCGCGCACGATCGTGACGACGAACGATAGTCCGGACATCTCGTTCTCGCGCTCCATCAATCCCTATCGCGGCTGCGAGCACGGCTGCATCTACTGCTATGCGCGGCCCAGCCACGCCTGGTGGGGGTATTCGGCGGGGCTCGATTTCGAGAGCAAGCTGTTCTTCAAGGCCGACGCCGCGGCGCTGCTTGAAAAAACCTTTCGCAAGAAGACCTACACGGTCGAGCCGATCCTGATCGGCGCGAACACCGACGCCTATCAGCCGATCGAGCGGGATCTGAGGATCACGCGGGCGCTGCTGGAGCTGTGCCTGAAATACAAGCATCCGGTCAGCGTCATCACCAAGTCGGCGAGCATCACGCGCGATCTCGATATCCTGGGCGAGCTGGCGTCGTTGGGCCTTGCAAAGGCGGCGGTTTCGCTGACCACGCTCGACCGCAAGCTCTCGCGCGCCATGGAGCCGCGCGCCGCCTCGCCCGAGCGCCGCCTGCAGGCGATTGAGGCGCTCTCCAGGGCCGGTGTGCCGGTGACGGTGATGACCGCACCGATCACGCCGGGCCTGACCTGCCACGAGATCGAGGCGCTGTTAAAAGCCGCCGCCGAGGCCGGAGCGACTAGCGCGGGCTATGTGCTCTTACGCCTGCCGCTGGAGGTGCGCGATTTGTTCAAGGAGTGGCTGAAGACACAGCGCCCCGGCCAGGCGGAGAAGATCATGAGCCTCATCCGCCAGACCCGCGGCGGCAAGGAGTACGACGCGCGCTGGAACGTGCGCGGCGTCGGCGAAGGCCCGGTGGCCGAGCTCATCACAAAACGCTTCCACGCCGCGGTGCGCCGCTACGGGCTCGATGCACCGCGTGTGAAACTGCGCTGCGATCTGTTCGAACGGCCGCTGGAGGGCGGCGAGCAGCTGAGTCTGTTCTAGGTGGCGGTTCCGGTCGGCGCGCTGTTCTTCTTTGTGCAAAAGGCGCGCGGCAAGCTTGCGCTGAAGCCCGCGAAGGGTCAGTTATCGCAAGATGCGCCCCCTCCTGACAGCCCTCCAGACCCCGTTTCGCCGTGACGGCCGGCTGATCGCCGGCCTCGACGAGGCCGGGCGCGGGCCGCTGGCCGGGCCGGTGGTCGCTGCGGCGGTGATCCTGCCCGCGGATTTCTGCGATATCGAGGGCCTCGCCGGCATGACCGATTCCAAGGTCCTCACGGCGCAAAAGCGCGAAACGCTGGCGGCCGAAATCCGCGCCTGCGCGCTGGTGGGGGTGGGGATCGCCGAGCCCGCCGAGATCGACCGGCTGAACATTCTTCACGCCACCATGGCGGCCATGGCCCGCGCGCTCGCCAACCTGCCCTGCGCGCCGTGCGAAGCGCTGGTGGACGGGAACCGGCTTCCCGGCGGCCTGCCCTGCCCGGCGCGCGCCATCGTCGGCGGCGACGGGACCGAGCCGGCGATCAGCGCGGCGAGCATCATCGCCAAGACCGTACGCGACCGGCTGATGGTGGAGGCCGACGCCCGCTATCCCGGCTACGGTTTCGCCAGCCATAAGGGCTATGCCTGCCCCGCCCACAAGGCCGGCCTGGAGGCCCTAGGCCCGTCGCCCATCCATCGGTTAAGCTTCGCCCCGGTGAGAGAGGCGAAATCGTTAATCCCGCTCATGATGAATCCAGCTTAACCATCGGGTAAGGCGAAACGATTCACCCCTCTTGGACCGATCGTTCATTCAAGAGGCGTTCTCACGTGTCAGGCTCGGCGACCAACTCCCTTCCCATCGATGCGATCATCGAGGGCGATTGCGTGGAGGCCATGAAGGCCTTGCCCGACGAAAGCGTGGACCTCATCTTCGCCGACCCGCCCTATAATCTGCAGCTCGGCGGCGATCTGCACCGGCCGGACAATTCCAAGGTCGATGCGGTGGACAATGACTGGGACCAGATCGGCGATTTCGACGCCTATGATCTGTTCTCCTGCGCCTGGCTGGAGGAGGCGCGCCGGGTCCTGAAACCCAACGGCGCGCTGTGGACCATCGGCAGCTATCACAACATCTTCCGGGTCGGCGCCTTTCTTCAGGACATGGGCTTCTGGATCCTCAACGACGTGATCTGGCGCAAGTCCAACCCGATGCCGAACTTCAAGGGCACCCGCTTCACCAACGCCCACGAAACCCTGATCTGGGCGGCGAAGACCAAGGAGGCGCGCCCCACCTTCAACTATGCGGCCATGAAGGCGCTGAACGACGGGGTGCAGATGCGCTCGGACTGGACGCTGCCGATCTGCGCCGGCGCGGAGCGGTTGAAGACCCGCGACGGCAAGAAGGCCCATCCCACGCAAAAGCCGGAAAGCCTGCTGCACCGGGTGCTGCTGGCGACCACCAATCCGGGCGATCTGGTGCTCGATCCCTTCTTCGGCACCGGCACCACGGGAGCTGTCGCAAAGAAGCTCGGCCGCCATTTCATCGGTCTCGAAGCCGATCCCACCTACGCCGAGGTGGCGCGAAAGCGCATCGCCGCGATTCTCCCCGGCGATCCGGCTGCCCTGAAGGTCACTCAGTCGAAACGCGCCCTGCCGCGCATTCCCTTCGGCGCGCTGGTTGAAGCGGGGCTCTTAAAGCCCGGCGACACGCTCTATTGCAGCCAGGGCCGGCGCACCGCGCGGGTGCGCGCCGACGGCACGGTGGCGGCGGGAACCGAAGCCGGCTCGATTCACCAGGTGGGCGCCCATGTCCAGGGCGCGCCGAGCTGCAATGGCTGGACTTTCTGGCATGTCCGCCAGTCCGGCGGGCTGGCGCCCATTGACATTCTGCGTGCGCGCATCCGCGCGGAGATGGAGGTCTAGGCGCCGCGTCCCCCCTGAAGGGGAGGACGGGGCTCCCTACCCCTCCAGCAGGCTCCGGCCAATCGTGAGGAACCGCTCGCGGCGCTGTTTCTTCAAGGTGGCCGCGTCCATGCCGTCCAGGCCGCCGAGCGCGTTGTCGATGGCCTCGCCCACGCGCTTGATCGTCTCGGCGCTACCTCGATGGGCGCCGCCCAGCGGCTCGGGGATGATGGAGTCGATGATCTTCAGATCAATGAGGTCCTGAGCGGTGATCTTCATGGCCATGGCGGCGTCCTTCGCCCGGGCGCCGTCGCGCCACAGGATCGACGCGCACCCTTCCGGGCTGATCACCGAATAGATGGAGTGTTCGAGCATCAGGACGGTGTTGGCGCTCGCCAGCGCCACCGCGCCGCCCGATCCGCCTTCGCCGGTGATCACCGACACCAGCGGCGTTCCGAGCGTCAGACAGCGCTCGGTGGAGCGCGCGATCGCTTCGGCCTGGCCGCGCTCCTCCGCGCCCAGCCCCGGATAGGCGCCGGCGGTGTCCACAAGAGTCACCACGGGAAGATCGAAGCGTTCGGCGAGGTCCATCAGGCGGATCGCCTTGCGATAGCCCTCCGGCCGGGCCATGCCGAAATTGTGTTTCAGGCGGGTCTGGGTGTCGTGGCCCTTTTCATGGCCGATGATCACCATGGGCCGGCCGTGCAGGCGCCCCGTCCCGCCGACGATGGCGTGGTCCTCGCCGAAGCGGCGGTCGCCGGCCAGCTCCTCGAAGTCCTCGACCAGGTGCTCGATATAATCCTTCAGGTGCGGGCGCTCGGGATGGCGCGCCACCATGGTCTTGCGCCAGGCGTCGAGCTTTGAATACAGCGTCTTGAGCTGGTCGGAGGATTTCTGCCGCAGGCGCGCGATCTCGTCCTTGGCGTCCGGCGCATCCTCGCCGTTGCGCGCCAGAACCGTCTCCAGCTCCTCGATCTTGGATTCAAGCTCGGCGATCGGGCGTTCGAAATCGAGATAGGTGCGCTTGGGGTCCGACATCATCCGTCCTGAAAAACTCGGCCCTTGGCGCAGGTTAAGCGCGCCGGGCCCGGGTCGGCCTGCAAACTATAGACCGGGGTTCGTGAACGCAATCGCCGCGGCGCGCCCGGCCACAGGCGGGCCTAAACGAAACGCGGCGGCCTCGGGGGCCGCCGCGCTCGTCCGGTGCGCCGGTCGGCCTATTCGGCCGGGGCGTGGCTCACATGGGCTCTCACAGAGGGGATGCGGATCTCCTCGACCATGTCCTGCACGTCCTGCGGCGGAGCCTTGGTGGCCAGCGCCGCCGTGACCGAGACCACGAAGGACAGGGCCATGCCGATGGCGCCGAAGCCTTCCGGGCTGACGCCCAGGAACCATTGGTCCGTGCTGCCCGCGGGAATGCTGGGCAACAGGCCGAACAGACCCGCCAGGAAGGCGAGGATCATGGCGCCGGCCACCACCAGCATCGGCCGGGTGTCGGCTTCGCCTCTCAGGCCGAAGTGCAGGATCACCATCACCGCCCCGACCAGGAAGGCGCAGGCCGCCAGCACGCCGGAGGAGAAGCCGATCTTGAAGTGGACGATATAGGCGGCGGTCACGATCAGGCCCGTGGCCATGCCCGCAATCGCGCCCTCCTTGTTCATCCGCTTCCAGAAGATCCCCAGGAAGATCGCCGGGAAGAAGCTCGCCGCGGCCAACCCGAAGGCGAACGCCACCACCGCGGCCACGAAGCCCGGAGGATTGATGCCGGCGTAGATCGCCACCAGCACCGCGCCGACGGCCGCAAACCGGGCGACCAGCAATTCCTGAGTGTCGGACATGTTCTTGAACAGCACCTTGCGGCAGAGATCATGGCTCACCGCCGAGCTGATCACCATCAACAGGCCGGCTGCGGTGGACAGGGCGGCGGCGAGGCCGCCGGCGACCACCAGGCCGATCACCCAACCCGGCAGATTGCCGATCTCGGGATTGGCCAGCACGAAGATGTCGCGGTCGAGCGTGGTGACTTCGTTCGCTTCCGGGTCGGCGCGGTACTGGATGCGGCCGTCCTGGTTCTTGTCGGTGAAGCCCAGAAGGCCGGTGCGCTCCCAGTTGTAGAACCATTGCGGGGTCGCGCCCTCACCCTGTTCGGCCGCCCGCGCCTCGCCGCGGCGCACATCCACCGAGTAGGCGCTCTCATTGACCGTCTCGATGAAGTTGGAGCGGGCGAACACCGCCACCGCCGGCGCCGTGGTGTAGAGCGCGGCGATGAAGATCAGCGCCCAGCCGGCCGATTTACGGGCGTCTGAGGCTTTCGGCACGGTGAAGAAGCGGATGATCACGTGGGGAAGGCCCGCCGTGCCCACCATGAGGGCCAGCGTGATGCAGAACACGTCCAGCATGCCCTTCTGCCCGTCGAGATAGGAGCTGAACCCCAGCTCGGTCAGCGTGGCGTCGAGGCTCTGCAGAAGCGGCACGCCCTCGGTGGTGTTTCCGATGAAGCCCAGCTGCGGGATCGGCGTGCCGGTGATCTGCAGGGACAGGAAGATGACCGGGACGGTGTAGGCGAAGATCAGGACGCAATATTGCGCCACCTGGGTGTAGGTCACGCCCTTCATCCCGCCCAGCACGGCGTAGAACAGGACGATGATCGCCCCGATGATCACCCCGAGCTCGATATCCACGCCGAGGAAGTTGGAGAAGGCGATGCCCGTGCCGCGCATCTGGCCGGCGATATAGGTGAAGGAGATGAACAGCGCGCAGATCACCGCGACGATGCGGGCGGCCTGGCTGTAATACCGGTCGCCGACGAAGTCGGGCACGGTGAACTTGCCGAATTTCCTCAGATACGGCGCCAGCAGGAGCGCCAGCAGCACGTAGCCGCCCGTCCAGCCCATCAGATAGACCGAGCCGTCATAGCCCATGAAGGCGATGAGACCGGCCATGGACAGGAAGCTCGCCGCGCTCATCCAGTCCGCGGCGGTGGCCATGCCGTTGAAGACCGGATGCACGTCGTGCCCGGCCACGTAGAAGTCGTTTGTGGTCGAGGCGCGCGCCCAGACCGCGATGCCGATATAGAGACCGAAGGTTCCGATGACGAAGAACGCCGTCCAGAACAAGGTCGTCGACATGCCGAAAATAGTCGGTTCCATAATGCTCGCCCTC
Source organism: Oceanicaulis sp. (assembly GCA_051117435.1). GTDB lineage: Bacteria > Pseudomonadota > Alphaproteobacteria > Caulobacterales > Maricaulaceae > Oceanicaulis. The sequence continues at coordinate 107,509 of JBNPED010000019.1, read as the reverse complement.
CCCTAACCTTCGTCGTCGTCGACGTCGTACTTGCGCTCGATGCGGTGCATCAGCGCGGAGTAGACGAAGATCAGGGCGACAAAGACGTAGATCGCGCCCTGCTGAGCGAACCAGAACCCCAAAGGCGCGCCGCCGATGGACCATTGATCCAGGAAATCGCGGAACAGGATGCCCGCGCCGAATGAGACCGAGAACCAGATGGCGAGAAGGACGAGCATGAGCCGCACATTCTCGGCCCAGTACCTCTTCATCGCGTTTTCGGTGATGTCGTGATCGCCGGCTTTCGCCTCTCCGGCCGCGGCGGGCGTGTCTGACGCCATGATGTCGCTCCTCCCGTTGGCGGCCGGTTTTCCGGCCTTGGGAGGAAGAGTGTCAGTGATCGAGGTTCATCGGCAGCCCGACATTGGTCGAACGAAACGACATGATCTACCCCGCCGGCGGTCCGTCCGGCGAAGGCCGCCAGTGCGGCGGGGCCAGTTCGAAACCGGAGAATTCAAAGCCCGGCGCCACCACGCAGCTCACCAACGTCCAGGCGCCGAGGGATTCCGCAGCCTGCCAGGCGTCTTTCGGCACCACGCCTTGCGGGCGCTCGCCGGCGCGCAGATCCGGGCCGAGGCGCTGGGCGCGGGCGTTCACCCCGTCCTCGGAGATCGTCAGCGCCAGCGGTGCGCCGGCCTGCCACAGCCAGATCTCGGTGGCGTCCACCTTGTGCCAGGCGCTGACCTGATCGGCCGCGAGCAGAAAATAGATCGCGGTGGCGCGCGAGCGCTGATCGGGGCCCGGCGCGTCGCGGAAGGTTTCGGCGTACCAGCCGCCTTCGGGATGCGGGCTCATGTCCAGCATGCGCACGATTTCCTTCACCCCGAGATCGCCGTGTCCGCGCATGCCGCCCCGCCTCGTCCGGTTAACCTGTTTTCCACGCGCCCTGTTTAGGCTCGCGCAGTCAAACCGGTTCGGACAGGCGTTTCAAGCATGGCGCGGGATAATTACGGCAAGCTCAGCTTCCTCAAGCGCGGCGGCTCCACCAGCCGGGTGATCGACCTGGTCTCCATCAAGGAGCGCTTCGGTCAGACCGCGGCCTGGGCCGAGGCCCCGCTGTTCAAGATGAGCCGGCTGAACAAGAGCTTCATCGTCAAGCACACCTTGCGCGCCTGGGAGCGCGAGCAGCTGGGCGGGGAGCGGACTTCGGCCACGAAGGTGATCATCCCGATCTCCGACACCGATCTCGATCTCGGCGGCCACTCCATCTTCGTGGAGGACCCGCAGATGGAACGGCTTCTGTCGCATCATCTGGGCGTCACCTCCGACAAGCCGGCCTTCGTCTCGGACGTGGCGCGCCTGCGCGCGCTCGCCGGGCTGCCGAGCTTCGACCCTTATCTGCTTCATGAGTTCTTCCGGCGCAGCGGAGAGCGGATCGCGCCGTGCTATTTCACCATCTCCGACGACGAACTCGGCAAGATCACCGAGTACGTGGCCGGCCAGATCGACATGCTCGTGCGCAAGGCGGTGGGCGGGGCCGATCTCGCCAGCTTGGAAAAATCGCGCCGGCTGGCGAAAATCCTGTTCGAGGACGAGGACTCCGAACAGCTCGTGGTGCTGCGCGACGCGCTTCGCATGACCAAGCAGGAGTATCGCGACGGCGTGTTCGGCTGGAAAGGCACGCTTTATTATTCCTGGCGTTCGGCCAGCTGCTACGCCGACATCACCGCCTTCCTGAAGGACCTCAAGAGCCTGCGCGTGGTCGGCCTGTCGGACGCCGACCGGGCGGAGATCCGCACGATCATGGCCTCCATCGCCCAGCTCTCCCTCGGGCGCTGGAACCGGCTGAAGGTGCGCCTGGACGCCTATCACGCGGAGTTCAAGCAGTTCGTCGACCAGGGCGACCCGGCCGCGTTGAAGGCCTTCATGGCCAAGGCGCCCGCCTTGTTCGTGGAGATGGGCGAGGATATCGGACGGCTGCAGCATGTCTCCTCGTTCTGGAAATTCTGGACCAAGGGCAAGCGCGCCACGGCGATGAGCGCCATGGAGGCGTTCAACCTCCTGCCAGATTTCGAGGCCGCCCTGCAGGTCACCGACATGCGCGACGCCGCATAACCCGCCCTCGTCGCGCCTGGCGCCTCCGCTCACCGCACTGCTCGCGCCTCGCCGCACAAGCCCTGCGTCCCGCCTCAAACCGCGCCGGTGGGCCGGCGCGCATTGCTAGGGTGCGCCCACACTCCCGTTTCCCGGAGTGGATCGTTCCCCTGCGCGGCCTTGTTTCAAGGCCGCGCTTTTTTTCGGTTTCGCTCAGACCAGCCGGTCACGCGCTGCGAGCCCAAGCCGGGCCGCCTTCATCATCACGCTGGGAAGCCCCGCCGCATTCAACGCGCTCAGCGGCACGAGCCCGCCCTCAGGCGGCGTCCAGCCGGGCGGGGCGGAGGCGCACAGAACCTGCAGATGCAGCGCGAAATGGGTGAAGACGTGGCGCACCTCGCCCGCGTCGCGCCAGTCGGCGGCGAAGGGCGGATCCGCCGCGCCGGGCCCGGCCTCGCTCCAGTCGCTCCCGGGCAGCTCCATCATGGCGCCCAAGAGCCCCGTCTCCGGGCGCCGGCGCAGCCAGATCGCCTCGCCCGAGAGCACGTGGAAACAGACCCCGCGGCGCACCGGCTTGGGCCTTTTCTTCTCCTTCAACGGAAAGCGCGCCGGATCGCCGGCGGCGCGCGCGGCGCAGGCGAAGCTCCAGGGACAGGCCGCGCAGTCGGGCGATTTCGGCGTACACACCGTCGCGCCGAGATCCATCAGCGCCTGGGCGTAGTCGCCCGGCCGCGCCGGATCGGCGAGGTCTGCGGCGCGCGCCTTGATCTGCGGCTTGGATTTCGGCAGCGGTGTCTCGATCCGCTCCAGCCGGCTGATCACCCGCTCCACATTGCCGTCCGCCACGCTCGCCGGCTTGTCGAACGCGATGGCGCGGATCGCGTTCGATGTGTATTCGCCGACCCCCGGCAGCGCGCGCAAGGCGTCGAGCTCGCTGGGAAAGGCGCCGCCGCGTTCGTGTGCGACGACGCCGGCGCATTTGTGCAGATTGCGGGCGCGGGCGTAATAGCCGAGCCCCGCCCAGGCCGCCAGCACGTCCTCGCGCGGCGCCGCGGCGAGCGCCTCGACCGTCGGCCAGCGCGCCATGAACCGCTCCCAATAAGGCGCGGCGTGGGGTGCGGTGGTCTGCTGCAGCATGATTTCGGAGAGCCAGACCGCATAAGGATCGGCGGTCCGGCCGGCCGCGCGGTCTTCCGGGCGCACCCGCCAGGGCAAGGTGCGCCCGGCTTGGTCGTACCAGTCCAGCAGAGCCGCGCGCAGACGGGCGATTCCACGAGACTTTGACAGAGCGGTCTTCCCAGCGCGCTTGCGCGCGGCCCGCCCGCGCGCGATGGTCGAGATCATGAGCCGATCCCGCCCGCCTTCAAGTCCGCCGACCCGACCGGTGTCAGCTGCCCTGCGCCGGCGCGTCGCGCGCGCCGCTCCCGGCGCGGAGGCCGAGGCCTGGGCCTGGGCGCAGAGCCATCGCGCGCGTCCGGCCGCCAAGGCGCCGCCCAGCGTCGGCCGGGCGGCGGTCAAGATCGTGAAGCCGTTGGAGAAACGCCTCAGCCCGTCCATGGCCGAGCTGGAGGCCCATTGGCCCGAGATCGTCGGCGAAGCGCTGGCGAAATACACCCGGCCGGAGAAATACCATGGCGGCGCGGGCGCGCTGACCTTGCGCATCCGGGCCAAGGGGCCGGCCGCCGCGCTGGCCGAAGCGCAGGCGGCGCGCATTCTCGAGCGCGCCGAACGCTATTCGGGCAAGCCGGCGACCAAGCTGAAGATCGTCCAGGGCCCGATCCAGGAGAGTTTCGCGCCGAAGCCTGCGCGCCGGTCGCGGATCACCAAGGTGGCGCGCCTTGACGGGGGGCGGAAAAATCTCGATGCCCTCATGCAGGATTGGGCCGATGCGGTGGCCCGGCGCGAAGGGGCGCCGGCGCCGCGATCGCCGAACGACACCGGGAAGGACTGACATGACCCTCAAGCGCATCACCGCCGTAGCCGTCGCCGCCCTTGGCGCGGTCGCCCTGGTCGCCTGCGGAAACGGCTCCGCCGACAGCGGACGGACGCAATACGAAGCCGAAGGCGACCGGGCCAAAGGCTCGACGGACGCGCCGGTGACGATGATCGAGTACGCTTCGGTGGCGTGCGGCGGCTGCGCTCAATGGCACGCCCTGGCGATGCCGACGGTGGACGAATATATCGAGAGCGGCGACGTGCGTTACGTCTTCCGCGAGATGCTCACCGGCCAGCCCCAGCTCGCCATCGCCGGCTTCATGCTGGCCCGCTGCGCGCCCGAGGACCGGTATTTCGACGTTATCGACGTCCTGTTCGAGCAACAGCGCGCCATCTTCACCGCCATGCAGCAGGGTCAGGCGCAGACCCAGTTCCAGCAGATCGCGCGCACGCTCGGCTTCTCCAACGAGGAATTCCGCCAGTGCATGTCCGACCGTGACATTCTCGCCGAGGTGCAGGCGGCCAACGAGGCGGCGACCGAGGCCGGCGTGGGCAGCACGCCCACCTTCTTCTTCAACGGCGTGCGCATCGAGCCGGTCCCCAATCCGGACGGCTCCGGCCAGGCCTACGGCGCCAACGGCGAAGCGCTGGTGGACGATCAGGGTCCCATTCCCGCCACGTTCGAAGGCGAGACTTTCGAGCGAATCATTCTTTACTTCAAGAATCGCGCCGAAGAGTAGGCGTATGGGATGGGGGCGCCGATCACGACCGGAACACCGGCGGACGGCGCCAGTGGAGGCGTTGATTGAAGTTCACCCAGCTCAGACTGGCCGGCTTCAAGTCGTTCGTGGACCCGACCGAACTGAGGATCGATCCCGGCCTGACGGGGGTGATCGGTCCCAACGGATGCGGCAAGTCGAACCTGCTTGAGGCCCTGCGCTGGGTGATGGGGGCGACCTCCGCCAAGTCCTTGCGCGGCGGCGGCATGGAGGACGTGATCTTTGCGGGGACCGACAACCGCGCCGCCCGCGAAAGCGCCCATGTCACGCTGACCATCGACAATACCGAGCGCCGCGCGCCGGCCCAGTTCAATGACGCCGAGATCCTGGAAGTCGTCCGGCGCATCACCCGCGGCAAGGGCTCGGACTACAAGATCAATGGCGAGGAGGTCCGCGCCAAGGACGTTCAGCTGCTCTTCGCAGACGCCGGCACCGGCGCGAACTCGCCCGCCCTGGTCCGGCAAGGCCAGATTTCAGAGCTGATCAGCGCCAAGCCGGAAAACCGGCGCCGGGTTCTGGAGGAGGCCGCCGGCGTGGGCGGGCTGCGCGCGCGCCGGCGCGAGGCGCAGCTGCGCCTGAACGCGGCCGAAGCCAATCTGGAGCGCCTGCAGGAGATCGTCACCGATCTCGACAACCGGTTCGCCAGCCTGCAAAGGCAGGCCAAGCAGGCCGGCCGCTATCGCGAGCTGTCCCAGACCATTCGCGGTTTCGAGGCGTTGCTCTGGTTACGCCGCTGGACCGATGCGAAGACCGCGCAAGACACCGCGGAGGCCGCGCTGATGGAGGCCGACGCGGTTGCGGAGAAGGCGCTCGTCGAAGCCGCGGTGAAGACCCGCGAGGCCGAGGCCGCCCAGAGCAAGGTGCAGCCCCTGCGCGAGGCCGAAGCCGAGGCCGCCGCCGCGCTGCGCCTGGCCGAACGCACCCGCGATCAGCTCGACCGCGACCTTGAAACGGCGCGCGAGACGATCACCCGGCTTTCCGCCCGGCTCGGCGAGATCGCCCAGGGCGAAACCCGCGAGGCCGAGCTTTACGAAGAAGCCGCCGGCGCGCTCGCGCGCCTGAAATCCTCCCTGTCAAAGCTGAGGGAGGACGCCAACGCCGACGCCGCCGCCCAGGCGCGCGCCGAAGCGGTCCTGACCGACGCCGACCAGGCGCGCGCCCGGGCCGAACGCGATCTCGATGAAGCCGGGACGCGGTCCGCCGAAATCCGCGCCCGGCGCGACGGCGCGAAACGCGATGCTGAGGCCGCACGTCAGCGCGCGGACGCCCTGACCCGCGAAGCCGAGCGCGCGCGTTCCGCGCTCGACGCGTTCGCCGCCGAAATTCTACCCGATCTCGAGGCGCTGGCGGCCGAAGCCGAAACGGCGGGCGCAGTGCTGGACTCGGCGCGCGCCGCGCTGGAAACCGCGGAGACCGAGCTTGAGGCGCGCCGGGCCGAAGCGGGCGACGCACGCGACGCCGCGCGCGAAGCCGACGCCGAGGCGAGCGCGCTGCAGCGCGAGAAGACCAGCCTTGAACGCTTTCTCGCCGCCGGCGACGTGCAGGATCAGGCGTTGGAGGCGGTGACGGCCGAGGCCGGCTATGAGACCGCCCTCGCCGCCGCGCTGGGCGAAGATCTGGAGGCGAGCCTCGCCGAAGGCGCGGCCCGGCGCTGGGCGGGCGGCGGCGCGACAGCCGGCGAGTTGCCCGGCGGCGTGACGCCCCGGGGCGCGCGCGGGCGGGCGCCGGCGGCGCTTCAGGCCCGCCTCGCCGCCAGCGGCGTCGTCGCCGACGACGATCTGGAGACCCTGGCCAAGACCTTGAAGCCCGGCCAGCGCCTGGTGACGAAATCCGGAGCGCTGCGCCGCTGGGACGGCTTCACCGCCGAGGCCGGCGCGCCCTCCCCGGCGGCGGTGCGCCTGGAGACCCGCAACCGGCTCGCCGAGATCGAGGCTCAGCTGGAGGAGGCCGAGCGCAACGCCAATCAGAAACGCGACGCCGCCCAGGCCCTGAAGGACGGGCTCGCCGCCGCCGAACAGGCGGCCCAGTCCGCGCAAGGCCGGGCGCGCGACGCCGAGCGCGCCTTGCGCGCGGCGGAACGCTCGCTCGCCGACGCTCAGGCGGACGCGGCGCGCGCCGAAGCGAAGAAGGCCGGCCTCGCCGAGGCGCTGGAGCGTGCCGAGGCCCGCCTCGCCACGGCGAGCGGCGATCTGGAGACCGCCGAAACCCTCTGGCGCGAAGCCATGGAGGCCGATGACGGTCATGACGCACTGGAGGCCGCGAGAACCAAGGCCGAGCGGGCCCGCGGTGCGGCGGCTGATGCGCGCGCGGCGCTGGAGACGGCCAAGCGCGAGGCGCAGGGCCGCCGCCACCGCATCGCCGCGCTGGAGCGCGAGCACGCCGACTGGACCCGCCGCGAGGAGAGCGCGCGCGAGCGCCTGGACACGCTGAAAGCCCGCAAGGCCGAGACCGAATCCGAGCTTGAAACCGCCAAGGCCCGCCCCGGCGCGCTGGAGGCGCAGCGTCCCGATCTGATCGAGGCTCTGCAGAACGCCGAGAAGCGCGCCGACGAAGCTCGCGCCCGCGTCGCCGACGCCGAAACCGGGCAGCGTGAGTTCGACGCCGCCCTGCGCGCCGCCGAAAAATCCGCCGCCGAGGCCCGCGAATCGCGCGCCGCCGCCCATGCGCGCCTCGTCGCCGCAAAAGAGCGTCTGGAAGAGACGGTGGAACGCCTGACCGACGCCACCGGGGAGACGCCTGACACCCTGGCCCAGCGCGGCAAGACGTCGGAATACAAGGACCTCTCGAGCCAGGAGCTGGAGCGCCGGCTTGACGAGGCGCGGCTTTCGCGCGAACGCCTGGGCGCGGTCAATCTGCGCGCCGACGAGGAATCGCGCGAGCTGGACGCCGAGCGCGAGCGCCTGAAGCGCGAGCGCGACGATCTCACCGAAGCCGTCGCGCGCCTGAGGAAAGCCGTCGACACCTTGTCGCGCGAAGGCCGGGCCCGGCTGCTGGACGCGTTCGAGACGGTGGACGGGCATTTCCAGACCCTGTTCTCCACCTTGTTCGGCGGTGGGTCGGCGCGCCTGGAGCTGACCGAGAACGAGGACCCGCTCGAAGCCGGTCTTGAAATCTTCGCCTGCCCGCCCGGCAAGAAGATGGAGACCATGAGCCTGATGAGCGGCGGCGAGCAGGCGCTCACCGCGACCGCGCTGATCTTTGCGGTGTTCCTGGTGAACCCGGCGCCGGTCTGCGTCCTGGACGAGGTCGACGCCCCGCTCGACGACGCCAATGTGGACCGCTACTGCACCATGCTCGAAGAAATGCGCTCGATGACCGAGACCCGCTTTCTGGTCATCACCCACAACCCCGTCACCATGAGCCGCATGGACCGGCTGTTCGGCGTGACCATGGGCGAGCGCGGGGTCTCTCAGCTGGTCTCGGTGAATCTGCGCACCGCCGAAGCGCTCGTGGCGGCGGAGTAGCGCCGAAAACCCAATATATTCAATGGGAAACCGGCAAGCCGAGCTTGCTTGACTTGGTATAGGCCCGCTTATAGGGTGCGCGCGCCTGAGGGGGAGGTCTTCTTCAGGCCGCTGATCATACATGTCCCGTCGAGACGACCCGATCCAGAACGCATCAGACCGCGACGATTTCGAGCGACGCCTTGAAGCCAAGCTCGAAAAGCGCAGGGCCGAGCAAGCCGAAAAGGCTCCATCGAACTGGAGCCAGGGCGTTCGATACGGCTCTGAGTTCGCCGGAGGGGTTCTCGCCGGGGCCGCTTTGGGCTATCTCGCCGATCGCGTGTTCGGCTGGACGCCCTGGGGGCTCCTGATCGGCGTGCTTCTGGGTTTCGCGGCGGGCACGCTGAATGTCGTGCGCGCCGCTTCGAGCATGAACCGCGACGGATCGCCCTGACGGGCGCGGCGCGGATCTGAAGACAAGGCCGGGCGCGGATCAAGCCGCGCCCCAGGATGGAAGGGACCGGGCGTGGCGGACGCGACTAACCCGATCGAGCAGTTCAAGATCAAGGTCCTCGCCCCGTTCGAGGTGGGCGGTCTGGATCTGTCGTTCACGAACTCCAGCTATTTCATGCTCGCCTCGACGGTGCTGGTCGCCGGCCTGTTGTGGATGTCCATGTCCAAGCGCGCCCTGGTGCCGGGCCGCGCGCAGTCGGTCGCCGAGCTGCTCTATGAATTCGTGGCCGGGATGATCCGCTCCACCGCCGGCGACGCCGGGCTGAAATTCTTCCCCTTCGTGTTCACGCTGTTCGCCTTCATCCTGATGGGCAACATGCTGGGGATGATGCCGTACTTCCCGGCGCCGGACTTCAAGGGCTTCACCTTCACCTCCCACATCATCGTCACGTTCGCCATGGCGCTTCTGGTGATGGCGATCGTGGTGGGCTACGGCGTGTTCAAGCACGGGCTGAAATTCTTCTCCCTGTTCTTCCCCGCCGGCGTGCCCTGGCCGCTGTATATTCTTTTGACCCCGATCGAGATCATCTCCTTCCTGTCACGTCCGGTGACTCTCGGGGTTCGTCTGTTCGCAAACATGCTGGCCGGCCACATCCTTCTGAAGGTGTTCGCCGGCTTCATCGTCATGCTGGGCTCGGTGGGGGCGCTCGGCGTCCTGGGCGCCGTGGCCCCGCTGGTCATGGTCGTCGCGCTGACCGCGCTGGAATTCCTGGTGGCGTTCCTCCAGGCCTACGTGTTCGCCGTGCTGACCTGCATCTATCTCTCCGACGCGCTCCATCCGGGGCATCACTAAGTCGGGAAGATCCACCCTTTTCTATCCATCCGCACCGCTTTTCTCACAAAGGAGTATCGACATGGACGCGGAAGCCGCTCGTTACATCGGCGCTGGTCTCGCCACGCTCGGCATGCTGGGCGCCGCGCTCGGCGTGGGCAATATCTTCTCCAGCTTCCTGACGGGCGCCCTGCGCAACCCGTCGGCGGCTCAGGGCCAGTTCGGCAACCTCATCTTCGGCTTCGCCGTGACCGAAGCGCTGGGCATCTTCTCGCTGCTCATCGCGCTTCTGCTGGTCTTCAACGTCACCGGCTAAGCCGCGTACGACGGTCGCGGACAGGGTCGCCGGGCGGTCGCTTCAAGCGACCGGCCGGCGCATGCCGCTTTCAGCACGCCTTGCCGCTTTAAGGGAGGCCGCCCGTGACGGCGCCGCAAACACAAGGCGCGGACTACGCAGCTGAAGCTACGTTTCCGCCTTTCGATCCGACCTATTTCGCCTCGCAGCTGTTCTGGCTCGCGATCAGCTTCGCGCTGCTCTACCTGCTGCTCTCGCGCTTCGTGCTGCCGCGGATCGGCGGCGCCATCGAGGAACGCCGCGACCGCATCGCGGACAATCTCGACGCCGCGGCCGACATGAAGGCCCAGGCCGACGAGACGGTGAAGGCTTACGAAAAAGAACTCGCCGATGCGCGCGCTCGCGCCTCGGCCGTCGCCGCCGAGGCCAAGGCCGAAGCCGACAAGGAAATCGCCGAGGCCACGCGCGAAGCCGATGAAGAGCTGGACGCCAAGCTGGCCGAAAGCGAACAGCGCATCAAGCAAAGCCGCGAAAAGGCCCTCGCCGAAGTGCGCACCATCGCAGCGGAGACCGCCGCCGCGGCCGCCGCGCGTCTGGCCGGGCTCGAGGTGAGCGAAGCCGACGCGGAAAAAGCCGTCGATCAGGCGCGGAGCTAGGCCATGGAATACCTCCTCTCCGATACGACGTTCTGGGCCTTTGTGGGCCTGGTGCTGTTCTTCATCGTGATCATCGTCTTCGGCGCGCCGAAGATGATCACCAAGGCGCTGGACGAGCGCGCGGACCGGATCCGCACCGAGCTCGACGAAGCGCGCCGCCTGCGTGAAGAAGCCCAGGAACTTCTGGCCTCCTATAAGCGCAAGCAGGCCGAAGCGGCCAAGAACGCCGAAGACATCATCCGCCAGGCCAAGGCCGAAGCGGACTATCTGCGCGAAAACGCCAAGAAGGAGATCGCCCAGCGCATCGAGCGACGGACGGCTCTGGCCGAGCAGCGCATCGCCCAGGCCGAGGCCCAGGCCGCGAAGGAAGTCAAAGCCCTCGCCGCCGATCTCGCAGTGGACGCGGCCAAGCTCCTGCTCACCGACAACATGACCAAGACCCAGCGCAACGCGGTGCTGAAGTCCGACATCGCCAGCCTGAAGGACCGTCTGAACTAGCAGGCCTTCGCAGCTGACAGAATCGAGCCCGGATGCGAAAGCGTCCGGGCTTTTTCGTGCGCGCTTGCAGCGCGAAGTGCGCACGGCCTGGCATAGGCGTCAGGGAGGTGCTCCTGGCCCCGCTCTCCGGTCTCTCATGGCTGGGCAGGATGCGCGAGGCCGCCCCTGACGATCGCTCAGGCGCCAACAGACATCCTGCGTTTCCTGGAGGCATGAAAAACCCGCCGCAGAGCCTGCGGCGGGTTCTTTATTCCAGAGGGACTGAAAGCCTTACGCTTCCGGCGCGGGCGGCGGCGGGGCGCCGGCGTTACCGGCGGCCGGGCCCTGCTGGCGCCGGGCGGCCTTGCCGATCAGCACGTCCCACTGGCCCATGGAGAGCATCTGGGCGTAGATCGCGCCGAGATAGGCGTTGTCGCGCAGTTCGGCGAGCACTTTCGGCTCGACCTTCCGCAGCTTCTCGCCGGAAATGCCCCAATAGCTCGCCACGACTTGCGGCTCGCCGGCCGGATTGCCCTGATTGTCGCGCGGCTGGAAGGTGGCCTGCTGCTGGTCGAACAGATCGAGCTCTTTCAGCTTCTCCACGAAGGTCTGGGTCTGGGCGACGTCCGCCTCGAACCGGCGCACGAAATCGATCGCGCGGTTCACGAATTCGGTCGGCTGGCCGTCATCAGTGAAGAAGGGCTGGTCCGGCTTGTCGGAGAACAGGTGCGAGCCGGTGTCCACGCAAACGGTGAAGCGGTCCTTGGCGTCGGTATGGGTGGCCGCCACGAAGGGATAGCGACGCACGAAGGCCGGCATGTAGGCGTACTGCTCGAACTGGCCGTCCGCATCGACGAACAGGTTCGCGCCCTGCTGCAGGCCCATGGCCACGACCGGCGTCTTGTTGTCGCCCAGGAAGATGATCGGGAAGCGCGCGCCCGCCGAGGCGAATTCGCCCAGCGTCAGCGGCACGAAATGGGCTTCGCGCAGAAACTCGAACGGGCGATCGCCGAACTTCAGGCCTTTGCCCTTATGTTGCTGGGCGTTGAGCGGTTCGGGCTTCTTATAGAGCGGAAGCTGACCTTGAACGGTCGCTTGATTGGCGGGCGCGTCGGCCATGTCTGATCCCCCTGACGGATGTTCGCGCGTTTGCTAGCGCACGATGCGCGCAGAGGCAACAAAGAGTGGCGCCGCGCGGCCGCTCGGCGATCGCCGGAGCCGCGCGGCGCTCAATCGCCCCGCCTAGTAGCGCCAGCCCACGCCCACGCCGACGATCACCGGATTGATGTCCACATCGGCTTCGACCAGCCCGAGCGCGCCGGCGTCGATGGAGACGTCGGTGTTGATCCAGACCTTCTTCACGTCGAAATTGAGGAACCAGCGCTCGTTGATCGCATAATCGATCCCGGCCTGCAGCGCGCCGCCGAAGCTCGGATCATAGTCGATCGAGGCCAGGGGCGATCCGCCCGGCAGATCCTCGTTGAAGAACAGGGTGTAGTTGATCCCCGCGCCCACATAGGGACGCAGCTGGCCGCTCGGGTTGAAATGGTATTGCAGCGTCAGCGTCGGCGGCAGGAGAGTCACGTCGCCGAGATCCACATCCCCAAGCGCGGTGTCCACCGCCGTCACGTCGTGGGGCGTCACGCCGAGGATCAGCTCGGCCGCCACATGGTCGGTGAGGAAATAGGTGATGTCGAATTCCGGCACGACCGAGAAGTCGATGTCCACGTCCCCGCCGATCGGCGTGATGGTCGCGCTTTCGTCCGGCGTGACGTTGATCGCGCGCAGGCGGAACAGGAAGTCGCCGGCCTCGGCGTGAGCTGGAGCCGCGGCTCCGAGAACGGTCAGAGCGGCGACGGTGGTGAGAAGTACGGTTTTCATGGGCGTTTCCCCTTTCCCATAATTTGAATGGGGTCTCTTTGCGCCTGTTTCGCCTCCAGCGGCATACGGCAAGGCGCCGCGCGGCGGGCGGTCGCGCGGCGCGCGGTCGCAGGGGGAAATGAAAGCGGAGCGAAGACGGGGGAACGCGGCGGGGACCCGGCGGGTTAACTTCATCCGCAGCCGGAGCAATTCATGCCCGAGCTACCCGACTGGCTAAGCCTCGCACCGCAACCGCGCTCGTTCTGGGATTCGTTTCTGCGCCTGACGGTCGCGGCCCTCGCCGGCGGGCTTGTCGGGTTCAACCGCGAGCTTTCCGAACGTCCGGCGGGTCTGCGCACCAACATGCTCGTCAGCCTGGCCGCGGCGCTTTTCACGCTTACCTCGCTGGAGCTTGTGGAAAGCGCCACGGCGGCCGGCGGCGTCGCGCGCGCCGACCCGGTGCGCGTGGTCGAAGCGGTGACCGCGGGCGTCGCCTTCATCGCGGCCGGCACCATTATTCGCGCGCGCGCTTCGGTGCAGGGCGTCACCACGGCCGCGGCGCTATGGCTGTCCGGCGCGGCGGGCGTCGCCTGCGGGGTGGGCGCGTTCGACCTCGCGGGCGCCTCGGTCGTGCTGGCGATCATCGTGCTCTGGCTGGTCGACCGGCTGGCCGAGGACACGCTGAACCGTGACGGCGCGGATCGCAATGACGACGGCGAGCCGGACCGCGACAGCGACAGCCGGGACCGGGGCCGGCGGCGGCGCTGAACGCGCGCAAGGCGCTGCGGTTGCGGTATTTTTCACATGCATTGCACCCGGCGGCGATCCGGAACGGCGCGCGGCGCATCCCGTTGACCGTGCATACCGACTGTCAACCCCTTACGCGAAGGGACAGCCATGTCTTTATCCGATCTCCTCAAGCGATCGGCCGCCGCCGCGGCCTTGATCGCCGCCGCGCCCGCCGCTCTCGCCCAGCAAGGCGACACCGAAGAGCCCGATGCGCGCATCGACTTCGAAGCCGACATCATGGGCGAGCAGACCGGTCCGGCCGGCGAAGTGCGCGAAGGCACCGTAGCCGCCGCGATCCGCGATCGCGTCGAGGCCGGCTTTCTGGAGGACCGCCTGGCGGACGAATCCGACGGCGTGCGGTCAGCCGCCGCGCAGACCTATGTGATGCGGGTCTACGATCCGGTCTGGACCAATTACGGGGCCGAGGACTTCCTGGCCGCCCTGGAGGCCGCGCCCGAGTACGGGCTGGAAATTTCGCCGGAGATGATCGCCGCGGTCGAGCGCGCCGCGCGAACGCTGGAGGACCCCGCATCCAGGCGCGCCGCGGCCGAGGCCGACCTCACCCTGTCGGCGGCCTTCATGACCTACGCCGACGCGCGGATCAACGGCGCGATCGACCCCGACACGCTGGAAGGCATCAAGTTCGAGAAGTCGGACCCCGAACCCATGCGCCGCTATCTCGGCCGCGCCGGCGCCGGCGAGCTGGACCATGGCCGGCTGGACCCGCAGCATGAAGGCTATCGCGACCTTGAAGAACTGCTGGAGCTCTATCGCCGTCATCAGGAGACCGGCGGCTTCACCACGATCGAAGAGGACGCCGTCGTCACCTTGAACGAAGAGGCCGACGTGGTGACCACCCTGCGCCAGCGCCTCGCCGAGGAAGGCTATGACGTGGACGAGCCGCGCTCCGAGACCGGCGAGCGCGCCGGACAGCGCGTCTACACCGAAACCGTGCAGGCCGCGCTCACCGAGTTTCAGCGCGACCACGGCCTGACCGTCGACGGCGTGCTGGGTCCGCGCACCATCGATGCGCTCAACACCTCGCTTGAGGACAAGATCGCGCGCGTCGAGGCGAACATGGAGCGCTGGCGCTGGGCGCCGGCCAGCCTGCCGGAGCGCCATGTGCGGGTGAACCCGGCCGCCTATGTGGCCATGGGTTATGAGGACGGCGACGCGGCGATCACCATGGACGCCATCGTGGGCCAGGGTCGCCGCCCCACCCCGATGATGGCCGACGAGATCGAACACCTGGTGGTCAATCCCAAATGGTACGTGCCTGAGTCCATTCTGGAAAAGGACAAGCTGGAGGAGATCCGGAGCAATCCGGACTATATCCCGACCAACGACTATTTCGTGCTGGACCGTGAGACCGGCGACCGCGTTCCCCATACCGAGATCAACTGGCAGGACGACGCGGTGGAGGACGAGTACCGCCTCGTTCAGGGCGCGGGTGAAGAGAACGCGCTCGGCCAGATCAAGTTCATGTTCCCCAACCGGCACGCCATCTATCTGCACGGCACGCCGGCCGACTATCTGTTCGAGGAGCGCGAACGCGCCTTCTCGTCCGGCTGCGTGCGGCTCGAACGACCGTTCGACATGGCGCGCTGGATCGTGGAGGACAATGGAGGCGATCTCAGCTTCTCCGACGTCCAGGCCGCGCATGAGTCCGGGGAGACCACCCAGCTCAATCTCGAACAGCCGCTGCCGGTCTACCTGTTCTACTTCACCGTCGAAGAGGGTGAGAACGGCCAGGCGGTGTTCTGGGAGGATATTTACGGGCGCGACGATCGACTGATCGCGGCCCTCGACGCCAACCCCGTCACGCTGAGCGCAAGCGGAGGAGCTTGATATGATGACCAAGGCGATCCTGGCGGCCGGCGCAGGCGTCGCAGCACTGCTGGGCGCCTGGGCCGTCACCGAAGCGGTTGACGAAGAGACCGGCGACGCCGGCGGTTCGGAAACCGGCGCCGTGGCCGAGCGCGGGCCCTATGACGCGGGTCTTGAGGCTGAGGCCGAGACCGATGCGGCGCGCGATCCGGCGGTGGACGGGGATGCGGGTTCGGCCCGCGCTTCCGGCGCCGCACGCGGTCTTCGCGACGCGCATGACGCCGTCATCGCCGCCGGCGCCCCGACGGAGGACGACTGGCTTGAGGTCAGCATTGACGGCGAGGCGGTCCCGCACCCGGTCTGGCACCACACGATTCTGCCCGGTGACACGATCGAGCTGACGGCGCAGGAGCCCTTCGCGCTATCGCTGAACGACGCTGTGGTGTCGCAAACCGCGCAAACTCAAAGCTGGACCGCCCCGCGCGAGCCCGGCAACCACGTCATGCGCGCCTTCAATGAGGACGGCGAGGTGCAGCAGCTGACGATCTTCGTGCTGCAGCCCTATGGCGGCGAGACGGTTCTTGAGGGCTACCGCATCGGCAGCTATCCGGAAAACGATCCGAACGGCTTCATCCGGCTCACCGAGGCGGACATGGACCTCAATGTCAGCCCGAGCTTCGAGATCGGCCAGTTCATCTGCAAGCAGCAGATCGGTCACTGGCCGAAATTCATCCTGACCTCGGGCGACATGCTTGCGCGGCTGGAATTGCTGCTCGCCAATCTGCGCGAGGACGGGCGCACCGATGCGGACACCTTCTTCATCATGAGCGGTTTCCGCACGCCCTACTACAACACCGCCATCGGCTCGGCCCGCTTGTCGCGGCACATGTACGGCGACGCGTCGGACATCTATCCCGATGTGGAGGGCAACGACTCGGTGATGGACGACCTTAATCAGGACGGCCGCGTCACCCGCGAAGACGCCGAGTGGCTCTATGACTACGCCGCCCGGCTCTACGCCAATTCCGACGCGGTCGTCGCCGGCGGCATCGGCGCCTACGGCGCCAATGCGGTCCACGGGCCGTTCGTCCATATTGACGGGCGCGGCCGCGCCGCCCGCTGGGGCCGTCAGGGCAGCTGAAGCAGGCGCCGCTTCAGCTCCGGGTCCGGCAGGGCGCACAGATCGCCCTTGCCGAACCATTTGATGCGGTTTTTCGCGACGTGGAGATAGAGCGGTTCGCGCAAGGGTCCGGGCACGCAGGCGCCGAGCGTGGCGATCGCGCTCCAGGGAAGGGCCAGCCGGCGGCCCGCCGCGATCACCGCACGCGCGCCGGTCATCGCCTCGCCCTCCTTCAACAGGAGCCAGCTTGAGGGATCGTCGGGATCCAGCCCGTGCTCGATCAGGAGCGACCGGCCGAGCGCGCTCTGCATCGGCGCGATGCGGAAAAGATCGCGGTGATCGTTCGCCGCGATCGTCCGCGCGCCCCAGCTGCACAACGCGCACTCGGCGTCCATGACCAGGATGAGCTTGTCTTTCGGGAGGGCGGCCTGATGTCTCCTCCCGCCTGCGGGGGGCGTGTCCCGATGGGACGAGGGAGGCTGAACTGCGGCCGCGCCCAGTCCGCCCCCTCCGGCCGCTTCGCGGCCACCTCCCCCGCCAGCGGGGGAGGACAGTTCACGACACCCGCTCAGCTCTGCTCGCGCACCTGCTTGCGCGCTTCTTCGAGCAGCTGCTCCATCTTGTGGCGGATCTGATGGTCGGACTGCTCCACGCCGCGCGCGTCGAAATCCCCGCGGATCTTGCGGAACACGTCCTCGTGGCCGGCCTCTTCGAAATCGGCCTTCACAACCGCTTTCGCATATTCCAGCGAGGCGGTCTCATCCATGCCCATCAGCTCGGCCGCCCACAGGCCCAGCAGCTTGTTGCGGCGCGCGACCGCCTTGAACTCCTGCTCCTGATCATGGGCGTATTTGTTTTCGTAGGCTTTTTCACGGTCTTCGAACGACGGCATGTGAGCGCTCCCAGGATTGTTCGCGACAAAACAGGTAACGCCGGGTCCGCCCCGGTTCAATTGAATCCGCGAGCGATCCGGTCAAGAATCCGCAGCGCTCACATGGCCGGTTGCCGCGACTCACCACGGCGGAGTAGAATGGCGGCTTACAGCGGCCCGTGATGCGGGCCGTTTCGCATTTCCTGACAGGGCGCCCGGCAGACGCGCCCTTGGATCGGAGCGCCCATGTCCCGCCGCAAGAAGCTCTACGAAGGCAAAGCGAAAATCCTCTACGAGGGCCCCGAGCCCGGCACGCTCGTCCAGTATTTCAAGGACGACGCGACCGCCTTCAACGCCCAGAAGAAAGCGGTGCTGGAGGGCAAGGGCGTCCTCAACAACCGCATCAGCGAATTCATCATGGAGCACCTGAACCGGATCGGCGTGCCCACCCATTTCATCAAGCGGCTGAACATGCGCGAGCAGCTGGTGCGCGAGGTCGAGATCATTCCGCTGGAGGTGGTGGTCAGGAACGTCGCCGCCGGCTCCATCGCCAAACGCTTCGGCCTCACCGAAGGCGAGCCCCTGCCCCGCTCCATCGTCGAGTTCTATTACAAGGACGATGCGCTGGAGGACCCCATGGTCTCCGAAGAGCACATCACCGCCTTCAACTGGGCCGCCACCCAGGACATCGACGACATGATCGCCATGGCGCTCAGGGTGAATGACTTCCTGTCTGGACTGTTCACCGGCGCCGGCATCCGGCTTGTGGACTTCAAGCTGGAGTTCGGCCGGGTCTACGACCAGAACGACATGCCGCGGATCATCCTGGCCGACGAGATCAGCCCGGACAGCTGCCGGCTCTGGGACATGGACACGAACGAGAAAATGGACAAAGACCGGTTCCGCCGCGATCTCGGCAACGTCACGGAGGCCTACGCCGAAGTGGCCCGCCGGCTCGGCATCATGAAAGAGACCCAGAACGCAAACGAGCAGGCCTCATGAAAGCGCGCGTCCACGTCTACCTCAAACCCGGCGTCCTCGATCCCCAGGGCCAGGCCGTGGCCGGCTCGCTGAACCATCTCGGCTTTGAAGAAGTCGCTGCTGTGCGCCAGGGCAAGCTGATCGAGATCGATCTCGACACCGCCGACGCCGAAGAAGCCCATAAGCGCGTCGCCCAGATGTGCGACAAGCTGCTCGCCAACCCGGTGATCGAAACCTACGACATCGAGCTGAGCGCGTAACCGGCCGTGACCTTCGCCGCGCGCATCGCCGAGCGCTGCGCCCGGCTCGGTCATCTCTGCGTGGGGCTCGACCCCTCCTATGAATCGCTCGGCGCATGGGGATTGCCGCACACGGCGAAAGGCGCGGAGATATTCTCCAGGACGATGATCGAGCTATGCGCCGATCACGCCGCGGCGTTTAAGCCGCAATCGGCCCATTTCGAGCGCTTCGGCGCTGACGGTCTGGCGGCGCTGGACCGGGTCGTCGGTGCGGCGCAAGAGGCGGGATGTCCGGTGATCCTCGACGCCAAGCGCGGCGATATCGGCCCGACCTCGGCGTCCTACGCCGAGGCCTTCACGCGGCCGGGCGCGACCCCGGACGCTGTGACGCTCACCGCCTATCTCGGCTTCGGCGCGCTCAGACCGCTCTTCGACCGGTTCGCCAGAGCCGGGATCGCGCCGATCGTCGTTGTCCGCTCCTCCAATCCGGAGGGTGCGCGCGTGCAGACGGCGCGCCTTGAGGACGGACGCACCGTGGCCGAATCCTTGTGCGACGACATCGCCGCCTGGAACGCCCGGACGGGCGAGGCGCGCATCGGCGCGGTGATCGGCGCGACTTTGGGCGCCGAAGCCGGACGCCTCGCCGAGCGTCTTTGCGGCGCGCCGATCCTGGCGCCGGGCCTCGGCGCCCAGGGCGCGACACCGCAGGACGTTGCGCAAGCGTTCGGCGGCGCGGCCCGCTTCGTGCTGGCGTCGGCCTCCCGCGACATCGCGCGGCTGGGCCGGGACCGACTGGCGCTGAAGGAAGAGGCGATGCGGCTTCAGAGCGCGCTGCGTTTCTCCTAAACCGGCTTCTCCCATGGCGAACTTTATGGCAATATTTGCCATCATCTGAAGGAATTCCGCCATGGCCACGATGAATGTCTCCTTGCCCCACGCCCTGAAGTCGGTCGTCGACGAACGCGTGGCGTCCGGCGAGTACGCCAGCGCCAGCGACTATGTGCGCGACCTGATCCGCAAGGACGCCGACGCCAAGCGCAAATGGGCCGAGTTCGACAGGCTCATTCAGGAAGGCCTCGACAGCCCGGTCAGCGAGCGGTCCTTCGAAGAGGTCGTTGACGAGGCGCTTGAGGAGGCCAAGCGCCGTGGCGCGCCGGATTAAGTACGCCGACGCCGCGCTTGCGGACTTGGCGCAACTTACCCGTTACGGAGCGATGGAATTCGGCGTTGATGCGGCCCGGCGCTACGCCATGACAGTCCGCTCAGCCGTGCGGCTCGCTGCCGAGTTCCCGCTGGCCGGCGCGGCGGCGGGCGATGCAGCGGTCCGCTCGATCACGTCCAAAAGCCACCGCATCTTCTATCGCGCCGATGCGGAGAGCCTCACGGTGGTGCGCATTCTCCATGTCCGCCAGCTGCCGCCCGGCTTTGAATAGTGCCGATCCAGCCTAGCGAAGCGTCTGAGTTTCTTAAGGAAACAAGGCTGCGCACATGCGTTGGGAGCTTAAGCGGGCGGGCAGTTCGCGCCTTAAGGAGCACCATCCATGAAATGGCTTAACGTCACCGCGCTCATCCTCGTCATCATCGGCGGGATCAACTGGGGCCTTGTGGGCCTGTTCGACTTTAATCTGGTCGCCGCCCTGTTCGGCACGGAGAGCTTCTTGACCAATCTGGTCTACATTCTGGTCGGTCTGGCCGCGCTCTATTCCATCTACCTGCTGCGGCCTGTGATGCAGGGCTCCGGCTCGACCGGGCACGCCCACGCGGGCGGACGCGCGTAAGCCCGCCCTAACACGGCGCGGAGGAGCCCCGGCGTTCGGCGCCGGGGCTTTTTCATGCGCCGGCCGGGCGCTGAGGGGTCAGGACCGCGGTCAGCGTCGCGGCGATCGCGGCGACGGCGAACACCGCGGCGAAGCCGGCCGCGTCGGCGGCGTAACCGGCCGCAGGCGGACCGGCCACCGAACCCGCCGCCACGCCCAGCAAGGCGGCGGTGAAGCTCATGGCGGGAAGCGCGGGAAACAGGCGCTCCGACCAGAACGCGAAGGCGGCGCTGATCATCATCACGAACACGCCCTGCAGCGCGGCCGACACCAGAACCGCCGGAAGATGCTCCGGCGCCGCGGCGATGAGCGTGAACGACCCGGCGCAGGCGAGGAATAAAAGCCGTAAGAGCAGGCCGAGGCCGAGCCGGCGGGCGGCCGGCGCGGTGACGAGCCCGGCGAGGCCTGCGATCCCGAACACCGCAAACAAGGCGCTCGCCGCCGCGCCGGGAGCGAGCGCGTCCACACCGGCGCGCTCCACCGCATCGGCGGCGAATGAGATGTAGACGGTGCTCGCCGCGCCGAACACGAAGGCCAGGGCGTAAAGCGGCGCGGCGCGGCGCGACCATAATCGCCGGGCGGCGCCGGCCATTGCCGAACGCTTCGGCCCGGAGGGCCGCATCCCCAGCGCCGCGCCGGCCGCCGCCAGCGCGCCCGCGCCCGCAAATCCCGCCCAGGCGAACCGCCAGGCGCCGTCAGAACCGGCGGCGAGCGCGCTCAGCGCCGCAACGAGGATGCCGACCGCCGTGCCGGTGCTGACGATGGAGAGGACTTCGGGCCGCCGCCGCGCTTCGATCCTGCGGCTGACCGCGAGATTGAACGGCGTCCAGGCGAGCCCGGCGCTGGTCATGGCGAGCACCGCGCCGCCGGCCAGCAGCATCGGCCCTTGCGCCAGCGCGATCATCCCCATGCCCGCCGCCGCCAGACCCAGTCCCAGCACCACCGGCGCGCGCGGGCTTCGGCGGGCGGAAACCGCGTAGGCGATCGGAAGGGCCGCGAGAAACCCTGCGAACCCCGCCGCCGAGATCGCGCCGGCGGTTCCCGCGCTGATCGCAAATTCATCGCGGAAGGTGTTGAGATAAAGCCCGAACCCCATGCGGGCCGGACCGTAGGTGATCGCAGTGGCGGCGAAGCCCGCCGCCGACAGGGAGGCGTAGGGGGTCATGGGCGTAAAACCCCGCCCCGCCGCCTCGCGCTCCAAAGCGGCCCGAAGCGATCTCAGCCGGTCACAGCGTCCGCGTCATGCAATAGCTGAACGTGCCGTCCTTGTAGGGCCCGAAGGCCGGGCACGGCGCGAACCCCATCTCGGCGTAGAGCCGGCGCGAGGGCGCGAACCCGTCCGACCGGCCGGTCTCCAGACTCAAGCGCGTCAACCCTTCGGCGCGGGCCTGGCCGATCACGGCGCTCGCCAGGGCCGCGCCGACCCCGCCGCCTCGCGCCTCGGCGGCGCAGTGAAACGATTTGATCTCGCCATGGCCGGGCTCGAGATGGCCCGCCTTGAGCGCGATGCATCCAACCACCGATCCGCCGCGCCGCGCCGTCCAGAAGCGCACCCCCGCCCCCTTTAGCCCCGCCACGTCCAGAGCGAAACAGGTCCCCGGCGGAGACGCCTCGCGGGTGAAGGCGAGATGACGCTCCAGAAGCGCGGTCGCTTCTGGCCGCGCGGGATCGTCCTCGGCGATCTCCAGCCCGCTATGGGCGAGGAGCCGGGCGTCCAGCCGGTCGCGCACCGCCGGCCATTCTTCGGCGAGGATCGAATAGAAGACGCTGTCGCGCCGCTCCCCAGTCCAAGTCTTCGCATGGCTGCGCAGAACCCCGTCGCGCACCGCGCCCAGCTTCTCCATGGCGCCTTGCGAGCGCAGATTATGCGAGCCGGTCTTCAGCTCCACGCGTCGCGTCCCGCAGGCGAAGGCGTGGGCGAGCAGGAGGCGCTTGGCCGCCGGGTTCACATGGGTGCGGTGGAAATCCGCCCCGTACCAGGTCCAGCCGATCTCGACCCGGTCATGCTCCGGCGCGATCGCAAGATAGCTCGTATGGCCGGCATGGGCGCCGCGGCGCTTGTCGTATACGGCATAGCTGATCTGCGCGCCCTTCGCGTTCGCGCCGATCATGGCGTCGAACCAGGCGTCGAAGCCGCCGGCCGAGGCGTTGAGGCTCGTCTGGGTCCACAGCGCGGGATCGTCGGCGAGCGGGCGCAAGGGCTCGCGATGGCGCGCCTCCAGCGGTTCGAGGCGGACGAAGGCGTTCGACAGAGGTTTGCGCGCGAGGTCCATGTCAGCTCCAGATCAGAAGGAGCCCTCTTACGACATAGACCGCGCCCACGCCCGTCACGATCCATTTCGTCCAGTTTCGAAAATTCGCGTCGCTCATCCGCTCCAGCACGCGCGCGCCCAGCGTCGTCCCGGCGACGGAGAGCGGGACGGCGAGCGCCAGCATCCACAGCGGCGGGGCGGCGGCGAGGCTGAACGCGGCGCCGGCGTAATAGGCGATCTTCACCGCGTGGGAGAGCACCTGGCTCGCCGCCTTGGTGGCGACGATGGCGCGCCGGTCGGCGTCGACCTGCTGAAAGAACACGTCCAGCAGCGGTCCCGACACCCCGGCGACGACATTCAGTCCCGTCACCAGCACCCCGCCCGTCAGCCCGTCCGCGGTGCGCCGCGCATCCAGGGCGAAGCGCTCCTTCGGCAGCCAGACCAGCAGCGGGACGAGGCCCAGCACCAGGAACAGCACCGGCTTGGACAGAGTGAGCGACAGGAAGACGAGCGCACCCGCCGCCAACGCCGATCCGGCCGCGAACAGGGCGAGCGCGCGCCACAGGATGAAGCGCCGCAGGATCACCGCGCGCCATCCGTTGGAGACGCTCTGGATCACCCCATGGGCCACCATCGCCCCGGCCACCGGGTAAAGCGCGGCCAGGACGCCCATCAGGATCAGCCCGCCGGCCATGCCGAAGATCGCCGAGATCAGCGCGGTGAGAAAAACCGCAGCGAAAAATACGATAGGCGTCATGTCGCGGGTGGATTTTTCCGTGTGATCGTTATGCTGGGCCGCAAATCAGACAGCGCCCGCAGCATCGGGCCGATACGGGGAGGAGCGTCGCGCTCATGAACTTCGAATATTCCGATCTGTGCAAGGACTACCTCCAGCGCGTGCGCGCCTTCATGGACCAGCACGTCTATCCCAATGAGAAGACCTATCACGATCAGCTCAAAGGCTTCGGCCAGAACCGCTGGCAGGTCCTGCCGATCATCGAGGAGCTCAAGGCCAAGGCGAAAGACGCCGGGCTGTGGAATCTCTTCCTGCCCGATTCCGACGAAGGCGCCGGCCTGAACAACGCCGACTACGCCCCGCTCGCCGAAGAGATGGGCCGGGTGGTCTGGGCGTCGGAAGTGTTCAACTGCTCCGCGCCGGACACCGGCAATATGGAGGTCCTCACCCGCTACGGGACGCCCGAACAGCAGGAGAAATGGCTCAAACCGCTGCTCGCCGGCGAGATCCGCTCCGCCTTCCTGATGACCGAGCCGGCGGTGGCCAGCTCCGACGCGACGAATATCGAGTGCTCGATTCGGCGCGAGGGCGGTGAATACGTCATCAACGGGCGCAAATGGTGGAGCTCCGGCGCCGGCGATCCGCGCTGCAAGATCTTCATCCTCATGGGCAAGACCGACCCGAACGAGGAAACCTACAAGCAGCAATCCATGATCCTGGTGCCCGCCGACGCGGACGGCGTGACCATCGAACGTCACCTTCCCGTCTTCGGCTATGACGACGCGCCGCACGGCCATATGGAGGTGAAGCTCGACAATGTGCGGGTGCCCGCCTCCAACATGCTGCTGGGCGAAGGACGGGGCTTCGAGATCGCGCAAGGCCGCCTCGGCCCGGGGCGCATCCACCATTGCATGCGCACCATCGGGGCCGCGGAACGGGCGCTCGAGCTTCTGGTGAAGCGCGCCATGAGCCGGGAAGCCTTCGGCAAGCCGGTGATCAAGCACTCCATCTGGGAGCACCGCATCGCGAAGGCCCGCATCGACATCGAGATGGCCCGGCTGCTGACGCTGAAGGCCGCCTGGATGATGGACACTGTGGGCAACAAGCACGCCCGCGGCGAGATCGCCATGATCAAGGTCGCCGCCCCGCGCGTGGCGCTGGAGGTCATCGACAACGCGATCCAGGTCCATGGCGGCGGCGGCGTGTCCGACGACTTCCCGCTGGCGGCGTCCTACGCCGGCATCCGCACCCTGCGCCTGGCCGACGGCCCGGACGAGGTGCACGAGCGCACCATCTCCCGCCTGGAGGCCAAGCGCTGGCTCAATGCGGCCGAATAGATGACGCTTGAAGGCCGAACCGTCTTCGTCACGGGGGCCTCCAGGGGCGCCGGGGCGGGGATCGCCCGGGAGATCGCCCGCGCCGGCGGCCGGGTGATCCTTGGATACGCCCGCAACACCGAAGCGGCCGAAGCCGTGGCGGCCGATCTGGGCGGGTGTGCGGCGGGTCTTGTGCAGGCCGATTTCGCCCGAGCCGGCGCGGCCGGTCCGGCCTATGCGACGGCGTGTAAACTCGCCGGCGGGCCGATCCACGGCCTGGTGCTCAATCACGGCGTCTTCGAAGCCGCCAGCGTCCATGACGGCGACGACGCCTGGTCGGAGAACTGGACGCGCACCTTACAGATCAATCTGCAGAGCGCGGCCGATCTCGCCCGCCTGTTCGCTCGAGACAGGGTCGACTCAGGCGTCGAAGGCGCGATCGTCGCCATAGCTTCCCGCGCCGCCAATCGCGGCGACGATCCGGATCACCCCGCCTACGCCGCCTCGAAGGCCGGGCTGATCGCCGCGATGAAGACGCTCGCCCGGGCCTATTCCGGCCGCGGGCTCCTCGCCAATTCCCTGGCGCCCGGCTGGATCGACACCGAAATGGCGCCGCAGGCGCCCGCAGCCCGCAAGGCCGCTTTGGCCGAAGTCCCGCTAGGCGACATGGCGAGCCCGGCCGAGCTCGGCGCGCTCACAGTCTTCCTGCTCTCCGGCGCCTGCCGGAGCGCCACGGGGTCGGTGATCGACGTCAACGGCGCCAGTCATGTGCGCTGAGCCAAAGCGCTGAAGCCGGCTTCGGTCGGGGAACACCGGGCCCGCCCGGCGCATTGTCCTGTCTAAACAGAGACACTCGCTCCCCACACCGAAGGAGGCTCCACATGGCCCATTCTGAAAGCTCCACCCATTCCCATGGCGGCGGCGGACTGACCGGCGGCGACATTTTCCGCCTGATCCTGGCGATCATCCTGCCCCCGCTCGGCGTGTTCACTCAGGTCGGCTTCGGTCTGCACTTTTGGATCAACATCGTTCTGACCCTGCTGGGCTACATCCCCGGCATCATCCACGCCGTCTACATCATCGCCACGCGCCGCTAACGCTCGCGTCATTCATAGCCTTTTCGAACCGCAAAACCGGTTCCCATTTTTGCTGAAAAAGCGCCAAGCGACTGATCAGACGCAGCAAACGGAGGCGCAACGCTCCATGACCGATATCGCCGCGTTCAAATCCAATCCGCAGGACGCCATCTTCAAGGCCGCGGAGGCGGCTCCGGCCGTCATGCTGGGCAATCCGAAGCAGGGGCGCACCTTCCAGCCCATGAGCCCGAAGGTGGACCGGCAGGCGAAAGTGCTGCGCTTTTTCGCAGCGGCCGACGCCGACATCTATGAGGGCCTGAACGGCGGATCCGCGGCGCCGGACGTGGTCTGCATCGTCACGGGCAAGGATTTCGACCTGTTCGCCTCCATCGAAGGCGAGCTGGTCGACGTCACATCCGGCGAGCTGATCGAAAAGCACTGGGATCCGGTCACCGAAGCCTGGTTCGAAAAGGGCAAGGAGGACCCCAAACTCAGACTGCTGGAGTTCCGCCCGAAACAGGCGGCGGCCTGGGCCTCCACCGACGACAAGGAGTGCTTCTCCTGGGAGATCGAGAAAGCCGCCGGAGATCAGGACACGCCCGATGTGGGTGCCCGCCTCACCGCGGACTTCACCGCCCATAGAGCGGCGTAAGGGTTCGTCCCGTTCGCCGACGAACAAGCCCCCGGGCCCCCGCCCGGGGGCTTTTTCGTGTGCGCCTAACCTCAACGCCTCTCCAGATGGTTGGCCTGACGGCTCACGGATCGTCGCCGCCTTGGCGGAGAGGTCCGCCCCCTCACCCTTCCCATGAAGGGGGCGCTGCGGGTGTCCCTCGCCTTTCTGGGGAGGGTGGGTGCGCCGGAGGCGCGATCGGGTGGGGTGAGGCGCAGCTATGTCCCCGCCCGCGCCTGATTCAGCGCGAAGAGCTTCGCCAGCACCTCGTCGTCGGAAAGATCGGCCGGCCACCCGTACGCCTCGGCCACCGCCTCATCCAGCGCGCGGTGGGCGTGGTCGAGCCAGGCGGGGCGCTGATTGTAGAGATTGGTGAGCGTGCGCTTTTTCAGCTCGCTTGCAGCCGCCTCGTCCACCGGCAGGATGCGGTCGGGATAGCCCGCCACCACCTCCGGCTCGCGCCGCACCAGATCGGGCGGGTTCAGCCAGTTTTCGCGCAGCTCATTGAGCCGCGCCGCCGCCGCGGCGATCTTTTGCGCGCGCGGATCGTCGGCATAGTCGCCGGCCGGAATGTCCGGGGTGAGGCCTTCGGGAAAGGGGAAGGTTTCGAACGTCGTGGTCGGCGTGTAGCGCGGGTCGTTCCCTTTCCCCAGCCACGTCCCCATGCGCAGCGACCAGAGTTCGTGGAAGCGGGAATGGAGGATGCCGAACGTCGTGTCGTCGTCTCGGGCGATGGCGACGACGGCGCTATCGGGGAGGGTCCTCCGCGGAGCCCAAGTGAAAAGCCTGTATTTTGACACGCGCGGCGTAACGATAAGTCTTTCAAGCCCCTCGCTTGCACGTTTCAGCGCCCCACCAGAGCGACCCAAGCGCCACCAATAGGTCCGCCGCTGCCAGTCGCGATTCTCGATGCGCACTGGCCGAATCTCTTGACGGACATACTCGAATGGCAACTCAAAAAGGGCGGCATCGCCTTCTTCCATGTCGCCAAACTCGATAATCCATTGTCCAGACGGTCGCCGAACAATATCCATGCCGTTCGACCATGGCCGCAGAACAGCTTCGTTGGTCAGTCCATTAGGATTGGTTGGGGCCTTAAGCAGACCACGAGCGTGTTCGCCGTCAATATTAAATTGGCCCACTTTAACCGGCCCTTGGAATGCAAACCCCTTGTTAGCGTCCATCCTAACAGCATTAGTCAGATCAATTCGATCAGGACTGCTGGGCGTCAAGTCAGAGAGTATCGTCTCCACAGCCTCGCCATCCAGCATCGCCGGGTTCTTGCCGTCCGCAGGCTCCAACCCCACCATCGAGACGCGCACCGCCGCGCCGTCGACCACCCATGGCTCGTCGTCCCAGGCGAAGAACAGGCGTGAGGTTTTGAGCGCCTCCTTGACCACCTCCCGGTTCGCGCCGCCGCGAATGGAGTTCGTGGTCACGAAGCCGACGCGCGCCGCGCGCATCGCGCCGATCGCCGCGCCGCCCTTGGCGATCCAGTAGGTGACGAGGTCGGCTTCGGGCCGAACTCGGTCACGGTAAAGCCCGAACAGCCGGTCCACGTAGTTGTCGCCGAGGTAGCTGCGCAGGAGCTTCCCGCCCAAAAACGGCGGATTGCCCACGATCACGTCGGCCTCCGGCCACGCCTTCTCCGTCCAGTCCTCGCGATCCAGATGCTCCACCACCAGCGCGTCGGCGTTTTCGATGGTGTCGAGGGGGCGCAGGACGGGGTTTGTATTGGCGGAGAAGCCGTTCTTCCTCATCCACTGGATCTCGCCGATCCAGACAGACACCCGCGCCAGTTCGGCGGCGTAGGGGTTGATCTCGATCCCCATGACGCATTCAGGCCCGACGCGCGGGAAGCCGCGGGGCAGGCCGAGGGCTTCGGCCTCCAGATTGGCGCGGTGTTCGATATCTTTCAGGGTGAGTAGCGCGAGATAGAGAAAATTGCCCGAGCCGCAGGCCGGGTCGAGCACGCGGAACTTCGCGAGTTTTTCCATGAACGCCGAATGGGCCTTCGCGGCCCGGTTCTTCGCGGCGGTCTTCGCGCCGGCGTTTTTGGCGCTCTTGGCCTTGGCGAGCTCGGCTTCGATTTCGGCTTTCGCCGCCGTCCACTCGGCCTCCAGCGGCTCTTTGATCACCGGATCGATGATCATCATGATCTTGTCGCGGTCGGTGTAATGGGCGCCCAGCTGGGAGCGCTTGTCGGGGTCGAGCCCGCGTTCGAACAGCGTGCCGAGGATGGAGGGGTCGATCTCCGACCAGTCGAGCTTTGCAGCGGCGAGGAGGTTTTTGACGTCGGCCTTCTCCAGCGGCAGCACGTCGTCACTATCGAACAGCCCGCCATTGAACCAGTGCACGCTTTCAAAACCGACGCGGCGGTGTTTCGCCTCCTTCGCATGCATGGCGGCGAACAGGGTGCGGGCGTTCTCCTCGAACTCTTCGGGCGCATGCTCGGACTGCTCCAGCATGCGCTGGAACATCTTTTTCGGCAGGAGGTCCACGTCCTCGGCGAACATGCAGAAGACCAGCCGGTTGACGAAATGGGCGACGCGTTCGGGATCATGGCCGCGCTCGCGCAGGCGCTTGGCCAGGGCTGCGAACTCGCCGGCCGCCTCCTCGGTCAGGGCCTGGCGGGTCTTGCCAGGTTTCAGCCTCTCCGGGTGGGAGAAGACGGCTTTTAGAAGCGCGCGCTTACCGGCGTCGCGCAGGTCTTCGAGCGCCAGTTCATGGCGCTCCTGCACGGTGTTGGTGAAATTGGTGGTGATGATGAAGCGGTCGGTGTCGCACACCACCAGAAGCGGCGGATTCTCCAGCGCCACGGCGTACTGGCGCAGCTGGTCCTGGGCCTTCTCAAGGTCCTTCTTCTTTCCCTTGTACTCCCAACCGAAATGGTGGCGCTTCCAGACATCGGCCCAGCCTTCGCCGCCGCCTTCCTTCGCGGCGCCGCGCTCGAAGCAATAAAACTCGCCCTTGGGGTCGGCCTCATGCGGGCGCGGCTCACCCAGCAGGTCGCACAGATCGTTGAAATGCGATTGCGCGGCCGAGCGCTCTTTCAGCTCGGACCGCCCCCAGATTTCGATAAAGCGCTCCGGCGTCATCGCCGGCCGGTGATCGTCAGCCATGGAGGCAAGTGAATCCGATTTCGCGCCGCGCGCCAAGGCTGTAGTTCGCTAAGCGGCGCTGACACCCGCCTTCCGCGTCGCGGACACCTCCCCATGACCGGGGGGGCAGCGTGACGGTTTCGTGAAGATGTGCAGGCGCGCGACCGGTTTTGCTTCACCGGGGCTTTGCGGCTTGCTATCGGGGCGGTCACGTCGCGCAGGGCGCGAGAGGGGTCTCGGAGACATACATGACCGACATCGCCATTCTGGGCGTGCCGCTTCTGGCGCTTGTGGGCTTTTCCTTCGCCGCTTACGCCATCGTCGCCAACGACGTGATCCAGACGCTGGGGACCTTCCTGTCCTCCAACGCCAAGCGGTCCTGGGTGACGCTATGGATCTTCGCCAGCTCGATCATCGTGGCGGTGATGCTTTACGGCTATTTCGGGTATGAGGGCGACATCGCCTTCGACCGGCTGAACTCCATTCCCTATCCCGAGACCGGCATTCAATGGTGGCACGTGCTGCCGCCGCTGGTGCTGTTGATCCTGACCCGGTTCGGGATTCCGGTCTCCACCACCTTCCTGGTGCTGACCATCTTCACGCTCACCGGCGGGGCGGCCACGGCCGGCGTGCTCGGCGACATGCTGATCAAGTCGCTCTTGGGCTATCTGGTGGCGTTCGCCGCCGGCGCGGTGCTGTTCGCGGTGATCTCGCGCACGTTCGAGAAATGGGTGTTCAAGACCGAGGTCGAGGACCATGGCGGCGCCTGGTGGTCGATCCCGGCCGTGGCGCTGCTGATCTGCGTGCTGGTCTATCTTCTGACGCAAGGCCCGGTGCTGCCGGATTTCGCCGCGATCGGGCTGCCGGCGATCGCGATCACGGTCGTCGCCGCCGTCGCGATCGCGGTGCTGACCAACCGGCTGAACACCTGGTACGTGCTGCAATGGCTGTCCACGGGCTTTCTGTGGTCGCAATGGCTGATGCAGGATCTGGCCAATATCTTCGTCTATCTGCCGCGCGAAACCGTGGTGACGCCGGACGGCGATATTCAGGTCACCTTCTCCATCGGACTGTTGATCTTCGCCACCCTGCTCATGGTCACGCTGCACGCCATCATCTTCGCCATTCGCGGCGGCGAGATTCAGAAGATCGTTCTGTCGAAGACCAACACGGTGGACGTGCGCTCGGCGACGATCGTCGATTTCACCTTCGGCATCATCCTGATGTATTTCAAGGAGATCAGCGACATCCCGATGAGCACCACCTGGGTGTTCCTGGGCCTGCTGGCGGGCCGCGAGCTGGCGATCTCTCTGGTGGCGAGCCTGCGCGGCAAGGGCGAGGCGCTGTTCGACGTGGTCACCGACGCGATCCGCGCCGGCATCGGCCTGGTGATCTCGGTGGCCATGGCGCTGTCTTTGCCCTTCCTGGCCACCGGCGAATGGCCCGATATCGGCCAGGCCCTGTTCGGCGGTGACGAGCCGGTGATGGACGACACGCTGGAGGACCCGGCCGAAGTTCCTGTGGGCGACAGCCTGCCCGAAGTCGCGGACGGCTAGAACACCGGCTTGAACGTGCCCACCGCGCCGACCACGAGCAGGAGCACGTAGAGCAGCAGCACCCAGCGCCGCGTCCCGTTCATGGCCTTGAGAAGCGGGATTTCGGTCTCGTCGCTGGAGCCGTGTTCGATGAGGCGCGCCAGGAGCGGACCCACCGGCTTGTAGGCGACGTCGATCTGAATCGCGCAGGCGAAGATCGCCGCGAAAAGCCCCGCCTTCAAAGAGAGCCAGAACGGCGCGTCCCAGAGCCCGGCGAAACCGGACGCGGCGAGCCCGGCGTAGAAGACGCACAGCCCGATCGTCAGCTGGAACTGGACCCGCTTCAGCGCGGGCGCCCTCGGGCCCTGTCCCTCGGCGTGGGTCCACCACACCAGCGCCAGCCAGATCAGCCCGATCATCCAGCTCAGCGCGACCAGCCAGCCCGGCATCCCCGCCCATCCGCCCAGCGCCGTCATGGACAGCGAGACCGGCACCATGAGCGCCCAGGCGGTGCGCGGCGCCATGTCGTTGAGCACCAGCAATTTCAGAAGGTGCAGCCGGGTCTCCAGCGTGTAGGCGTGGCGCTTGCGGAAATGCTGACCCAGGATGAACACGCCGATATCCCCGCCGAGCCAGGCGACGAACAGGAGGATGTGGACGAAGACGAGGCCGGTGTAGAGCGTCTCCATGACGGGCCCCCAATAAAGAGGGGCGGACACCGCAGCGTCCGCCCCGAGATGTGTCCGGCGGCTACGCCGGAGTCTCAGCAAGCAACCGCCTTCCTATGGAGAACGGACTGACAGGCTAGCCGGAGGCGGACGCGGCCGTCAATTGTTCGGACAAATTTTCCCAATTCGCTATCGCGGACGGCGCGCCCTATGGTGCGCCCGCCTTCGCCGATCCCCGTCGCCGAGCGACGCCTTCAGCCTGACGAGACCGATGACCGAACCCCGATCCCGCTCCGCATCCTCCATCGCCAAGCTGGTCGCCGCCTCCGGCTTCGGCGCGGCGATGCTGCTGTTTCCTGTCCCCGCCGGCGAGACGCTGCAGATTCCGCTAGGGCTTCTGACCGGCTGGGTGCAGGCGCAGGGTGCGGACGTCCTTCCGCTCCTGGTGGTGGCGACTTGCGTGATCTCGGCGGCGGCGACGGTGGTCTACACCCTGCTCACAAAGCCGCGCCCCGAAACGCTCGCCGACGCCCTGCTGCGGCCGGGAGCGGTGTGGACGGGGCTGCGCGTCGCCGGCGCCGTGACTGCGGTGCTGGTCTTCTTCCAACTCGGGCCGGACTGGATCTGGAGCGCGGATATCGGCGGGCTGGTGCTGAACGATCTGATGGTGCCGGCCTTCATCACCATCGGCCTGGCCTGCATCATCCTGCCCTTCCTGACCGAGTTTGGCCTGATGGAGCTGGTGGCGGGGCTGGTGGAGCGCTTCTTCCGGCGGCTCTTCACCGTGCCGGGGCGCAGCGCGGTGGACGCCGTCGCCTCCTGGCTCGGCGGCAGCTCGGTGGGCGTGCTGGTGACGGTGAGCCAATACCGCGCCGGGCTCTATACCGGGCGCGAAGCGGCGGTGATCGCCACGAATTTCTCCATCGTCTCCATCGCCTTCGCCTTCGTCATCGTGGAGGCTGTGGGGCTGGAGGCTCTGTTCTTCCAGTTCTATGCGGTGCTCACCGTGTCCGGCGTGGTGTGCGCGCTGATCACCCCGCGCCTGCCACCGCTGCGGGGCAAGCAGGACGATCTCCTGGCCGAACACCCCTTGCGCGCATCCGATCTGGAGCCGCCCAGCCTGAAACGCTCCTGGCGCAGCGCCCTGGACCGCGCCGAAGCGGCGCCGGGGCCGGGCGGGCTCGTGCGCATGATCACGGCGAACGTGCTCGACATCTGGCTCGGGCTGATCCCGGCGGCCATGGTGATCGCCACCGTCTCGATCGCGCTGGCGGAGATGACGCCGGTGTTCGACTGGCTGGGCTGGCCGTTTATCTGGCTTCTTGAGCTGTTGCAGGTGGAGGCCGCGCGCGAGGCCGCGCCGGCCATGGTCATCGGCTTCGCCGACATGTTCCTGCCCGCCCTGATCGCGGCCGACATCGCCTCGGCCCAGACTCGCTTCATCGTCGCGGTGGTGGCGGTCGGTCAGCTGATCTTCATGTCGGAGGTGGGGGTGCTGATCCTGAAATCGGCGCTGCCGCTGAATTTTCTCGATCTGGTGGTGATCTTCATCTTGCGCACGCTGATCATCCTGCCGGTGGCGGTGCTGGGCGCGGTGCTCCTGGTCTAAGGCTCAACCGCCGCTGCGCGGCAAGGTGGTGACGCCGTCATCAGGATCGCGCGGCGCCTGGGGCGTGTCGATTTCGGCGGCTTCGGCGTCCAGATCACCGGCCTCGTCCTCGGCGTCGCGCCCGAACCCGAAGAAATTCAGCCGGTCGAAGTCGAACAGATCGCCGCCGCCGAACGGATCGTCGTCGTATTCGGTGCGCCAGCTGAGCGCGACGCCCGCCTGCCCGTCGGCCGACAGGCGCGAGAGCAGGGTGAAGCGGCGTGTCAGCTCCCATTCGATATTGGTGGAGGGCGCCGCGGACGAGCCCGCGCTCTCCAGCTCCAGATACACGTCCTCGGTCAGATAGCGTCCGCCGGTGACCACGGTGCCGCCGCCCGCGTCACGGCGCACGCCCAGCTGATCAAGCCCCGAGGCCTGGCGCAGCGCGCCCAGCGGATCGAACCCGCCCCCGCCCGAAAGCGACGCCAACGAGGCGGCGAGCTGGGCGGCCTGCAGCCCCGTCAGGTTCGCCGCGCCTTCCCCGAAGAGGATGCGGCTCGCCACCTCGTCCTGGGGCAGGCTCGGCGAGGAGCGAAGATCAATGGACGGGCTGGTGACCGGGCCCTCCACCACGATGCGCGCGGTGATGTCGCGCTCTTCGCGCACCGCGGTGAGCTGCAGGCGCGCGTCGCCCGGATCGCCGGACAGGCGCACCAGGCCCGATTCGATGTCGAACACCCGGCCCAGAAGGTCGGCGCGACCGCGCACCACGCGCGCCGCACCGTAGATTTCGGGATCGGACACCGTGCCGGACACCTGCATCTCCAGCCCCCATTCGGTGTCGAAATTGGAGCCGCGCACGAAGATGCGACGCGGCGCGGTGACCTGATAGTCGAGCGCAAGGGTCGGCCCGCCGCCCGCCGCGCCGTCGTCCGGCTCGCGCACGCCGGCGGGGACGTTGACTTCGGTCACCTCGATTCCGGGGATGGTCGGCCGGCCGGAATCCGGCGGGCTGACTTCGGCGCGCTCTATGGTCGCCGCGCCGGTGACCGAGCCCTCGCCGCCGGCGAGGTCGAACGCCACGTCGCCGCTCGCCACGGCCGACACGTCGTCGCGATCGACCACCTGGAAGCTCTCGAACACGGCGCGCGCATTTGCGCTGAGCCCGCCGGCGAACTCCACCGAGCCGTCGCCGGTGAGCCGGCCGCCCTCGCCGTCCGTCGCCGACAATTCGGTGATCTCCGCCCGGCTCTGGGTGAAGGTCGCCGCCAGGATCAGATCCTGCAGCACCAGTCCCGCCCGACTGTCGGAGAACCGGGCGTCCTGAAGGCGCGCATCGCCGACCAGATCGGGCGCGCCCACCGTCCCGGAGACGCGCGCGTCGATGCGCACATCCCCGCTCAGGCGCTGGCCGGAGGTCAGATGGAAGGCGGCGAACGGGCCGATCCGTCCGTCCACGTCGACCTCGGCGGAGATCGGATTGGACGCGGCGGTGAGCGCGCCGAGGCCCGTGACAGGTCCGGTGCGGATCGCCCCGTCGGCGAGCGCGGTGAAGTTCGGCCCGTCGGCGCGCACGCCGACCTCCAGCCGCTCTGTGTTGAGATCGAGCGTGACCGCGCCGTCCAGCGCGCGCTCCAGCGCCTCGTCGGCGGGGCGCAGATCATCGCCCTGCAACAGCGCCCGGCCGGTCCAGACCCCTTCGTCGCGCGACAGGGCGAGCTCGCCGGAGAGCGCGCCCTCCACCGGTTCGCGCGCCCGGCGCAGCGAAAGGATGGCGGCGGGAACCGCCTTCAGTCGACCGGTGATGCGCTGCGCCTCGCCGCCGCGATACTCAAGGCTCATGCGCCCGTCGCCCACGGAGAGATCGGCCGAGGCGGTCAAGGGATCGGCCGCGGAAACGGTGAGCGGTTCACGCGTGGCGATGGGGATCTGGCCGTATTCGCCCTCAAGCTCCGCGCGCACCTCCACCGGGCCGCCCGCGAGCTGAATCCGGCCCTCGGCGGTGATGTCGAACGGGGCCCCGTAGGCGCCGTCGGCGATCAGCGAGAAACGCGCATTCTCCAGCGGCCCCTGAAGCGTGAAGTCGAACCGGTCGAAATAGCTCATATCCCCGGCGATCAGGTCTTCGGCCGAGGCCGTCACGTCCAGCTCGCCCTCATCGAGCCGCGCCTGCAGCGAGAGCGCGCCGAACCCCTCCACCGGGGCGATGTCGAGATCGGCGGTCACCGCGCCCGGCGCGACGTCCGCCGACCCCTCCACCGTCAGGCCGCCCGCGCGCCCGGAGAGGTCGGTGAGCCTCAGCCGCTCGCGCTCGCGGGCGAAATCGGCGGCGAGATCCACCGGACCGCGCGGACTGTCGCCGGTCAGACGCGCTTCGCCGGAGAGCGCATCGAACGGACCGGAGATCTCGGCGCGCAGCCGCGCCTCGCTCACCTCCACCGGGCCGGCGGTCACCTGTCCGGCGGCGGCGTCGATGCGCGCGTCCACGCCTTCAGGTCCGTATTGCGCCTCGAACGCGGCTTCGAGCGTGCCGGCGAGCGAGACGCCCGCCACAGGAGACTGGCCGGAATAGACCGCCTCGCCTTCGAAACTGAATTGCTCGCCGGCCTGGGCGCCGGCGGCGTCCACCACGAGGTCCGGGCTCTGCACCTGGAGGCGGTCGAACTCCAGCCCGCCTTCGCCGGTGCGCCGGCCGTCGACTTCGGCGGCGATGGGCCCTGAGAGGCGCTCGGCCAGGTCGCCGGCCGGGTTAAAGCCCGAAGCCGAGGCCTGAAACTCGATGACGCCGTTGAACGCCCCTTCTGCGGCCAGGTCGATCGCGCCGCTTCCGGTCAGCTGATCGGTGAGCGGGTCGATGCTGAAGGCGGCGCTGGACAGGGTCACGTCGAACCGCCGCGCGCCGATATTCACGACCCCCGATCCGGCGACGGGGCCGGCGGCGGCGTCCGCCCGCGCGCGCTCGATGGTCAGGCGCTGCGCCTCGCGCTCATAGACGATCGAGGCCTCAAGCCGCGGCGACGCGCCGAGCACGTCCGCCACCGCGTCATTGTCATAGCGCGCGCCCTGGGCGGACAGATCGCCCTCCACGGCGAGCCGGTTGATCGGGCCGGTGACGGTGATCGGGCCGGCGATGCGCGAGACGGCGTATTCGCCGGGCAGATTCAAGGCTTCGGCCGTGACATCGCCGCTGAACCGCCAGGCGTCTCCGGACAGATCGACCCGTCCGTTCTCGACCTCAACGCTGTCGGCCGCGATCGCCCCGCCGCTGGCGACGGACACCAGACCGGAGCCGGCGCGCGCCTCCACCGCGAACGCCTCGCCGGGCAGCGGCGTGACCGTGAGCCGGGCCTGGGGCGCGTCCAGCCGGATCACCGCGTCTTCAAGGCGCGGCTCGCGCAGCGAACCGCCCAGCGGCACGTCCAGCGTGAAATCCGACGCGCCGCCGAGCAAGGTCTGCAATTGCTCGAATCCAGGCCAGCGCGAGGGCCGCACCTGACCTTGCGCCTCAAGACGTTGCGGCGTCCAGTCGGCGGAAAGGTCCAGGGCCGGCTGTCCGCCAATGGAGACCAGGGCTTCGCCCGACCCCTTTTCCAAACCGCCCACCAGGTCGATCCGGGCGTCGGCGCCCTGCGAACCGGCGCGCATCAGCTCGGCCAGCGCGCCGCCGGCCGGCGCGTCGATGCGCCCGTTGACCGCATAGCGCCCCTCGGCTTCGGGGCGGATCGTCAGATCGGCCTGGGGCGATTGCAGCTCGATGCGCGCGCCCATGAGTTCGGGCCGGGTCAAACCGCCGTTCAGCGGCAGGGTGAGCGCGATGTCCGCCGGTCCGCCCAGCAGGGTTTCCGACTGCGCGAACTGCGGCCAGCGCGCGGGCCGAACCCGGCCTTCAGCCTCCAGCGTTTGCGCCGTCCATTCCGCGGTGAACCGCAGCGCGTCCTCGCCGCCGATATCGGCCGCGACCTGGGCTTGGCCCGCGTCCAGCGCGCCCTGGAAGTCGACTTGGGCGCTCACGCCGCGGCCGCCCGAGCGCAAGAGCGCCGCGAGCCGGCCGTCCGGCGCGGCGTCCAGCGTCAGGGTGACGGCGTCGGCCCGGTCCGGATCAGGCCGCGCCTCCACCGTCAGGTCCGGCGCGTCGAGGCGCAGCTCGGCGCGCTGCACGGCCGGCTCTGACAGACCGCCCTCCAGCGGCAGGGCGAGCGAAAAATCCGCAGGACCGCCGAGCCAGGTCTGCAGCGCTTCGAAGCGCGGCCAGCGCGCAGGCCGCACCCGACCCTCGGCGGTGAGCGCCGTTTCGGTCCAGTCGGCGGTGAACCGCAACGCGTCCGCGCCGCCCACATCCACCTCGGCGCGGCCGGAGCCGGCGTCCAGCCCGCCGCGCG
Organism: Oceanicaulis sp.; assembly: GCA_051117435.1. Taxonomy (GTDB): domain Bacteria; phylum Pseudomonadota; class Alphaproteobacteria; order Caulobacterales; family Maricaulaceae; genus Oceanicaulis. Next base: position 69,741 of record JBNPED010000019.1, on the reverse strand, counting down.
CCTCCACCACGGCGGCGGCGCCAAGCTCGGGCGCGCGCAGAAGCGTCGCCAGCGGTCCGCCGGGCGCGGCCTCGATGCGCGCGTCCAGCTCGATCTCGTCGGCGTATTCAAAGCGCGCGTCGATGGAATCCCCCGGCGCGTCGAGACGCTCGGCCTGGAGCGCGCCGCTCAAATCCCCGCCAAGGCGGGAGAAGTCAGCGGTCACCGAATAATCCGCCGGCGGGCCGGCGACGCCTTCGGCGATGTGCAGGGTTTCGATGCTCGCGTCCGCCAGATCGATGTCCCAGTCGAAGGATCCGCCGCCGCCTTCGGTCTCGCCGCGTTCGGGGACGCGCAGAAGGGCGACGCGTTCGGCGGAAACCGCCTCCACCTCGATGCGCCGGCTCAAGAGCGCCCACACATTCCAGTCGATCTCCACGGTTTCGGCGCGCAGCCAGACGCCGGTCTCGTTCTCCAGCGCCAGACTTTCCAGGGTGAACCCGCCGAGCACGTTTCCCTCGATCGCGCCGAGATCAAGCGCGCCGTATCCGGCGATCTCGCGCCCGTCGAGCTGATCGCGCACGAGATCACGGCCCAGCGGTCCGGAGACGAGCAAAACCGCGAGCCCGGCCAGAAGCACGAGCAGCGTCAGCACCCCTGCAACCCAGATCAGCGGGCGCGCGACCCAGCGCCGTCGCCGGCGCGGCGGGGTTTGCTCCTGCTCGCTCAAAACGCCTGCCCGATGGAGATATAGACCTGGACCACGTCGTCGCGTTCGCGCGGATTGAGCGGCGTGGCGATGTCCACGCGCAGCGGTCCGAAGCCCGGGTAATAACGCACGCCGATCCCGGCGCCGTACTTCATCGCGCCGAAATCGGGCTGGGAATCGGTGACCGCGGCGCCGCCGTCCACGAATCCGACAAAGCCGAGGCGGTCGGAATAGCGCCAGCGCGCCTCCGCGCTCACTTCCGACAAAGAGGCGCCGCCGAAGGGTTCGAGCACGCCGGTGTTCACGCCTTCGCGCAGCGGGGACAGGCTCTGATAGGCGTAGCCGCGCACCGACCCGCCGCCCCCGGCGTAGAAGCGTTCATCCACGCCCACGCGGAACGCCGAGGCGCCCTGCAGCGTGCCCACGCGCACCCGGCCCGCGAGCACCAGATCGTCGGAGACCGCCTGATAGCCGCGCAGCCCCGCTTCGACGCGCACGAAACGCACGTCATTGTCGCCGAACGACCAGCCCGGCTCCACCGCCAGATCGGCGAAGAGTCCTTCGCGCGGGTCGAGCACGTCGTCGCGCCCGTCATAGGCCGCGCCCAGCGGCGCGGAGATCGTGTTCAGCCGACGCTCGCCGCGCGCATCGCGGATCTCGGCGGTGGTCAGCTCCACCCCGGCGGAAACGCTGAGCCGCTCGCGCACCTGGCGCGCGACGATGGCGCTGAGGCGGATCACGTCCTGATCGAAAGCGTCGGTGCGCTCCTGGGCGGCCTCGGCGAACAGGGTGAGCTCCTGGGCGTAGCGCCGCCAATGGGGCGCGACGAACTCCGCCGAGACCGAGCGCTCCAGCTCCGCGAACGTGCCCGCCAGAGTGAGGAGTTCGGCCTGGCCGAAGAGATTGCGGCGCGTCCAGGCGACCTCCGCGCCCGCGCCCTCGTCGGTGGAGTAGGAGATCAGCCCTTCCAGCCGGTGCTTGGGCGCCGGGTCGGCGCGCACGTCCACCAGCCGGTTGCCGGCCTCGTCGGTGACGCCCGGCGGCGCCAGACGGGCGTCGGCCACGGCGATCGCCTCCAGCCCCTGCAGCCGGCTGGCGAATTCGGACAGGGCGGGACGGCTCGCCGGATCGCCGATCTCATAGGGGGCGAGCCGGTCGATATATTCGGGATCAAGCTCAGCCAGGCCGCCGGCGAATTCAGGGTCGCCGAATGTGACGTAGTCGCCGGTGCGGAATCGGAAATCGGCGCGCGCTGCGTCCACGGCGTGATCGACCACGATCTCGTGATCGGCCTCTTCGGCGTCGGGATAGCCGGAGCGGCGGAGTTCGGCGAGCACCCGGGCGCGCGCGTCGATCACCGCGCGCGCCACAACCGGGTCGCCCGCCTCTAGGCCCAGCGCCGCGCGCGTCTCCCGCCCCGGCTCGCGGGCGCCGGGGGGCTGATCGAACAGGACGTCGACGCTCTGGAAGGTGAAGCGGGGGCCGGCGCGCACCCGGATCACCGGCCGGCCCTCTTCATCGAGGCGCGGATCGACGATTGCGGCGTAATAGCCCCGGCTCTCCATGAAGCGCCGCGCCCGCGCCGCGGCGTCGCGCGCCTGCTCGCGCGCCCGCCAGCGGTCTTCGGGCGGGCTCTCCGCCTCGCCCAGCGCTTCGCTCAGGGCGGCGCGCAGGGCGGCGTCCTCGAGCCCCTCCACGCGCGCCAGCGGCGCCGCGGCCGCCCACTGCAGCCCGGAGAGCGCCAGCACCAAGGCCAGCGCAACGCAGCGCGGCCCCAAACCGTTGATGACGTTCGAGATCGTGATTGCAGTCCTCGCTTCGCCTCGCGCCCCTCGGCTCGGCTGATGTAACACCCGGCGGAAAAAAACGTGACATGGACGTCAGGCCCGAACCGGAAAATTTCAGCCTGCGACGCCTTGAACGATGGCAAACGGCGGTCGCCGGTATACCTTCGCCCAAGCGCGCCGGTCCGCTCCGGCCAAGCCGGGATATAGTGCATCATGACCGACGAAACGGCGAGATTGCGCCAGGATGATGGCGCGCGCAGCGACCGGGACGACGGCGACGACGAGCGCGGCTGGATCGGCTGGCTGCAGATAGCGGGCGTGGTGGCGGTCATCATCGCGGCGGGCCTGGTCACGCTCTGGCTCTCCTCCTCCGGCGGCGAGCCCGGCGCGGCGCCGCCGGAGCGTCCCGACGTGCCGGTCCGCGTCACCGAACCGGTCCTGGCCGACCACCGCGTCTCCGTGGCGCTGACCGGCACGGTGAGCGTCACCGCCTTCGTGGACCTGACCCCGCAAGTGAGCGGCCGTGTCGTCGCGGTCTCCGACGCGGTGCGCGCCGGGGCCGCGTTCGAGCCGGGCGAAGTGCTGTTCCGGATCGATCCGCGCGACTATGAAGTCGCCGTGACGCGCGCGCGCTCGGCGCTGGCCCAGGCGCGCTCGAACCTCGCCCAGGCGCAGGCCGAGGCCGAACTGGCGCGGGAGGAATGGAACAATCTCTATCCCGGCCGGCCGATCACGCCGCTCGCCGCGCGCGAGCCTCAGCTGGAGGCGGCGCGCGGCCAGCTTTTGTCGGCGCAGGCCGATCTCGACCAGGCCCGGCTCAATCTGGAACGCACCACTGTTTCGCTGCCCTTCGCCGGGCGGGTCACCCAGAGCCGGGTGGAGGCGGGGGCCCTGGTGAGCGCCGGCCAGTCCTACGGCCAGGCCTATGATTTCGAAGCGGTGGAGCTGATCGCGCCGATCTCGCCCACCGACCTCGCCCGGATCGGCGAGGCGGAGAACGCGCCGGTGCGCCTGTCGCTGGAGGCTGGCGGGCCGGGCTTCGCCGGACGCGTCGCCCGCGTGGGCGCGCGCCTGGACGAACGCACGCGCTTTCTCGACCTCTATATAGAGCCGGAGGCGGGCGGGCGCGTGCTGCAGCCGGGCCTGTTCGCCGACGTGCTCATCGAAGGCCCGCGGCTTGAAGACGTGATGATCCTGCCGGCCGCCGCGGTGGCGGGCCTCAACGAGGTGCGGCTGGTGGAGGACGGCGCCATCGTCTCCGAACGCATCGAAGTGCTCGACCGGCCGCGCGGGCGCGTCATCGCGCGCGCCTTCGACGTCCATGACGGGTTGATCGTCTCGCCCCTGCCCGAAGGCGCGCTGGGACGCGACGCCGAGATCGCCGAGCGCGTCGATCCGCCTTCACCGGTGCGCGAAGACGCCGGGCCCGGTCAGCAGGGTATGAGCCCGGCCGAGCGCGCCGCCGAACGCGGCGAGGCGCGCGGCGACGCTGACATCGAAAACGCGCCAGAGGCGCGTGAAGGCGAGCGCGGATGAGCGAACGGCCCGACAGCCGGGACGATCAAGGCGACGGCGGCGGAGACGGCGGCGCTCCGCCGTCCGCCAACGCCGACTGGCCGGGCAAGGGGCTCGTCGGCTGGTTCGTCGACAATCCGGTGGCGGCCAATCTGTTGATGTGGCTGTTCCTGCTCGGCGGGTTCGTGACCGCCGTGACCATGCCCACCGAGGTCTTCCCCACCATCCCGCCCGGTCAGGTCCAGGTCAGCGTGATCTACCCCGGCGCGACGCCCGGCGACGTGGAGGAGAGCGTCACGCGGCGCATCGAGGAATCCGTGCTCGGTCTGGACGGGGTGGAACGGGTCCGCTCGGTCGCCTCGGAAGGGCGCGGCACGGTGACGGTGGAATTGCGCCAGTTCGCAGACGCGCAGCTTGTGAAGGACGATGTGGAGACGGCGGTGGACTCCATCGCCGACTTCCCGCCCGCCGAAGCCGAACAGGTCCAGATCCGCGTGCCGCAGCCGGTGACCACGGTGCTCACCTTTGCGCTCACCGGCCCGGTCTCCGAGCGCACGCTGCGCGAGGCCGGCGAGCAGGCCGAGCGCGAGCTTCTCTCGCGCGAAGGCATCTCCACGGTGAACCTGCGCGGCGTGCGCCAGTACGAGATCTCCATCTCCGTCTCCGAAGACGCGCTGCGCCGCTACGGGCTGACCTTCAACGAGGTGAGCCAGGCGGTGCGCGCCGCCTCGCTGGACCTCTCCGGCGGCGAGATCCGCACCGCCGGCGGCGATATTCTTTTGCGCACCAACGCCCGGCGCGAGACCGGCGAGGCGTTCCAGGACATCATCATCAGATCCTCCGCCACGGGCGCACGCGTGCGCCTGGGCGAGGTCGCCGAGATTAAGGACGGGTTCCAGGACGAGTCCCTGATCTCCACCTATAACGGCGAACCGGCGGTGTTCGTGGACGTCCAGACCCAGGGCTCGGAGGACTTGCTGCAGGTTCGCTCCAGCGCTGTGGACTGGCTGGAGTCCGACGCCCGGCTGCCCCCGGGCGTGACGGCGACCATCGCGGCCGACCAGTCCACCGTGTTCCGCGAGCGCGTCGCGCTGCTGGCGCGCAACGCGATCATCGGCTTCACCCTGGTGTTTCTGCTTCTGGTGCTGATGCTCGATCTGCGCCTGGCGTTCTGGGTCGCCATGGGCGTGCCGATCTCGTTTCTCGGCGGCTTCGCCGTGTTCGGCATGGTCGGCGTCACCTTGAACTTCATCACCACGTTCGGGCTCATCATCGTGCTCGGCATTGTGGTGGACGACGCCATCGTGGTGGGCGAGAACACCGATCGCGAGCGCACCAAGGGGCGAACGCCCAAACAGGCGGCCATCGCCGGGGTCACCGGCGTCGCCGCGCCGGTTCTGGTGGGCGTGCTCACCACCATGGCCGCCTTCGGTCCGCTTATCTTCTCCGGCGGGGAGTTCGGCGAAATCGTCCGCCCCATCCCCATCGTCGTGATCTCCATCCTGGCGGTCTCGCTGGTGGAGGCGTTCCTGATCCTGCCCTCGCACCTGTCGCACGGCGAGGACTGGTCGCGCGGTCCGCTCAAACGCATTCAGGGCGTCGTCGCCGAAGGCCTGCGCCGGTTCGCGGAAGGTCCGGTGCAGAGCTGGGCGCGCTTCGCAGCGCGCACGCGCTGGCTCACCGCGCTCGGCGGGCTGGTGGTGCTTGCGCTAGTGTTCTCCCTGGCGGTCACGGGCGTGGTGCGCTTCGTCTTCTTCCCCTCCATCGAGGCCGAAGAGATCACCGCCAGCCTGACCCTGCCCGAAGGCGCGCCGTTCGAAGAGACCCGCGCCGCGTCCGAGCGCATGCTGGAGGCCGCCGACGAGCTGAACGCCGACTACGAGGCGCGCGGCGGACCGGTGATCGAGTCCGTCATCGCCACGATCGGCGGGCGCACGAGCCTGTTCGGCGGGCCGGGCTCGACGCAGTCCACCACCGTCGCCTCCAACCTCGCCCAGATCCAGCTGCAGCTGACCAGCGCGACGAACCGGCAAGTGGGCTCGGCCCAGCTCGAGAGCGAGTGGCGCGACCGGATCGGTCAGATTCCCGGCGTGGAGCGCCTGTCGATCGTCTCATCGGCCGGCCCGCAGAACGCCGACATCGCCTATGAGCTGTCCCATCCCGACAACGCGGTGCTGGAGGACGCGGTGCGCCGCTTCGCCGATCGCCTGGGCACGATCGAAGGCGTGACCGAGATCGATGACGGATTCGATCTCGGCAAGCGCCAGCTGAATTTCCAGCTCACCCCGGCCGGCGAAGCGGCGGGGCTGACCCCCAGCGACATCGCCCGTCAGGTCCGCCAGGCCTTTTTCGGCGAAGAAGTGCAGCGCATTCAGCGCGGCCGCGAGGAAGTGCGTGTCTTCGTGCGCTATCCCGAACGCCTGCGTGACAATCTCGCCGCCTTGTCCCAGCTGCGCATCCGCACGCCCGACGGTGCGGCACTTCCTTTGAGCGTGGCCGCCAGCATCACCGAGACGCGCAGCTACACCCAGATCGAGCGCATTGACGGGCGGCGCATCATCGAGACCACGGCGGACGTGGACGAAAGCATCGTCACGCCCGGCGACGCCCGCGCCGAGGCCGAACGCATGCTTCAGGAGCTGGTCGACGAAAATCCCGGCCTCGACTACCGCCTGGCCGGCGCCGGGCGCGAACAGGCCCAGGACTTCCAGTCGCTGGGCCAGGGCTTGCTGGTCGCCGTGGTGATCATGTATGCGCTTCTGGCGACCCAGCTTCGCAGCTATATCCAGCCCATGATCATCCTGGTCGCCATCCCCTTCGGAATCGGCGGCGCGATCCTCGGCCATTTCCTCCTGGGCTACGACCTCTCCTTCCCGTCGATCTTCGGTTCGGTGGCGCTCGCCGGGGTGGTGGTGAACGCCTCCATCGTGCTGATCGACCGGTATAATACGAACAAGAACAAGCGCGGCCTGGCGCCGGTGGAGGCCGTGGCCGAGGCGGCGAGCCGGCGCTTCAGGCCGGTGCTCATCACCACGCTCACCACCGCGCTCGGCCTGTTGCCGATCATCTCAGAGCAGAGCCCGCAAGCCCAGTTCCTCATCCCCATGGCGGTGTCGCTGGGCGCCGGGCTGGTCTTCGCCTCGATCTCGATCCTGATGCTGCTTCCGGCCTTCGTGATCATCGTGGAGGACATCCGCGAGCATGGCCTGACGGCGCTGCTCATCGTCGGGCTCGTCGCCCTCGTGCTGCTCGCCGGCGTGTTTCTGGGTCCGCTCTACGGCTTCGGCGCGCTCATCGTCGCCGTCCCGCTCATCGTCTGGCGGCTGTTGAACCAGCGCGGGACCGGTACGCCGCGCACGGCGTAAGCGGTCAATCCACCGCGCCGACGCTGCCAAGCCGGGCCGGGCCGAGGAACAGCCCGCCGTCCTGAAGCCGGAACGGCAGGGCGATGCCGGTGTCGCGCCGCGGCGCCATGAGCGCGAACAGGCGCAGCGCCTCGCCTTGCTCGTGATAGACAAGGCCCGCGTCCACCAGGGCGGTGATCAGCGTGTCGGGATCGGTGACGATGAGCGACAGCCGGCCCGCCGGGCGCAGCTCGCCGTCCAGGGTGATCTCGCCGCTTCCATTGAGATCGGCCGGACCCCAGACCAGCTGCGCCGCCGCCACCTCCACATGGCCGCCCGCCGCGGTCCAGGCGTAGGGATCGCCCACCTGAGAGAGCACGCTCCAATCGGTCAGCGCCCCGGCCATGCGCGCCAGCGCCGCGGTGTCGCCGAACGCGGCGCGCACCTCCGGCGACAGCGCCGTTTCGGCCAGGCGCACCTCGCGCGCCTCCACCGCGAAGCTGAACCGGTCGTCGGCGTCGATGAAGCCGGACAGGCGCACCTGGCCGGCGGACTCCACAGCCGGCGCCGGGCCGGATTCGGCGCTGAACGTCACCGCGTCGAGATCGCCGCCCACCCGCGTGGTGGCGCCCGACGAGGCGGCGAGCGAAAGCCGCGCGGTTTCGGCGCCGACCTGGTAGACCACCGGGCCGGTTTCACCTTGCGCGGTCAGGCGGGCCGGGCCGCCGAAGGTCACGATCCAGTGGTCGAGATTGTAGAACTGCGCCGTACCGGCCAGCCGCTGCAGTTCGGCGCGCCAGCCGCCTTCGCTCACCGGGGCGGTGATCGTGGGCGCGGCCGCATGCAGGGTGAATCGAAACGGATACCCGCCGACGCGCAGGCCCTGATGCTCGATCTCATACCCGGCCCGTTCCTGCGCCGCGATCCATGCGCGCGCGCGGTCCTCCACCACGCCGGAGATGACGATCCAGTAGATCGCGTGGACGATCATGACGGCGACAAGCGCGGCGAAGGGCAGGATCAGTCCGAGGCGGGACCGCTGAAACAGACCGCCCATCACGCCGCCTCCGCCTCAGCCTGCGCCGCGCCGCCGGGCAGGAGCGCGTCCGACGCGGTCTCGATGCGGGTCTCGAGCTCGGCCAGGAACGCCTTCTTGTCGAGCCCCGGCGCGATGGCGGGAAGGAACTCCACCACGATCCGGCCGGGCTTGCGGGTGACGCCGCTGGGCGGCCAGTACAGGCCCGAATTGAGCGCCACCGGCACGCAAGGGACTTTCATCGCGGTGTAGAGCCCGACGACGCCGGGCTTGTAGGTGTCCGCCACGCCGGGCTGAAGCCGGGTGCCTTGCGGAAAGATCACCACCTGGCGGCCCTCCCGGGCGCGTATGCGCGCCTGTTTGAGCATGTCGCGCAGGGCTTTGGAGCCGGCGCCGCGGTCCACCTTGATGTTTTTCAGCTTCATCGCGTACCAGCCGAAGAACGGCAGATAGCTCAGCTCCTTTTTCAGGATGATCGCGGGATCGTCCAGGATCGACCAGAAGGCCAGCGTCTCGAACATGGATTGGTGCTTGCTGGCCACCAGCGCGCCGCCGGAGGGGATGTTTTCGCGCCCGCGCACCTCGTAATCGACGCCGCAGATCAGCTTCAGCCCGCCGAACACCAGGGCGAGATAGACGCGAAACACCGCCTTGGTCCAGCTCCGCGGTCCGATGAGCGAGGGGGCGCAGACAATCCCCATCACGACCATCAGGCCGTACATCCACACGACGAACACGATCGAGCGCAGCGTATTCAAGACCCCTCCCCTTCCCGCCTCAGGCGGCGCTGAGAACCCCGACGCGTTCGCGCACGAACACGGCGGCGTACTTGGCGTACTCCTGCAGCCAGCGCCGCGCCTCGCCCGGGCTCGACCAGGGCGGCGGCGTGGGCGCGGCGTAGGCGATGAGGCGGGTATCGGGCATGGCGGCCTGGAGTTCAAGCAGGGCGCGCGGCATGTGGAAGTCGTTGGTCACGATGATCACCGTGGAATATCCGTTCTGCGTCACCCAGGCGGCGGCTTCGCGGGCGTTGCCGCGGGTGTCCTCGGCTTCCTCCCCGGTGTCGATGCAGCAATTGAACAGCTCGGCCGGCGCGCCGGCGGCGCGCGCAATGTCTTCAGGAGGGCTCACCGGATTGACGCCGGAGATCAGGAGCCGGCCGCCGCGTCGTTCGCGCAGCAGATCCACCGCGGTGCGCACCCGCCCCTCCCCGCCGGTGAGCGCCACGATGCCGTCGGCGCGGGTGCGCTCGTCGGGGACCAGGGATCGAGCTTCGTGCACATAAAGGGCGAACCCCGTCACGAAGGCGACGAGGATGATGAAGGCCAGCGCCCGCAAGATCGTCGCGATCCGCCTCATGACCAACGCGCCCTCAACTCCGCGGCCACCGCCAGGCGCGCCGAGAGCGCCGCGATCAGAGCCGACACCATTGCGGCGGCGGCGGGGATCGCCGCGGCCGACCATCCGAGCTCCAGGCTCGGCAGAAAGAACACCGCCCCGGCCGCGCCGCCGGCGTAGGCGAGCCCGGCCGCGGCGAGCGCGGCGAACACCGCGCCGGCGAGTCCGGCCTTCAGCCCCAGCCAGAAGAAGCGGCCCTGGAACAGCGCGGTGACGTAACGATCCGGAGCGCCCACAAGATGCAAGGCCTCCGCCACGTCCCAGCGCGCCGCCAGCGAGGCGCGCGCCGCAAAGGCTATCACGGCCGCCGCCGCCAGCGTAAGCAGGCCGACAAGGCCCAAAGCGAAATAGCGGACCGCCGCCGCGGCGCGGCGCACCGCGCTCTCCCAGCGGCCATGATCGTCGACGGCCACCTCGATCTGGAGATCGGCGAGCAAAGCCTCCACCGCGCCGGGCGCGGGGGGATCGGCCGGATCGACGGTCACCGCGACCAGCCGCGGCACGGGCAGATCCTCGGGCAGCCCCGCCGCGCCGAGCCAGGGCTGGAGCAGCGCCTCGGACTGTTCGCGCGTGCGCGCCTCGGCGCCCGTCACGCCGGGCAGATTGGCGATCAACCGGGCGGCTTCGCGCGCGTCGGCGTCGGCGTCGCGGTCCTCCCCGGGCAGGATCTGGACGGTGATCTGGTCGGTGAGCTGGTTGGTCCAGCCTTCCGCCGCGCGCCAGGCGCCCGCCGCGCCCAGCGCCGCCAGGCAAGCGAGGAAGACCAGGATCGCCGCCACCGCGAACAGCGGCCGGTCGCGCCCGGCGTCGGGAGGCAGGAGGGGCGCGGATTTAGGCGTCTTGGTCACGCCGCGCGCCTCCCGCCGGAGATCAGCTTGCCGCCCGCGAGCTCGAGCACCGGGGCGTCCAGCGAGCGCACCAGCGCCAGATCATGGGTCGCCACCAGGATCGTGGTGCCCAGCTTGTTCAGCTCGGCCAAAAGGCGCAGGATCCGCCGCGCCATGGCCGGATCCACGTTGCCGGTCGGTTCGTCGGCGATCAGAAGGTCCGGCTTGGAGATCACCGCGCGCGCGATCGCCGCGCGCTGCTGCTCGCCGCCCGACAGGGTGGGGGGATAGGCCTCGATCCGCTCGCCCAGCCCCACCCAGGACAACAGCTCGGCCACGTCGTCGGCGTAGCTCGCGCGCGCCTGCCCGGCCACGCGCAGCGGCAGAGCGACGTTCTCGAACACGGTGAGATGATTGAGCAGGCGGAAATCCTGAAACACCACGCCGATGCGCCGCCGGATCCGGGGCAGCGCCTCGCGCGGCAGAAGCGCGGTGTCGCGCCCGAACAGGGAGATCAATCCGCGTGACTGACGCTCGGCGAGATAGATCAGCCGCAGGAGTGAAGATTTTCCCGCCCCGCTCGGTCCGGTGAGGAAATGGAAACTTCCGCTTGGTAACTGAAAGGTTAGGTCGCTGAGCACCTCCGGGCCGCGCCCGTAGCGCATGCCGACCGCGTCGAACGCCACAGCCGGCGCGGCGCGTGTGTCTTCGGGGGCGTCGGCCATGGGGTGCGAAGCGAATCCGGCTGTAGCGAACGGGGATCGTCCCCGGGACTATGCAGGACAAACGAGGCGCGCGTAAATGATCGTCACCTGTCCCAGCTGCGAGGCGAAATACCGCGTCGAGCAAGCCGCGCTGGAAGCCCGGCGCGGCAAGGTGAAGTGCGCGGCCTGCGCCCATGTCTGGACCGTGGCCGAAGCCGCGCCGAAACCCGCCCCGCAGGCCGCGCCGGCGTCGAAACCGGCCGCCGAGCCGGCGCCGAGCCTGCGTGAAAAACCCCACGCCGCCATTCGCGCGCGCGCCGCCCATCGGGCCAAGCGCACCCGCTTGGCGGTGGAGGGCGCGGGCTGGGCCGGTGTCGCGGCCTGTCTGGTTCTGGCGCTGGGCGCGGCCTTCGTGTTCCGAGTCGACGTCGTCGAAGCCTGGCCGCGCGCCGCCGGCGCCTATGCGGCGGTGGGTGTCGAGGTGGACGTCCTGGGCCTCGCCGTCGAACAGCTGGAAGCCGAGCTGATCGAAGAGGACGGCGCGCCGGTGCTCGTGGTCGAGGGCGAGGTGCGCAACATCGCCGCACGGGCCCGCACGGCGCCGCCCCTGAACGCGGTGGTGCTGGACGCCTCCGGCGCCGTGCTGGCCGAATGGTCGCTTGTGCTGGAAAGCCCGACGCTGGAGCCGGGCGCCTCGGAACGCTTTCGCACCACTTTCCCCGCCCCGCCGGAAAACGGCGCCCGGGTGGAAGTGGTGATCGCCGGCTGACGCGGCGGCGAGCCTAGAACCGCTCCAGAAGCCGGTCGATATAGTCGAGTTCTTCCTGCGGCCGGCCGCGTTCGGCGGCGCGACGGCGCAGCTCCTCAAGGATGTCGCGGGCGCGCTGGCGCTCGGCCTCGCTGGGCACGCCGGTCTCGGTCCCCGGCCCGCCGGCGCCCGCGCCGCCGCCCTGGCGGCCCAGCGGGTCGCTGCGGCCGGGCTCGCCGGCGCGCGCGCTTTCATAGCGTTCCGAGGCGTCCCGCGCCGCTTCGCGCAGCGCCTCCAGCGCCTCGTCCTGCGCCCCGAGCGCAGCCTCCGCGTCGCCGGCCTCCAGCGCCCGGCGCGCCGCCTCCATCGCCTCGCGCGCGGCCTCCAGCGCGGCCCGGCCCGCCGCGCCGTCCTCTCCGCCCGGCAATTGACCGGCGAGGCCCTCCAGACCTTCGGCCAGGGCCTGCTGGCGCTCGGCGAGCCCGCCGGCGCCCTCGCCGCGCTCCTCCCCACCCTGATTCCCGGCCTGATCCCCGTCAGCGCCGGGCGGTCCGCCGGCGCCGGCTTCCGGCTCGCCCTGCTGAAACGCGCCCGCCTCGCCACCATCGCCTTGCGTCGGCTCTCCGCCTCCTTCGCGCGCCTCCCCGGGTGCGCCTTCGCCGCTTTGCTCCCCAGGCTGGCCGTCGCCTTGCTGCTGGTTGAAGGTGTCCTCCATCACCGAGCGCTGCTCGCCGATGGTTTCGCCCAGCTCCTCCAAGGCTTCGCGCAACGCCTGGGCGATGGCGCTCTCCTGGCCCTGACCGCCTTCGCCTCCGCCCTGGGTCAGCGTGAGCTGCAGGTTCTCCAACAGCTGCTGCAGGCGGGCCAGCGCCTCGCGCGAGCCTTCGGAGTCGCCCAGCTCGGCCGCCTCGCGCAGGGCGTCGATCAGCTCCTGCAGCGCGTCGGCGCCAAGCCCGCCCATGCCGCCGCCGCCTTCGGCGAACCGGCCCTCCTCGGCGGCTTCGCGGGCGAGCAGCTGCATGTAGCGTGAGACCGCCTGTTCATAGGCGTCCATGAGCGCGGACAGCTCCATGGCGTCTGCGCCGCGCGCCAGCGCGTCCTGCAGGGCGCGCTCGGCCGCGCGAAGCGCCGCTTCGGCGTCAGCCAGGCTGCCCAGCTCGGCGCGGAGGGCGATCTGCCACAGATCCTCGTCGAGATGAGAGAGCTGCTCGATCTCGCGCGCGCGCCGGGTCTCGTTGAGCGCGGCGCGCAGGCCCATCCACACCACCACGTCGTCGAAATAGGCCGGCGGCGCGTCGGAAAAGGCGTCCAGCGCCAGGGCCAGGCGCTGCACGCGCGCCGGGGCGCGTTCGATGCGCCGATCCGGCTCGTCTGTGAGGAAGCCGCCGGTGACGACCGCAGTGGACACGCCCTCGGGCATGGGCGCATAGCCGCCGCCTTGCGCGGTGACGAAGCGGCGGCGCTCGTCGGCGACGGCCTTGGCCAGCGGGTCCAGGAAGACCCGCTCCGGCAAGGTGATCTCCATGGGTCCGGACACGCCGCGCCGGCCCGCGCCGTCGAGCGCGGCCATGCGAATCACGACCCGCTCGCCGGCCAAGGGCGAGCGCGCCACGTCGATCGTGGCTGTGCGAAACCCGTCTTTATCCGGCGCGCCCACTTCGCCGGGGCTCAAGGGCCGGTCGGTGTAGTCGTCCGGAAACGGCGCCAGCGGCGCGCCCGGCGCTGCGGCGTATTCGAGAACAAATTGCTCAACCCCGTAATCATCCTCGGCGGCGAACTCCAGGATCAGCCGGCCCTGGGCGTCGCCCTCCGGCTCGGAGGCGAGCCGCACCTCAGGCGCCGCGTCTTCGATGAGGGTCACCGCGAGGCGTTCGCGCAGCACGCCGGACCGCAGGACGATTTCGCCGCTCTGCGTCGGGCGCAGCATGACCTGGCGCACATCGTGCGACAGGGTTTCGATTTCGGCCGGCGCCCCGGACACCGCCGGGTCGCGGGCGAGCCCGGTCACGCGCGCGGCGATCAACGAGCCTTCCGGCGCCTCCACGCTGCGCCGCTCGCGCAGATAGATCACCGGCCTGCCGGTATAGGCGGGGGGCTCCACCCAGAACTCCACGCTCGCTTCGGCCCCGCCGCCGGCCAGGGCGCGCGGCGCGAACGCGTCCGACACCCGCAACAGCGCCAGATCGCCGGCGAGGAAGGCCCCGGCGATCAGCACGACGATCAGGGAGACGCGCGCGCCATAGGCGTCGAAGCGCGCCCAGGCGGCGCGGGGGCGGCGCGCCCGCGCTCCGGACAGGCGCGCGCCCATGCGCGCGCGGTGCGCGGCCCAGAGCTCCGCATCGCCGCCCGCCGGCGCGTCGCGCAGCGCCTCGTAGGGCCGGCCGGCAATCGCGCTGTCGAGCTCGACCCGCCGTTCGGCCTCGCGCCAGGTCGGCGCGGCGAACCGCGGCAGGGTGAAGCGCAGCGCCGCGCCCGCCGCGATCAGGGCGGCGAGCAGGGCCAGAAGCCGCACAGGATCGCCGGTGCGCTCGAATACGCCGAACAGGGCCAGCGCCAGATAGACGCCGAGCGCCAGAAACGGCGCGGCCAGCACCGGCGCCGACCGCTCCCAAAGGAGGGCGAGCCAGGCCAGGCGCACCGGCGTGCGGCGGATCGGGTCGGGACGCGTCATCAAAGGCGAAGATAGTCGCGATCACCGCCCTTGGCACGGGGGGCGGCGCAGCGCCGCTTCTCACCTCAAGGGCCGCGACGAAGGTTCGGTCATCCCGGCCCGGCCCCGTCGACTTCGTCCTCGCCGTCCTCGTTCGAGGGCAGGCGTTCGGGGTCGATGGCTTCAGGGCGCTCGTCCGGGCCCCAGAGCGGGGGCGGGCGTTCGAGATCGCCGCGTATGCCGCAACCGGACAGCACGAGCGCCGCGGCGGCGGCGAGGAAGAGGACGCAGAGACGGATCATGGCGGCGGTCCTTGTGATTACAGCCCGAGCCGGGCTTTCCAGGCGGCGATCTGTTCCTTCACCCGCACGGGCGCGGTCCCGCCATAGCTGGTGCGGCTCTCCATGGAGGCGCGCGCCGACAACACCGCGTAGACGCCCTCATGGATGCGCGCGTCGATGGACTGGTAGCGCTCCAGCGCCAAATCCTTCAAGGCGCAGCCCTCTTTTTCGGCGAGTTTGACCGCCGATCCGGCCACATGGTGGGCGTCGCGGAAGGGCATGTCGAGTTCGCGCACGCACCAGTCTGCGAGATCAGTGGCGTCGGAATAGGCCTCGCCGGCGGCCTGCTCCAAGGCCGCGCGATTGAAGGAGAGGTCGCCGGCCATGCCGGTCATCGCCGCCAGCGCCAGGGCGAGATCGTCGAAGGCGGTGAACACCAGCGCCTTGTCTTCCTGAAGGTCTTTCGAATAGGCGAGCGGCAGGCCCTTGCACACGATGATCAGCCCCTGCAGCGCCCCGGCGATGCGGCCGGGCTTGGCGCGCACCAGCTCGGCGGCGTCGGGATTTCGTTTCTGCGGCATGATCGAGGAGCCGGTGGAATAGGCGTCGGTGAGGCTGGCAAAGCCAAAGCGGCGCGAGGTCCACAACACGATCTCCTCGGCGAAGCGCGAGAGGTTCACCGCGCAGATCGAGGCGGCCGAGAGCGCTTCCAGCGCGAAATCGCGCGCGCTGACCGCGTCGAGCGAATTGGCCATGGGCCGGTCGAAGCCCAGCACACGCGCGGTCTGGTCGCGGTCGATGGGAAACGCCGTGCCGGCGAGCGCCGCGGCGCCCAGCGGGCTTTCATTGAGGCGCTTGCGGCAGTCTTCAAACCGGGTCCTGTCGCGCTCTGCGGCCTCCACCCAGCACAACAGGTGATGGCCGAGGCTGATTGGCTGGGCGGTCTGGAGATGGGTGAAGCCCGGCATGACCCAGTCCGCGTGCGCTTCGGCCTGTTTGACAAGCGCGGCCTGATAGGCGGCGAGGCTTTCGCTCGCCGCGTCCAGCGCGCCGCGCAGCCAGAGCCGGAAATCGGTGGCCACCTGGTCGTTCCTCGACCGCGCGGTGTGCAGACGGCCCGCCGGCGCGCCGATGCGCGCTTTCAGCGCCGCCTCGATATTCATGTGCACGTCTTCAAGCGCGGGGTCCCAGGTGAAGTTCCCCGCCCGGATATCGGCGGCGATGGCGGTCAATCCGTCGCGGATCGCCTGTTCGTCTTCGCTTGAAATCACGCCGGTCGCGGCCAACATCGCAGCATGGGCGAGCGAGCCGGCGATATCCTGCTCGAACAGGCGCCGGTCGACATCCACCGAGGCGTTGATCGCCTGCATCACCGCGGAGGGACCGGCGTCGAAGCGCCCGCCCCAGACCCCGCTCGGCGCAGGCTGATCTTTCGGTGTGTCGGTCATGGCGGATCCTTTAGAAAGACGGCCTCAGGCGCGCAAGGCGCACAGTATGGAGACGGAGCGGGGCATGAAAGCCTGGTTGACGGTAAGAAACGCGATCATCGCGGCGGTTCTGGTGGGCCTTTCGGCCATCGTATACGTCATCGGGTCCGCCCTCGTCAGCTCCGATCCGGGCGCCATGGACGCGTTCGCGGTGGGGCCCATGAGCGGGTTTCGCACCGTGTCCGACGCGCCGGACCAGCCGCTCACCACGCTTGAGACCGGCGACGGGCGCGAGATCACCCTCGCCGACAAGCGCGGCAAGGTGGTTCTGGTGAATTTCTGGGCCACCTGGTGCGCGCCCTGCGTGGTGGAGATGCCCTATCTCGACGCGCTTCAGGCGCGCTACGGCTCGGACGCGTTCGAGGTGGTGGCGATCTCCATGGACCGCACGATCGACGATGCGCGCGAATTCTACCGGCGCAATGATCTCAATCATCTGGCGCTCTATCATGACAAGTCCTTCTCCGCGGCCATGAGCGCGGGCGCGCGCGGCCTGCCGCTCACGGTGCTCTATGACCGCAACGGCGCGGAAATCGGCCGGCTGGACGGCGACGCGCAATGGGCGAGCGAGGAGGCCTTCGCCCTGATCGAAGCGGCGATCGAGCGGTATTAGGGGCGAGCCTTACCCAAGCTTCATTTGTCAGACCGGCCGCTTCGCGCTCTCCTCAAGCGAAACAGGGGAGACCGACATGATCCGCATTCTGTTCGCCGCGACCGCTCTCATCGCCTGCGCCGTACCCGCCCAGGCTCAGAACACGCCGGGCGAGGCGCTGGAGGCGCTTTACGACGTGATTTCAGGGCCCGTGGGGGAGGCGCGCGACTGGGACCGGTTCCGGTCCCTGTTCATCGAGGGCGCGCGCATGACCATCGCGGCGCCCGGCGAAGCGCGCGTGGCGACCTTGAGCGTCGAAGACTACATCGCGCGCAACGGCGAGGCGTTGTCGCGGATCGGCTTCACCGAAACCGAGACCGGCCGGCGCACCTATGTCTATGGCGAGATGGCGACGATCCTGTCGGCCTATGAGGCGGTGCGCGCCGACACCGGAGAGACGGTGGCCACAGGCGTGAACTCGCTGGTGATCATGGAGACGGCGGAAGGCTGGAAGATCGCCTCGCTCGCCTGGCGCCCGGCCGACGCGGCGTGGCCGCCCGAAGCCGGGCTCATCCCGATCGACTGAAGCGGTCGCGCTCCGGCTCCACGCGCCAGGCCGCGCCGGTGCGGCACAGGATGAGCGTGCGTTCGTCCATGTCGCCGTGAGCGGTGTAGGTTTCCAGGCGCACCGTGCGGCAGTCGCCGAGCCGGCCTTCGGCGGCGGGCCCCGGCGCCGCGGCGCCGCGAAGCAGGACGTCGTCGAGCCGCCAGCGCACCTTCCCCTCCCGGTCCAGTGCGGCGGCGGCGGCGCTGGCGATGCGCGTGCGGGTGCAGGCGCTCAGCGCCGCGCCCAGGCGCCGGTCGAGGCGCGCCCCGCCCAGGGGATCGCCAACGCCGCGCGGCGCGCAGTCCACGACGGCGAGGGTTTCAAACAGCACCGCGCCGTGGCGCTCCGAAAGCTCGGGCGCGTAGCCGGCGAGGTCAGGCGCAGACGCGCCCTGCGCCCAGCCGGCCGCGCTCAGGAACGCGGCGCAGACGGCGGTGGTGGCGGGATTGCGGATCATCGGGACGCCTTTCCATCGGGCATCCCCCTCATCTGAAGACAACCCCTTGCAAGACCGCCTGTTCCCGCGTTCGCGGCTATCGGACCGGCGTCCAGCCGTCCGCGCCGTCGCGGCACAGGGTGACGGCTTCGCGCTCATAGCCCCCGTCGCGGTTGAAGAACTCCGCTTCGGCGCGGCGGCATTCATGGGCGTAGCCGTCGATGGGCGCGCCGGCGTGGACGACGCCGCGATACCCGGTGCGCGGATTGCGCCAATAGGCCGGCTCGTTGTTGTCGAAGGCGATCTGCGCGGCCGTGCCGAATTGCGAGCGGTCACAATCCGACAGGGCGGCGCCGAGTTCGGCGCCGATCTGCGCCTCGCCCAGGAAGGATCCGAGCGTCGCGTCGAGATTGGCCTCGCCGCGGCCGGAGCAGGCGGTTTCGTAATAGCGGAACTCGCGCTCGCCATGGCGCTGATAATATTCAGGGGCGTACCCCTCCACCGTGTCGCCATGGCCGTAGGCCGCGCGGG
Organism: Oceanicaulis sp.; assembly: GCA_051117435.1. Classification (GTDB taxonomy): domain Bacteria; phylum Pseudomonadota; class Alphaproteobacteria; order Caulobacterales; family Maricaulaceae; genus Oceanicaulis. The sequence goes on along the minus strand of JBNPED010000019.1, from coordinate 51,110 downwards.
CGGGCGGATCGGTCAGGGCGGGCACCGAGATCGCCAGCGCCGCCGTGCCGGCGAGGAAAGCTATGGGAATGAACGCCTGAGACATTATGGGCTCCATCGGTTCAAGGCGCGGCCGAAAATGGCGCGCCCGGTCATGTCGAGATGCTCATAACCGTTATTCACCCGCCCCGTTCCCGGCCGGACCCGCCCGCCGCCACATGGCCCGGACCTCGCCGCAAAGGCGCCGCAATCGGCGCTCGGCGGGCGGAACGAAGCGCCGGGCCCGGCGGTTGGCGGGAGGACCTGAAACCAAGGAGATCCACCATGAAAGTGCTTGTCGCCGGCGCAAACGGCGCCGTGGGCTCGATGCTCGTTCGCGCCCTCAACGCCCGCGGCCATGCAGTGACCGCCGGGGTTCGCGACGCCGGCCAGTTCAACGCCATGCGCGCGCTCGGCGCCGAGCCGGTCATGCTCGACCTGGCGACGCCCGAACAGTTCGACGCCGCGCTGTCCGGCGCGGACGCGGTGGTGTTCGCCGCCGGATCGGGCGGAAACGATCTGGAGCGCGTGGACCGCGACGGGGCGATCGCCCTCGCCGAACACGCGCGCGACACCGGCACGGACCGGTTCGTCATGCTCAGCTCGATCTATGTCGACCGGCCCGAGGAAGGCCCGGACGCGCTGCAGCCTTATCTGCGCGCCAAGAAGGCCGCCGACGAGCACCTGCAGTCCAGCGATCTGAAATGGACGATCGTGCGCCCCGGCGCCCTCACCGACGACGGCGCGACGGGGCATATCCGCACCGGTTTTCACTTCGAAGGCGAAGAGGCGCAGATCAGCCGCGCCGACGTCGCCGAAACGCTCGCCGAGGTGATCGACCATCCCGACACGGTGGGCGAGACCTTCGAGATCATCAAAGGCGAGACGCCGATCAGAGAGGCGGTGGCGGGGATTTAGCCTGGGATTTCAACATGAGGCCGGATGCCCATTTCTCCCCCCGGCCTGCGGGGGGAGTGGGCCGTAGCGCAGCTCCGGGTCGAGGGGGATACGCCGCCCCCCTTCGTCCGACGCTTCGCGCCGGCCACCTCCCCCGCAGGCGGGGGAGGAAAAGCCGTCGCCGGCTCACGAACAAAAAAAGCCCCGGAGCGGACGCTCCGGGGCTTTGTCGTTTTCGCTTGGAAGACCGGGCTTAATACCCGATCTTACCCAGCTCTTCCTCCAGCTCGGGCACGGCCTTGAAGAGGTCCGCGACCAGGCCGTAATCGGCGACGGAGAAGATCGGGGCTTCCTCGTCCTTGTTGATCGCCACGATGACCTTGGAGTCCTTCATGCCGGCCAGGTGCTGGATCGCGCCGGAAATGCCCACCGCGATGTAAAGCTCGGGCGCGACGACCTTGCCGGTCTGGCCCACCTGATAGTCGTTCGGCACGAAGCCCGCGTCCACGGCCGCGCGCGAGGCGCCCACGGCGGCGTTCAGCTTGTCGGCGACCTTTTCCAGGATGGCGAAGTTTTCGCCATTGCCCATGCCGCGACCGCCGGAGATGACGATCTTGGCGCCGGCGAGTTCGGGACGGTCGGATTTCGACAGCTCTTCGGAGACGAACTCCGAGGACGCGCTGGGCGCCGGGGCGTCGATCGTCTCCACGCTGGCCGAGCCGCCGTCGCCGACCTTTTCAAACGTGGTCGGGCGCACGGTGACGACTTTTTTGGCGTCGGAGGACTTCACCGTCATCATGGCGTTGCCGGCGTAGATCGGGCGCACGAAGGTGTCGGCGCTCTCCACCGCGGTGATGTCGGAAATCTGCGCCACGTCGAGCTTCGCGGCCACGCGGGGCATGAAGTTTTTCCCCACCGTGGTGGCCGGCGCAAGGATAGCGTCATACCCGTCGGCGATGGAGACCACGAGGGTCTCCATGGCTTCGGCGAGCCATTTCTCCAGATGATCGCTTTCGGCGTGCAGCACCTTGGCGACGCCGTCCAGCTTGGAGGCGGCTTCGGCGACCGCGCCGGCGTCCTTGCCGGCCACGAGGACGTGGATGTCGCCCCCGATCTTCTGCGCGGCGGTGACGGCGGCGCGCGTGGCGTCGTTCAGCGCTTTGTTATCGTGTTCGGCGATGACGAGAACGGACATTTAGAGCACCCCCGCTTCGTTCTTCAGTTTCGAGACCAGCTCCTGGACGCTCTCCACCTTCACGCCGGCTTCGCGCTTGGGCGGTTCGGTGACTTTGAGCACTTCCAGACGCGGGGACACGTCGACGCCGAAATCGTCCGGCGTCTTGGCGTCGATCGGCTTGCGCTTGGCCTTCATGATGTTCGGCAGCGAGGCGTAGCGCGGCTCGTTCAGGCGCAGATCGGTGGTGACGATGCCCGGCAGGGCGATCTTGATCGTCTGCAGGCCGCCGTCGACTTCGCGCGTGACCTTGAGGCCCTCGCCGTCCTTCTCCAGCTTCGAAGCGAAGGTCGCCTGCGGCCAGCCCATGAGGGCGGCCAGCATCTGGCCGGTGGCGTTGGAGTCGTCGTCGATGGCCTGCTTGCCGAGGATGACGAGATCGGGGCTTTCCGCCTCGATCACGCCTTTCAGGATCTTCGCCACGGCGAGCGGCTCCACCGTCTGGTCGGTGGTGACGTGGACCCCGCGATCGGCGCCCATGGCCAGCGCGGTGCGGATCGTCTCCTGGGCCTGGGCCGGGCCGATGGAGACCGCGATGATCTCTTCGGCGGCGCCCTTTTCCTTCAGACGGATCGCCTCTTCCACGGCGATCTCGCAGAAGGGGTTCATGCTCATCTTCACGTTCGCCAGGTCGACGCCGGTCTGATCGGGCTTGACCCGGACCTTGACGTTATAATCAACCACCCGTTTGACGGGGACGAGGATCTTCATCAACGGCTCCGGTTTTTGTTGTGTTGAGCGGGCGTATCGCGGTGCGGATCCGGATGCGCCCGACGAAAGTCAGGCTTGAATCTAGGCGCGGAACCTGCCCTCGACACCTTGCTAAGTCAACGCGTCGCACGCCGCGCTTGTCCGGACAAAGGCGCCTTTGATGTGCACCGCAGCGTAAAAACGCACGAAGGCCGGCCGCGGGCGCCCGCGGCCGGCCTTCACATTTCCTTGCGCGGGACGCCGACCTTATTCGGCCTCGTCCTCGCTCATCGCTTCATCGGTGACGAGCGCCAGCTCGGTCTCGATGTCCAGCGTGATCTCGTCGGACACGGCCGGAACCGCATAGCCGAGACCCCACTGGGAGCGCTGCAGCGTGCCGGAGGCGGAGAAGCCGGCCACCATGTCGCCGCTCATCGGGTGGGGACCTTTCTGGTTCAGCACCACGTCCAGCGTCACCGGATGGGTCTGGCCCAGAAGCGTCAGGTCGCCGGTCATGGTGCCGGTCTGACCGTCCTCGGTCTCGAAGCTGGTCGCCACGAAGCGGGCGTTGGGATATTCGGCCGTGTTGAAAAGATCGTCGCTGTTCAGATGGCCTACGAAGCGCTCCTGGTTCGCGCCGACCCAGAACCCGCCGGGCAGGTTGAAGGTGATGTCGACGGTGGAGTTCTCCGGCTCTTCGAAGTCCAGCAGCAGCACGCCGTCATAGTCGGTGAAATGGATCGACTGCTCCGACAGGCCCAGATGGTCCCAGGTCGCGCGGATCGTGGTGTGCGACTTGTCGAACTCGTACTCGGCCGGCTCGGCGAAGGCCGCGGTCGCGGTCGCGGCGAACGGGGCGACGAGGAAGGCCGCCAGCGAGGCGGCGGCGTAGGCGGTCTTCATGGAAGCATCCCTCCAGCTGAATAATGGATGCGGCGTTGCGCCGCACGACGCTATTTGGGTCGAGCCCCGCCCGCGCGCCACCCTTCGCTTCGAAAAATCAGATTTCCGTCATGGAAGGAATGGCGCTAGCGCCCCGCGCCCGGCGTCCATTTCACGTCGCCGCGGCCTTCGTCGTTGGCGATGCGCGCGGCTACGAACAACAGATCCGACAGGCGGTTGAGATAGGTGATCACCGCCGCGCTCACCGGTTCACCGGTGGAGGCGAGCGCGATGACCCGGCGTTCGGCCCGGCGCGTGATGGTGCGCGCCAGATGCAGGCGCGCGGCGGCTTCGGAGCCGCCCGGCAGGATGAAGCTGTCCAGCGGGTCGAGCCTGGCGTTCAGCGCGTCGATCTCCGCCTCCAGCCGCTTCGTCTGGTCCGGCGTCATGCGCAGCGGTTCCCAGTCCAGCCTTTCGCCCCGGTCCGGCACGCACAGATCGGCGCCGAGATCGAACAGATCATTCTGAACCCGCAGAAGGATCGCGGCGAGTTCATGTTCGGCGCCCAGCGCGCAGACGGCGAGGCCGATGGCCGCGTTCGCCTCGTCCACCGTGCCGTAGCTCTCCACGCGCGGATCGTGCTTGTCCGCCTCGCTCATGTCGCCGAGCCGGGTGCGGCCGGAATCACCTGCCTTGGTGTAGATTTTCGTCAGTCGGACCATGGGGCCTCCTCGCCTGGGCGCGCCAAGCTAGGCGGGCGGCGCGGACGGTGCAAATCGCGCCGGGTCCGTTCAACCGCCGGCGAGCTGGGTTTTCAGCCAGAAGCCCGCGACGATCACCAGCACCGCGATGAACTGAAACAGCACGCGCAGCCGCATCAGCCGGTTCGACCAGGACCGGCCGAATTCGCCGCCGCGGAACAAGGCGTAAATGCCTGCGGCGAGCACGAGGAGTACGACCGCAAGCAGGATGTAGAGCAGAATGTCGATAAACTGGAGCATGGCCCGGAAATAAGCCCGCGCGCTGCGGCTGGCAATCGCCTGCGGCTGCGCGCCGCGCCGGTCCGGATCAGGTTAAACCGCTATGAATAGAGTGGATAACTTTTAATACATTATTGTTCATGTACCCTGACATTGTTAGATGCGTGGCGGGGGACCATGGGCGAGGGTCAGGACAAATGCGCGATATGGGCAATTCCCGCGTGACGCGGCGTGATCTGCGCCGCGAAGCCACGAAGGCCGCGGTGCTGGAGGCGGCGCGCAAGGTGTTTCTGGCGGAGGGCTTCGACGGTGCGACGATCAAGATGATCGCCGACGAGGCGGGCGTGTCGCCGGGGACGGTGCTGAACGCGGAATCTTCAAAGGCGGCGCTGCTCGTGGCGATCTTGCGCAACGAATACGAGGCCATGGCCGAGGCGTGCGAGCAGATGGAGGCGGCGCTGTCCGGCCCCGCCGCCGATCGGATCGGGACGCTCATGCACATGCTGCTGGACGCCCATAGCCGGCACGCCGAGCTGTTCGCCGCCGCGATCGGCCATGCCTGGCTGGTTTCCGATCCCACCTATCAGGCCGCCTTCGAGCGCATGGAATTCGCCTGGGCCTCGGTGCGCAAGGTGCTGCGCGAAGGTGTCGAATCCGGCGAATTGCGCCGTGATCTGGATGAAGACGCGGCTTTCTGCGTGCTTAACGATATTCTCCTCGGCGCCTTGCGCCAGGCGCGCAAGGACTCCAGCGTCGATCCGCGCGAGGCGCTGTCGGTGGCGCTGAATGTCGTGACCGAGGGATTGCGCGCCCGCTAGGTGCGGTAGCGCAGCACTTTCGGCTTCACCGGGTTTTCGAAGGGCCGGCTTTCTTCGCGCGATTTCGCCCATTCGCGCTTCAGCCGCCGATACCAGACCATCAGCGTGTCCGCGTCCGGAATCTGCATCAGCGGCGGGTTATGGGCGAGCCCCTCGCCCTGCAGTTTCATGATGCGCGCGTCCTGGGCCAGGAAGGTCTTGGTGAACGGGCGCGCCACGTATTTGGCCAGCTCCAGGGTCGGCGAGTTCCAGTACATGATCTCCCGAATCTCGCAGAGCGTGTCGGTGATCGGCGTGATCGCGGCGAGCCCCAGGAAGGAATGGCGCTCGGTGGTGATGCTCTCGGCGCGAAGGCCGGGCAGAAGAAACTGGATCTCCACCTTCACGCCGGGACCCAGCAGCCAGGTGTAGAGCGGCGAGTTCACCGGCGCGTGGGACAGCATGGTGAAGCCCATCTCGCTGGGCGCGTAGTGCTTCTCCTTTTCCTTCAGGGTCTTCGAGCTGCGCCAGAGCGGGCTTTTGTGCACGAAGGGCGTATGGGCCGGGTCGATCAGGCCGATCACGGCGTGATCCATATGGCAGGCGAGTTCGGCGGTCTCCAGAAACGAGACCTTGCCCTCTTGCGCGCCGGCCTTGAGCACCATGCGCTCGAAGCGCGGCGGCGGCCCGTCCGGCGCCCCGCCAGGGCTGGAAGGCATGTAGATCCAGATCAGATCGTCCTGCTCGGCGACCGCATAGGCGCGCGCTGCGATCTTCGAGACGTCGAACTCCTGGCCCTCCACCAGCGAGGGGATGTGCCGGCACACCCCGTCGCCGGCGCCGAAGCGCCAGCCGTGATAGGGGCACTCCAGCGTGTCCGTCCCGTCGGCCTCGCGCATCATCTGACCGGCCGACAGCGGCACGGCGCGGTGCGGGCAGATGTCGCGCAGCGCGAAGGGCGCGCCGTCGCTCTTGCGGCCCATCACCACCGGTTCGCCCAGATACATGCGCTTGTGCAGCTTGCCCGGCTTCAGCTCGCCAGCGGTCATGGCGACATACCAGATGTCGCGCAGAAGCGGCCCGCCCTCGGCCCGGAACGGATCGTCCTTCGTGCTCTGCGGGGCGGCGAGGGTGTTCAGCTCGTTCATGGGCCTAGGGTTTAGCCGCGCCGGCGCCGGGCGTCGAGGGGACGGGCCGGGCGCGCTGTGCGGCGTAGACGCCCAGAAGCACCAGCCCGGCGCCCGCCCACTGGATCGGCGCCAACGCTTCGGCGAACAGCACCCAGCCCGCCGCCGCCGCGACCACCGGCTGGATCAGGATGATCAGCGAGGCGAGCGCGGCCGGCGTGCGCCCGAGGCCGAACGCCACCCCGCCCTGGCCTGCGCAATGGACCACCGCGCCGAGCGCGATCAGCGGCGCCCAGCCCGCCGCGGTCGAGGGAAAAAGCGCCTCGCCGGACCCCAGCGTCACCAGAAAGCAGATCGGAGAGGCCACCAGGGTGGACCAGAACATCGCCTGCACCGTCGCCGCCCCGGCCCGGCGCGCGGCGCGCACCGCCAGGAAATACGCCGCGTACCAGCACGAAGTGAGCGCGCTGAGTACGTCGCCGGGCAGGCGCTCGGGCGAAATCTGGAAATTGGCGATGGACAACAGCGCCGCCCCAGCGAGCGCCAGCGCGCCGGCCAGGAGGAACCGGCCGGTGATCCGCTCGCCGAACAGAAACAGCGCCGCGATGGTGACCGGGATCGGAGTTAGGTTGGCCAGCAGCGTCGCGTTCGCCGCCGTGGTGATCTTGATCCCGGTGTGCCAGAAGGCGAGATCGCCGGCGAAGAACACCCCGGCGAGCAGAAGCGCCTTCATGCCCGGCGGCTTCAGGATCGGCTGGGCGCCCCGCCGCTTCGACCGGCGCCGGTCGATGAGGAGCCAGACCGTCAGCACCGGCAGCGCCAGGGCCAGACGCCAGAACGCGATCGCCTGGGGCCCCATGTCCGACAGCTTCACCAGGATCGGCGTGAAGCCCAGAAGGCTGGCGGCCAGGAACAGCGCTACGACGCCGGTGAGCGCGCCGTTCTCATCCCCGTCCTGAGCTGTCGCCGGCGCCTGCGCCATCACTGTCCTTCAAGGGTGCGCGATCAACCCTGCACCAAGCACGGGTTTGCCAGCCCCGTATGCCCAAATGACCCGGGAGGCAACTGTGCGCGTGCATCGGCGCAGCGCCCGGGCTTAAATGGCGGCCTGGAGATCGCCATGCGGTTCGAGCACGCGGGATTGCTGACGGCGCGCCCTTTCAACGGGGCTGGTTATTCCGTCGAACGCCAGCATAGTGCGGGCTGCGCGCTCGCCAATCCGCACCGGCGCTGGCACGTGCTAAGCTATTTCCCGGAGGACGGGGCGGCCATGACGCGCGCCGGCGCCTGGGGCGAAGCCGCGGCGACCGCGCTGAAAGGACGCCTCGGGCTCTACCCGGCGGGCGAAGCCGAAACAGCGTCCTGGCGCGGCGCGCAGGTCGAGGCGCTTCACGTCCATATCGCGCCGGAGCGGATCGCGCAGGCGAGCCTGGAGACGAGAGGCGCGCCGTTCGCGAACGTCCAACGTCGCTTCCTGTTCGCCGATCCGGTGCTGGAGGGTCTGTGCGGCGGACTCTACGAGCTGGCCCGAAACCGGCCGGACGCCGAGACGGACGCCGAGGCGCTGATCGCCGCCATCGCCGAGCGGATCGCCGAGATTGCAGCGCAGCCCGGCGCTCCTTTCCGGCCGCGAATCGGGCATCTGTCCAGCGCGAGCCTGCTCGACCGCATGCACGGCGCCCCGGCGCTCGACGCCTCGGTGGACGCGCTCGCTGAAGAGGCCGGGCTGTCGCGGCGCGCCTTCTTTCGCCGCTTCGCCTCGGTGTGCGGCGCGAGCCCGCACGATCATCTGATCCGCAGCAGGCTCGAATACGCCAAGGCGTTCCTGCAACGCGGCGCGGCGTTGAGCGAGGTGGCGCTGGACGCAGGGTTTTACGACCAGGCCCATTTCACCCGCGCTTTCAGCGCCCGGATCGGGCTGGCGCCGGGCCGGTATCAGGACCTGTTCGCGGCGCGCTGAGGCGCGATTCTACAAGACCGGCCCGGCGAGACTTGGCTTCCTTCGGCTCGATTAGAAGGAGCCGCCCATGATCCGCCTGATCCACCTCGCCGCCCTGATCCTGCTCGCCGTCACCGTGTTCGAACCGGCGCGCGCCGACGACTCCATCGCGCCGGAGCGCACCCTCAGTTTCGAGATGCGCTCCGACATCCTGAACGAGACGCGCCGCTTTTCCGTGCGCCTGCCCATCGGCTACGCCGCCGATCCGGAGGCCCGCCATCACCTCGTGTTCGTCTCGGACGCCGACTGGAATTTCGAGCTGGTCGCCGACACGCTGGACTATCTCGCCTTCTGGGGGCGGATCGAGCCGATGATCATCGTCGGCGCCCACAACACCAGCCGCAATCGCGATTTTGTCCCGCGCGCCGACGCGAACTTCCCCGAATCCGGCGGCGGCGACCTCTATCTGCGTCATCTGCGCGAGGAGGCGCTGCCCCTGATCGAGGCGAATGTCCGCAGCTCCGGTCGGCGCATCCTGTTCGGCCATTCCTTCGGCGGCGTTCTGGCCCTGAACCAGCTCTTCACCGACCCTGAGGTGTTCGACGCCCATATCGCGCTTTCCCCAAGCACCTGGGTCGCCGACCGGGTGATGTTCGAGCGGGCCGAGGCCGCGTTTGAGTCCGGCCGCATCGACGCCGGTTTTCTCTACATGGCGGTAGCCGAAGGCGACGGCGGCGCCACCGTGCCTGACGGCGCGGCGTTCGCGGCGCTCTTCGAAGCCGCCGCGCCGCCGGGTCTGGACTGGCGCTACGAAGTTCTGCCCCGCCACAACCATTTCACCGTCGTGGGACCGGCGCTCCACAACGCCATCGAGGCGCTGTTCCCATTCTGGGGTTTCGACGCCGAGATGATCGAGGCCGGCCGGACCGGCGGCGCCGGCGGGGTCCACGCCTGGTTCGACGCCAAGCAGGCCGCGCTCGGCTGGCGCTTCGTCCCGCAGGCCATGGAGCTGGGCCTCGCCGGTCATGCGCTGGCCTCCGGCGGCGATCCAGGTGCGGCCATGGCGGTCTTCGACCGGCTGGAAGCGCTATACCCCGAGCGCACCGATACGGTGGCCCTGCGCGCCCAGGCTCAGGCGGCGGGCGGCGACCGGGCCGGCGCGGTGGAGACGCTGGATCGCGCGCTCGAGCTCGGCGAACGCACCGGGCATTGGCGCAATCAGATGACCCGCTATCGCCAGCTCCGCGACCGCCTGGCCGAAGGCGGGTGAGCCGAGGATGCGTTCGACTGCGGCCTCGAGCTTCAAGGGGAACGGGCAAATCCCTGCGCCATGTGAAGATCCGCACCCCGGACGATCTCGACGCAGAGCTGGACGCAATTCTCGACGCGGCCGCGGCGCTGGATCGCCAAGACCCGCCAGCGGCGCGCTGAGCGGTGCGCCGAAACGGCGACGAGTCTGAAACAGGGCCCCGCGACTCGACAATGGCCGCCTTGGCAATAAGGTCGGCCGGTGTGAAGGAGCCCCTCATGCCGATGACCAACCTGCTTGTGCCGACCTATGTCCACATGCTGCAGGCCCTTGCGGCGTGGTTGAACAAGGCGGTCGAGACCCGGGACGATGCTGACTCGTTGATGTCCGCGCGCCTGGCGCCGGACATGTTACCGCTGTCCACGCAAGTGCGCTTCGCCTGCGTTCAAGCCCATGAAGGCGTGTTGCGGCTAAAGGGCGAGCCCCTTACGGGCGCGGTGGAGACGCTTCTCAACGAGGGGCGCGCCGGCGGCGAAGCGCCGGGCACGCTCGCGGACGCGCTGGAGCGTATCGAGCAGACCCTTGAGTTCCTGAGCACGGTCGAACCCGGCGCGCTTGATCCGGGCGCCGGAAGGCCCCTGGCGCTGGAACTCCCGATGGGCATTGCGTTCGACTTCGACGGCGAGCGCTACGCCCGCGACTGGGCGCTGCCGCAGCTCTATTTCCACGTCACCGCCGCCTACATGATCCTGCGCCATCACGGCGTGGCGCTCGGCAAGGCGGACTATGTCCCGCACATGTTCGCGTATCTCCGGCCCGGGACCGGCCCCGCTGCGTGAGCCGCCGAGGCGCCGCGCCGCAGCGCGAATCGCGTTGCGGCGGCTATACTGGGCTCATGACCCGCCGCTCCATCACCCTTGGCGACCGCGAAATCGCCTACACCGTCGCCCGCTCCAGGCGTCGGCGCACTATCGGGTTGAAAGTGGGCGATCAAGGCCTGGTGATCACCCTGCCCTCCAGCCTCGGCCTGCATCACGCCGATCGGGCCGCGCGCGAGAAACAAGGCTGGATCCTCGACCGGCTCGAGCGCGCCGCGCTGCGCGCCCGTCCGAAACTGCAGGGCGTCGACGGCGAGCCGATCGGTTGGCTCGGCGCCCCCCTCGCCCTTGCCGTCACGACCCACGCCAAGGCGCGCACCGTCGTGGAGCGCGGACCGGACCGGCTGGAGGTGCGCGTCGATGAGCGCCTCGACGCGGAGATGGCCGCCGCCACCGTGCGCCGCGCCCTGCACCGCTGGCGCAAGGACGAAGCCCTCGCCCTGATGGCGCCGAAGCTTGCGCACTACGCCGAAAAGCTCGGCGCCAAGCGGCCGAAAGTGCTGGTGCGCGAACAGGCGGCGCGCTGGGGCAGTTGCTCCAGCGACGGCTCGATCCGCATGAATGCGCGCCTGATCCATTTCGACGAGGCGCTGATCGACTATGTCTGCGCTCACGAGGCCTGCCACCTCCTCGTCATGGACCATTCCCCGCGCTTCCATGCGCTGATGGCGCGGCTCATGCCCGATCACAAACGCCTGCGCCGGCGCATGCGTGAGGAGATCCCGCCGGGAGTGGAGTTCTAGGAGGAGTCGCGGTGAGACTGGTGACGCCGAGGCTTGTGATCCGTCCGCTCGACCCGGCCGATCTCGACGCCTATGCCTCGATCGTCGCAGACCGGGAAGTGATGCGCTTTATCGGTAACGGCGCGCCGCAACACCGCGATGAGGCCGAGGCGTATATTACAGACTGCATCGCGCGTTACGCCGCCGACGGCCTCTCACGGTATGCACTGACCGACCGGCGGACCGGGGCGTTTCTGGGCTTTTCCGGATTCAAGCGGATCGAAGGCCGGGTTGATTTCGGGTACCGGCTTGCCCGCAGCGCTTGGGGGCGAGGCCTGGCCTGCGAGGCCGGAGCCGCGGTCTTGCGTCACGGGTTCGCCAATCTCGCGATAAAAACGGTCTGGGCCGGTGTCCGGCCCGGCAATGCGGCCTCGGCGAGGGTTCTGGAGAAGCTCGGTTTCGACCCCGGTCCGCAGGCGGGCTTCGCGCCGGGGGACGAGTGGTGGCGTATCACTGCATCAGTCCAGACGGCTTAGCGGAAACGAGAACGCCGCGGTCCAGTTGGGCGCGTCGACGAGCTGGGCGGCGCGCATCTCTCCGCACACGCTGCACAGGAGATAGGCGTCTTCCGCCGACAGGCCGCGGCGCGCGGCCAGCTCGTCGATCATCTGGCGCACCGCGTCGCGGGCGGCGGCCAGGTAATCGGGACCGACGCCAGTTGTCGTCAGTCTCGGCTCCGGCTCCCGCATCGCGGCGGCGGGCGCCTCGATCACCGGCGCGCGCGGCGCTTTTCCGGGCTGAAGATCGAGGCGCACCGTCAGCTGCGTGGCGGTTTCGATCGCGGTGCCGCACACCTCGCCGTCGCCCTGGGCGATATGCCCGTCGCCCATGGAGAGCAGCGCACCGCTCACCTCCACCGGCAGGACGATGCACGCGCCCGCCACCAGATCGCGGCAGTCCAGATTGCCGCCGGTGCGCCAGGGCGGAATGATCGGATGCACGCCGGGCGCGCCGGGGCTGACGCCCAGCGTGCCCATGAAGGGCCGCGCCGGCGCCCAGGCCCGCCCGCCGTCCAGCGCCGCGATCCCGCGCGCCCGGTCCAGCGACCAGGTCTTGAACACCGGCTCGGGAAAGTCGTCGCTGAGCAAGCCGAAGCCGGGAATGTTCGCGGTCCAGCCCCAGTCGTCGGTGGACAGATCCTCGATCGTCACCATCAGCGCGTCGCCCGGCGCCGCGCCGTCCACCGCGATCGGACCGGTGACCGGATTGACCCGCGAGGGGTCCAGGCTCAGCACGCGCCGCGCATCGCTGTCGCGGCTGAAATGACCATGGCTTGCGTCCAGCGCGGACAGGGCGATCGGCTCTCCGGGCGCGGCGGTCAAGGCCGGCGCCCGGTCGGGGCGCCAGTCGCAATGGTGGTGGGCGTGCAACGTTTTCAACATAAACCCGGCCTGATCTGCGCGCCGGCGGCTTCGCGGCTGTGGCCAACCGGGATCGGCGCGGCTATACCCGCCAACCCTCGCCTTTGAGAATTCGATCCATGAGCCGGCTCATCATCTTCGACGTGGACTCCACGCTCCTGTCCGTGGAAAGCCTCGACTTCGCCGTGGAGCGCGCGCTCGAAGCCGCGCCCGACGGGCCGGCGCGGTCGCAGGAGCTCAAGGCGATCACCGATCGCGGCATGGCCGGGGCGCTGGATTTCCGCACCTCCCTGGAGCAGCGCCTGGCCATCGCCGCGCTGACCCGCGACCAGGTCGTCGAGGCCTGCGAGGCGCTGCGCGCCTGCGCCACGCCGGGCATGGCCGACCTCATCGAGCGGCTGCGCCAGAAGAATTGCGACGTCGCCGCGGTGTCGGGCGGGTTCATCGATCTGGTCGAGCCCGCCTTGAAGGATATGGGCCTGGCGCCCGGAGAGATGCGCGCCAACCGCTTCGTGTTCGAAGACGACCGGGTGGCCGGGTTCGACCGCGCCAACCCGCTTTCGCGCTCGGGCGGCAAGGCGAACGTGGTCAAGGGCCTGAAAACCCTCACCGGCCGGGCGCTGGCGGTGATGGTGGGCGACGGCATGACCGATTACGAAGCCTTCGCCCAGGGCGCGGCGGACAGCTTCATCGGCTTCGGCGCGGTGGCCGAGCGCGCGCCGGTGCGCGACAAGGCGCCGGCCTACGCCCGGAGCGTGGACGAGCTGGCGAAACTGCTGCTGGGGTGAGCGCCGGTCCGCGCAGCGGATCAATCGACCCGGTGGGTCGATTGAAGGCGGCGAACGGGCCGGCAGGCCCTGGAGGAGCCGCGGTCGGCGTCAGCCGATCAATCGATCAGTGGATCGATTGAAGCGAGCGAACGGGCCGGCAGGCCCAATGAGCGCCGGTTCGCGAAGCGCATGAATCGCCCGGGTGGGGCGATGCAAAGCCTGAACGGTCCGGCAGGCGCTGCGTGCCTCGTCGCGCGTTCTGAGCTATGTTCGCGATATGACCGAGACCTTGCAGTCCCGCATCACCATTGAGCCCGGCAAAATGGGCGGCCGTCCGTGCATCCGCGGGCTGCGTATTCGTGTGATCGATATTCTCGACATGTTGGCGGGCGGGGCGACGCGCACTGAAATCGTGGCGGACTTCCCCGATTTGGAGGACGCGGATATCAGCGCGGCGCTGGTGTATTCGACAACCGGGCCCTAACCCGGAAACGCCACACCGCTGAGCAGGCTCGCCACCAGCGCGATAATGGGCGCGGCCACCAGATTGATGCGGAAGCCCGCCTTGATCATCTGCTTCATGCTCGCTGCGCCCGAGGCGTAGACGATGGCGTTGGGCGCGGTGGCCACGGGCAGCATGAAGGCGCAGCTCGCCGCCAGCGCCACCGGGACGATCAGATGTTCAGGCGGCACCCCGGCCTCCAGCGCCACCGCGGCGAGCACGGGCAAAAATCCGGAAACCGTGGCCACATTGCTTGTGAGCTCGGTGAGGAACACCACTATCAGGGCGAGGATCAGCACTGTGACGGGCGTCGGCAGATCGGCCACCCACACCAGGTGCGAGCCGATCCATTCGGCGAGGCCGGTCGCCTGGATCGCGGCGGCCAGCGACAGCCCGCCGCCGAACAGCAAGATCACCTCCCAGGGCAGCCGCCTGGCCGTCTCCCAGTTCATCAGCGCCTCGCCCTTCGCCGGCCCGCCGGCGGGGATCAGGAACATGGCGAGCGCGCCCGCCATGGCGATCTGGGCGTTGCCGAGCTGGGGCGTCACGGGAAGGCCGATGCGCTCGGCCGTCCAGGCGAGCAGCGGGTTCCAGCCGAAGGTGATCGCGTCCATGCCGATGAGGAAGCCCGGCAGCTCGCGGCCCATCCACAGGAGCGCGACGGTCCCGAAGGCCAGCGCCACGCGCAGCTCCGGCGCGGTCATGCGCCCCAGCTCGCGCCGATGCGCCAGCACCACGGCGCGCCCCGCCTCGCTCGGCGCCCGGGAGGCCACCTTGAACACCATCCGGGTCAGGATCAGCCACATGGCCGGGATGATCAGCAGCGCCGCGGGCACGCCCAGGATCATCCATTGGGGAAAGCTGATCAGGCCGCCGAATTCGCGCTGGAGAAAGCCCATGGCGATGAGGTTCGTTGGCGTGCCCACCGGCGTCATGATCCCGCCCACCGACGCGGCGTAGGCGACCGCCAGGGCGAGCGCGGGCGCGAACATCTTCGCATCCACGCCTTCCTCGGAGACCGCCTCGGCGACCTTCAGGGCGATGGGGATCATCATCAGCGTCGTGGCGGTGTTGGAGATCCACATGGACAGGATCGCGCTCGCCGCCATGAAGCCGAGGATCATCCCGGCCGGGCGCGCGCCGAAGGCGGCCACCACGTTCAGGGCGATGCGTGCATGCAGGTTCCAGCGCTCGATGGCCAGCGCCACCACGAATCCGCCCAGCAAAAGCATGACGATGGGGTCGGCATAGGGCGCGCTCGCCTCGCGCATGGAGATGATCCCGACGAGCGGGAACAAAGCCAGCGGAACCAGCGCCGTCGCCGCGATGGGAATCGCCTCGGTGGCCCACCAGCTGGCCATGAGCAGCGCCAGCGAGGCCAGAAGCCAGGCTTCGCGCGACAGGCCTTCGGGAAGCGGAACGAGCTGGAGCCCTACGGCCAGCGCGATCCCGGTCCAGAACCCGATGGTCCTGGTGCGGTCCGGCTGCGTATGCGCCGCGCCCATATCGCTCATGCTCCGCCCTCCCTTGGAGCTTCAGCAAAGCCGGGTTTGCAAGGCGGGGCAAGGAAAAGCGGCGGAGCGCGAGGCTTGAGAACCCGATTGCGAGCCGGTTGCGATCTGGTAAAATACACGCCCGTGACGCCGCTCCGTCCGGCATCGTGCCGGCGGGGGAGTTTCGGCGCTCACTTGGAGCTGGGTTCCTCACATGAAACGCATTCTTCTCGCCGCCGCCGCTCTGGTCGCATTCTCTTCGGCCGCCTTCGCCGAAGGCCCGGCCGGTCAGAGCTTCGACGTGGTCTCCGGCGAGTCCGTGTCCACCGTCACCTTCACGGCCGACGGGACGTTCACCCATGTCGCGGGCGACGTGATCGAAGAGGGCGCCTTCACCTACGCCGACGGCGAGCTGTGCCTCACCTCGGCCGATGAAGAGGCCGAAACGATCTGCGGCGCCTGGACCGATCTGGAGATCGGAGAGTCCACCACGACCACCGAATTCTCCAGCGACGGCGCCGAGCTGACGATCACCCGCGTCGCCTAAGCGATACGGGGCCGATCCGGCCTCCGACAGAAAGAGCCGCCCCGCCGGACCCCTCTCCGGCGGGGCGGTTTCGTATTCAAGCCTTGAAATGCTTGGCGAGCTTCAGACCCTGGGCCTGATAGTTCGATCCTGACGCGCCATAGGGCGTCTCCACCGGGCCGGCCATGGGCTCGTAGACGAGCCGCGCCACCGCCTGGCCATGCTCCAGAATGAACGGCACGTCGCGACCGCGCACCTCCAGAACCGCGCGCGAGCCGGCGCCGCCGGCCGCGTCTAGACCGAACCCCGGATCGAAGAAGCCGGCGTAATGGGCGCGGAACTCGCCGATCTCCGGGGCGATGGGCGCCATCTCGGCGGCTTCGCCAAGCGGCACGCTGACCGCTTCCCGACTGGCGAGAATGTAGAACTCGCCCGGATCGAGCACGATGCGCCCCTGGGCGGGCAAGGGCTCCCAGAACTGCGCGGGATCATGGGCTCCGGGTTTGGACAGCTCCACCAGAGGCGCGTGGCGCTTGGCGCGATAGCCGGCGAGCTTCCCGCCGTTTTCAAGATCCACCGACAAGGTGACGCTGCGCGCCGCCTGGTGGGCGCCTGCGCGCAGGCGCACCTGGACCAGCCGGTCGCCGGGTCTGGCCAGCACTGAGAAGGTGCGCGGCGCGATCTCTACGTAAAGCGGCCCGTCATAGCCCTCCGGCAGCTGATCGAAGGCGGTGGAGCCGTCGCCGATCACGCGGGTGAAGACATCAAGCCGGCCGGTTGAGCTTTTCGGATTGGCGAGCGCGGCGACCCCTTCGGGCAGGGCCAGCCCCTCCTCCAGCTCGGCCAGATAAACGCATCCCGTCTCCAGCACCGCGCCACGAGTGAGGTCCAGCTCGTGCATGACCAGATCGGAGGAGAGCCGCTCGGCGACCGTGCGGCCGGGACCGGGCAGGAAGCTCGCCCGCAAGCGCCAGACCCGCCGCGCCAGACGCAGATCCAGGCTCGCCGGCTGGATCTGCCCCGGCTCCAGCGGCGCGCTCGCAGTGATCCAGCCGCGCTCGGCGGCGTCGCGAAGGGCGCGGTCGGGGAGAATGCCTTGGATCATGGAGGACCCTGAAAGGAATCATGAAAACGCGGACCGTCCCACCCTTCCCGCCGCCGGGGCCGATGTCCACCGGCCATGGCGGTTTCGATCGATCCCACGTCGGCACACGACGTCACCTCGCGGTGAAAGCCAGAGCCCGCCATCCGAAGCCCAGGCGTTCGCGCCGCGGCGGGCCGAAGGCGCACTCGAGGGCCCGCTCCACCGCTTGCGGACTTTGCGCGAAATCGCGGTGGCGGCGCACCGTGTGAGCGGTGACGAGCACCGCCCCGCGCGCCAGAGCAGGGCGCAACAGGGCGATCTGACGGGCGAGCGCGCCGGGCGCCAGGTAATACAGCACCTCGCTCGCCACCACCGCCTGCAGCCCGCGCCGCGGCGGCGCGGCGGACAAGGCGGCGCGGTGCAAAGTCACGCCCGGCGTGTCGGCGAGTCGGGCCTCGGCGTGACGCAGCGCCTCGGCGCTGGCGTCAAGCGCGTCGAGATGCAGGATGCGGGCGGCCAGGTCGGCCGTATGGACGCCGCCGCCGCAGCCCAGCTCCAGGCCGACCGCCATTTTGCGCGGTCCCAGAAGGGCGAGGATCGCCCGCCGCTTCAGGCGTTCAGGCCGCGCGCAGCCCGCGTTCCACGGGTCGGGATCAGCGGTGAACAGCATCTCGAAATGCCGCCGCCGCGCCCTCGGCGTGCGGGCCGGCGCGTTCACAGGAAATACCGCTCCACCGGCGACAGGAGGGCGCGCCGCTGCGCGCGCGTGAAGGCGAAGCCGTCCGGATCGTCGGTGATGCGCCGGCCGAGCTGGCTGGCGTGGGCGGCGAGCGCCCGACGCTTGGCGGAAAGGACCGGGCGCACGTCGAGCGCCACCGGGTCCACCTCGCCGGGCCGGGGCTGATCGCCGGGTTCGCCGGTGAGCGCGGTCCACACATCGTACTCGGCGAGGCGGGCGCGCGGCGCGGCGCGGACTGCGGCGCGGCGCGCGATCACAGCGCCGGCGCGGTGGTCTCCATGGGGATCGCGCCGCCAGGGCGCCAGGATCAGATCGGGCGCCGCGCGGCGCAAGACCCGCTCCAGCCGGCGCCGGGCCGGCGCAAGATCGGTGGCGCTCAGAAGCTCGCAATCCCCGTCGGGCAAGCCCAGCCGGACCGGGCGGGCGCGGCAGTTCAGGCGGCGCAGGGCGCGCGCCATCTCGGCGCGGCGCAACGCCGCCAGGCGCGCCGGAGGATGGCTGTCGCTGGCGCGGTGAGAAGCCGTTCCGTCCGTCAGGAGCACCACATCGATCCGCACGCCCGCAGCGGCCGCCATCGCCAGCAATCCGCCGCAGCCGCAGGTCTCGTCGTCGGGATGGGGCGCCAACACGAGGATCCGCTCCGGCCGGCCGAGCCGGGCGTGAAAGGCGTCGAAGGCGATCGCCCCGGTCATGGCCCGGGGCCGTCGAAGGCGAGCGCCAGGGCGCCGGAACCCACCTGCTCGCCATGGCGCCGGCGCGCGGCGTCCGGGGCGGGCTGGCGCAGATACATCTGCAGGTCGGCGACGGCGCGCGACAGCGGGTGGTCGGTGAAATGTCCGCCGGCGCCCACCGAAGCTTGCGCGGTCTCCATGAGGCCGGGCGCGGCGTTCATCACCATCTGGCGCGCCCCGTCTGCGAGGGCGATCCAGCAATCGGGCGCGCCTTCAGGCCGCGAGGAGGCCGGATCGATCGCCGGGGCGATGCGGGTGAAGGCGTCGCGCACGCCGGCGTACATCGCCTCGCACGCCGCCGCTGCGGCGCTGAGGCGCGCGGCCTGGGCTTCGGCGCGCCAGCGTCCGGTCGTCTGAAGATGATCGCGCAGGGCGTCGAACACGGCGAGGACGCCGCCGGCCTGCACCGCGGCGAAGCGCGCGGCGCCGGCGCTGAAGAAGGGCTCCGCGTGATAGGCGCCGGGCGGGCCGAGGCGGGCGTCCGGCGCGATCTCCAGCCCGTGGAGGCTGAGCGCGGCGCTGCGGCTCGCCGCCATGCCGGCCGTACGCCAGGCCGACAGATCGAATCGCTGGGCCAGGCGTTCAGGGCGCAGGACGACGAGCTGTTTGGCGCCCGCCGCGTCGTCGACGGCCGCAAGCGCGAAGGCGAGCCGCTCGGCGCCCGAGCAGAAGCCGAGCCGTCCGGAGAGCCGGCCCTGGGCGTCGATCCGGGCCGGGTTCGACGGATCGCTGGCCGCCCAGACGCCGCCGAGCCCGCCAGCGCGGGCGGCGGCGTAGGCCTCGGCCTTTTGCGCCGGGGACCCAAGGCGCTCGATCAGGTGCAGGGCGTTCACATGGCCTTCGAGAAGCCGTCCGGCCGACAACTCGCCGCGCCCGGCGGCGAGGAGCCGGTCGAACAGGAGGGGGGCGTCGAAGCGGGCGGGCGCCAGCCAGCCTTCGGCGCGCATCACCTGCAGGGCGGGCTCGGGAAAATCCTCGCGGCGCGGGGCCGCGCGCAGGCGCGCGAGCACGCCGTCCCCGTCCTGGCGCGGCGCCGCGCTCATGCGGCGCAGACGGCGCGCGGCGCGGCGAGGGCGCGCTTGAGGCCAGCGAGCGCGATCTCCAACGGCTCCAGCGCTTCGGGCCGCGCCTCGATGATGTCGAGCGCGCTGTTACCCGCGGCGAGACGGGCCAGGGTGAGGTCGCAGCGCTCCACCCGGTCCGCCGCGCCGCCGGCCACCCGGGCGAGGTCGGCGGCCATGCCGCCCGGCGCCCTTCCGCGCCGGCGCGCCAGAACCTTAACGCGGGCGCGGCTGCGGCGATCGACGATCAGTCCGGCGCGTTCCGCCGCGCGCACCAGGCGGCGATCCTCGTCATGGCTGACCGCATCAAAGCCGCCGAGCCGGCGATAGGCCGACGCGGTGAGCGCCAGACCGGCGCCGCCATAGTCGTCGTGGAGGGCGGGAAGGTCACGCCCGCCGTCGCGGCGGGCCGCGAGCCGGCGGATCAGCGCCCGGCGCAGCGCCGCCGCGCGCGCCTTGCGGATCACGTCCGGCGCCGCGGTGTCGAACGGGTCGGGCGCGGGGTCGAGGCGCGCGCAGGCCAGATCGGCGCCGCGCGCGAAGGCATGCTCCATGCGCGCCAGCGCCTCCTCGTGCACCCGCGCGTCGGCGTCGGTGGTCAGCAAGAGCGCGCCGGGCCGGTCGCCCAGCCGGTCAAGAGCCTCCTCGCAGGCGTCGCGCCGCGCCGCGCCCACCAGTTCAGGACCGCTTCCGCGCTCGATCACGTCGATGCGGGCGTGGCGCATCGGGGCGGAGCGGGCGAGATCGGCGGTGGCGTCGCGGCAATGGTCGGCCAGGACGATGATGTCGACCGGACCGGCGCACATGGCCGCGGCGGCGTCGAGGGCTTCCAGCGCGCCGGGCAGGCGGCGCGCCTCGTCGCGGGCCGGCAGGGCGACGCACCAACGGGGAAACGGCATGGCGGGGGCCTTTATCACGGAGAATGCAACCGCTCCGGATAACCGCCGCCTGATCGAACTCGTTCCTGGGATCGCGGCGGATTCGGCGGGGGCGCCGGTACGCCTTGAGCGCAGGCCCGCCTCGGTGCGATCATGGGCGCGACCGACAAGACGCCGGGAGGCGGGGCCGATGTACATGCAGGAGACCGACGGCGTTGTGATCCGCGTCAAGCCGTCCTTCCGCGCCGAGGAGTCCGATCCGCAGGAACGCCGCTATGTCTGGGCGTACACCGTGGAGATCGAGAACACCGGCGCCCAGGCGGTCCAGCTGATCGCGCGCGAATGGCGCATCACCGACGCGCTGAACCGCACCGAGATCGTGCGCGGACCCGGCGTGGTCGGCGAACAGCCGCTGCTGAAGCCCGGCGAGCGGTTCAGCTACACCTCCGGCGCGCCGCTGGCGACGCCGTCGGGTTTCATGGTGGGCGCCTATCTCATGGAGCGCGCCGACGGGGTGCGCTTCGACGCGGCGGTGCCCGCCTTCGCGCTGGACACCCCGTTCGACGGCCCGCCGACATCCGGCCGGCTGCACTAGGCCGGTCCGGGCACGTTGAGCGAATCCGCGCGCACCGTCCTCTTCGTGCTCGGCGCTCTGGTGGCGTCGCTGGGCGCGGCCATGCTCGCGCCGGCGATCGCGGATCTCTACGACGATCGGCGCGCCGCCCACGCCTTTTTCGGCTCCGCCCTCGCCGCGCTGGCGGTGGGCGGCATCATGGCGCTGGCCGGGCGCGGCTCGGACAACCGGCTCTCGGCGCGCGGCGCGATCATCCTGACCGGGGGAAGCTGGGCGGTGCTGGCGCTCGTGGCGGCCGTGCCGCTGAAGCTCGCTCTGCCCTGGCTGAGCTGGACCGACGCCATTTTCGAGGCCACGTCCGGGATCACCACCACCGGCGCGACGGTGCTGACCGGACTGGAGAGCCTGCCGGCCGGGATCCTGCTCTGGCGCTCGATCCTGCAATGGATCGGCGGGGTGGGGATCATTGTCACGGCCATGGCCATCTGGCCGCTCCTGGGCATCGGCGGCATGCAGCTTTTCCGGCTGGAAAGCTCGGACACCAGCGAAAAGGCCCTGCCCCGCGCCGGCCAGATCGCGGCCGCGGTGGGGCTTGTCTATCTGGCGCTGACCTTCGCCTGCTTCCTGGCCTATGTGAGCGCGGAGATGAACGCCTTCGACGCGGCCAATCACGCCATGACGACGGTGGCCACAGGCGGCTTCTCCACGCGCGACGCCTCGCTCGGCGCGTTCACGGCGGGCGGCGCCGATCTGGTGGCGCTGGTCTTCATGGTGCTCGCCGGGCTTCCCTTCATGCTTTATGTGCGCGCCGCGCAAGGCCGGCCGGACCTTCTGCTCCTGGACACCCAGGCGCGGACCTTCCTACTGGTGGCGCTGACCGCGTCGGCGGCGTTGACCGCCTATCTCCTGGTCCAGGAGCCGGTGTCCGCCGGCGGACTGCCGGCCTGGCGCGCGGCGGCGGTGAACGGGGTGTCGGTCCTGACCGGCACGGGCTACGCCTCCACCGATTTCTACGCCTGGGGCGGCGGCGCGGCGGCGATCTTCTTCATCTTGATGTTCATCGGCGGATGCTCGGGCTCAACCACCTGCTCGATCAAGATCTTCCGCTACCAGATCGCGGCCTCGGCCATGAACGCCTATATCGCCCAGTACGCCCGGCCGCACGCCGTCAAACCCATCCGCTATCGCGGCCAGGTCGTGCCCGACGAGACCGTGCGTTCGGTGCTGGGCTTCTTCTTCATCTTCTTCGCCACCTTCGCGGTGTCCGCCGCCGCGCTCTCGCTGATCGGGCTGGACACGGTCACGGCGGTGTCAGGCGCGGCGACCACGCTGGCGAACGTGGGCCCCGGCCTGG
The DNA here is from genome assembly GCA_051117435.1 of Oceanicaulis sp. Taxonomy (GTDB): domain Bacteria; phylum Pseudomonadota; class Alphaproteobacteria; order Caulobacterales; family Maricaulaceae; genus Oceanicaulis. Next base: position 28,564 of record JBNPED010000019.1, on the reverse strand, counting down.
GCCCGATCATCGGCCCGGCGGGCACCTTCCAGCCCCTGCCCGACGCGGCGAAATGGGTGATGACGGCCACCATGCTCATCGGCCGGCTGGAAATCATGGTCATGCTGGTCATGCTCGCGCCGGGCTTCTGGCGGCGCTAGGTCTGATACCCCGCAAAGGCGGGGTCCCCAAAAGCCGATCCTGCGGTCAGCCCTTATTCCATATGCGACACGGTCGGCTGAAACACCGGCGGATCGAGCGGCGCGTTCGCGCCCGCCGACAATCCGATCAGGACGAAGCGCGCGCGCTCAGGCCCGACATTCTCGATGCCCGCCACGCCGTCCGGCAGGTACAGGCTTTGCCCGGCGGCGAGTTCGACGGGCTCGGCCAGGCCCGCGCCGGCGATGCGGAGCGCCACCGGGGTTTCGGCGATGACCAGCGCCGGGCGCGGATCGGTCTCCGGGACGGCGGCGCCCGGCCGCAGGTCGAACGCGGCGAGACGCGTCGCGCCGCGAATGAGGCTCACATCGTGCGCCGCCTCGACGGCGACCGTCGGCTCATGACCCAGCTCCAGCATGTCGGCCCCTTGGTGCGAGAATTTGTTATGTTATAACGTTGCCAACACTCTGTTCTCCAGGTCAATAGGTCATCATGCTCGACACCCCCGACGCCCGCCTTCCCGTCACGGTCTTGTCCGGCTTTCTCGGCGCGGGAAAAACCACCTTGCTCAATCACTTGCTGACCAACACCGACGGGTTGAAGGTCGCCGTCATCGTGAATGACATGAGCGAGGTGAATATCGACGGCGATCTGGTGGAGCGCTCCGGCGCCGTCACGAAAACCGACGAAACGCTGGTGGAGATGACGAACGGGTGCATCTGCTGCACGCTGCGCGAAGACCTGCTGACCGAGGTGAAGCGCATCTCCGAGATGCGCCGGTTCGACGCCCTGATCATTGAATCCACCGGCATCTCCGAACCCTTGCCGGTGGCGGCGACCTTCGACTTCCGCGACGAAGCCGGCCAGAGCCTTGGCGATCATGCGCGCATCGACGCCATGGTGACCGTCGTCGACGCGGTGAACCTCCTAAAAGATTACGCTTCGACCGAATTCCTCTCCGACCGCGGTGAGACGGCCGGGGAAGGCGATGTGCGCGCGGTCATCGACCTGCTCGTGGATCAGATCGAGTTCGCCGATATCGTCGTGATCAACAAGGCCGGGCTCGCCGGCGCGGACCAAATGGCACTGGTGCGCAAGGTGGTCACCGGCCTTAATCCCGAAGCGCGCATCCTCGAGACCGATTTTTCGCGCGTCGCGCCGAGCGACATTCTCGGCACGAACCTGTTCGATTTCGAGAAAGCGCAGTACCATCCGCTCTGGGCGAAAGAGCTCTACGATTTCGAGAACCATACCCCTGAGACCGAAGAATACGGGATCGACCATTTCGTCTACCTCGAGCGCCGGCCCTTCGATCCGCAGAAACTGCACGCCTTTTTCAATCGGCCCTGGCCGAACGTGATCCGGGCCAAGGGCCATTTCTGGATCGCCACCCGCCCCGCCTGGATCGCCGAGGTCAGCCAGGCCGGCGCGCTGGTCAGACACCAGGGGCTCGGGCGCTGGTGGGCGGACGTGCCGCGCGAACGCTGGCCCCACGGCGAGGCGTTCGACACCATGCTCGCCAGGCACTGGGACAAGGTCTGGGGCGACCGCCGTAACGAGCTGGTCTTCATCGGCGTCGGCATGGACCAGAAGACGATCCGCCGGGAGCTTGACGCCTGTCTGGTGGACGCTGAGGAATTCACGCCGGAAGCTTGGGCTGACCTGCCCGACCCGTTCGCCAAGTGGGGCGTGTGAGCGCTAACTCTGGCCTTCGAAGCTGAGCTCGACGAACACGCCCCGGTCGCGGTCGACGCGTTCGGAGCCGATAAAGGCGCCGGAGCGGTCCGGCGCAAAAAAGGCGCGCTCGGTCAGGAAGTTTCGCTCCCCCAGATTGCGCACGGCAAGGCGCGACTTCACACCGAGCCAGCGCGTGGTTTCGGCGAAGACCTCAATCCGGCCGCCGGTTTCAGAGTGCGAAACTTCGTCGGCGAAGAAATTGCGCTCCTCGCTGAGCACCGTATACGTCACACCCCAGGAGAGCTGGCGGCTCGCGAGATCCTGGCGGAAGGCGATCGACGCTGCCGGATTGTCGATGCCGGACAGGGAGCGCGCGGACCCTGTGAGAGGATCTTCGAATTCGGAGTCCTGCAGCGTCGCATTCACTTCGAGCAAGCCGCCGGGAATTAGCGGCTGTAGCTGGAGCGATCCGGTCAGTTCGGCCCCCCAGACCCGCGCCTCTCCCGCGTTCGCCACGCCGAATGCGCCGGACGGCAGCACCAGCTGTTCCAGCACGTCGGTCCGCCATTCGTGGAACAGCTCGATATTGAGCGCGCCGACGCCGTCATTGCGCCAGTCCATCGCGGCGCTCGCGCGCCAGGTCTGGTCGGGACCAAGGTCCGGATTGCCGCCGAACTGGCGGTCCTGCTCGCCTTCGGCGGAGGCGGCGAAGTCGCCGAAATCCAGCTGACCGACCGAGCGCCGTAGCCCCGTGCGCAGCTGAAGGGAAGGCGAGGCCTGATAGATCAGGCTGGCGAACGGCTTTGCGAATACGAAGGTCTGGCTGTTGTCCGCATCCCCGGAGACCGAAATTTCCGAGGCTTCGACCGCCAGACCGCTTTCCAGCGTCCATTTCGGAGAGACGGCCCAGATCAGGTTGGTGAAGACCTCGCCCCGAAACTCTTCCACCATCACGTCCGCTGCCGGGAGATCGATTGCGGTTTCTTGTCCGCCGGCATCGCGGATGAAAAACGCGAATTCGCTGTCGAGGCGGTTATACGCCGCCTCAAGGCCGAATTCGGGTTTCAAGCGGCGCTCGCCTCCGCGGGCGAAAGTCGTGCGCAAAATCGTCTCGATCGGACGCTGACGATTGGTGAAGCGCGAACCGCCGGCGATCGTTTCGAGCGGGCGTTCTTCGCGAATGATCGAGTCTTCATCCAGCGCCGAGGCGTTGGCGAGGCCGATGACCTTGAACGTCCAGTCGTTCGGATAGGTGCGGGTCCAGTCAATACTTGCTTCTCCTGACGTCTGCACGCTGTCGAAGTCGATATAGACGCGGCCGTCCGGCGCGCCGTCGGGTTCGCGGGCGTCGAACTGCAAGCGGTCGGTGACGGGAAAGAAGCCGGAAAGCCCAGCGCGGGCGTTCAAGGTGAGCGTACCGCCCGCAAGCGGACGCGAGGCTTCGGTCGAGGCGAAGCCTTGTGTAAACACGCTCGGCCGATCTTCGGTCTGTGCGAGGACCAGATCGCCCTGGGAGTCGAAGCGATCGCGGCGGCCCACCAGATCGAACTGCTCCCAGAAGCCGTTAAGCTTGGTTGAGGTGGACCAGTCTCCAAGCCGGGCCGTGAGCGAGCCCTCCAGCGCGGGGTAGGTCACGCCTTCGGAACTGCGCTCGATCTCCGCGCGCCAGGTCGCCGAGCGTGCCCGGCCCGCGCGGATGATATTGGCGACCACCGCCTGACCGGCGGCCTCGCTGGCGCCGGCGGCGCCGCGGATCACTACGACGCGCTCCACATCGTTGGCCGGAATGCGGCTGAGCGCCTCGGCGATTCCGCCGCCCTTGGACGAGGGGCGCGCGCCGTCCACCAGCACGTTGCCCGCCGCACCACCGAACCCGCGCAGCTCGTCGCCGGGATCGAAGCTGAAGCCGGGGATCCGGTCGACGATGTCGCGCGCGGTTTGAGGATTGAAGCGGTCGAAGAAGGAGCGCGGATAGACCTGCCGGTCAGAGCCGCTTTCCGGCGCCGGATCGGGCTGTGCTTCGGCGGCCGCGGATAAAGGCGCGGCGATCAGAGCCAGGACGCCGAGGATGAGAACGCCGGGGCGCGTCGCCATGACCCGGGCTCACCGAAACTGGCGCGCCCAGCGCCACACATGGGCGCTCGCGAGGACCATGGCTCCGGCGACGGTGAGCGCCGTTTCATGATCATGGAGCGCCTCAACGAACGCAGCGGCGGTGAGCACGATCAAGCCGGTCCCCGCCGCGGCGCTGAAAGGCCAGAGTGCTTTCAGGCTGAGGCTGCGCCAGATCGCGATACCGCTGATGGGCCAGGCGGCGAGCACCAGCACCTTGTGAACCCACTCCGCTTCGGCCAGCACGCCCGCGACGGGCAGGGCGGCGCTCATCAGCGGCAAGGCGAGGCAGTGGATTACGCACAACCCCGACAGGCTGATGGCGGCGACATCGAAGGTGGCGGATCTCGCGGTCATGGTCGCTCCGGCGCTCGTATCGGCGGCGACAAGCGCCCGGCGCGAAATATAGAACGTTATAATGTTACACGTCTACGCCTATGAGGAAGGCTTTCGAGCAGCCCCGGAGACGGCCCGGTTGTTCGCAGGGTCAGGCTGTGGGCGATCGGCGGCGCGGCTCAGAGCGGCGCATTCGCCGCGATACTCTACCTGGCGTAACGCCGCTTCACCGCGAACAGGATCGCGATCGCGCCAAAATAGAGGAAGGGCCGCGCCGTGGCGGCGAGGCCGTGCATGTCCATGCGCGCGAAGGCGAGTTCGACGGCGAAATTCGCCGGCATGTCGCCGGCGCTCAATAACTCCATGGCGAAGCGCAGGATCACGTCGAATCCGTAGGCGATCAGCGCCGCACCCAGGAGCTGGGACCAATGGCGCATGGCCAGCGCGGCGATCAGGCTGGCGCAGGTCATGAACAGGAAGTCGAAGGCGGTGAACCCCGCCAGCACCATGCCGAGCGCGCTTTGATCCATCTCACGCCCCCTTTGCGCCGCATACGGCGACGCTAGCCCGGTTCGACGCCCTGCTCCAGCGCCTTCGCGAGCGCGGCGACGTCCTTGGCGGCGTCGCATCCGGGATGGCGGTCGGCGAGCGCGGTCTGGGCCCGGATCGCCTCGCCCACATGGGGATCGCGGCGCACGATCCCGGCCAGAAGCGGCTTGAAACCGAGGAAGCTGAGGCAGGTGCGCGCGAAAATCGCATAGGCCTTCTTCGCGGCCTCGGCGTCGGGCGCGTTGTTGACCACCACGAAGGGCGCCGCGCCCTCGTCGCGCAGGCGCAGCGTCTTCACGAAAGCGTAGGCGTCGGTGAGCGCGGTGGGTTCGTCATTGATGACGATCAGCACGTCGTCGGCCGCAGCGGCGAGCCGCACCGTGGCGCGCTCCGCTCCCGCGGCGAGATCGACGATCATGCGGTCGTAATCAAGGCTCGCCGCGGCCATGCCGGCGGCCAGCCGGCCCACCGAATTGATGTCCAGGCTCGCCAGCGCGGCCGAGCCCGACGGTCCGGCGATGACGTCGAACCCGCCGCGCCGGTCCGCGCCGCCGCAGGCCGCGCTCACGGCCTCCTCGATGGACAGCCGGCCCGCCACCACGCCACCAATGTCGCCTTTGGTGTTGAGGCCGAGCTGCACGTCCACATTGGCCATGCCGAGATCGGCGTCCACCAGAAGCGTGCGCTGTTTGCGCCGCGAGAAGGCCTGGGCCAGCGCGGCGGCCAGCGCTGTCTTGCCGACCCCGCCCTTGCCCGACGCCACGGCGATGACCGGTCCGGCGCGGCGCGGCGCGCGGTGGGCGGTTTCGGCTTCGATCGCCAATGCGCTCACGCTTCGTCCTCCCAGCCGGTGTCTTCCAGAAGCGCGCGCGCCAGGCGCAACGCGGTCGCCGGGGCAAGCCCGGCGCCGATATAGGGCGAGGCGGAGATATGGGCGTAGGCGAGCCCGGCCTCGCCGAAGGAGAGCAGCGCGCCGAGACGCCGGGCCGCGTCGATCTTTGTGGCGATGATCCGGCCCGCGCCGATGGAGGCGAACAGGCTCGCCGCGTCTTCCGCGTCGCCGGGTACTATCCCGGCCTCCATCACCGCGATGATCTCCGCATCGGCGGCTTCTGCGAGATCGGCGAGATCCTCCAGATCGTCGAGCTCGAACGGGTTCACCCCGGCGGAATCGATCAGGATCGGCCCCAGCGGCAGCCGGCCGATCAGGGCGGACAGCTCGCGCGGCCCGTCGACGCTTTCAAACGGACACCCCAGCGCGGCGGCGTAGGCGTTCATCTGCTCCTTCGCGCCGGCGCGCGCGTCAGCGGAGATGATCACCGGCGCCGCCCCCACCGTCACCGCGCGCGCGGCGAGCTTGGCGAGCGCGGAGGATTTGCCGGCGCCCGGCGGTCCGGCGATCAGAAGCGGGCGGTCATGGTCGATCTCGGCCGGGTGCACGCCGTAACGATGATCCAGCGCGCGCGCCAGCGTCGCCGTGGCTTCGCCGTCCTCCAGCTGCACCGCGGCGTCCATGATGGCTTCGGCGGCGCGCTCGGCGACCTGATGCCAAACCAGGGCGCGGGCGATGCGGTTCAGCCCCTGCGCGGCGTCGCCTCGCCCTTTCAGGCGCTCGGCGTCGCGGCGCTTCAGATTGGCGTCAGGACTCTCGCCGCTGGCGGTCACCGCGCCGCGTTCGGCGGCGGCGCGCACCTCCACCCCGCCGCCGGGCGAATCCGCGGTGGTGACGATCACCGCGTCCGGCCCGAGCTCGCGGCGCACCTGGGCCATGACCTGGCTCAGCGAGGCGCCGGAGAAGGTGCGAAGGCGCATGGGCCGCTCCTAGCTAGACCTGGCCCACGGTCTTCAGCCGCGCGCCGGGGTGAATCTCGTTCTGGCTCATCACCACCGTCTGCGGCCGGAACCGCTCGGCGAGCGAGCGCACATAGGGCCGGACCTGCGGGCTGGTGAGCAGGACCGGCACGTCGCCCGCGGCGCCCGCGCGGTCGAACGCGTCGCGCACCTGAGCCACGAAATCCCTCAGTTTCGAGGGGGCCAGGGCAAGCTGACGGCGTTCGCCCTCCCCGACAAGGGCTTCGGCGAAGGCCTGCTCCCATTGCGGGGTGAGCGAGACCACCGGCAAGGTCCCGTCCGGGCCGCGATTGGCGTAGCAGATCTGGCGCGCCAGGCGCGCGCGCACATGTTCGGTGACGGCGTCGAGGTTCTGCGTCGCGCCGGAGGCTTCCGCGATCCCCTCGATGATGGCGGAAAGGTCGCGGATGGAGACACGTTCCTTGAGCAGGTTCTGCAGCACGCGCTGGATGCCCGCGCGCGTCACCTGACCCGGCGTGATGTCGTCGAGCAGCTTCTTGTGCTCCTTCGACAGGGAGTCCAGCAGCTTCTCGGTCTCCGCATAGGAGAGCAGATCGGCCATGTTGTCGCGCAGGATTTCGGTGAGATGGGTGACCAGCACGGCGGCCGGATCCACCAGGGTGTAGCCGCGGAAGGTCGCCTCCTCACGCAAGGCTTCTTCGATCCAGGTGGCCGGCAGACCGAAGGCGGGCTCCTTGACATGGGTTCCGGGCAGGTCGACCTGGCGGCCCGTGGGGTCCATGGCCAGTAGATGATGCATCTTCAGCTGGCCGTGGCCGGAATCCATCTCCTTGACCTTGATGGCGTAGTCCTCGCCGGACATCTGCATGTTGTCCACGATGCGCACGCTGGGAAGGACGAAGCCGGTCTCCTGGGCGAGGTTCCTTCGCAGCGCCTTGATCTGGTCGGTGAGCCGCCGGCCCTCCACATCGTTGATCAAGGGCAGGAGCGCGTAGCCGAGCTCGATCTTCAGCTCGTCGATATGCAGCGTGTCCTCGATGGGCGGCTCGGCGCCGCGCTGGTGTTCGGCTTCGGTGTCGGCGAGTTCGGCGGCTTCCCTGGCCACCTCTTCGGCGGCGCGCGTCTTGCCGCGCCCGGCGAGGAAGGCCACGGCGCCGGACCCGGCGGCCATCAGCGCGAACGGGAGAAGCGGCATGCCGGGCAGAAGCCCCACGGCCAGCGCGGCGCCGGACACCATGGCCATGGCGGCCGGATTGGCGGAGAGCTGGCCGAACACCGCCTTGTCCGCCTCGCCTTCGACCCCCGCCTTGGAGACCAGAAGACCGGCCGCCAGCGACACGATGAGGGCCGGGATCTGGCTGACGAGGCCGTCGCCGATGGTCAGGGTGGAATAGGTGTTGGCCGCATCGCCGAACGCCATGCCGGACTGGGCGACCCCGATGATCATCCCGCCGATCAGGTTGATGGAGGTGATCAGTATGCCGGCGATGGCGTCGCCGCGCACGAATTTGCTGGCGCCGTCCATGGCCCCGAAGAAGTTCGACTGGTCCTCCAGATTCTTGCGCCGGTCCTTGGCCTCCTGCTCGGTGATCAGTCCGGCCGACAGATCGGCGTCGATGGCCATCTGCTTGCCGGGCATGGCGTCCAGGGTGAAGCGCGCGGCGACCTCGGCGATGCGGCCGGAACCCTTGGTGATCACCACGAAGTTCACGATCACCAGGATGATGAACACGATGATCCCGATGACCACGTTGCCCTGCATGACGAAGCTGCCGAACGCCTCGATCACCTCGCCGGCCGCTTCGGTGCCGGACGAGCCTTCAGACAGGATCAGGCGCGTGGAGGCGACGTTAAGGCCCAGCCGAAGCATGGTCGCGATCAGAAGGATCGCAGGGAAGGCGGTGAACTCCAGCGGCGTCTTGATGAACAGCGCCGTCATCAAGATCAGCACCGAGAAGCAGATCGACACCGCCAGCGCCACGTCCAGCAGCGCCTTGGGCATGGGCAGAAGCAGCATGACCAGAAGCGCCAGCACGCCCACGCCCATGGCCACATCGCCTCGCAGAAGGCGGCGGGCCATGTCCTGCCAGTTGAGGCTTGAGCCGGAGGAGGCGGGGGTGTCGGCCATTCAGAGTCGGCTTTCGAGGCTCGGATGTCCTCCCCCGCCTGCGGGGGAGGTGTCCGCGAAGCGGACGGAGGGGGCGGTATGGCCGACGGAGGGCGCAGCCCCCCTCGGCCCTTCAGGCCACTCCCCCCGCGTGCGGGGGGAGACATCGATGGTGGCGCTGCTCACCCCGCAGCCCGGCTTTCGCCCGGTGACGGGACTTCGACGCCGGCGTCGGAATAGAGCTTCAGCTTGTTTCGAAGCGTGCGGATGGAGATCCCGAGGATCGTCGCGGCGTGCGTGCGGTTGCCGAGGCAATGGTCGAGCGTGTCCAGGATCAGATCCTGTTCGACTTCGGCCACGGTCTTGCCCACCAGATTGATCGCCTCGTCGGCGGCCTCGCGCGCTTTCTGGGCCACCGAGTTGCCTGAGCTGGAGAACGGCCGCCCGTCGGGCATGCGGATGGCGTCCGGCGTGATCTCGCTGCCCGCGCCCAGGAGCACCGCGCGGTGCATGGCGTTCTCCAGCTCGCGCACATTGCCCGGCCAGTCGCGGCTGGTGATCTGCAGCTTGGCCGGTTCGGACAGCGGCCGGTATTCCACCCCGTTCGCCTTGGCGTATTTCTTCAGGAAGTGGTCGGCGAGCGCCAGCGCGTCCTCCGGCCGGTCGCGCAGCGGCGGAACGGCGAGGTTCACCACGTTGAGACGGAACAGGAGGTCCTCGCGGAACGAGCCGTCCTTCACCGCCGCGCGCAGATCGCGGTTGGAGGTGGCGAGAACGCGGATATTGACCTTTACGGGCTTGGTCCCGCCGACCCGGTCGATCTCGCGCTCCTGCAGCGCACGCAGGAGCTTGGCCTGCAGGCGCACGTCCATTTCGCTGATCTCGTCGAGCAGCAGCGTGCCGCCGTCAGCCTCCTCGAACTTGCCCACGCGCCGGGCCACGGCGCCGGTGAAGGCGCCCTTCTCGTGCCCGAACAGCTCGGATTCCAGAAGATTTTCCGGGATCGCCGCGCAGTTCACCGAGACGAAGGGCTTGCCCGCGCGCCTGGACTTCTTGTGGACGAAGCGGGCCATCACCTCCTTGCCGACCCCGCTTTCGCCGGTGATCAGTACGCTGGCGTCGGAGGGGCCGACGCGCTCGGCGAGCTGGACCACGTCCAGCATGACTCGGTCGCGGGCGATGAGCGGGCGGTCGTCGTCGGCCACCGCGGCGAGCACCGCCGCGATCAGGTCGGGATCGGGCGGCAGATGGATGAATTCCTTCGCCCCCGCCTTGATGGCGCCGGCGGCGGCCTCGGGCTTGACGCTCACCCCGCACGCCACGACCGGCGCGGTGATGCGCTCGGCCTCGTTGGCGGCGATCAGCGCAGCGACGTCAAGGGCCACGTCCACCATCAGGATGTCCGCTCCGCGCCCGGCGCGCAAATGGGCGGTGGCCTGCTCGATCGTGTCCACATGGGCGACCTTCGCCCCGCGGTCCATGGCGATCTTGGTGGCGGTGGACAGCTGCCCGCCGAGGCTTCCTACGATCAGAACGCGCATGTGTCTGCTCCTTCAGCGGCGCGGCGGGTCACGCCGTATCCCCGTCCTTGATGATTTCGGTCATGGTCACGCCCAGGCGGTCTTCGACGACGACGACCTCGCCGCGCGCCACCAAGCGGTTGTTCACATAGATGTCGATGGCTTCGCCCACCTTGCGGTCGAGCTCCAGCACCGAGCCCGAGGTGAGGCGCAGGAGCGAGTTCACGTCCACATGCGCCTTGCCCAGCACCGCGGAGATGTTCACCGGCACGTCGAAGACGGGGGCCAGATCGACCGCGGTGCGCACCTCCTCGTCGATGAGGGACTGGCTGGATTGCCCGCGCCCGCTCGACTCCTCGGACGCCTCGGCGGCTGGGGCGCCGCCGGCGAGATCGGGCAGGTTCAGATCGTCATTGCTCATCTTCGCTCTCCTTCGCCGCTCAGGCCGCCGCGCCGCCGCCGGCCTCGCCGGGCGCGTCGCGGTCTTCGGCCGGGCGCGCCAGCCAGCTCTCCACCGCAGTCTGAATACGGGTCTCGATCTCCGCCGCGGTGCGCTCGACCGCGCCCGAACGCCATTCGATGACGCAGTCGCCCGCGCTCACCTCGGTGTCGGCGCGCACCACCACCGCCCCGTCGAACCCCTCCGCCGCCGCGTACTGATAAAGCCGCTCGGCCAGCGGATCGGCGAGATGAGGCGCGACGCGCACCGCGATGCGCGGCTCGGCGCGCAGATCGGCGAGCGCCTCCTTGACGCATTGCTCCACGGTCTCCGCCCCGTATTGATCAAGGGCTGCGCCGGCCACCGCCCGCGCCGCAGCCAGCGCCAGGCGCGCCGCATCCTGGCGCAACGCCTCGCTTTCCTGATCCAGGCGCGCGATCAGGGCCTGCAGCTTGCCGGACACCTGTTTCAGCGCGTCGGCGGCTTCGCGCGCCGCTTCGCTCTCGGCGCTGCGCCGGGCGTCACGCGCGGCGGTCTCGGCCATGGCCCGAGCCTCGGCTTCGGTGAGCACGCGCTTGATCGTCTCCCCGTCGCGCAGGACCGTGCCGTCGGCGGCGAATTCCCGGTCGAAGGCGAAGCGTTTGAACGTATTCGACATTTCGCCCTCCCTAATAGATCAGCTCGTCCTCGCCGCCGCCTTCGGCGATGAGGATTTCGCCCTTGGCGGCGAGGTCTTTGGCGAGGTTCACCATGGTCTGCTGCGCGGTGTCGACGTCCTTGAGGCGCACCGGGCCCATGGCGGCCATGTCCTCGCGCAGGATCTTCGCGGCGCGTTCGGACATGTTGGAGAAGAAAAGGTCGCGCAGCGTGTCCGACGCGCCTTTCAGCGCCAGGCCCAGCTGGTCCTTCGGCACCTGGCGCAGCAAGGTCTGGACCCCTTGAGGATCGAGCTTGCCGAGGTCTTCAAAGACGAACATGAGCGAGCGGATCTTCTCCGCGCTGTCGCGATTGCGCTCCTCAAGCGTGGCGAGGAATCGGTTCTCGGTCTGGCGGTCGAAATTGTTGAAGATGTCCGCCATGAGCTCATGGCTGTCCTGTTTCGAGGTGCGCGCCAGATTGCTCATGAACTCGATGCGCAGCGTCTCTTCGATCTTCTCGATGATCTCGCGCTGCACCGGCTCCATGCGCAGCATGCGCATCACCACCTCGAGCGCAAAGTCCTCCGGCAAGGCGGCGAGCACGCGCGCGGCATGGTCCGGCTTCACCTTGGACAGCACCACGGCGACGGTCTGGGGGTATTCGTTCTTCAGATAGTTGGCGAGCACGACCTCGTTCACGTTCGCCAGCTTGTCCCACATGGTCCGCCCGGCCGGGCCGCGCAGCTCCTCCATGATCTGCTCGACCTTCTCCTCGGGCAGGAAGGTCGTCAGGATGCGATGGGCCTGCTCGACCGAGCCGACGATGGCGCCGGTCGAACTCATGGAGCCGACGAATTCGAGGATCAGCTTCTCCACCGCGGCCGCGGTGACGTTGCCGAGCCGGACCATGGCCTGGGAAACGATGCGGATCTCGTCATCGTCCATCTGCTCCCAGAGCTTGCGCTGCTCGTCGCCCAGGGCGAGCAGGATCACCGCGGCCTTCTCCGGGCCTTCCAGATCGCTGGGATCTTCGATCTTGCGGGTCAGACGGCCGGCCATCACGCGTCCTCATGCATCCAGGTGCGCAGGATGCTCATGGTCTCGTCGGGATGCTGCTCGACCAGCGCGGCGACCTTTCGCACCGAGGACTTCTTCACCTGGCCGTCGATCTGGGCGACGTCGATACGTTCCTCGTCCGCCTCGTCCTCGGGCAGCATGACCGGCGTCTCGCCGTCCGCGCCGCGCGCGGCGATGCGCGCCTGGCCGGCCTTGCCGGGCAGCGCGGCCGCGGCGCCGTCAGCCTCGACTGGAACCGGGCCGGAGATCGCGCCGCGCACCAGCGGGCGGGCCACCAGCACGATGATCAGAAGCGCGGTGAGAAACAGGACGGCGATCTCGGCGATGCGCATCACATCGATATCGCCGGACAGAAAGCCAGACGGCGCAGGCGTGCCGGCGGTGAGGTCGGGGCGCGAGAAACGCATCTGTTCGACTTCGAGGATCTGGTCGGGCGTGCGCGCCTCGGCGCTCACCGGAAACCCGGCCGCCGCCGCCACCAGCGCACGGATCTGGTCCATCTCTTCGGCCGAGCGCGGCTCGAAGGTCACGGCCCCGTCTTCGCCGCGCACCGCGATCTGGTCGACCACGACCGAAACCGCCAGGCGCTCCACGGCGCCGGCCTCGCGCACGCGGGTGGTCTGGGTGGAGGAGTTCTCGAAATTGCGCTCGGTGATTTCGCGGCTGGAGCGGGCGAGCCGGGCCTGGGCGGGGTCGGCGGCTTCGGCGTCCGGCGTGTTTTCCGACACCGACACCGCGCCGTCATTGAGCGGCTCCTCGCTCATCTCCTCTTCGGAGCGGCGCGAGACCTCCACCTGGGTGTTGGGGTCGAAGACGGTGGAGGTGGTGGTCTCGCTCTCCCGGTTCAGCTCCGCCGTGACCACGACGCGCGCGGCGCCGGGGCCGACCACGCCCTCGACCACGTCGAGAATCTTGCGGCGCAGCCCCTCCTCCACACCGTTGCGCCGGTCCTCAAGCGCCGCGCCGGTGAGCGCCTCTGCGTCTGTGGGACTCGCCAACAGGCGCCCGGAATCGTCCGCGATGGTGATGCGCGTGGGTGAAAGCCCGGCCACCGCGGTGGCCACAAGGTTGCGGATCGTCTCCACCTGGCCGGCGCGCAGCTCGCCGTTGACGGTGATCACCACCGAAGCCGACGGCTCCTGCTGATCGCGCGAGAAAAGCCGGCGCTCGGGCAGCACCAGATGCACGCGCGCCGCGGAGACGTTGGCGAGCGTGTTGATGGAGCGCGCCAGCTCGCCTTCCAGGGCGCGGCGGGCGTTGACGTTCTGCACGAAGCTGGTGGTGCCCAGCGCGTCGGTCTCGTCGAAAATCTCATAGCCCACCGATCCGAAACCCAGCGCGCCGCCGGAGGCCACGCGCATGCGCGCCTCGTCGACGGCCTCGGCGTCCACGTACACGGCCGTGCCGCCCTCGCGCAGCTCATAGGCGAGCCCTGCCGCATCCAGGCGCTCGGTGACGGCGGCGGCGTCATTGGGCTGCAGACCGGAATAGAGCAGCGCCTGCCCGCCGGAATTCATCGTCATTGTGAAAATCACCAGCGCCGCGGCCGCGCCGGCGGTCAGGCCCAGAATCGCCGCCAGGCGTCCGATGCCGAATCGGGCGAGCTGTTGCTGCAGAGCTTCCACGGCGGAGACGATCCCTCGTTATGCGCCGCTTTCGAGCGTTCGGCGCGGCGGCTAGGCAAGTTTTTCCCACCGCCCGCGTAAACGAGGCCTTAACAGATTGATTCAGAATGCACGAAAGGCGCGCGCCGGCTGGCGCACGCCTGTCGTAATCGTGTGCATGGACGCGGCGCGAGCGCCGCGATCGCGCTATTGACGGTAATGCTGGATGCGCGTGGTGCGCAGACCCGCCAGGCCGTGCCGGTCGATCGCGCGCTGCCAGGAGAGGAACTCCTCCACCGTCAGCCGGTAGCGATCGCAGGCCTCGTCCAGCGACAGAAGCCCGCCGCGCACCGCGGCGACCACTTCGGCCTTGCGCCGGATCACCCAGCGCTGGGTGCCGGGGCTTGGCAGATCGGCGACGGTCAGCGGGCTGCCGTCCGGTCCGATCACATAGTTTTCCTTCTTCGCTCGACGTTCCATCCGACCCATCCGTAGTAACGAGCCCGTCTTGACGCAGGCCCTTGATGGGGTCGGTTATACGCGAAGCCTCTTTCAGAACCTCTAAAGCGCACGGTGAATCGTCGCTAAATCAGGTGTTTACCGCCGGGTAAGAAAAAATGGCCCCGGCGCGTGGAACGCGCCGGGGCAGGCTCACCGGTGGGACGGTGGGAAGGCGTTGAAGGTTTAGCGCTTCATCTGGATGGCTTCGGCGAGCATCTCGTCGGCCGTCGTGATGATGCGCGAGCTCGCCGAATAGGCGCGCTGGGTGATGATGAGGTCTGAGAACTCGGTGGCGATGTCCACGTTGGAGTTCTCCAGCGTCGAAGCGGAGATCGTGCCCGAGGAGCCCACGCCGGGCGCGTTCAGTGTGAAGGCGCCGGAATCCTCGGTGATCTGGAAGCTGGCGCCGCCCACAGAGGCGAGGCCGTTCGGGTTGAACACGGTGGCGATGGGGATCTGGTAGATCTGACGCACAACGCCGTTGGTGAACCGGGCCGAAACGAAGCCGTCCGGGCTGACCTCGACGCCGGCGAAGTCGCCGAAGATCGCGCCGTCCACCACGGTGGAGTCCAGCGTCGACGGGCTGTCGAACTGGGTGATCCCGCCGGGACTGCCCGCATTGCCGAGATCAAGCGCGATGGTCTGCGCGCCGACGCCGGTGGCGGCCGACCACTGGACGTCGTCGGCGGCCAGCGGCGCGGCGTTGTCGGACCCCAGGAAAGCCAGGTTCGTGTCCAGCGTGGTGTTGGCCGCGTCGATCTCGCCATTGGTGTCAAAGGCGATGATCCCGGTGGCGATCTGGCCGTTGTTGAGGCCGGCGCCCGTGGTCACGTCGCTGGCCGGCTCCACATGCAGTTCGGCGTGCCATTGGTTCGCCGTGGTGGATTTGAGCAGCGACAACGTCACCGATCGCACGCCGCCCTGGGTGTCGTAGATCTGGATCGTGCGCTGGAAATCCGGCGTGACGCCGCCGGAGGCCATGTTGTTGGCCGGAACCGTCGCGTCATAGGTCGCCGCGGCCGGCGAGACGGTCTGGCTGGCGCGCAGATTGGCGTTGATGCGCACCGAGCTGGTGGCGCTGGCCGTTCCGCCGATATTCGACAGGTTGATGGCCTCCAGCTCGTTGAGATTGGACGGGTTCTGCGAAACCGTGCCGTCGGCCTGGACCGGCCAGGCGAACAGGTACTGGCCCGCATCATTGCGCAGGAAGCCGGCGTCGTCGGTCTGGAAACCGCCCGAGCGGGTGAACAGTACAGGATCGGAGCCGGTGACGTTGGTGGCGTTCGGGCGCACCACGAAGAAGCCCTGCCCGTCGATCGCCAGATCGGTGGGCGAGGAGCCCGGGTTGAGAAGGCCGGCCGACGCCACGTCGAGGCGCGAATTGGAGGTGACGCCGGAGGAGGCGTAACGGGCCTCGCCGCCGCCGCGCACCTTGTAGTTCGGGGTGAAGGCGGTATCGACGCGCTTATAGCCGACCGTGTTCACGTTCGCGATATTATCCGAAATGGCCGCCAGCGCGGAGGAATTGGCCAGAAGGCCCGACGCGCCGGCCGCCAGGGCCGAATTGATGCTCATGGGTTACGCTCCCAGTGTCCTTAAGGTGCGGCCGACGCGCCGTTTTGGGGCGAAGCCGTGGCTTTGTTTACGCGGCGCGGCCTTGTGCGCGCGCCGCCGGGCCGTCTTTCGCGGCCCTTTCCCTTTGCGGCGCGCCTTACACGCCGGTCTCGCGAACGCCGACGACGCGGCCGGCCGGCACGCGCAGCGCGCCGATCTCCACCACCACGTCCTCGCCGCTCATATCCACGCCGGTCGCCCGCCCGGTGACGCGCACCGGCGCGTCCAGCCGCCGGCCGTCGGCGTCCTTGGCGACCACCTCCATCGTGTAGACTCCCGCCGGCATGAGATTGCCCGCCGCATCCTTTCCGTCCCAGGTGAAGGCGTGGCTCCCCTGGCCCGTGGGCTGGTTGAGGAAGGTGTTCACCACCCGCCCTTGAGCGTCGGTGATCATGATCTCGTTGCTGGCGGCTTCGCGCGGCAAGGCGTAGCTCCAGCGCGCCTGACCGTCCTGCAACGGCGCGGCGTTGGAGGACACCGTCACCTCGCGGCCGAGGAAGTCCGTCGCGCCCATGCGCGCGTTCGCGCTCTGCAGCGCCAGAAGCGTCTCCAGGCTCTGGTTGGAGCTGATCAGCTGCTCGACGCTGGAGAACTGCACCAGCTGACCGACAAACTCCTGGGAGTCCATGGGCTGAAGCGGATCCTGGTTCTGCAGCTGCTCGGTAAGCAGTGTCAGGAAGGTGTCGAAATTGTCCGCCAGCTGGCTCGCCGCGCCGGCCGTTTCGCCGGATTGCGCGCTGAGCGCATTGGTGCTTGGAAGCGCCAGGCCGATCGGGTTGAACTCGTTCATGGTCAGATCCTCATATCGAGGCGGGCGCGCTGAAGCAGCGCGAAGCCGTAGAGATCGGGGTTGGCGGGCGCACGCGGCGCAGGCGCGGTCTCGATGAGCGCCTCGGCCTCGACAAAGACCGGCGTGAAGCCGCCGCGGCGCTCGTCAAACGCCTGCTCACCGCCCTGGGACAAGCTGAATTCCAGGCCGTTCTCGGCGAGATCGAGCCCGGCCTCCTCCAGCGCGCGTTCAAGATCGCGGGCGGTGCGCTGCAGTTCGGCCAGCGTATCGGCGCGCTCCGCGCTCAACACCGCGCGCACTGAATTGTCCGCGCCCATTTCAAGACGCACCTGCACACGCCCCAGCTCGGGCGGATCAAGGCGGATGTCCACCGTACGCCCTCCGCCGGATGCGGTCTGCGCGATGCGCGCGGCCAGGTGCTGCACCGTGTGCGGAGTGAACCGGGCGGGCTGTCCGGCCTGGCCGGGCGTACGCAGCGCCTCGCCGCGCGCGTCGTTGCGCAGCTGTCCGGCGTCGCCGGCGATGTCGGCCTCGATCGCCGCCGGGTCGGCCTTCACGGCCTCGCCGTCGAGGGCGACGGGACCGGCCTGCGGCTGAGTCTGAAGCGCGATCAGCTCGGCGAGCGGACGCGAGGCCGCGCGCACAGGCGCCGCCGCATCGATCTTCAGTTCATGCCGGGCGAGCTCGGCGCGATCGGCGGCTGCGTCGGCTTTCCCCTCGCCGCCGCGCGCACCGTCCGTCCGGACGGCGCGATCGGCCGCGACCGCCCGCTTCATTTCACCGTCCCCGGCTTTCATCGCGGCCGCCTTGGCCGGCGCGACAGGCGGCGACGGCGCTGCGTCCTCGGGCTTCGCCGCCGCCTCGCCGCCTTGAGCCTTTGGCGCGGCCTGCGTCTGTTTCGCTGGCGCGGGCGCGTGTGCATCGACCGGCGGTTTTTCGGACCGCGCCTGCAGGGCGGACGCGTTGGCCTGTTCGCCGGCCCGCGGCGCTGCCACGGGTTCGAGGGTGCGTTTCTCGCCCGCCTGGAAGCCCGGCGCCGGATCCGCCTTGGCGGTCGTAGCCGCGGCGTCCACGAGGGCGGGCTCGGGTTTGACTTGAGCGCCGGGTGCGGCGGCGGGCCCTGCCGGCTTTTCGGGTTCAGCCGGCTCGCCGCCGGCCCTGGCGGTGGACGGCGAAAGCATCGGCTCCGCAGGCGTCGGCGCCTCGTCCGACGCCGCGGCGGCGGGCGGTAGGTCCGGCGTCTGAGCCTCAGCTGTGGGTTTAGTCGAGACCGGATCGACCGCCCGGCCGCCTGGCGCTTCGACCAAAGGCGTCACGGCGCCCTGCTTCGCGACCGGTTTCCGCACCAAAGCTTTCGAAGAATCGTCGCCGGACACGCCCGATTGCGGACGCGCCATTTCAAGCTCGCGCTCTTGCGCGAGCGGGCGCTCGGCGTCTGGAGGCGTCTCCTCGCCGTCGCCGGCCGCCGGTAGACCCGTTTGGGCCGCGAGGCCATCCGACGGACGCGGTCGCGGCTGCGCATCCGGCGTGGCGACATAGGGGCCGGGACCAGGCTGAGACGCCGCTTCGGAGGGTTCGTCGGGGGCTTGCGCGACACGCTGTTCAGCCGGCGCAGGAACCGTGGGCGCCGGGGCGCCAAACGGCGCAGCCTCCATGGTGCTTTCCGATTTCACAGCGGGCTTCCCAGGCGCCGCTTTCGCCGGCGCGCCGACGCCGACCGCACGCAAGGACGCGTCAAACGCCTCCGCACTCGCACCCTGGCGCGGCGCCCCGGGTTTCACCGGGGCGGGCTCGGTCGCAAGACCGGCCGGAAGAGTCGGAAACGACGCCATGCGCGCGTGCGGTCCTCGTTAAAGGGTCTGGGTGCGCGCGTTTTGCTGCGTCTTGCGGGATGCGCCCGTTTTGGGCGCTGGTCAGGCGGGAGGTCTGCAAGCTCCGCGCCAGCCCGTCTGATTGAAAAACATCATGCAAATCAGTGCTTAATACGGATTTAACGCAGTAATGCGGCGCCCACCGGCAATTTCCGCCGGGCGGGTGCGGCAGACTCTGCCCGCCGATCCACGCCTCCATCGTCCTGGCCGGAATAAAGGGCGGACTATCGACCGGCGCGCACTGGCCCGCGCCTTGCGCTGAAGACTCTCCGAACACGGATGCGGCCGAACGCCGCCGGAGTCCCGATGCGATGAAAAGCGCATATATACTAGATACTTATATAAGCGCGAGGCTGCTTGGTGCGCCCGGCGGCGCGCCGGCTTGCTCGGCAGGGCTTGCCGCGTGTCCGGCTGGAATTGCCGTGTTCGCGCTTGAAGGAGGCCGCACATGGCGTTGAACGGCGTGATCGGAAACGCTCTGTCGGGGCTTCAGGCCGCCCAGCTGGGCATGCGCACCGCGTCCAACAACGTGGCCAACGTCAATACGCCCGGCTATGCGCGGACAGAAATCAATCAGACCGCCCGAAACTCCGCCGGCCAGGGCATGGGCGTGGAGATCACCGGGATCGAGCGCGTCACCGACCGCTATCTCCAGGCGGCCTCCATGCGCGCGGCCTCGGACGCCTCGGCGGCGACCGTCATGGCCGAGGCGCTCGACCGGCTGCAGGCCCAGTTCGGCTCCACCGACGACGAGGGCTCCCTGTTCGGCCGGCTGAACCAGGCCTTCTCCTCCATCGGGTCGGCCGCGGCGGACAGCGCGGAGCGTGTCTCCCGCCTGTCGGCGGCCAGCGATCTGCAGAGCTTTTTCGACGAGGCCCAGCGCCTGTCCGCCGAAGTCCGCGCGCTTCGCGACGAAGCCGACAAGCGCATCGCGGCCGGAGTGGGCCGGGTCAATGAGATCCTCGCCGAACTGCAGACCCTCAACGCCGAGGTCCAGGGGCTGAACGCCAGCGCCACCGACACCAGCGGCGCCCAGAACCGCCAGGCAGAGCTCTTGAACGAGCTCTCGACGCTCATCGACGTGAAGACCGAGATCCAGTCGGACGGGCGCATGTTCATCCGCACCGAGAACGGCGTCGGCTTGCTGGACAACTCCCGGCTGGAGCTGAGCTATCT
Source organism: Oceanicaulis sp. (assembly GCA_051117435.1). Classification (GTDB taxonomy): domain Bacteria; phylum Pseudomonadota; class Alphaproteobacteria; order Caulobacterales; family Maricaulaceae; genus Oceanicaulis. Next base: position 8,603 of record JBNPED010000019.1, on the reverse strand, counting down.
CGCCGCCGGGACGGGCGCGTACGGGGTCGATTACGGTCCGATCACCGCGACGGTGTCGGCCTCCGGCGCGACGATCGATCTGTCGCCGGCCATCAAGTCGGGCGAAATCCGCGGCTTTCTGAACTTGCGCGACACCGAGTTGCCGGCGCTGGCCGGCGGGCTCGCCGAATTCGCCGCCGGCGCGGCCGACGCCCTGAACGCCGCACATAACGACGCCGCCGCCTATCCCGCGCCGAGCGTGCTGGAGGGGCGCAACACCGGGCTTCTGGGCGCCGACGTGGTGTCGGGGTCCGGAACGGCGCGGCTTGGCGCGATCGACGCCGACGGGGACCTGATCTGGAGCGTTGAAATCGCGGCCACCGCGTCGGGCTTTGAACTGAACGGCGCTCCGGCGAGCTCGATCGACGATCTCGTCGCCTCCATCAACACCAATTTCTTCGGACGCGTGAACGCCAGCTTCACCGACGGCCGGCTGGTTCTGGAGACGACCGACGGGAGCGGGCTCGCCCTGCAGCAGGATCCCATCAATCCCATGTCCATAGGCGGGCGCGGATTTTCGCACTTCTTCGGGCTGAACGATCTGGTGGACTCCGAGCGCCCCGGCTTTTTCGAAACCGGACTGACCCCCGCCAACGCCCACGGCCTCAACGCCGGGGGCCAGATCGGCTTCAAAGTGGAGACCCCCGACGGAGTGCGCGCGGTGGAGCTGGCGGTTCCAGTGACCGGGACCAGCATGGCCGACCAACTCGCCGCGCTGAACAGCACGACCAGCGGCCTTGGTCGATACGGATCCTTCAACCTCGACGCCCAGGGCGCGCTCAGCTTCACTCCGGCGCCGGGCTACGGCGATTATGATATCTCGGTCACCTCGGACTCCACGCGCCGCGGCGCGACGGGTCTGTCGTTCACCCAGCTGTTCGGGCTGGGCGACGCGGCGCGCATGAACCGGGCGGAAGCCTTCGAGGTCAATCCGGACGTCAGAGCGGATTCCTCGCGCTTCGCGTTCGCCAAGGTCGACCTCAGCAGCACGCCGGTGGGCGGGCTGGTCCTTACGGTCGGCGATAATCGCGGCGGGCAGGATCTGTTCTCCGCGCTCGACGCGAAGCGCAATTTCAACGCCGCGGGCGGCCTCGCCGCGGGGCGCGCCTCGCTGTCTGAATACGCCGCGCGCTTCGCCGGCGACGTGGGCTCGCGCGCGGCCCGCGCCGAGCGCGCGGAGATGGCGGCCAGCTCGGTGAAGACCGCCGCCGACCAGAAGCGCGCCGATGTGGAGGGCGTCAATCTGGACGAGGAGCTCGCCCGCATGACTCTTTACCAGCAAGCCTATAACGCCTCGGCGCGCCTTCTGCAGGCGGCCAAGGAAATGACCGACACGCTCTTGAACATCTAGGGAGGCTCTCGCCATGCGCATCTCCACCCAGGCCGCCTCCCAATCCGCGCTGATGGATCTGATGAAGGCCCAGCGCGACAGTTTCGAGGCGCGCGAACAGCTGGCCACCGGCAAGAAGGCGCCGGACCTGAAAGGCTACGGCAACGCGGCGGAGACGATCCTCACCGCGCGCGGCGCGAAAGTGCGCGCCGACAGCTTCGTCAGCGCCAACGAACGCCTGGCCAACCGGCTGCAGGTGCAGGATCTCGCCTATCGCGAGCTTTCCGACGCCGCCGACCAGCTGCGCGGCGCGCTGACCACCGCGGACGGCACCGCCCTGATGGCGCAGGTGCGCGAAGCCTTCGACCGAACGATCGGCGCGCTGGGGACCAAGTTCGCCGGCGGCTTCGTGTTCTCCGGATCGCGCAACGACGCCGCGCCGATTTCGGCGCGCAATCTGGCGGACCTTCAGGCCGCGGCGCCGGACGTTTCGGCGGTGTTCACCGATCCCGGCCGCCGCCAGAGCGCGCGCATTGACGAAGACACGGTCATCGACGTGAACCGCACCGCCGAGGAGGTGACAGGCGGGCTGATGGCGGTGTTCGAGCGCATCGCCCATTTCAATGACGGCGAAGCCTTCGACGGGCCGATCAGCGATACCCAGCAGGCCTTTCTGCGCGCCGAGATCACCAATGTCATCGCTGCGTTCGAGACGATCAACGACGCCATGGGCGAGAACGGCTCGAAGCAGGCGCGGGTGGAGCGCACCATTCTCGCCCATGGCGAGCGCAGCGATTACCTCACCGAAATGATCGCCGGGCTGGAGGACGCCGACATGGCCGAAGCCGCCAGCCGCTTCCAGCAGGCCCAGACCGCGGTGGAGGTCTCCGCCTCCACCTTCGCCAGCTTAAGCCAGGTCAGCCTCCTGCCCTTCCTGCGATAGGCCTACCCCGTCTTCGCGATCCAGCCGCCGCCGAGCACGCGGTCATGGCCCGGCGTGTCGTAGAACACGCAGGCCTGACCCGGCGCGACGCCCTCCTCGCCTTCATTCAGCAGCACGTGGACGCCGTCGCCGGACACCTCCAGCACCGCCGGGCTAGGGGGCCGGGTGGAGCGCACCTTCACCCCGATGGCGATGCCGTCGGCGTCGGCGAGATCGCCGTCGCCGATCCAGTTCACGTCTTTCAGCGCGATGCGGCGCACGGCGAGGTCTTTGCGCGGTCCCACGATCACGCGCGCGGTCTCCGCATCGAGGCGCACCACATAAAGCGGCTCGCCCACCGAGACGCCCAAGCCCCGGCGCTGGCCGACCGTGTAGCGGATCACGCCGTCATGAGTCCCCAGCACCCGGCCGTCCACATGGACGATTTCCCCGGGACGGCTGGCGCCCGGGCGCACCGTCTCCACCACACTGGCGTAATCGCCGTCGGGGACGAAGCAGATGTCCTGGCTGTCGGGTTTGGCCGCCACCACAAGGCCCATCGCGGCCGCAAGCTGACGCGTCTGGTCCTTCTCCAGATGGCCGAGGGGAAAACGCAGATAGTCCAGCTGCTCGGCCGTGGTGGCGAACAGGAAATAGGACTGGTCCTTGCCCGCATCGGCGGCGCGGCGCAGCTCGGCGCGATTGCCGTTCATCGCCCGGCGGATGTAGTGGCCGGTGGCCAATGCGTCGGCGCCCAGCTGTTTCGAGGTGCTGAGCAGATCGGCGAACTTCACCGACTGGTTGCAACGCACGCAGGGGATGGGCGTGGAGCCGGCCAGATAGGTGTCGGCGAAATCCTCGATCACCGCTTCGCGGAAGCGGGTTTCGTAATCGAGCACGTAATGGGGAAAGCCCATGGCTTCGGCCACGCGGCGCGCATCATGGATGTCCTGACCGGCGCAGCAGGCGCCTTTGCGATGGATCGCCTCGCCATGGTCGTAGAGCTGCAGCGTCATGCCCACGACCGAATAGCCGGCGCGGTGCAGCACGGCGGCCACGACGCTGGAGTCCACGCCGCCCGACATCGCCGCGACGACGCGGTGATCCTCAGGCTTGCCGCCGAGATTCAGGAAATCGCCCACGAGGCCGAACTCGGCCATGAGCGCATCGACTTTGTCCGCGTCGAAGGCGGACACGCCGGGCGGCGCAGGCGCGCGCGCCGGGACGTTCGAGATCAGGCTCGCCATCTTACCTCTCCCCCGCCGGTTCAAGGCCGGCGGCGAATGAATTGAGCGCGCGATATAAGGTAATCCCGGCGAAAATGCGAGCTTGGCCTTGCCGCGGGACGACGCAGGCCGGACACTCCGCGTGAAAGGAGCCGGCCGATGATCACCGCCCTGCTGAGCGCCCTGGCGCTCTTCGCCTCCGACGAGGCGCCGCGCGAGCATGTCCTGCCCGCCGAGCTGTGCCGCGGGTTCTGGATGCTGCCGGTGGATCTCAAACCTGGCGAGGACGGCGCGGTGCGCCGGCTCTGGTTCCTGCACGACACCGGGGCCTCGCGCACCCATGTGGACCCTGATGCGCTGGAGCGGCTCACCGGGCGGCGGTTTTCAGACGACCAGCGAGTCAATCTCGTCGAGGCCACAGCCGGGCCGTTGTCGATCAATTCGCTGAGCGTGCGCATCACCGATCTCGATCACCTCTCGACCACGCTGGGCCGGGAGGTGGACGGGATCATGTCGGTGCACGCGCTTCAGGATTTCCTGCTCATCCTCGACTATCCGGCCGGCCAGATGCGTATTCGGGAAGGCGTCCTGCCGCGCCCGGACGGCGAGCACGTGTTCTCCACGCGCGGCCCGGACCGGCGGCCCTGGCTGGACGTGGATCTGGCCGGGCGCAACGAGCGCCTGCTCATCGACAGCGGCGCGGGCGGGCTGAGCTTCGCGGTGAACCGGCTCGACCGGCTTCCCCTCATGGCGGCGCCGCAGACCATTCAGGCCGCCGTACGGTTCGACCGGATCGAGCCGCGCCCGGCCGCGCGGCTCGACGGCGACGCGCGGGTCGCCGGCCTCACCTTTGAAACGCCGGTCATCGAACAGGTGGAGCGCTCGCCGCTTCTGGGCGCGGAAGTGCTCTCGCACTTCGTGGTGACGCTGGACCAGGCGAACCGCCGGGTCCGGCTCGACCCGGCCGTGTCCGGCGCGGTGGCCGCGTGGGACCAGCACGAGCTGGGCGCGGCGCTGATGCCGGACGCCTCCGGTTTCGACGTCCTTGAGGTGTTCGAGAACACGCCGGCGGCGCGCGCCGGGCTTCGCGAAGGCGACCGCATCACCCATTTCGACGGACGGCCGGTGCGCGAGCGGGGGTGCGATCCGCTAAGTCCCGGTCCCGAGGGCGGCGCGGTCATCACGGTGGCGCGCGACGGCGAGGCGCGCGTGATCGGCCTCGACGCCGTCCCGGTCCTGCCTGCGCCTACTTCACCCGCCGTTCCTTGATCAGCGTCCGCTTGTAGAGCGCGTCGTCCTTGAACCAGTGCCAGGTGCGGCCGCGATCCTGCGCGTCCTGGCTGATCTGGATCATCTCGTAGAGATATTCACCGGGCAGGTCCTTCCTCACCCAGGTCAGGCAAACCGTGCGCGCGTCGATCTCCCAGGCGCAGCCCTCGATGCGCTCGGTGTCCCACCAGACGCGGCCCTCTGCGTAAGTGGCGGGAAACTCGAAGCTCTCTTCCTTGCCGTCGGCCCACGTATAGCGGTTGACCTGGAAATAGTCCCAGCGCCCCTCGTCCGGGAACGTGCAGGTGAGATAGCTCTTATGGCGATCGATCTCGGTGTTGTCGGCGTCCACATGGACGTACTCGCCCGCCCATTCGCCTTCGTGACGGGCCAGAACCGGCATGCGCCAGCGGATCAGTCTCATGGGGCGTCCCCTCTCAAAGCTTGGAAATCTCATGCGCCTGCGGCAGGTTGACGGGCGCGGCGGCGCAAAAGATATATCATTTAACTCCGGCGGCCAGAGGGGCGGGGCATATGGCGAAGGACGCGGTCTATCTGGAGCGGTCGGGCGCGGCGGCGCATCTGGTCCTGAACAAGCCGGCGAAGAAGAACGCCCTCTCCGAAGCCATGTGGAGCGCGATCCCGCGCCTGTTAAGCGAGGCCGAAGCCGACCGGTCTGCCCGTGTGCTGGTGGTGCGCGGGGAAGGCGGCGCGTTCGCCGCCGGCGCGGACATTTCCGAGTTTGAAGAGGTGTATTCCACGCCGGAGCGCGCCGAAGCCTATTCGGCCGCCATCGCCGCGGCGCTGGACGGGCTGGCGGCGTTCCCCAAGCCCACTCTCGCCGCCATCGAGGGCGCCTGCGTGGGCGGCGGGTGCGGGCTGGCGCTCGCCTGCGATCTGCGCTTTGCGGCTGAGGGCGCGAAGTTCGGCATCACGCCGGGCAAGCTGGGCCTCGTTTACACCCTGAACGACACCAAGCGCCTGATCGAGGCGGTGGGCGTGTCGGCGGCGAAAGACATCCTGTTCACCGGCCGCATCCTCGCCGCGGAGGAAGCGCGCACCTTGCGCCTCATCGACCGCCTGGTGGAGCCGGCCGCCCTTATGACTGCGGTGGAGGGCTGGGTCGGCCTCGCCGCCAGGGCCAGCGGGCGCTCGGCCGCGGTCACCAAGCAGATCATCGCGCGCATCCTCGCCGGCCAGGCGAGCGACGACGCGGCCACGAAAAAACTCTTCCTTGACGCCTTCCAGGGCCCCGACTTTCAGGAAGGCTATCGCGCCTTCCTCGACAAGCGCGCGCCCGAGTTTCCGGAGTAAGCCATGCCGACGCTTTATAACGCCGACCTCTCCCCCTACGCCGCGCGCGTGCGCCTGGCGGTGTACTGGAAGGGGCTGGAGGACCGGATCGCCTTCGAAGCCCCGCCGGGCGGGCTGAAGAGCGAGGCCTATCTGAAAGAGAACCCGCTGGGCAAAATCCCGGCGCTGAAGCTGGAGGACGGGTTCTGCCTGCCCGAAAGCGAGCTGATCCTGGAATACATCGAAGACACCCGGCCTGAGCACCCCTTGCGCCCGGCCGACGCCAAGGCCGCCGCCACCGCGCGGCTGTGCGCCCGCCTGGCCGATCTCTATCTGGCGCCGGGCCTCGCCCCGCTCTTCCTGAACGCCGACCCGGCCAAGCGCGACGCCGCCGCGGTGGAGGCCGGGTTCGCCGCCGTCGCGACGGCCATGGGCCATATCGACCGCTATCTCGATGAGGCCGGCCCCTGGGCGCTGGGCGCGGCGCCGTCCACGGCCGATTGCGCCCTGGCGCCGATCTTCTGGTTCATCAACTGGGCCGACGCCTGGTATCAGCGCTCCGTCCTCGCCGACCACCCCAAATGCGCCCGCCTCTTCGCAGCCGCCAAGGCCGACGCCGCCGCCGCGCGCGTCTTCGCCGAGTTGGAGGCGGGGCTGAAGGCGCGGTTCGGGGGGTAAGTGGGCGCTGCAGACGGCGCCCCCGCCCTGTGGGCGGCATGCGCCCATTCAACCTCGCCAATAATCCTTGCGACACCCCACAACTTCTGCAACATATTCCGCCAGCTGAGCTTATGGGGGCGGATCAGGTATGAGTTTCAAGGACAAGATCGCGGGAGTCTCGCAGCGGCTCGACCATGTGCGCGGGCGCGAAGAAAGAACCAGGTAGTGGCGGCCACCTTCCTTGTGAAACTCCATTCCGACCGCGTTCTCGACGCGCCTGGCGCCCCGAAAGCAGCTGATGCGTGGGAGGGCGTTTGGCTCAACATCAAGGCTGCGCCGACCTCGACCGAGGGGCGCGCAGCCAAGCCGCCTGCGCCGCAGGCTGACGATAAGGCTTATGTCTGGATCCACGAATCCGAGCGAGGCTCCACCGGGCGCGGCCTGACCGCCTTGGCGGGAATCGACTCCGTGCGCGACGCGTCCGAGCCGGACGATATCGAGATTCGCCTGCGCGGGGTTCGGCTGCTGGACGCGCCCACCTTCCTGGGTTTCAGCGAACTTGGTGAGTTCGGCGCGCGCCGGTCGCGGGTGGCGGCCTGGGTGTCGCGCTTCGCTCATCGGCAATCTTTGCATATCCAGCCCGACGAGCTTGAAGAGTGGGAGGCCTATCTGCAATCGCGGCGGGACCGGCTTGACCTCGACCTGCTGGCGCGCAAAGAGCTCGAATACGTCAACGAACCCACGCGCCGCGACTGGACGCTCAAGGTCAGCAAACAGTTGCGCAGCGTCAACGTCCGCGCCGGCCAGGGCGAGTTCCGTGAAGCCGTCGTCGCCCGCTATGGCGGGGCCTGCGCGCTGACTGGAGAGATGACGGCTGCAGCGCTCGACGCCGCCCATATCATTCCGGTCGCCGAAGACACGACGCTGGGCCGCTCGCCGGAGAACGGCATCTGCCTGCGCGCCGATCTGCATCGCCTGTTCGACCGTGGGCTGATCTGGTTCGAGCAGGGCAGGACGGTCATCGCTGACAGCCTGCGTGGCTCCGGGTATGAAGCCCTGAACGGCCGCCGGATCGACCCGGCCCCCCACCCGATGCTGCTCGCCGCACGCGCCGAGGCGATCAGAGCGGAGCGAGACCCGCTGCAGGCGGCGTCATGACCGCCGCCATCGCCGCCGAGCTGGTCGACCCGTCCCGCATCGCGATCCGCGACCAAAAGAGCTATTGCGGCATCCTCTTTGACGACAACAACCGCAAACCCATCGTCCGCCTCTATTTCGACCGCCGCGAAAAGCAAGTCGGCGTGTTCGATGCCGACAAGACCGAGACGAAGCACGACGTGGACGGGCCGGAGGGGCTGTATCGCGTGGCCGGGGCGATCAAGGCGGTGGTGAAAGGGTATTTGGGGTGAAAGATCACACCCGGCCCCTCTGACCCGAAGAAGTAGTTGATCCAGAAAGAGATACGCAAATGCCCCAACCTCAAGGCAATCATCAAGGTATAATAGACTCGCTTATTGACCTGAAAAAAGAAGCTTATGAAATCGACGACGATTCGAACGCATTCGAGATACTCGTCGCAGATTTAGTGTTACAAAACAAAGCTCTCGGATACGACGATCTTACGAACGGAATTGTTGATGGTGGCGGCGATGGTGCAATCGACAGCATCTACGTTTTCGTGGACGGGACGCTAATTGACCCTTCAATGGTCGACACAGCATCCCTAAAGAATGAAAAATCTGAGCTACTCCCCGATCGTTGGACAGTTTCCGGCGGTTTTTAAGCTACTTTGAGCTCCTGCTGATCGGGTTGATTGGGTTGGCGCGTGCGCCAGTAGACCATGGCGGGCGGCCGCCCGCCATGA
>JBNPED010000023.1:0-61273 GCA_051117435.1 Oceanicaulis sp. | reverse complement strand
CTGAGCGAGGCAACGCAGCGTTAACGCGGCCGGGGCGATAACCAGCACTTCCCGTGCGCGCGGCGGCGGGGGCGGAGCGGACCGGACGATGATCGGCAAGCCCATCGAGTATCAGAGCGTGACCCAGGCCCAGGCCGATGAAATCTGCCGGCGCCACGACTTTCTGATGTCGGGGCGCATGGGCGGGGCGCGCGCCAATTTCACCTACAAGATCCTCAAAGGCCTTGATCTGTCGGGCCGCAATCTCGCCGACGCGGACCTCTCCGGCGCGGTTCTGGAGGATTGCAATCTGTCCGGCGCCAACATGACCCGCGCCGTGCTGTTCGCCGCCGATCTGCGGCGCGCCAATCTCGCTGGGGCGGTGCTGCACCGGGCCGACATGCGCGGGGCGGTGCTGCGCGGGGCCGATTTAACCGGCGCGGACCTCTCCCAGGCCGATCTGCGCGAGGGCGCCATCGCCCAGGTGGACCGGGAAAAGGGCCTCGCCGTGCTCACCCATGAACAGCGCCCGGGCGAGGCGAGCCAGGCCAGCTTCGCGCGCGCCAACCTGTCGCAAACCAAGATGAGCGGCGCGGTGGCCCAGTCGGCGGACTTTTCCGACGCCGTCCTCATCGGGGCGCGGCTGACGCGGGCCAATTTGCGAAATTCCCGCTTCCCCGGCGCCAATCTGGAAGGCGCGGACCTTCAGGGCGCCGACCTCACCGACGCCGATCTGCGCGACACCGTCCTGATCGGCGCGAAGATGGACATGGCCCGCCTGCAGGGCGCGGACATGGAGGGCGCGCTGCGCGACGCCCCGCCCAAGGAGATCGCCGATCCCGGCGGGGAGACCGCCAAGGCGCTCGACCGCCATGCGCGCTGGTGCGAGACCGGCGGCGCGGAAGGCGCGCCGTCCACCTTCGACGGCAAGGATCTGCGCGGCCTGAAAACCCTCGCCCGGCGCAATCTCACCGCCCTGCAGGCGCGCGGCGCGGTGCTCTACGGCGTCGACATGGAGGGCGCGGAGCTGCAGGGCGCCAAGCTGGCGAACGCCGATCTGCGCATGGCGAGCCTGCGCGGCGCGGATCTGCGCGGCGCCGACCTGTCCGGCGCGCGGCTCAACAACGCCGATCTGCGCGAAGCCAAGCTCGGCGCACTGCTCCTTCCCAACGACCGGCTGCTGGCCGCCTCGCTCGCCGCCGCGGTGCTGCGCTACGCTGATCTCACCGGGGCGGATCTGCGCCATATCGAAGCCAAGGGCGCCGACCTCTCCTACGCCCGCCTGCACGGCGCGGACGCACGCAAGGGGCGGTTCGCCGGCGCCTGCTTCACCGGCGCCAAACTGCCCGCCGGGTTCGCGCAGGACGCCGAGGACTTGAGCGGCGCGGTGGATCTGAGCGCGGCCTGAGCCGGACCTGTGTTTACGGCGCCGCCAGGGGCGCATATATACTCCGCGTGAGCAAAAGTCCGGCGCGCCGCCCGCACGATCGCCGGAGGACCGGGACATCTCCATGGCGCAGTTCGACAATCTCTATCGCCACGCCATGGCGCGCGTCGCCGCCTTTGCGCCGCAGCTGACCCTGGCCGAGCCCGAAGCGAACGCCGCTGTCATCCTCGACCTCGCCCGCGAGGCCCATGAGGCGAACGCGGCGCTCGCCCTGTTTCCCGAGCTGTGCCTGACCGGGTATTCGCTGGACGATCTGCACATGCAGTCTGCGATGATCGCCGCCGGAGCGCGCGCCGTGCGCCGCATCGCGGAGGCGAGCGGCGAGCTTCAGCCGGTCATCATCATCGGCGCGGCGCTGCAGAGCCGGGACCAGCTGTTCAACTGCGCCGTGCTGATCCATCGCGGCCGGATCCTGGGCGTGGTCCCGAAAAGCTTCCTGCCGAACTATCGCGAATTCTATGAGAAGCGCTGGTTCGCCGACGCCACGGCCGTCACCGCGGACACGATCGAGATCGACGGGCTCTCCGCCTCGTTCGGAACCGATCTGATCTTCGAGGCGGAGGATCTGCCCGACCTGACGCTCCACGCCGAGGTGTGCGAGGATTTCTGGTCGCCGACCCCGCCCAGCATCGACGGCGCGCTCGCCGGGGCCACGGTGATGGTCAATCTCTCCGCCTCCAACGCGACGGTGGGCAAGGCGCGCGAACGCGCCGCCCTGTGCGACGCCCATTCGCGCCGGACCATGGGCGCCTATGTGTTCACTGCGGCCGGCTCGGGAGAAAGCACCACCGATCTCGCCTGGGACGGTCAGATCCTCGTCTATGAGCAGGGCGCGTGCCTGGCCGCCGGCGAACGGTTCCTCAACGGCCACGCCAGGGTCTTCGCCGACATCGATCTGGAGCGCATCCGCGCCGACCGGCTGCGCCTGTCCACCTGGCGCGACGCCGTGGCCCGCTCAAGCGACCGACTGAAGCGCTTCCGGTGCATCGGCTTTTCGCTGCACCCCGTTCTCGACGCGGCGACGCCGTTGAAGCGGCCGCTGGACCGCTTTCCCTTCGTGCCCAACGACGATGCGCGCCTGGATGAGGACTGTTTCGAGGCCTACAACATCCAGGTCCAGGGGCTGGTCCAGCGCCTGCGCGCCACGGGCATCTCGCGCGCCGTCATCGGAGTGTCCGGCGGGCTGGATTCCACCCAGGCGCTGATCGTCTGCGCGCGCGCCTTCGACCGGCTGGGTCTCGATCGCAAGGGGATCCTCGCCGTCACCCTGCCCGGCTTCGCCACCTCGGACAAAACCCGCACCAACGCACTGGCGCTGATCGAAGGCCTGGGCGCGGAGCACCGCGAAATCGACATCCGGCCCTCGTCCAAGCAAATGCTCGCCGATATCGGCCACCCCTACGCCGAGGGGCGCAAGCAATACGACCGCACCTTCGAAAACGTGCAGGCCGGGCTGCGCACCGACTATCTCTTCCGCCTGGCCAATCACGAGAACGGGCTGGTCATCGGCACCGGCGATCTCTCGGAGCTGGCGCTGGGCTGGTGCACGTACGGGGTGGGCGATCAGATGGCCCATTACAACGTCAATTCAGGCGTGGCGAAGACGCTGATCCAGCACCTGATCGCCTGGGTGGCCCGCCGGGCCGAGTTCGGCGGTGAGGTCTCCACCTGTCTGGAAGCCATTCTCGACACGGAAATCTCGCCCGAGCTGGTGCCCCAGGAGGACGAGAGCGACATCCAGTCCACCGAGAGCGTGATCGGCCCGTACGCCCTGCAGGACTTCACCCTGCACTATGCGAGCCGTTTCGGATACGGACCGGCGAAGATCGCCTTTCTCGCCCATCAGGCCTGGGGAGACGTGACGCGGGGGATCTGGCCGCCGCATGTGCCCGAGGACGACCGGCGCGCCTACACGATTGAGGAGATCGTTCACTGGCTGGACGTGTTCGCCAGGCGCTTCTACGCCTTCTCCCAGTTCAAGCGCTCCGCCATGCCCAACGGCCCGAAGCTCACCAGCGCCGGGGCGCTCAGCCCCCGCGGAGACTGGCGCATGCCGTCGGATTCCAGCGCCAGGGTCTGGCTCGACGAGATCGCGGCGCTCAAGACCGAACTGCGCCTCGATTGACAACCCGCCACGAAAAAGGGCGCGGAGCCGACCGCTCCGCGCCCTGTTCTTGATCAGCGCCGCCGCCTAGGATTTCGGCGGCTCGGGCGTGTCGTCGGAGGCGCTCGGCGCCGGCATGGGCGTCGTGCTTTCCCCCAGCTTGTGGTCGCCGTCATCGCCCGGCCGTGCGCCGTGGCGCTTGGCGATGGCGAACACCGTGCCCGACAAGAGCAGAAGCGCGATCAGGTTCGGTCCGGCCATCATGCCGTTGCCGATGGAGGCCACCGTCCAGGCGAGATCATTGGTCCACACCGCCCCGACGAACACGACCACGCACCACATGATGCGATAGGCGAAGATCGGCTTGGTCCCGACCATGAACTCCAGCGCCCGTTCGCCATAGAGCGACCAGCCGAGAATCGTGGTGAAGGCGAACACCATCAGGCCCAGCGTGACGATCCACTCCCCGCCCGGCAGCGCCGCGCCGAAGGATTGCGCCGTCACGTCGGCGGCCGAGGCGATGCCCGACTGCCAGACCCGGTCGGTGTCGGCGAGGACGTTGGCGTCCACCGCCGCTTCAAACGCCGACGGTTCGATCTCCAGCCCGCCGGCCTGGCAGGCCTGCAGCGCGGCGAGCACGTTCTGTCCGCCGCGCTCGATCGCCTCGGCGCGGTTCGGCAGATCCGATTGCGGCGCGGCGAGATAGAGCCCGGCGATGGTCGTCCCTTCCGGCGCCTGGAGAAGCCCGGCGTTCTCGCACTGGCCCAGCGCGGCGCGCGCCGGGTTGTACTGGAAATTGCCCACCGCAGTAAGGATCACCAGCGCGGTCATCGTGCACACCACGATGGTGTCGATGAAGGGGCTCAGCATGGCGATGGAGCCCTGGCGGTGCGGGTTGCGCGTCTGGGCGCTGGCGTGGGCGATGGCCGCCGAGCCGAGGCCCGCCTCGTTGGAGAAGCTGCCCCGGTTGGCGCCTTCGCGGATCGCCGCGGCCAGCGCCGCGCCGATGAAGCCGCCCGCCGCCGCCGAGCCGGAGAACGCGCCGGTGATGATGGAGGCGAAGGCGGCCGGAACCGCGTCGGCGTTGGCGATGAGCACCACCAGCGAGCCGGCCACATAGGCCAGCGCCATGAAGGGCACGAGCACCGAGGCGACCTTGGCGATGGATTTCACCCCGCCGATGATCACGAAGAACACCAGCAGCGCCAGCAGCAGGCCGACCACGTTCTTGGTGACGGAGTATTCGTTACCGGCGATGGAGAAGGTCTCCGGCAGGCCCAGGCCGGACAGGTTCAAGTTGGAGTCGAACAGCGCCGCGACCGAGTTCGCCTGAACGAGGTTGCCGGTGCCGAAGGCGGCGATGGCGGTGCATAGGGCGAACAGCCAGGCGAGCCAGATCCATTTCTTACCGAGCCCGTTCTTGATGTAGTACATCGGCCCGCCGACATGCTCGCCGCGGTCGTCCACTTCGCGATAGTTCACCGCCAGCACGGCTTCGGAATACTTGGTCGCCGAGCCCACCAGCGCGGTCATCCACATCCAGAACACCGCGCCCGGCCCGCCCAGCGTGATCGCCGTGGCCACGCCCGCGATGTTGCCGGTGCCGATGGTGGCGGAAAGCGCGGTGAACAGGGCCGCGAGCGGGCTGATCTCGCCCTCGCTCTCATCCTCCTTCTTGCGCTTGGAGAACATCATCGCGAAGGCCGCCGGCAGGCGGTAGATCGGCATGAATTTCAAACCGATGGTCAGATACAGACCGGTGCCGAAAAGCAGTGCGACGAGGATCGGACTCCAGATCAGCCCGTCGATCGTCCCCAGCACATTCTTCAAGCCTTCCATGGCGCGCCTCGCCCCTTGTTCGCGCCGCGGCGTTTGCGCGGCTCAGCATCTACGACAAACGAGGCCCGCGCGGCGCGGCTCTTGCCGTCGATGCGCGCCTCCCCTCAAGCAAGGCGCGAGCCTAGCGGGGTGCGACGATTTTGCAAAAGGGATTTACGGTATTCGCGTCTCAGGCCGGTTCGCCCGGCTCGGCCGCGCCGCCCTCTTCGGAGCGGAAATACCGATTGCCGTGGGGCTCGGCGGCGCCTTTGGGGTCGGGATGGATCAGCACGTCGGCGGCCGGGTAGGCCTGCATCACCCGGCGTTCGGCGGCCACGACGATGCGGTGGGCGTCGGTCAGGCTCAGCGCCGGATCGAGGTCCAGATGCATCTGGATGTGCACGAACGGGCCGGAGGCGCGGGTGCGCAGCTGATGGACCCCCAGGACGCGCGCGTCGTCGCCGGCGAGCTTCAGGATCTGCGCACGGTCCGCGTCCGGCAGTTCGCGGTCCATCAGCGCTTCATAGGCGGTCTTGCCCACTTCGAACGCGGTCCAGAACAGCCAGAGCGCCACCGCGAAGCCCACGATCGGATCGGCGCGGGTGAGCCCGAACCCGCCCGCCAGCACCAGTCCGGCGATGACGGCGGCGTTGGCGGCGAGATCGGAGACGTAATGGGCCCGGTCGCCGGAGACCGCCAGGGACTGGGTCTGCTTCACAGCCCGGCTCTGCGCCCAGACGAGGCCGATCGTCAGCACGATGGACAAGCCCATGACCGCCAGCGCAATCGTGGTTGCGGCGATGGGTTCGGGATCGAGAAAGCGCGCCACCGCCTCGCGCATCAAAAGTCCCGCCGACAGCGCGACGAGCATGGCCTGCATGAGGCTGGCCAGCGCTTCGGCCTTGCCGTGGCCGTAGCGATGCTCCTCGTCCGCCGGGCTCGCCGCATAGCGCACGGCGAAGAAGGTGATCAGCGAGGCGGCGAGATCGAGCGCGGAATCGGCGAGCGAGGCCAGCATCGCCACCGAGCCCGAGACGATGAACGCGCCCGTCTTTGCGATCACCAGCGTCGCGGCGACGCCCACCGAGAGCGCGGTGACCCGGCCGGTGATCTTGCGCGCCTTGGAGGGCTGCATCCGGCCTGGGCCGGCGTCCAGAGCGTCGTGGGGCATCAGGCGACCTGCATGTGGGGCGCACGCCGGGCTTGGCGCGGAAGCGAACTCGCCGCACTGTGCCTCGCACCGCTAGCCCAAGACAAGCAGGCGCCCATGGGTCTCGTACATCTGCTGGTGCTCGCCCTGGTCCAGGGGATCACCGAGTTTCTGCCGATCTCCTCCTCGGCCCATCTGATCCTGGCGCCCGAGCTCGCCGGGACCGCCGATCAGGGTCCGCTGATCGACGTCATGGCTCATCTGGGCACGCTGTTCGCGGTGCTGGTCTATTTCCGCGCCGACGTGGCGAAGGTGGTGACCGGAAAGCTCGCCCTCTTGTCCGGGCGCGTGACCGAGGGCGGACGTCTGGTGCTTCTGATCGCCGTCGCCACCCCGCCGGTGCTGATCTTCGGCGGCGGGCTCTACGTGACGGGGCTCGCCGACGCGCTGAGGGATCCGCTGGTGATCGCCTGGGCGACCTTGATCTTCGCTGCGCCGCTCTGGCTCGCCGATCATTTCTGCAAGCAGGTGAAGACCACCGAGACCCTGTCGTACACAGGGGCGGTCCTGATCGGGCTGGCCCAGATGGTCGCGCTGATTCCCGGAGCCAGCCGGTCGGGGGTGACCATGACCGCGGCGCGGGCCTTGTCGATGACGCGGTCGGAAGCCGCGCGATTCTCCATGCTCATGGCCGTGCCGGTGATCGCCGCGTTCGGGCTCCTGGCCGGAATCGAGCTGGCGCGCGGCGCCGAGCCGGGGGCGGGCCTGACCGATGGTCTGATCGTGGCGGTCTTGAGCTTTTTCGCCGCCTGGGCGGCCATCGCCGTGCTCATGCGCGTGGTCGACCGGATCGGGTTTCTGCCCTTCGTGATCTACCGCGTCGTGCTGGCGGGCTTGTTGTTCTGGTGGGTGATGTAACGGAAAAGAGCGGCCCCGCCCGGAGCCGCCCTTCGCCTGTCCTGCAAGGCTATCTAGCGCCGCCTTGAGCGCCGGTCGTCGGCGACGACGTCGTCGTCATCCAGGATGAACAGGCGCGGATCGAAGGTCAGGCCGGTCTCAAGCTCGGTCAGGTTCACTTCGGTGAGCCCGCCCATGGCGTCCACCGCGAACCAGCCCGCCAGGGTCATGGTCGAGGCCGGCGCGTTCGGGTCCAGATCCTCGAAAACCAGGGTGAGTCGGCCGTCCACCTCGCCGTCGGGATCGACCAGGGTGACATAGAGCCTGTCCTGCGCCCGGCCGGCTTCGGCGACCGCGTCGGCGAGCTGACCGGCTCCGCCGGTGAGAAAGCGCAGCGGGGTGGAGCGGATCGGGGCGCGGTCGATGGTCTCCAGCTCGAAATCGGCGATCGCCACGGTGGAGCCGTCGGCCACCAGAAGCACCGGGGACGGATCGTCATAATCGAAGCGGGCCCGGCCAGGGCGTTGAAGCGAAAGGACTCCTTCGCTCATCGTCCCGTCCGGCGCGGTCTGGACGAAGCGGGCCTGCAAGGTCTCGATCCCGTCAAACCAGGCCGCCGCCCGGTCCGCGCCGCTTTCCGACAAAGCCGGGGCGGTCGCCGTCTCGACGGTTTCCGGTTCGGGCAGGGGCTCGGCCGTTTCGCCCTGATCCTCAACGGGTTGGCGATCCGGTTCGACCTCTTGCGACAGGGGCTCCTGCGCCTCTGCCGTCTTGGCGGCGAAGGCGTCGGACTTGGCCAGGTCGGCCAGTTTCGGGGTGGCGTCCTGAACTCCGGTGAAGCAAGCCAGGGCCGTGGAGAGAAGCAGCGCGGTGATGTTCATGAGACCCCTTTTACGCGTCGAAGACGGCCGGTTGAAGGCGAAGCCGTTCATCTTCGCGACAGCGTGCAGTGCGCGCGCCGCAGGCTTTGCAAACCCGGCCCGGCCTTTCTAGACTGGCCGGTGAACACTGTTCACCCTCCTCCGCCTTAAAAAAGGACCCGTCATGTCGCTCGTGCAGATTCTGGACGCTGCGGTGTTCACCCCGACCGGGCTCACCGCCGACCTCACCGACTCCTGGACGCAGGGCCGGACCGGGTATGGCGGCATGACCAGCGCGCTCTCCCTGGCCGCCGCCGAGCGCCTCGCCGAAGGCCGGCCGCTGAGGAGCGCGCTGATCGGCTTCGTCGGGCCCCAGCGCCGGCGCGGTGGAGGTGACGGCCGAGACGCTGCGCGCGGGACGCACGGCTTTGAGCGTCAAGACCCGGCTGTCGAGCGCGGCGGGCGTGGGGGTGGAGGCGCTGTTCACCTTCTCCGCAAGCCGGGAGAGCGTACTCGCCCATCCCGGACCGAAAGCCCCGGCCGCCCCGCCCGGCCCGGACGCGGCGCCGCTGGACTTCCCCGAGGGCGCGCCGGAATTCACCCGGCGTCTGGAGTTCGTCTGGGCGGGCGGCGCCGGGCCGTTCATGGGCGCGGGCGAGCCCTATGAGCTGTCCTGGGTGCGCCATCGCGACGCGACGTCGCGGGCGCATCCGCTGGGCCTTCTGTGTCTCGCCGACGCGCTTCCGCCGGCGGTGTCGCCGACGCTTACCGGCTTCGCGCCGCTCTCCTCCATGACCTGGATGATCGATTGTCTCACCGACGATCCGCAGACCGAGGACGGCTGGTGGCTGCTGGAGGCGCGGGCCGACCATGCGGGCGGCGGGCACTCCACCCAGGACATGACCATCTGGAACACCGCCGGCGCCTGCGTCGCCAAGGGCCGCCAGATGGTCACGGTGTTCGCGTAAGCTTGAACCCTCGCGCCGGCTGGGGCTTATCTCCAAGCGGACCGGGTCTCGAGGCGGATCGGCGGGGAGAGGCGCGTTGCGCACGGCGTTATGGATAGCGGCGGGACTGGCCGGGGTGCTGGCCGCCTTCATCGCCTTCGTGGCGCTGACACTGTGGCGCCGGCTGTCCGGCCGGCATGTGCGCCGGCTCGCCAACGCGCAGCGGCGCGCCCTGATCGAGCCGTATGTCACCATGCTCTACCCGCCCGGCGAGGGCCCGCACCCGTGCGTGATCCTGTTGCACGGCTGCGGCGGGGTGCGCCGGATCAGCCACGCCTACGCCGAGGCGGCGGTGAAGGCGGGCTGCGCGGCGATGATCGTGGACAGCCTGACCCCGCGCGGCATCGACTACGACACCGCCCTGGCCCAGGTCTGCACCGGGCGGGTGCTGTGGGGGCGCGAGCGCGCGGGCGACCTCTACGCCGCGCTGGACATCGCCCGCGCCGATCCGAAAATCGATGCGCGCCGCCTGGCGCTGGCCGGCTGGAGCCATGGGGGATGGACCATTCTCGACGCCCTGGCCCTGGACCGGGCGGGCCAGCCGCCCGACGGGCTGAAGACCGCGCCCGAGCGCCCGTTTGAAGGCGTGAAGGGGGTGTTCCTGATCTACCCTTACGTCTCCGGCCCGGCGCTCGCCCGGCGCAAGCCCATCGACCCGCCCGGCCCGGTGGAGGCGATCTTCGTGGAGGACGACTCCATGGCCAAGGAGCACCACGCCATCGCCGTGCTGGAGCAGGCCCGCAAGGACGGCGCCTCGGTGCGCTGGACGACCTATGGCGGCGTCACCCACGGCTTCGACGAACCGGACCACCACCCGGACTCGCCCTTGCGCTATGACGGCGAAGCCACCGCCATGGCGCGCACCCAGTTTACCGAGTTTTTGAAGCGGAGACTGGCGCCGAAGCCGGCGTGAGGGGGGGGCTGCGGCCTCACTCTTGGCGTAGGCGACCGAGAGCATCTCGGGCGTTGTCGCGCACATGGCGCGCCACATGGGCGAAGGCAGTGTGCTTCACATTCCGGAAGAGAGCCAGTGCCGCGTCGGCAGCCTCCACGGCCCTGTTCATTAAGGCTTCATCGCGGTACAGCTCGCCAATCACCTGCAGAACACCAGCCAGGTTTGTCCGGGCTATGGCCCAATCGACCGGCGCCGCCTCGCGTGTATGGACTGTAAGGGCGGCCTCAAAGGCCGCGACGGCGCGCTGGAGGAGGGCGTCTTCGCCACGTAGTTCGCCTAGCGTATGGAGGACAAGGCCAAGATTGCTTTGGGTCACGGCCCAGTTCACGGGCGCGGCATCGCGGGTGCAAACCTTGAGTGCCGCAGCATAGGCGTCGCTGGCGCGCCAGAGCAGGGCTTGATCACCGCGGCGGTCACCGAGCTTATGCATGACGATGGCGAGATTGTTCTGGGTCAGAGCCCAGTCCATCGGCGCTGCGTCGTGGGTGCGCACAGAGAGAGCGGCCTCGTAGGCCTTGAGAGCGCGCCAGGGGAGTCCAGCCGCAATCGCGCAGCGCCAATCGGTCAACGCCCGCCGGTCAGGCCTCCCCATCGTTCCATGCTGGAGGAGACCGCAAGGCGATCGCAGGCTGTCAAGGACGGGCCTTCGGCCCGCCGCGCTGCGGCGACCGGGCCTCGCCCGGTCGTCCTTGACAGCCTGCGACGCTTGCGAAAATGGCTCAGCACGGAGCGACGGGGTGGTGGGGTCGCCGTGACAGTGTATAGCGGCGCGCAATGTGAGTGAGCGCTCACTCCCGTTGTGCGGTCTCCTCCTGAAAGGCTCTCGCCTTGCGCATTCGCCTTGGGCAAAGGAGCAGGGCTATCGCATATTGCGGCAACGAAGCGTTCTCCCTCCCCTGGAGGGGAGGGTTGGGGTGGGGTGGAGCCGCCAGACGCTGGCTTTGGAAGCTCACACGCCCCCCACCCCGGCCCTCCCCCGAGGGGGAGGGAGGCATGAACGGGCCGTCGCGCGTCATAGGCGATGGCCCTGGGCAAAGGAGGGCGGCGGGAGATCCCCCGCCCCGCCCCTACGACCCCGCGCGGCGCATCTGCGCTTCGGCGGCGCGGAGATCGGTGATCATCGCCTCCACTTCGCCGGTGAGTTCCTCCACGGCGGCGAGCTTGGCGCGTTCGGCGCCGTCGCGGCCGCGGTCGCGGGCGCTGGAGCCGCGGGCGAGGTCGGTGTCCTCCACCGCCGCGGCGGCCGTGCCGTAGGGATAGCCGTTGCGCACGTCCAAAAGGATGGCGTTGGCCGCGCCGCGAATATTCACTTCGCGGCTGGGAAGCAGGAAATAGCCCAGGATCGTCAGGTCGGCCGCCGACAGGACATTGGTGGACTGGGAGAAATTCCCCGAAAGTTCGTAGACCAGCACATAGTCGAGATGCTGGCGCGCGGCGCCGCGGCGAATGTCCGCGATGAGGTCGGCCGCGCTGGCGTTGCGCGCGCCGCCCTGCGGGTCCACCATGGCGGCGATGAGCGGGCTGACGGGCGCGAATTCGCCGGTGTCCGGCCCCAGCCGCTCGGCCAGCTCGCCCCAATAGGTGAGTTCGGAGGGCGGCACGCTGGTGAGCTGGCGGCCTTCCACGCGCGCCACGCCGATGCGGGCGGGAAAGCGCAGCGCCGGTTCGATGGCGGCGATCTGGCGGATTTCCGCGTCGAGATCGTTCGCCGCCTTGGCCTGCTCGGCGGCGGCCGGTCCGGCGTCGGGTGCGGCGGCGCGGCCGGCGTAACCGGCGTAACCGGCGAGATAGTCCGCGCCGGAACTGGTCTGGGTGGAATAGCTGCAGGCGGTGAGCGCGAGCGCTGCAAGGCCCGCCATGGCGAGGGTTCGAAGCATGTCCCGTGTCCTTCCCTTGTGTGGTTCCCTGTCTCCCGGCGCGAAGCTGGGCTGGCATGCGAGGCGAAATCTTGGCGCTTGCAAGGCGATTTTCAGATGGCGCGCGAAAGACGGAGCGGCTTGCGCGTTTCCACCGCGGCGCTAGCCTTGGCGACGCTTTGAGGGGAGAGCCGCCATGATCCGCCGTTTCGCCGTCGCCGCCGCGTGTTTTGCGCTGGGCCTGTCCGCCTGCGGGGAGGAGCCGGGCGCGCCCGACCCTGTCGCCGATCCGGCGCTGAGCCGCATGGTCACCGGCGGGGAGATCGTCGGCTATGGCGACGCCGAAGCCGGTGCGAACGTCTGGCTCGGCGTGCCCTTCGCCGCCGCGCCGCACGGGGCGAACCGCTGGCGTGCGCCGCAGCCGGTGGAGCCCTGGCGCGGCGCGCGCGAAACGATCCGGCACGCCGCGCCCTGCCCGCAGATCACCAATGCGCTCAACGCCGAAGCCACCGGGACCGAGCCGGGCCAGCTGGCTGGGTCGGAGGACTGTCTGTATCTCGACGTCTACGCCCCGGCCGGCGAGGGCGAGGGCCGGCCTGTGATGGTGTGGATCCATGGCGGGGCGAATGTCTGGGGCTCGGCCAATCAGTATGACGGCGCGCAGCTGGCCGCCGACCGGGACGTG
This sequence comes from Oceanicaulis sp., assembly GCA_051117435.1. Lineage (GTDB taxonomy): Bacteria > Pseudomonadota > Alphaproteobacteria > Caulobacterales > Maricaulaceae > Oceanicaulis. Next base: position 48,515 of record JBNPED010000023.1, on the reverse strand, counting down.
GTCGTGGTGGTGGTGCAGTACCGGCTCGGCCCGCTGGGCTTTTTCGCCCATCCCGCGCTGGAGGAGGGCGAGAATCTGGTGGAGGCCGGCGACAGCGCGCCGAACCGGTCGGGCGCGGCGAATTTCGCCCTGCTCGACCAGATCGCGGCGCTGGACTGGGTGCGCGAGAACGCCGCCGCGTTCGGCGGCGACGCGGGCAATGTGACGATCTTCGGCGAGAGCGCAGGCGGGCATAACGTCGCCGGGCTTCTGGCGAGCCCGCTGGCCGAGGGGCTGTTTCACCGCGCCATCATCCAGTCGGGGATCACCGACACGGTCTCGCTGGCCGACGCCCGCGACGGGTCGGACACCGCGGCGATCCCCGCCGCGCGCCGCTTCACCGGCGTCGAGGCGCCGAGCGAGGCCGATCTGCGCGCCGCGCCGGTCCAGGCGGTCTATGACGCCTATGCCGGCGATGAGGGGCTCTTGGACTTGCCGCGGATGATCGCGGACGGGGTGACGATCCCGGAGGGCGGCATTCTGGAGGCGCTGGCGAGCCCGGAGACGTTCAACGCCGTGCCGGTGATCACCGGGACGAACCGGGATGAGATGAAGCTGTTCAACATTCTCGATCCGGACCTCACCAGCCGCTGGTTCGGGGTGATCATCCGCACCCCGGACCCGGAGTTCTTCGAGGCGGCGAGCGAGTACCAGTCCCGGCTCTGGCGCGCGCTGGCGGTGGACGAGCTCAGCCAGACCCTGAGCGAAGGCGGGCACGGCGCGGTCTACGCCTATCGCTTCGACTGGGACGAGGGCGGGCGCCTGGCGTTCATGGATCTCGGCCGGCTCCTGGGCGCCGCGCACGCCATGGAGATCCCGTTCGTCTTCAACCATTTCGAGTTCTTCGGCCGGCTCGATCCGGCGCTGTTCAACGACAGCAACGCCGATGGCCGCGCGGCGCTGGCCGAGGCCATGGGCGCGTACTGGTCGGAGTTCGCCCGCACCGGCGATCCCGGCGATGCGGGCGGGCCGGACTGGCCGGCCTGGCGCGACGAGGGCGCGCTGTTGCGCTTCGACACGCCGGGCGACGGCGGGATCGAAATGATCGAGGGGCGCGAGACGCTGGCGCAGATCGCCGTCGATCTCAGCGCGGACGCGCGCCTGACGCCGGAGCAGCGCTGCTTCATCTTCGAGCGGCTGGTGACCTGGCGCGACAGCGTGACCGAGCTGGGCGCCCCGCTGCAGTGCGGGTAGGCGTGAGCCAATTGAAATCTCGCCTTTTCGAAGCGCGAAACCGGTGTCCACTTTCGCTGAAAAGGCTTTAGACCCCGGCGGCGGTGAGCGCGGCCAGAGCGAAGAGCACGGCGGCGGCGAGAGCCTTGAGCGCGAACGAGCGCGCGAGCGCCGGCAGCGCGCCGGCGCCGGCGGCCAGGGCGGCGAGGGCGGGGATGGTGCCGAGCCCGAACCCGGTCATGACCAGCGCGCCCTGCGCCGCAGACCCGGTGAGCCCGGCGTAGAATGTGGCGAGATAGACCATGGCGCAGGGGGTGAGCCCCCAGGCGAGGCCGAGCCCCAGGGCGCCGAACCGGTGCAGGCGGTGCAGGCGCCGGGTCAGCGGCGCGCTCGCCCGGGCGGTGAGCGCGCCCAGGCGTCCGCCGAAGAGCGGGATGTCGAGCACGGTCACCGCCGCGGCCGCCAGCGCCAGGGCGGCGAGATAGCGCGAGGCGTCGCGCACCGCCGCGGCCGGCCCGGCTTCCGCGAGCCCCCAGCCCAGCGCGCCCGCCAGCGCGCCCAGCGCCGCATAGACGGCGACGCGCCCAGCGCTCGCCTCGGCCACCACGCGCGCCCGGTGCAGGCCGGTGCGCCAGGCGGCGGCCTCGCCGCGCGGCCGGCTCAGGGCGATGGCGGCGGCCACCCCGCCGCACATGGCCAGGCAATGGATCGAGCTGGATGCTCCGGCGATCAGCCCGGCGAGAAAATCCAGCTCCATGCGCCCGCCGAGGCTCGGCGCCAGGTCCATCCCCGGGTGTGTCAACGTGTCGCCTCATCTCCGAAACGGATCGCAGCGCGCCGCGTCGGCGGTCCAGATCCGTTGAAACACCGCATATCACGCGCCGCTGAACGGCGCCGCGCGCGCCGGTGCGATCGGGCGTGAGGCATATTGCCCTACTTCCATTGCGGCATTTATCCCGCAAAGACGGTGCGGACATCCGATGGGACCGCTCATGGAGGGGCGAATGACCGCGCTCGCGGCAGACAAAAGAACCGGCTTCGACGCCAGCAGCATGCTGGTCATGGCCATTTGCGCGCTGGGCGCCTTGTGGGCGCTCATCACAGCGGCTCAGGGCGCGGACGCGGCCATGCGCACGCACGCCTGGGTGATCGGGATCGGCTTCCTGCTCGGCCTGTTCGCCATGGTGGGGGTCTATTCCAACAACGGCGTTCTGAACGACAAGACCGAATACGCCGAAAACGTCGTGAAATACGGCGCGGTCATCTCCATGTTCTGGGGCGTCGTCGGATTGCTGGTGGGCGTCGTCATCGCCTTCCAGCTGGCGTTTCCGGCGCTTCTCTCCTGGGAGGCGCTGCCGCAGCTGAATTTCGGCCGACTGCGTCCGCTGCACACCAGCGCGGTGATCTTCGCCTTCGGCGGCAACGTGCTCATCGCCACGAGCTTCTACGTGGTCCAGCGCACCTGCCGCACGCGGCTCGCCGGCGGCATCTGGCCGTGGTTCGTGTTCTGGGGATACAATTTCTTCATCGTGGTGGCGGCCACCGGCTATCTGCTGGGCATCACCCAGTCGAAGGAATACGCCGAGCCGGAATGGTACGCCGATCTGTGGCTGACCATCGTCTGGGTGGTCTACCTGCTGGTCTTCCTGGCCACGCTGATGAAGCGGAAAGAACCCCACATCTATGTGGCGAACTGGTTCTACCTCGCCTTCATCGTCACCATCGCGCTGCTGCACGTGGTCAACAATCTCTCCATGCCGGTGTCGCTCATCGGCTCGCGCAGCTATTCCGCGTTCGCAGGCGTGCAGGACGCCCTGACCCAGTGGTGGTACGGCCATAACGCGGTGGGCTTCTTCCTGACCGCCGGCTTCCTGGCGATCATGTACTATTTCATCCCCAAGCGGGCCGAGCGGCCGGTGTTCTCCTACCGGCTCTCGATCATCCACTTCTGGGCGCTGATCTTCATCTATATCTGGGCGGGTCCCCACCACCTGCACTACACGGCGCTGCCGGAATGGGCGCAGACGCTGGGCATGACCTTCTCGGTGATCCTGTGGATGCCGAGCTGGGGCGGCATGATCAACGGTCTGATGACGCTGTCCGGCGCCTGGGACAAGCTCAGGACCGACCCGGTGATCCGCATGCTGGTGGTCTCGGTGGCGTTCTACGGCATGTCCACCTTCGAAGGCCCGGTCATGAGCGTGCGGGCGGTGAACTCGCTGTCGCACTACACCGACTGGACCATCGGCCACGTGCACTCCGGCGCGCTGGGCTGGGTCGGCTTCATCAGCTTCGGGGCGCTCTACTGCCTGATCCCGTGGCTGTGGAAGCGCAAGGGCATGTACTCGCGCGCTCTGATCGAGTGGCACTTCTGGATCGCGACCATCGGGATCCTGCTCTACATCACCTCCATGTGGGTGTCCGGCATCATGCAGGGCCTGATGTGGCGCGCCTATAACGAGCTCGGCTTCCTGGAATACTCCTTCGTGGAGACCGTGGAGGCGATGCACCCCTACTACATCATCCGGGCTCTGGGCGGCGTCCTCTACCTCGCCGGCGCGCTCCTGATGGCGTGGAACGTCTACAAGACCATCAAGGGCGACGTGAAGCAGACCGAAGACGAAGCCCAGCCCCAATCCGCCGTCATCAATCCGGCGCACTAGGGGGAGGAAAGACAATGGCCAAGAAAACCAATCCGATCTGGGGCTGGCACAAGAAGGTTCTGGAGCAGAACTCCATCATCCTCACCGCCGGCGTCCTTGTCGTCGTCTCCATCGGCGGCCTGGTGGAGATCGCCCCGCTCTTCTATCTCGACGAGACCATCGAAGAGGTCGAAGGCGTGCGCCCCCACTCCCCGCTCGCGCTCATGGGCCGGGACATCTATATCCGCGAGGGCTGCTATACCTGCCACTCGCAGATGATCCGCCCGCTGCGTGACGAAGTGGAGCGCTACGGCCACTATTCGCTGGCGGCCGAAAGCATGTACGACCGCCCGTTCCAGTGGGGCTCCAAACGCACCGGGCCGGACCTGGCGCGAGTCGGCGGCAAGTATTCCGACGAATGGCACCGCGACCACATGCGCGATCCGCGCTCGGTGGTGCCGGAATCCATCATGCCGCCCTACGCCTTCCTGGCGGAAACCCCGCTGGAGGTCGACGCGGTGGAGGGTCGGCTGCGCGCCCTGGCGCGCCTGGGGGTTCCGTACGACCAGGAGCGCCTGGAGAACGCGGTGAGCGACGTCTACACCCAGCTCGACCCGTTCTCGGCCGATTATGACGGGTTCGTTCAGCGCTATCCCGGCGCGCCGGTGCGCGATTTCGACGGCGATCCCGACATCGTTTCCGAGCTCGACGCGCTCATCGCCTATCTCCAGGTGCTTGGAACCATGGTCGATTTCTCGACCTATGAAGCCGAAGCCGACGAGAATCTGAGATAGCCATGTACGAACTCCTCGCCAGCTTCGCGCAGACCTGGGGTCTCTTGATGTTCGTCGCCTTCTTCATCGGCGCGGCGACCTACGCGTTCTGGCCGAAGAACAAGGACAAGTTCGAGGAAGCCGCCCGCGTCCCGCTTGAAGAAGACGACCGGCCGGCCGCCGCCGAAAACGGCGGAGACAAGGATCGCAGCCATGACTGACGAAACCGACAAAAGCGCCAAGCACGAAGAGCGCGAGGTGGACGCCTATTCCGGCGTGGACACCACCGGCCATGAATGGGACGGGATCAAGGAGCTGGACAATCCGCTGCCGCGCTGGTGGCTGTGGATCTTCTACGCCACCATCGTCTGGGCGGTGGTCTACATGATCTTCATGCCCGCAATCCCCGCCCCGCCGGGCTTTGACGGGCATACGCGGGGCCTTCGCGATCACTCCGAACGGGCCAATGTGGTCGAAGCCCTCAACGAGCTGCAGACCAGCCGTGCGCCCATGTTCGCGCGCCTGCAGGAGGCCGCCGAGAGCGGCGGCATCGCCGCCATCGAAGCCGATGCGGAGCTTCTCAACTTCGCTCTGGCGGCCGGCGAGAGCGCCTTCGGCGACAATTGCTCCACCTGCCACGGGCGCGGCGCGCAGGGTTTCGTGGGCTATCCCAACCTGAACGACGACGCCTGGATCTGGGACGGCACGTTCGAAGGCATTCAGCAGACGCTGCATCACGGCATCCGCTGGGAGCTTGATCCGGACACCCGCTTCTCCCAAATGCCGGCCTATGGTCAGGACGGCCTGTTGTCGCGCGACGAGATCGCGGCGGTGGCCAACTACGTCATGACCCTGTCCGACATGGTCGAACCCACCGAGGCCGGACAGACCACGGGTCAGGAGATCTGGGCCCAGCAATGCTCGACCTGCCACGGCATGGACGGGACCGGCGACCAGACGATCGGCGCGCCGAATCTGGTCGATCGCGCCTGGCTCTACGGCTCCAGCGAGGAGAATATCCGCGCCACGATCTATCGCGGTCCGTACGGTGTGATGCCGGCCTGGGGCGAACGCCTGGACGACGAGGTGATCACGGCGCTGGCCGCCTATGTCTATCTGCTCGGCGGCGGTGAGGAAGACAGCTTCACCGAGGCCGCGCTCGACACCAACGGCGCCGCCGGTCAGTAGACCGGCGGCTTCCCGCCCCGCCCCGGTATCGAAGGGGCCGAGAGGACCATGGAGCTCATCAAGAACCGGCCCGCCCCTGCGGGCAAAGCCGCGCCGAACGTCGAACAGCACGACGCCGAGGCGGTGAACTCGCCCGATCGCCGCGAACTCTACAAGAAACGCGAGGCGATCCATCCCAAGCTCGTGCACGGGACATTCCGGTCGGCCAAGTGGATCTTCATGATCCTGGCGCTGGGCGCGTACTATCTCATCCCGTTCATCCGCTGGGACCGCGGTCCGGGCCAGCCCGATCAGGCCGTGCTCGTCGATTTCGCCGACGCCCGCTTCTATTTCTTCTTCATCGAGCTATGGCCGCAGGAGGTGTTCTACATCACCGGCCTGCTGATCCTGGCCGCGCTGTTGCTGTTTCTCGTGACCGCGCTGTTCGGCCGGGTCTGGTGCGGCTACGCCTGCCCGCAGACGGTGTGGACCGACCTCTTCATCGCGGTGGAGCGCCTGTTCGAAGGCGACCGCAACAAGCGCATCCGCCTGGACAAGCAACCCTGGTCCTTCGACAGGGCCTGGCGGAAGATCGGCAAGCACGCGGTCTGGCTGATCATCGCCGCGGCCACGGGCGGGGCGTGGATCCTGTATTTCCACGACGCCTTCGAGGTGATCGGCAATTTCTTCACCGGCCAGGCGGCGCTGACGAGCTATCTGTTTTTCGGCGTCCTCACCTTCACCACCTACACGCTCGCCGGGACCATGCGCGAGCAGGTGTGCACATACATGTGCCCCTGGCCGCGCATCCAGGCCGGGCTCACCGACCAGCAATCGCTCAACGTCATGTACCGGGTCGATCGCGGCGAGCCGCGCGGCGCGCACAAGAAGGGCGAAAGCTGGGAGGGGCGCGGCGACTGCATCGACTGCAAGGCGTGCGTGGCCGCCTGTCCCATGGGCATCGACATCCGCGAGGGCGCGCAGCTGGAATGCATCGGCTGCGCCCTGTGCATCGATGCGTGCGACGAGATCATGGTGAAGGTGGGCCGGCCGAAAAAGCTCATCGCCTACGACACCGATCTGAACATCCAGCGCCGCATGGACGGCGAAAAGCCGAAATACCAGCTGATCCGCCCGCGGGTGGTGCTTTACGCCGCATTGATCGTGGCGGTCTCCGGCCTGATGCTGTTCGGACTGATCAATCGCTCGGAGCTGGAGCTCAACACCGACCGCGACCGGAACCCGAACTACGTGATCCTGTCGGACGGCTCGGTGCGCAACGGCTATACGGTGACGGTGTTGAACAAGGCCAACGAGGCGCGGACCCTCGAGGTGACGATCGACACCGATCCGCTCATGGCCATGCGCATCATCGGCGCGGCGGACGAAACGCCGACGCAGGTCACCGTGGGCCCGGACATGACGCAGGACTTCCGCATCTTCCTGTCGCTGCCCGAAAGCGGCGTGGAGGGCCGCAGCGAACCGGTGACCTTCATCGTCACCGACCTTGAAACCGGGGAGACCGCCCAGTCCGCGGCCGTCTTCCAGACCGGAGCGCAAGAATGAGTGTCGGCGACTGGAACGACGTCCACGAAGGCGAGAGCAAGTTCCGCCTGAAAGGCTGGCACGTGCTGGCGGGCATGGTGGCGTTCTTCGGCGTGATCTTCACCGTCAACGCCATCTTCATCACCGTGGCGCTGGACACCTTCCCCGGCGAGGAGACGCGGCGCTCCTACGTGCAGGGGCTGGCCTATAACGACGTCCTCGCCGAGCGCGAGGCCCAGGCCGCGCTCGGCTGGACGGCGGCGGCGAACCTGACGCCCACCCAGGTTCTGGTGGCGGTCGAGGACGCCGACGGCGCGCCCGTGGCCAATCTCGCCCTCACCGGCGTGCTGCAGCATCCCGCGAACATGCAGCTTGATCGCACGCTGGCGTTCGAGGAGCTGCGTCCGGGCGTCTACGCCGCCGACGCCCAGGGCCTCGCCGAAGGTCAATGGACGCTCGTCGCCGAAGCCGAGGGCGAGGTTCCGTTCGCCCTGGAGCGCGGGCTGTGGCGGCGCTAGACACGCTCGATTTCAACGCCCGCGAAGAAGCCGGCGCCCATGTGCGCGTCGCCGATCCCGCACGCGATCTGAAAAGCCTCGATCTGGCCGTGGAGGGCGCGCGCTGCGCCGCCTGCATTCAGAAGATCGAAGGCGCGCTCCACAAGATGGAGGGCGTCAAGCAGGCTCGGCTCAATCTCTCCACCGGCCGGCTGGCGCTGAAATTCGAAGGCGCCGACGCGCGCGCCGGGGACTTCATCGAGACGCTGGACCGGCTGGGCTATCCGGCCCGGCCCTACGCGGCGGAGACGGTGAAGGACAGCCAGTCGCGCGAGGAGAAACGTCTCCTGCGCGCGCTCGGCGTCTCCGGCTTCGCCATGATGAACGTCATGCTCCTGTCCATCTCGGTCTGGGCGGGCGAGGGCGAGATGGATCTCGCCACCAAGACGTTGATGCACTGGATTTCCGGGCTGATCGCCTTGCCGGCCGTCGCCTATGCCGGCGCGCCGTTCTTCGAGAGCGGCTGGAAAAGCTTGCGGGCGCGCCAGGTGAATATGGACGTGCCGATCTCGCTCGCCATTCTGCTGGCCTGCGTGCTGTCGATCTATGAGACCGCCATGGGCCATGGCGCGGCGTATTTCGACGCGGCGGTCATGCTCCTGTTCTTCTTGCTTATCGGGCGCTGGCTGGACGTGCGCCTGCGCGCCAGGGCGGGGCAGGCGGCGCGCGATCTCGCCGCCCTGCAATCGCGCATCGCCCATCGCATCGGCCCGGACGGCGCGGTGAAGGCCGTGCCCGCCGGCGATATCCGACCCGGCGACCGGCTCCTGATCCAGCCCGGCGAGCGCTTCGCCGTGGACGGGGTGATCCTGGAGGGCGAGGGTCCGGTGGACGCGGCCTTGGTCACCGGAGAGACCGCGCCGGTGGCGATGAAGCCGGGCGCGGAGGCCTGGTCGGGCATGGTCAATCTCTCCCGGCCCTTGACGCTGGAGGCCACCGCCGCCAGCGCCGACTCCCTGCTCGCCGAGATCGCGCGTCTGGTGGAGGCCGGCGAGCAGTCGCGCTCGAAATATGTGCGCTACGCCGATCTGGCCGCGCGCGCCTATGTGCCGGCGGTGTTCATCATGTCGGCGCTGACCTGGCTCGGCTGGCTCGTCATCGGCGGGTCCATGCACGACGCGATCATGAACGCCATCGCGGTGCTGATCATCACCTGCCCCTGCGCCATGGCGCTGGTGGCGCCGGCGGTGCAGGTGGTCGCCTGCGGACGCCTGTTCCGGTCCGGCGTGCTGGTGAAGTCCGGCGACGCGCTCGAACGTCTCGCCGACGCCGACTATGCCCTGTTCGACAAGACCGGCACCCTCACTGAAGGAAAGCCGGTGCTCGTGAACGCCGGCGAGATCGCCGCGGAAGATCTGGCGCTGGCCGCGCAGCTGGCGCGCGCCTCACGCCATCCGCTGTCGCGCGCCGTCGCCGCGGCGGCGGGACCCGGTTCCGTGGCGCAAGACGTGCGCGAGGAGGCCGGCGGCGGGCTTGAAGCGACGGTGAACGGGGTTGATGTCCGGTTCGGCTCAGCGGCGTTTACAGGCGCGGACGCCGCGTCCGACGCCGCGCTGGAGGCCTGGCTCTCCGTGGACGGGCGGTGCGTGCGCTTCGTCTTCGCCGACCGGCTGCGCGACCAGGCCGCCGAGACGATCGCCGCGCTTCAGGAGGCGGGCCTGCCAAGCGAAATGCTGTCCGGCGACCGCGCGGCGCCCGTGGCGGACACCGCGGCCGCCCTCGGGCTTGCGCAATTCAGCGCCGGGCTCAAACCCCAGGACAAGATCGCGCGGATCGAGGCGCTGAAGGCCGAAGGCAGGAAGCCGCTGATGGTCGGCGACGGGCTCAACGACGCGCCGGCCTTGAGCGCGGCCCATGTCTCGGTCTCCATGGGCTCGGCCGCGGACATTTCCCGCTCGGCGGCCGATCTCGTCATCCAGGGCGACCGGCTGGAGACGCTGGTGCGCGCCCGCGCCGTGGCGAAGGCCTCCAAGGCGCGGATGATGGAGAATTTCGCGCTTGCGAACATCTATAACGCCGTCGCCGTGCCGCTGGCGGTGTTCGGCCTGGTCAACCCGCTGGTGGCCGCCATCGCCATGTCCAGCTCCTCCATCGTGGTGATGGCCAACGCCTTGAGGCTGGCGCGCGCATGACGGCGATCCTCTGGCTCATCCCTGCGGCGATCTTCCTGGGCGCGCTCGGCCTTGGCGCCTTCCTCTGGACGACGCGCTCGGGCCAGTACGACGATCTCGACGGCGCGGCGGAGCGCATCCTCATGGACGACGACAAGCCGATCGTGGATGAGGACGAGGAGTGGTGAAGCGGTGTCCTCCCCCGTTTACGGGGGAGGTGTCTGCGCAGCAGACGGAGGGGGCAGTGGCGGCGCCGCGGCTCACCCCCACCGAACCGGAGCTTCCGCTTCGGCCCACTCCCCCCGGAGGCGGGGGGAAAACCCGCCACTTGCTCCCACACCGACCCGTCGATCCTTGCTGAGCCATTTTCGCAAGCGTCGAAGCGGGTCAAGGACGGCGCGTCGCGCCGCCGCCCTGCGGCGACCGAGCAAGGCTCGGTCGTCCTTGACGCGCTCCGATCGCCTTGCGGTGTCCTCCAGCATGGATTGAAGGGGAGCTTTTGAGCGCCGAGCTTCAAAACGATGCGCGTGGCGCTACCCCATCGCCGCCGCGTGCGCGCTCGCCCAGGCCCATTGGAAATTATAGCCGCCAAGCCAGCCGGTGACGTCGACGCACTCGCCGATGAAATGAAGCCCCGGCGCGTGGCGGCTCTCCAGGGTCCTGGAGCTGAGCCCGGTGGTGGCGACGCCGCCGCGCGTCACCTCCGCGGTGCGCCAGCCTTCGGTGCCGGACGGGGTGACGCGCCAATCAGACAGCGCGGCCGCGGCCGCCTCCAGCGCGGCGTGGGAGGCGTCGGCGAGCCGGGGGATGGACGGCAGGAGCTGCGCCTCGGCCAGCATCTCCACCAGCCGGCGCGGCCAGAGCGTCTCCAGCGCCGAGGCGAGCGATTTCATCGGGTGGTCGGCCTTCAGCGCCTTCAGCGCCGCCGCGCCGCCTGAGCCGGCGAACAGGTCGATCGCCACCGCTTCGCCGGGCGCCCAATAGCTCGACACCTGCAGCATGGCGGGGCCGGACAGGCCGCGATGGGTGAACAGCATCGCCTCCTCGAACGCTGCGCCGCCGGCCCTTGCGCGCACGTCGCAGGCGACGCCGGAAATGCCGGAGAACCGGTCCTTCAGCGCGCCTTCGAAAGTGAACGGGACCAGCGCCGCGACCGGCTCCACAATGTCATGGCCGAAGCGGCGCGCCAGGTCGTAGGCGAAACCGGTCGCGCCCATTTTCGGGATGGAGAGCCCGCCGGTGGCGACGATCACCCGCTCGCAGGAAACCGCGCCGCGCGCGGCAGCCACCCGCCAGGCGCCGGCCTCGGGTTCGACGCCCGCCACCGGGGTCTCCAGCCGGACCTCGCCGCCGCCCCGCGCGGTTTCGGCGAGCAGCAGGTCGATCACCGCGCCCGATTTCTGGTCGCAGAACAGCTGGCCCAGCGTCTTTTCATGCCAGGTGAGGCCGTGGCTCGCCATCAGATCGCAGAAATCGAACGGCGTGTAGCGGGCGAGGGCGGACTTTGCGAAATGCGGGTTTTCGCTGAGGAAACAGCCGGGCGCGGTGTGGATGTTGGTGAAATTGCACCGCCCGCCGCCGGAGATGCGCACCTTCTCCGCGGGCTTTTTCGCATGGTCGAGCACCAGGACGCGCCGGCCAAGCCCGCCCGCGCGCCCGGCGTAGAACAGGCCGGCCGCGCCGGCGCCGATCACCACATCGTCGAAGGTCTCGCTCATGGCTACAGACAGCCGTACGCCGCCTCGATCAGCGCCTTGGCGCGTTCATCGCCCACCAGCACGTCCATCTGACGGTTCATCACATAGGCGCCGGACAGACCCCGTTCCGGATCGGCGAACCCGCAACTGCCGCCGAAGCCGTAATGGCCGACGGCGACGGGCTCCGGGCCGAAGGCGCGGCTGCCTCTATTGATCATCACCCCGGCGGCGAAGGCGAGGTCGAAGGGCAGGACGCGGTCCTCACCGGAGACGCGTTGCTGCATCGCCTCGCGTATCGCTTCAGGTGAGACAAAGGCCTCGCCGTCGAGCTTTCCGCCGCTTGCAAACGGCGCCATGAGCCGGGCGATCGCCCGCGCCGCGCCGTGGCCGTTGGCGGCGGGCAGTTCGGCCGAGCGCCAGGCGGCGGCGCCGCGCCGGCCCGGAGAAGACCAGGGTTTCAGGAAGGCGATTTCCTTCTCCCGGTTGATCTTTCCGAGATTCGGCGCGCGCGGCGGCAGGACATGCTCGGCGGCCCGGTCGTGGTCGGCTTCGGCGACGCCGATGTGAAAATCGATCCCGCGCGGCCCGCAGATCTCCTCGCGCAGGATCGCGCCCACGGTGCGCCCTTTCGCATCGGCCCGGCGCACCACCGCGTCGGCGATCACGCCGTAGCTGATCGGGTGATAGCCCGAGCCTTCGCCCAGCGGCCAGAGCGGCGCCATGGCGGCGAAGCGCGCCTCCATGGTCTCGCGGTCGAACCAGTCCGACGGGTCCATCTCGCGGTCATAGCCGGGCAGGCCCGCCTGGTGGGACAGGGCCTGAGCCAGCGTCACGCCGGCCTTGCCCGCCTGTGCGAAGTCCGGCCAGACCTCGGCCACCGGCGCGTCATAGGCCAGGCGTCCCTGATCCACCAGCCAGGCGATGACCAGCGCGGTGACCGCCTTGCCGGTGGAGAAGACCGGAACGATCGTCTCCTCGCCCCAGGCGCGGCTCTTCTTGCGGTCGGCGTAACCGCCTCTGAGATCGACCAGAACATCGTTCTCGCGCATCAGGGCGAAGGCGGCGCCGATCTCGCCGCGATCGGCGAAATTGGCTTCAAAGGCCTCGCGCACCGGCTCGAAGCCGGAGGCGACATGGCCGTGAATGGGGGCGGGCGTGCTCATGACGGCGGGGATACGCGGTCGAGCGGACGGCTTCAAGCGGCGTGAGCCGGTTCGTATCCAACCTGGCGATCGAATTTGTATCGGCGTTTGTATAGGCGAACGTATTTACGGTCTGATATCCTCGCGACACGAGCTTGGCGAGCAGGGCGATCATGACGCGCGATACCGACAAGGACCCGCTGGAGCGTGATTTCAGCGCCGACATCGCCGCCGGACGGTTCAAGCCGGCGCAGTTCGAATTCGCCGCCAAGGACCGGCAGATCAATCTGCGCGTCTCGCAGGCGTTGCTGGACGCGCTGAAAGCCCGCGCCGCCGAGCGGCGCATCCCCTATCAGCGCTATGTCCGCCAGCTCATCGAGGCCGATCTCGTCGAGGGGCGCGATTAGGCCGGGACATCACGCGAAGATCGCCAATCTCAGCCCGCGCGCGTCGCGCGGCGGGTCGCCGTCGGGCAGTTGCAGGTTCACGCCGGCGGCGATACGCCGGGCGGCGAGCGCGCACAGCCCGGCGTCCACCAGATCGTCGGGGGCGCAAGCCTTGCGCCGGAACGGGTGCGGCTCGAACAGAGCGCGCGCCAGGCCCTGGCTTGAGAGCAGGGCGAGCCGTTCGGCGCGGCCCTCAGGCGTGCGTTTGGCGTGGCGGGCCGGAGCCCCGGAAACGGCGGTGAAGACCAGCTCGGGATGAACCTCGAAGACCACGCCTTCCAGGTCCGGGCGCATGAGCGCGTCCACTTCGCGCAGCTTGGGAAACAGATGATAGGCCTGCTTCGACAGGCCCGGCCCGCCGGCCGCCCGGTTTCGCGCCAGCGCGTCGGGATAGTCGCGTGCGGCGAGCGCCGGTCGCAGGGGGGTGGAGAACACGCTGGAGCGCCGCGCGCCCAGAAGCGCGCGCGCCTGGCGTTCGCAGGCGCGCCCGCCGGCGCCGGAGGGCGCGTCTTCAAAGCCGATGGGCATGTCCACGGCGATGATTTGAGCGTTGGTGGCGAGAATGTCCTCGAAGCGCTCGAACACATGGGCCCGCGGGGGTTCAGCGCCATACAGGTCGAGGCTTACCGCCGCCCAGCCGCCCGGCGCGCCGTCGACGCCGAGCACCGGCACCGGTGTAACGCCGCTCACCGGCGTGCGGCGCAGCGCGGCGCCGGGGGCGTCGATCGCGCCGCGCACCGGCGCCGGCGGCAGGAGGAGCTCGGCCGCGCCCGCCTCCGCCGCAGCGTTCAGGGCGCGCCAGACGCGCGCCGCGCCCGCTTCGGCCGCCTCCTGCCAGGAGAGGCCCTCAAGCCGGCGGGCGAGCACCGTGGCGGCGAACAGATCGCCGGTGCCGTTGGGGGCCGGCTCGATCCGGTTTGCGGCGATGCGCCAGACCTGGCTTGGCGTCACCGCCAGCGCGCCGATACGTGACGGGCTGGCGCGCGCCGAAGTGACGAGCGCCGCCGGGGCGAGGTTGCGCGCCGCCTCGGCGATCTCCGCCTCGCTTTCCAGCGTCCGGCCGCTGAGCCAGGCCAGTTCGAACAGATTTGGCGTGATCGCGTCGGCGAGCGGAATCAGGCGCACGCCGATCGCCCGCGCCGTCGCTTCGGGGATGTAGAGCCGCCCCGCGCCCGCCTCGCCGTCGCCCAGGATCGGATCGACCAGGACCGTCAGCGCCGGGTTGCGGCGGCGGGCGGCCTCGATGAAGCGGGCGGCGGCATCGACCTGCTCGGGCTCGCGGAAATAGCCGGTGAGGATGGCGCGCGCCGCCTCGGCCCGGCCCTGGTCGAGCATCGCGTCCAGCGTCGAAGCCATCATCTCCGCGCTCACCGGCCCGCCGCCGGGCGCGCCCTGGCCGGGATGGCGGCCCATGATCACGGTCGGGACGAGCTCGGCGCGCAGGCCGTCGCGCTCCAGCGCGGCGCAGCTGAGCCCGCCGCCGACCCGCGCGCCGGAGACGAGCGAGCTGATGACGATGACGGCGCGGTCGCTGGCCTTACCCATGCCGGTCTTGTAAGCCTTCCGGTCATGACTGACGAGACCGCTCCGCCGCGCCTTCTGCGCTCGGCCCTGTTCGTGCCGGGCGACAAGCCGCGCGCGCTTGAAAAGGCGCCGGGCCTGGCCGCCGACGCGCTGATGCTCGATCTCGAAGACGCGGTCGCGCCCGAGCGCAAGGAGGAGGCGCGCCGCGCCGCGCCGGACGCCGTCGCCGGGTTCCGCAGGGCGGGACGGCGCGCCGTGATCCGCATTGCCGCCCCCGATGCGCCGGAGCTCGCCGAGGACGTGGCGGCGGCCGCGCAGGCCGGACCCGACGCGGTTCTGATCGCCAAGCTGGAAAGCGTGGAGGACCTCACAAGCGTGCGCGGCCGGCTCACCGAGGCCGGCTATGGCGGTCCGCTCTGGGCGATGATCGAAACGCCGCGCGGCCTGTTGGCGCTGGAGCGCCTGGCGGCGCGCTCGGAGCGGCTGGGGCTGGAGGCGGTGATCGCGGGAACCAACGACCTCGCCGAAACGCTGCGCCTGCCGGAAGGGCCGGGCCTGCGCACGGCGCTGACGCCGCATCTCGCCCGGCTGGTCCTCGCCGCGCGCGCGGTGGGCGTCGCCGTGCTCGACGGGGTGTTCAACGCCTATCAGGACGCCGCGGGATTCGCCGCCGAAGCCGAGGCGGGCCGGGCCATGGGGTTTGACGGCAAGAGCCTGATCCACCCCAGCCAGGTGGCGCCGGCCAACGCCGCCTTCGCGCCCTCGGACGCCGAAATCGCCTGGGCGCGCCGGGTGGCGGCCGCCTTCGACGATCCGGCCAACGCCGGCAAGGGCGCCGTACCCCTGGACGGGCGCATGGTGGAGCTGATGCATCTTAAATCCGCCCGCGCCGTTCTGGCTGCGGCGGAGCGAACGGAAGGATGAGACCGATGGAGTTCTGGCACAATTCGCGCTGCACGAAATCCCGCGAGGCGCTGGCCCTGTTGCGCTCCAAGGCGATCGAGCCGGTGGTGCGCGAATACCTCAAGACGCCGCCGAGCGCCGAAGAGCTGCGCGAGGTCGCCGGCAAGCTGCGCCTGTCCTCGGTGCGCGAAATGATGCGCACCAAGGAGGCGGCCTACAAGGAGGCCGGGCTGAAGGATGTGGACGACGAGGACGCGCTGGTTAAGGCCATGGTCGACGACCCCAAGCTGATCGAGCGTCCGATCCTGATCAACGGCCCGCGCGCCGCGATCGGCCGGCCCACCGAGGCGATCCTGAACGCGGTTTAGGCGCTTCCACGCCGATCAGCTCAAGCGCATCGGCCGCGCCCCGGCCCTCACCGCCAGGGATGGGCGCTGTGCGCATCGCCTTTTGAACAAGGCGGCGCTTTACGACCGAGCCCCTCCATCGATCCTTGCTGAGCTATTTTCGCAAGCGTCGGGGCGGGTCAAGGACGGGCCTCAAGTCCCACCGCTGAGCGGCGACCGAACGCAGTTCGGTCGTCCTTGACGCGCCCCGATCGCCTTGCGGAATCTTCCAGCATGAATTGATGGGGAGGGTTGAGCGCGGACTTTCGCCATACTTCCGCCGGACCGTAAGCGGAGGATCGTCCCATGACCGAGCTGGGGATCATTGCAGGGCTTTCGCTCGCCGGCGCGCTGGCGCTGGGGATCCCCTTGCGGCTGTTCGGCTGGCGGGCGACGTGGGACGGCTTTCGCGCAGGTCTGCGCTGGATGCGCCGCCATCGCTGGACCGCGTTCTGGATCCTGGTGATCGGCGCGATCGCAGGGCTCTGGACCTTCGACGATGCGCGCCGCGCGATCGTCAACCTGTTCTTCGGCCTGTTCTAATCCGCCTCGTTCGCCAGATCCGCCTGTTCCGCCGGTTCGAGCCGCACCGCGCCGAGCAGGCGTCCGCCGGGGCCGTCCTGGACCAGCACCACCGCCGCCTCGCCCGGCGCGGGCGGGGCGACCTCAAGGCTCAAAGCGCCGCCGGACCAGTCGCCCAGCGCGGTGATCGCCCCGGCCATGTTGAAATGGGTCATGGAACGTCCGGCGTTGGCGCCGCCGGCGATCGCCCGCGTCTGGGCGCCGGGGACGTACTCGACGCGCCAGAGCCGGGCCGGCGTCTCGCGCGGCGGCCCGTCCAGGCGCACCGCACCGTCCTCGGCGGAAAGGGCGAAGGTCAGCGCCGGGGCGCCCACCACAGCGGCGCGCACGGCCTCCGGCGAGAAGCGCATCTTCTCCGGCGAGCCGTTGACCACGAAGTGCGGCGTGAACACCCGCATCGCCTCGCCGGCCTCCACATAAGCCTGCTGGCGTTCGGCGAACTCGGGGCGGGCGAACTCGTCCGCCCATCCGTACATGTCCCACCAGCCGACGCCGTACGCGATGGCGACCACCCCGCCATAGGCGTCGAGCTCTTCGAGAAGCGCGTTGGCGTCCGGGCACATGGGGCAGCCCTGGCTGGTGAACAGCTCGACCACGACGAGGCCGCGGTCGGCCTCGGGGACCTCGGCGGGCGCCGGGTCGACGGGGTCGGCCTGTGCGAACAGGCTGGCGAGCAGGGACAAGAGCGTGATCATCAAACGGGTGATACCGGGTAAGGCCCGCCTTGAGAAATCACAGACGCGTCAGAGCGAGCGTTGGGGGCTACGCGCCGGGGCGGGCGAGTTCCAGCGCCGCCGGGCACCAGTTCGGTTCGGTGGGCGGCGCGGGCCACGCCTGGCGAAGCTCGGACGCCTCCACGGGCGTGATGAAGCCCTCGCGCTCTCGCCAGTCGATGATGAAGTGCTCGCGTCGATAGGATTCGTCGCGGCGACTCCAGCACCGGCACTGTTCAGCTGGGAGGGTGAAGATGCCGTACGGGAAGTCCGCCGGATCGATATCGTGCGGGTTCTTGTCAAAATCGTCCCACCATGTTCGTCCGTCGTCCGTAGTTTCAGAATCATGGATGTTCGTTTCCAGCATCACAAAATCCGTCCAGAACATAGGCGTGCGCATTAGGGCGCCGCGAACCGCCTGCGCGATCTGCGTTTCGGGGTGGAAGGGCCGCGCCGTGCCCGCCCAGATGACGCTGACCAGCAGGCAGAAGCCGATGAGCAAGAATTCCGCGCCGCGCCGCGTCCAGCTCTGACGGACTTTTCTGAACCGCATCACGTTGAAAAACCACGTACTCAGGCACGCGAGGAAGATCAGAATGAAGAGATCAATGATCGCCACGTCATGGCGGCTTGGTCCAAACGTCAACGCGACCGTCTCGGCGCAGCTGAGCGCTGTCCAGATGAAGATCATATAGAGCGCCCAGATCAGGCCGATCGTCACCAGAAACGCGGTGAACGGCCAGCTGAACGGCGTTTCGAGCGCGGCGCTTGTGCGGCTGATTGCGAGGCGTCGGCGAAGGCGTCCCATCGCGCAAGCCTAGCGCGATGCGCGAGCGCCAGCCACGATAATCGAATGCCGCGACGCCGTTACGCCTTCTCCGTCTCCGCCTTCTCCGTCTCCGCCGCGCCGTCCTCGCTCTTTTCGCCCTCGCCCGGCTCGCTGGCGTATTTCATGGTGATGGGCAGATTGGCCAGCACGAAGACGAAGATGAGCGGGTAGACGCCGAAGAAGCGGAAATTCACCCAGAAGGTCTCCGACAGCTCCAGCCCCTCGAACCAGCGCACGCTGGCGGGCACGGCGTCGTCGCCCACGATATGGCGCCACAGCACTTCGTTGATCGCCGCCAGCACGATGAAGAGCAGCGCCCAGCGCACGCCGAGAATGAACCAGATCCGCTCGGGCATGGAGAAGATCGATCCGAACAGATACTTCCAGACATTGAAGCCGAACGCGAAGCACAGCAAAATCGTGATTGCGAACAAGAGGTTGATGATGGTCGGCTTGATGTAGATGAAGATCGGATCCTGCAGATAGATCGTCATGGCCCCGAACGCGGTGACGATCACGAAGGTGACGATCAGCATCGGCGGAAAGCGCTTCTGCACCAGCGCAGACCAGAGCACCGCCAGCGCGGTGGCGGCCATGAAGATTCCCGTGGCCCAGAAGATCGCCTCGTCGCCGACGAAAGTCTTCGCCACATTATAGCTGATCATGAAGACAGCGGCCGGGCCGACATCCACCAGGAGTTTCGACCCCTGTCCGAGGGTTTCGCGCTTCTCGCTCATCAAGGGGCTCCGGTGCGGACTGCGGTCGGGACAGGGGTTATCTCCCATTACGAACGCGCGGTGAAGGCGGATTGCGCCAGGCCGTGTTTTCCGCTCAGGCCAGCTGAAGCAGCGAGAGGCCGGCGGCGAGGATCAGCGCCAGCACGCCGCGGCGCAGGCCGAACGGCTCCTTCAGCACCAGGGCGGCGAGGATCGCGCCGAAGACGATGGAGGTCTCGCGCAGCGCCGCCATGGGCGCCACCGGCGCGTTGGCGTAGGCGAAGAGCGCCAGCCCGTAGGTGGCGATATTGAAGAACGAGCTGAAGAACGCGCCCTTGAACTCGGCCCGCGCGGCCGGCCAGAACGCCGCGCGGCGGCGGATCAGCGCGGTGGCGGCGATGCTCGCCACGGACACCGCGAAGAACCAGGCGAGATATTGCAGCGTGGAGTCCGCCGCGCGCACCCCGGCCGCATCGGTGACGGTGTAGCTCGCCGTCATCACCGCCGAGCCCAGCGCAAACCCCAGCGCCGAGAGTTTCGGCGCGCCGCCGCGTTCGGGCCAGGCGAAGGCGATCAGCGTGGCGCTCGCCAGCGCCAGGCCCGCGACCGCGAGCGGGCTCAGCGCTTCGCCGAGCGCGGCGAACGCGAACAGGCCCGCCAGGGCCGGCGCCGCGCCGCGCATCACCGGATAGACCAGATTCATGTCGCCGCGGCGGAACGCGCCGATCATCAGCATGTTGAACGCCCAGATGAGCGCGGCGCTGATCAGCAGGAAGCGCCAGACCTCCCAGCCTGGAAAGGGCGTCAGCATGAGCAGCGGGCTGAGCCAGAGCGCGGAGAGGCTCAAGGTCACCGCGCGGAACACCAGCGTGTCTCCGGCGCGTTTGGTGAACAGCGCCATGACCGAATGGGCCATGGCCGAACAAAGGGCGGCCAGCGCGGCGATCGGGGCGATCTCGTCCATGGCGGCGGCTATAGAGCGCTGCGGCGCGCGTGTCGCGCGCGGTGTGGCGCGCCCCCTCCCGCCGCGTGGCGGAATGTCGTACAGCTAGCGCCCATGAGACCCTCCTCCCTGCCCGCCTCGCTTGACGGTTTGCGCCTGCGCGCCGAACTCGCCGCCTCCACCCGCACCGGCTGGGACAAGCCGGCGGCGCGCTCGGCGGCGCTGGCGAAGCTGAAGGCGTATCTGGACAAGGGCCGGCGCCTGGCGGAAAGCCGGCTCGACGGCGCCAGCGGCGGGCTGGAGGCGGCGCGCACGCTTTCCGGCGCCATGAACGCGGCGCTGCGCGCATTGTTTGATTCCATCGCCATGGACCTGGTGGACGAGGGCGCGCGCGCGCCGGGCGTCGCCCTGTGCGCGCTCGGCGGCTACGGCGCTGGCGAGCTGGCGCCGAAATCGGACGTGGACCTGATGTTCCTAGTCGCCGACGACGCGCCGGACTGGGCCGCGACGGTGATCGAGCGCACGCTCTACGCGCTTTGGGATTGCGGTTTGACCATCGGCGGCGGCGCGGTGCGCACCGTGGACGAGGCGCTGGATCTCGCCAGCAGCGATGTCAGCGAGCGTACCGCCTTGCTGGACGTGCGCTCCATCACCGGCGACATGGCGCTGGTGCGCACGCTTCTGACCCGGTTCGACGCCGAGATCCTGCGGCCCCGCGCCACGGAGTTCGCCGCGGAGAAGCTCGCCGAACGCGATGCGCGCGTGGATCGCCAGGGCGACAGCCGCTACCAGGTCGAACCCCATGTGAAGGACGGCAAGGGGGGTCTGCGCGATCTGCAGACCCTGCGCTGGCTCGCCCAGGTGCTCTATGGCGACGATGCGCTGGAGCGCTGGGTGGGCGACGGGCTGTTCTCGGTCTCCGACGTGGAGCGCTATCTCTCCGCCGCCGACTTCTTCTGGACCACGCGCTTTCACATCCACGATCTGGCCGGCTCCAAGGATGATCGGCTGAGCTTCGACATCCAGCCGGAGATCGCCGCGCGCATGGGCTACGCCGACACCGAGGATCAGCTCGGCGTCGAGGCGTTCATGCGCACCTATTTCAAGAAGGCGATCGATGTCGGCGCGCTGACCCGCTTGGTCTGCGCCAAGCTGGAGGCGGACCATCTCAAAGACCTGCCGGGCCATTCGGGCCGCTTCATGCCCTCGGACGGCCAGGAAGAGGCGGCCGGGCTCGAGGAGGCCGGATTCCGCCTGCACGCCGGCCGGCTGGATTTCGCCGACGCGGTGGATCTGGAGCGCGACCCGGTCTTGATGATGCGCCTGTTCGAACTGGCCGCGGCGCGCCATTTCGACCTGCATCCCGACGCCGTGGCCGACATCGCCCATTCCCTGCGCCTGGTGGACGACGCCTACCGCACCGATCCGCGCGCGGCGCGCAGCTTCTTCGCGGTGCTGCTGGACGCCGACGATCCGCGCATGACGCTGCGCGCCATGACCGAGGCGGGGCTCTTAGGCGCGTTCATCCCCGAGTTCGGCGACATCGTCGCGCGCACCCAGTTCAACATGTATCACCGCTTCACGGTGGACGAGCATACGCTGAACGCGCTGGGCATTCTGCGCGACATCGAGAACGGCCGGCACCTGTCCGAGCATCCGCTCGCCTCGAAACTGGTGCACAAGATCACCCACCGGCGCGCCCTGCACCTCGCGGTGCTGCTGCACGACACCGGCAAGGGCAAGGGTGATCAGTGCGTGGAGGGCGCGGAGAACGCGCGGGTCGCCTGCGCGCGCCTGGGCCTGGACGACGACGAGACCGAGCTGGTCGCCTGGCTCATCGCCCGTCATCTGGAGATGAGCGACACCGCCCAGCGCCGCGACATTTCCGATCCGCGCACCGTGCTGGATTTCGCCGAGGTGTGCGGCACGCCCGAACGCCTGCGGCTTCTGACCATCCTCACCGTGGTGGACATCCGCGCGGTGGGCCCCGGCGTGTGGAACGGCTGGAAGGCCCAGCTCATCCGCGATCTCTATTCGGCCACCGCCGAGGTCCTGAAGGACGGCGGCCACACGGCCGGCGAAGAAGGCGCGCGCGCACGCCTGGCCAACCGGGCCGAGCTGTCGCGCGGCCGGTTCCGCGACGCCATGGCGCGGCTCGATCCCGCCTTCGCGCAGGACTGGGCCGGCCAGCTGGAGGCGCAGTACTGGCTCGCCTTTTCCGAAACCGACCGGCTGCGCCACGCCGCCTTCGTGCGCGCGGCCGGCGCGCGCGGCGAGACGGTGGCGGCCGGCGTGCGCGTCGACCGGCGCCGCTCGGCCACCGAGGTCATGGTGTTGGCGCCCGACCGCGACGCCCTGTTCGCCGACATCGCCGGCGCGCTGGCGCTGGAAGGCGCGAACGTGGTGGGGGCCCAGGTCACCACCACCCGCGACGGGCGCGCCTTTGACGTGTTCTATGTGCAGGAGCCCGGCGGCAAACCCTATGGCTGGGCCGACGATTTCGCCCGCGACCGGCTGAAGGCGGCGGTGGAAAGTGCCGCCCGGGGCGGCCTGCCCGACGCCTGCGCCATCGCCGAACGCCCGATCCGCCGGCGCGAGGCGGCGTTCACCGTCACCCCTTACGTGAACATCGATGTGGACGCGGCCGACACCGCGCTCGTGATCGAGGCGTCCGGCCGCGACCGGCCGGGCCTGTTGCACGCGCTCGCGCGCACGCTCGCCGAGCTGGGCCTGTCGGTGGAGGGCGCGCGCATCGACGGCTATGGCGAGCGGGCGGTGGACACGTTCTACGTCACCGAGCGCGGCGAAAAGCCCACTGCGCCGGACCGCCTCGACCAGGTGCGCGCGGCGCTGGAGCTGGTTCTGGAGGAGGCCGAAGAGGCCGCCACCGCCAAACGCGTCGCGGCCGGTCTCGCCCAGGCGCCGGCGAGCGTGGGGCGCTAGCGGATGCGTCTCCTGCGCAATCTCGGCGTCGTTTCCGGCATGACTTTGATCTCGCGGGTGGCGGGGTTTTTGCGCGAGATCCTCACGGCGGCCTATCTGGGCGCGGGGCCGGTGGCCGACACCTTCTTCCAGGCGCTGATGGTGCCGAACACCTTCCGCCGGGTTCTGGCCGAAGGCGCGTTCAACGCCGCCTTCGTGCCGCTCTACGCCCGCGAGCTGGAGGGCAAGGATCAGGAAGAGGCCGACCGCTTCGCCACAGAGGCGCTGTCGGCGCTGGTCACGTTCACCGCGCTGATCGTGATCGGCTTTCAGGTCGCCGCGCCCTGGCTCGCCTATGTCTTCGTGCCCGGCGCGATCGGCGATCCCGACCGGCTCGCCTTCGCCGCGCTGCTTCTGCAGATCACCATGCCCTACCTGCTCACCATGGCGGTGGTGGCGCTGGTCAGCGGCACGCTGAATTCGCATGGACGCTTCGCGGCGAGCGCATTCGCGCCGGTGATGCTGAACCTGGTGCTGATCGTCCTTCTGGCGCTGGATTTCGCCGAAGGCGAGCGCCTGGCCACATGGTTGTCGATCGGGGTGACGGTCTCCGGCGTCCTGCAGGCGCTCCTGCTGGTGGTGGCGGCGCGGGCGCGGGGCTTGCATGTGAGTTTCCGGCCGCCAAGACTGACCCCGCGCGTGAAGCGGCTGGTGGTTCTGGGCGTGCCCGGCGCGCTGGCCGCCGGCGTGACCCAGATCAACGTGCTCGTGACCTCCTCCATCGCCACGCTCGAGGTGGGCGCGCGCAGCTGGCTCAATTATTCCGAACGTCTTTATCAGCTGCCGCTGGGGGTGATCGGCATCGCCATGGGCGTGGCGCTGCTGCCCAATCTCGCCCGCCGGGTGCGCTCCGGCGACGAGCAGGGCGGGCATTTCACCATGAACCGGGCGATCGAGCTGTCGCTGGCGCTGACCTTGCCGGCCGCGGCGGCCTTCCTGGTCATTCCCGAGTTTCTGATCCGCGGCCTGTTCGAGCGGCTGAACTTCACCGCCCTGGACACCGAGATGACGGCGCTGGCGCTCATGGTGTTCGCCCTGGGCCTGCCGGCTTTCGTGATGATCAAGGTGCTGCAGCCGGGCTTTTTCGCGCGCGAGGACACGCGCACGCCGATGATCTTCTCGCTGATCTCGGTGGGCGTGAATTTCGTGCTGGCGCTCGCCCTGTTCTTCGGCCCCCTGGGCTTTGTCGGGCTGGCGCTCGCCACCAGCGCAGCGGGCTGGTCGAACTGTCTTCTGCTGGCTTTCACCCTGCGCAGGCGCGGGCTTCTGCCCGTCGACCGGCGGCTCGCCCGGTCGCTGCCGCGCATCGTGCTGGCGAGCGCGCTCATGGGCGCGATCGTCTGGGCCATGGTGCGCTTCGAGGCGCTGTGGCTGGCGCCGATGGCGCAGGCGATCGGACCGGCCTGGGCCGCAGTCGTCGGCGTGCTGTTGGTGAGCGCCGCGGGCGCGGCGGTCTACGCCGGCGCCTGTCTGGTCACCGGCGCGGTCAAGGTGCGCGAGATCGGCGAGGCGATGAAGCCGCGCGCCGTGCCCGCACCGGAGGTGGAGGACGACAAGGGGCCGTGAGGTGGCGGGCGCCCGGACCGCCTCCGCATCCCCGCTTGTCGCTCCGCGCCTGCGCCGCTAAACGGAGCGCTCCTTTACTCCAAGCGGGAATTCAACGCCATGAGCGAGATCGCCCCCTATTCCGGCCCTGAGCGTATCCTGTCCGGCATGCAGCCCACCGGCGGGCTTCATCTGGGCAATTATCTCGGCGCGCTGAAATGGTGGGTGGAGCTGCAGAACTCCGGCAAGGAATGCTTCTATTGCGTCGTGGACATGCACGCCATGACAATGGCGCACGACCCCGCCCTGCTGCCCGGCCGCGTGCGCGCGGCGGCGGCGGCCTATATCGCCGCGGGCGTCGACCCGGATAAATCGGCGGTGTTCGCCCAGTCCTCGGTCCCCGCCCACGCCGAGCTCGCCTGGATCTTCCAGTGCACGGCGCGGCTCGGCTGGCTGGAGCGCATGACCCAATTCAAGGACAAGGCCGGCAAGGACGCCGAGCGGGCCAGCGTGGGCCTGTTCACCTATCCCGTCCTGCAGGCGGCCGACATCCTCGTGTACAAGGCGACCCATGTGCCGGTGGGCGAGGACCAGAAACAGCATCTGGAGCTGTCGCGCGACATCGCCGCGCGGTTCAACCGCGATTTCGGCGCCGGCGAGGCGGTGTTCCCGCTGCCCGAGCCGGTGATTCAGAAGCACGGCGCGCGCATCATGAGCCTGAAGGACGGCGCCTCGAAGATGTCGAAGTCCGATCCCAGCGACAACGCGCGGATCAATCTGGACGACGACGCCGACACGATCGCCAGGAAGATCAAGAAAGCCAAGACCGATCCCGAGCCCCTGCCCGACACGCTGACGGCGCTGGAGGCCCGGCCCGAGGCGCGCAATCTGGTGGGGATCTACGCCGCGCTCACCGGCTCCACCATGGAGAAGGTGCTGGGCGAATTCGCCGGCCAGGGCTTCGGCGCGTTCAAGCCGAAGCTCGCCGAAGCGGCCGTGGAGTTCCTGGCGCCGATCTCCGAGGAGTACGCCCGGCTGATCGCCGATCCGGCCGAGATCGACCGGAAGCTCGCCCGCGGCGCGGAGCGCGCCAACGAAGCGGCCGCGCCGGTGATCAGGCAAGCCCGCGACCTTGTGGGATACTGGAAGGCGTAAGGGCTGTTCGCCGCACCTCGCTTGCCCGCACCGCTTGGCTGCGCAACATGAGGGCGCGCGCATGCGTTGCCCGTTGCGCTGATGTTTAGGAGCTCGTCCATGACCCGCCTTCTCGCCGCCGCGTCCGTTCTGGCCCTGTCGCTCGCCGCGTGCGGCGATCCTGACGAGCCCGGCGACATCAACTCCAATATCGAGCCGGGCGAATCCGGCGCGCTCGCCGATCTCGACGACGAGGGCGCCGAGGAAGACGCCGCTCTGGCCGACGAGCCGGCGCCGGCGACCATGGACAGCCTGGGCGGCGCGTCCGGCGAAACCATCGGCGACTTCACCCTCACCAACGGCTGGGTGCGCAATCCGGTGGGCGGGCGCGACGTGACGGCCGGCTTCTTCACGCTCCAGAACGCCGGCGCGGACGCCCGCCTCGTGGGCGTCACCAGCCCGGAAGCCGAGCGCGTGGAGCTGCACACCATGGCCATGGACGGCGACGTGATGCGCATGCGCGAAGTCGAGGGCTATGACGTGCCTGCTTGCGGGACCCTCGCACTGCAGTCCGGCGGCGATCATCTGATGATCTTCGGCCTTCCGCCCGAAGCCGCGGCGGACGGCGAGCTGGAACTGGTCTTTACCTTCGAAGACGGTCGCACGCTGGAGACCGAGCTGCCGTTCTCCGACACCGCGCCAAGCGGTATGAGCGGCGCGCAGGGCGGCTAACCGCAAGCTTCGGGTTTGCGCGCGACGCGTTCGGGTCTAAGCGAGCGCCATGACCGACCGTCCCGTCCCTGCCCCTGCGACACCCGCGACGCCCGCCGGCGCCGACGCCCAGCGCCTCGACCCGGCGCGCGCCGGCGCGGCGCTGATTACCGGCTATGTGATCTGGGGTCTGTCGCCGATCTTCTACAAGCTCCTGGCCTTCGCCAGCCCCACCGAGATCGTGCTGCACCGCGCGGTCTGGTCCGTTCCGCTGCTGGCGATCCTGCTCATCATGGCCCGCCGCTGGACGCCGGCCCTGTCGGTGCTGAGAGAGCCGCGCAAGCTCGGCCTCTTGGCGATCACCGCGCTGTTGATCGGCGCGAACTGGTGGACCTTCATCTTCGCGGTGAATTCCGGCCAGGTGCTGGAGATTTCGCTGGGCTATTACATCAATCCGCTGATGAACCTGGCGGTGGCCGCCTTCATCGCCGGCGAACGCTTCGGGCGCCTGCGCCAGGTCGCGGTGGGGCTCGCGGTGCTCGGCGTCCTGAACCAGATCCTCACCGTGGGTGAATTGCCGCTGATCGCGCTGTTCCTGGCGGCGAGCTTCACGGTGTACGGCTATCTTCGAAAAACCATGGCGGTGGACGGCCGCATCGGCCTGTTCTGGGAGACCGCGATCATCGCCTTGCCGTCTCTGGCGGCGATCGTGTTCATCGAAACACGCAGCGGCGGTGAATTCACCGAGGGTGCGGGCCAGGCGCTCCTGCTCATCCTGTCCGGCGTGATGACCATTGGCCCGCTCCTGTTCTTTCTCACCGGGGCGCGTGGATCGAGCTTCGCGGTCATGGGGGCGGCGCAGTTCATCGCGCCCACCCTGCAATTCTGCGTGGGGCTGATCTACGGCGAGGTGTTCACGCCCGCCCATGCCGTCACCTTCGCGCTGATCTGGGCGGGGCTGGCGGTGTTCGTCGCCGATCTTCTACTCTCCGAGCGCCGGAAAAGACGCAAGGCGAACCCATGACCAAACATCCTCCCATGCCGCCGGCCCGCCGCATCAATGTGGGCGAGGTGACGCTGTCCGTGCATGAGGCGGGGCCGCGGGACGGCCTTCCGGTTCTGCTGCTGCACGGCTGGCCGGAGCTCGCCTTGTCCTGGGCGGCGCAGATCCGGGACCTGGCCGAGGCCGGCTACCGGGTGATCGCGCCGGATAATCGCGGCTTCGGCGCCTCGGACGCGCCGCGCGAGGTGGAGGCCTATCATCTCGACCGGCTGATCGGCGATCTGGAGGGCTTGCTGGACGCGCTGGACATCAAGCGCGCCGTGATCGTCGGCCATGACTGGGGCGGCATCCTGATGTGGCACGCCGCGACGCTCATCCCGCACCGCTTCATCGCGGCGGTGGGCGTGAACACGCCGCATCTGCCGCGCGGCGCGATCCCGCCCACCGAGGTGTTCCGCGAACGCGGCGGAGAGGACCATTACATCGTCGCGTTCCAGGACGAGACGGCCGACGCGCTGTTTGAAGGCCGGGAAGCGGATTTCTTCGCCTTCACCTTCGGCGCGCCCGTGGCGCCGGCCGATTTCGACAAGCTTCCGCCGTCGATCACCCATCTGCCCCGCCGGTTCGAGAAATTCGTGGCCCGGGGCGGCCTGCGCAGCGAGGACGAATGCGTCGTGGCGCCGGAAATCCGCGCCGAATACGCAGGCATCTACGCCCGCACCGGGTTTCGGGGCGGGTTGAACTGGTATCGTAATTTCGATGCGAACTGGGGGCGGCTCGCCGGGGTGGATCACCGCCTCACCATGCCCTGTCTGATGATCGCGGCGGAGTGCGATTTCATGCTCCCGCCCAAGCTCACCGCCTGGATGCCGGCGCTGTGCCGGGACTTCACCCTGCATGTGATCGAGGGGTGCGGGCACTGGACCCAGTATGAAGCGCCGCAGGAGCTCTCCGCGGTGCTCCTGGCCTGGCTCGGCGAGCGTGATTTTGCGGTCTGAGGCGCCCGACGACATGCGGACATGAGCGAACCCGCGCCTTGGCGCGGGCTCAGCCCTAATGGGTCACCCGGTGAGGATGGCCACGAGCGCCGCCGCGCCGAGGGCTGCGGCGGCCAGCATCATCGCCAGCCGGGTCGTGCTTTGTCCGTCTTCAAGCTTGTCGAGCAGGCCGCCGTCACCGGGTTTCGGCGCGCGGCGCTCTTCAAGCGTCTTTTTTGGTGTCCGGAACGAGGTCACGGGGGGCGCCTCCGCTTGAACAGGGCGAATATCATGGCGTCGGTCTCCCTGACGCCTATTCGGCGGTGTCTTCGATGGCTTCGCCGGTGTCTTCGACATCCTGGCCAAAGCCGGAGATCGTGTTGCAGCCGCCCAGCGACAGGAACAGGATCGAGAACAGGGTCGCGCACAGAACTTTCATTTGAGCCTCCATTTTGAGTGCGAATTCGCCTATCCAACGCGGGCTCGGCGCGCAGGGTTCCGGCCTCGCCCCTTACGAATGCGCAATGTCAACTCTGCGCCGAGATTTTCTTCGGCGGTGAGCTGGGGAAGGTGAGCACGGCGCGATGGCCGCCGCCCTCGCGCGCGCCGCTCTCAACGCTCCCGGCGAGCTGGGTGGCGAAGGCGCGCATGAGCGAGGAGCCGGTCCCGGCCTTCACCGTATCGCCGGCGCCGTGGCCGTTATCGGTCACCTCCACTGTGCACGTCTCGTCCCGGCAGCTGAGCGCCACCTCGATCCGGCCGTTTTCACGGCCGGTGAAGGCGTGCTTGTAGGCGTTGGTGATCGCCTCGGTGATGAACAGGGCGAGCGGCGCGGCCTGGTCGGGCGGGAAGGAGACGTCGTCGGCGCGGACCACCGCCTCGATCGTCTGATCGCCCGCGCGCGAGACGTCGGCGAGATTGCGCACCAGCTCCTGGAGGAAGGGCCGCATCTTCACATGGCGCAGATCCTCGGCCTCGTAGAGGCTGCGATGGACCATGGCGAGCGCGTTGATGCGCCGGCGCGCTTCATACAGGGCGGCGCGCGCGCCCTCGTCCTCCAGCCGGCCGGCCTGAAGATTCAGCAGCGAGACGATGATCTGCAGATTATTCTTCACCCGGTGATGGATTTCCCGCAGCAGCGCGCCGCGCTGTTCGACCACGTCCTCCAGCTCGCGGGTCTGCTGGTCGAGCGAGGCGGCCATGCGCTCCATGGTGTCGGCGAGCTCGCGCACCTCGAACGGCGCGCTTTTCGCGCGCCTTGCCGGCAGATCGAACCGCCCGCCGCCATAGAGCCGGGCCATGCGCCGCAGATAGGTGAGCCAGCGCAGCACGAACAGATCGACGGCGATCCACACGCTCACCAGCGCCAGAAGCCACATGATGGTGGGGATGAGCAAAGTGCTCAGCACGGTCAGCCCGCCCAAGGGATTGATCCGCCCGATCGGCGCCGCCACCAGCACGCCGAGCTGATTCTCCACCAGCGACGCCGCGATCACCGCATAGCCCGGCGCGAAGGCGTCGTTCGGCACGCGCACCGGCTCGCCTTCGCGCGCGATGTCGAGCACGCCAGCCGCCAGGGCGTCGTCGAAATCGGGCATGGTCACCGCGTCTTCGGAGATCCGAATCACGCCGTCGCGATTGAGCAGAGAGAGCGTGGAGCCCTCCGGCAGAAAATCCTCGCGCAGGAGCCGGGCTGCGACCCGCAGATCGACCGCCACCGCCACCGCGCCGAGAAACTCGCCCTCGCGTCCGTCCATGCGGCGGCCCGCGATTATGATGGGCCGGCGCGACATGGAGCCGAAATAGACCGAGGAGAACGTGTCCTGGGCGCCGGCGCGCAGGCGCTCGAACCAGGGATTGCCCCTGACATCGACCTCGCCGTCGGGCTCCAGCGCCGAGCACATGACGCGGCCCTCCATGTCAACCAGAGCGATATTGGAGATCACGTCGTCGGACTCGGCGATTCGGCGAACCGCGTTGCGGCAGCCGCGCGCGTCCATCAGAAATGCGAAGCTGCGCGAGGAGACCGTGGCCGCCACACCGGCGGCGCGCTCCAGCGCGGCGTCGATGTCCTGGCTGGCGATGAGCGCAGTTGAGTAGAGCGCCGCCGTTTCCTGGCGGCGCTCTTCGCGCAATTCGTAGAAGGACTGCACCGCGGAGAGCAGCAGGAGCGGGCTGAGCGCCAGGGCGAGCACGCCCACCAGCTGAATCCGCAGACCGCGTTTGGCTTTCAACTCCATCGGCGCCCCCGGGCCAAGCTGCGCGGCCCGGGTCTAACCCCCACGCCGCCCGTTGGCCAGCGCATCGACTTCGGCCATGAGAAGATCGGCCGCGTTTGACGCGGTTTCGCCCTCCTCGGTGTCCGGCAGCTGGTCAGCGCCTTCCTCCAGCATGGCCGCCAGCGCCTTGCGCGCCCGGCTAACCCGGCTCTTGATGGTGCCCACCGCGCAGCCGCAGATCTGGGCCGCCTCTTCATAGGCGAAGCCGCCCGCACCCACGAGCACGATGGCTTCGCGCTGATCGTCGGGCAGCTGGATGAGCGCCCGGCGCAACTCATCAAGCGCCATCATGGAATCCAGGCCCTGCGGACCGGACAGGGTGCGCTTGGCCTTCTCCTCGTCCCACGGCGCCTGGCGCCAGGACCGGCGCTGGTCGGAATAGAACTGGTTTCGGACGATGGTGAACACCCAGGCGCGGAAATTCGTCCCGGCCTTGAACCGGTCGCGTGCCCGCCAGGCCTTCACCAGGGCGTCCTGGGTGAGATCGTCGGCCGCCGCGTCATTGCCGGTCAGGCTTCGCGCGAACGCCCGCATGTAAGGAATCGCGGCGGTGAGCTCCTCCCGGAACTCGCCCGTCGGCAGCGCCTCGATCGGCTTTTCCCCTCCACCGTCCATCAGCGCCGCCCTCCGGTGCGTCCGGCTTCGGGCTCGGCGTTCTCCTCCTCGGCGCGCGCTTCGCCGCGCTTCTTTTCAGCATCGTCGAGCTGGTCGAGAAGCTTGGAGAACTCTTCCGGCACGCCCTCCTGGATCGTGTCGTCGAAAAAGCTCTGAAGCCGGCGCCCGATGAGCCGCTGACGCTCGCGCGCCGCTGTTGCATCTTGAGGTTTCGGCTGGGGATCGTCGGACTTTTTGCTCATGCCATCCATAACCTGACCCGTCTGCGATCGCATCCTATGCGCGGCCCCGCCCCGGGGACAGCGACTGCAAGCCTTCTCAACGCCGCTCGCCGGGTTAGGTTCCCTATACGGATCGCGCGCACGGGAACCGCAGGCGCGGCCTCGCGTTTACCCGGCTAACGTCCATTGTCCGGGAGGGACTGATTGATGAGTTTTTCCGACGCCATTCGCCCGCATATCCCTTATCTGCGGCGCTATGCGCGCATTTTGACAGGCTCTCAGGAAAGCGGCGACGCACGCGTGCGCGCCTGTCTTGAGGCCGTCATCGCCGGCGAGGAAAGCTTCGACACCGACCTGTCGCCCAGCGTCGCGCTGTACAAGCTGTTTCATTCGGCCTGGGCGCCGGATTTGATGAGCGAGGAGGCGCCGGACGACGCCGATCATGTCGCCGCCCGCCTGTCGCGCATCACCCCGAAGGCCCGCCAGGTCATGCTGCTGACCGCGGTGGAGGGATTTTCGCTGGCCGACGCCGCGACCATCCTGCGCATCGACGAATCCGAAGCCCAGTCGCTGCTGGTCAAGGCGCAGCAGGATCTGGAAGGCGGGCTCACCACGCGCGTCATGATCATCGAGGACGAGCCCATCATCGCACTCGACATCCAGGCGATCGTCGAGGGCATGAAGCACGAGATCACCGGCGTGGCGCGCACGCGCGACGAGGCGGTGAAGCTCGCCGAGGAGACCCGGCCGGGCCTCATCCTCGCCGACATCCAGCTCGCCGACGACAGTTCGGGCATCGACGCGGTGAAGGACATCCTCAAATCCCAGTCCGCGCCGGTGATCTTCATCACAGCCTACCCGGAGCGCCTGCTCACCGGGGAACGTCCCGAACCCACCTATTTGATCACCAAGCCGTTCATGCCGGAGACGGTGTCCGCGACGATCAGCCAGGCGCTGTTCTTCGCCGACGACCAGCCGGCCACGGCGGCGGAGTAAGCCCATGTTCGGCTGGGCGCTCGCCTTCGCAGTATTGGCGGTGATCGCGGCGGTGCTCGGCTTCGGCGTGCTCGCCGGCGCCGCGGCCGTGATCGCAAAATGGCTATTCTTCATCGCGCTCGCGCTCGCGGTCCTGGCGGCCGTGGTTGATGCGCTGAGAGGCCGGCCGCCGGTCTGACACCTAAGACGGCCTTAAGACAGACAAGCCCCGTCCGGTTCTCCGGGCGGGGTTTTTCGCGGGTGTATTGCGTTGAAGGGTAGGGTCTTGCGAGACGCAGGCGGATCCGGCGCACGACTGACTTCACAGGACAGCACATAAGAAAAGCGCCGCTCTGGGAAGAGCGGCGCCGCTTGGCCGGTCGGCGTGTCGGGGATGCGCGCCGGGCGGGCCGGTGGGGAGACTGCGCCGCGCCGCCGTCCGGGGGCGGGGCTGACGGAGAGCGACGGCGCGGCGCAGGTCTCATGCCTCCATCATATCGTGGAAGCCCATGAAGAACGCCTCCAGGGAAACGCGGTTCCCGGCGACATTAAATTTTTGAGAAATAGATTCACCGCGTCGCGGCGAGCCGCGCCAGGCGCAACAGCGCGGCGGGATTGCGCCCCAGCAGCGCGCCGAAGCCCACCAGGAGCGCGGTGGTCTGAACCGGTTTCCTCGTCATCGCCAGTTCAAGCGTGGCGAGCGCTTTCGGCGCGCTCTCGCCGAGCCCGCCGGGCAGGCTCGTGAGCCGGGCCGCCAGCCCGCCCGTGGCGGGCGCGGCGGCGGCCGCGGCCGCGGCGACGGCGGCTTTACGCCGGCGCCGGCGAGCGCGCAGGATCAGGG
Organism: Oceanicaulis sp.; assembly: GCA_051117435.1. Taxonomy (GTDB): domain Bacteria; phylum Pseudomonadota; class Alphaproteobacteria; order Caulobacterales; family Maricaulaceae; genus Oceanicaulis. Next base: position 15,344 of record JBNPED010000023.1, on the reverse strand, counting down.
CGGCGATGGCGGCGAGCGACGCCGCGCCCAGCCAGACCGCGGCGAGCAAAGCGCTCGCCTGGGCCGGGCTGTAGGCGACCGCCGCCCAGCGCCAGAGCGCGTGACAACCGAAGACGACGGCGATCACCGGGCCCAGCGCCGCAATGACGATCAACAGGATCTGCATGACTTACCGGCGCAGGAGCAGCGCGCCGAGAAAGCCCGCCCCGATGGCCGCGCCGCACGCGGCGAGCGGGCGCTCGCGGATATAGTCGCGCACCTCGTCGTCCAGGTCGGAGAACTCGTCTCCGGCCTTGCGGACCGCGTCCTTGGCGCTGGAGCGGGCCTTGCGGGCCGCGCCCTTGACGCCGCGCCGGGCGTCGCCGGCCTCGTCCCCGGCGATCGAGCCGAGGTCCGAGATCAGCCGGTCCACATCCTTGCGCAGCGCAGCGAGATCGTCTTTCACGTCACTCATGTCGGGGCTCCTTCGAGCCATGATCGGTCTCCCTTGAGGTGAGCGGGGCGGCACGCGCCGCCCCGGACCCGCGTTAGGACGGGTCGTCGAGTTCGTCTTCGGCTTCTTCGGCGCCGTCTTCGATTTCCTCGCCGGCCTCTTCGACATTCTCGCCCAGCTCCTCGAACGGTTCTTCTTCCTCTTCGGCCTCGCACGCGCCCAGAGCGGCCGCGCCGGCCAGGATCAACAGTAGTCGAAAGCTCATGTCAGGTCTCCTTCGTGAAAATGGATGGATCGTCTAAACGCGCGGCGAGCGGCCGCGGAACAAGCCGACCACCAGGGCGAGAACGAACAGAACCAGGAAAATGAAGAACAGGATCTGCGCGATTCCCGCCGATGCGGATGCGATACCGCCGAAGCCGAATAAAGCGGCGATCAGCGCAATGATGAAGAAAGCGATAGCCAGTCGAAGCATGCCGAACTCCTTTACACCGCCAGATTTTCGCGGCGGCTAGACGATTTCAACTTGGAGCCATGCAACGCCCGTCCGCTCCGCCCGGTTCCAAACCCGTAAAGGCGAGCGCAGCGGCGGATGCGCCGACGCCATGCGGGAACCCGAAACCCTCCGTCGTCGGTTATATGCTCCATCCTCGGCGCGCCACGCGCCGGACCGGCCGCGCCGGGTTCTCGAATTGAAAAGGAGCCGCCTTTGTTCGTCAGCGCACCGGCGTTCATCGTGAACACTTCCAGCCAGACTCTGGCCGGCCCGGACGGGGAGGAGGCGCTGGCGCGCTTGCGCGGGTCATGTGCGACACCGCTGGTGGGCGTGTTTCGCGACGCCGATCCCTGCAAGGCCGCGCGCGCGGCGATCGATCACGGCGCCGACACCGTCATCACGCTAGGCGGCGACGGGACGGCCCAGGCCGCGGCCCAGGCCATTCACGACTCCGGAACCGGGGCGCGCCTGGTCGCCCTGCCCATGGGCACGGCCAATCTTCTGCCCCGCCGACTGTACGGTACGCGCTCAAGCGAGGAGATTCTGGACGCCGTGTGCGATCTGGAGCCGACGACGCTGCCGGGCGGGCGCCTTGGCGGCGACGTCTTCCTGGTGGCCGCCGCGGCCGGGTTTCCCACGCTGTTCGCCCGCGCCCGCGAGGCGGTGCGCGAACCCGGCCGGCGTCATCGGTTCAAAACGGTCATGCGGCGGGCGTCGAACGGCTTCAAGGAAATGTTCGCCCCGCAGATCCGCTTCGCGGCCGACGGGGCGGAGAACGAGACGCTGTCGCGCGCCAGCGGGCTGATGATGTGGGTTGAAGAGGACGCCGACAGCTTCGACGTCGCGGCGGTGAGCATTCATAATCTGCGCGAGCTGGCCGGCGCGGCGCTGGGCGCGATCAGCGAGGAGCTGCGAACCGACGACCGGCTGTTGATGCGCGAGGCGCGCGAGGTGAGCCTGAGCTCGCGCCGCTCCATACCCTGCATGCTCGACGGCGAGCCGCGCAATTGCGGGCGCGAGCTGAGCTTCAAGTTCGAAAAGTCGCTGATCCCGGCGCTGCGCTGGCCGCGCGGCGCGGACTGAGAGCGGGCCCGTCCACTGACTCGCGCCGGAACGGGGCGGAGCCGCGGACGTTTTAAGCGTCGAGCCATAACATGGAGGTGCTCACCATGATGAAGTTCACCGCCGCCGCCCTGTCCGCCGCCGCGCTCGTCACCGGCTGTGCAGGCTATGAAAACACCACGCGCGACGCCGCCGTCGGCGCCGGCCTCGGGGCCGCCGCCGGCGCCGTGATCGGCAATAATGTCGGAGACGGCGACGCCACCACCGGCGCGCTGATCGGCGGCGCCGTGGGCGCCGCGGCCGGCGCCGCGCGCGGCTGCGAGCGCGACAATGTCTGCCCGTGGAACGACAATAACGACGCCCACTCCGATCTGCGGTATGACCGCGCTGCGGGCCGGTATTACTATTATAACGAGAGCAATAATTGCACCTATTGGCGCAATGGCGAGTTCCGCAGCTGCTAACTTCGCGCTCGCATCACAAGACGAGAAACCCCCGGGGTCCGGCCCGGGGGTTTTTCACATCTGCAGACGGTAGCCGCCGCTTTCGGTGATCAGGATCTTGCGTCCGCCGGCCTCGATCTTCTGGCGCAGCCGGTAGACATGGGTCTCCAGCGTGTGGGTGTTCGCTTCGGCGTGATAGCCCCAGACCTGATCAAGCAATTCCTCGCGCGCCACCGGCTTGCCGCCGGCGCGGTAGAGATATTTCAAGATATTGGTCTCTTTCTCGGTGAGGCGGATTTTCTTCTCGTCCTCGTCGAGCAGGAGTTTCATGGACGGCTTGAACCGGTAGGGCCCGATCTGCAGGACCGCGTCCTCGCTCTGCTGGTGGCGGCGCAGATGGGTCTGCACATGTTCGAGGAGCACCATGAAGCTGATCGGCTTGGCGAGAAAATCATCCGCGCCCGAGCGCAGGCCCAGAACATGGTCCGCGTCGCCGGATTGCGCGGTCAACAGGATGATCGGCGTGGTCACCCCGGCCTCGCGCAGGAGCCGGCACGCTTCGCGCCCGTCAAGATCGGGCAGGCCGACGTCGAAGATGATCAAATCGACCGCCTCCTCGCGCGCCATCGCCATGCCGGGGCGGGCCGCGTCGGCGGTCATCACCTCGAATTTGCCGTCATAGGTGAACTGCTCGGCCAGCGCCTCGCGCAACAACTCGTCGTCGTCGACCAGAAGCAGGGTTTTCTTCGCCATATCCTCACTCCCAAAGGCGGGCCGAATCCGCCGGCGGGGATAAATTCGCCCGGCAAGCCTTGCCCGAACCGTGCGCGCAGGCAAGCGGTTCTCCAGCCGGCGCCAGGGGCGCGTCCTACACCGGACCGGCGCCGGTCTTGCTGACAAGTCCGAGAGCTTTGCGGATATTTCCGTGAAGCCGACCGCCGTGGTGGGGGAGGCGGCCGGACTGCGACGCGGCGTTTCGCGCCGCCGACCGGTCCGGCGCCGACCCCGCCACGGACATCCGGTCCAAACCGCCACTTCAGGAGCGCCGCCATCTCCGTCTACACCGCCAGCCTCGCCGCCGGCCGCCTGACCGGGCCGGATTTCGACGCCCCGTGCGCGCTCGGCGAGGCGGGTGTGCGCCCCGCCGCCGAAAAGCGGGAGGGCGACAAGGCGAGCCCGATCGGGATCTGGCCGGTGCGCAAAGCCTGGTGGCGGCCCGACCGGCTGAGGCGGCCCGAAACCCGCCTGGTGATCGATGCGCTGACGCCGGCCGACGGATGGTGCGACGACCCGGCCGATCCGGCGTACAACCGCCCTGTGCTGCGCCCCTATCCGGCCTCGCATGAGGCGATGTGGCGCGAAGACGGGCTTTATGACGTGGTGGTGGCGCTGGGCCATAACGACGATCCGCCCGTCCCCGGGCTCGGCTCGGCGATCTTCCTGCACTGCGCCAAGCCGGACGGCGCGGGCGGGTTCAAACCGACGCTTGGCTGCGTCGCGGTTGAGCGTGAGGCTCTCGTTCAGCTTCTCGGGAGGCTCGAAGCGGGCGATGCCGTAAAGATCGCCCCCTAGGCCTGCGGGGCGGGCCGCTCACCGAACAGGGCCGAACCGACGCGGACCGAAGTCGCGCCCATGCGCGCGGCGAGTTCGTAATCCGCGCTCATGCCCATGGAAAGCTTCTCGACGCCGCACGTCTTCGCCAGCCTGGCGAGCAGCGCGAAATGCAGGCTCGCCGGCTCGTCCGCCGGCGGGATGCACATCAGGCCTTCGATCTCGAGCCCGTGCTCGGTCCGGCAGCGCTCCACGAACGCCGGCGCGTCCTCGGCTGAAACGCCCGCCTTCTGCGGTTCATCGCCGGTGTTGACCTGAACAAGGAGGCGCGGCGCGCGACCGGTCTTCTCCATGGCCTTCACCAGAGCCGCCGCCAGCTTCTCGCGGTCCAGCGTCTCGATGACGTCGAACAGGGCGCAGGCGTCGGCCGCCTTGTTGGTCTGCAACGGTCCGACCAGGCGCAGCTCCAGATTCGGCCAGGCCGCGCGGCGCTCGCTCCAGCGCCCTTGCGCTTCCTGCACGCGGTTCTCCCCGAACACCCGCTGGCCGGCGGCCAACATGGCGTCGATGCGGTCGTCCGGCTGCTTTTTCGAGATCGCGACCAGGGTCACGGCGCCGGGCGCGCGCCCGCCCTGCTTGGCGTCGGCGGCGAGGCGCTCCAGTATCGCCCGCCGGGCGGCGGGGATGTCGTCGGGTGTGTTTGGAGTCTCCATGGGAGCGAGGACCTATGACGGACTGACGGCGCTGGCAAGGCGCGCCGAGGCGCTTCGGCCGGCCGAGACGCGCACGCCGGGCCTGTTCGTGCTCACCGATCCGGACCGTACGCCTGACCTCGTCGCGCTCGCCGCGCGCTTGCCGCGCGGCTGCGGTCTGATCCTGCGCACCTTCGGCCGAGCGGAGATCGAGGCGGCCGCCTTCCCGCTGGCGGAGATGGCGCGCGCCGAAGGTCTGGCGCTGCTGATTGCGGCGGATTCGGGGCTGGCGCGGCGCTGCGGCGCGGCCGGGGTGCACTGGCCGCAATGGGCGCTTGGGCGCGCCGTGCGTCCCTGGCCGGGGGCGCTCATGACGGCGAGCGTTCATGATCCGCACGCCCTGCGGCGCGCAGAGCGGCTCGCCGACGCCGTGCTGGTCTCCACGGTCTTTCCCTCCGCCTCGCCCAGTGCTGGACAGCCCATGGGCGTGTTCCGGCTGGCGGCGTGGGCGCGGCGCTCCACCGCACCGGTCTACGCGCTCGGCGGCGTCGACGCCCGCCGCGTGCGCCGGCTTGCAGGCCTGGGGATCGCAGGCGCCGCGGCGATCGGCGCAGCGCAATAAAAAAGCGCGCCCCGAAACCGGAACGCGCTCACTGATCTATTGATCGAACTGGAGGCCCTAGAACTTGAACGCGGACTCGAAGCGCACTTCCGGAGCGCGGTCTTCGGTCTCTTCACCGAAGATTTCCTCTTCCGGCGAGGTGAAGCGCAGCTGACCACCCAGGCGCACGCGCTCGGTCAATTCAAAGAAGGCGCCGGCGCGGAAGTCTTCAAGATCGAAGTTCTGCGGGCTGCGTTCGCCCTGGCTGTAGCCGAGGGTGACACCCCAGCGATCGCCAGCCTGAACCTCGAAATTCTCCTGACCGGACCACAGTATCTGCGGCTCGCTCGGCGCGACGGTGAAGCGCTGATACCAGGGCAGCGCGCTCGCCGAGCCTTCGGTCTCGGCCGGCTGCAGCGCAGCCTGAGCCGGAGCGACGGGCCCCGCCGGCGCGGCGATCAGGTCGGGCACGGTGATGTCGATCGGGTCGTAAGCGGCCGGCAACTGGACCGCGCCGCTCAACCGAACGCCGTCTTCCGCGCGCTCGGACAAGCTTTCAGCCGGGGCCTGAGCGAACGCAGTCGCAGGCGCAAACGCCGCCGCGCTCAAAACGAGCGCGCCGCCGCAGACAAGCGCTTGGAATTTCAGCGTTCCGGCCATGATGGTCCCCAATACTCCGGCATAGTATAGTCAACCGCGAGAGCCGGCGTAAGGCGCCTTTTCATCGAGCACGGCCGAGCGTGTCAAAAACGCCACCCCGCCTCGAGAATCACCGCCGCATCGTCTGCGGCCGGTCCATTCCCTGGGTTGTGGCTCGTTATCTGAACGCCCGCTCCGGCAAGACCGTTCCGCCCGAAAAAACGGGATGCGCCAAAAACAAAGGTCGTTGCGGAGACGTCGAATGCGGTGCTCTCCCCCTGCCCGGCCTCCACGCTGTAGAGCCAGTCGCCGGCTTCATAGGCGGCCGAAAGCGAGAGCGCCTCGTAGTGGGCGGACTCAAGCCCGTCATTGCTGGCCAGCCAGCGCGCCGAAACGGTCACGGGGCCGGCCTCGCGCACCAATGCGAGTCCGGCGGTCCAGGCGTCGTCGAACCCATTGGCGGTCGCGCCCTGAAGCGCGCCATGCTCCCCGCCGACGTAAGCGGCCCAGCGCACCCCGGAGCCGGGGGCGCGCCGATCGAAACTGGCTGCGGCCGACCACACCGCGCCGATTTCGGGAATCGCGCCCGGCGCGGCGGCCGGACGGCAATGATCGAGCCCGCACGGATCGGCCTCGGGCGTGTAGGACAGCGCGGCGCGAACGCCCACGATCCGCCGGCTCTGGACGGACAGGCCCGGCGCCGGGCTGGTGAGCGAGAGCCCGGTGTCGGCCAGGGTCCGCCCGGTCGGATCGGCCAGCGGCCCGTCTGCTCCAGCGAGCCGGAAGGCGCGCGTGCGCGCGGGCCGCTCCAACCCGGCGGCGGTGTCGGTGACGCCGACCCGGAGCTCCGCATACGGATGGCGCACATAGAGCTCGGCGCGCTCGACGCCGGCGCGGGCTTGTGCAGGACCGGCCCCCGGCTCCGTCGTCAGCCCGGTGATGAGGCCGCGCGGCGCGGCGCACGGCGCCGCGCAGTTCACAGCGCCTCCGGCCGCACGCACGCCGTCATGGCGCACCGCGCCGAGGGCCAGCCGGGCGCCCCAGCGCAAACCGTCGGCGCGCACCGTTTCGGCTTCGAGCCGGTAGCGAAAATCCGCATAGGGAGGGTTGTGCGGCGCATCTTCGCCGCCCGCAGCCAGCAGCAGATCGAAATCGGCTTCCTGTTCGACCTCGAACGCCGACCATAGGCCGGCGAGCCCCGAGCGGGACCCCGCCTGGCTCAGATCGCCTTGATCTTGTGAGAAAGCCGGTGAGACCGCGGCGCCGGACAAAACAAGTCCCGCCAGAAGGGGGAGCCCCTGTTTCATGCGCCGCAGTCTCGCCGGTTCGCCCCGTCCCCCCGGACGCGCCCCGTATTCATCCGACGGACGCCCGGCGATATCAAGCGGACCGGAACCGCGCGCGCGGCCATGATGCGAACGTCGTGCCATTAATGTCACGCCCAATTCCCCCTCCCGCCTGCGCCGCAGGCTCTGGCCACACGCGTCCCGCGTGGTATAGAGGCGCAAAGCGGATTTCACCGCGCCCGTCAAACGTCCTGTCCTCAGGAGACGCATTTCATGGTCACCCGTTCCTTCCGCCTGCTTTTGCTCGCCGCCGCGGGGGCGGCTCTGGTCTCCGGCTGCGCGTCGCGCGACGACGGCCGAGAGTCCGACCGCGGCCTGATGGGCGGGCTGTTCGGCGGAAGCAGCGTCCAGACCTCGGATCAGCCTGAAGCCGGGATCGGTGTGAACAGCTATCTCTGGCGCGCCAGCCTGGATGTTCTGTCCTTCATGCCGCTCGATGAAGTCGATCCGTTCGGCGGGGTGATCATCACCGATTGGTACGCCAATCCCGAACTTCCGAGCGAGCGCTTCAAGGCGACCGTGTATATTCTCGATACACGGCTGCGCGCCGACGCGCTCTCGGTGCAATTGTTCAAGCAGATGCGCGGCGAGAGCGGCGATTGGGTGGACTCCGCCGTCGATCCGGCGACCCGCATCCAGGTGGAGAACGCCATCCTCACCCGTGCGCGCCAGCTGCGCATCTCGCAGATCGAAGACTAAGCCCGCAAGGAGGGCCGGACATGCCGCACCGCCGTCTCGCCCTCGCCTGCGCCGCCGCCCTGGCCGGGCTCTCTCTGGCGGGCTGCGGCTTCAGCCCGCTTTATTCGAGCGCCGGCTACGGCCGGCTGGCGGGCCTCACCGTGGAGGCGGGGCCGGAGCGGTTCGACTTTCTGGTTCAGGACGCCATCCGAGATTTCACCGGGCCGGGCTCAAGCCGGTACGTCCTGCGCGTGAGCACCGATCTCGGCGATGCTCCGGTGGGGATTTCGCCCAGCGGCGAAGCCACCCGCTCGACGCTCACCGCTGACGCCCTCTGGGAGCTCGAGACCGCAGGCGGGCCGCTGACCGGGTCGCGCAGCGTCTCGCTCGGATTTGATCAGCCGCGCGATCCCTACGCCTTGCTGGCCGCACGCGGCGAAGCCGAAGAACGCCTGGCCGCCTTGCTCGCCGAAGCGGTGATCCAGGACATCGCGGTGGCGCTGCGCCGTCATCAGGACGGCCCCGGCTCGTGAAGGTCAAGGCCCGCGAGGCCGAGCGCGCCGTCAGCCGGCCCGACCCCGACACCCGCATCTTTTTGATTTACGGGCCTGATTCAGGACTCGTGAGGGAGCGCGCCCAGACGCTCGCCAAAGCGGTCGTCCCCGATCCCGATGATCCGTTCGCCGTTACCCGGCTGACGGAGGAGGACCTGAAGGCCGATCCCGCCGCGCTCGCCGACGCCCTCGCCGCGCTGTCTCTGACCGGCTCGGACCGGCTGGTGCGGGTCCGGATCTCCGGCGACCTCGCCGCCCTGGGCGCGGCCGTGACCGAGGTTGAGGCCGGGACATTGCCCGCCGAGGCGCGCCTGATCATCGAGGCCGGCGATTTGAAGAAAGGATCGAAGCTGCGCAAGGCCGCCGAGGACGGCGCGAAATGCCTCGCCATCCCTTGCTATGCCGACGAGATGCGTGACCTGATCGCGCTCGCCGAAGCCCAGCTCGCCGAAGAAGGGCTCTCCCTCGCCCCTGATGCGCGCGCCATGCTCGCGCCATACCTGGAAGGCGATCGCGCCCAGGCCCGCAGCGAGGTGGAGAAGCTGATCCTGTTCAAGGGGCTCGCCGCGCAGCGCGGCGGCGCACCGGCGGTGGTGGAGCGCGCCGACATCGCCGCGATCAGCGCGGCCGGCGCGGACGCCGCGCTCGACCAGATCCTGGAACCGGCCCTGGCTGGCGATCCGGCGCGCACCGATTCGGCCTATGCCCGCGCGCTGGCGGCCGGAACCAGCCCGGTCGGGGTGCTGCGGGCGCTGCAGCGGCGCATCGATCAGATCGACACCTTCCACGCCGGGGGCGGCGACGCCGGCGCCCTGGCGCGCGCCGGGGCGCCGCGCTTCGGCCCCCCGGCCGACGCGTTCAGGCGCGCCGCGAAACTCTTCGCCGGCCGCCGACTCGACCATGCCCGCCGCCTCGCCTTCGACGCCGAACGAGCGGTGAAACGGTCCGGCGCCCCGGCCGAAGCGATCGTCGGCGAGCTGCTCCTGCGCCTGGCGCGCGCCGGCGCGCCGAGACACTGAGCGGCGCCCAATTCGTGCGTTGATTTCATTGAGGAATTCGGCGCGATTGCGCTGAGAGCGCGCGCGCCCTACTCCGGTACGATCGCCGGAATTTCAGGCGCTCTGACGCGCGCATGTTTTAGTTTAATACGCGCCGGATTGCGCGCCTTGGGAGAGCCGGCGGCAGACCTCGTCCAACTGCTCCAGCGAGGCGTAGCGCACGCGCACCTCGCCGCGCTCGCCGGCATGGCGGATCTCTACATCGAGGCCCAGGCGCGCCGCGAGGTCGGCCTCCAGCGCACGGGTGTCGGCGTCCTTGGTCTCCGGCGCGCCACGGCTGCGCTTCTGCTCGGGGCGTCCCGCGGCGTCGCGCGCCAGCTTTTCCGCCGCCCGCACCGACAGGCCTTCGGCGACGATGCGCTCGGCCAGCGCATCGGGATCGGCGGCCGTGGCGACCGCGCGGGCGTGCCCGGCGCTCAGCTCGCCACGCTCCAGACGGCCGAGCACGCCCTTGGGCAGCGCCAGAAGGCGGAGCATGTTGGCCACATGGGCGCGGGATTTTCCCACCGCCTGGGCCACGTCCTCCTGGGTATGACCGAAGGTCTCCACCAGCTGTTTCAGGGCGCGGGCTTCGTCTACTGGATTAAGGTCAGAGCGTTGAACATTTTCAACAATCGCGATTTCCAGCGTCTCGCGATCGGTCAGTTCGCGCACGATGCAGGGGGCTTCGTGCAGCCGGGCGCGCTGGGCGGCGCGCCAGCGGCGCTCACCGGCGACGATCTGGTAGCGCTCGTCCGGACCGGGCAGCGGACGCACGAGCAGGGGCTGCAGGAGCCCCTTGTCGGCGATGCTCTCCGCGAGCTCGGCGAGCTCGTCTTCATTGAAGGTCTTGCGCGGCTGGTCCGGATTGGGCGCCAGAAACTCGATCGGGATCAGCTTGACGCCGGGGCCGGAGCGCGCGGAGGGGCCTTCGGCCTCGCGCACCGCATCGACGGCTTCGCCTTCGCCCAAAAGCGCGGAGAGGCCGCGGCCGAGACCGCGGCTGCGGGGCTTGTCGTCGTCGCCGCTCATGCCGGAGCGAGCGCCTCGGCGCCTTTGCGTTCCTGGCGGACCACCTCCTTGGCGAGCTTCAGATAGGCCTGCGCGCCCGAGCATTGCAGATCGTAAAGCAACACCGGCTTGCCAAAGCTGGGGGCCTCGGAGACCCGCACATTGCGCGGTATGACCGTGTCATACACCTTGTCGCCGAAATGCTCGCGCACATCAGCCGCCACCTGGGCGGAGAGATTATTGCGCTTGTCATACATCGTCAGCACAACACCCTGAATCGACAGGGTTTTGTTCAAATTCGCGCGCACCAACTCGATGGTGCGCATGAGCTGGGTCAGACCTTCGAGCGCGAAGAACTCGCACTGCAGCGGCACCATCACGGAGTCTGCGGCGGTCATGGCGTTCACCGTCAACAGGTTCAGCGAGGGCGGGCAGTCGATCAGCACGTAATCGCAATGCTGGCCCTTGGCCGCCAGCGCCCGGCGGAAGCGGTCGATGGCGTGGCGCAGGCGATAGGACCGGCGCGGCGCGCCGGAGATCTCCAGCTCGGCGCCGGACAGATCGACGTCTGAGGGGATGATCGACAGGCCCGGAACGGAGGTGTCGATCAACGCCTCCTCCATGGGCCGCTCCGACACCAGGATATCATAGCTGGTGGCCCGCCGCTCGGCCCGGCCGACGCCGAGTCCGGTGGAGGCGTTGCCCTGGGGGTCGAGATCCAGCACCACCACGCGCTGGCCGATGGCGGCGAGCGCCGTGGCGAGATTGATGGCGGTGGTGGTCTTGCCGACCCCGCCCTTCTGATTGGCGATGGCGATCACCTTGGGCGGTTCGGCGCGGGGGGTGTCAGACACGGGTCAGGCCCTCGATCTTGAGAATGGCGGCGTCCGGGCTCGTGCGGCTCGGTATGACCTCGACGTCAAAGGTCCAGCTTTTGCGCGCCTCGGTCAATTCCTCTTCGTAGCGTCCGCCCTTGGGAAGCAGGGCCAGCGCGCCCTTATCCACAAACGGTTTCACGTAGCCGAGCAATTTCGGCAAAGGCGCCATGGCCCTTGCGGTGACGAGCTCGACCTCCGGCGCAGGATGAAGGGATTCGGCGCGGTCGGGATAGACGGTCGCTGGCGCGCCGGTGGCTTCGGCGACGGCCCGCAGGAACATCGCCTTCTTGGTCACCGAGTCCACCAGATGGACCGCAGGGTTCACGGCGCCGTCCCCCATCAGCCCGAACGCGATGGCGAGCCCTGGAAAACCGGCCCCCGAGCCGAGATCCGCCCAGCGCGCGGCGCCCGGTCTCAGGCGGCGGCCCAGCTCGAAGATCTGCCAGCTGTCCAGCGCATGGCGATGCCAGAAATCCGCCAGCGTGGAGCGCCCCACCAGATTGGTGCGGGCGTTGGTCTCCTCAAGGAGCCGGCGCCAGGTTTCGAACCGCCCCAGTGTTTCACGTGAAACACCGGTCTCGACGGCGAAGTCCTCCGCGCCGTACGGCGCACGCTCCCGCCCGCGCTCCGCCCCGCTCACGCCGATCTCCTGTCGCGATCAAGCCGCTTCAACCGCGCCAGCAGCGCCGTGAGCGCGCCAGGCGTCACGCCTTCAATGCGCGCGGCTTGACCCAGAGTCGACGGGGCGGCGCGCTCCAGCTTCTCGCGGACCTCATTGGACAGCCCGCCCACGGCCGCATAGTCGAACCCGGACGGGATACGTACGCCCTCATCCTTGCGAAACGCCACGATGTCCGCCTGCTGCCGGTCCAGATAGCCGTGATAGACCGCGTCGATCTCGATTTGCTCAGCCACGTCGCGCGGGAGCTCGGCCAGCTCCGGCCAGACGCGGGCCATCGCGGCGAGATCGATCTCGGGATAGGACAGCAGCTCCAGAAGATGGCGCCGCTTGCCGTCCTGATTCACCTTCAGGCCATGGCGTTGGGCCTCGGCCGGCGTCAAGGTCAGCGCCAGCGTCAGTGCGCGCGCCGCTTCGAGCGCCTCGGCCTTCGCGCGCCAGCGTGTTTCACGTGAAACACCGGCCGCGCCCAGCGCGATCGCCTTCTCCGTCAGCCTCTGGTCGGCGTTGTCAGCCCGCAACGTCAATCGATACTCCGCGCGGGAGGTGAACATCCGATAGGGCTCTGTGACGCCGCGCGTGATGAGATCGTCGATCAGCACGCCGATATAGGCCTCCGAGCGATCGAGGATGAACGGCGTCGAACCGGAAACGGCGAGCGCGGCGTTGAGTCCAGCCATGAGTCCCTGGGCGGCCGCCTCCTCATAGCCTGTCGTTCCATTGATCTGGCCCGCCAGATAAAGTCCCGGCAGGCGGCGCACCTGGAGCGTGGCGGACAGCTCGCGCGGATCCACATAGTCGTATTCGATCGCATAGCCGTATCGGCGCACGGCGGCGTGCTCCAGGCCGGGAATGGTTTTCAGGAAGGCGTCCTGAACCACGGCCGGCAGCGAGGTGGAGATGCCGTTGGGATAGACAGTGTCGTCGTCCAGACCTTCGGGCTCCAGGAAAATCTGGTGGCTGGTCCGGTCGGCGAACCGCACCACCTTGTCCTCGATGGATGGGCAATAGCGCGGGCCGCGTCCGGAGATCGCCCCGCCATAGACCGCCGACTGGCCCAGATTATCCGCGATGATGGAATGGGTGGCCTCGGTGGTGCGGGTCACGCCGCACGCGATTTGGGGCACGGTGATTCTGTCGGTCATGAAGGAGAACGGGACCGGATCGGTGTCGGCGTCCTGCATGTCCAGGCTCGCCCAGTCGATCGTCGACCCGTCGAGCCGCGCCGGGGTCCCGGTCTTCAACCGGCCCATGTGCAGGCCGAGCCCGTAAAGCCGCTCCGACAGCCCGTTCGCCGGCGCCTCTCCATGGCGGCCGGCCGGGATGCGCTCCGCGCCGCGATGGATGACGCCCTTCAGGAACGTGCCAGTGGTCAACACCACGGCGCCCGCCGGCCATTCGCGGCCTTCACCGTCGATCACGCCGGCGCACGCGCCGTCCGTGACGATGAGATCCTCGGCCGCGGCCTCGGCGATCTGCAGATTGGGATGATCGGCGAGGGCGGCCTGCATGGCCTCGCGATAGAGCCGGCGGTCGGACTGGGTGCGCGGGCCGCGCACAGCCGGTCCTTTCGAGCGGTTCAGAAGCCGGAACTGAATACCGGAGGCATCGGCGATCCGGCCCATGAGGCCGTCCAGCGCATCCACCTCGCGCACCAGATGGCCTTTTCCGAGCCCGCCGATCGCAGGATTGCAGCTCATCTCTCCGATCGTGTCGGCGCGATGGGTCATGAGCAGGGTCTTCGCGCCCAGGCGCGCGGCCGCGCTCGCGGCTTCGCAGCCGGCATGGCCGCCGCCGATGACGATGACGTCCCAGCGGCCCGCGCCGGGAGATGTAACGGTCTCGATCATGGAGTGATCCTGCAAGCCCTGGCGATACGCGCCTCGGTCCGAGCCCGTTTAAATAAGTGAGGATCAAGGCGGAGTCGAGGCGCCCGCACCCCCCTCGGCCCTGCGGGCCACTCCCCCCGCAAGCGGGGGGAGACAGCCGGCGTTTCGCGCGACGGCGATTTTTGTTCTCCCCCGTTTACGGGGGGGGGGGCCCGGGACGCAAGGTACGGGACGGGGGGGGGGGCGGGACACAAAAAAACCCCGCCAACCGGCAGGGCCTCGGGGGTCGGTCCACACGGATCGCCCGGCCTACCGGCTCAGCGGAGCGGCCATGATAATCTCAATCAGTACCGGGCGGACGCGTCGCATCTCATCCCGAGTATAGCACCCCGAGGCCGGGCGATGCCCCCAGGAACACCCGCGCCCGGGCCCGGACGCCTCGCCCTACAGCAGCTTCGACAGCGGGTGGGCGATCGTGTCGAACGCCGCGGCCGGCACGCTCACCGTCCCCCACCGCGCGCTCCGCTCACGCTGGTGGGCCGCGTAGTCCGACAGCCGCACCGCCAGCACCGCGTACCACCGGTCCCCGTAGGCGAATACCTCCTGGAACAGCGCGTCGGGCGGCTGGGCCTCGCACCAGAACAAGAACGCGAACGCCGACTCGAACCCGTCACCGAAGATCTCGCCCCAGCGCGACAGGCTCGTCACGTCATCCCGCGTCACCCAGTTCTGGAGCGACCGGCCCGACCGGCCGGTGTGCTTGCGGCCCTTGACGTCCACCAGCAGGTTCGACCCGCCCCGGCTGTACACCACGAAATCAAAGCTCTTGAGCTTGTGCGGCAACCCGCCCCCGCCCCCGGAAGTGCCCCCGGAAATCGCCCCGGGAGTTGCCCCGGAACCGGCCCCGGACGCGTCGCCGCCCGGGGTGGGCCCCAACGTGTCGGGCGCGGCGGGCGGGTTGTGGCGTCCCGGGCCCCCGGCGGCGGACAGCGCCCGCTTGGCCTCGTCCACCGCGACGTAGGGGATCGCGTTGGCACGCAGGTAGTGCTCAAACGCCTGCTCGTAATGAAACCGCCGCTGCGCCACCGTGCCAACACTCCACCCCCCCGGAAGTCTCCCTTGAGAAGGCGGAGGCGCCAAGCCCCCGGAAGCCGCGCGTCCCGGCGGCCGTACCCCCCTACGCCCCACCGGCGAGGTGGTTTACCAGGTCGTCTAGGGGCACGTCCCGCTGCTCGCCGGTGTCGAGGTGCTTGACCGCCGCGACGCCCCCCTGCGCCTCGTCGCCGAGCATGACGGCGAAGCGGGCGCGGCAGGCGGCGGCATCCTTGAGCAGCTTGCCGGGGTTGCGGGTCGTCTTGTAGCTCATGCGGGCGTGCAGCCCCAGCCGGCGCAGCTTGGCCACCACGGCGGTGACC
>JBNPED010000025.1:0-14125 GCA_051117435.1 Oceanicaulis sp. | reverse complement strand
GTGCTTGGCGATGTCCAAGCCGATCGTGGTAACCTCTGACATGGGCGGGCTCCTTAAGTGTGACCGTAACAACCACACTCTGGCACAACGATGCCGCGGGAGGAGGCCGTCCACCCCATCAGGTCAAGCGCGCCGGCCGCCGCGCGCTCGGCGCGCGCTTGTGGGATTTCGCAAACAGGGCCACCCCTACGCCATGCGCGGACACGTGTTTTTCTACGGCTTCTGGGCCCTCGCCGGCGGATTGGCGATCCTATGCCTGCCTGTGCTCGCCCTGCAGAGCCGGGCGCCGGCGGTCGCCGCCATCGCCCTGTTCGCAAAGCTGTTCCGGGGCTGGTTGCGCTTGTGCGGCGTGACGGTGACATATCGCGGCCTCGACCATCTCGCCGGCCTTCCCCCGGCCGTCTTCGCCGCCAAGCACCAGTCCTATGGCGACGGTCTGTGCCATCTCGCCCGCGATCCGCAGCTGGCCTACGTGATCGGCGATCACATGCTGCGCTTTCCCGTGGTGGGCGCCTATCTGAAGAAGGCCGAAGCGGTGGTGGTCGACGATGCGGCGGGTCAGCGCGCCGCCGGCGCCTTCGACGAGGGCGTGGAGCGCCTGGCGCAGGACGACCGCGAGGCGCTGCGCTTCCCCGAAGGCTGGCGCACCCCGGTGGTCGGCAAGAAGGGCTATCGCCGCGGCGTCTGGAAGCTTGCGCGCGCGATTGAGCGCCCGGTCGTGCCCGTGGCGACCAATCTCGGCTGCTTCTGGCCGGAGCAGGAAAAGCGTCTGCACCCGGGCGAGGCGGTGATCGAATTTCTGCCCCCCATGCACCCCGGCGAGGACTCCAAGGCGTTCATGGCCGAACTGGAGTACGCCGTCGAAACCCGCACCCGCGCCCTGGAGGCCGAGGCGTTCGCCGCGCGGCGGTGATCCTCAGCCTCGCCGAGCGGCCGGGCGCCGAAGCCGAAAATTAAGTGAGCGCTCACTCCTTGCCGGCCCGGCTCCGGCCTTTGCGCCCCCTCCCCGAAAGGGCGGACTCCGTGTGAGTGAGCGCTCACTTAATTTTCCGGACCCTGTCTCACCCAAGAATCGTCAAGTGTGAGTGAACGCTCACTCACACTTGACGACGACGCATGAAATCGGCATAACCGGGGGGGTGAGTGAGCGTTCACTCACCTATCGAGCCGTTGGGTTCCGAGAGCTTTTCGGCGCAGAGACAGGGAGACGCACATGGCCAAGACCGGCATGACAGAAACGGCGCTTCAGGGCGCGGACGCGCGCGGCGTCACCGCCGCGGACGGCAGCGCCAAAGCGAAGATCGAGCGCGCCGCGCTCATCGCCTTCGCCGTCAAGGGGGTGGACGGGGTCTCCACGCGCGAGATCGCCAACGCCGCCGGGGTGAGCGAGGGGCTGATCTACCGTCATTTCAAGAGCAAGGACGGGCTCGCCCTGTCGCTGTTCGAGACCATTCACGCCAGGCTCTACGATCTGGTGGCCGAGGCGCTGGACGGGGCGGACGATTTTCCCGACGCGGTGTCGCGCGTCGTGGCGGCCTATTGCAAGGCCGCCGACGAGGACCGGGTGCTGTTTGAGTATCACCTCACCCACATGTTCCGCTTCGGCCGCGTCAATACGCCGGGCCGGCCCGATCCCACCGCGCTGATCGCCCGGCGTATCGCGCAGGCCATGGCCGACGGCGCCTGCCCGCGCGGCGATGCGGAGATCAAGACCGCCGCCGCCCTCGGCGTCGTCCTGCAGCCGGCCGCCCACCGCATGGCGGGCCGGTTCGACATCCATATGGAGAACCGCGCCGGCTCGCTGGCCCGCGCCGCCTACGCCGCGCTGAAGGAGGCGTGAGCCATGACCGACTTCACCCATGACCGAGGCGCGCCGGCGCAGGAGGCCCCTATGGCCAAACCCGATCTGGAGACCTGGATCCGCTCCACCGGCTACGAGATCGCCTATTGGCTGATCACTGTGGTGTTCGCGATCCTGTGCACCCTGCTGGCGCTGGTTCCCGGCCGAAAGCTCCTGGGCTGGGGGCTGATGATGTACGGCTCGGCCCAAATCGCCGCCATGAAGCATGTCGCCGGGATCACCGTGGAGATCCGCGGCCGCCATCGCCTGCCGAAGGAGCCGGTGGTCATCGCCGCCAAGCACCAGAGCTGGGGCGACGGCTTCGTCATGCTGAGCCAGGTGGCGCGCATCGCCTTCGTGGCCGGCGACCATTTGCTGAAATTCCCCCTGGTCCCGCGCATCCTGAAGAAGGCCGGCGCCATCTGCCTGTCCAATCAGGGCGGCGAGGAGGCCCGCGCCCGGCTGCAGGCCGGAGTGGAGGAGCTGCAGGCCGACCCGCGCGACGTGCTGATCTATCCCGAAGGCCATCTCTCCGCGCCGGGCGAGAAGTACAAATACCGCACCGGCGTCTGGCGGCTCTATGACGGGCTGAAGCGCCCCTGCACGCCGGTCGCCACCAGCCTCGGCCTCGCCTGGGACCGCCAGAGCTTCATCAAGCGCAAGGGCCGGGTGGTGCTGGAGTTCCTCGACCCGATCGCGCCCGGCATGGACAAGGACGCCTTCATGGAGGAGCTTGAATCGGTGATCGAGGCGCGCACCAACGCGCTGGTGGCGGAGGGCCGCTAGATGAGCCTGAAACTCGCCGCCTCCCTGATGGGGCAACGCCGATACCTGCCCATGTGGATCGGCCAGGTCTTCGGCGCCTTCAACGACAATCTGTTCCGCTGGTCGCTGGTGGTGCTCGCCACCTTTCAGGGCCTGACGGTCTTCGACCTGCCGCCCGATCAGATGACGCCCATCGCGGCGACGCTGTTCACCCTGCCGATCTTCCTGTTCTCCGCCGTGGCCGGCCAGGTCGCCGACCGGTTCGACCGCACCAAGATCATGCGGGTGCTGAAATTCTGCGAGATCTGGCTGATGCTCGCCGCCGGGATCGGGTTCATCTTCAACGAGCCCTACATCCTGCTCGCGGTCCTGTTCATGATGGGCGTGCAGACCGCCTTCTTCATTCCCGCGCGCACCTCGGCCATGCCGACCTTGCTGGCGCCGAGCGAGCTGGTGACGGCGAACGCGGTGATGTCCGGCGCGATCAATGTGGCGATCCTCGGCGGCGCGATCGGGGCGACCCTGCTCATCGCCCGCGAGGGCGGCGCGCTGATCGTCGGCGGCGTCCTGGTCACCGTGGCGATCCTCGGCTGGCTCGGAATGCGCCAGGGCGCGCCGGCGAAGGCCGAGGACCCGAACCTGAAGGTCAGCCTGAACATCGTGTGGGAGACCGCGCGCATGCTGGGCTTTCTCTACAAGGCGCGCGAGGTGTTCCGCCCGGCGCTGGGCGTCGCCTGGTTCTGGATGATGAGCGCGGCGGTGCTCACCGTGCTGCCCCTCTTCGCCCGCAACGCGCTGGGCGCCGATGAAAGCGTGGTGGCCTTCTTCCAGGTCCTGTTCACGCTGGGCGCCATGAGCGGCGCGCTCGCCACCGGCGTGCTCAATCGCGGCGAGGACGCGCTGATCTTCACCGTGATCGGCGGGCTCGGCCTCGCCGGCTTCTCCGCCGATCTGGCGATCCACACCATGGGCGCGGCGCCCACAGGCGAGCTTATGGGCGTCGGCGCCTTCATCGCAGATCCGGCGAACCGGCGGGTGATGATCGATCTTCTGGGCGCGGCGGTCTCCGGCGGGCTGTTCCTGGTCCCGCTGCAGGCGATGACCCAGCGCCGGGCCGATCCCGCGCGCCGGGGGCGGCTTCTGGCCGCCTCCAGCATTTTGAACGGCGCGGCGGCGACCATCGGACCGTTCATCCTCTTCCTGCTCGCCCGGATGGGCTTGCCGGTGCAGGCCGCCTTCTGGTTCGTCGCGGCCGGGTCGGCGCTCATGGCGCTGTTCTTCGCCTGGCGGATGATGGTCCGCAAACGCGAGGCGGCGGCCTGACACGTTGGCGGGCGGCGTGAAAGCGCCGCTCGCCAGCGCGCGCGGATACGTCTATGTACGCCGCCCATGGAATGGATCGCCGACACAACCGCCCTCGCCGCCGCCTGCGCCGACCTTGCACAGGCCGATTTCGTCGCCGTGGACACCGAGTTCATGCGCGAGAGCACCTTCTGGCCCCAGCTCTGCCTGATCCAGGCCGCGGGCGGATCGCGGGAGGTGCTCATCGACCCGCTGGCCGAGGGGATCGACCTTCAGCCCTTCTTCGATCTTCTGAAGGACGACAAGGTCTTGAAGGTCTTCCACGCCTGCCGCCAGGATCTGGAAATCTTCTACCATATGGGCGGCGGTCTGATCCCGGCGCCGCTGTTCGACACACAGGTCGCCGCCATGGCCGTGGGGCTGGGCGATTCCATCAGTTATGACAATCTGGTGCGCGCGCTGCTGGGCGAAAGCATCGACAAGGGCTCGCGCTTCACCGACTGGTCGCGCCGGCCGCTGTCGGAGAAGCAGCAGGTCTATGCGCTCGCCGACGTCACCTTCCTGCGCGACCTCTTCCCGATCCTTCGCGAAAAGCTGGAGGAGGCCGGCCGCGGCCCCTGGCTGGTGGAGGAGATGAAGCTGCTCTCCAACCCGGCCACCTACAAGATGGACCCGGAAGACGCCTGGAAGCGCTTGAAACTCAGAAAGACCACGCCGAAATGGCTCGCCGCGCTGAAAGCCGCCGCCGAATGGCGCGAGCGCGAAGCCCAGACCCGCGACATCCCGCGCAACCGCATCATGAAGGATGACGGGCTCTACGAGCTCGCCCAGACCGCGCCCACCAGCGCCGACGATCTCGCCGGAATGCGCGCCGTGCCGCGCGGCTTCGAACGCTCCAAGCCCGCCGAGCGCCTGCTGGAGATGATGGCAGCCGCCCTCGCCGATCCCAAGGCCCATGCGCCCGAGATCGAAAAGCGCCCGCCCCCGCCCGGCAATATCGGTCCGGTGGTGGAGATGCTGAAGGTGTTCCTCAAAGTCGTCGCGGAAAAGGAAGGCGTCGCCCCCCGCCTCATCGCCACCGTCCCCGATCTCGAACTCCTGGCCGCCGACGACGAGGCCGACATCGAAGCCCTTCGAGGCTGGCGCCGCCAGGTCTTCGGCGAAGAAGCCCTCAAGCTCAAACGCGGCGAAATCGCCCTGGTGCTTGAGAACGGGCGGGTCGAGGCTGTGGAGCTGGAGTAGCGGGGGGTTTCCGAAACCTTGTCCGATCCGATCTAGACAGCTACGGATAGCACACGCGCCTCCGTCACTGACGGTTAGGACACCTAACGAAATTACAGGTATCGGAGTTGGCTGTGGTCGACCGCGAGAGCTTTGGCACAGTAAGCCTAATCACCCAAGGTCAGCATAAATTCTATACACTCACGATGCCTAGTGAGGTTCTAGCTAGAACCTGTTTCGTTGTGAGCAGAGATGAGGATCCTATCGAAGGCTTTCAGCGGATCCTCGATGAGAAACGTGCAAACGAAATTGCGAATTACATCGATAACGGCTTGGGCACCGTCCCAAGTTCAATCGTCTTGTCTGCACAAGAAGACGCAGACCTTGAGTATGACTCGCGCAGAAAGACAATTTCATTCAAGCCTACACGCAGAGCCTTCCTTATAATCGATGGACAACACCGTGTGTACGGGTTCTCTAAAGCCAGAACAAATCTGAGAGTTCCTGTTGTTATTTACGACGAACTCAACAAACGGGAAGAGTCCCGGCTCTTCATTGATATCAACTCCAAACAGAAGGGAGTACCCTCAGAACTTCTGCTTGATATAAAGAAGTTAGCTGAATATGAGAGCGATGTTGAAACACGTCTTCGAATTATATTTGATAGGTTTATGGGTGACTCAGCTTCAATATTTTTCGGAAAGCTCTCTCCCTCCAAAAAATCACCGGGCAAACTTACCCGGACAGCATTCAACTCCTCCGTTACTCCCCTTGTTAGCCTGTTCAGCAACATTGAAGAAGATGAGGTCTACGACATCTTGTCTTCATACTACCAATCCATATTTGATGCACTATTTTTGCCCAAAAATCTAGAGAATGAATTCTACCAACCGACTGTTTTTAAAGCAGTAAGCGCATTCTTTCCCACTGTCGCACGCAGAGTGAAAGACAAGTAAGGCGCAATATATTCCTACGAAAACTTCTTTGATGTTATCGCGCCCGCAGCCGAATCAGTGCGCGCAGCAAAGATAAAGGAATCTAAGAATGCGTATAAGCCGATAGTAAAACATTTAGAAGACAGCATGGATGCTGGGTTTACTTTATAAAAATGACTAACATTATAAGCAGATCAGTTTTTCGCCTCACAAGGCGAGATTTGCTCACAGAAAATACTTCTGTTGTGATTGACTACAAGGCGTTGATCGCTTCAACGCGGTACCAGCTTTCATTTCAACAGGGCGGCTTCAGCTTATCACCGTACTCAGCTGACGAACTCAAGTCCTGTCACGCCGGGGAATGCGGGAAGTTCGCGCAGGCGACCATTGAAACACTTAACGGAATCACCGTGGAGGCAGGCCTCTCGCGCCATCAAGCATGGCCAGCGATTCGTGTTTATTACGCGGCGTTCTATGCGGCCCATCTGCTTATTCGTCTTTTCGGTAGTGCATGCACGTTCATTGACGATGTCCCGCTAGCGAGATTGAATGAAGTAGCATCATTGACTGGAGGCTCAGCAATTAAGCAGGGCTTTTACCTGGTAGAAGAAGATCACGGCTCGTTGCGCTTTAAGGCTATTAAAGACTCACATCGGGATACATGGGCGACCCTACATCACACGGTCATAAAGTTACGAGAGATGGTGCAGAGCGTATCAGCACCTAGGCAAGACAAGATTGATGCTACAATAACACTTACTGAATTAATTTCGGCCATCGACAGCGGAAATGGAGACAAAAGTCGACTCTCTAGGTTTAGGAATAAAGTGCAGTACAGGTTTGAAAAATCAGCCTGGTTTCCGTTCGGCGTAAAAACACCACCGGGCTACGATATCAACCATCACACAAACCTTGCCGCCAGAGGAATGTATGGGCGGGTGACTGCAAACAGCGAGATTTTTGAATTTTTTGACGCGGCTCTTTTTATTTCATCATTCGCAATTTCTTTATTCAAAGAGGTGGAAAACGCGAAGCCGTCGCTTCACCCTAACTTGACACGAAATTATAGGCAGCTTTGCAATCTTATTGCCGCATAGGCGCCTTTATTAAATGCCGCCAAATTATTGTGTCGCCCCCCTACCCCTCCGCACGATCCTTCGACGCCGTCACGGCTTGCCCGTCGGCTGACGTCGCGCCGGCGCCTTGCGCGTAGCTCGCTGCGGCTTTGGGGACCGACGCCGCCTTCGCCACCGGTCGTCGCTGGCCGTCTTCGGCGGTGAGCGGAGCGAATTTGAGGACGTAGACGGCGGCGCCCACCCCGATGATCAGATTCGCGGCGAAGACGCCCCAGATCGTGCCCGTCGCGCCGCCCAGCGTGCCGCCGAGCCAGGCCAGAGGCGCGATGAGGAGGAAGCCGCGCGCGGCGTTCACCGCGACGCCGTAGAGCGGACGGCCGAGGCCGTTGAAGCCGGCCGCGGCGGCCATGGCGACGCCGTAGCCGAACACGGCGAAGGGGGCGATGTCCCAGAACACCTCCGCGACCTGCTGGCCGTCCTCGCTGGGCAGGAAGAGCGGCGCCAGATGCTCGCCGGCGAAAAACAGGACCACCGCCATGCCTGTGCCCCAGGCCAGGCAGAAGGCGAAGCTTTTGAAGAAGGCTTCGCGCACGCGCTCGGTATGGCCCGCCCCGCCGTTCTGGCCGGTGATGGGGCCTATGGTGCCCGACAGCGCGAAGAGCGGGATGATGAAGAAGGCCTCCACCCGCATGGCGACGCCGAAGCCGGCGACGGCAGCCTCGCCGAACCGGGCGACCGAGGCGAGCACGATGGCGTTGGCGGCCGGGCCGATCATGTTCGAGCCCGCCGCGGGCGCGCCGATGCGGGCGATCTCGCGCCAGTTCCACAAGATCTCGTGAAAACCCGGCCAGGAGAGGTCCAAGAGGTTTTCGCGAAACACCATGATGGCGATGGCGATGAGGAAGACGCAGAAATTGGCGATCAGCGAAGACAGGGCCGCGCCCTGCACCGCCATTTCGGGGACCGGCCCCCAGCCGAAGATGAAGACCGGGGTGAGCGCCATGTTGATCACGGCCGCCAGGATCATGATCGCGCTTGGAAGGATCGCGTCGCCCAGCGCGCGCAAGATGTTGCTCGCCACCATGGGGCCGACGACGAAGACGATGCCGGCGAACCAGATGGTCATGTAGTCGCGCACATGGGGCATCATCTCCTCGGTCGCGCCCATGGCGCGGAAGAGCGGCCCGATCATGGCGATGCCGATGGCCGAGACGATGGCGACGATAACGAAGGCGAGCGTCACCGCGTCGGTGGCCACGCGCCGCGTGCGCTCGCCGTCGCCGCGCCCGGCCGCGCGCGCCACCACAGAGACCGCGCCCGCGCCGAGCCCGATGGCGACGCTCATCACCAGCATGGTCACAGGGAAGACGAACTGCACCGCCGCCTGCTGGGCGGTGCCGAGCTTGCCCACCCAGTAGCTGTCGATCACCCCCACCAGCATCATCGCCACGATGCCGAAGCTCATGGGCGCGACCATGCGGATGATGTGCTTGAACACATCGCCTTGGGTGAGGTCTCTGGCGGATCGGCCGGCGGCCATGGCGTGTCCTTCGCGGGTTCGACGTCGAACCTAGGCCGATCCGCCCCGCTCGGCCATGGCGGAGACGGAAAGGGCGCGTGTCCAGGCCGGCGAAGATGAACGGTTTCACCCCCAAGGCGGGGGGTTTCAGGACCGCCGGAGGCGTTTGAGCATCAAGAAAGCGGGGATTACTCCCCGGCTATCCTGTCGGCGGTGAGATCATAACTCGCCATGCCGGCCAGGTTGACGATGTCGGAGACGCTGGCGCCCACGCGCGCCACCTGCACCGATTTTTCCAGCCCGATCAGCAAGCCCTCGATCACCGTCGCCCCGCCCGCGGACTTCAAAAGCCGCGTGGCGATGGAGGCCGAATGCACCGCCGGCATGACCAGCACGTTCGCCGCTTCGGTCAGGCGCGAGAACGGGTAGACCTGGTGGTGGTTCGGATCGAGCGCCACGTCCACCGCCATTTCGCCTTCATATTCAAAGGTTACGCCGCGTTCGTCGAGCAGCTTCACGGCCGCCTGCACCTTCTCCGTCCGGTCCCCCGGGGGGTTGCCGAAGGTGGAATAGCTCATGAAAGCGACCCTCGGGCTCAAGCCCAGCCGGGCGGCGGCGTGGGCCGCGCCCTGCGCGATGTCGGCGAGGTCCTCGGGGCCGGGAAACTCGCAGACATTGGTGTCGGCCACCACCAGCATCCGCCCCTGAGCGAGCGCCACGGACAGGCCCATCACGGTCTTGCCCGGCGCCTCGTCGAGGACCAGGCGTACATCGCTCAAAGTATTGGTGAAATGGCGCGTCACCCCGGTCACCATGCCGTCAGCGTCGCCGAATTTCAGCATGCAGGCGGAGAACACGTTGCGGTCGTTATTCACCAGGCGCTGCACGTCGCGGCGCAGATACCCCTTTCTCTGCAGGCGCTTATAGAGCCAGTCGGCGTAGTCCGCGTTGCGGTCCGACAGCCGGGCGTTCCAGATCTCCAGCTCCCCGTCGGGAAGGCCCAGCTCGCGCATATTGGCGCGCGCCACGTCCTCGCGGGCCACCAGAACCGCCTTGCCCAGGCCCTGGCTCTGGAAGGCGTGGGCGGCGCGGATGACGGCCTGCTCCTCGCCTTCGGCGAACACGATGCGCTTGCCCGAGCCCTTGATGGCGTCGGTGACGCGCTGCTGCAGCGCGGCCGTGGGGTCCAGGCGGCGCGCCAGCGAACGGCGATAGGTGTGCTCGTCCGGCGCCTTGACGCGCGCCACGCCGGTGTCCACGGCGGCCCTGGCCACATAGGGCGGGACGAAGCTGATCAGGCGCGGATCGAAGGGCGAGGGAATGATGTAGTCACGCCCGAATTTCAGGCCTTCGGACTTGTTGGCCGCGCTCACCTCGTCGGGCACGTCCTGGCGGGCGAGATCGGCCAGCGCGCGCGCCGCGGCCAGCTTCATCTCCTCATTGATGGTCCGCGCACGAACATCCAGCGCACCGCGGAAGATGTAAGGAAAGCCCAGGACGTTATTGACCTGGTTGGGGAAATCGGAGCGGCCCGTGGCCATGATGGCGTCGGAACGCACCTCGCGCACCAGATCCGGCATGATCTCCGGCGTCGGGTTGGCCATGGCGAAGATGATGGGATCGCGCGCCATCGACTTGACCATGGCCGGCTTGACGATGCCGCCGGCCGACAGGCCCAGCATCACGTCGGCGTCCACCATCGCCTCTTCGAGCGTGCGCAGGTCAGTGCGCCGGGCGTGCTGTCTCAGCTTGTCGTGCAGGTCGTTGCGCTGGTCATGCACCACGCCTTTCACATCGACGATGGTGACGTTGTCGTGGGCGACGCCCAGCGACTTGATCAGCTCCAGCACTGAAAGCCCCGCCGCGCCCGCGCCGATGAGGACGACCTTGACGTCCTCCAGCTTACGGTCGGTGAGATGGCAGGCGTTCATCAGACCCGCCGCGGCGATGATGGCGGTGCCGTGCTGGTCGTCGTGGAAGACGGGAATGTCGAGCTCGTCGCGCAGCCGGCGCTCGATCTCGAAGCATTCCGGGCTCTTGATGTCCTCCAGATTGATGCCGCCGAACGTGTCGCCGAACCCGGCGACGCAATCGATGAAGCGGTCGGGATCGGTGTACTTGATCTCCAGATCGAAGGCGTCGATGTCGGCGAAGCGCTTGAACAGCACCGCCTTGCCTTCCATCACCGGCTTGGACGCCGCCGGCCCCAGATCCCCGAGGCCCAGGATCGCCGTGCCGTTGGAGACCACGGCCACGGTGTTCCCCTTGGAGGTGTAGTCGTAGACCGCGTCAGGATCGGCGTGGATCGCGCGCACCGGCGCGGCGACGCCCGGGGAATAGGCCAGCGCCAGATCACGCTGCGTCGCCATGGGCTTGGTGGGCCGCAGGGCGATCTTGCCGGCCGGGTCGGCCCGGTGAAAGGCGAGGGCTTCTTCGTCGGTCTTGGAGAGCTTCTGGTCGTCAGACATCAGGGGTCCTTGCGGAGCGGGCGGCCTTGCGCCCGGCTATACGCAAAGCAGCCCGGTTCGGCTAGCGGCGGGGCTGGGTGAGGCGGCGCAAGGCCGCCCTGCGCATTTGCAGATCCCTGCCATGGCGCAGGGCGTGCGGCAGTAATCCAAACAGGCTCGCCGCGGTGTCGCCCGGCCCCATGCGGCGGCCGGCCTCGCCGTGGAGCCAGACCGCCGCGCTCCCCGCATCGAAGGCGTCCGCGCCCTGCGCCAGAAAAGCGCCGGTCAGGCCGGCCAGAACGTCCCCGGTTCCGGCGGTGGCGAGGCGCGGCGAGGCGTGGGTGTTCACCCGCACCCGGCCTTCGGGCGCGGCGATGACGGTGTCGGGGCCTTTCAGCACGATCACCGCGCCGGCGCGCTTCGCGGCTTCGCGGGTCGTCTCGATCTTGTTCGCATCGCCGTCGGCGAGATCTGGAAACACTTTCGCGAATTCGCCGGCATGGGGGGTGAGGACGCAATGTTGATGCAGCGCCTTGAACAGCGCGTCCGGATCGTCCTCGAACACCGTGACGGCATCGGCGTCCAGCACCAGCGAGGCCCCCTGCCCCGCCGCCTGCAGCACACGGCGCCGCGTCTCGGCGTCCTTTCCGGCGCCCGGACCCAGCACGGCGGCTTCCGCCCGGTGATTGTCGAGGACCGCGCCGAAATCAGCATCGAGGTCGAAGGCGCGGGTGACCACCGCCTGCATGGACGCGGCGCATTCGCTCAGCGCGTCCGGCGGGCACAGCAGAGTCACATAGCCCGCGCCCCCGCTCAAGCCCGCATCGGCCGACAGGCGCGCCGCGCCGGATGCGCCGTGCCCGCCGGACAGCACGCACAGCCGCCCCCGGCGATGCTTATGGGCGCCCGCATCGATCTCGGCCCCGGGAATCGCCCAGAGATCGGGATCATTGTGTTCGGCGACCGCCGGGACGGCGCGCGCCCAGCCCTTGGGGATTCCAATATCGGCGAGCACGATCTCGCCGCATGCGGCCCGCCCCGGATGCAGCAGATGGGCCGGCTTGAAGCGGTGAAACGTCACGGTGAGCGCAGCGTGAAAGGCCGGACCGTCGGCGCGCGCCGCATCGCCGAGCACGCCGCTGGGCACGTCGGCCGCGATCACTGTACGGCCCTCGCAGGCCTGTGCGAGGCGGGCCGCCTCGCCGTCCAGCGGCCGCGACAGCCCGGCGCCGAACAGCGCGTCCAGGATGAGCGCGAATCGCTCCGGCTCGCAGGCGTCGAGCCCCCTCGCCTCGCCCGTCCATTTGGCGGCGGCGCGCGCGGCGTCGCCCTTGAGCTCACCGGCGGGCTTCATGGCGAAGACCTCCACCGGCCAGCCGCGCGCGTTCAGGAGGCTCGCCGCCTCCCAGCCGTCGCCGCCGTTATTGCCCGGCCCGCACAGCACCGCCACGGGACGGGGGCTCCAGCGCGCCGCGATTTCACGCGCGATCGCGGCGCCGGCCGCGTCCATCAGCGCGCCGCCGGACCGGCCGTACTCGATGGCGTATCGGTCGGCGCGGTCCATGGCGTCGACGGACAGGACGGCGTGGCGCGGGTCTGTCATGCGGTCTCCTTTCGGCGGCGGCGCCTCAACGCCGTGCACGGGCGCCTCACAGGCGGGCGCCGCTGATGAACGCCGGCGCCGGCGCGCCGGTTCGCCTTGTGCCCCCGCGCGCCGGGCTTAGCGTGCCGGCGTGAACGGAGGCCCTGTCATGAAGAAAATCGAAGCGATCATCAAACCGTTCAAGCTCGACGACGTGAAGGAGGCGCTTCAGGAGATCGGCCTGCAAGGCCTGACGGTGACCGAGGCCAAGGGCTTCGGCCGCCAGAAGGGCCATACCGA
Source organism: Oceanicaulis sp. (assembly GCA_051117435.1). Lineage (GTDB taxonomy): Bacteria > Pseudomonadota > Alphaproteobacteria > Caulobacterales > Maricaulaceae > Oceanicaulis. The sequence continues at coordinate 1,138 of JBNPED010000025.1, read as the reverse complement.
GCTCTACCGGGGCGCGGAATACGTCGTCGACTTCCTGCCGAAGATTCGCATCGAACTGGTGGTGTCCGACAGCCGCGTGGACGCGGCGGTGGAGGCCATTCAGTCCGCGGCGCGCACGGGGCGTATCGGCGACGGCAAGATTTTCGTCACCCCGGTCGAGACCGCGATCCGCATCCGCACCGGCGAAACCGGCGACGACGCGCTCTAGCGCGGCGCGCCCTTCGCTCCATCCCTTCGACCCCTCAAAAAGGCAAATCCATGTCGGACAAGATCATCAAGCAAATCCAGGACGAAGACATCGAGTATGTCGATCTGCGCTTCACCGACCCGCGCGGCAAGCTGCAGCACGTGACCTTCGACACCTCCATGGTGGACGAGGATCTGTTTGAAAACGGCACCATGTTCGACGGCTCGTCGATCAACGGCTGGAAGGCGATCAACGAGTCCGACATGGTGCTGATGCCGGACCCCGACACCGCGCTGATCGATCCGTTCTACCAGCAGACCACGCTGGCGATCATCTGCGACGTGCTCGAGCCCAGCACCATGCAGCCCTATAACCGCGACCCGCGCACCACCGCGAAGAAGGCGGAGAAATTTCTCGCCTCCTCCGGCATCGGCGACACCGCGTATTTCGGCCCGGAAGCGGAGTTCTTCGTTTTCGACGACGTGCGCTGGTCCACTGCGCAGAACAATACCTTCTTCGCGATCGACTCCGAGGAAGGCCCGTATAATTCCGGCAAGGTCATGGAAGGCGGCAATATGGGCCACCGACCCGGGCCGAAGGGCGGGTATTTCCCGGTCAACCCGATCGATTCCGGCCAGGACATGCGCTCGGAAATGCTCTCGGTGATGAAGGAGCTCGGCCTTAATCCGGAAAAGCACCACCACGAGGTCGCGCCGTCCCAGCACGAGCTCGGCATGAAGTTCTCCACCTTGCTGAAGATGGCGGACAACATGCAGCTCTATAAATACATCGTGCACAACGTGGCGCACGCCTACGGCAAGACGGCCACCTTCATGCCGAAGCCGGTCTTCGGCGACAACGGCACCGGCATGCACGTGCACCAGTCGGTCTGGAAAGGCGGCGAGCCGCTGTTAGCCGGCGACACGTACGCCGATCTTGCCGAGACCTGTC
>JBNPED010000024.1:0-67521 GCA_051117435.1 Oceanicaulis sp. | reverse complement strand
TCATGGCGGGCGGCCGCCCGCCATGGTCTACTGGCGCACGCGCCAACCCAATCAACCCGATCAGCAGGAGCTCAAAGTAGCTTAAAAACCGCCGGAAACTGTCCAACGATCGGGGAGTAGCTCAGGGGATGGTTTTTTTCACGAGCTAAGCACGAGCTTTCCTCATTACCATGCCAACATCGTTGTACCTCTGACGCCCAAGCTTGCCTGTGTTTTCATACAACCCACCATGTATAGAACCGAGCCTCGGATGCAGTCGCTAGTCGTAGGTCCTGAGGACATTGCGAGAATAAATCAGATGGTTCAAATTTACTCCTGCAAGTATATCTTCTTTCGGTCCATCGAGCCGGAGATCGACCCGGCATTTAAAGAAGCAAAACACCTAGTTTTTTCACATCCACACCCATTCCACGGACTATTCGACACAGTTTCCGGCGAGGAAGCACGTCGGTTCAGCTTCTGATGAATCGATTGTGATAGCCGCACCTTACGCCGGGAGTTCGCTGAATCATTCTCTTGCCCGCCACCTAAAGCAAGTCCGCCGCCTCGAGTCGCTCGATCATCCGGGCGCGCGCGTCTGGCAGGCGCTTGTCGGCGGGCCAGAGCACGCGGCGTTCGATGAAGTGGGCGGTGAGCCTGAGACCCGCCGCCACATCGCCGGGCGCCAGCGCGCCCGATCCGGCCATGAAGCCTGGAAGCGCCAGAATCCTGTCATGATAGGGCTTACCGGCTTCAGCGCTGACCGCCCGCCCCGATTTTGGGCTCACATAGATCAAATCGTCGGTCTGGCCGGTGGCGGCGCATTTTCGCAGGTCCAGCCCGTAGCCGAGATCGGCGAGCAGGCCCGCCTCCCAGCTTACGTAGAGCGGCGGCCAGAGGTCGCGATTGTCGAGCGCGCCGATCAGCACCTCGAACGCGTCGGCGACGGCCGGGTGGGCCTCACGTTCCGGCAGGCAGGCCGACGCCATGGCGCACGCGGCGTTCAGCCCCGACAACGCAAGCGGATCCTCCATCAGGACGCCGGCGGAGAGGTCTTCGGCCTCGACCTGAAACGCGCCCAGATGCTCGTCGAGCCGGGCGCGCCAGACCGCCCTCACCCGGTTTCCGGCCTGCAGGACGGGGCGCAGGGCGCGCGACCGGCCGCCGCGCACCAGGCCGGCGTGCCGGCCATGTTCGGCTGTGAGAATCTCGACGACGGCGCTGGTTTCCCCATGGGGGCGCACTGCAACGATCCGGCCTGAGCCTGTCCATTCCATCTCAAGCCTTCCCTTCGAAGAGGCGGCGAAAGAGAGTTCTATACGTCGAAGTCGAGACCCAGCGCGGAATAACGCTCGCGGTCCTCGCCCCATTTCGGGCGCACCTTCACGAACAGGAACAGGTGCACCTTACGGCCCAGCTGCTCCTCCAGCTCCTCGCGCGCCGCCTTGCCGACCCATTTGGCGGTCTGGCCGTCCTTGCCCAGAATGATCGGGCGATGGCCTTCGCGCTCCACGAAGACCGTCTGCTCGATGCGCACCGCGCCGTCCCTGAGCTCCTTCCAGATATCGGTCTCCACGGTGAGCGCGTAGGGCAGCTCCTCATGGACGCGCAGGAAGAGCTTTTCGCGCGTCACCTCCGCCGCCAGCAGGCGCTCGGAGAGGTCTGCAATCTGGTCCTCGGGATAGAGCCAGGGGCTTTCCGGCATGAGCTTCGCCAGATGCCCGGCGAGGTCCTTGACCCGGTCGCCATTGCTCGCGCTGATCATGAAGACATCGTCGTAAACGCCTGTCTCGTGCAGGTTTTGCGCGATGGCGAGCAGGTCCTCGCGTTTCAATAGATCGATCTTATTGATGACTAGGGTCGCTTTGAGACCTTGGGTCTTAAGGCCCTGAATCACGCGCTCCACGTCCTCGGCCGTGCGTCCGCCGCCCTGCCTGGCTGCGGCGGCGTCGACCACATGGACGATGGTGTCGGCGTCGGTGGCGCCTTCCCAGGCGCTCGCCACCATGGCGCGGTCGAGCCGGCGGCGCGGGGCGAACACCCCGGGCGTGTCCACCAGCACGATCTGCGCCGCGCCGTGGATCATCACGCCGCGCACCTGGAAGCGCGTGGTCTGAACCTTCGGCGTGACGATGGAGACCTTGCGGCCCACGAGGGCGTTCACGAGCGTGGATTTGCCGGCGTTCGGCGCGCCGATAATGGCGGCGAAGCCGGCGCGGGAGGGGTCAGACATCAACGTTTTCTCGTTCCAGAAGCGATAGCGCGGCCGCGCGTTGGGCGTCCTGCTTGGAGCCGCCCTCGCCCAGCGCCGGCGGCAGGCCGGGCACGGCGACCTCGATTTCAAAGACCGGCCGGTGGTCCGGCCCCTTGCGCGCGACGGTGCGGTAGGCCGGCGCGCCGAACCCTTTCGCCGCAGCCCATTCCTGCAGCTGCGATTTCGGGTCCTTCGGACGTTTGGTGAGACCTTCGATCTCCTCGGCCCAGAGCCGGTCGAAGAAGGCGCGCGAGGCTGCAAGCCCGCCGTCAAGATAGAGCGCTCCGATCACCGCCTCGCAGCCGTCGGCGAGGATGGAGGTTTTGTCCCGACCGCCCAGGCGCTCTTCGGCCGGCGATAGGCGCAGCGCCTCGCCGAGCCCGATCCGTCTCGCCGCGCGCGCGCAGGCCTCCTTGTTCACCAGGGCGTTGAGCCGATGGGCGAGCCCGCCCTCGTCCAGCCCCTCGAACGCGGTGAACAGCGCCTCGGCGGCCATCAGGCCGAGGATCCGGTCGCCAAGAAATTCCAGGCGTTCGTTGGACGCGGTGCGCGCGCGCCCGTCGCCATGGGAGGCGTGGGTGAGCGCGCGCTCCAGCAAGGCGCGGTCGGCGAAACTATGGCCGAGCGCGGTTTCGAACCGGGTGATGCGGTCGCTCATGACCTAGCCTGGATCCGCGTCAAGCGAGCGCGCGAACCGGTCGCCGCGCAGGCGATGCCAGGTCCAGGGGCGCAAGAGCTTGAAGTCGGGGCGGGCCGACAAAAGCACCAGATCCGCCCGGCCGACGAGATTCTCCACCGGGATCGGGCCCGGTCCGAGCGGGGGCGAGACGCGGCTGTCGCGCGATTCATCGCGATTGTCGCCAAGTGCGAAGACATGCCCGGCAGGTACGGTGACCGGGCCGAAATCGTCAAGATCGCCTTCACCCAGGTCGAGGACCTCATAGGCGATCCCGCCGGGCAGGATTTCCTCGTACACGTCGTAGCGGCGCATCTCGCCGGACTGGTTCAGGCGCACGTCCTCGCCTACAAGGCCGCGCGGCACCTGGGCCGAATTGATGGACAGCACGCCGCCCTTCACCTCGATCACGTCGCCGGGCAAGCCGACCGCGCGCTTGATATAGCTCTGGCCGCCATTGTGAGGGGCGCGAAACACGATCACTTCGCCGCGCTGCGGCAGGCGCTCCAGCGCGCGGCCCTCGAACACGTCGGGGCCGAACGGGAGGGAATAGCGCGAATAGCCGTACGGCCATTTCGACGAGATGACGTAGTCGCCCGCCTCCAGCGTCGGACGCATGGATTCAGACGGGATATGAAAGGGCTGGAACAACAGGGTGCGCACCGCCAGAGCGATGATCAGCGCCCAGACCAGGGTCGACAACAGGCTCTCGCGCCGCGTCGGCTCGACCCGGTCCGGCGCAGGTTCCGCCGGCGGCGGGGTCGGCGCGGCGCCTTTGGAGGTGGAGAGCGGGTCGCTCATAACGCCTCGATGATGACGAAGGCTTGCGCCCAGGGATGATCGTCGGTGAGCGTCACATGAATTTGCGGCGTCATCGCGGCGGGGGTGAGCGCATGCAACCGCTCAAGCGCGGCGCCGGTGAGCTTCAGGGTCGGCTTGCCGCCCTTCAGATTGATCACCTCCATCTGCCGCCAGGTGACGCCGCGATAAATGCCGGTGCCCAGCGCCTTGGCGCAAGCCTCCTTGGCCGCGAAGCGCTTGGCGTAAGTGTCGACCCGCCGGCGCCGGCTCTCCGCCTTGGCCCGCTCTCCCTCGGTGAAGACGCGATTGAGGAAGCGCTCGCCGAACCGCTCCACCGATTTTTCGATCCGCCTGATATCGGTGATGTCGGTTCCGATCCCGATGATCACGCCGCGCCCCCGCGCGCCTCGTCCATGAGCGCGCGCATGCGTTTCACAGCCTCGGGCAGGCCGGTGAAGATGGCCTCGCCAATGAGGAAATGGCCGATATTGAGCTCGGCGATCTCCGGGATCGCGGCGATCGGCTTGACATTGTCGAAGGTCAGGCCGTGGCCGGCATGGGGTTCGACGCCGCGCTTCCTGGCTTCGCGGGCGGCTTCAGCGATGCGCTGCAGCTCGTCCTTGGCCGCCTCCTCGCCGCCTTCAAGCCAGAACTCGGCGTAGCGGCCGGTATGCAGCTCCACCACCGGCGCGCCAAGCACTTCCGACACCGCGATCTGCACCGGGTCGGGTTCGATGAACAGCGACACGCGCGCGCCCGATTGCGCCAGATCGCGCACCACCGGCGCGATCTGATTATGCAGGCCGGCGACGTCGAGCCCGCCCTCTGTCGTGCGCTCCTCGCGCTTTTCCGGGACGATGCACGCGGCGTGCGGTTTGAACCGCACGGCGATGGCGGTCATCTCCTCGGTCGCGGCCATCTCCAGATTGATCGGCAGCGGCGAAGCGCGCCGGATGTTGTCCAGGTCCCCGTCGCGGATATGCCGGCGGTCTTCGCGCAGGTGCACGGTGAGCCCGTCCGCGCCGGCCTCGGCGGCCATGGCGGCGGCGCGGGCCGGGTCGGGGTGGGCGCCGCCGCGCGCATTGCGGATCGTCGCCACGTGATCGATGTTCAGCCCGAGGCGGAGCTTCGCCATCAGGCGAGTCCCCGGCTGCCCGGCTTCATGGCCGGGATGCGCTCCATCTCCGGCGGCAGCTTGTCGCTGGGATAGGCGGGGAAGTTCACCGTGGCGAGCGCGGTCAGCGGCACGCCCACATCGGCCTTGCCGCCCGAGCGGTCCACCAGGCAGCCTTCGGCGACCACTTTCGCGCCCGTCGTCTCGATCGCCTTGATGCACTCGCGCGAGGACAGGCCCGTGGTGACGATGTCCTCGATCACCAGCACGCGGTCGGCGGCGGTGAGTTCAAAGCCGCGGCGCAGGGCGAACTCGCCGTCCTCGCGCTCCACGAACATGAACGGCAACGCCATCTGGCGGGCGGTTTCGTACCCGGGGATCAGCCCGCCCAGCGCCGGACTGACGATCGCCGTGAACGGCCCGTGACCGTCCTGCGCGATGCGCGCCGCCAACGCCGTGCACAGGCGCTCGGTGCGCGCCGCATCGCGAAACACCAGCGCCTTTTGCAGAAAGACCGGACTTCTCAGGCCGGAGGACAAGATGAAATGGCCTTCAAGAAGAGCGCCCGCCTCCTTGAATTCATTGAGCACTTCGTCGGCGGTCATGCGTCCTCTCTCACAGCCTCGTCGGCGTCTTCGCGCCAGGCGTCTTCGACGCCGGTCCGGGCCCGCTCCACATTGACGACCCGGTCGCTGGTCTTCAGCGCGGAGACGATATTGGACAGGTGGCGGGCGTCAAACACCTCCACATCGAACGCCATGACGAAGAAGTCCTTGGTGCGCTCGATGGTCTTGACCTCGGTGATGTTGCCGCGCGCTTCCCCCACCGCCCCGGCGATCTCGGCCAGCACGCCCGGCTCGTTGCGCACCGTGGCGAGGATGCGGCCCACCGACACGGCGTTATTGCTCGCCTCCGGGGTCCATTTCAGATCGATCCAGTTGGCCAGATCGTCATCGTCTTCAAACCGCGCCAGGCGTTCGCAGTCGATGACGTGGACCTCCACCCCGCGCTTGGGGCGCAGCACGCCGACAATGCGGTCGCCCGGCATGGGCGAGCAGCAGCTGGCGAAATGAAGGCTCACGCCAGGCGTCAGGCCGCGGCCATGCACATAGAGCCCGCCCTTGGCGTCGGCGATGCGTTCGCGGTCCTGCGGCCGGCGCCCGCGCGCCTCGCGATGGCCGGGATAGACCGCCTCGAGAAGCTCGCTCGAACTGATCACGCCGCGGCCGAGATCGAGGTAAAGCTCTTCGGCGTTTTCCACTTCGAGCCGCTTCAACGCATCGCCGAGCCCGGTTTCACGGAACACCTTGCCCTCGCGCAGGAAGGCGTGCTCGGCGATCACCTTGCCGATGCGCACGAATTCCTCGTTCTCAGAGGACCGGATCAGCTTGCGGATCGCCGCTCTTGCGCGCCCGGTGATCACCAGATCCTCCCAGCCGGCCGGGGGTTGGCGCACACCGCCTTTGACGATCTCGACGACGTCGCCATTGTTCAGCCGGGTGCGCAGCGGCCGCTCGCGCCCGTTGATCTTCGCGCCGATGGCGGCGTGGCCGAGTTCGGTGTGGACCGCATAGGCGAAGTCCAGCGGCGTCGCCCCGCCCGGCAGGGTGATCAGCTCGCCCTTGGGCGTGAAGCAATAGACTTCGTTGGCGAACATCTCGAGCTTGGCGTGCTCCAGGAACTCCTCCGGATCGCCGCCGTGTTCGAGGATCTCCACGAAGGGGCGCAGGCGCATGAGCGGGTCGCCGCCGGCTTCTTTCGCCGCTTTAGGATCATAGGCGTAGCCACCTGATTTATAACGCCAATGGGCTGCGACGCCGGTTTCGGCGACCAGCTCCATCGCCTCGGTCCGGATCTGCAGTTCGACGCGGATATTGCCCGGCCCGATGATGGTGGTGTGCAGCGAGCGATAATTGTTCGGCTTCGGGGTGGAGATGTAGTCGCGGAATCGCTCCGGCACGCAGCGCCAGGTCTGATGCACCACCCCGAGCGCGCGATAGCAGTCGGACGGATCGTCGACCAGCACGCGGAAGGCGTAGATATCCGCGATTTCGTCGAAGCTTACGCCCTTTTTCTCAAGCTTGCGCCAGATCGAGTACGGCCGCTTCTCGCGGCCGAAGACCCGGCACTCGATCCCGGCCTCGTTGAGCTTGTCGGAGAGGCTCGCGGACACCGAGGACACCGCCTCGGAGCGCTGCAGCCGCATGTCGGCCAGCCGGCGCGTGATGGACTCGTAGGCGGCCGGGTTCATGTTTCTGAAGGAGAGGTCCTCCAGCTCCACACAGACCCGGTTCACCCCCACACGGCGCGCCAGCGGGGCGTAGATGTCCAGGGTCTCGCGCGCGATGCGCTCGCGCTTTTCCGGCTTGGGCACGAAGTGCAAGGTGCGCATGTTGTGCAGCCGGTCGCACAGCTTCACCAGCAGAACGCGCACGTCGCGGGTGATCGCCACCACCAGTTTCTGCAGGTTTTCGGCCTGCTTGGTCCGCTTGGAGGTGAGCTGCATCTGTCCGAGCTTAGTGACGCCGTCCACCAGCTGGGCGACATCGGGCCCGAACAGGTCCTCGATATCCTCCAGCGTCGCGGGCGTGTCCTCCACCGTGTCATGGAGCAGCCCGGTGCAGATCGTCGCGGCGTCCAGGCGCAGCTCGGCCAGCAGCATCGCCACCTCCACGGTGTGCCCGTAATAGGGCGCGCCGGAATGGCGGGTCTGACCTTCATGGGAGCTGCGCGAGAACTCGTAGGCGCGGCGGATCATCTCCGCATCGGCCTGCGGATGATAAGATTTCACGCGCGCGACGAGGTCTTCGGCGCTTGGAATGGCGTCGGCGGGGTGCGTGGGCGCGGACGGGGTCGCCAGCGCGCTCAAGGCTTAAAGCCGGCCGTCGGCCGGTCCGTCGCGGTCGGACTGCAGCGCCTTCAGCATGGCGGCCTCGTCCATTTCCGGCTGCGGAAGGGCGGGACGCTCCTCGGTTTCCGGCTTGCGGCGATCGTCCTCGTCCTCATCGGCCGGGATCACGCGCTGAAGTCCGGACACCAAGCTTTCGCCGAGCGCGTCCAGATCAAGCCTTTCGTCGGCGATCTCGCGCAGCGCCACGACCGGGTTCTTGTCGTTGTCCCGGTCCAGCATCAACGACGCGCCCGCGGAAATATTGCGCGCGCGGTGTGCGGCGAGCAAAACCAGCTGGAAGCGGTTATCGACCTTCTCGATGCAATCTTCGACGGTGACGCGGGCCAAGGGGGCGCTCCTTCAAGAACTCGTCTGAAACAGTTCAGATACCCGCTCTTCGCAAGCGCATCAACCCGCCCGGACAGCGCAAAGCACGCCTCCCGCCGGGCGGCAGGCGCTCCGGTCGGCGAGCGGCAGAGCCGCGATCAGCCGGTCCAGGCTAGCACCGCTGGCCGGATCGCGCCAGCGCGGGGCGATGTCGCGCAAGGGAAGCAGAACGAATGCGCGCGCGCATGCCCGAGGATGGGGCAGCACCGGCCCAGGCTCATCGGCGTTCAGCTGCCCGCGATAATCAATCAGATCCAGGTCGAGCGTGCGCGGGGCGTTGCGCCGCCCCCTCGCCCGGCCGAACTGCGCCTCGACGTCGTGGAGAACCGCCATCAGCGCGGCCGGCGCGAGATCGGTCTGAAGGCGCGCCACGCCGTTTATGAAAGGCGGATCGCTGGGATCGGGCCAGGCCGGCGTGCGCCAGGGGCGCGAGCAGGCCGCCACCTCAACCCCCTCCGACACCAGTGCGCCGAGCGCTGAATTGAGGTTTTCAAGCGGGGGCCTGCCCCGGTATGCTTGGTTTGCGCCCAGGGCGATGTAAATGCCTGAAGGCGCGTGATTTGAAGCGGCATTTATCGCGAAAGGCATTGCCATGACCTTCTACCCGAACGAGCGACTCGGGCTGTTCATCGACGGAGCCAACCTCTACTCCGCCGCCAAGGCGCTCGATTTCGACATCGACTACAAGAAACTCCTGGAGGAATTCCGCAAGCGCGGCCGGCTGGTGCGGGCGAACTACTACACCGCCCTGATCGAAAGCGAGGAATACACGCCGATCCGCCCGCTGATCGACTGGCTGGACTATAACGGCTTCAAGGTCGTCACCAAGGCCGCCAAGGAGTATTCCGACGACACCGGGCGCCGGCGCATCAAGGGCGACATGGACGTGGACCTGGCGGTCGATGTCGTGGAGGCCGCCGGCTATCTCGACCATATCGTGCTGTTCTCCGGCGACGGGGATTTCCGCAAGGTGGTCGAGGCGGTGCAGCGCAAGGGCGCGCGGGTCTCCGTGGTGTCGACTCTGAAATCCTCCCCGCCCATGGCGAGCGACGATCTGCGCCGCCAGGCGGACGCCTTCATCGAACTGGCCGAGCTCGGCAAGCTCGTCGGTCGCGAGCGCCGTCAGCGCGATTACGACGACGAGGACTAGGCGTGACCGCCAGGCCTGAGGCGACGGCGGAGCCGGGCCGCGATTGCCCGCTCTGCTCGCGCCTCGTCGCGTTCCGGAACGACAACCGCAAAGCCCATCCCGACTGGTGGAACGGTCCGGCCCCGAGCTTCGGGACCGAGCAGGCGCGCCTTCTGGTGATCGGCCTGGCGCCGGGGCTTCGCGGCGCGAACCGGACCGGCCGGCCGTTCACCGGCGACTGGGCGGGCGACCTGCTCTATCCGACCCTCGCGAAATACGGGTTTTCGAAGGGCCGGTTCGATCCGGACCGGAACGATGATCTCGAACTCGTCGACGCGATGATCACCAACGCCGTGCGCTGCGTACCGCCCCAGAACAAGCCCACCGGCGAGGAATGCACCACCTGCCGCCCCTTTCTCACCGCGCGCATCGCGCAGCTTCCGAGGCTCGAGGTGATGATCGCTCTGGGCGGCGTCGCCCATCAGAACACCCTGAAGGCGCTCGGCTACCGGCAGAGCGCCTTCAAGTTCGCCCATGGCGCGGTGCATTCGGTCGAGGGGCCGAACGGCTCCCTCACCTTGCTGAACAGCTATCATTGCTCGCGGTATAATACGAACACCGGGCGGCTTACAGAAACCATGTTCCACGCGGTGTTCGCGCAGGCGCGGGAGCGGTTGGGCTAGAGGAGCGGCCGCGCCCAACCTTGGAGGGGCTGACGGGGCGCCCCTAACCGAAATCCTTCAGGATGCGCTGCTTCTGGCGGTTCCAGTCGCGCTGTTTGATGGTTTCGCGCTTGTCGACGGTCTTCTTGCCCTTGGCGAGGCCGATCTGGAGCTTGGCGAGGCCCCGGTCGTTGAAATAGAGCCGCAGCGGGACGATGGTGAGACCGTCCTTGTTCACCGAGCCGGCGAGCTTGTTCACCTCCTTCTTGTGAAGGAGCAGCTTTCGATGCCGGCGCGGCTCATGATTGAACCGGTTGCCGTGGCCATAGGGCGGAAAATCGGCGTTGATGAGGAAGATTTCGCCCTTTTCGGGGCTGACATAGGCCTCGGCGATGTTCGCCTTGCCCTCGCGCAAGGTCTTCACCTCAGTGCCGGTGAGCTGAATGCCGGCCTCGTAGGTGTCGGTGATCTCGTAGTCGAACCGGGCGCGCCGGTTGACGGCGACGAGGCCCTTCTTGTCGTCGGGCTTGCTCATAACAGGCCGCACCTTTCCATGGCCGCGCGCACCTCAGCCTTCGCCGCTTCGGGAGTCTCCAGGAGCGGCAGGCGCACGTCCGGCGCGCACAGGCCCAGAAGCGACAGCGCATACTTGCTCGGCCCCGGGCTCGGCGCGGCGAAAAGGGCCTGGTGCAGCGGGGTGAGCTGATCGTTCAGCCGGCGCGCCGTCTCCCAGTCTCCGGCGCGGCAAGCGTTCTGGAACTCGGCGCAGAGCTTCGGCGCGACATTGGAGGTCACCGAGATGGCGCCGTGTCCGCCATGGGCGTTGTATCCGAGCGCGGAGGCGTCTTCGCCGGAGAGCTGGACGAAGTGCGCGCCGATGAGATTGCGGTGCACGGTGACGCGCTCCACCTCGCCAGTGGCGTCCTTGATCGCCACGACGTTCGGGTGCCTGGCGATCCGCGCCAGGGTCTCCGGCTGGATGTCGGTGATGGTCCGGCCGGGCACGTTGTAGACCACGATGGGCAAGGCGACCGCCTCGGCGACCGCTTCGAAATGGGCCGCGACGCCGTCCTGAGACGGCTTGTTGTAGTACGGCGCGACCACCAGGCCGGCGTCGGCGCCCACGCGCTTGGCGTGGTCCTGCAGTTCGATCGTGGCGGCGGTGGCGTTGACGCCCGTGCCGGCCACCACCGGGACGCGCCCCGCCGTCACCTCGACGCACAGCTCCACCGCGCGCAGGCGCTCCTCCTTCGTCAGGGTGGGCGTCTCGCCGGTGGTTCCGGCGGGCACCAGGCCGTGCGTTCCCGCCTCGATCTGGCGCTCGATCAGCGCGGCGAAGGCCGTCTCGTCCACGGCGCCGTTCTTGAAAGGGGTGACCAGCGCCGTCAAAGAGCCATGAAGCATGTTCAAAATCCGTTTTCGCACACCGGAATCGTCCGGTTTCGAAGGGGCGCGGACCATACGACTGCATTTTCGCCGCGCCAAGATGAACTGATCAGCATGGACAGAGCGTTGACCATACCCCACCTTCCGATCGGGAAGGGGACCACCCAGCCGGAGGCTTGCAGCTCGCGATGATCCTACGCACCGCCGTCTTCTCCGGAGCCCTGATGCTGTCGGGAGCCGCCGCCCTCGCGGACATTCCCACGCCGCGGCTCAAGCCGGACGTCCCGAACTATTCCGAGATCCTCAACGACAGCGACTTCGCGGCGTTCCGCCGCGGCATGCGCGCCGCCGACGAGGACGACTGGGGCGGCGTACGCCGCGCGCGCGACGAAATCTCCGACGACGTCGCCGACGACGTGCTCCTCTGGCGGCTGGCGGTGTCCGATCCCCTCACCCATTTCGAGGAGCTGCGCACGGCGGTGGAGCGCCTGCAGGGCTGGCCGCGCGAGTGGATGATCCGGCGCGAGGCGGAGTGGAAAATGCCGCAGGCCGGCATGAGCCCCGCGCGGATCGTGGACTGGTACGAGACCCATGATCCCGTCACCGGCGAAGGCCGGGTGGCCTATGGCGAGGCGCTCATCGCGCTCGGCCGGGTCGAGGAGGGCCGTGCCGAAATCCGCCACGCCTGGCGCACCCAGACCCTGCGCCTGTCCAACCAGAGCGCAGTCCTGCGCGATCATGGCGATCTGTTCAGCCAGGACGACCACGCCGCGCGCGTCGATTTCCTGTTGTGGAACGATCAGCGCACCGCGGCCAGCCGGCTGATGCCTGAACTGAGCGCCGGCGAACGCCGCGTCGCCGAGGCGCGCATTCGTCTGGCCTCGCGCGGGGCGGGCGTGGACACGGCGGTGGATGCGGTCCCCTCAAGCCTCGCAGATCATCCCGGCCTGGTCTTCGAGCGCGCCCGCTGGCGTCGCCGCGCCGGGCTCGACACCTCGCTGGACCTGCTGCTGGAGCTGCCGGGCGCCCATGTGAACGAAGAAGCGCTCGAATCCATGTGGACCGAGCGCAAGCTGATGATCCTCAACCTCATCCGGGACGAGGATTTCGAGACCGCCTATCAGCTCGCCGCCAATAACGGCATGACGCGCGGGGTGGATTTCGCCGATGCGGAATTCCTCGCCGGCTGGCTGGCGCTCACCAAGCTCGACGACGCCGAAACCGCCTACGGCCATTTCGAACGGCTGGAGGACGGGGTGACCACCCCGGTCTCGCTGTCGCGCGCCAAATACTGGCAGGGCCGCGCCGCGGAGGCCTCCGGCGATCTGGAACTCGCTCGCGAGCGCTTCATCGCGGCGGCGGAACACCCCACCGCGTATTACGGCCAGCTCGCCGTGCTCGCCCTCGGTCCTGAGGCCGCGCAGATCGATCTGCCGCCCGATCCGGTTCCGACGCCTGAACAACGCGAGGCTTTCGAAGCGCGCGAGTCGATCCAGGCCATCCGTCTTCTGGCCGAAGTCGATGCGGACTATTTCTTCCGCGTGTTCATCTATCATTACGATGATGAGATGGAGACGCCAATCGAGCAGGCCATGCTGGCCGATCTGGCGCTGGAGTTCTTCCGCGTGCGCCAGGCCGTGCGTGCGGCCAAGGCCGGGCGTATGCAAGGCATGATCCTGGCCGAACGCGCCTATCCGGTGATCGAGCTGCCGGAAAGCGCGCCTGTGGTGCCCGAAGCCGCCCTCACCTTCTCGGTGATCCGCCAGGAGACCGAGTTCGACGCCCGCGCCGTCTCCGGCGCCGGGGCGCGCGGACTGATGCAGATGATGCCGGCCACCGCGCGCCAGACGGCGAGCCAGTTGAACATGCCGTTCAACTTCCAATGGCTGACCGACGACCCGAACTATAATCTCCAGCTCGGCATGGCGCACCTCGACGAGGTGGTGAACGATTATGACGGCTCGCTGGTCATGGCGCTGGCGGCCTATAACGCGGGCGGGCACCGGGTGCGGCGCTGGGTGGAGAGCTATGGCGATCCGCGCACCGGCGAGATCGACCCGATCGACTGGGTGGAGAGCATCCCGTTCTCCGAGACCCGCAACTATGTCCAGCGCGTGATCGAGAACGTGCAGGTCTATCGCGCACGGCTCAATGACGGCCGCCCCGCCGCGCTGCGGATCGAGGAGGATATGGCCGGCCGCGGTCAGTTCGCCCGCGATCTGCCTGCCCTGCCCGAAGACTTCGTCAGCGCCCTGCGCGAGGTCGAGGAGGCGGTCGAAGCCTCCGAAGAAGCCGAGCCCGGCGTCAGCACCGAAGGCCCCTATCTGGGCGACGGCGACGCGGACTCGGAGGACGACGCCACGCGCACGCCCTTCGACACGGGCGACCGGCTGAACCGCTAACCGGTCAGGGCGCGCCCGAACACGGCCGGATCCACATTGCCGCCGGTGAGGACCACCACAATCGTCCCGCCGGCGGGAATCTCCACCCGGCAATTCAGCAGCGCGGCAAGCGCCGCCGCGCCGCCGGGTTCGACCACCAGCTTCAAGGTCTCGAAGGCGAAGCGCACTGCGCCAAGCGCTTCGGCGTCGCTGATCACGCCGACGCCCGACAGGCGGCGCTGATTGATGGCGAAGGTCAGCGCGCCGGGGCTTTCCGACAGGAGCGCGTCACACACCGAGCCGGATTTCTTCGCATTGGTTTCGCGCCGGCCCGATTGCAGCGAGCGGGCGTGATCGTCGAAGCCTTCCGGCTCCGCACCCCAGACCTTCGTCGCCGGCGAGAGCGCTTCGGCGGCGAGATTGATCCCGCCGATAAGCCCGCCGCCGCCGACGCAGCAGATCAGCGCGTCGGCCGCCTCGCCGCGGGTCTCCAGCTCCTGGAAGATCTCAAGCCCGCTCGTCCCCTGGCCCGCTATGATGTCGGGATGGTCGAAGGACGGGATGAGGGCCGCGCCGCGATCCGCACACAGAGCGCGCGCGATCTCCTCCCGGCTCTGCGTCTCGCGGTCGTAGAGCAGCAATTCCGCGCCGCGGGCCACGACGCCGGCCTTTTTGATCTCGGGCGCGTCGGTGGGCATCACGATCGTCGCCGCGACGCCCAATATCTTCGCCGCCTCGGCCACCCCCTGGGCGTGATTGCCGGAGGAGAACGCCACCACGCCGCGAGCGCGCTCCGCCTGGCTGAGCGCGCTCAGCGCGTTGAAGGCGCCGCGGAATTTGAACGATCCCGTGCGCTGCAGCGTCTCCGCCTTCACCAGCACGCGCGCGCCGACGTGCGCGTCGAGCGCGGCGTTGTTGAGCAGAGGCGTGCGCACCGCTTCACCGACGATGCGCGCGGCGGCGGTCTTCACGTCCTCGAAAGTCGGCGGAATCTCGGTCATGGCGCGTATCCATACGGAATTTGGCGCCATTTCAAGCGGGATTTTACGCCGAAAGGTATTGCGTGCGGCCCCCGGCGCGGCTTCCATGGGCCGCGACACGGGTTAAGCGCGCCGCATGTCAGAGACGGCGCGCGCCCGGGCTTGAGGGAGGAAATCGATGCTGCGCGGTCAGATGATGGACCGTCCGCTCATGATTGCGGACATCTTGAAACATGCGGCCCTGAATCACGGGCGCCGGGAGATCGTCTCCCGCCTGCCCGACACCGGGGAGATACACCGTTACGGCTACGCCGACTGTCACCGGCGCGCGCAAAAGCTCGCCAACGTGCTCGTCGATGATCTGAAGGTGAAATCCGGCGACCGGATCACCACCATCGCCTGGAACACCCATCGCCACCTTGAGCTCTATTATGCGGTGTCCGGCGTGGGCGCGGTGATCCACACCGCCAATCCGCGCCTGGCGCCCGACCAGATCGCCTGGATGATCAATCACGCCAAGTCCAAGGTCGTGTTCTTCGACGTCACCTTCGCACCGATCATCGAAGGCGTGGCCAAGCACTGCAAGACGGTGAAGCGCTGGGTCGCCATGACCGGCGAGGCCACCAAGCCGCAGATCTCAACCAAGTGCGACGTCTATGAGACGCTGCTGGCCAACGCCGACGATCACTATGAGTGGCCGGAGTTTGACGAGAACGCGGCGGCGGGCCTGTGCTACACCTCCGGCACCACGGGCGAGCCCAAGGGCGCGCTCTACTCCCATCGCTCTACGGTGATCCACGCCATGATGTCGGCGACCACCGACGCGGTCGGGATCGGCGCGGACGGGGTGATCATGCCGGTGGTCCCGATGTTCCACGTCAACGCCTGGGGCGTGCCCTACGCGGCTGCGCTGACCGGCGCCAAGATCGTCATGCCGGGCGCGCAGCTGGACGGCAAATCCATCCAGGAGCTGGTCGAGGGCGAAAAGGTCAATCTCGTGCTCGGCGTGCCCACGGTCTGGCTGGGGCTGCTGCAGTATCTGCGCGAGAGCGGCAAGCGCATCGATACGGTGGACAAGGTGCTCATGGGCGGCTCGGCCATGCCCGAAGCGCTGCTGCGCGCCTATCAGGACGAGTACGGCGTGGAGATGCAGCAGGGCTGGGGCATGACCGAGATGAGCCCGCTGGGAACGGTCGGCAAGCTCCTGCCCAAGCACGCCGATCTCTCCGACGACGAGAAGATCAAGATCAAGCTGAAGCAGGGCCGGCTCCTGTTCGGCGTCGACATGCGCGCCGTGGACGACGACGGAAACATCCTGCCGCGCGACGGCCAGTCGGCCGGGCACATCCAGGTGCGCGGGCCCTGGATCATCTCCAGCTATTATCGCGGCGCCGGGCCGGAGAGCTTCACCGACGACGGCTGGTTCCGCACCGGCGATGTGGGCCATATCGACGAAGACGGCTACATGACCATCACTGACCGGTCCAAGGACGTGATCAAGTCGGGCGGCGAATGGATCAGCTCCATCGATCTGGAGAACGCCGCCATGGGCCACCCGGACGTCGCCATGGCCGCGGCCGTGGGCCATCGCCATCCCAAATGGCAGGAGCGCCCGCTGCTGATCATCCAGCCGAAACCAAACACCAACCCCACGGCCGACTCGATCCGGGAGTATCTCGCCGAGCGCGTGCCGAAATGGTGGCTGCCAGACGGGATCGAATTCATCGACCAGATGCCTATCGGCGCCACGGGCAAGATCCTGAAGACCAAACTCAGAGAGATGTTCAAGGATTACGAGTTCCCGAACACCGAAGGCGAGAAGGTCTAGCTTTCCCCGACCATCGGACCAAGAAGCCCCGGCGTCCCGCGCCGGGGCTTTTTCGTGCCCGGATTACGAAGCCGTCACTTGCACTGCGGCGCGCCCACCCCTATCTTTATCGAAAATCGATAAAGGGAGCCTCCCCATGGAAATCCTGCTGATCTCGGCCCTGACCTACTTCCTGCCCACGGTGATCGCGCTGGCGCGCAGCCATCACAACGGGTTCGCGATCTTCCTGACGAATTTGCTGCTGGGCTGGACGCTCATCGGCTGGGTAATCGCGCTGATCTGGTCGGTGACCGCGAGCGAGCGGCGGATAAGGGCTTAGGCAAAGCTTGTCTCCCCCCGTTCACGGGGGGAGTGGCCCGGAGGGCCGAGGGGGGCTGCGCGGCCTTGACCGCCGGAGCCGCCCCCTCCGTCTGACGCTCCGCGTCAGCCACCTCCCCCGCAAGCAGGGGAGGACAATCGGCAACCCATCCAGCTAGATTTGAGATTGGCTCAGATTACGCCGCTCCGCAGCGTCGCCCGCAGATCATGGCGCTGCTCATACATCTTCCGCGCCGTCTTCGCGTAGAACCCCGTCAGCCAGCCTGCGTCTATCTCCAGCGCGTCGCGATGAATGCAGCCTTCGCCGTGCGGCGTGACGGTCAGCGTGTGACGCCAGGATTTGACCGCGCCGCCCTGCTCGAAACTGCGCACCCGGCGCTCGGCGTCGTTGCGCTCCAGCACTTCGATGCGCCAGCGTCCGGTGGGAATCCAGCCAAAGAGGAAAAGCTTCAGGTCGTAGGCCTGGCCTTCGACGATCTCGCCTTCGGGAAGGCCTACATAGCGCACCTGCCCCTCCATCGCCTCCGCGAGCTCGTCATATTGAACAATCCGCGCCCAATGGTCGTGGGCGGAAAGCGCATAGCGGCGCTCGACGATGAAGACCGCAGGTTTGCTCATCGAAAATCGCTGATCTGGTCCAGCGGCTTCTTCTTCGCCGCATGGGCCGGATAGGTCGCACCGTCGGCGGGATAGCCCGTGACGATGAGCATGACCGGCTTTTCATCGCTCGGCCGCTCGCAAATCTCGGTGAGGAAGCTCATCGGGTTGGGCGTGTGGGTGAGCGTCGCGAGCCCGGCCTGGTGCAGGCTGGCGATCAGCAGCCCGCAGGCGATGCCGACGCTCTCGCTCACATAGTAATTCTTCTTCCGGTCCCCCGGCTCCGGCCCGCCGCGGCGCTGCGCGAAGACCGCGATGATCCAGGGCGCGGTCTCCAGAAACGGCTTGTTGGCGTCGGTGCCAAGCGGGCCCAAGGCCTCCAGCCATTCCTCGCCGGCCTTGCCGGCGTAGAAGGCGCGCTCCTCCGCCTCGGCGGCTTCGCGCAGGCGGGTGCGAAGCGGGCCTTTGCCGAGCGCGGTGAACCACCAGGGCTGATGGTTCGCGCCGTTGGGCGCCGTGCCTGCGGTGAGAATCGCCGTCTCGATGATCTCGCGCGACACGTCGTGGTCGGAGAAGTCGCGAATGGTGCGGCGTGCGCGCATGGTGTCGTAGAAGGCGCGCGCCCTCGCCGTCATCTCTTCCGGGGGAAGCTCGGTGAAGTCGAGGGGGAGCGCGTCGTGAGACACGCCCCTACCCCAGAAGCTTCTTCTGCAGGATCTCGTTGACCGCCTGCGGGTTCGCCTTGCCCTGCATGGCCTTCATCACCTGGCCGACGAACCAGCCCATGGCCTTGGGCTTTTCCTTCACCTGGGCGGCCTGTTCGGGATTCGCGGCGATGAGGTCGTCGACGACCTTCTCGATGGCGCCGGTGTCGGTGACCTGCTTCATGCCACGGTCCTCGACGATCTTCGCCGGGTCGCCGCCTTCGGCCCAGAGGATCTCGAACACGTCCTTGCCGATCTTGCCGGAGATCGTGCCGTCCTCAATCAGCGCGACGAGGCCGCCGAGCTGGGCGGGTGAGACCGGGCTTTCGGTGATGGAGAGGCCTTCCTTGTTGAGCCGGCCGAACAGCTCGTTATTGACCCAGTTCGCCGCGAGCTTGGCGTCGCGGCCCTCGATCACGGCCTCGAAATAATCCGCCCGGTCTTTATCGGAAGCCAGCACCGAGGCGTCGTATTCGGAAAGGCCCAGCTCGCTCACGAAGCGCTTGCGCTTTTCCGCCGGCAGCTCGGGCAGGTTCGCCTTGATGTCGTTGACGAAGCTCTCCTCCAGCTCCAGCGGCAGGAGGTCGGGATCAGGGAAGTAGCGGTAATCGTGGGCTTCTTCCTTGGACCGCATGGAGCGGGTGACCCCGGTGTTGGCGTCGAACAGGCGGGTCTCCTGATTGATCTTGCCGCCGTCCTCGATGATGTCGATCTGGCGCTTCGCCTCGTACTCGATCGCCTGCATAATGAAGCGCAGCGAGTTCACGTTCTTGATCTCGCAGCGCGTGCCGAGATGCTCGAACGAGCCGGTCTCGCGGAATTTCTCGTAATCGCCGGGCCGGCACACCGAGACGTTCACGTCGGCGCGCATCTGGCCCTTCTCCATGTCGCCGCCGCAGGTGTCGAGATAGCGCAGGATGGTGCGCAGCGTGCGCACATAGGCCGCCGCATCGCCGGGGCTGCGCACATGCGGGCGCGAGACGATCTCCATCAGCGCCACGCCGGAGCGGTTCAGGTCCACATAGGTGGCTGTGGGATCAAGATCGTGGATCGACTTGCCCGCGTCCTGCTCCAGGTGCAGGCGCTCGATCCCCACCACGAAGCGCGAGCCGTCGTCGCGCTCGCACTCGATCTCGCCTTCGCCCACGATGGGGTGAGCGAACTGGCTGATCTGATAGCCCTGAGGCAGGTCGGGATAGAAATAATTCTTCCGATCAAACCGCGAACACCGGTTGATCTTCGCGTTCAGCCCCAGCCCGGTGCGCACAGCTTGCGCCACGCAGGTCTTATTGATGACGGGAAGCATGCCGGGCATGCCCGCGTCCACCAGGCTCACCTGGGTGTTCGGCTCGGCGCCGAACTCGGTGGCCGCGCCGGAGAACAGCTTGGCTTTCGACTTCACCTGGGCATGGACTTCCAGACCCACCACGATCTCCCAGTCCCCGGTGGCGCCGGGCAGGCGATAGCTGTGATCGGTGTCGTCGAGCGGCATGGGGTTCGTCCGTGTCAGTGCGAAATCGGTGTCCGCCGTTTCTTCTCTTTCATTCGCCGCCCGTCAAGCGGCGGGGTGCGCGCGCTCTTGCGAAAAGCCTCGAAGGACGCACGGCTCGCGCCCCTACGCCTTGATCGTCTTGCCTGGCGCGATGTCGGCGAGGCTCTGTTTCACATGGATAAGCGCCGGACGACCGGCGTTCAGCGCCGCATCGAGCGCCAGCGCGAAGTCCTGGGTCTTGTCCACGAAAAAGCCGGCGCAGCCGCAGGCTTCGGCAAGCAACTTGAAATCGGGATTGGACAGGTCCGTGCCGCTGACCCGTCCGGGATAATGCTTTTCCTGGTGCATGCGGATCGTGCCGTAGGATCCGTTGTCGAACACGCACACGACGATGATCGCGCCGTGCTGCACCGCGGTGGCGAGTTCGGGCGCGGCCATCATGAAATCGCCGTCGCCGCACACGGCGATGACCGGTTTTTCAGGATGCTGGAGCTTGCCGGCGATGGCGGCCGGCAGACCGTAGCCCATGGCGCCGGAGGTGGGCGCAAGCTGACTGGGGCAGCAGCGATGCACCCAGAAGCGATGCAGCCAGGCGGCGAAATTGCCCGCCCCATTGGTCATGATCGCCTCGCCGCCGAGCTTTGCGCTGGTCTCGCGCCAGATCACCGAGGGGTTCACATCTCCGGTGACCTCCACCGGCTCGATCCAGGCGTCATAGGCGGCGCGCGCCTGCTTCACCCACTCGGCGCGTGACGCGGCGTTCTTCGCCGCGCCGGCCTCAGCGATGGCGCGCATCGCCGCGCCGGGGTGGGCGGTCGCCGAGAGGCTGGGCCGATAAACCCGGCTCGTCTCCTCCCCGCCGGGATGGATATGAATCAGCCGATCCGCCACGCCTTCGGGCACGTCGAAAAGGTCGTAGCTCTGGGTCGTCATCTCGCCCAGGCGCGGACCGACTGCGAGAACACAGTCGGACTGGCGAAGCGTCTCGACAACGGCAGGGCACGCGCCGATGCCGGCATCGCCGCCATAATGGGAATGCGCGTTGTCGATCAGATGCTTGACCCGGAAGCTGGTGACCACGGGGCAGTTGAAGCCTTCCGCGAACTCGACGATGGCGGCGCGCTCCTCGGCGTTCCAGAACGGCCCGCCCACCATCAGGACCGGGCGCTCGGCGGCGTCCACGCGCGCCGCGATCTCGGCGGCGGTGGCCGCACCCAACTCGCTGCGGGCGAGCGTGAAGGCCGCCGGCGCAGGCGCGTCGGCCTTTTGCGTCAGCATGTCTTCAGGCAGACCCACCACCACCGGACCCGGCCGGCCGTTCATGGCGAGGGAGAAGGCGCGCATGATCTGTTCAGGCACGCGCGCGGGGTCGCGGATTTCGAACGCCGCCTTGGCGATGCCGCCGAAGGCCTGGGCGTAGTCGAGCTCCTGAAACGCCTCGCGGCCCTCGTCCTCGCGCCGCACCTGGCCGACGAGCAGGATCATGGGCGTGGAATCCTGGAGCGCCGTGTGCACGCCCACCGCGGCCTGCGTCGCGCCGGGACCGCGGGTGACGAAGCACACGCCCGGCCGTCCCGTGAGCTTGCCGTGGGCTTCGGCCATGTTCGCCGCGCCAGCCTCATGGCGGCACTGGATGAAGGGGATCGCCATTTCCGTCAGCGCATCCAGCGCGGCGAGGAAGCTCTCGCCGGGCACGCCGAAAATACGCTCCACGCCGTTTGCGACGAGGGCGTCGATCAGGTGCTGGGCTCCGGTGCGCACGGGCATGAGGCGTCTCCTTTAAAGCAGACGCGAGCTAGCCCGGTGCGGCCGGCGAGCGCAAGGCTCAGTCCTGAACCGCCGCCATCAGACGATCCAGGAAGGCGTTGCGCTGACCATTGTCGATCCAGCGCACCACCGCGACGAGATCGTGCTCGGGGCTGATGAAGACGACGTTCGAGCCGGCCCCCAGATATGCGAAGGCGCTCTCCGGCGCATCGGCCACGCGGATCGCGGCGCGCTCGTCATCAGGCCGGTTGAGGAAGAAGTTCATATGGCCGTAGCTCGGGAACGGCTCGCTCGGCGTCAGCGAGCGCGCATACCAGCTCTCCGGCAGGATCTCCTCGCCGCCCCACTCGCCCATGCGCGCGCCCAGCAAACCCAGCCGGGCCTGATCATAGGCGGTGAGCCACATGCCGCCGCCCCAATGCCCGCCGCCGGATACCGACTGGATCTCCTCGCCGTTTATGGAGACATAGGAATTGTCATAGCCGTGCCAGACCCAGTCGCTGGTCACACCGATCGGCTCCATCACGCGCGAACGCAGCACATCGGGCAGCGGCTCTTCGAAGACGTGCAGCGCAGCAAGCGCCAGCGCATTGACGCGCACGTCATTGTATTCCCAATGCGCTCCCGGCGTCGGTGGGCCGGCCTTCAGGTCCGAGGCGGGATCATCGCGTGACGGCCGGTCGGCCCAGGCGGGTTTGCCGAACAGCTCGCCCCACCAGCCGCTGGTCTGGCGCAGCATCTGATCCCAGGTGATCGGCGCGTTATGCGCGGTGTGGAAACGCTCGTCCTCCACAGAGGCGGAGACCGGATCGTCGACGCTCTCGATAAGCCCATCCTCGACCGCGAGGCCGACCACATGGCTTAGGAAAGTCTTCGTCACTGAAAACGTCATGTCGACGCGCTCCGGCGCGCCCCATTCGGCGACGATATAGCCGTCCTTCAGGATGATTCCCGTGGCCGGTCCGCGGCTCTTGAACGGGCCGATCGGGCTGGAGAACGGTTCGAACGCCCAGTTGAGCGGCACCGTCACGGCGAGGTCGGCGGCGGGAGAGACGGCTTCGAGGTCCGGTTCGTGGCGGGTCTCATGCGCCACCGCGAAATCAATCGCCGCCTGCAGGGCCTCAGGGTCCAGACCAAGACTTTCCGGCGTACGGCGCTCCCAGGCGAGGTCGCCGGCCGGCGGGACATACTGGGCGTGGGCGGTCGCAGTAAGGGCGGCGGCGCCCGCCAGGGCGGCGATCAGTTTCATGAGATTCCCCTTAGCCGGTGATCCGGATCCCGAAGGATACGCTCCTCGGCTCGCCGGGGAAGTAGCGATAGCCGCCGAAAGCAAAATCGGCGCGCTCGGCGTAGCGAGTGTCGAACACGTTCCTGACCGCCGTGAACGCCTCCCAGCCGCCGCCGAATTCGTAGGCGGCGCGCAGGTTCAGAAGGTCGTGGCCTTCATATTCGGCGGTGTTGGCCGCATCGGCGAAGTATTCGCCCACATGCACCCATTCGGCTTCGATGTCGGTATCCGGGCGCGGCTCCCAGAGCAGGCGCGCATTCCAGAGCCATTCCGGCGCGGTGTCGAGGCGGGCGCCGTCGACAATGGTCTCAGAGCCCCGGCTCACCGGACGGTCGAAGGCGTATTCATGGATCGCCCAGGTCGCAGACCCGTCGAAGCTCAGCGTCTCGGTGAACACCAGCCCGGCGTCCAGCTCGATCCCGTGATGGCGCGAAGCGCCGTCGGTGACGTTGAACCCGTCGGCGTCGCGGAAAAACACGTTGCGCTTCTC
This sequence comes from Oceanicaulis sp., assembly GCA_051117435.1. Classification (GTDB taxonomy): domain Bacteria; phylum Pseudomonadota; class Alphaproteobacteria; order Caulobacterales; family Maricaulaceae; genus Oceanicaulis. Next base: position 44,398 of record JBNPED010000024.1, on the reverse strand, counting down.
CATGACGAAGCCCACCAGCTCGATCCGGCCACGCTCCCCGATGCGCCGGCGCAGGCCCGCCTCGAGGCTGTCGAGCTCTTCCGGGTCGATTCCCTCGATCTCCTGGCCGGGCTGGAGACGGTAGATTTCGTCGGTTTGCGGCGCCCTCACCCCGCGCGCGGCGCGAGCGAAGAGCTGCAGGTCTTCGCTCGCCTGATACGTCAAGCCCAGATTGGGAGTCACGGTGGTGAAGTCGTCGCTCCGGTCAGGCACGCGCAGATACCGGCCCAGAACGCCGTCAGGAGCATTGTTCTGGTAGTCATACGCCGTCTCCTCGACGCGCACGCCCCCTTCCACCGACAGGGCCGGCGTCAGCGCGTGACGGGCCTGAACAAACCCGGCGAGCACCAACGCCTCGACCGTGTAGTCATAGTGAAGTCCCTGGATGAAGGGTCCGCGCGTGGGCTCGTTCTGGAATTCATAGAGAAAGCCGTCGGTGAGATCGGCGTCGGCGCCGAAGATCACGCGGCTTTGACCAGTCTCCCAGACAAGCGCCGACTGGAGGCCGAGGCTGTCATGGCCCGTCTGCTCCAGCGCCAGGCTCGGCAGGAAGTGGAGGCGGAAATCCATCTGGTTGGAGCGCACATAAACGACGCCGTTCGCGCTCCAGGTCTCCGACAGCCGGTGATCGGCGCGCAGATTGGCGCGCGCGGCGCGCACATTGCGGAAGGCCAGCGGGTCGGCGTTGCGCTGCGACAGGGCCTCGTCCTCATAGGCCTTGAAGCCGTCCACGAAGGTGGCGGTCTCCTGGTCGATATCGATCAGCGTGCCACGCAGGGACCAGTCGGTGGCGCCTGTCGTCCAGTCGGCACGGCCCTGGATCGCGGCGCGCATCAGCCCAGCGTCTTCCCGCCAACCGTCCTCGCGGCGAACGCTGGCGCCGACCCAGGCCGCGCCGAAGCGTGTCTCTCCACCGGCATAGGCGCGCACGCGCGCCCGGCCGAAACTACCCGCTTCCAGCTCGAGCAAACGTCCGGCGACTTCGGGATCGGGCGTGATGACGTTCACAAGTCCGTGAAGTGCGTTGGAGCCGTAGACCGCGGAACCCGGCCCGCGGATCACTTCGATCCGCCCGGCGAGGCCGTCGGCGGCCTCCATCAGCCCGTTGATGTTCGCAAAGCCCGGCGCGCGCAGCGGGATACCGTCTTCAAGGTAGAGGAAGCTCCCCGCCCCGGCGCCGCCGGACAGCACCGCCGAGCGTATCGCGGTGAGATGCTCCACCCCGTTGCCGCGGTGAATGAACACGCCAGGCAGCCTGTTCAGCGCCTCAGCCATGTGGTGGGCGCCGAGCCGTTCGATTTCCGCGTCTCCCATCACCGCCACCGGGGCGGCGGCAAGGTCGCGGGCCTCCTCGGCGCGCGCGGCGGAGACGATGATGACATCGGTCTCCTGCGCCTCACCGGGCGCGGCCAGAGCGGCGAGCGTGGGAAGGGCGGCGAAGACGGCGAAACGGCGGCGTAGAGACAAAGCGGAGCGCTCCGGGACGAGTTGGACGAGACCATAGGTAACGCGGAGGCGGCAAAAGCGTAGCGCGCGCAGGCGGATTCAAACACTTGACCCCTGCATCGCCGGGCTTACCGTCGCCCCAAAGCAACAATGCCTTGGGGAGATCTTAATGCTGCGCACGCTGGCCGCCGCCCTGCTTCTGACCACCGCGCCCGTCGCCATCGCCGCCGCGGCGTATGAGCCGAAGCCGATCGAGGCGCTGCTGGATCAGGACGTGCGCTATGACGCCGCGATCCCGAAGCCGGAGGACGTCACCGGCTATCGCCTCGGCGAGATCATCTACCCGCCTGACATGCACGCTGATTTTTTCGAGGCGGTGGCCGCCGCCTCGGACCGGGTCAGCATCAGCGTCATCGGGCGCAGCCATTTCGGCCGGCCGATTCATCGGGTCACCATCACGTCGCCGCGCAATCATGCGCGGCTGGACGAGATCAAGGCGACGCAGCGCAGCCTTCTGGGCCCGAACGCCCCGCAGCCGCCGGCCGATCACCCGGCGGTCGTCCAGTTCACCCATGGCGTGCACGGCTCCGAGCCGTCGAGCTATGACGCCGCGCCCGCCCTGCTCTATCATCTGGCCGCGGCGCAAGGCGACGAGATCGAGACGCTGCTTGACGAGGTGGTCATCCACATCGTCGCGCTGGTGAACCCCGACGGCGCGAACCGCTTCGCCCAGTGGACCAACATGCACCACGCGGCCGTCCCGGTGGCCGATCCACAAAGCCGCGAGCATTTTTACGAATGGCCGTGGGGGCGCACCAATCATTACTGGTTCGACCTCAATCGCCAGTGGCTGCCGGTCACCCAGCCGGAATCCCGCGCCGTGGTTCGCGCCACCCATGACTGGCTGCCCAATATCGCCGCCGATTTCCACGAAATGGGCCGCAACTCGACCTATTTCTTCTCACCGGGACCGGTGGACGGGCTGCATCCCCTGCTGAGCCAGGAGGCCCTTGAGCTCAATCTGGACATGAACAGCGTCCTGGCCGAGCAGCTGGATTCCGAGGGCGCGCTCTACGTCACCGAGGAGGTGTTCGACGATTTCTACCTCGGCTACGGCTCCAGCTATCCCGGCCTTGTGGGGTCGGTGCCCTATCTCTTCGAGCAAAGCTCGGTGCGCGGCATCATCCAGGAGACCGAGCACGGGACCTTGCGCTATGACGACAAGATCGGCCAGCAGGCCCGCGTCGGCCTGGCTCTGATCCGGGCCGGCCAGGCCCGGCGGTCCGAGCTGCAGGCGCACATGGCCCGCTTTTTCGAGGAAAGCCGGCGCCTGGCGTCCAACGATGCGGTGAACGCCTATGTGTTCACCTCCTCGGACCGGGCGCGCGTCGCCGATTTCATCGACATGCTGAACGTGCACGAGATCGAAGTGCGGGCCCTGCGCCAGCCTCTGCGCGCCGACGGGCGGACCTATGAGCCGGGCGAGGCCTTCCTCGTCCCGGTCGCCCAGACCCAGCACCGCATCGTCCAGGGTCTGTTCGAAACCCGCATCATCGAAGACAAGGCGGAGTTCTACGATGTGTCCGGCTGGACCCAGCCGCTGGCTTGGGATCTGGACTATTCGGTGGTGCGCGGCGGCTTGTTCTCGCCCAATCTCGCCGGCGACGCCCTCTCGCAGTTCGACCGGTCCGCGCCGGCGCCGGAGCGCAGCGACTACGCCTATGTTCTTGAATGGGATAGCTATTACGCCCCTCGCGCGCTCTATCGCCTGCTCGACGCCGGCCTTCGCGCCCGCGTCGTGCCCGATGAGATCACCATGCGCACCGCGTCGGGAGACCGGGAGCCCGGGCGCGGCGCGGTCGTCGTGCCAATCGCGGGCCAGTCGCTGGACCGCGACGCCATCCACACCCTGATGACGCGCGCGGCGCGCGAGGATTCCGTCACCATCCATGCGGCGACCACCGCGCTCACCAGCCGCGGTTCCGATCTGGGCGGGTTTGCGTTGTCCAATATCGAGAAGCCGGAAATCCTGCTGGCCACCGGCCGTGACGTGTCCATGAACGACGCCGGCGAGCTCTGGCATCTGCTCGACCATGAACAGAACATTCCCGTCTCCATGATCGATGTCAGCGAACTCGGGTCCGCCTCGCTTGAGCGCTACACCCATATCATCCTGCCGAACGGTCGGTACTCGTCACTGGACGAAGCCTTCCGAGAGCGGCTCGACGCCTGGGTGAAGGCGGGCGGCGTTCTGATCGCCACCCAGCGCGCCGCGCGCTGGCTCGCCGAGCACGATCTGACGAGCGCCGTCTATCTCGGCGAAGAGGAGGAGGCGGAGGACGCCGACACGCCGCGCGGCGGGACGAGCGACGCCCCGGACGCCTACGACCAGATCGACGTCTGGGATGCGGAGGTGGACATTTCCGGCGCGTTGTTCGAGACCGAAGTGGACATCACCCACCCGCTCGCCTTCGGCTTTCGCGACTCCATGCTGCCGGTTCATCGCATCGGAACCGACGCCTTCGCGCCGTCGGGCAACCCGTTCGCCCTGCCGGTCCGCTACGCCGAGCGAGATCCCATCCTGTCGGGCTACGCCAGCGAGGAGAACCGGGACCGGCTGGAGGGCGCCGGCATGATGCACGCCGAACGCCGCGGCGCGGGCTCGGTCATCCTGTTCGCGGACAATCCGGTGTTTCGCGCCTACACCAAGGGCAGCGCGCGCCTGGTCACAAACGCGCTGTTCTTCGGCGACGATTTCCGCAATCCGAGCCGGCGGCTGGATTAGAGCCTACCGAAACGGCGGGGCGTAAAGCAGGCCGCCCTGCGTCCACTGGGCGTTGAGACCGCGGCGCAGGCCGAGAGGGGACTCCTCGCCCAGATGCCGGGCGAAGATCTCGCCGTAATTGCCGCGCGCCGTGACCGCCTCAAGGGCGAAGTCGGCCTCCAGCGACAGCGCCGCGCCGATCGCGCCTTCGGCGCCCAGGAGCCGGCGCACCTCGGGGCTGCCTGCGCCGTCGGCGAGCGCGGCGGCGTTGGCTTGCGTCACGCCGTACTCCTCCGCGGCGATGAGGGCGTTCAGCACCCAGCGAGCGGCCTCGGCGAAGCGCGGATCACGCGAGGCCACCACCGGGCCCAGCGGCTCCTTGGAGATGATGTCCGGCAACAGGACGTGCGCGTCCGGCTCGGCAAGCTGGCTGCGCGCGCCGGCGAGGGCTGAGACGTCGCTTGTAAAGGCGTCGCAGCGCCCGGCCTTGTAGGCTTCCAGACCCGCGCTCGGGGTCTCCACCAGGACCCGCTCGAAGCTCAGCCCGTAGGTCTGCGCATAGTCGTCGAGATTGAGCAGATGCGTTGTCGCCGGCTGCACGCAGATGCGCGCGCCCGCCAGTTCGCGCGCGCTGGAGACGCCGAGATCGGCCGGCGCCAGGAAGCCCTGCCCGTCGTAATAATACGTGCCCGCAAACGTCACCGGCAGCTCCGCGTCGCGCGCGAAGGTCCAGCTGGTGTTGCGCATCAAGATGTCGGCCCGCCCGTCGAGCAGCGCCTCGAAGCGCTCCTCCGTGGTCAGCGGCACGAAGCGCACACGGGTTTCCGCGCCGAGGAACGCCGCGGCGTAGGCGCGGCACAGATCCACCTCGAACCCCGACCAGCCCTCGCCCTCGACAAATTCCGCAAACCCCTTGAGCCCGGTGTCGACGCCGCACAGAAGCACGCCGCGATCGCGCACCGCCGACAGGGCGGACCCGTGCGCGTCGAGATCGGACTGAGCCGCGGAGAAGCCCAGCGCGAACGTGGCCGCGGCCCGGGCCAGCCGGCGCGGCGCGAAAAGATCGAACATCGATGCTGGCGTCACCGGTCCGTCCGCCTTTAAAAGCAGCTGAGGAAACAGAACCGGTTTAGCTTTCGCGAAGGGGCCTTGTCGACATGAAACGGGATACGCGTCTCATCCATGCCGGACGCCCTGCGAAGGACGACGATCTGGTGAACGCCCCGGTGCGGCGCGCCTCCACCGTCCTCGCCCCGTCCACCGAGGAGCTGTACAACCCCACCCCGCCGCGCCGCCATTACGGTCGCGGCGGCCTCAGCCCCAACGCCGAGCTGCGCGAGGCCGTCGCCGGGCTCTATGGCGCGGACCATGCAGCGCTCGCGCCTTCAGGGCTCGCGAGCGTGGTGCTGGCGATCCGCACCGCCGTCGAGGGGCCCGGCGAGGCGCTGATCAGCGATTCCGCCTATGGACCGGTGCGCCGGTTCTGCGATGAGGAATTGCCGCGCCTCGGTGTGACGCCGCGCTATTACGATCCGCGCATCGGCGCGAGAATCGCCGATCTCCTGAGCGACCGGACCCGGCTTGTGCACCTGGAATCGCCCGGCTCGCTGACCTTCGAGGTGCAGGACGTGCCCGCCATCGCCGAAGCCGCGCGCCAGGCCGGGGCGAAGACCGTGATCGACGACACCTGGACGGCGGGGCTTCTGATGAACCCGCTGGCGCTCGGCGTCGATTTCGCCGCCCAGGCGCTGACCAAATATGTCGGCGGGCATTCCGACTTCCTCATGGGCGCGGTGGCGGCGCGCGGCGCGGCGGCCGACGCCTTGCGCGACCGCGAGCGGCTCTATGGCGGTCATGTCAGCCCCGACGACGCCTTCCTTGCGCTGCGCGGCCTTCGCACGCTGGCCTTGCGGCTGGAGCGTTCCGGCGCGTCGGGCCTCGCGCTGGCCGAACGCCTTGCAGCCCACCCGAAGATCGCCCGCGTCCTGCACCCCGCCCTGCCGGACTTTCCGGACCACGGGCTTTACACCCGCGACATGAGCGGGCCTGCAGGGTGCTTTTCCGTGGTGCTCGACGGGATCGGCGCGCGCGGCGGGGAAGCCTTCGCCGAGGCGTTGAGCCTGTTCGGCATCGGCTTTTCCTGGGGCGGGTTCGAGAGCCTCGTCCTGCCCTGCGACCGCCAGATCAAGCGCACCGCCGTCCCCTGGAAGGCCGAAGGGGCGCTGGTGCGCTTTTCCATCGGCCTTGAAGACGTTGACGATCTTTGGGCCGATATTGAACAGGCTCTCGCCGCGCTCTAACCCTGCGCGGCGAGGATCGAGACGCGCGCGGCGCGGATGGCCGGGAAGAAGCCGCCGGCCGCGCCCACCACCAGCGCCAGCACCACGCCGGACACGATCGCGGCGGGGGTAACGGCGAAGGAGAAGACGATCTGGGTGAAGCCGCCGCCGAGCGTGGAGGCGGACACCCCGTCGAACACCAGATAGGTTGCGAGCGCGCCGATCAGCCCGCCGATCAGCGCGAGCAGGAGCGATTCCGCCATGGTGCCGACAAAGGCGGGAAAGCCCGCAAAGCCGATGGCGCGCAGGGTGGCGATCTCGCGAGTGCGCGCATCCACCGAGGCGTACATGGCGTTCCAGGCACCCGCCAGCGCGCCCACCGCCATGATGATGGCGAGCGGCCAGCCGAGGAACATCAACAGGTCGGACGTGCCGCCCGCGCTGGAGGCGAAGAACTCCCGCTCGCTGGACACGTCGACGTCCAGGCGCGGCTCGTTCTCCACGTAAGCCTGCAACGCTTCGAGCGCCTCCGGGCTCTCCAGGCGCACCCGCACCGACTGCACGGCCCCGGTGCGCTGATAGAGGTTCTGAATGGTGTCGAGATCGGCCCAGACCTCGGAATCGAAGACCGAGCCGCCGGTGGAGAACACGCCGACCACGCGCCATTCATTGGCGCCCAGCCGGATCGCTTGCCCGAGATCGAAGCCTGAGAATTCGCGCAGGACGCCCTCGCCGACGATCAACTCGTTGGAGCCCGGGGCGAACATGCGCCCCTCCACCAGGGTGAATCCGTCACGGATGGCCGCGGCGTTCTCGCCCACGCCGCGCAACGGCAGGTTGGCGTCGTTGCCGGTGGCGCGCTTGCGCCCGTCGGCGATGACGTAAAGCTCCGGCGACGTGATCGGCTCGCCGTCCGCACCGGCCGCGATCCCCGGCGCCACTTCGATCAGGCGCACCGAGTCCCGGCCGAGCCCGGAATTCAGCTCGGCCTGGGCGCCGGAGCCGAGAATGACCGCTACATCGTCCGAGCCGGTGCCGTTGACCGTGGCGCGAAAGCCGTTGGCCATCGCCAGGAAGCCCAAAAGCACGCCCACCACCAGAGCCACCGACAGGACGGTGGCCAGCGACATGCCCCAGCGCTGCGGGATGGAGCGTAGATTGATCATCGTGACGGCGCCGATCTGCTTGAACATGGGTCTAATCCTTCCCGAGGCCGTCAACGATATTCAGGCGCATGGCGTTGATCGCCGGCAAAAGCCCGGTGACGAGCCCGAACAGCACCATCAACCCGAGCGCCTGCAAGGCGACGTCGCCGGTCATCCTGAAGCCCGGCAGGAAGCCGGCGAGCGCGGCGCCGACGCCGGTGACCATGGCCGCGGCGAGCCCCAGCCCCAGCAAGCCGCCGATCAGGCTAAGCAGCACGGACTCGCTCAGGACATGGGTGAAGATGCGAGGGGCGGAGAAGCCGAGCGTTTTCATCACGGCGACTTCCTTGGTGCGCTCGTTGATCGCCATCACCATGGTGGTGCCCACGATCATGAGGATCGTCGCGAACGCCGCACCGATGACCAGGGTCAGGATCAGGCCGATATTGCCGAGCTGCTCCAGAAAGGCCTGGCCGAACGCGGCTTCTGTGGCGGTCTCGGTCTCAGCCGGGGAGTTGGCGAACTGGGTGTCGATGGCCTGGGCGACCTGATCATTGATCGCCGGATCGCCGGTGGTGAGGATCATCCAGCCAATCCGGTCGCGATTGAACGCGAGCGCTTCATTGAAGTAATCATAATGGAACATCAGATAGTTTGCGGGCACATCCTGATCGTCCGCATCAAAGATCGCGCACACTTCCAGATCCCAGGCGCGCGAGCCGTCCTGCTGGCTCCAAATGTTCGAGCTGAGCGGGATCCGGTCGCCGACCGACCATTCGAACTGCGCGGCGAGATCTGCACCCAGCGCCATGCAGTCGCGCTGACTGAGCAGCCGCTCTCGATCGCCCTCGGTGACGATCAGCTCGTCATACACGGCGAGATAGGTCTCCATGTCGACCGCGAAGGACTGGATGAAATTGCGCGGGTCCTGATAATACCCGCCGAACCAGTTGGCGTGGGTGACCTGCTCCACCCCTTCGATCCCGGCGACGCGGCCGTAATAGGCGTACGGCATGTCCAGGGTGAAGTTGATGGCGTTCAGCGTCACCAGACGGTCGGCCGCGGCGGTCTCCACCCCGGCGTTCAGCGAGCGTGAGAACGCGCCGAGCACCGCGAAGATCAGGAACGCCGTCATGATGGAGAGGACCAGCAGGACGGCGCGGGTCTTCTTGCGGAACAGGCTTTTGCGGATCAGCGTGGCGTCGTTCATGCCGGCGCCCCGGCGGCTTCCAGGAAGCGGCCCTTGTCCAAGTGCAGCTCGCGCCGGGCGTATTTCGCCGCGGCCGGGTCGTGGGTGACCATGACGATCGTCTTGCCCAGCTCGTCATTGAGCAGCTGCAGCGTCTCCAGAACTTCATCGGCGGTGGTGCGGTCGAGATCCCCGGTCGGCTCGTCGCACAACAACACCTTGGGATCGGCCACGATGGCGCGCGCGATGGCCACGCGCTGCTGCTGACCGCCCGACATCTGGCGCGGCCGGTGCCCGGCGCGGTCGGCGAGCTTGACGATCTCGAGCGCCGTGGCGACGCGGCGCCTGCGCTCCTTGCCGGAGAGCTTGGTGAGCAATAGCGGCAGCTCCACGTTCTGCGCCGCGGTCAGCGTCGGCATCAGATTGTAGAACTGGAAGATGAAGCCGACATTCGCCGCGCGCCACTGGGCGAGCTTGGACTGGGCGAGATTGTCGATGCGCGCGCCTTCGAAGATCACCTCCCCCGAGCTTGGCCGGTCGATGCCGCCGAGCTGATTGAGCAGCGTCGTCTTGCCCGAGCCCGAAGGCCCCATGATGGCGATGAAGTCGCCCTGATCGATGGTCATCGTCAGGTCGGAGAAGATGGTGATGCTCTCCTTGCCCCGCGTATAGCGCTTGGAGAGATTGTTCAGCTGATACAGCGCTTCGCCCATCGTTCGTCCCTTCCCGTCAATCAACTCTATTTTTTAAAGTACATTCTATCGCGTAAACGATCAATCCTCGTCGAGGAAGGTCACGCGCGCGGCCATGTCCGGCAGGATGCGCGCATCGCGCTCCAACAGCGCCACGCGCACCTGGATCGTGGCGCGGGCCCGGTCGGCGGTGGGGATGATCGCCTCGACGCGCGCAGGGATGCGCCAGTCGGGATAGGCGTCCAGCACGGCTTCGACCTGCTGGCCCGCCGTGACGCGCTGGATCTGACCTTCGTTGACGTCGACCTCCAGCTCCAGGCTCTCCATGTCGACCAGCGTGGCGATCCCGGTGCGGGTGAAGCCGCCGCCGGCCGACACCGGCGAAAGGATTTCGCCCACTTGCGCGTTCTTGGCGATCACAACGCCGGCGAACGGCGCGCGCACCACATGGCGCTCGATGAAATCCACCTGGCTGGCCAGACGCGCCCGGGCGGCGGCGGCGTCACCGCGCGCCGCGGCGAGCTGGCTGGTGAGCGAATCACGCTGGGCCTCCAGCGCCGTGACCGAGGCCTGCGTCGCGAAACCGGACCCCACGAGGCGCTCGGCGCGCTCCAGCTGCACCTGCGCTTCGCCGCGCTGGGCGACGAGGGCGCGCACTCGGGCGTCGGCGGCCTCGGCCTGGGCTTCGAACAGATCAAGATCGAGCCGGGCGCGCTCATCGTCGAGCCGGGCGAGCACGTCGCCGGCCGCCACCACCGCGCCCTCCTCGATAAGCACTTCGCGGATCCTGCCCGTAATCTCCGCAGAGACCGTCGCCTGGCGCCGCGCGGTGACATAGCCGGACGCCACAAGACCGGAGGCGCGCGGCGCAGGGCTCGGCGCGGGCGCCGAGACCGATTGCGCCGGTTCGGCGGCCGCGATTTCACGCGCCGCAGGCCGCTCAACCGGCTCAGGCGCCGGATTGAGGATCGGAATAAGGAACCAGGCGGCCACGGCGCCGACGCCGATGGAAACGAGAATCACCAGGGACTGGACAAGCCAGGGCGCCCCGCCGCCGCCGTTCTCGCCGCCCCGGTCGATGCTCAAGGAGTGAAGCTGTTCTCTGCGATCGTCGGCCATGAAACGCCCTTCCCCGTCCATGGACCGGATAGCAGAGCGCATGGCGATATGCAGCTTAAAAGCAGTCAAGCATAATGCATTCGGCCGTTTTGCGTGGCGCAGGCGCCGCGCCCGGACGATCGACCGAACACGTGCGCGCCGAGAGACACCGCGCGCCAACCAGCGAAACACCGAAAGCGAAAGTGTTCGCAAGGGCGACCGCCCGCCCGCAGCGAGCGGGGCTCGCCCCCCGCGCAGCGAGGATCGACTGAGCGGACGCGAAGGAGGATGGAGACACCGGCGGCGTGAGCCGTCGCAAGGGCGACCGCCCGCCGGCCCCTTATGGGCCGCCCGACTGAGCGGACGCGAAGGAGGACAGGGAAATGGCGCCCCCGGCAGGACTCGAACCTGCAACCATCCGCTTAGAAGGCGGGCGCTCTATCCGGTTGAGCTACGGAGGCCTCGCCCGCCGGCTTCAAGGTCAGTGCGACCAGGGCTCGCGGCGGGTGAAGGAGAAATTGTCGGCGTAGGCCTTGATGCGGCGCGGGGTTTCGCGCGCTTCGACCACCTGGAAGGCGATCCCGTGGCGCTTGGCGTACTCAACGGCCTGATCCTTGGTGTCGAACTCAAGCTTGACCTGGCTCGCCGTATCGCTGGTGGAGGCCCAGCCCATCAAGGGATCCGGGCGCTTGGCGGCCTTCGGCTCGAACTGCAGCACCCATTGCTTGGTCTTGGCCCGGCCCGACTGCATGGCCGTCTTCGAGGGCCGATAGATCTTCGCGAACATCGTCTCACCTTCGCTCCCGGACTAAGCCGGAAAAGTAATGGTCGGGGCGGCCGGATTCGAACCAGCGACCCTCTGCTCCCAAAGCAGATGCGCTACCAGGCTGCGCTACGCCCCGGCGCTGTTCGGTCATGCGGTTTAGGCCGCGCGCTGCGCGCTGGCAAGCGGTTCAGCCCTCTTGCGCGCCGTCCTCTTCAGCCGGCGCCGGCTCGGCCGCATCTTTGGCCTCGGCCGGCGCGGCGTCCTCGAGCGCGGGCGCGGACGGCTCGGCGTTTCCGAACCAGGCATGGCGCACCACGTCGCCGGGATCGATCCCCAGCTCCACCGAGCGCCCGCCATTGATCTCCAGCACCGCCAGCACCGGCACGTCGGAGGAGATCGACCGGCGCGAGAACGGAACCGCGCCCACGGCGACTTTCGCGATGGTGCCGTCGGCGCGGATATAGATGAGGTCCAGCGGCAGCGGTGTATTGGCCATCCAGATGGAGACCGGCTGTTCGACCTGGAAATCGAACAGCATGCCGGCGTCCGGATCGAGCTCTTCACGCCACATCATGCCGCGCTGGCGCGCCTGCGGCGTTTCGGCCAGCTCCACGGTGAGGGTGACGCTCTCCCCCTCCCCGGTCTCGATCACCAGCGGGTCGGGCCCGCCATACTCCACCACCGCGTCCGGCGCGGTCGGGTCGAGCGGCTGGGCCGAGGCGCAGGCGCTGAAGAACAGCCCGGAAACCAGGGCGGCGGAGAGAAGAAGAGTGCGCGCGATCATCATGGGCGCAAGGCTAGCCTCGCGCCGCGTGCGCCGCAATCGCCCGGCGCCGCGCGGCGGAGCGAATTTGCGGGTCTACGACTTTTCGCCCACTGTCATTGGCGCGTTGCGTCGCACAAAAAGCGCTTGCGGGTGCGCGCGCCAGCGGCTTCTTTCCCGCCGACTTTCGATCCGTCGTCTCCAACAAGGGCTGTCCCATGCGCATCAACAAGATCTCCATCGGTGAAAATCCGCCCGACGACATCAACGTGATCGTCGAAGTGCCCGTCGGCGGACAGCCGGTGAAGTACGAGCTCGACAAGGAGGCCGGCACGGTCTTCGTCGACCGCTTCCTGCACACGCCCATGCGCTATCCGTGCAATTACGGCTTCGTGCCGCACACCCTGTCCGATGACGGCGACCCCATCGACGTGATGGTGCTGGGCCAGACCGAGCTGATCCCCGGCTGCGTCGTACGCGCCCGGCCGATCGGTGTCCTGCTGATGGAGGATGAGAGCGGGCAGGACGAGAAGATCCTCGCCGCGCCGCACGCCAAACTTACGCCGTTCTATGACGACATCAAGGATTATACCGACGTGCACCCGGCCCAGCTGGCGCGCATCACCCATTTCTTCGAGCACTACAAGGATCTCGAACCGCGCAAATGGGTGAAGGTCGAAGGCTGGCGTGGCGTCGAGGACGCCCGGCGCCTGATCACCGAAGCGATCGCGCGCGCCGGCAAATAAGGCCGGTCCGACGTCCTCCATGAGAAAACGGTGGCTCTGCGTAGAGCCGCCGTTCTTCATTCACCCTTCAACGCCGTCCCGGGCTGGCGGGAATATCCTCGCCAGCGGTCCGTCATCGGGGAACGGCGCCAGCAGCATGTGGCGCACCGGGTTCCAGGCCGCGCCGAGCAGCACCACGAACGCGCCCAGCAAGAGCAGGGTCACCGCCGCGACCGCGCCGGCGCCGAGGCCGAGCTCGCTCACCAGCATCGCCAGCGCCACGCCCGCCGTGATCAGGCCGGAGACGATCAGGGCGCGCCGGTTGATCAGAAGCGAGATCAGCGCAAACAGGACGATGACGCCCAGCGTGACCGCCGCGCTGCGAATGGCGTCGGCCGACTCGCCCATGGCGATCGCCCCGACCAGGCCGCCGCCGCCCGCCAACTCATCGCCGGACAGGCTCACGCCGGTGTTGGCGATGCTTACAGCCGCGCCAAGAAGCGTCGGCGCGGCGAAGAAGTGCAGCCAGAAACCGGTTCCGGAAAGCCGGGTGGCGCGCCCGGGATCGCGCGCGTCGAACACCACGCCGGCGAGAAACAGGGCGAGGCCCATGATGAGGCTCGCCATCGGGTTGAACACTACGGCGGTGTAGGGATCGATCACCGCGAACGCCGCCCACGCTGTCCAGACCAGCGCGAGCCCCAGGAGGCCTCCGGCGAACGGCAGTCGGAAGCTAAAATAGTAAACCCCGACCACCAGGCTGAAGATAGCGCCGAGGCCCACGGGCCAGAGGCGCACCGCCGGTGGGATGTCGGCGAGCCCGGCCTGCACCGCCGCGCGCGTGGGCTCTGCGGCTTGGAAGATCTGGTCGAACACCCCGCCGATCTCTTCGAGATTGACCAGTCCGAAGGTGAGTCGGGTGTAGAGATAGGCCGCCGCCCCGCCGGCGCAGCCGGCGAACACCAGGCTCAGCACGATGCCCGGCAGGATGCGCCGCTGACGGCCCACCAGCACCGCCGAGACCAGCCAGGCCGCCAGTGCGACCCCTGTGGCCAACGCCATCCAAAGTCCGTCAAAGGCGAGACTGCCCTGGTCCGGGCGCACGGCCTGAAACACCTGTCCGGCGCCCAGCGCCAGACCGGCGAACAGGATCAGCACCCCGATCGTGGTGAAGATGTCGTGGAAATTATTGAGGAACGGCAGGAGTTCGTCGCTCGGCCGGGCCTGGTCGGCGGGCGGGGTGTCGATCGCAGCCATGTCTCGCCTCCATGCAAGCCCTCTGAGCTTGCCATGAAGCGCGGCGGAGCGCACGCGAAAGCGGGCATGGGATCAAACCAGGAAGGCGAGGACCGGATAGCTCACCGCGTTGCCCAGGCCGTGGATCAACCAGCCCGGCGCGATGGAGCCGTTTCCGAGCTTCTCGTTCGCAAAGCCCATGATCCAGCCCGCCGCGCCCGGCCCGGCGACCAGGAGCCCGGCCAACATCCAGGAGAAGGACGGGCCGCCAGGCACGAGAAACACCGCCAGATGGATTGCGCCGAACAACACGGCCTGCAGCGTATTGCCCGTCCAGAATCCGAGCCATCCGATCAGCCGTTTGCCGATGAGGCCGCGAAACAGGATCTCTTCGCTGAGCCCGGTCTTGATCAGCGCGATGACCAGGATCACCGCGACGAGCTCTGCCGAGAATCCGTGCTCGGACAGCTGGCCGGCCACGGTCCCTGTCCCGCCGGCGAGCGCGGTGAACGCGGGCAGGAAATAAAGCGCCGAACTGATGACCGACCAGCCTGCGAACAGCACGAGGGCCCAGCCCATGGACGCGGGCGTGGGCGCGGTGAGGCCGATCCAGGCGCGAAACCCGCTGCGCCGCCGCGCGAACACCAGCCAGGCCAAGGCGCAGATGATCAAGACGAAGCCGAGCTGCAGAACGGCGCTGATGATTTCGTTGAGAAGCATGCCGGACCCCTATTATCTTTACATAAAGATATTTACCCGAAACGGCGCCTCTGGCAATTACCGTCTCATGAAAACGGAAAATTCCGCGCCCGATCTGGTGGACGGCTCCGATCTGGTGGACGGCGTCGTCGCGCGCTTCGCCGTCGAGCGCCCGGACATCGCCGGCGATCTTGTGGAGACGGTGTGCCGGCTGATCGTCGCGGGACGGCGGATGCAGGCGCGCGGCGCCCGCATCGTCGCGGCCATGGGCGGGCATTACACCGATTTCGACGTGCTGGGGACGTTGCGCACGGCTGGTCCGCCCCATGAGCTCACACCGGCCGATTTGATGGAGCAGGTGATGATCACCTCGGGCGCCATGACCGCGTGCCTCAACCGTCTCGAACGGGAACGCCTGGTGGTCCGCCGCGTCGACGAAACGGACCGGCGCGTGCGCCGCATCCGGCTGACGGAAACCGGCCGCGCCCTCGCCGACAAGGCGCTCACCGAGCGCTTCGCCGACGCCGCGCGCATTCTCGACGGGCTGGACGCGCAGACGCTCCGCACGCTCAACGCCCTCCTGCGTGACGTCTCCGAACGCGCCGACACCGGCCGGGAATGAGCCGGCGCCTCCCGCCTGACAGAAAAAAGCCCCACCGATCCGGCGGGGCTTTGCGATCTGGGCGCTGTCGCAGACCCTAGTTGGGGTCGAGCGCGGCTTCATGGTCGTTGCGGATGCGCTCCAGACCATCGCTGGTGCGCTCCGCGGAGGCCTCGGCGAAAGTGACCAGAACGTCCACCGCGCCGCTCTGCGCGTAGGCTTCGTGCAAGGCGTTCAGCGACTCATGCAGCGAGCTCTGCTGACGCACGAAGACCGGGTCGAAATTCACCTCGGCCACTTCGCTCAGGGCGTTCAGCACGTCCTGGCGCTCGCCGTCGAGTTCCTGCGGCGGCTCCATGCCGAGCCCGGCGGTGTCGATGGCCTCGCGCAGCGAGCCCAGCTGGTTTTCATGCACATCGGCCACATGCTGACCCAGCTCGCGGATTTCCGGTTCACCGCCGCGGTCGGCCGCGATGCGCCCGGCCTCCACTTGATACTGGTTGGCCAGCGACACCGCGCGCACATAGGCCTCGGCGTCGCCGTTGAACTCGGCGATCTCGTCATCGGTCATGCCGATGACGCGCTCGGTGGCGGCCTGAATGGCGGCGGTGGGCGGGGCGGTGCCCATGCCGGCTTCGGAATACTCCGAGCCGTAGGTGAAGTCGGAGACCGCTTCGCTCTGCTCGGCGTCGGGCGGGTCGCCGGCCGCGCCGCTCATGTCGGAGCCTTCGCGGGTGATGGCGCCCTCGCCTTCAGCCGCCGCGCCCATATTGCGGTCCATGCCGCCTTCCATCTGGGCGTCTGCTTCGGCGCGCCGCGCCTCGGCGTCCCGATCGGCGGTGCGTTCGGCCATGGAGGAATTGGCGCTGGCCATGCCCGACTCTTCGGCGCGGTCCTCGTCGACCTCGACACCGTCTTCGGCCGGCTCTTCGCCGCAGGCGGCGAGCGTGAGCGCGCTTGCGGAGGCGGCGAGCAGGAGACTACGAAACATGGCGGCTCATCCTTCTGAGGCTCTTACGCTGCGTTACGCTTGGCGCGGCGGATGGTTCCGCCGCGTCCAGACGCTATTCGCCGTCCACCGCGGCGGGCAGGTTCTCGGTGACTTCGCCCAGATGGCCCTGAACGACGTTTCCGGCCATGCCGGCGTATTCGGTCAGCGCTTCAGGCTCGCCGGCGGCTTCAAAGCCTTCGTGCAGCGCCACCGCCTCGAGATGGGCGGCCTCCTGCTGGTGCAGGAAAGCGGCGTCGAAGTCGACGTCGGAGGCGGCGTTGAGATTGTCGATCAAACCCTGACGGCGGCCCTCAAACTCGGTGGGCAGGTCGAGATCGAGCCCCGCCTCGGCGAGGGCGGCTTCCAGCTGCTCCTGAAGCTCCTGGTGATCCTGCACGATCAAACGGCCGATCTCCTGAACGTCCGGCGAATTGCCGCGCTCCATGGCGATGCGTCCGGCCTGGATTTCGTACATATTGCCGAGGGTGACGTTGCGCACATAGGCCTCGACATCGCCGGACAGGCCCGCCACGACACCGGCCGCCAAGCCGGCCGGACCGGCGGCCATGTCCTGCGCGAGATTGACGGCGGGGTTCTGTCCCAGATCGTTTTCCGGCGTCTCGTCGCCTTCGGTGAAGCGCATGCCCTCGTCGGTGTCGCCGTCGTCACGCGCGCCGCGCCCCGGCTCGCTGACGCCCCCGTCCATGGCGCCGTCGGCGTCATCCCAGGCCTGTTCGGCCTCTTCACCGGCGGCGTTCATCGCCTCACCGGTTTCGTTCGCGGCGTTCTCGGCCGCGTTTTCGGTTTCGGCAGCTTCATCAGCGCAGGCGGCGAGCGCCAGGGCGCTGGTGGAAAGCAACAAAGCAATGGTGCGGGTCATAAGGGTCTCCCTCAGAACAAAGCGTTCCGCTCCGTTACGTCTGAGAGGCCCCGCAGGTTCCCTTCCGCCTTGCTGCAGCGCAGAGGCCCTGCCGGTCACACCACCCCGAGCCGCTTTCCCACCTTCGTGAACGCGTCCACCGCCTCGTCGATCTGTTCCGGCGTGTGCGCCGCGCTCATCTGGGTGCGGATGCGCGCCTTGCCCTTGGGCACCACGGGATAGAAGAAGCCGATCACATAGACGCCCTCCTCCATCAGCGCGTCAGCCATTTTTTGGCTGAGCGCCGCATCGCCCAGCATGACCGGGATGATCGGGTGTTCGCCCGGCAGAAGCTCGAACCCGGCCTCGGTCATGCCGGTGCGGAAGCGTTTGGCGTTGTCGAACAGGCGCGCGCGCAGATCGTCTCCGGCTTCGACCATGTCCAGCGCCTTCAGGCTCGCGCCCGCGATCGCCGGGGCGAGGGAGTTGGAGAACAGATAGGGGCGCGAGCGCTGGCGCAGCATGTCCACCACGGATTTCTTCGCCGCGGTGAACCCGCCCATGGCGCCGCCCAGCGCCTTGCCCAGCGTGCCGGTGATGATGTCGATCCGGCCCAGAACCCCGCAATGCTCCGGCGTGCCGCGCCCCTTCGCGCCCATGAAACCGTGGGCATGGCAATCGTCCACCATGGTCAGGGCGTCGTACTTGTCGGCGAGGTCGCAGATCGTCGACAGGTTCGCGATATAGCCGTCCATAGAGAACACGCCGTCGGTGACGATCAGAATGGTCCGCGCCCCGTCTTCGCGCGCCTGTTTCAGCTGAGCTTCCAGATCGTTCATGTCGGAATTGGCGTAGCGATAGCGCTTGGCCTTGCACAGGCGCACTCCGTCGATGATGGAGGCGTGGTTCAGCGCATCGGAGACGATGGCGTCTTCCGGCCCCAGCAGCGGCTCGAACACGCCACCATTGGCGTCGAAGGCGGCGGCGTAAAGGATCGCGTCTTCGGTCCCGCAGAACTTCGCGATGCGGGATTCCAGCTCCTTGTGAACCTCCTGCGCGCCGCAGATGAAGCGCACTGACGCCACGCCATACCCGTAGCGATCCAGCGCGGTCTTCGCCGCCTCGATCAGCTCGGGCCGATTGGCCAGCCCCAGATAATTATTGGCGCAGAAATTCAGCACATGGCGCTGGGTCCCGTCCGTCCCGCGCACGTCGATCTCGGAGAATTGCTGCGAGGTGATCGTGCGCTCGCGCTTATAGAGCCCCTCGGCCTCGATCTCCTTCAGGGTCTCGTCGAGACGGTCGTAAAAGCTCTGGGACATGGGGGCGCTCCGGATTGCTGTGCACGCCGCGCGAGATAGCCGAGGCGGGCGCATGGGGCAAATGGGGCAGGCTGTGGGGGTCTCCCCCCGCTTGCGGGGGGAGTGGCCCGAAGGGCCGAGGGGGGCTGCGCATCGCTCGAACGCCGCGGCCGCCCCCTCCGTCCGCTTCGCGGACACCTCCCCCGCAAGCGGGGGAGGACATCACATCCCTACACCCCCACCAGCACCGCGCCGATCTTGCCGCGCTCCACATGCTCATGGGCGCTTGCGGTGTCTTCAAGGTCGTAGACCTTCGCCACCAGCGGATTGAGCGCGCCGTCCACCAGGGCGCGCGTCACGTCCCACACCGCCTGGGCGGTCTGGGCCGGGGTGAGCTGATAGACGAAGACCGGCTGGATGCGCACATTCTTGAACATCAGATCGTAGAAGCGCAGCTCCGGCGTCTTCTCGCGCTCCGAACCGTAGCTCGCGATAATCCCGTGCGGGGCGATGATCTCGGCGGAGACCGACAGGTTCGCGCCGAACTCCACCTCCACGATATGGTCGACGGTGCCCGCCACCGCGCGCACCGCCTCGGCGACGTCCTGGCTGGTGTAGTCGATCACTTCATCGGCGCCGGCGCTCCACGCGGCTTCGGCCTTTTCCGGGCTGGAGACGGTGGCGAGCACCTGGGCGGCGCCCGCCCACTTGGCGAGCTGGATGGCGGTGTGACCGACCATGCCCGCCCCGCCGGTCACCAGCACGCGCTTGCCTTTCACCGACAGACCGCAGAACAGGGCGCGGTGGGCGGTGAGCGCGGGGATCCCCAGGCACGCCCCGGCTTCGAAGCTGACGCCGTCGGGCAGCGGCGCGGCGCATTCGGCCGGCAGGACGCACACCTCCGCGCAGGTCCCGCCGGCGCGCTTGAAGGCCGCGTTGTAGAGCCAGACCCGCTCGCCGATGCGGCTGGGATCGACGCCGTCGCCCACCGCCTTGATGACGCCGGTGCCGTCGGAATGGGGAATCTGGCGCGCCACGCTCATGGGACCGCGCGCGCCGGAGCGCTGCTTCACATCGCTGGGATTGACCCCGGAGGCCTTCACGTAGACGGCCACCTCGCCCGGGCCCGGCGCCGGCTCCGGCGTCTCGCCCAGCGTCAGAATGTCCTCGGCCAGGCCCTGCTTTTCGTACCAGATCGCCCGCATGGCGGCCCTCCGTGCCTTTCCACGCGGCGAGCGTCGCGCGCTGACGCAGGCTTGTCGAGGCCTCACCAGCTCGTGACTGGCGAACGCGCGCGCCGTGCATACGTTTACGGATAAGCACTTGTTACGAGGTCCGCCATGTTCGCCATAGACCGCCGCCTCTTTCTGCTCTCCATCGGAGCGCTCGCCGCCTGCGGCTCCGGCGCCGACGCGCAGAACCCCACGTCGACCGCCATCGACGCCGATCTTTTCGAAGACCCCCGCATCGTCCCCATGGGCGAAGCCGAGATCGACTACGCGTCCAAGGACGAAACCTGGTGGCGCGAGCGGCTGAGCCGCGAGGCGTTCCGCATCCTGCGCGAGGAAGGCACCGAACGCGCCGGAACGAGCCCGCTGAACGCGGAAGATCGGCGCGGGATCTTCGTGTGCGCCGGCTGCGCGCTGCCGCTCTTCTCCTCGCGCACCAAGTTTGAAAGCGGCACGGGTTGGCCGAGCTTCTGGGCGCCGCTGGAGAGCGCGGTGGAGACCAAGCCGGACTACCGGCTCTGGACGCCGCGCACCGAATATCATTGCGCGCGCTGCGGCGGGCACCAGGGCCATGTCTTCGACGACGGGCCGCGCCCCACGGGCCAGCGCTGGTGCAATAACGGTGTCGCCCTGGCCTTCGTGCCGCACCCGAGCCAAGCCTAGAGGCGCCCGGTCATGGGCCTCCCGCACCCGGACGAGACCGGCTCCGCCGCGAGGCTCGATCCCGCCCGCTTCATCGCAGACCACACCCGGATCGGATCCGCGCCGCTGACGCCGGACTTGCGCTTTCATCTGGCCGACGACGCCTATGACGTGTGGGAGCAGAGCGAGGAGGCGCTGGGCGAGGCCGGCCTCGCCCCGCCCTTCTGGGCGTTCGCCTGGGGCGGCGGCCAGGCCCTGGCGCGCTACGTCATGGATCACCCGCAAAGCGTTGCAGGAAAATCCGTTCTCGATTTCGCCTGCGGCTGCGGGATCGCCGGGATCGCCGCGGCGAAGGCCGGCGCGCACGAGGTTCTGACCAGCGAAATCGACCCGTTCGCGGTGGAGGCGGCGCGCCGCAATGCGGCGCTGAACGGCGTTTCGCTCTCGGCCGTGCACGCCGATCTCGTCGGCGAGGACCGCGGCTGGGACGTGGTGCTCGCCGGCGACGTCTTCTACGAGGCCGGCGCAGGGGCGTGCATCGCCGACTGGCTCGAAACCCTCGCAAAGCGCGGCGCGGCCGTGCTCATCGGCGATCCGGGCCGGCATTTCCTGCCCCGCGCCCGCCTCGAGGCGATCGCGCGCTTCGACACGCCGGCGAGCCGGGCGCTGGAGGACCGGGACGTGGCGCTGGCCCGGGTCTGGCGTTTTCGCGCAGCCGGGACGTGACACGCTGCGGCCGGGGCGCCATATCCGCGCCATGACCTTCCGTCCCTATCCGGTCCTTTCCCTCTTCACCCTCGCCGCGCTGGCGCTTCTCGTCTGGCTTGGAAGCTGGCAGCTGGACCGGCGCGTCTGGAAGCAGGATTTGCTGGCCGATTTCGCCGCCACCCGAGACGCGGCGCCGGCGACGCTCGCTGAAGCCCTGTGCGAGGGACAGGCCGCGCCGGGACGGGGGTTCGACGCTTCCGGCGCGGTCGTGCGGCCGGCTTATGTGCGCGTTTACGGCATCGGACCGGAGGGCGGGCCGGGCTGGCGGGTGTTCGCGCCGGTGACCGCCCCCGACTGCGCCCCGTCCGCCGCAATCCTCGCCGAGGTGCGCTTCGATCCGCTGGACACCGCGCGCGCCGGCGCCTCGGGCGTGCCGGCGGGCTCGGCTCCGGTTTCGCAATTGCGGTTCGAGCGTCCGCTGGGCGCCGGTCCGTTCACCCCGGACAGCGGCGAGGACGGCTTCTACGCCTACGCCCCGAACGCCATGGCCGACGCGCTGGGCCTCGCGCGCGGCGCGCTCTCCCCCGATTGGTGGCTCGCGCGCGACACCGGCGCGCCGCCGGCCCATCTCACCCAGACCCCGCCGGAGCGCCATCTCGCCTATGCGATCACCTGGTTCGCGATGGCGCTCGCGCTGATCGGCGTCTACGGCGCGTATCACATGCGGGCC
The DNA here is from genome assembly GCA_051117435.1 of Oceanicaulis sp. GTDB lineage: Bacteria > Pseudomonadota > Alphaproteobacteria > Caulobacterales > Maricaulaceae > Oceanicaulis. The sequence continues at coordinate 22,496 of JBNPED010000024.1, read as the reverse complement.
GGGCGGTTGACGTTAAAGCGCGGGTGACCATCCCTGCCCTCTTTGCTTGCGGTGACGGCCTTCGCGCCGTCTACTGCGCGGGGAAGAGACGGCGGAAGGTCCGGGGCGATGGCGCTTTGGCGCGAGGATGCGAGCGATCAGGTGCTCTGGGGCGAAGGCGTGCGCCTGCGCCATCCCAGCCTCGACGATTATGAGTCCTGGGCCAAGCTGCGCTACGCCAGCCGCGCCCATACCGAGCCCTTCGAGCCGAGCTGGGCGGAGGACGAGCTGACCCGCTCGGCCTATAAGCGCCGGCTGCGCCGCTATCAGGCGGACATCGAATCCGGCGGCGGGTATCCCTTCTTCATTTTCCGCGCCAGTGACGACGTGCTCATGGGCGCGTGCAATCTGAACAATGTGCGTCGGGGCGTGCTGCAGGCGGGCGATCTCGGCTACTGGATCGGCGCGCCCTATCTGCGCAAGGGCCATGCGCGCGCCGCCGTGCGCCGGATGCTCGCCTTCGCGTTCGGCCCGCTGCGGCTGAACCGGGTGGAGGCCGCGACGCGGCTCGACAACGAAGCCTCGCGCCAGCTCCTTTTGTCGGTGGGCTTCACGCCGGAAGGCGTGGCGCGCAAATACCTCAAGATTCACGGGCGCTGGCGCGATCACCTCAAGTTCGCGATCCTGCGCGACGACCCGATCCGCTGACCATGACGGACGCCTTCCACGCCGCCGCGGCCGGCGCCGCCGGCGCCCTGGCCCTGTCGGTGCGCCTGGACACCGGACGCCTTGACCAGTCCGGCGACGCGTCCCGCTTCGGGCTCGGCGGCGACCTGGCATCGCTGGAGGAGCTTACCGACGTGACCGCGCCGGGCGACCGCGCGACTCTCGATGCGGTCCGCGCGGGTCAATCCGTCGACGCCCGCCTGCGCCTCATCGGCCGGGACGGGCGCGTGCGCTACGCCCGGCTCATCGGATCGGCGGAGGACGGGCTGTGGCGCGGTCTCCTGCTTCCGGCCGGCGCGGCGCCGCGGGGCGGGCTTGCGCGCGTCGACCTCGAAACAGCGCTCGACGCGGCGCTGAGCGCCGGCGACGTGATCGCGTTTCATCAGCCCGTCGTATCACTGAAGACCCGGCGCCTCGCCGGTTTCGAGGCCCTGGCGCGCTGGGTGCGCGAGGACGGCGACGTGATGGGTCCGGACGACTTCCTGCCGCTCGCCGCCGAACAGGGCCTGACCGCGCGCCTCGGCGCGCTTGTGCGCCGGGCCGCGGCCGCCGACGCGGCAGCCTGGTCGGCGGCCTCGCAGACGGCTGGAACATTGTTCCTGGCCGCCAACGCCACGGCGTCGGAGATCTGCGCGCCCGGTTTCGCCGAGACCCTGCTCGCCATGCTGGAGGAGACCGGCCTGCCGCCGCACCGCTTCAAGCTGGAGCTCAGCGAGACCGAGGTGATGAAGGAGCCCGACGCCGCGGAGGCGGCGATGAAGGCCATCCGCGCCGCCGGCGTGTCGCTGGCGCTCGATGATTTCGGGACCGGCTATTCCTCGCTGTCGCGGCTCGACCGCTTCCCTTTCGATACGGTCAAGATCGACCAGTATTTCGTGCGCGCCGCCCTCGCCGACCCGTCCGCGCGCGCCATTGTGAAGAGCGTGGTCTCCATCGCGCGCAGCTATTCCATGACCATCGTCGCCGAAGGCGTGGAGACGGAGGACGGCGCGGCGTTGTGCGCCGATCTGGGGTGTGATTACGGCCAGGGCTGGCGGTTCTCGCGCCCCCTGCGCCCTGAAGACGCCGCCGCGTCGGTGATCGCCGGCGTACCCGACCGGTTCGAGCCGCCCGGTGCTTAAGCGGCCATGCGGCATCCCAGCTGCTTGCAGGCCTTCATCGAGCCCCAGAAGATTCGCAGCCGGTCGAACCCGGCGCGCTGCAGCACCGAGGCGGCGATGGTGGCGCGCTGCCCGGACCCGCACATGACGATCCAGCCCTTCGCCGCGTCCAGCTCGCCGATCCGCTGGGGCAGTTCGCCGGCGTAGATATTCACCGCGCCGTCCACATGGCCGGCCTCGAATTCCGAGGGGCTGCGCACGTCGAGAATGTTCAGCGCCTCGCCCTGCTCCAGCGCCGCTTTGAAGGCGGGCCCGTCGATGGAGGCGATGCGGTCCACCGGATAGCCTGCGGTGGCCCAGGCGGTGACCGCGCCCTTGAGGTATCCGCGCACGTCGTCAAAGCCCATGCGCGACAATTGCAGGGCGGCGGACTCGGCCTGCTGCGGGCTCGCCGCGATGAGGCCCAGCGGAGTGTCGTAAGGCAGAAGCCAGCCTGCGAAGGCGGGCAGCATGGACAGCGGCAATGAGATCGCGCCCGGCGGATGGGCGCCGGCGAAGCTTTCCGCCATCAGCACGTCGACGGCCACCATGCCGTCGGTCATGCGCCGGATGAAGGCGTCCGCGTCCAGCGGCTGAACCGGCGCCGGGCGCGGCCCGATGCGCGGCGCGCCGCCGGCGTTCAATGTCTCCATCCTCTTGAAGTAGGGCGGCTTCTCGTGCTGCTCGGACGTCTTCATGGCGATGAAGCCGTCGCGGTCTTCCTGAAGCGCGGGATTGTGCGCCTTCTCATATCCGATCGTGGTGAAGTCGCGCGAGGCCATGCCCTGCCCGCACACCGAGCCGGCGCCGTGGGCGGGATAGACCACTGTCTGATCGCCAAGCGGCAGGATTTTCTCGTGCAGGGACTCATAGAGCAGGCCGGAGACCTCCTCATCGCGTCCGGGATAGAAATCGGTGCGGCCCACATCGTTGACGAAGAGCGCGTCGCCGGTGAACACGCCGAGCGGCGTGTCGCCGGTTTCGTGATGACGCAGGACCAAGGAAATGGAATCCAGCGTGTGGCCGGGCGTGTGCAGCACCTCAAGGCTCGCCTCGCCCAGATGAACGCGGTCGTGCTCGGGCGGGACCTTGGCGTAGTGCACGTCGTATTCGTCGGTGGGCCCGCGCAAGACCTTCGCGCCCGTGCGCCGGGCGAGATCCTCGGCGCCGGAGACGAAATCTTCGTTCCTGTGGGTCTCGAAGACGAAGGCGATGCGTACGCCCATCTTCAACGCCAGCTCCTCATAGACCTGATAATCCCGGCGCGGATCGATCACCGCCGCCTTGTCGCCGTCGCCCACCAGATAGGAGAGATGGGAGAGGCCGTCGGTCTTGATGGTTTCGACGAACATGAAAAACCCTCGCGCAGCTTGCGCGAGGGCAACGGCGCCGGAGCGCGGCGGGTTTCGGTCGAGTCTCCCCCAAGCAGAGGGAGACTCGCAGCCGGACCCTAAAGCTGGCTCAGCATGTGCTCGGCGCTGGAGACCTCGAAGGCGCCGGCGTCTTCGATGAAGAGGTGCTCGACCTTCTTGTCGTTGACCACCATGGCGTAGCGCTGGGAGCGCACGCCCATGCCGAATTTCGAGCCGTCGAACTCAAGGCCCACCGCCTTGGCGAAATCGCCGTTGCCGTCGGCCAGCATCATCACCTGGTCGCCGGCGTTCTGGTCTTTCGCCCAGGCGCCCATGACGAAGACGTCGTTGACCGAGGTGCAGGCGATGCGGTCGACGCCCTTGGCCTTGAGCTCGCCCGCCTTCTCCACGAAGCCCGGCAGATGGCGCGCCGAGCAGGTGGGCGTGAACGCGCCGGGCACCGCGAACAGCGCCACGCGCTTGCCGGCGAAAGCGTCGTCGGTGCTGACGGGCGCGGGGCCGTCATTGGTCATGGTCATGAAGGTGACGTCCGGCAGGGTGTCGCCGACTTGGATGGTCATGAGGGGGACCTTTCTTGCAGGGTTGGGAGTTTGCACTTAGCCCCCGCGCCGCCCTGCGGCAAGGCGCGGCGGCCCGGCCACTGGACACGCGGCGAAGAAGGGCTGAAGCTCATGGTCATGTCCCAGCCCGTCTCCCAATCCGGCTATCTGAGCGGCAAGCTGCTGATCGCCAGCCCGCTGATCGGCGATCCGCGCTTTGACCGCTCGGTGGTCTTCGTGTGCAGCCATGACGACGGCCAGGCCATGGGTCTGATCGTGAACCGGCCCATGGACGGGCTGCACCTGCCCGATCTGCTGGATCAGCTGGAGATCGCGCAGGCCGAGCGCGCGCCCGACACGCCCGTGCTCGACGGCGGGCCGGTGGACCGCGATCGCGGCTTCGTGCTGCACACCCCCGACGCCGGGTGCGGTCCGGGCAGCCTGGTGATCGCCGACCGCGTCGCGCTGACCGCCACGCGGGAGATTCTCGACTGCCTCGTCTGCGACGCTCCGCCCCGGCGCGCCGTCATGGCGCTCGGCTACGCCGGCTGGGACGCCGGCCAGCTGGAGGACGAGATCGCCGCCAACGCCTGGCTGGTCGCCGAGCCGGAGGAGGACCTCCTGTTCAGTCCCGGCCATGAGGAGAAATGGGCGCGCGCCCTGGGCCTGCTCGGCGTGACGCCGGAATTCCTCACCGCCGCGAGCGGTCATGCGTGAAGCGCGCTAGGCGAAGATGCAGGCGGCGATCTTCATTGCAACATTCCTGATCGCCCTGCTCGTGGGAAGCTGGCTCGGCGCAATGATCTGGGAGCAGACCAAGAAAAGCGCGCCGCGTCTGGCGTTCCGCATCGGCGGCGCCGCGATATTCGGAGCTTGCTACATTCTGTTTCAGGTGCTGAACGCCTGACGGCTACTCCAGCGTCGCGATGGCCTCTCGGGCGAGCTGGTCGGCGCGTTCATTCTCCGGGTGGCCGGCATGGCCCTTCACCCATTCCCATGTCACGTCATGGCGCTGTTGCGCGTCGTCGAGCCGGCGCCAGAGATCTTCGTTCTTCACCGGCTTTTTCGCGGCGGTCTTCCAGCCGTTCTTCTTCCAGCCGTGGATCCATTTGGTGACGCCGTCGCGCACATAGGTGCTGTCGGTCACCAGCCGCACACTGCAGGGCCGCTTGAGCGTCTCGAGGGCTCGAATCGCGGCCATCAGCTCCATGCGGTTATTGGTGGTCTCGGCCTCGGCGCCGGAGAGCTCCTTCTCCCTGCCGCCGTATTCCAGGATCGCGCCCCAGCCGCCGGGCCCCGGGTTTCCCGAACACGCCCCGTCGGTGTGGATGACGACGGTCTTGGTCATGGACGGGCGCCTTTTTTCAGCTCGGCTTGACCGGATACTTCGCAGAGAGATCCTTCAGCCCTGCTTCGATCAATTCCGCGAGCACGTCCAGATCGATGTCCGCAAGCTTCTTCACGTAAAGGCAGGCCTTGCCCATGGAGTGCTTGCCGAGGCGCGCCAGGATCTCGCCGTGATCTGCGTAGCCCAGCAGGATGTAGATCGAATGGTTCGCCTTGCGCGGGGAGAACCCCGTGGCGAAGAAATCGCCCTCGCGCCCGCTCTCGTATTTGTAATGATACCGGCCATAGCCGATCATGCTCTGCCCCCACATGACCGGGGTCCAGCCGGTGACGCGGCGGAACAGCGCGTCCAGCCGGAGGGCCTCCTCGCGCTTCGTCTCCGGCTCGACGGCGGCGAGGAAGGCCTCGACGGCGGCGGCGGTCGGCTGGGTCTTGTTTTCCGCCATGGCGAGGTCCTCCTGGCTCAATCCTACCGGCTCGGTTCGGGATCCGCCATCGTTCGAACGACCCTTCCGCTCCGTCGATCCATGCCAAGCATTTTCGCAAAGGCCGCGGCGGGTCAAGGACGGGGCCTTCGGCCCCGCCGCGCTGCGGTTACCGCGCAGAGCTCGGTCGTCCTTGACACGCCCCGGCCGCCTTGCGGACTTTTCCAGTATGGATTGAAAGGGGAGGCCTCGCCGAGCAGACACCGGCGACATGTTGAGGCGATCAGTCCTCGTCCAGCCGCCCCTCGGCCGCCTTGTTCTTGAACTGCAGGGCGAAGAGCACGCCCTTGAACGGGCGCAGCAGTGCGCCCACCAGCAGCGCCGTCAGCGGGAACCAGAGCGCGATATGCACCCAAGTCGGCGGCGCGTAGGCGAGCTCCACCACCAGCACCAGCGGCACCACGATGAAGCCGACGGCGAACATGATGAAGACCGCCGGCCCGTCGCCGGCGTCCGCGGCGGTGAAATCCGCGCCGCAGACCTTGCAGCGCTCCGCGATCGTCAGATAGCCGGAGAACATGGGCCCGTCTCCGCAGGCCGGGCAGCGCCCTTTGAGGCCGGCGGAGACGGGATTGGGTTCGGTGGACAAGGCGTCTAGTACGTGCCCAGACCCTGGAAGGCCACGTAGACGAAGACGAACAGGAACAGCCAGACCACGTCCACGAAGTGCCAGTACCAGGCCGCCGCCTCGAAGCCGAAATGCTTCTGGGCGGTCCAGTGTCCGGCCAACAGGCGGATCAGGCACACGGCCAGGAAGATCGTCCCGATGATCACGTGCGCGCCGTGGAAGCCCGTCGCCATGAAGAAGGACGCGCCGTAAAGATTGCCGGCGAAGTCGAAATGGGCGTGGGTGTACTCGTAGGCCTGCAGCGCGGTGAAGCACACGCCGAGGATCACGGTGAGCAGAAGCCCCAGCTTGGCGCCCCGACGATCGTCATGCTGCAGGGCGTGGTGAGCCCAGGTCACCGTGGTGCCCGACAGCAGCAGCACGAGCGTGTTGATCAGCGGCAGATGGAAGGGATCGAACGTCTCCACGCCCGGCACGCCGTCGGCCCAGCCGGAGAAGTCCGCGCCGATGGCCGGCCCGTACCATTCCGGGCCCGCGCGCACGCCGTGGAAGATCGCCATTTCGAAGAAGATCCAGAACCACGCGGCGAAGAACATCACCTCGGAGACGATGAACAGGATCATGCCGTAGCGCAGACCCAGATCCACCACCGGAGTGTGGTCGCCGCGCCGGCTTTCCTTGATCACGTCGCCCCACCAGCCGAACATGGTGTAGAGCACGATCCCGATCCCCAGAAGCAGGATCCAGGGCGCGCCCTTGGCCATGAAGAAATAGGCCCAGCTGGCCTCGTCGGTAACGAGACCCTTCATGAACACCACGAGGCCGAAGCACAGCACGAACGCGCCCAGCGAGCCCACGAAGGGCCACGGGCTCGGTTCGACGAGGTGATAATCGTGTTTGACGGCGCCGCCGGCCATGAATCGTCTCCTGCCAGTCTTCTGTTTCCCCGGGTCGTGCGGGTGTATAGCCCCGCCCCTTCCGGTCATCAATTGCGATGCGCGCCTGTCAGCAGAACGCGCGCTTATGACGCTTCCGCGCCCGCCTCGGGGCCTTGCGCGGTCTCGTAGATCGCCTCGTCCTCGGCCGCGAAGAAGGTGTAGGACAAGGTCACGGTGCGGATGTCGTCCAGGCGCGCCTCTTCGTCCATCAGCGGATCGACGAAGAAGATCACCGGCATGTCCATCGATTCGCCCGGCTGCAGCGTCTGCTCGTTGAAGCAGAAGCATTCCAGCTTGGAGAAATACGGCCCCATCTTGAACGGGGTGACGTTATAGCTCGCCACGCCCGTCACCGGACGGTCGGTGGTGTTGGTGGCGCGGTAGAAGGCGAGCGCGGTCTCGCCGACCCGCACGGTCATCTGGCGCTGCAGCGGCTCGAACGACCAGGGAAAGTCGCGATTGACCGAGGCGTCGAAGCGCACCGTGACTTCCCGGTCGAGAATCGCGTCGGGATCGTACTGGGCGATCTGCGTCGTCCCGCCATAGCCGGTGACCCGGCAGAACAGGTCGTAGAGCGGCACCGCGGCGTAGGCCATGCCCACCATGCCGGCGACCACCGCGCCGCACGCGGCGACGATCTTGATGTTGCGATCCAGCGAATTGAACCAGCGCGCGATCACTTCAGCCTCCCGCATTATAATTCGACGACATGCGCACCACGGTCACCACGAAGATCAGCGCGGTGAACGCCACCAGCCCGAACGCGATCGCCAGATTGCGGCGCTTGCGGGCGGCCTCCTCCTCGGGGGTGAGCTTCACCGTCTCGATCACCCGGCCCTGAGCGTCGCGCAGCTTGTCGTCCTGCAGCGGATCCGCGTTGGGCGGCGTGTCCGGCTTGTCGCTTAGAACGGTCCGATCGGTCATGCGTGATCCCTAGAACAGCGGCCCAAGCGCGATATGTGCGCCCGCGCCGTGCTCAGCCAGCAGTGCGGCGAAAAGCAACGACAGGTGCGCGATGGAATAGGCGAACAGGTCGCGCGCCGACTTGTCTCCGGCGCGCACCGCGTAAAGCTCGTCTTCGGCGTTCGGCGTGTCGCCGGCCCGCGAGGCGTGGACGCGCACAGCCAGCACCGCAAACAGCAGCCCGCCGAGCCCGGCCGCGGCGGCGTAGAGCAAACCTCCGAGCCCGGTGACCACCGGACCGGCCGTCGCCGCGAGATAGAGCGCGGTGTAGATCAGGATCTGAAAGCGCGTGGATTTCGCGCCCTTGGCCACCGGCATCATCGGCACGTTCGCCGCGGCGTAGTCGCCGGACTTGTAGAGCGCCAGCGCCCAGGAATGGGGCGGCGTCCACAGGAAGATGATGGCGAACAGGATGACCGCGTCGAGGCTGACCGAGCCCGTCGCCGCCGCCCAGCCGATCATCGGCGGAAACGCACCGGCCGCGCCGCCGATGACGATGTTCTGCGGCGTCGAGCGCTTCAGCCACATCGTATAGATCACGGCGTAGAAGAAGATCGAGAAGGCCAGAAGGCCGGCCGCGACATAGTTCGTCGCCAGCGCCATGAGCGTCACCGAGGCGAGGCTCATGACGCCGGAGAAGGTGTAGGCCTCGCCCGCCGGGACCCGGCCGGTGGGCACGGGGCGCTTGCGAGTGCGCTTCATCACCGCGTCGATATCGGCGTCATAGGCCATGTTGAACGCGCCCGCAGCCCCGGCGCCCACGGCGATGCACAGGATGGCGATCGCCGCCGAGATCGGGTTCATCGCCCCCGGCGCCGCGACGAGCCCGGCGAGCCCGGTGAACACCACGAGCGTCATCACCCGCGGCTTCATCAGGTCCACATAGTCGCGCCAGGACGCGCCGGCGGCGGACACGGCCGCCGGGCGTTCATGGCGCTCGGGCGGCGCTGCGTGAACAGCGCCGCCCGGCTTCAGGTCTGCAGAGGGTCGGGTCACCAAAGGGTCCCTTGCTGCAAGCTCGCGTTCAGCAAACCGCCTATTTGATTTTCGGCAGCTCGTTGAACTGGTGGAAAGGCGGCGGAGAGGACAGGGTCCACTCCAGCGTCGTCGCGCCCTCGCCCCACGGATTGGCCTCGGCCGGACGCCGGCGCATGGCCGCTTCGATCAGGAGGGCGAAAAAGACGACCATGCCCGCGGCCATGATCAGGTACCCGTAGGAGCTGACCATGTTCCAGAACGCGAAGCCGTCGGGATAGTCCACATAGCGGCGCGGCATGCCGGCCAGCCCGAGGAAGTGCTGCGGGAAGAAGATCACGTTGGCGCCGATGAAGAACAGCCAGAACTGGGTGCGCGCCAGGAAGCTGTTGTACTTCACGCCGAAGATCTTCTCGAACCAGTAATAGAACCCGGCGAAGATCGAGAACACCGCACCCAGGCTCAGCACGTAGTGGAAGTGAGCCACCACGTAATACGTGTCGTGCAGCGACTGGTCGATGCCGGCGTTGGCGAGCACCACGCCCGTCACCCCGCCCACGGTGAACAGGAAGATGAACCCGATGGCGTAGAGCATCGGCGTGCGGAAGCTGATCGAGCCGCCCCACATCGTGGCGATCCAGGAGAAGATCTTGATGCCGGTGGGCACCGCGATGATCATCGTGGCGGCGACGAAGTACGCCTTGAGGTTCACGTTCAGGCCGACCGTGTACATGTGGTGGGCCCACACGATGAAGCCGATGAAGCCGATCGCCACCATGGCGTAGGCCATGCCCAGATAGCCGAAGACCGGCTTGCGCGAGAAGGTCGACACGATGTGGGAGATCATGCCGAAGCCCGGCAGGATCAGGATGTAGACTTCCGGGTGGCCGAAGAACCAGAACAGGTGCTGGTACATGACCGGATCGCCCCCGCCGGCGGGATCGAAGAAGGTCGTCCCGAAATTGCGGTCGGTGATCAGCATGGTCAGCGCGCCCGCCAGAACCGGCACGGCCAGCAGCAGCAGGAACACCGTCACCAGGATCGACCACACGAACAGCGGCATCTTGTGCAGGGTCATGCCCGGCGCGCGCATGTTGAAGATCGTCGTGATGAAGTTGATCGCGCCCAGGATCGAGCTCACGCCAGCGATGTGCAGCGCGAAGATCACCAGGTCGAAGGCCGGCCCGTTATGGCCCGTGGTCGAGAGCGGCGGGTACATCACCCAGCCGCCGCCGAAGCCCAGATCGCCGCCCACGCCCGGTACGAACATGGAGATCAGGATCAGCAGGAAGGAGAAGGGCAGCAGCCAGAACGAGATGTTGTTCATGCGCGGGAACGCCATGTCAGGCGCGCCGATCATCAGCGGCACGAACCAGTTGCCGAAGCCGCCGATCAGCGCCGGCATGACCATGAAGAAGATCATGATCAGGCCATGCATGGTGGTGATGACGTTGTAGTTGTGCTCGTTGCCGAAGATCGCGCCCCAGCCGGTGTTCTGGCCGGTGAAGACCTGCAGACCCGGCTCGGCCAGCTCCCAGCGGATGAGGCCGGACATGGCGCCGCCGATCACCCCCGCGATGATCGCGAAGATGAGGTACATCGTGCCGATGTCCTTGTGGTTCGTCGAATAGACCCACCGCTTCCAGTCCCAGAGGCTGGGGGTGTGGTCGTCGTGATGGTGCGTCGCGGTCGCGTCCGTCATCATCGCTCTCCTTAGCGGGCGGCGGCCACGCGGGTCTCACCGCGTAGCGAATCGTAATGGGCGTAGAGGACGCGGGGCGCCTCGTAGGGATCGTCGTTGGCGGCTTCTATCCAGGCGTCGAACACGTCCTGGGGCACCACATGCACTTCGATGGGCATGAAGGCGTGGCGAAGCCCGCACAGCTCGGAGCACTGGCCGTAGAACACGCCCGGCTCGTCGACGCGGAACCAGGTTTCGTTCAGCCGGCCGGGAATGGCGTCCATCTTGATGCCGAAGGCGGGCATGGCCCAGTTGTGGATCACGTCAGAGGCCGTCACCTCCATGCGCACCGTCGCGCCGACCGGAACCACCATGGGCAGATCGGTGGTGAGGTTGCGGTGCGCCTCGATCGGCCAGCCCGCCACGTCCTCGTCGGCGATCATGTTGGCCACGTACTGGAAGCCGCCATGATCGACATACTCATAGGTCCAGTTCCACTGGTTGCCGGTCGTCTTGATGGTGAAGTCGGACTCCGGAATCACGTCCTGGAAGTACAACAGGCGGAAGCTCGGGATCGCGATGATCACCAGGATCAGGATCGGGGCGGCGGTCCACACCACTTCGACCAGCGTGTTGTGGCTGGTCTTGCTGGGGTTCGGGTTCGCTTTCTTGTTGTAGCGCACCATCACCCAGACCAAGAGGCCGAGCACCAGAAGCGAGATGCCGGTGATGATGATCAGAAGCTCGGTATGGAAGCTGTGGATCAGATCCATCACCGGCGTCGCGGCCGGCTGCAGACCCAGCTGACCGTCCACGGCGTAATTTGGCGTCGCCGAAGCGGCGGCGGTGATCAAACTGAACAAGGCGCCGATGGCGCCGAGAGCGGCCGGAAAACGCATGGCTCCCCCGAGGAACTAGAGATGGTTCGCGCCGGGACGGACGGGCCGCCCGGGGCGTAAGCGCGGCGGAATATAGGCCCCGCCTCCGTGACTGTCAGGGCCGTATAAGCGCCTTTTTGTCGCGGCGCCCGATGTTTTTTCATCTCCGCTTGACCACGTCGGTGTTGGCCCCACGCGCAAGGTTTTGCTAATGTTTTCCACACGCTGCGCCTTGAGGAGGGGATCATGGACCGCAACGCTGACGAAAACGCCATCCGTGGCAAGGCTTTGGGCAAGGCTCTGACCGGCGGATTGTGCGGCCTTGGCGCCGCGCTCGCCTTCGCCGCCGCGGCCGCGCTGGCGTTCAACGCCGCCGCCCTCGGCCAGGCGCCGGTGGACCGCCCGGCCCTCGCCTCCGCGCTTGAAGACTGCGAATCAGGCGCGCGCCAGGGCGCGGAGACCGGCCGCGCGCTCGGGGCGTGCGACGTTCTGATGCGCAGCGGCGATCTGGACGACGCGCAGCGCGCGCGGGTGCTCGTCAATCGCGGTCTGATCGCGATGGATCGCGGGATCGTGCGCGAAGGCCGCGCCGATCTCGAACAGGCGGTGCGCCTCGATCCCGACCTCGCCGAGGCATGGCTCAATCTCGCCGCCGCCCGGATCAAGGCCGGCGCCGCCTCCGAGGCTCTGGACGCCGCGCGCCGCGCCGGCGATCTGGGCGCGCCGACCGCCCTCGCCCGGTTCAATGAGGCGATCGCGCTGGAGGCCCTGGGCCGCTACGACGCGGCCTACGAGGCCTACACCGCCGCCGCCGACGCCGATCCGGCGAACGCCACGCTGCAGGCCCAGCCCCGCCGCTTCCGCCGCCACCAGGCCGGCGACGCCTGAGCGGCCCGGCCGGCGCCGGGATCTGCGAGCATCAACGCCTGGTCATCACGGTCCTCAGCGCCGGGGTCGCGCCCCGAGGCCGATGGTGTTATTGCATTTATACATTCGCAAATCCCGAAAGGAGGCCGTTTTGTCGCCTCCCCTCACTTCCATGGCCGACGCCGTCGCTCGATATGGCTGGGAGGATACCGCGCTCGGGCCCCGGCACGCCTGGCCGGCCCTGCTCGATTGCGCAGCGCATCTGGCGCTCGACGCCGCCTTCCCCACCGTGGTGCTGTGGGGGAAGGAGGCGGTGGTCGCCGCCTATAACGACGCTTACGGCGCGATCCTCGGCGAGAACCGAGACGCGCTCGGGCGCCCGCTCCCGTTGGTCTGGCCGGAGGCCGGGCCCCGGTTCGCCGAGGAGATCGCCGAAGCCCAGCGCGGGAAGACCGTCTTCAAGCGCCGCGCCCGGTTCGACATCACACGCGACGGCCGGCCGCAACGCGCCTGGTTCGACTACAGTTTCAGTCCGATTCGCGGCGAGGACGGCGAGGCGGAGGGTGTTCTGTTCATCGTCCAAGAGCGCACCGCCGAAGTCGAAGCCGAAGAGCGCCAGCTCCTGCTCAATCAGGAGCTCAGCCACCGGGTGAAGAACACGCTCGCCATCGTCGGCGGACTGGCGCGCCTGTCGTTTTCGAACGACGCCCACCGCTCCTCGGTCAAGCGCTTCAAGGAACGCCTTCAGGCGTTGGGCGTGGCCCAGCAGCTGATCTTCGAGGGCGACGGAACGATGGTCGCCCTCGACGACATCATTGAGAGCGCGACGGTGGACTGCCGGGAGCAAGGCCGTCTGACGCTGGACGGCGCGCCGGTCTGGATCACGGCGGGCCTCGCCGGCAAGCTGGCGCTGGTCCTTCATGAATTGTGCGACAACGCCGCCAAGCACGGTGCGCTGGCGCACCGCTCCGGTTCGGCGACCCTGTCCTGGACAAGCGAGCCGGGCGGCGCGGTGCGGGTGCGCTGGCGCGAAACCTCTCCGGAACCGCTGGCCGACGAGCCACGGCGCGGGTTCGGGCTTCTGCTCATTCAGGAGATGTTTCGCGGCGAGCCGGGCGCAGGCGCCGAACTCCGGTTCGAACCGGACGGCGCGGTCTGCGACATCACCCTTCCCACGCAAGGTTGAACGCGAATGCATCGGCCCGGCTCGCATCGCGCGGCGCAAACCTCTATGTGTGGGCCATAGCCGCCAGCCCGACGGAGCCCGCATGACCGCCGATCCTTTCGCCAGTTTCGAATTTGACGCCGAGGACGCCGCGCGCGTGCTGGAGACTTGCCTTCACGGCGCCGATGACGGCGAGCTGTTTCTGGAGACCAGCTCCAGCGAAAGCCTCGCCTTCGACGATGGGCGGCTGAAAGTCGCGAGCTTCGACGCCGAGCGCGGCTTCGGCCTGCGCGGCGTGTTCGGCGAACGCACCGGATTCGCCCACAGCTCCGACCCGACGCTCGCCGCCCTGACGCGCGCAGGCGAAACGGCGGCGGCCGCGCGCAAGGGCGCGGACGCGGTCATGGCCCCTCCCCCGGCGCGCACCAATCAGCGCTTCTATGACGATATCGACGTGGTCGGGACGCCCGGCTTCGACGCCAAGGCCAATCTCCTGGCCGAGATCGACGCCTATCTGCGCGCCAAGGACTCCGAAGTGGTCCAGGTCTCCGCCTCGCTGTCGGGCTCGCGGCGCGTGATCGGGATCGTGCGCGCCGGCGGCGATTTGCGCGCCGACGTGCGCCCGCTGGTGCGCCTCAACGTCTCGGTGACCTGCGAGCGCGGCGGACGGCGCGAGACCGGCTCGGCCGGCGCGGGCGGCCGCGCGGAGTTCGCCCGCTGGATCGAGCCCTCGGCCTGGAAAGAGCTCGCCGACGAGGCGCTGCGCGTGGCCAAGGTCAATCTGGAGGCCGTCGACGCGCCGGCGGGCGAATGGGATCTGGTGCTCGGCCCGGGCTGGCCGGCGGTGCTGCTGCACGAGGCCGTGGGCCATGGGCTTGAAGGCGATTTCAACCGCAAGGGCTCAAGCGCCTTTTCCGGGCGCATCGGCGAGCAGGTCGCGGCCAGGGGAGTCACCATCGTGGACGACGGCGCCATCGACCAGCGCCGCGGCTCGCTCAGCTTCGACGATGAAGGCACGCCCACCGGGCGCACCGTGCTGATCGAGGACGGCGTGCTGGTGGGCTATATGCAGGACCGCCAGAACGCGCGCCTCATGGGCATGGAGCCCACCGGCAACGGGCGGCGCGAAAGCTACGCCCATCCCACCATGCCGCGCATGACAAACACCATCATGGAGGCGGGCGAGCATGACCCGGGCGAGATCCTGGAAAGCCTCGAGGACGGCATATACGCGGTGAATTTCGGCGGCGGCCAGGTGGACATCACCTCGGGCAAGTTCGTCTTCCGCTGCACCGAGGCCTATCGCGTGCGCGGCGGCAAGGTGATGGAGCCCATCAAGGGCGCCACCCTCATCGGCGACGGCCCCACCGCGCTCACCAAGATCTCCATGATCGGAAACGACATGAAGATGGATCCGGGCGTGGGCACCTGCGGCAAGGCCGGCCAGGGCGTGCCTGTCGGCGTCGGCCAGCCGACGCTGAAGATCAAGGGGCTGACGGTGGGCGGAACCGGCTGACTCCGACGCCGCCTCAGCCGGGCGCGACTGCTTAACTGACAGGAACTTAATTGGAGTCCGCGCTCCACCCGGCCTATGACCGGGGTGGAAGGCGCCGCGTCGAAGACGGCGTTTTGCGTTTGGGAGGACGCGAATGACATCTTTGAAGCGGCTCGCCGCGGCGGGCGCCGGTCTGCTCTGTCTTTACGGGGCCCCGGCCTTGTCCCAGAGCGAGACCGAAGACGGCCGCGTGGTCTTCGAACCGGCGTTCTTCGAGCAGTTCAACGCCGTCACCGCGCTCGACATGGTCAACCGCGTGCCCGGCTTCAACCTCGAGCGCGGCGGCAACGAGCGCGGCTTCGGCGGCGCGGCCGGCAATGTCCTCATCGACGGCGAACGCCCGAGCTCCAAGCAGGGCCTCGACACCATCCTGCAGCGTATCCCGGCCGCCGACGTGCAGCGTATCGAACTGATTCGCGGGACCACGTCGGGCTTCGACGTGCGCGGCCAGACCCAGATCGTCAACGTGATCCGCCGCGCCGACGCCGGCGGCTCCGGCTCCTACGAAGCGCAGCTGAAATTCCGCGAGGAGGCTCCGGCGAGCTTCCGTGGCAACATCTCCCGCTCACTCCGGCTCGGCGCCTGGGAGCTGACCGCCAATCTGGAGCGCGACACCAATCGCGAGCGCCTGGAGGTGAGTGAGATCCTGACCGGCGCGGACGGCGATCTGGTCGAACTGCGCGACGAACGCGCCAAGGAGTACTATCGCGACTGGGAAGGCGGCGTTCAGGCCGGCGCGGCGTTCGGCGCGTTCTCGGTGAACCTCAACGCGCAGGGCGAAGTCTACTGGTTCGACTGGCGCGAGCCCTCCCTGGTCTCCGGCCCCGGCGGCGCGCTCGATTTCATCCGGACCGGCGATATCGACGAGGACGGGTATAATTACGAATTCGGCGGCGACGTGACGCGCCCCCTGTCCGACACGCTGAACCTGAAGCTGATCGGCCTTTATAATACGAGCGTCGAGGACCGGATCGCCTTGTTCGAGACCGCGCGCGTGGACGGCCGGCGCGCCGCGATCCGCGACGATTCCCGGGAAGAGGAAGGCGAGAGTCTGGTTCGCGGCTTCGCCACCTGGGTCCCGAACGATCGGCATACGGTCGAAGGCGGCGTCGAAGGCGCTTTCAATTTCCTCGACACGCGCTTCACCCTCAGCGAGGACGACGGCTCGGGGTTCGTCGAGCTCGACCTGCCGGTCTCCGACACCCGGATCGAAGAGCTCCGCGGCGAGATGTTCGGCTCGTGGACCTATGTTCCCCGCCCGGGTCTGACCCTGGAGACCGGGCTGGTGCTTGAGTTCTCGCGCATCACGCAGAGCGGAGACGGCGCCAACGAGCGGGAATTCTTCTATCCCAAGCCGCGCGCCGCCCTGACCTGGGCGCGTTCGGACAATGAGCAGATCTCGCTGCTGGTCGAGCGTCAGGTGTCGCAGCTGGATTTCGACGACTTCGCTACCTCCACCAGCCTCTCCGACGACACCACCAATCTTGGAAATCCCGACCTCGAACCCTTCAAGACCTGGCGCGCGGAAGCCGAATGGGAGCGGCGCTTCTGGGAGGAAGGCGTCGTCTCCCTGACCCTGCGCTATGATCTGCGCCAGGACGCGTTCGACTATCTTCCGGTCGAAACGGTGAGCGGGGACCGGTTCGACACCTGGGGCAATGTCGGCGACGCCACGATCGCTGTGGTTGAGACAAGCTATGCCGTGCCCCTCGACCGGCTGGGATTGCAAGGCGGACTGTTGAGCGGCGATATCATTTACACCGACGCCGAGGTCACCGATCCGCTGACCGGCGAAGACCGCCCGCTCTCAGGCTGGAACGACTTGTACTGGTATGTGGAGTTCCGCCAGGATCTCGCCGACCGGCCCTGGGCGTACGGGTTCGACTATGCCTGGGGCGACCCCAACACGAACTACCGGCTGTCCGAGCTTGTCACCCGCGAGAACGGACACGGCGATTTCGACGTCTTTGTCGAGCGCTCCAACGTGTTCGGCGCGACCTTGCGGCTCGATGTGGAGAATATCGGCGACGTCGAATACGGCCGCGAGCGGGTCTTTTTCGATCCCGACCGGCTCAGCGGCGTGATCACCGGGCGCGAATCGCGCATCGCCCAGAACGGCCGGCTTGTTCGTCTGACCTTGCGCGGCACATTCTAGCGCCGGTCCCGGCGCTGGAATTCCCGGCGCGGAAGAGGGAGGATGGATCCGCCGCCTTGAGACTGGAGCGGGACGGGCCCGCTCGCCGAGACAGGAGGCCCCGCCATGATCGCCATCGCCCTCTCCGCGCTCCTCGCGGCGCAAGCGGCGCCGAGCGTGACCGCGCTGCAGCCCACCGTCGAAGGCCGGCTCTCCACCGGCGTCATGATCGACGGGCGGGGGCCCTGGCCCTTCATCGTCGACACCGGGGCGAGCCACACCGCCATCGCCGAACCGCTGGCCGTGGAGTTCGGGTTCGTCCCGACCGGAGACCTCACCGAGGTGCAGACCCTGACCGACCGCGTCCAATCGGAACGCCTGACGCTGGGCCGCGTCGAGGCGGCCGGCGCCGTCTCCGAGACCATCAACGCCGTGGTCGTCGCCGCGCCGACCGATCTCGATCTCGCCATCTTCGGACTTCTCGGCAACGACATGTTCGAAGGGCGCACGATCGCGCTCGACACCGCGCGCGCCGAGTTGCGGCTCGACGTCGCCGCGCCGCGCTTCGCCGACGCGCAGATGCATCCCGAGCGCAACGTGCCCGTGACCAGGGTGGAGCTGCGCCGCGCCGGCGAGCCCGTCTACGCATTGATCGACACCGGATCGGCGCGCACCATCATCAATCGCCGGCTGGAGCGGCGCATCCGACCGCCGGCCGGTGTCGTGCGCTATCTGGTGGAGAGCGCGACCAAGATCGCCCGCGAGGAGGAGGAGGCCCGGCTCGCCCGCCTCGACGAGTTGCGGATCGGAGGGCTGTGCCCGCGCTCGCTTGCGGTGATCGCGGCCGATGTGGACGTGTTCCGCGCCATGGGCTGGTCGGGCGAGCCGGCGATCCTGCTGGGCCTCGACGCGCTGGAGGGCGCGGTGCTCACGATCGACCACGCCACCGGCGTGGTGGAGATCAGCCCGGCCGACGGGGAACGGTGCGGCTGAAACGCCTGCGGCCCCGGGCCGGGGCCGCAGGGTGCACCGGCGAGCCGGCTAGAGCAGGTCGCGCGCGTCCTGGTCGGGGCCGGCGGCTTCCGCGCCGTCCCTGGCGAGCTGGTCCTCCGCACGGCCATGGCCGAGGCGCTTGAGCAGAAAGCTCACGGCGCCGAAGACCACGCCGAGGATCACCGCGAACCAGCCGATGCTCCCGAACACGGCGGCGTAGCCGTCAAGCGCGCGCTCGGGATCGAGCACCTGCCCGGCCACGGTGTCGGTGGCGGTCAGCGCGGCGATGAGCCCCGCCACGTACTGGGCGAAGGCGCTGGACAGGAACCAGCCTGCCATCATGAAGCTGACCACCGCGCCGGGGCTGAGCTTGGTGATGGCCGACAGGCCCACCGGCGACAGGCAGAGCTCGCCGGTGGTGTGCAAGAGATAGGCGAGCGCCAGGAAGATCAGCGGCACGCGGTAATCCTCGCCGGCGAAATTGACGCCCCAGACCAGAACCAGGAAGCCGAGGCCCACCTGAACCAGCGCCAGGCCGAATTTCAGCGGCGTGTTGGGGTTCTTCTGCAGCTTGGCGAGAAACGCCCAGAGACCGGCGAACACCGGCGCGAAGATCAGAATGAAGCCGGCGTTGAAGGACTGGGTCTGGCTCGCCGTGATCGACATGTCCACAGCGATCGGACCGAGGGTCCAGTATTGCGCGTCGGTCACCGACAGATCTGTGTTGCGCGCGGCGAACAGGTTCATCGACGATCCGGCCTGCTCGAACAGCGACCAGAACACGACCGAGGTGACGATCAGGATGATCGCCAGGATCAGCCGCTGGGTGGTCACCGCGTCACACTGGGTGACCATGTAGTAGGCCATATAGCCGAGGAAGGCCGCCCCGCCCGCGATCAGCAGGATCAGCATGAAATCCACTCCGCCGAAGATCGGCAGCGGGATGGAGACCTGGTGGGACTGCACCAAGAGCCAGCTCACCGCGACGCCTGCAAGGCCGATGGCGTAGATCGCCCATTCCTGGTTGATCGGCCCGAAGACCGGCTGTTTCAGCTTTTCCGGCTCGGGCGGATTGCCCACATGGCTGATCAGATTGGCGCCCGGCAGCATGAACAGCAGGCGGCCGCGGATGAACACCAGCCAGCCCACCGCCATGCCGACGCCGGCCAGGCCGAAGCCGGCCCACCAGCCCACGCTCTCGCCCAGAAGCCCGCACAGGATCGCCGCCCAGAACGAACCCAGATTGATGCCGTAATAATACAGGGTGAACCCGCCGTCCCGGCGCGGATCGTTTTCGGGGTAGAGCTGGCCGACGATGGAGGAAATGTTGGCTTTCAAGAAGCCGACGCCCATCACGATCAGAGCGAGCGCCAGATAGAAGATCTGCAGGTAGAGTTGGTTGCGCTCGACGACTTCGGTGTCGAACGCCCCGGCCGGCAGGACCTGCGGCAGGGCGGCGCCGGCCGGCAGGTTCTCGATGGTCAGCGCGCCCTCCTGGTCGGCGGAGAAGCTGTAAAGCGCGCCGTCCACTTCCAGGCGGACGTCGCGCTCGGCGCCGCGGCCCTCGGCGACCAGCTCGTACTGCGCGCCTTCATAGGTCAGGACCTCGCGCGCGGGCTCGCCCTCGATGCCCATGGTCATGTGACCGGCCACCAGCAGCAGCGCGCCGAAAGCGATGGCCTTGCGGTTGCCGAGATATTTGTCGGCCAGGAAGCCGCCGATCAGCGGCAAAAGGTACACCAGCGCGGTGTAGGCGCCGTACTGGGTGGAGGCGAAGGCGTCGTCGAACAGGAAGTGCTGGGTCAGATAGAAGATCAGAAGGCCGCGCATGCCGTAATAGGAAAAGCGCTCCCACATCTCCGCGAAGAACAGGATGTGCAGGCCCTTGGGGTGCTTGCGCATCTCCGTGAAGACCGGAATCGCGGTGGCTATCGTGACGATCAAGCCGATCACGACGACGATGTTGACGACCATGACTTCCCCTCCCCGCCGGAACGGCGGCGTCGCCCTCTCGGCGAGCCGGGGGCGGATTCGTAAATAAAAACCGGCGCGAAACTCGCACTTCGTGTGCGGACATACAAGCGCGCGAAGCGGCGGCGCTGCGCGGCGGGCGGCGCACGCGGTCAGGCCGGGCGGGGCTGAAACGCGCCCCGCCCGGCCGACAGCTCATTCGCCAGTCTATTTCTTCTCTTCGGGGACGACCGTGCGCAGGTGAAGTTCGCGCAGCTGCTTCGGCTCGGGATATGCCGGGGCGTTCATCATCAGGTCGCGGGCCTGCTGGTCTTTCGGGAACATGACGACTTCGCGCAGATTCTCGACGCCGGCGAGCAGCATGACGATGCGGTCGACGCCCGGCGCGATGCCGCCATGGGGCGGCGCGCCGTAGCGGAAGGCGTTGAGCATGCCGCCGAAGGCGTCTTCCACCACCTCCGCGCCATAGCCGGCGTATTCGAAGGCTTTCAGCATCACGTCGGGGCGGTGGTTCCGGATCGCGCCGGAAGACAGCTCCACCCCATTGCAGACGATGTCGTACTGGTACGCGCTCATGCCCAGCAGCGTCTCATGATCGCTGGGATCCAGCGCCATGAAGGCGTCGGGGTCCATTTGCGGCATGGAGAACGGGTTGTGGGAGAACTCGACCTTCTTGTTCTCCTCGTCCCATTCATACATGGGGAAATCGACGATCCAGCAGAACTTGAAGACGTTCTCTTCATAGAGCTCCAGCTCGCGGCCGACCCGGTTGCGGGCGGCGCCGGCGAACTGGACGAAGTCTTTGGGAACACCCGCCGCGAAGAACACCGCATCGCCCGGCTGAAGACCCAGCTGGGCGCGGATCGCCTCGCTGCGCTCTTCGCCGATATTCTTCGCGATCGGGCCAGCGCCCTCGATCGCGCCGCCTTCCTCGCGCCAGAAGATATAGCCGAGGCCCGGCTGGCCTTCTTTCTGCGCCCAGGAATTCATGCGGTCGCAGAATGCCCTGGAGCCGCCCTTCGGCGCCGGGATCGCCCAGACCTCGACCTTGGAGTTCTTTTCGATCATCCCGGCGAAGACCTTGAACCCGGAGCCGGCGAAATGCTCGGTCACCGCCTGCATCTCGATCGGGTTTCGTAGGTCCGGCTTGTCCGAGCCGTACTTGCGCATGGCTTCGGCGTAGGGAATGCGCGGGAAGGCGTCGTCCGGCACGGTGCGGCCGTCGGCGAATTCGCGGAACACCCCCGCCAGCACCGGCTCGATGGCCTGAAACACGTCCTCCTGCTCGACGAAGCTCATCTCCATGTCGAGCTGGTAGAATTCGCCGGGCGCGCGGTCGGCGCGGGCGTCCTCGTCGCGGAAGCACGGCGCGATCTGGAAGTATTTATCGAAGCCCGCGACCATGATCAGCTGCTTGAACTGCTGGGGCGCCTGGGGCAGCGCGTAGAACTTGCCCGGGTGCAGGCGCGAGGGCACCAGGAAGTCGCGCGCGCCTTCGGGGCTGGAGGCCGTCAGGATCGGCGTCTGATATTCCAGGAAGCCCTGCTCCACCATGCGCCGGCGAAGCGAGTCGATGATCTGCGCGCGCAGCACGATGCGCTTGTGCAGGCTCTCCCGGCGCAGATCCACATAGCGGTGCTTCAGACGCACCTCTTCCGACCAGTCCGGCTCGCCGAACACAGGCAGCGGCAGCTCCTCGGCGGCGGAATGGATGGCGAGATCCTTGACCCTGAGTTCCACCTCGCCGGTGGGCAGGTTCTTGTTCACCGTTTCATCGGAGCGCGCGACCACCTCGCCGGTCACCTGCACGACGCTTTCCACGCGCAGGCGCTCCAGCGTTTCGAAATTGGGATTGTCGGGCTCCAGCACGCATTGGGTCAGCCCGTAATGGTCGCGCAGATCCACGAACAAGAGACCGCCATGGTCGCGCTTGCGGTGAATCCAGCCGGAGAGCCGCGCGGTGGAGCCCACGTCGGGCTTGCGAAGCGCTCCGCACGTATGGGTGCGATAGGCGTGCATGGGAAATCCGTTTCGTGTCGGTCGGCGTAGGAGGAAGAGCGGGCAAAAGCAATCAAACCGCCTGGTCTGTCAAGGCGGGGCGCATGTGTGGACGGCCTCCGTTTGGCAAGTGCGATTTCGGTGATCTGACGGATTGGCTGGTAGCGGTCATGTGTCCGGCCTATGAAGCGCGGCCTTGATCGCCGCCGGCCCTGATGAAGT
>JBNPED010000005.1:0-278394 GCA_051117435.1 Oceanicaulis sp. | reverse complement strand
CCACCTTGGCCTTGAACTCCGCCGAATGCTGCTTGCGTTTCGACATCTGCGATCTCCTCGTCGTCGAAGATCAGCAGAGCCCATATCGTAGCTTCCGTCAGCGTCCGAATTCCGGGGAGTAGCTCATCGAACCAGGCGCGCCGCCGCTTCAGGACGTCCGGGCGGTCCTGTTCGACCGCGTGCCCGGTCTTTTTTTTACGCGTGATGGCGCGCCGCTTCAGGAAGCGATGGATCGTGCCGTAGCCGAAGCTGTGCCCGCGCTCCGCCAGCGCGGCGCGCAGCTCCTCGATCGTGATGTCCCCCGTCTCGTCGAGGATCGACAAGATCAGCTCGGCCTGGGCCTCAACCCGGCCCGACCGGCGATCCCCACCCAGCGGGCCGGGGCGCACGTCGCCCTGCTCGCGGTCCAGACGCCGCCAGCGGCTCACACTCGCCGCGCTTACGCCGAACCGGCCTGCCGCCTCACGATGGCTCGCGCCGGCTTTCACCGCCGCGACAACACGGCTGCGAAGATCGACAGATAACGCCTTGGACATGTCCGCCGGCCTCCTCTCCCGGCAGACAGTCTGAATCAGAGTTCGGTCTCCATGGGAATCCCCAATCCGATTCAATCAGTCAGGATGACGCTCTAAGAGGGGTGGAACTGATAGCGTAGCCAAAAACCAAGAATTTCAACAAGAGTGCTTCGATTTCGCCGACTCTCTGAAATCTTAGTTGCCCCCTACTCCGCCG
This sequence comes from Oceanicaulis sp., assembly GCA_051117435.1. Classification (GTDB taxonomy): domain Bacteria; phylum Pseudomonadota; class Alphaproteobacteria; order Caulobacterales; family Maricaulaceae; genus Oceanicaulis. The sequence continues at coordinate 277,662 of JBNPED010000005.1, read as the reverse complement.
CCTCTCTTCCCTCCGCGTCATACCGATCCCCGTCCGCCTTCATCTCGTCTATGCCGAGCAGGGCGTTGAGCTGGCCGAAATCCAGCATGCGGTCGTGATAGCGCTTGGTGGCGCCGTCCTGCTTGAGCACGGTGAGGAATTCCTCCGCCATGAAGGCCAGCGCGCGGACCAGCGCGCCGGGGGTGATGACGAGGGGGTAACCGGCCTTGGCGAGGTCGGCGGCGGTGCGCAGCGGCGTGCGGCCGCCTTCGACCATGTTGGCGAGGAGCGGGACCCGGCCTTTGAAGCGCGCGGCGATCTTCTCCATCTGGGCCATGTCCTGGGGCGCCTCGACGAAGAGCACGTCGGCGCCGGCGGCGAGATAGGCTTCGGCGCGCTCCAGGGCGAAGTCGAAGCCTTCAACGGCGATGGCGTCGGTGCGCGCGATGATGAGCGTGTCCTCGCTGGCGCGCGCGTCCACGGCGGCGCGGACCTTGCCGGTCATTTCTTCGCGGCTGACCAGCGTCTTGCCGGCGAGATGGCCGCAGCGCTTGGGCAGTTGCTGGTCTTCCAGCTGGATCGCCGCGGCGCCGGCGCGCTCGAACGTCTTCACCGTGCGGATGACGTTCAGCGCATTGCCGAAGCCGGTGTCGGCGTCAACGATGAGGGGCAGGCTCACCCGTTCGGTGATGCGCGCGACGGTGTCGGCCACCTCCTTGGCGCTCATCAGGCCCAGATCCGGCCGGCCGAGCTGGGTGTAGGCGATGGAGGCGCCGCTCAAATAGGCCGCCTCGAAGCCGGCGCGCTCCACCATCAGGGCGGAGAAGGCGTCATAGACGCCGGGGGCGAGCACGGGGGCGCCGCCGGACATGGCCTGGTCGAGGCGGGCCTTCAGGCCGGGTTTCGGTGCGGTCATGTCAGGCTCCCTGAAGGCGATCCGGCGGTTTGAAACCGCTCTTTGAGATGGGCCATGAGGCCGCCCGCCTCGATCATCGCCATGAGATGGGGCGGGATGGGCGAAACGGCGAAACTCTCCCCGCGCGTGAGGTTCTCGAGCTTTCCCGCCTCCAGATCGAGACGCAGCCGGTCGCCGGCCGCGATGCGGCCTTCGGGGTCGAGCTGGACGGCGGGCAGGCCGATATTGATGGCGTTTCGATAGAAGATGCGCGCGAAGCTTTTCGCGATCACCGCCGAGACGCCCAGGGTCTTCAGGCTGATCGCCGCCTGCTCGCGGCTCGATCCGATGCCGAAATCAGAGCCCGCCACCACCATGTCGCCGGGCTTCACCCGGGCGGCGAAATCGGGGTCCACGGCTTCGAGCGTGTGCTTGGCGAGCTCGGCCGGGCCCTTCTTCATGGCGTAGCCGGGGGCGAGCAGATCGGTGTCGATGCGGTCGCCGAAGACCCAGGCGGTTCCCTCTCTCGAACTCATGCCGCCTCCCGGTTTTCCGCGAGATAGGGGCGCGGATCGACGATCCGCCCCGCCACCGCGCCGGCGGCCACGGCGTAGGGCGAGCCGAGATAGACGCTCGCGTCCTTGTGGCCCATGCGACCCTGGAAATTCCGGTTGGTGGAGGAGAGGCAGACCTCGCCCTCGGCCAGCAAACCCGCGCCGAGCCCCGCGCAGGCGCCGCACCCCGAGGGCAGGATCACCGCCCCGGCCTCGGTGAGGACGGCGAGCGTGCCGTCCTTCGCCGCAGCGTCGGTGACCTTGGCGCTGGCCGGCGCCACGAGCAGGCGGGTGCCCGCGGCCACAGTGCGGCCCTTCAGCACTTCCGCCGCCATGTGCAGGTCGGAGAGCTTCGCGCCGACGCAGGCGCCGATATAGGCCTGGTCGATGGCGACGCCTTCATGCGCGCTCACCGGCGCGGCGTTCGCCGGGCTGTGCGGCGCGGCGATCTGGGGCTCAAGAGCCGAGGCGTCGAGGCGGTGGGTTTTCGCGTAGCTGCAGTCCGGGTCGGAGCGCCAGCGGGCGAGCGCGTCCTCGTCCACACGCCCGCCATGGGCGCGGATATGGCGCAGCGTCGTTTCGTCCGGCTCCACGATCCCGGTCTCGCCGCCGAGCTCGGCGGCCATGTTGGCGAGCACGGTGCGCTGCTCCATGTCCATGGCGCGCACCGCCTCGCCGCCATACTCGATGGCCTTGAAATGATTGCCCATGCCCAGATCGCGGCACAGGGCGAGCATGACGTCCTTGGCGGCGACGCCCTCGCCCAGCTCGCCGTCGATCTCCACGCGGATGGTTTCGGGAACCACCGTCCAGGTCTCGCCGGTGGCGACGATGGCGGTCATGTCCGTCGCCCCGAAGCCGGCGGCGTAGCAGCCGAACGCGCCGGCGTTGGTGGAATGGCTGTCGCCGCCTGCGATGAACAGGCCCGGCCGCGCGAACCCGTGCTCTGGCAGGATGACATGGCAGATGCCCTTCATGTCGTAGAAATGCTTCACGCCATAGTCGCGCGCGAACTCACGGGTGAGTTTCAGGATGGCGGCGCTGTCGGCGTCCACGGCGGGGACATAGTGATCGGAGACGATGACCACGCGCTCCGGGTCCCACAAGCCGACGCCCAGCGCCTCCAGCCGGGCCTTCCACCGGCGCGGACCGGAACTGTCATGGGCCATGGCCAGATCCACGTTCACCGTGATCATCTCGCCCGGAGACACGGCGTCGCGCCCGCTCGCACGCGCGAGGATTTTCTCTGTGAGGGTTGCGGGCATGTCTGCGCCTCCGCTAACACCGGGGTGCACGCACCGGCGGATCGACATAAATACCGGTTCGACAGGTTACAGGCAAAAGATATATCTTTATATCATTCTCCGCAAAACCCGCTCGCGGCGCCGCATGGGCGCCGGAGCTGAACGAGAAGGACACTTGGCCATGGCTGCGCTCGACGCCGCGACCGACGAGGCTCTCAGCTTCTCCTGGGAGGATCCGCTGCATCTCGATCATCAGCTCTCCGAAGAGGAGCGGATGATTTCAGAGACTGCGCGCCAGTATTGCCGCGAAAAGCTGCTGCCGCGAGTCATCGACGCCTATCGCGAGGAAAACTTCGACCGCGCGATCATGACGGAGATGGGCGAACTTGGGCTCCTGGGCGCCACGGTGGCCGAGGAGTATGGCGGCGCCGGGCTCTCCAACGTCGCCTACGGCTTGATCGCGCGCGAGGTGGAGGCGATCGATTCCGGCTATCGCTCGGCCATGAGCGTGCAGTCCTCGCTGGTCATGTACCCGATCGAGGCGTTCGGGTCGGAAGCGCAGAAGAAGAAGTACCTGCCCAAGCTCGCCACCGGCGAATGGGTGGGCTGCTTCGGCCTGACCGAGCCGGACGGCGGGTCGGACCCGGGCGCCATGCGCACCAACGCCAAGAAAGTCGACGGCGGCTATATCCTCAACGGCGCGAAGATGTGGATCACCAACTCGCCGATCAGCGATCTGGCGGTGGTCTGGGCCAAGCTCGACGGCAAGATCCGCGGCTTCATCGTGGACAAGGGAACCGACGGCTTCGACTGTCCGAAGATCGAAGGCAAGCTCTCCCTTCGCGCCTCGGTGACCGGCTCGATCAGCTTGACTGACGCCTTCGTGCCGGAGGAGAACCTGCTGCCCAACGTCTCCGGCCTGCGCGGTCCGTTCTCCTGCCTGAACAAGGCGCGCTACGGCATTTCCTGGGGCGCCATGGGCGCGGCGGAGTTCTGTTGGCGCGCAAGCCGCGACTACGCGATGGAGCGCATGGTGTTCGGCAAGCCCATCGCCGGCACGCAGCTGGTGCAGAAGAAGCTCGCCGACATGCAGACCGAGATCGCGCTGGGCTATCAGGGCGCGCTGCGGCTCGGGCGCCTGCTCGACGAAGGCGCCTGGGTGCCCGAAGCGATCTCAATGATGAAACGCAATAACTGCGGCAAGGCGCTGGCCATCGCGCGCGAGGCCCGCGACATCCATGGCGGCAACGGCATCGCGGAGGAATACCACATCCTGCGCCACGCGATTAATCTGGAGACCGTGAACACCTATGAAGGCACCCACGACGTGCACGCCCTGATCCTGGGCCGGGCGCAGACCGGGCTGCAGGCGTTCAGCTAAGACGCGCGGCCTTGACCCCTTGCGCATAAGCGTATGACCCTTTGCGCTGGACGAGCGCAAAGGGGACGGAAATGAGAGCGGTCATCACACTTTTGCTGGTCACGCTGACCGGCGCGGCGGCGGCGGCGCAGGACGTGGCGGGAAGCGCCGATCACCCGGCGGTGACGCGCTATCCCGGCGCCGAAATCGAATGGCAGGACGTGCAGGCCTTCGAGCCCTACGCGATCGCGACCGGCCCGGTGACCGGCTATCGCCACATCGACGACTGGGTGGAGGTGGAGGGCCGGGCCACGCGGACCTATTACGAGCTCCCCGGCGACCACACCCACGGCGAGGTGCACGCGAATTATCTTCGGGCGCTTGAGTCCGAGGGCTTCGAGATTCTCTCCGAGGGCCTGTTTCCGGACTCAAGCCAGGCGAACGGGGTGGGCAGCCGGAAATGGCTGGACACCTATTACAGGCGCAACACCCTGCCGCCCGCCGGCATCCGGCTGATGCAGGGCTCGGCGACCGGCGGCGGATCGGGCTATGTCGCAGGGGTCAAGGACCGCGCCGAGGGGGAAATCTATATCGCGGTGACGACCACCCAGTACGCCCAGGACATCGTGGCGATCCAGATCGACGTGCTGGAGGTCGAGGCGCTGGTGGACGATCTGGTGGCGATCGACGCCGACGCCATCGGCGACGGCATCGACGAGGAGGGCCGGGTGATCCTCACCGGCCTGTTCTTCGAACACGACTCCGCCACGCTGAAGGCGGAGTCCGATCCGGCGCTCGACGAGATCGCGGCCTTCCTGAACGCCCGGCCGGACATGCGCTTCTACGTGGTCGGCCATACCGACGCGACGGGCACGCTCTCCTATAACCAGACCCTGTCCGGGCGGCGCGCCGAAGCGGTGGTGCAGGCGCTCGTCAACCGCTACGGAATCGCCGGCGCCCGTCTCGAAGGCCATGGCGTGGGGCCGCTTTCGCCGGTCTTCTCCAACACGTCCGAGGCCGGGCGCGCCCAGAACCGCCGTGTCGAGCTGGTGGAGCGGCCGTGACCGACTGCCCCACGGTGAAGCGCCCGCAGACGCCCTGCTTTCTGATCCTGGCCCATGACGTGGAGGATTTGCAGACGGCCGCGTGCTTGCGCGCCGAGCATCTGGACGGGCATCTCGCCCATGTGGAGACGCATTGGCGGCGCTACGTGACCGCCGGGCCGATCCGCGCGCCGGGCGAGGCGCGCATCATAGGGTCGAGCTTCCTGGTCCTGGCGGACAACGAAGCGGATGCGCGCGTCCTGATGGGCGGCGATCCGTATTTCGCGTCAGGGCTTTATGGTCGGGTCGAGGTCTACGCCCAGACTCTCGCCATCGGCGATTATCTGGGCGGCAAGACCTGGGAGAGCGCGGACGCCGTGCGCCATCTGGCGGCTGGCGGCCAAGGATAAGCTAGCGCGTCTCCCACCAGGGCCGGCGGCCGGTGAGATTGAGCGAGAGCGGATCGGGCCGGGACACATGGCCTGTGACGGCGAGCACAACCACCGTCGCGGCCATGCCGGCGAGCGTCAGCACCGTCGTCATTTCCACTGCGAACAGGCGTGGGGCGGCGAAAGCGAACGCCAGCCATGCGGCGATCAGCGCCGCTGGAACAAAAAAGCGAGTCATGAAGAATCCCCTTTCTTTTTCTGATGCGAGGGATGTTATATTTCTGTCACGAACTACGCGCGAATGCAAGATATTGTTCCGGGTCCGGATGTTTTTGGGTGCTGTTCCGCATGCGGGCGTTCGTACCGACGCGGCGCAGCTTTCAAGGCTCGGCCCTCATATAGCTTGCGTATATGGGTGATGGCGGCTGCGCGGGCAGCCGCTCACCCTTCCTCCCGATACGCGCCGAGCGGCAGGGGCGCGCCGGTATTGGCGATCAAGGCTTTACGGCGGAAAAAACGGGTGAGGCCGGCCGCGCCCATGCGCGAGGGGCCGAGGCCGGAGTTCTTGAAGCTCTGCTTTTCCGCCTCGTAGAACAGGGCGGTGAGCGCGGCGTCGTTCAAGGAGACCGCGCCGGCATCGAGACGGCGGGCGATCGCCTCGGCCTCCTCCAGGGTTCCGGCGAACACTGCGGCGGACAGGCCGTATTCGGTGTCGTTGGCGAGCGCGACGGCTTCGTCCACGTCACCGTAAGCCATGACCGGCAAGACCGGGCCGAAGGTCTCTTGCGTCATCACGGTCATGGAATGGTCGACGCCTGACAGGACGGTGGGTCGCAGCCACCGGCCGCCGCCATGGGTCTCGATCTCGCCGCCGGCGTGAACGATCGCCCCCTTGGCGCGGGCGTCCTCGATCTGCGCGGCGATGATGTCGGCCTGGCGGTCGAAGATCAGCGGGCCGATTTCGCCTTGATTGATGTCGGGATGGTTCAGCCGCACCGCCTGCACGGCCTCGACCAGCTGGTCCAGGAAGGCGTCATGGATCGACGCGTCCACATAGATCCGCTCGATGGACTGGCAGGCCTGGCCGGTGGACAGCACCGAGCCGCGCAGCGCCGCGATGACGGCCTGATCGAGATCGGCGCTCCGGGTGATGATGAGCGGATCCTTGCCGCCCAGCTCCAGAAAGGCGGGGATGAGGCGAGCGGCCGCGGCGGCGGCGACTTTCCTGCCGGTGGGCACGCTGCCGGTGAAGCAGACGAGATCGCACCGCTCGATCACCGCCTGCCCGGTCTCACCGGCGCCGGGCGCGAAAGCGAGCAGATCGGCGAGGCCGGCCGCCTCGATGGTCTTCTTGAGCGGCTCGACGAAGCGCGGGGTCACCTCGCTGGGCTTCACGATCACCGCGCAGCCCGCCGCGAGCGCCGGGATGGTGTCGATCAGCGACAGGGTGAGCGGGAAATTCCAGGGGCTGATCACGCCCACCAGGGTGTAGGGCACATACTGGCCGGTATGCCTCAGCGACGGATTGGAGCGCCCCTCCAGCCAGTCGGCCTTCGGCGCCAGCAAGGGCGCGGACACCGCCCAACCGCGAAGCGAGGCGATGGCCCCCTGCACTTCCAGGCGCGCCACGCGCCGCCGTCCGGTATCGACCTCCAGCGCCGCGGAGACCGCGTCGATCTCCGCCTCCAGCGCGTCGGCCCAGCGCGACAGCGCCGCCATGCGTTCTTCCATGGAAAGCGCAACCCACGGCGCTTGCGCCTTGCGAAGCCGCGCGGCGATCGCGTCGAGCTCGGCCGCGCTTGGCGGAGTGAAGGTGTAGTCCTGCGCGCCGGTGCGCGGATTGCGGACGGATAGGCTCATGGCTTCGCCTTCTATAGTCCCAGCGCGCCGGGATTGATACGATTGTCGGGATCGAGATGGGCTTTCAGCGCTTTTAACAGCGCCAGCGTCGGCGCGGACCGGGTCTTGGCCAGCGGATAGGTCCGGCCCACCTGAAAATGCGCCGCGCCATGGCGCGTGAAGATGTCGACCACGCCACGGCGGGCCTCGGCCACCAGCTCGGTGGCGTCCGGGTCGGCGGGCTTGCGCTTCAGGGTCTTCAGATAGCCCTGCTCTACGCTTTCCTCGTGCAGCGCGAACAGATCGTCGGGCCACAGGAAGACCGGCTCGATGAGATAGCCCGTGGTTCCCAGCGTGGTGATCAGCGTGCCGGTGGTCACGTCATGGCGCGCGAAGCGGTCTTTCAAGGTCGCGATATACGCGTCGATCTCGCCCCAGCAGGCCGGGCCGTCCCCCATGGCGACGATCCCGTGCACCGGGACCCAGCGCTCGGCGTTCGGGCCGATCATGTTGTTGAGCGGCGTGAAGGGATGGGCGCGGATGACCTTGGGGATCGTCGGCTCGACGGGCTTGCCGCCTTCAGCCTCGCACAGCGCGGACAGGGTGCGGAAGGCCTCGTCCACGCCGGACTTCGACGCGCCTTCGGTGATAAAATGGAGATTGAAGTCCGCCCCCAGGAAGCTGCGCCCGGCGAGGGCCATTTTCGCGCCCTCGGCGACACCCTTGAGGAGGTTTTTCTGCCCTGAAACCACCTTGCCCAGCGTCTTGGCGTCGCTCATCAGGCTCGCCCGCTTCATGCGCACCTCGGTGAGGCCGGGATCGAAACCGAACAGCTCGCAGGCGAGCCCGGTCCGGCCCAGCGCCGCCATGGCGCGCGCGCAGGCGTCGCGCTCGGAGAACGAATAACTGCCCCAGCGCGCATGGGCCGGCGCCGGGATGAGCTTCAGCGTCACCTCCGTCTTCACGCCCAGCGCTCCCGCATCGCCGCAGAACAGGCCGGTGAGGTCGGGCCCGTAATGGCGGAAAAACGGCTTCGCGCTTCCCCGCCCGGTTTCGCCCGACGCGGTTCCGGTGCGCAGAATCTCGCCGGAGGGCAAAGCCACGCTCAGCGACAGGACGCTTTCCGCCGTCGGCCCGTGGGTTCCCGCCCCGAAGAAGGCGTTGTTCTGGCTGACCCCGCCGCCGATCGTGGAGGAGATGCCGGAGAGCGGCCCCCAGAAAGGCGGGCGCAGCCCGGTCCCGGCAAGCGCCTCGTGCAGCGTCTTCCAGGTGCAGCCGGCCTCCACGCGCACATACATGTCGGCGGTGTTGATCTCAAGCACGCGGTCCATGCGAGCGGTGTCGAGGCAGACCCCGCCGGGCGAGTCAGCGAGATAGCCGGCGGTGTAGCTCATGCCGCCGCCGCGCGGATACACGGCCTCGCCTGCGCTTGCGCAGGCGGCCAGGACGGCGGCGCACTGAGCCTCGTCCTGCGGGCTGACGACGAGATCGACCAGGGCGCCCGTCTTCCAGACATCCTGGGAATGGAGCGCGCGCGCGGCCTCGCCGGCGGCGACGCGCTCACGCCCGACGATCTGCGCCAGGGCCTCGAACAGGACCGGATCGGCGAGGCGCGCATCGGCCATGGCTTCCTCCTTAGGCGGGCGTGTAGACGCCGAGCGCCGCAGCGGCGATGAGCGCGGCCCAGATGGTCAGGACATAGATCTTCGCATGCGCGAGGCTCGCGCGGATGGCCGCGTTTTCCGCCACGCCGGCCTTGCCCTGCGCCAACGCGGCGAAGGCCGGGCCGAACGGCTTCAGCGCGCGCCGGATCATAAGCCCGCAGGCGATGGCGAGCGCCAGGAGCAGCCATTTCGCTGCGATGAAGTGCGGGATGTCGCAGGTCCCGGCGAAGGCCGCGACCGCCGCGCCGGCGAGCGCGAACAACACGGCGTAACGGATCGCGGTGTCGACCCGGCGCACGACGCCTTCAGGACCGGCCTTGAGATGGATCATCCAGGCAAGCCCCGCCCAGAGCGCCGCGACGGCGAAGGCGATCCACACCCATTGCAGATCGAGCCCGAGCCAGCCGCGCGTCACCGATACGGCGAGGCCGGTGGGAAAGGCGAAGATCAGCGCCATGCGCGGCGCCATGTCCACGTTCGTCAGAATCGTCGCCGCGGTCAGACGCCCGGCCGCCGGGCGGTCTTCCTGTACCAGAAGCGAGGAGGCGTAGAAGGCGCCGAGATCGCCGCCGAGCCAGTACACCAGCACCAGAATGTGCAGCAGGATGAAGACCGGCTCGATCATCCGCGCTCCCCTCGCCCGAAGACGGCGTTGACCCGCCTCTAAATGATATACTTATATATCTTTTAAGCGGGCCGCGGGCGCGGTGCAAGACGGCGAAGCGGCGCTCAGGCCAGCTCGGCGTCGCCCCAGCCCGACCCGCCGGACGGTCCGGAGTCCTTTTTCACGAGGCGCATGTGATAGCGGAATTTCTCCGGCCGGTAGAAGGCGACGATATGCTGGACCGCCCGTCCGTCGCGGCCGCGCATGATGCGCTTGATCTTCAACAGCGGCGCGCCGGGGCTGACTTTCAGCGCGGCGGCGATCTGGGGATCGGCGGCCACGGCGGTGAGCGTCTGATCGGCCTCCACGGCTTCCGCGCCGGCCCGCTTGAGCAGTTCCAGCATGGGCTGGGTCTGCAGATCGGCTTCGGTGTAGCGCGCGGCGATCTCGCCGGGCACGTGGGTGATCAGATAGGAGAAGGTGTCGTTCTCCAGGCTGCGCAGGCGAATGGCGCGCTGCACAGGAGCGCCGGGCTCCAGCGCCATTTCCGCGGCGAGTTCCTCGTCGGCCTCCACATGGGCGGCGTCGAGCAGCTGGACCTGCGTCTCCAGCCCCATGCGCTTGAGCGCGTCGAACAGAGTGTCGAACCGGCCCTCGACGACCGGCACGCCGGTATTGTGGGTGACAACGGTGCCGCGGCCGCGATGGCGGGTGACGAAGCCGTGGGCGGCCAGCTCGTTCATCGCCCGCTTTACCGTGATGCGCGAGACGTCGAACAGCCGGGTCAGCTCCTGCTCGCCGGGCAGGATGGCGCCGGCGGGAAACGCCCCGTCGCGAATCCGGTCGCGCAGCACCAGGAAGATCTGGTGATAAAGCGGCGTCGGCAGGCTTTCATCGATCAGGTCCGGCGACAAAACCGGATTATGGGCGGGTCGAGGCGTCATTTTCGCTCATATAGTGCATGCAAGACCGCCATGTTTAGCCGATTTGCCGGCCTAGACCACCACCTGAGACCGGAGACCCGCCCGTGACCGACCGCGACGACGCGCCCGTCTACACCGCCCTCGCCCTGCAAACTCTGTGCGAGACGGTCAATTCCCACGCAGCGCCGGAAGACGCGCGCGCGGCCATGCTCGCTTCGATCCGCCGCATGCGCGCGGAAATCGCCGGCTCCATCGCCTTCATCGGGCCGGAGGTGAAGCTCGTGGTCCTGCCCGAATACGCGCTCACCGGGTTTCCCATGCGCGAAACGGCGCAGGAATGGCGCGCCAAGGCGGCGATCGATGCGGACGGCCCGGAGTTCGAGGCGATGGCGAGGATCGCCTCCGATTTCGGGATTTTCCTCGCCTGGAACGGCTATGAGACCGATCCCCATTTCCCCGATCTCTACTTCCAGGCCTGCGTGGTGATCGATCCGTCCGGCGATCAGGTGCTGCGCTATCGCCGACTGATCTCCATGTACGCGCCGAGCCCCTATGACGTGCTCGACCCCTATCTCGACGCCCATGGCGAGGAGGCGCTGTTTCCGGTGGCCGACACCGCGATCGGCCGGCTCGCCGCCATCGCCAGCGAGGAGATCCTCTATCCCGAGATCGCCCGGCTCCATGCGGTGAAAGGCGCGGAGGTGTTCTTGCATTCAAGCTCGGAAGTCTCCTCCCCCCAGGCGACGCCCAAGAACATCGCCAAGCAGGCGCGCGCCATCGAGAACCTCGCCTATGTGGTCTCGGCCAACACCGGCGGCATGACCGGCACGCCGATCCCGGTGGCGAGCGCGGACCGCGGCTCGAAGATCGTCGATCCCAGAGGTCTGATCATCGCCGAAGCCGCCACCGGCCCGTCCATGTGCGCCTTCGGCGAGGTGGACGTCAGCCAGGTCCGCCGCCTTCGCCGCAAGACCGCCATGGGCAATCTCCTGGCCCGCCAGCCCATGACGCTTTACGCGCGCGAATACGCGAAGCGCGACATCCACCCCGAAGGCTCTCTGCTTGATGAGGCCGGCGCGGTGAAGACGCCGGAGAAGAGCTTCTACCGCGACCGGCAAAGCCAGGTGATCGAGGCGTTGGCCAAGCGCGGGGTGATCTAGCGGAGCGACGGATTGTCGGGCCTCACCGCGTAAGCCCGGCATGCCGCGATCTTCAGCGGCCCGAGCTTCAGGAGGATGTGATGAAGCCAGTCCTGTTCGCCGCCGCGCTCGCCACGTTGGCGGCTGCCGCCGGTGCGATGATCGCCGCCGACGCGGCGGCCCTCCAGCGCTTCGAACGGCCGTGGCGGGAACGTGCGCAGGACCCAGCGGGCGAAGTGGATCTGCCGCTGGAGACGCTGCGACATGACGGCGAGGAGAGAAGCTTCCTGATTTCGCGACCTCTGGGCGCAGCGCCCAGGGCCGGCGTTCCGGTGGTGATCGGTCTGCATGGCGGCGGGTCGGGCGACGCGGCCATGGCGGCGAGCGTGCAGCGCTTTCACCTGATCGACGCCGGCGAACCGCTGCTCGTCGTCTATCCCAACGGAATCGGCGCGGAATGGAATGACGGGCGGGGCGCCGCATTCAAGCGAACAGGCGACCCCGAAGCGGACGATGTCGGGTTCCTCTCCGCTTTGATCGACCACTTGATCGCCCGGGAGGGCGCCGATCCGGCACGCATCTATCTGGCCGGGGCGTCGAACGGGGCGATGATGACCCACCGGGCCGGCTGTGAACTGGCTGGAAAGCTCGCCGCCCTGGCCCCTGTGATCGCGCCCATGCCCGCGAACGTCGCCATGCGATGCGATCCGGCCCGACCGACGCCGATCCTGATGATCCTGGGTGAAGACGATCCCTGGGTTCCGTTCCATGGCGGCGAAGTCACGCCGCTGGGCCGGCCTTCCGGCGAGGTGATCCCGGCGGACGAGACCATGGCGCTCTGGGCCGAAGCCAATCGCTGCTCGCCCCGGCCCGTCGTCTCCCATGACCGCGGCCGGCCCGCCAGAGACGGCACGCGCATTCGCCGCGAAACCTACCAGAGATGCGCTGCGGCGACCGCCATGATCGTGGTGGAAGGCGGCGGCCATGGCTGGCCGGGATCGACCCGCGCCGGACGCGCCGCGCAGCGACTGCTCGGACAGACGACCCGCCAACTCGACGCAACGGAGGAGATCTGGGCCTTCTTTAGAGATCAGCGGCGCTTTTCATCGCGCACGGGGCGCCACGATCCGCGCTGACCCCCTATTCCAACACGCCGTCCGCCCTCATCCGCTCGATCACGGCGCGCTGGCGCGCCAGCGCTTCGTCCTGGGTGAGCATGGCGCGGCCGGCCATGGCGTTGGGCTCGGCGCGCACCGCGCCCGTGTAGGCCGGCGCGAAGGCGGCGAGCGGCAGCCGGCTGGTGAGATTGGCCATGCCGGTGCGCGCGCGGGTGGCGCGCAGCTCGGGCAGGTCGATGACGGCGTTGGCGTTCAGGCTCTCCCCGCTTTCGGCCTCGGCGAGCACCGCGCCGTTCCAATCGACGATCTTGCTCATGGCGTCGGTGGAGGCCGCCGGCACCGGCGTGCCGAGGATCTCGGCTGAATTGGCCGAGACCACATAGGCCAAGCTTTCGATGGCTCGGGCGCGCTTGGCCACGTCCTTCACCGTGAGGCGCGGACTGCCCACTTCGCTGGTGGGATGAAGCAGGATCTCCGCACCTTTCAGCGCATGCATCCGCGCGATCTCCGGATACAGAATCTCCTCGCTGGCGATGGAGCCGATCTTTCCGATTTCCGTGTCGGCGACGGGAAAGACCGCGTCATAGCCGTAGATATCCAGGTATTCGTCCCACACATCGTAAGGCGTGGGCGTGTAGAGCGAGATCATACGGCGATAGCGCAGCACCGTCTCCCCGCTCGGCGCGATGAGAAAGTTCGCCTGGAAATACAGCGCGGGGAAGTTCGGATCGTTCTCATACAGATTGCCGCCCAGGAACACGCCGAAGCGCTGTGCGATCTGGCTGAGCGCCTCATACTCCGGCCCGTCCATGTCGATGCTGGCTTTCGCCTTCCATTCCTCCCGGCTTTCGCGCAGGGGAAAGCCGGTGAGGAAGTATTCCGGCAGGCAGACGAGCTTCAATTCCGTGCCGTTGAAGGTGCGCAGGAAGGCCTTCGTGGTCGCCACCTGCCGGCCGATGCGCGCGAGGCTCGCCATCATCCGGGCGCGGGCCGCCTCGACGGTGGAGTCCTGGTTCACCGCATCGCAAACCACCTGCAGCGCGCAAGCGGAATAGCGCGGATCGGGCTCCTGCGCGCGAACTCCGCCCGGCAAGGCCGAAGCCGCCGCGAGCGCGCCGGCGCCGGTGATCAGATCGCGGCGTGTGGTCATGGTGATCCCCCCTCGGTGACATGACGAGCATATGTCCGGACAAGCGCGTGCGGAAGCCCCCGGGCCTCGACAACCCACCCTCGCCCGCGCCATTCTGCGTTCCTAGCGAACGGCGTTCACCAGACCGGGCCCACCCGGCGCGCCAGCGGGAGGAGACCATGGACGCTGCGGCCCTGGACGCCGCGCGGATCGAGCTTGCGCCGGGCGGATCGCTGATTCTGCCGGTCATCCTCGCCGTGATCATGTTTTCCGTCGCCTTGAGCCTGCGGCCGGGCGACTTCGCCTTCCTGAAGCGCCATCCGGCCCGCTTCGCCGGCGCGGCGGCGGCGCAGATCCTCGCCTTGCCGCTGATGACGCTGGCGCTCATCCACGTGATCGACCCGATCCCGTCCATCGCACTGGGCATGGTCGTGGTGGCCTGCTGTCCCGGCGGCAACGTCTCGAACTTCTTCACCCAGCTCGCCAAGGGCGACACCGCACTGTCGGTGGCGCTGACCGGCACGTCGAGCCTGGCCGCGGCGCTGATCACGCCGGTCTCCATCCTGTTCTGGACCGGTCTTTATGCGCCCACCGCCGCGCTGGTGGACGAGATCAATGTCAGTCCGGTCCCCTTCGTGGTGCAGACCACGGCGATCATGGCGATCCCGCTGGCGGCGGGCATGGCCTTCGCCTTCCGCTTTCCCGGCGCCGCGGCGCGCATCCGCCCGCCTTTGATGATCGCGGCGCTGATCGGCATTCTGGCGATGGTGTTCGGCGGGCTGGCGGCGAACTGGTCGCTGCTCACCGCCACGGCGGGCGTGGTGCTCAGCCTCGTGATCACCCACAACGCGCTGGCCTTCCTCACCGGGGCTGCGGCGGCCAGGCTGCTGAGCTTTAACGCCGCGCGCCGGCGCGCTCTGACCTTCGAGGTGGGCATCCAGAACGCAGGCCTCGGCCTCGTCATCCTTCTGAGCCAGTTCGACGGGCTGGGCGGCGCGGCGGCGATCGTCGGGCTGTGGTCGATCTGGCACTTGTTCGCAGGCCTCGGCCTCGCCGGCGCCTTCCGGCTCTATGACACACGGTTTCCCGCCGCAAAGCCGAAACCGGCGGAATAATTTGCAGGAGCTCCCTAGATGACTCATGACCTGAAGATCGTGAACGGCCTCATCGTCGACGGTGCCGGAGGCGCGCCCTATCGCGGCGACATCGCGGTGAAGGACGGGCGCATCGCGGCGGTGGGCGAAGCTCCAGGCGACGCGGCGAAGACGATCGACGCGGAAGGCCATATCGTCACGCCGGGCTTTCTCGACGCCCACACCCATTATGACGGCCAGGCCACCTGGGACGACCGGCTGGAGCCATCGATCAAGCATGGCGTCACCACGGCTGTGATGGGCAATTGCGGGGTGGGTTTCGCGCCGGTGCGAAAATCCGACCATGAACGCCTGATCAAGCTGATGGAGGGGGTGGAGGACATTCCCGGGACCGCGCTCGCCGAAGGCCTCAGCTGGGACTGGGAGAGCTTCCCCGATTATCTCGACGCGCTGGAGAAGACGCCGCGCACCATGGACGTCGCCGCGATGGTCGGCCATGACCCCTTGCGGGTCTTCGTCATGGACGAGCGCGCGAGTTTCGATGCGCAGGCCGGCGACCAGGAGATCGCCCGCATGCGCGAGCTGGTGAGCGAGGCGCTGGACGCCGGCGCCATCGGCTTCTCCACCGGGCGCAGCGACCTGCACCGCACCGCCGACGGCGAATGGACCCCGGCGAGCGAAGCCACGGCGAAGGAGCTCGCCGGCATCGCCGAGGCCTTCAAAGGCCGCGATCACGGCGTCATCCAGGCGGTCTCCGACTTCGATCTGGAACGCGACCAGGAGCGCTTCCCTAAGGAATGGGACGTGATCGAGGCCTATGTGAAAGCCGCCGGCGGGCGGCCGTTCTCCATCTCGGTCATGCAGCGCGATTTCGCGCCGGACCAGTGGAAGAAGATCCTGAAGGGTCTTGAAAAACTCGACGCCGAAGGCTTCACCGTGCGCGCCCAGGTCGCTCCGCGCGCCATCGGCGTGTTCCTGGGCCTGCAGTGCACCTTCCACCCCTTCATGGGCTATCCCGCCTATAAGGAGATCGCCCATCTGCCGCTGGACGAGCGGGTGGAGGTGATGAAATCGGAGGCCTTCAAGCGCAAGGTCCTCGCCCAGCGCTCCGACACGCTCGCCGGGCCGGGCAGCTCCATCCCGCCCATCGCCGATCTGCTGATCGAGAACATGGAGTTCGTCGCTAAAAAGCTGTTCACGCTGTCTGAAGAGCCGGATTACGAGCAGCCGCCGGAAGAGAGCATTGCGGCGAAAGCCCGGGCGCGCGGCGTGTCGGTATGGGAGCAGCTCTACGACACGGTGGTGGCGCGCGAGGGGCGCGAGCTGATCTATCTGCCGATCTATAACTACACCGAGCTCAGCTACGACAACGTCAAGGCGATGATGGACCATCCCCTCGCCATGATGGGCCTTTCAGACGGCGGCGCCCATGTGGGCACGGTCTGCGACGCCAGCTTCCCCACCTATCTGCTGACCCACTGGACCCGCGACCGCAAGCGAGGCGAGACGATAAAGCTGGAGCGCGCCGTGAAGATGCTCACCGCCGACCTCGCCGATTATCTGGGCCTCGCCGATCGCGGCCGGATCAAGCCGGGGCTGAAGGCCGACCTCAACATCATCGACTATGACCGCCTCAAACTCGCCCCGCCGCGCCTGGTGCAGGATCTCCCCGCCGGCGGTCAGCGCCTGTTGCAGGACGCAGTGGGCTATCGCGCAACCATCGTGGCGGGAGAGGTCGTGGTGGAGAACGACACGCTCACCGAGGCGCGGCCGGGGCGGCTGGTGCGGTCGGGACAGACGATGGCGATGGCGGCGGAGTGATCGCACGGCGCGCCCTCCTCGCCGGCCTCGGCGGAGCAAGCGCAGCGGCGTTGTTCGCCCCACCGGCGCGCGCGTGCTCCTGCCGCTTTGCGACGACACCTGAAGAAATCGAGGATCAGCTGAGCGATCCGAACCGGGTGTTGTTCGATGGGGTCGTGAAGGTCGCGGACTACCCGCCTGAAGGCCGCGTCATCGACAGCGGCTTCGAGGCGAGCACCGTGTTCGAGATTGTCACCGACTGGACCGGACAGCTCGGGTCCGCGACTGAACTCGAAGTCGCGCACCGGCTCCACGGCCCGGCTTGCGGGCTGAAATTCGAGACGGGCGCGAAGGTGCTTGTTCTGGCTTACCGCCGTGAGGACGGGATCTGGCGCACCAGCCTGTGCACCATGCCGCGCCCGGACTATGCCGAGCTTTACCGGACGATCGCCTGGCGCAGGCTGAGAGGCGGGTAGGCATGTTCTCCCGAAAGCACATTGTTTGAATTCTCGGACAAGGTCCGGCGAAAGCCGGGCCGCTGATCCGGGACCTCGCACAGGATTAAGCGCTTACATCCGAACCAGGTCCCGGCTCTACGCGCTCACGCGCTTGGCCGGGAATTCAGGTAAGTGACAGATCTAGAAAAACCCCTTCATCTGCCGCGCCGCTTGCCGGATCCGCTGCTCGTTTTCGACCATGGCGAGCCGCACATGGCCGTCGCCGCGTTCGCCGAAGCCCAGGCCCGGCGCGACGGCGACGCCGGTCTTTTCCAGCAGCTGCTTGGAAAACTCCACCGAGCCCATCTCGCGATAGCTTTCAGGAATGGGCGACCAGGCGAACATGGTGGCGGGCGGCTTGGGGACGGTGAAGCCGATGCGTTCGAAGCATTCGATCATCACGTCGCGGCGCGCCTTGTAGGTTTTGCGCGCGTACTCGACATGGTCCTGCGGGCCGTCCAGCGCGGCCACCGCGGCGATCTGGACCGGGGTGAAGGCGCCGTAATCGAGATAGGATTTCACCCGCTTGAGCGCATCCACCAGGCGGCGCGAGCCGGCGGCGAAGCCGATGCGCCAGCCGGGCATGGAATAGGTCTTCGACATGGAGGTGAACTCCACCGCCACCTCGCGCGCGCCTTCGACCTCCAGGATGGAGGGCGGCGGGTCGCCGTCGAAATAGATTTCCGAATAGGCCAGATCCGAGATGAGGACGAGGTCATGGGCTTTGGCGAGCTTGACCGCCTCGCGGTAGAAATCGAGCCCCACCACCTGGGCGGTGGGGTTGGAGGGGAAATTCAAGACCAGCGCGCCGGGCGAGGGAATCGAGCGCCGGCAGGCATAGGCCGCCTCGCGCAGGAAATCCTCCGGGTCCTTGAAGCCCACCGGGCGCACGACCGCCCCGGCGATGAGGAAGCCGAACATGTGGATCGGGTAGCTGGGATCGGGCGCCAGGATCACGTCGCCGGGCGCGGTGATCGCCTGGGCCAGGTTCGCCAGGCCCTCCTTGGAGCCCAGCGTGACGCAGACCTCCCGGTCGGGATCGAGCTGGACGTTGTACCGGCGCGCGTAATAGCGCGTCAGCGCCTTACGAAGCGCGTTCACGCCCTGGCTCGCCGAATAGCGGTGGGCGCGCGGGTCGGCCGCCACCTCGCACAGCTTGTCGACGATATGCCTGGCCGGGGCGAGATCGGGATTGCCCATGCCGAAATCGATGACGTCGCGGCCTTCCTTGCGGTAGGCGAGCTTGAGGCGGTTCACCTCCGCGAAGACGTAAGGCGGAAGCCGGCGCTCGCGATAGAAGGCGGGTTCGGGATGGGCGGTCATGGGCGGGTCCTGCTGAAACGGGCTTCAGCTATGGGAAACGCGGCCTGAGGCGTCAATGGGGCGGCGAAGCGGAGCGGGCTGGACGCGGGCTCAGGCCGCATCCTTCAGTTTCTCCTCCAGCTCGCCAGGATCGTATTTGAAAATCTTCTTCGCCTGTTTCAGCGCCTTTTTCTCCAGCGCCTTGCGGCGGGCTTTCAGCGCGTCGATCGCTGCGTCCACATGGGGACCCTCCCGATCGTCCAGCCGCTCGATCAGGCGGGTGAGATCATGGTGGTCGCCGATCAGGTCGGCCGTCTTCTTGGCTTTCTTGCGCCGCTTCTTCACGTCTTCGGGCCAGACCTTCTTCAGCGCGGTGGTGTGATAGCGCCAGTCCTTCACCCGCTTTCTAAGCTCGTGCAGGGTCTCGCCGGAGGGATCGTCCTTCGCGGTTTTGTAGCGGTTCTTCATGCGCTTGAAGGTGCGCTTCAGGCCTTCGGCCATGGCGGCGTCGGGATCGTCTGAAAGGTCGGCCTTCCTCACCTCGCGCGCCATGTCGTCGAGATTGGCGCGCGCCTGTCCCGCAGCGCGGTCGCGGTCGATGCGCAAGCCGTCCTTATGGGCCCGCTCGGCCTCCTCGCGGATCACCGCGGCGATCTCGGCGCTGTCGCAATGGATGGCGGCGGCGCGCGCGATCTGCTCTAGGCTGTCGGCGTCGCGCGCCTCCTCCAGCACGTTCGCGGCGCGCCGTCCGGCGGCGTTGATGCGCTTGGAGGCGCGCTTGTCGCCTTTACGAATCAGACGGGCGGAGGAGCGCGCTTTCTTGATCGACTTGCGCGCCTCATGCACCGCATAGAGTGGATCGGAGCGGATGCGCTTCAGCGCGGCGCGCGCCTGATCGATCTCGGCGAGGATCACGCCGGGCATTTGAGCAAAGCTCTTATGGGCGTCGAGATTTTCGGTCATGAGAGGAGAACGCGGCCGGGAGGTCGGCGGTTCTACCGCGCCGGGTCGAGCCCGCCGGCGATGGAGGCGTTGACGCGGAACCAGCCGGCGATGGCGTAGCGGTCGGCGTGGCTGACGCGCACCTCGTGGGGAATGGTCTCCGACAGCATCAAAACGACGCCGCCGCCTTCCGGCGCGATCTCGGCGGCGGGGGGAACCGTGTCCAGCGCCGCGAGATCGGGGCGGCCGTCGGCGCCCTCGGGCGCGCCGTCCCAGATCGCCAGGCGCCCGCCGTCGGCCTCGGCCCAGCTACGATTGAGATAGGTGACCATGGACACCACGCGCGAGCGGCCCGCGCGCACGCCCAAACCCGCCGCCGCACCGGCGCCGCGCTCCATGCGAAAGGCGTCGAGATGGCGCGCATAGAACCCGCCGGGCGGATAGACGGCGAAATGGGCCTCGTATTCGAACAGGCCCAGGAAGAAGGCTTCGTTCAGGGCCTGGCGCAGGGCCTCCGCACCGCCGAGATAACGCCGCTGGGCCGGGCTGGAGCCGTCGAGCCAGGCGATGCGGGTCTTCCTCACCTTCAGCCGCCTGGTCTCGTCCGCGCCGCGCCCGATGCGGCCGTCATGGGTCTCGCCGGCATGGTCCATGAGCTCCGCCTCCTCGCGCAGGGCGTCGACGAGCTCGGGGTCCAGGGCGTTCGGCGCATGGGCCCAGCCGCGCTCGGCGAGGCCTTCGATAAGGCTGGCGGTGAGGTTGGAACCGAAGAGCGGCGCTCGCAGCGGCGTCACGGCGTTCATGGGGCGTAACCCTTCAGACGAAAACCGCGTGCTGATGGGGCGCGGCGCGGCGTTTGGCAAGCGGTTTTAAAGCCGCACCGCGCAGATTGCCCCTTCGCGCTCCCCCGCCTAGGTTCAGCGCCTGACGTCATCCCCGCCCGGAGCGCCCCATGGCCGTGAAACGACCCGTCGATTCCTCCAGCCACGTCTATCTGGTGGACGGGTCGGCCTATATCTTCCGGGCCTATCACGCCCTGCCCCCGCTGACGCGGTCCGACGGCACGCCGGTGGGCGCGGTGCAGGGTTTCTGCAACATGCTGTGGAAGCTACTTGAGGACCTCAAGGGCGAGGACGAGCCGACGCATCTCGCCGTGATCTTCGATCATTCCGCCCACACGTTCCGCAACGAGATCTACGACCAGTACAAGGCCCACCGCCCCGAACCGCCCGAGGACCTGGTCCCGCAATTCGCGCTGATCCGCGAGGCGACCGCGGCGTTCGATCTGCCCTGCATCGAGCAGGAAGGCGTGGAGGCTGACGACCTCATCGCAACCTACGCGCGCCAGGCGGCGGAGAAGGGCGCGGACGTCACCATAGCGTCGTCCGACAAGGATCTGATGCAGCTGGTGAACGGCCGTGTGACCATGCTCGACCCCATGAAGGTCAAGCGCATCGGCCCCGACGAGGTGTTCGAGAAATTCGGCGTCATGCCCGACCGCGTCATCGACGTGCAGGCGCTCGCCGGCGACAGCGTCGACAACGTGCCCGGCGTGCCCGGCATCGGGATCAAGACCGCCGCCCAGCTGATCAGCGAATACGGCGACCTGGAGACGCTGCTGGAGCGCGCCTCCGAGATCAAACAGCCCAAGCGCCGCGAAAAGCTGATCGAGCACGCCGAGGACGCGCGCATCTCCAAGGTGCTCGTCACCTTGAAGGATGATTGCGAGGGTATCGAGCCGCTGGAGGATTTCGGCACGGCTGAGCCGGACGGCGAGAAGCTCCTGGGCTTTTTGAGATCCATGGAGTTCCGCACCCTCACCCGACGGGTGGAGGAAGGTTTGGGCGCCGGGCCGGCGGATTCCACCGGCGACGCCACCGCCGAGATCGACCGCTCGAAATACGAATGCGTCACCACGCTGGAAGAGCTGGACACATGGATCGGCAAGGCGCGGCGCTCGCGCGTCATCGCGGTGGATCTTGAGACCGACGCGCTGTCGGCCTGTTCGGCGAAGCTGTGCGGGATATCGCTGGCCACCGCGCCGGGCGAGGCCTGCTACATCCCCACCGGCCATGTGGGCGGCGATCTCGCCAGCGGAACGGCGAAGCCGGATCAGCTGGACGAAGCGACCACGATCGGCCGGCTGAAGACGATCCTTGAAGACCCGGCGATCCTGAAGGTCGGTCAGAACTTCAAATACGACATCGCCGTCTTCCGCCGCTACGGCATCGATCCGGCCCCGTACGACGACACCATGCTGCTCTCCTATGTGCAGGAGGCGGGATTGCACAATCACGGCATGGACGAGCTGGCGAAACTCCATCTCGATCATGAATGCATTCCGTTCAAGGAGGTTTGCGGCACGGGCAAGAAGCAGATCAGCTTCGCCGAGGTGGACCTCAAACGCGCCACCGAATACGCCGCCGAAGACGCCGACGTGACGCTGCGCCTGTGGGAGATTCTGAAAAAGCCCGTCGCCCAGCGCGGCCTCTCCACCGTCTACGAGACCCTGGAGCGGCCCATGCCGGGCGTTCTGGCGAAGATGGAGCTCGCCGGGGTCAAGGTGGACACCAACCAGCTCTCGCGCCTGTCCTCGGACTTCGCGCAGAAAATGGCCGAAGCTGAGGAAGCTGCGTTCAAAGCCGCAGGCCGAAACTTCAATCTCGGCAGTCCGAAACAGATCGGCGAGATTCTCTTTGGCGAGATGGGCCTTCCCGGCGGCAAGAAGACCAAGGGCGGGGCCTGGTCCACCGATGCGGCGGTGCTGGAACAGCTCGCCAATGAGGGCCATGAGCTGCCGGTGGCGCTTCTGACCTGGCGGCAATTCTCCAAGCTGAAGAGCACCTATTCCGACGCGCTGAAGGCCGCGATCAATCCCAATACGGGTCGGGTGCACACCAGCTTCTCGCTCGCCGCCACCACCACGGGCAGGCTTTCAAGCTCGGAACCGAACCTTCAGAACATCCCGATCCGCACCGAAGAGGGCCGCAAGATTCGCGAGGCCTTCATCGCCGAGCCGGGCCACGTGATCGTCGCCGCGGACTATTCCCAGATCGAACTCAGGCTGCTCGCCCACATCGCCGATGTCGGCGCGCTGAAACAGGCCTTTCAGGACGGCCAGGACATCCACGCCATGACGGCGTCGGAAATGTTCGGCGTGCCGCTGGAAGACATGGATTCGATGACCCGGCGGAACGCCAAGGCGATCAATTTCGGCATCATCTACGGCATTTCCGCCTTCGGCCTGGCCAATAATCTCGGGATCGGGCGCGACGAGGCGAAGGCCTATATCGAGGCCTATTTCAAGAAATTCCCCGGGATCGCGGCGTACATGGACGCCATGAAGGCCGAGGCGAAGGACAAGGGCTTCGTGGAGACGATCTTCGGCCGGCGCATTCATCTGCCCGGCATCCGCGACAAGAACCCGTCCGTGCGCCAGTTCGCCGAGCGCCAGGCCATCAACGCCCCGATTCAGGGCGCCGCCGCAGACATCATCCGGCGCGCGATGATCCGCATGGACGACGCGCTGGCGCGCGCCGACCTGAAGGCGCGTATGCTGCTTCAGGTCCATGACGAACTGGTCTTCGAGGCGCCGGAGGACGAGGCCGGCAGGCTGATCGACGTGGTGCGCGAGGTGATGGCCGGCGCGCCGCTTCCCGCCGCCGACCTCTCCGTGCCGCTGGTGGTCGATGCGAAGGCGGCTTCGACCTGGGGCCAGGCGCACTGATCCGGGCGGCGGGAGCGACACATGGCCCGGACCCTCGCGCGCACCGTCTCTTTCGAAGACTTCCGCGCCGCCGCGAAGGCCCGCCTGCCCCGCCTATTGTTCGACTATATCGACGGCGGGTCCTACGCCGAGACGACGATCCGCAACAACGCCGCGGCGTTCGAGGCCGCGACGCTGGAGCCGCGCTTGATGGTCGACGTCTCGGCGCCTGACAGCCGCGTGAGCGTGTGCGGCCAGGACCTCCCCTCGCCGCTGATCCTCGCCCCGGTGGGGTTCGCGGGCATGTACGCCAGGCGCGGCGAGGTGCAGGCGGCGCGCGCCGCGGCGAAGGCCGGCGTTCCGTTTACGCTGTCCACCGTCTCCATCTGCTCGATCGAGGAGGTGACGAAAGGCGCCGGCGCCGCGCCCTGGTTCCAGCTCTACATGATCAAGGACCGCGGCTATGTGGCCGAGCTTCTGGGCCGCGCCAGGGCGGCGGGCTGTCCGGTGCTGGTGCTCACCGCCGACCTGCAGACCCCTGGCGCGCGTTATCGCGACGTGCGCTCAGGCATGACGCGAAAACCCGGCCTCGCCGACTGGATCGCGCGCGGAGCGGAGGGCGCGGGCAAGCTTGGATGGGTGCGCGACGTGTATCTGTCCGGCCGGCCCCACGCCTTCGGCAATCTGGAGGGCGTGCTGCCGAAGGCGGCGGACTTTCACGACGCCTGGGCCTGGATCGCGGCGAATTTCGATCCCTCGCTCAGCTGGGCCGATCTGGACTTCATCCGGTCGAACTGGGACGGGCCCATCGTCTTGAAGGGCGTGATGAACGTCGAAGACGCCCGGCTCGCGGCCAGGCACGGGCTCGACGCGATCGTCGTCTCCAACCATGGCGGACGCCAGCTGGACGGCGCGCGCGCGACGCTGGAGGTCTTGCCGCGCATCGCCGAAGCCGTCGGAGGCGAACTCGACGTTCTTGTGGACGGCGGGGTGAGGAGCGGGCTCGACATTCTCAAGGCGGTCGAGCACGGGGCGGACGCGGTGATGGCGGGCAAGGCCTGGGCCTACGCGCTCGCCGGGTTCGGCGAAGCGGGCGTCTCGCGGCTTCTCGACATTTGGGCCGGCGAACTGAAGACGGCGCAGGCGCTTTCGGCCCGGCTCACGCTGCGCAGGGACGCACGCGCAGCGACGAAGCGCCCGAAACCCGATCCGGCGCGTTAATTTCGCTCGAACGCACCGGACCGGCCAAGTTCCGGGTTGATCATGGGATATTTTTTAAGCAAGGCTGGTCCTGTTCGATGCGTGCGCTAATATCCGCTGCATCCAAACGGGAGGATCAGGCCTAATGAAGACGACCCATTTCCTTGCGGCGCTTCTGGCGTCCACGGCGCTCGCCGCGTGCGGCGGCGGCGACGAGGCGGCCGACACCGCTGAGACCGAAACCGCGGCTGCGGCCGATACGGCGGCGACCGAAACCTCCGGCGACGCCATGGGCGGCGACACCGACATGGCGGCCGAAGAGCCGGCCATGGAGGAGCCCATGGAGGAGCCGCAGGAAGCGCCCATGGAGGCCGACGAGGCCATGGCCGAGGACGCTCCGGCTGAAGACGCTCCGGCTGAAACCGAGCAAGCGTCCGCCGGCGACGCGGCCGGCGGCGCCGACGCGCCCCTGGTCGTCGCCGGGCTGACCGGCGATCCCGAGCAAGGCCGGCGCGTCTTCGCGCGCTGCCGCTCCTGCCACGTGCTGGAAGAGGGCGTGAACCGCGTCGGTCCGTCGCTCTACGGGATTTTCGGCCGTGAGACGGGCTCGGTGGAAGGCTTCCGCTATTCCGAAGCCAACGCCAACGCCAACATCACCTGGACCGCGGAGACCATGTTCGAATACCTGGAAAACCCGCGCGAATACATTCCGGGCACCATCATGGCGTTCCCGGGCCTGCGCGATGAGCAGGACCGCGCCGACGTCATCGCCTACATGAAGGCGAACGGCGGCCTGGGCGACGCGGGCTAAGGCCCGAAGCGCCGGCGTCACTGGCGCCGACGCGCCACGTCCATGAGATGAAATGCGAAGGCGGCGGCCAGCATGGCCGCCGTCATCGTATGGGGCGCGCCCGTCAGCGCGGCGCGCACCGCCAACATGAGCATGACGCCCGGCAGAAGCAGGCCGGCGACGTCGAGCAGGCGCATGGATCCGCGCAGGCGGGGGACAGCCGCCAGCAACACCGCCTCCACCGCGACCAGGACCAGGATCAGATCGATGATCCGGCCCGAGGCGAACAGCGCCTCCAGCGTCTCCACCGCGCCGGACCCGGCCGCCTAGCGCGGCGCCAAGCCGACCAGATGGGCGAGGTCCTTGAAGAATATCTTGGCGTGGGCGCCGTGATCGGCCTTCACCAGCTTCTTCTCCATATAGCCCGTCCAGGTCAGGCGCTGCACGTCCTTGTCGGCGCAGATCTTCACGAAGCGCTCGCGCCGCTTGTCGTTGCGGTACCAGAAGTGCTGCATGATCCCGAGAACGAAGAAGACCTGGCCATGCTCCTTCATGAAGCGCTTGCGCACCGCGGCGAGGGCTTTCGTCTGACCGGTGGCGAGATACTCCAGCGCGCCCTCGGCGGCCATCTCGCCTGACGTCATGGCGTAGAAGATGCCCTCGCCCGAGGACGGCGCCACGGCGCCCGCCGCATCGCCGGCGAGCACCACGTCGCGTCCGTTGTCCCAGCGCGGCGCCGGCTTGTAGGGCAAAGGCGCGCCCTCACGTCGGACGACTTCGCAATCGGCGAGCCCGGATTCGTCGCGCAGCAATTTCACCGCGCCGCGAAGCGAGAAGCCCTTCACCTGGCTGCCCGTGCCGACGCTGCAGACATCGCCGTGCGGGAACACCCACCCATAGAAGTCCGGAGAGACCCGACCGTCATAGTACACATCGCAGCGCGCGGGATCGTAATGATTGTCGGACCCCGCCTCGGGCGCGCGCACGATTTCATGGTAGGCGAAGACGCTCTTGACCTTCTCCACGCCCTTGACCGTCAGCTTGGCGAGCTTGGAGCGCGCCCCGTCCGCGCCGATGACGACGCGGGCGCGCACGCGGCGGGTCTCGTCGGGCGCTTCGGTGGGGTTGAAGACGATGACGGCGGTTCCGTCGGCGTCGCGTTCGAAGGCGTCAAACGCGCCGTCGCGCCGCTCGGCGCCCGCCTCGCGGGCGCGCTCGCGCAGGAACTCGTCGAAGAACTCCCGGTCGACCATGCCGACATAGCCCTCGTCGATGGGCATGTCGACTTCCAGACCCGAGGGCGCCAGCACGCGCGCGCCGCGGGTGCGGGCCACGATCTGGGCTTCCGGGATGTTGAAGGCGCGGATGAGCTTGGGCGGCACCGCGCCGCCGCACGGCTTGATCCGGCCCGGCTTGTCGAGCAGCAGAACCGACTTGCCCGCCTCGGCGAGCGTCTGGGCCGCGGTGGCGCCGGCGGGGCCGCCGCCGACCACGACGGCGTCATAGGTGGTCATCATCTCAGTCATCAGGCGCCTCCAGCCAGGCTCGGCACGATATCGGTTTCAGGATTATGGTCCTCGACGCCCTGGGCGATGCGGGCGGCGAGCAGGAAGAGCAGCGCTTCGGCCGCGAACACGAGCGCAAAGGCGATCCTGGGATCGGCGAAGGCCAGGCGCGCGAGATCGATCGCCGCGGCGCCGAGAAACCCGCCGACGCCGAAGGCGATCGCCTGCGCCGCGCCCCAAAGCCCGATCCGGACGCCTTCGCGTCCCGGACCGTCCGCGCCGGCGAGGCCCATCATCGCGCCGATGGCGGCCACGGCGAACGCGCCGTTGGCGAGCCCCAGCGCCGCGACGGTAAGAGTCAGCGGCCAGCCCGGCCCTGCAAGGCTCGCTGCGGCCAGCGCGAAGAGCGCGGCGCTGGAGGCGACGCATCCGCCGATCACCCAGCCCTGGCGCCGGCCGAAGCCGCGCCCGGCGAGCTTGGCGCCCAGCACCGCCACCGCGATCATGCCGATCAGCACCGCGCCGTGCTGCAGGCCGGCGAGCTGTGTGGATTGTCCCGGCGTGAGCTCGAAGACGAGGCCGGTGAACGGCTCGAGGATGAGATCGGAGCTGGAATAGGCCAGCATCGAAATGAAGACGAAGATCGTGAACACGCGCGCCTTGGGTTCGCGCCAGACCTGTTTGAGGGCGCTCTTGAAGCCCGCCTGGGTCTGCGCGGCGGCGACGGGCGCCGGACGGGTGCGGCGCTCCACGCCCCAGACCGCCGCGCAGCACACCGCGAAGGCGATCGCGCACACCGAGGCGGTCACCGCGACCAGACGGCCCAATGTGAACGGGTCGAGAAAGCCGCCCGCCAGCCCGGCGGTCAGGGCGAAGCCGAAAATCATCAGGATCCAGGTGATCGAAGCGGCCGGCGCGCGGCGCTCCGGCGCCACGTCGGTGGCCAGCAGCGCCAGCAACGAGGTTCCCGCCGCGCCGACGCCGCCGCCGATCAGGATGAAGGCGAAGACGGCGAGGACGATCCCTGCGATCGGCGCGCTGGCCGACCAGGCCGTGGCGAGCGCGGCGAGCACGCCGCCCGCGGCGAGCACCGCCATGCCGGCGATGATCCAGGGCGTGCGCGCCCCGCCCATGTCCGAGCCATGGCCCCAACGCGGCCGGCTCAATTGCACTGCGTAATGCAGGCCCACCAGCGCGCCAGGCAGCATGGCGGGCAGCATCAGCTCCACCACCATGACCCGGTTCAGGGTCGAAGTCGTGAGCACCACGATGGCGCCGAGCGCCGCCTGCACCAGCCCGAGCCGGACGATCTCGATCCAGGTGAGCGCGCCGCGGGCGGATCGGGTCATGGCGGGTCCTTATGCGAGGTTGGAGACGGCGAAAGCGCTCGCCAGCATGCCGAGCACGTAAAGGCTGACCCCGGTGGCGTTGAACCAGGGCGCAAGGCCTTTGGGGTCGCGCGAGAGGCGGGCCATTAAGACGAGCTGAACGAGCAAGGACAGGCCCACCAGGCCCGCGAAGATCGGCCGGCCCCAGGCCGCCAGAAGCGCGACCACGACCAGCTGCGGCCCGGCCATGGCGGCGCAGGCGATGGCGGCGGCCGGCGCCGGGCCGAGCACGGCGGGCAGGGATTTCAGCCCCATGGCCCGGTCGCCCTCGATCGCCTTGAAATCGTTGAGCACCATGATGCCGTAAGCGCCGAGGCTATAGAGCACGGCGAGGGTGATCACCGGCGCGCTCGGCAGGGCCTGAGCCATCACGGCGGCTCCGGTGAACCAGGCAAGGCCCTCATACGAGATTCCCACCGAGAGCGGTCCCCAGAGCCCGTCACGCTTCAGACGCACAGGCGGGGCGGAATAGGCCCAGGAGAACGCGACGCCCAGCGCCGCGGCCGCAAGCACCCAGGGTCCCAGAAACCCCGCCCAGATCAGCCCGGCGAGCGACCAGAACACGGCGATGTAAAGCCCCCAGCGCCCGGGGATCCGACCCGAGGGAATCGGCCGGTCCGGCTCGTTGATGGCGTCCACATGCCGGTCGAACCAGTCATTGACGGTCTGACTGCCGGCGCACAGGAGCGGACCCGCCAGGATCACGCCGGCGGCCAGGAGACCGAGCCGGTCGAGGCTCAACTGTCCAGACGACACGACACCGCACATGAACGCCCACATGGGCGGAAACCAGGTGACCGGTTTGGACAGCTCCACAACGGCGCGCAGGCGCATGCCGAGGCCGGGAGCGGAAGTGACGATCTGACCATCCATGCCCGGAAGGGTACGGCGATCAGACCTGAGCGTCAATTAAGGTTGACGCTTCAGTTGTCAGATTTAGGTGACAGTTCGCCGATCTTGTGGCGGTGCATCTTGGCGTACAGGCTCTGGCGGCTGAGCCCGAGGATCTCCGCGGCCGAGGCGCGGTTGTCGTTGGTCAGCTCCAGCGCCGCCTCGATGCAGTTGCGCTCGATCATGTCGGTGCTCTCGCGCACGATATCCTTGAGCGCCACACGCCCCACCAGATCGGAGAGCTGGTCGACGCTGCCCGGCATGGGGGCGCCTTCGCCGCGTCCGGCCACCAGGCGCCGGCCGACCGGTCTGATGGAGAAGCCGAACACCGGGCCGGACGGGCCGGGCGCGGAGACGGCGGACACCTCCACCGCTTCGCGCAGGTCATGGCGCGAACGCACCAGGGTGGCGAAATTGCGGATCACGCCGTGCTCGCGCAGATTCGCGATGAGTACGTTGACCTCGGTTTCGGTGCGCCCGAGGAAGGCCTCGATCGGCGCGCCGCTCGCGGCCTGCGGCGCGGAGAGCTGGGCGAGTTCGCAGAACGCCTCGTTGACCGCCAAAATCCGCCCGTCCTCGCCGGTCATGACGAGGCCGTCGGGCAGGATGGCGGCGAGATTGGCCAGGCGCGCGTCGGCGCCGGCGGCGGCGGCCTGATCCTTCGGCGTCAGGCGGGCGAGATAATAGACTTCGCGGCCCTGGCGATAGACCGAGACATGAAGCACGCAGACAGTCTTCGCGCCCTCCGGGGTCAGCTCCACCTGCTCGGTGCGACCGGTCTTGCGCGCCACCACCAGGCTTTCGCGGACCGCCTCGGCGCAATCGGCGCCGAACGCGCCCTCGATGGAGCGGCCTTCGATGCGCTGCGAAGAGCGGCCCAGGAGCCGGGCGGCGGACGGATTGACGTCGGTGATCCGCAAGGTGTCGCCGTCGATGATGATCACGCCTTCGGACGCCAGCTGGAACAGCAGCCGGAAGCGCGTCTCGGCTTCGCGCACGCGCGCGTAATCGCGCTCCATGGTGCGCTGCGCCTCGATCAGGCGCTGCTGCATGCGCGAGCTGCCGCGCAGATCGCGCCCGATGGCCACGATCCAGCCGTCCCGGCCCGCCGGCATGGTGAAATAGCGCACGGGCAGCTCACCGCCGGGCATGGTGTGATTGACGTGGCGCCAACGCCGGTTGCCCGCCGCGCCTGCGGCCTCCAACAGACTCTTCACCTTGTCCTGGGAGTCCGCGCTGACCAGCTCGGTCCATTTGCGGCCGATCCAGCCTTCGCAATCCTCGGCGTCGAACTCGTCACCGGGAAAGGCGGCGTCGCGCACCACCCCGCGATCGTCGATCAGCAAAGCGACGTCGGCCGCATTGGCGGCCAGATCCGCAGCGGTCTCGTCGCAGAACGCGGACTTCGCCACATCGCGGCGCTTGAACCGCGTGTTCGGACCGTCGGGCACTGTCGTATCCATCCAGTCGCCTTGTTAACACCAATGAATCAATCACTCAGTAGTCATGTGCCTATGTACCATCCGCTCGGCGGTGACAACCGCGCGCACGCCGTCGGTGGCGGTTGCGTCCGCGCCGACGCGGCGCGCCAGGCCCGGCTCGCCGTTGAAGACCTGGCCGCCCACAAGGATGGAAACATCGCGATTGCGCGAGGCGGCGCGGACCTTCCGGATCGCGGCTCGCAGCGTTTTCATATTCAGTTCGGCGCTCACCGATAGGCCGACGACGTCATAATGGTCCGCGGCCGCCGCGGCCACCAGGTCATCGTCGCACGGCGCGGTTTCGCAGCGCACGCGCCAGCCGGATTTCGCAAAGAATTCGCCGACCATGACGACGCCGAACACATGCTGTTCGCCCGGCGCCGGGGCCAGCAGGATGCGCGGGGCCGTCCGCCCGGCGCCGAGCCCGCACGGCGTTTCCGCATTGATGCGCTCCAGCACGCGGTGAAGCTTCATCAGACCGATCGTCACGTCGGCGAAATCCACCAGATCCTCGTCCCAAAGCCGCCCGAGCCGGCGCGCGGCCGGCGCCAGCAGCTTCAACAGCACATCTTCATGGGAGACGCCGCCGGCGGCGATGCGCCGGTTGACCTCGTCAACCAGAGCGTCGGGATCGCCGTCCACCGCGCGGCGGGCGAACCGGTCCACCTCGTCGGCCGTGAACGCGCGCGCGGGCGTATCGGCCTGAACCGGGGCGGCCGCGTCCGCGCCGGTGTCGCGGCTGACCAGCATCAGCCGCGGGATGATCTCCAGCTCGATCAGCTTGTTCAGCCGCTCGGCGGTGAGTTCGTCTTCCTCCAACTCGCTGCGCCGGGCGCCCGGCGCCCAGTTTCGCCAGTCCAGCGACGCCTGCGTCGCGCGCGCGAGTCCGGAAAGTGTAAGCTTGTCGAACGCCGTCTCTGCCATGGTCCAGCCCTTCGCCTCCCCGGCGCGCGCCGGAGGGGCCGGCGCAACGCCTTGTTATTCAATCACCATCTTGCGTGGTGGCTTTGTAGGGACCTTCGCATGCAGCGAGGCGGCGGGCGAAGGTCACCCGGTAATGTCCCCACACCGTGCCAGTTCTTAAATCGGCTGGCCATCAAAATCGGATCGGAGTGTCAATTTAACCGGACGTCCATTATTGTTGACACTGTCCTCGGCGCTGACTTACGGTCCGTATGGAGATTGCGCAGAGGAGGCGCGCCATGCGGGCGGA
Organism: Oceanicaulis sp.; assembly: GCA_051117435.1. Lineage (GTDB taxonomy): Bacteria > Pseudomonadota > Alphaproteobacteria > Caulobacterales > Maricaulaceae > Oceanicaulis. Next base: position 245,973 of record JBNPED010000005.1, on the reverse strand, counting down.
CATGCACCATCGCGACAACCGATTCTCCGCCTCGCGCGGCGGTAACACCTTGCGCGGCGAGGGTTGGACGCACGCGGCGGGCCGCGCCGTCCAGGGATGGATCGACATGGTCGCGCCGTGCCCCTGGACCGCCCACGCCGGCTGCGCCGCCGGACATCGCCGCCGCGCCCCGCGCAGCCATGGCGCTGCGACAATCGAGCGCACGAAGGCGCCGCTCTACACCCCCGAACAGCGCCGGCGCCGCGATGAGAGCGCATGGACCCTGGTGCAGGGCGTTCTGGCGCCGCTGCAGTTCCTCGTCTTCGCCGTCAGCCTGTTCCTGGTGATCCGCTACCTCGCCACCGGCGAGGGTTATATGGCGGCCACCCTCTCGGTCGTGGCCAAGACCTTGATCCTCTACGTGATCATGGTCACCGGCGCGATCTGGGAGAAGGTCGTGTTCGGCAAGTATCTGTTCGCGCCGGCCTTCTTCTGGGAAGACGTCTTCTCCATGCTGGTGCTGGCCCTGCACACGGCCTATCTCGCCGCGGTCTTCTTCGGTTGGGGAACCAGCGAGCAGCAGATGCAGCTCGCCCTGGCGGCCTACTTCACCTACGTCGTCAACGCTGGGCAGTTCGTCTGGAAGCTGCGCATGGCGCGGCTGGAGGGCGCGGCGTCATGAGCGCGCTCGACCTCTCCGCCCCTTCACAAGGCTGCGCGCCCGACATCCTGCGCGAGCGCGGCCAGCGCGAGGTTTTCTGCGGCCTGACCGGCATCGTCTGGCTGCACCGCAAGATCCAGGACGCCTTCTTCCTGATCGTCGGATCGCGCACCTGCGCCCATCTCATGCAGTCGGCCGCCGGAGTGATGATCTTCGCCGAGCCGCGCTTCGCCACCGCCGTCATGGAGGAGCGCGACCTGGCCGGCATGACCGACGCCAATGAAGAACTTGACCGTGTCGCCGCCCAGGTGCTGGCGCGCCGGCCGGACATCAAGACGCTGTTTCTGGTGGGGTCCTGCCCCAGCGAGGTGATCAAGCTCGACCTGTCGCGCGCCGCCCAGCGGCTGAACGCGCAGCACGAGCATGTGCGCGTGCTGAATTATTCCGGCAGCGGCATCGAGACCACCTTCACCGAAGGCGAGGACACCTGCCTTGAGGCCCTGGTCCGCGAACTGCCCGAAGCCGGCGAGGAGCGCTCGCTCCTGGTGGTCGGGGCGCTGGCCGACGTGGTGGAGGATCAATTCGTCCGCCTGTTCGACGCGCTCGGCATCGGTCCGGTCCGCTTCCTTCCCGCCCGCAATTCGCACGATCTGCCGCCGGTCGGTCCCGGCACGCGCTATCTGCTCGCCCAGCCTTTCCTGGGGCGCACGGGCGCGGCGCTGGACGCGCGCGGCGCACGGCGCATCGCCGCGCCCTTCCCGCTGGGCGCGGAAGGCACCGAAGGCTTCCTTCGCGCCGCGGCCGAGGTCTGGCGCGTGGACAACGAGCGCTTCGAGACCGTCGTCGCCGCGCCCCGGGCGCGGGCGCGCAAGGCGCTGGAGCGCTATCGCGCCCAGCTGTCGGGCAAGCGGGTCTTCTTCTTTCCCGACAGCCAGCTGGAGATCCCGCTGGCGCGCTTCCTTTACGAGGAGCTCGGCGCCGATCTGGTGGAGGTGGGCACGCCCTATCTCCACCGCACCCATCTCGACCGCGAGCTGGAGCGGCTGCCGCGCCATGTCCAGCTGAGCGAAGGCCAGCATGTGGACAGCCAGCTGGAGCGCTGCCGCGAGGCCCGCCCGGACCTGACGGTGTGCGGGCTCGGCCTCGCCAATCCGCTGGAGGCCGAGGGTCTGTCGACCAAATGGGCGATCGAACTCGTCTTCACCCCCATCCACGGGTTCGAACAGGCCGGCGACCTGGCCGAGCTGTTCTGCCGGCCGCTGCGCCGGCGCGATCTGTTGAGGGTTTCATGAAGCTGACGGTGTGGACTTACGAGGGCCCGCCCCATGTGGGCGCCATGCGTGTCGCCACGGGCATGAAGGATCTGCACTACGTCCTTCACGCGCCCCAGGGCGACACCTACGCCGACCTTCTGTTCACGATGATCGAGCGGCGCGATCACCGCCCGCCGGTGACCTACACCACGTTCCAGGCCCGTGATCTGGGGAGCGACACCGCCGAGCTGTTCAAGGAGGCCGCCCGCGACGCCTATGAGCGCTTCAAGCCGAGCGCGATGATCGTCGGCGCCTCGTGCACCGCGGAACTGATCCAGGATGATCCCGGCGGGCTCGCCGCCACCATGGACCTTCCCTGCCCGGTGCTTCCGCTGGAACTGCCCTCCTACTCCAAGAAGGAGAATTGGGGCGCGGCGGAGACCTTCTACCGCCTGGTCCGGGGCCTGTGCGGGGCCCAGGCGCCGCAGCCGGGCGAAGCCGCGCCCGAGCGCGCGCCGGGAAAGCCGCGCGCCAATATTCTCGGCCCCGCCGCGCTGGGCTTCCGCCATCGCGACGACGTCAAGGAGATCACCCGCCTGCTGGGCGTCTTGGGGATCGAGTTGAACGTGGTCGCCCCGCTGGGCGCGACGCCGGCCGACATCACCCGCCTTCCGCAAGCCGATTTCAATGTCGTGCTCTACCCCGAAATCGCCGAGGAGGCCGCGCGCTGGCTGCAGAAGGCCTTCGGACAGAAGCGCACGACCGTGACGCCCATGGGCGTCGGCGCCACGCGCGATTTCGTGCGCGAAGTCGCCGACATCGCCGGCGTGGATCCCGAACCGGGTCTCGACGACGCCGATCTGCGCCTGCCCTGGTGGTCGAAATCGGTGGATTCCAATTACCTCACCGGCAAGCGCGTTTTCATCTTCGGCGACGGCACGCACGCCGCCGCGGCGGCGCGAGTGGCGGTGGAGGAGATGGGCTTCGAGCTGGTCGGCCTGGGCTGCTATAACCGCGAATTCGCCCGGCCCGTGCGTGAGGCGGCTGCGAAATACGGCCTCGAGGCGCTGATCACCGACGACTATCTCGAGGTCGAAGCCGCCATCGAGCAGGCCGGCGTCGAGCTGGTGCTCGGCACCCAGATGGAGCGCCACATCGCCAAGCGGCTCGGGATCGGCTGCGCGGTCATCTCCGCCCCGGTCCATGTGGAGGACTTCCCCGCCCGCTACGCCCCGGTGATGGGCTATGAGGGCGCGAACGTGCTGTTCGACACCTGGGTGCACCCCCTCGTCATGGGGCTGGAGGAGCACCTGCTCGGCATGTTCCGCGAGGATTTCGAATTCTCCGACGAAGAAGGCCCCTCCCATCTGCGCGCCCAGGCCCCGAAACCGTCGCGCCGGCCCGAACCGGTGCTGGAAACCGTCGGCGCCGCCCAGGAGTCTCCGGTTCAGGCGACCCAATGCCCGGAGACCTCCGCCGAACCCGGCGCGCCGGTCTGGGGCGAAGACGCCCTCGCCGAGCTTAAAAAGATCCCCTTCTTCGTGCGCGGAAAGGCGCGCCGCAACGCCGAAAGCTACGCCGCAGAACACGGCGCGGACGTGATCACGCTTGAGACGCTTTATGATGCAAAAGCCCATTTCGGCCGCTGAGGCGGTCCCGCTCCGCATCGTCGTCGTCACGCTGGACAATCACCTGGCCGGCGCGGCGGACCGCGCGCGCCAGGCGCTGCAGAAAGACTATCCCGGCCTTGAGCTGGCCTTCCACGCCGCATCGGATTGGGCGGCCAAGCCGGACAGGCTCGAGCGCTGCCGCCGCGACATCGCCCAGGGCGACATCATCGCGGCGAACATGCTGTTCATCGAAGAGCACATCAACGCGGTCATGCCTGCGCTCGCCGAGCGCGCGCCGCATTGCGACGCGCTGGCGGGCTCCATGTCCGCCCCGGAGATCGTGCGCCTGACGCGGCTCGGCGGGCTGGACATGTCCGCGCCCCAGAGCGGCCTGATGAAGGCGCTGAAGAAGCTGCGCGGCGGGGCGGGCAAGGACCCGGCCAAAGCCGGCGGCAAGAGCCAGATGGGTTTGCTGCGCGCCCTGCCCAAGGTGCTGCGCTTCATCCCGGGCAAGGCCCAGGATCTCAGGAATTACTTCCTGACCATGCAGTACTGGCTGGCCGGATCGGAGGCGAATTTCGCCAATATGATCCGCAATCTGATCGACAATTACGCGGCCGGACCGCGCAGCGTTCATCGCGGCCGCGCCGCAGTCGGCGCGCCGATCGAATACCCCGAGGAAGGGGTGTACCACCCCGCCTTGAAGGACAGGATTTCAGACCGTGCGGCGGCCCTCCCCGCCGCGCGAGGCGCGGGGGCCGGGACCGTCGGGGTGCTGGTCATGCGCTCCTACGTGCTGGCGGGCGACACCGGTCATTATGACGGCGTCGTGCGCGCGCTCGAGGCGCAGGGACTCGACGTTATCCCGGCGTTCGCCAGCGGTCTGGATTCCCGGCCCGCCATCGAACGCTTCTTCATGGAGAACGGCCGGCCGAAAGTGGACTGCGTGCTGTCGCTGACGGGCTTCTCGCTAGTGGGCGGACCGGCCTATAACGACGCCCACGCCGCCGAACAGATGCTGGCCGGGCTGGACGTGCCCTATCTCGCCGCCCAGCCGCTGGAATTTCAGTCTCTGGAGGATTGGCGCGCGTCCACCGCCGGGCTCACCCCGGTGGAGGCCTCCATCATGATCACGATCCCCGAACTGGACGGGGCGACCAACCCCACCGTGTTCGGCGGACGCTGCGCGAACGGGACCGAGTGCCATGGCTGCGCGCGGCGCTGCAGCTTCGAGGGAAGCGATCCGCGCGCCATGCGGGCCTGCGAAGAGCGCGTGGAAATGCTCGCCAAGCGCACCGCCAAGCTGGTCGCCATGCGCCGGGCGAAGCTGAAGGACCGCAAGGTGGCGGTCGTCCTGTTCAACTTCCCGCCCAACGCCGGGGCGGCGGGCACCGCGGCGAACCTCTCCGTCTTCGCCTCGCTCCATAATCTCCTCCACGCCATGAAGCGGGAAGGCTATTCGGTAGACGCGCCGGACACCCTCGACGCACTCAAGGCGGCTGTTCTCGAGGGCAATTCGGGGATGTTCGGGACCGACGCCAACATCGCCCACCGCATCCCGGTGGACGATCATGTGCGCCGCGAGCCCTATCTGAAGGAGATCGAGGCCGCCTGGGGCCCGGCGCCGGGCCGCAAGGACACTGACGGCCGCTCGCTCTTCGTTCAGGGCGCGCGATTCGGCAACGTCTTCATCGGCCTGCAGCCGGCCTTCGGCTATGAGGGCGATCCGATGCGCCTTTTGTTCGAAGGCTCGTTCGCGCCGACCCACGCGTTTTCGGCCTTCTACCGCTATCTGCGCGAGGATTTCGGCGCGGACAGCGTGCTGCATTTCGGCACCCACGGCGCGCTGGAGTTCATGCCCGGCAAGCAGACCGGCCTGTCCGGCGATTGCTGGTCGGACCGGCTGATCGGGGATCTCCCGAATTACTACCTCTATTGCGCCGACAACCCGTCTGAAGGCCTGATCGCCAAGCGCCGCAGCGCCGCCACGCTGATCAGCTACCTCACGCCCGCCGTCGCCAAGGCGGGGCTGTATCAAGGCCTCACCGAACTGAAGGCGACGCTGGAGGACTGGCGCGCGCTGGAGCCGAACGCGCCGGAGAGCCGCCGCGACGCACTGGCCGAGCTGATCCAGGCCCAGGCCGTGGCGCTGGACCTCGCCGACGACGAGCCGCCCTGGACGGCCAAAGACGGCGCCCAGATCGAGCATGTGCGCGCCGCGCTTGCCGAGCTGGAGGAGACGCTTGTCCCTTACGGCCTGCACGTGCTCGGCGAGATGCCCGGCGAAGACCAGCGCCGCGATCTTCTGTCGGCCATCGCCGAGATCGAACGGGGAACCCCCGCCCCGTCGGCCGCCATCGAGGCGATCTTGAAGACCGGCGACGCCGATGCGGCGCTGAAGGCCGTGCCCGGCAAGGATCGCGACGCCTGGCGTCCGGTGTTCCAGCGCCTGGCCGCCACCCAGAAAGGCCTTGAGGCCAATCGCGAGATCGAGGCGACGCTGCACGCCCTGGCGGGCGGCTATGTGGCGCCGGTGGCCGGCGGCGATCTGGTGCGCAATCCCGACATCCTGCCCACCGGGCGCAATCTCCACGGCTTCGACCCGTTCCGCCTGCCCAGCGCCTGGGCGGTCAAGGACGGCGCGGCCCAGGCCGAGCGGCTTCTGGAGCGCCATGTGAGCGATCACGGCGCGCTGCCCGACACCGTCGCCATCGTCCTGTGGGGCACCGACAATCTGAAGACCGAGGGCGGCCCGATCGCCCAGGCGCTGGCGCTGATCGGCGCGCGTCCGCGTCAGGACAGCTTCGGCCGGATGGCCGGCGCCGAACTCATCCCGCTGGAGGAGCTGGGCCGGCCGCGCGTGGACGTGATGATGACCCTGTCGGGCATTTTCCGCGATCTCCTGCCGCTGCAGACCCGGATGCTGGCCGAAGCCGCCTATCTCGCGGCCTTGGCCGAGGACGAGCCGCTTGAGATGAACCCGGTGCGCCGCCATGCGCTGGCCTACGCCGAGACTCACGGCGTCGATCTGGAGACGGCGGCGCTGCGCGTGTTCTCCAACGCCGACGGCGCCTACGGCGCGAACGTCAATCAGCTGATCGATTCCGGCATGTGGGACGACGAGGACGAGCTCGCCGACGCCTATGAGAGCCGCAAATGCTTCGCCTTCGGCCGCGACGGCAAGCCGGCCAAGCATGACCGTCTGCTCGGCTCCATCCTTTCGGATGTGGACCTCGCCTACCAGAATCTCGACTCCATCGAGCTCGGCGTGACCACGATCGACCACTATTTCGATACGCTGGGCGGCATTGACCGCGCCGTGCGCCGCGCCCGCGGCGGCCATGAGGCGCCGGTCTATATCGGCGACCAGACCGCGGGCGAGGGCAAGGTGCGCTCGCTCTCCGAACAGGTCGCGCTGGAGACCCGCACCCGCGTCCTCAACCCGCGCTGGTACGAGGGCATGCTGCGCCACGGCCATGAGGGCGTGCGCAATATCGAGGCCCAGGTGACCAACACGCTCGGCTGGTCGGCCACCACCGGCCAGGTCCAGCCCTGGGTCTATCAGAAGATCACCGAGACCTACGTGCTCGACGCCGAGATGCGCGAGCGCCTGGCCCAGCTCAATCCGAAAGCCTCCGCCCGCCTCACCGAGCGCCTGCTGGAGGCCAGCGAGCGTCAGTACTGGCGCCCCGACGCCGAGACGCTGGAGGCGCTCAAAGCCGCCGGCGAAGCCATCGAAGACCGGCTGGAGGGCGTCCTGCCCGCCGCCGCCACCGCCTGACGAGACCGAACAAGGATCCGCCCATGACCATGCTCGACCTCAAACGCCCCTCGCCCCGCCGTCCCGACGGCGAAGGCAGCGTGCAGGTGCAGCTCGACCCGTCGCTGCACATCGATTCCGCAAAGGTCTTCGCCGTCTACGGCAAGGGCGGGATCGGCAAGTCCACCACCTCGTCCAATCTGTCGGTGGCCTTCTCCAAGCTGGGCAAGAAGGTCCTCCAGATCGGCTGCGACCCGAAGCACGACTCAACCTTCACCCTGACCAAGCGCCTGGCGCCCACGGTGATCGACGTTCTTGAAAGCGTCGACTTCCACTCCGAGGAGCTGCGCCCCGAAGACTATATGTTCGAGGGCTATAACGGGGTTATGTGCGTGGAGGCCGGCGGCCCGCCGGCCGGCACCGGCTGCGGCGGCTATGTCGTCGGCCAGACCGTGAAGCTCCTGAAAGAGCACAAGCTGCTTGAAGACGCCGACGTGGTGATCTTCGACGTGCTGGGCGACGTGGTGTGCGGCGGCTTCGCCTCGCCCCTCCAGCACGCTCATCGCGGCGTCATCGTGGCGGCGAACGATTTCGACTCCATCTTCGCCATGAACCGGATCATCTCCGCCATCACCGCGAAGTCGAAGAATTACGAGGTGCGCCTGGGCGGGGTGATCGCCAACCGCTCCAAGGCCACCGACGAGATCGACCGCTTCGCCGAGCAGACCGGGCTGAAGCGCCTGGCCCATTTCCCCGATCTCGACGCGATCCGACTGTCGCGGCTGAAGAAGAAGACGCTGTTCGAAATGGACCGCGAGGATCCCGAGATCGCGGCGGTGCAGGACGAATACATGCGCCTGGCGCGCCTTCTGTGGGCCGGCGTCGAGCCGTGCCCGGCCGTCGCCATGAAAGACCGTGAAATCTTCGACTTCCTGGGGTTCGATTGATGACCAGCGTCACCTATGAAGAGCGCCGCAACGCGCTGGAGACCTATTTCGACCGCACCGCGGTGGAGGCCTGGGCCAAGCTCACCTCCGAAGCCCCGGTCAGCGGCGTGCGCGCCACGGTGCGCGCCGGGCGCGACGCGATTCGGGACACCATCCTGTCCTGGCTGCCGCAGGACATGGCCGATGAAGCGGTGCTGGACGCCGGCTGCGGCGCGGGCCAGCTCGCCTTCGCCATGGCCGCGCGCGGCGCCGTGATCGAGGCGGTGGATCTCTCGCCCACCCTGCTCGATCTCGCCGCCGAGCGCGCGCCGGCCGAGCTGCGCGAGCGCGTGCGCTTTCGCGCCGGCGACATGCTCGACCCCCATGGCGGACCGGTCGACCGGGTCGTGGCGATGGACAGCGTGATCCATTACCAGCCCGACGACATGGCCGACATGATCGCCGGCCTCGCCAGCCGGGCGCAGGAGCAGGTGATCTTCACCTTCGCCCCGCGCACGCCGGCGCTCACGGTGATGCACGCGGCCGGCAAGCTGTTCCCGAAATCGGACCGGTCTCCGGCCATCGTGCCGGTGTCGGAGAAGGGTCTGCGCCGGCGCATCGAAGCCCATCCCGACCTGCAGGACTGGCGCGTCGCGCGCACCCGTCGGATCGACAGCTTCTTCTATATCTCACAGGCCATGGAGCTCGTTCGCGCATGATCGATCGGCGCTCCGAAAACGCACGGCGCTGGGCGGACTTCTTCAGATCGGTCCTGCCCTTCGCCGATGCTGCGTCGACGGAGCTCCCGTTGCGGCGGCTTCTGCGCCTGTCGCTGTTCCAGGTTTCGGTGGGCATGGCCGCGGTCCTGCTCACCGGCACGCTGAACCGGGTGATGATCGCCGAGCTGGGCCTCTCGGCCTGGATCGTGGCGCTGATGGTCGCCCTGCCGCTGGCCTTCGCGCCGCTGCGCGCGCTTATCGGGTTCAAATCCGACACCCATGTCTCCGCCCTGGGCTGGCGGCGCGTGCCGTATATCTGGTTCGGCACGCTGTTGCAGTTCGGCGGCCTGGCCATCATGCCGTTCGCGCTGATCATCATGAGCGGCGACACCAACGGTCCGTCCTGGGTCGGCCCCGTCGCGGTCGCCCTCGCCTTCCTGCTCACCGGCGCGGGCATTCATACGACCCAGACCGCGGGCCTGGCGCTAGCCACCGATCTCGCCGGCGAAGACACGCGGCCGCGCGTGGTCGCTCTGCTTTACGTCATGCTGCTGGTGGGCATGCTGATCAGCGCCATCGTGATCGGGCTCGCCCTGACCGATTTCACTCAGCTGAAGCTCATCCGCGTGGTCCAGGGCGCGGCGGCGCTGACCATGGTGCTCAACCTCATCGCCTTGTGGCGCCAGGAGGCGCGCCGGCCCGAGCTGACGCGCGCGGACCGCGATCAGGGGAATTTCAAGGACGCCTGGGCCGCCTTCATGCGCGGCGGGCGTCCGGCGCGACTTCTGGTCGCCACCGGGCTCGGCGCGGCGGCTTTCGCCATGCAGGACGTGCTGCTCGAACCCTATGGCGGCGAAGTGCTCGGCCTGTCGGTGAGCGGCACCACGGTGCTGACCGCCCTGTGGGCGGCCGGCGCGCTCGTCGGGTTCGCCCTGGCCGCGCGCGGCCTCACCCGCGCCCGCGACCCCCATCGCCTTGCCGCCTACGGCATGGTGATCGGCGTGTTCGCCTTCGCCGCCGTGATCATGTCCGATCCGGTGGGCTCGCCCTTCCTGTTCCGCGTCGGCGCGTTCCTCATCGGGCTCGGTGGCGGCTTGTTCTCGGTGGGCACGCTCACCGCGGCCATGGAGTTGGGCGAAGGCTCCGGCTCGGGCCTGGCGCTGGGCGCCTGGGGCGCGGTGCAGGCCACCGCCGCCGGCGCCGCGACCGCGGTAGGCGGCGCGCTTCGCGACCTGGTCCAGACGCTCGCCGACGCCGGCGCGCTCGGCCCCGCCATGGCCGGCCCCTCGGCCGGCTACTCGTTCGTCTATCACATCGAAATTGCGCTCTTGTTCGCCGCCCTCGCGGCGATCGGACCCCTGGCCCGCCATGCCGGCGGGCGTGAAGAGCGCGACCCCGGCAAGTTCGGCCTCGCCGAATTCCCCGGTTAAAGGCTGAAAGGAGGCCTTGTCATGGAAGGTGGTCAGATCATCGGTTCGCTGGACTTCGCCACGCTCTTGTTCATCGCGTTCGTGGCGTTCTTCATCGGTCTCGTCTTTTACCTGCAGCGCGAAAGCCGCCGCGAAGGCTATCCGCTGGAATCCGACACCACCGGCAAGATGGAGCCGGGCGGCGACAGCTGGCTGCCGCGGCCGAAGACCTATCTGCAGGCCGACGGCAGCGTCGTCATGAAACCCGACAATCGCCGCGATCCGGGCAATGACAAGCTCAAGCGCCTCGCGGTGTGGCCGGGCGCGCCTTCCGAACCGGTGGGCGATCCCATGACCGCCGGCGTGGGCCCCGGCGCCTACACCCTGCGCGACGACATCGCCGACGTGACCCATACCGGCGAGCCCAAGATCGTGCCCATGCGCCTTCTGCCCGAGTTCAGCGTGGCCAAGGAGACCCCCGATCCGCGCGGCTTCGACGTGGTGGGGTGCGACGGCGCGGTGGCCGGCAAGATCTCCGACATCTGGGTCGACCGGGCCGAGGCGCTGGTGCGCTATTACGAGGTCGCGCTGGCCGAAGCCGGGCGCAAGGTGCTCCTGCCCTTCGCCTTCTCCAACGTGAAGGGCAAGGCGCGCCAAGTGCGCGTCCAGGCGATCGCGGCCAAGCATTTCGCCGACGTGCCCGCCCATGCCTCGCCCGACAAGGTCACCCGCCTCGAGGAAGACCGCATCAGCGCCTATTACGGCGGCGGGACCCTCTACGCGACGCCGAGGAAGCTGGAGCCCTGGATCTGATGTGCAATCCCGACGACATCAAACCTGATCCCATTCCCGGCCTGCCTGAGGAGCTTCCCGAGGGCGAGCGCATCCTGTGGCGGGGAAGCCCGGACTGGCGGTCGCTGGCCCTGCACGTGTTCCATGTCCGCGCCGTGGCGATCTATTTCGCCGCGCTGCTGGCCTGGAAGACGGGCGCGGCGCTGGCGGCCGGCGGCGGCCTCGCCGAGGCCGCCATGAGCGCGGGCATGGTGGCGCTGTTCGCCGCGGCGGCGCTGGGGCTTCTGCTCCTGTTCGCCCGGCTGACCGCGAAGGCGACGATCTACACGATCACCAATGCGCGCGTGGTGATGCGCATCGGCGTGGCGCTGCCGAAAACCGTCAACGTGCCGTTCACGGTGATCGGCTCGGCCGCGCTGAAGCTGCGCAAGGGCGGCGACGGCGACATTCCCATGCAGCTCGTCGGTCCGAACCGGGCCGCCTATCTGCACCTGTGGCCGCACGCCCGCCCCTGGCGGCTGGTGACGGCCGAGCCGATGCTGCGCGGGATTCCCGACGCGGCCGCCGTGGCCAACATCCTCGCCGGCGCGCTGGCGGAGAAAGCCGGCCAGCCCGCCGCCCGCATCGCGCCTCAACCCGCCGAAGCCGAAACGCCGCGCCGCGCGCCCATGCCGGGCCGGGCGGCGATGGCCAACGGCTGAACTGACTGGAAAGGCTGAACGATGATCGACCAGCGACGTCTCCACCGCCGCGCCGCCCAGGGGGCCATCGCGCTTGTCTGCGCGACGCTGGCCCTGGTGGTGCTGGCCCGCCTCACCGGCGGCGGAACCGATTACCGCCCCGACGCCCCGGCGGTCGCCGCGGTCGATCTGGTGTTCACCGACGAGCCGGGCGGCGCGGTGGCGGTGTTCAACGCCGCCACCGGCGCGCGCCTGATCGAATACGGTGAGAACGAGGGCGTGTTCGTGCGCGCGGTGATGCGCTCGGTGGCGCGCCAGCGCCGCATGCGCGACCAGGGTCCGGAGATCCCGGTCCGCCTGAAGCGCCTTGAAAACGACCAGCTCTGGCTCGTCGATCCGGCCAGCGGCGTGGACTTCTATCTGGGCGCCTTCGGGCCCGACAACACCGCGCTGTTTGAAGAAATCCTGACGCTGGACGAGGCCATGGTCACCGCGCAGGCGCAAGGAGACCGGCCATGAGTTCGGCCCCGAAACGCTTCGACGTGCCCTGCACGATCGAGGTGGAGCACACCAATGAACATCTGCACGCCCATGTGGCGCTGGAGGGCGAGGTTCCGATCTTCCCCGGCGACCGGGTCCGCGTGCACGGCGAACCTATCCAGGTGGAATTCGGCGAAAGCGCCTCCTATCGGCGCACCGCCACGGTGATGCGCGCCGGCTGGCTGGCGCGCCAATGGACCCGCTTTCTGGCGAGCCTTGAGATCACCGAACTTTACGAAGTCAGCTTTTCCGCCGGGAGGAAGCTATGAACGCCCATGTGAAGGAAACCGCCGACATGAAGGCGGCGCGCGAGGCGAACGAAACCACCAAGATGGCGCAGGAGACCACCATGCTCTCCCCGCGCTTCTACACCACCGATTTCGAGGAGTTCGACGCCCTCGACGTGGAGCCGGTGCGCGCGGAATGGGACAAGCTCATCGCCGATCTGGAGAGCGATCCGAACAAGGGCCATTTCAAGCGCACAGAGGCGTTCGAGGACGCGCTGATGAGCCTCCCCGAGGGGCTGCGCGCCGAATTCGTAGACTTCCTCGTGAGTTCGCTGACCGCCGAGTTTTCCGGCTGCGTGCTCTACGGGGAGATCGTGAAGAACACCAAGAACCCCGACACCCGCAAGCTATTCAAGTATATGGCGCGTGACGAAAGCCGGCACGCCGGCTTCATCAACATGTGCCTGAAGGATTACGGCATCGGGGTGGATCTGGGCTTTCTGACGAAGACCAAGAAATACACCTTCTTCAAGCCGAAATTCATCTTCTACGCGACCTATCTGTCGGAGAAGATCGGCTATGCCCGCTACATCTCGATCTACCGCCAGCTGGAGCGCAATCCGGACAGGCAATTCCACCCGATCTTCAGCTGGTTCAAGGAGTGGTGCAACGACGAGTTCAAGCATGGCGAGGCCTTCGCCCTCATCATGCGCGCCAACCCGAAACTGCTTACGGGCCTGAACGTGCTGTGGATCAAGTTTTTCCTCAACGCGGTCTACGCCACCATGTATGTGCGCGATCACGCCCGGCCGCACTTCCATGAGGCGCTGGGGCTCGATCCCACCGAGTACGATTATCAGGTCTTCTCGATCTGCAATGAGATCACCCGCCAGGTCTTCCCGATCGTGCTGGACATCGACAATCCCAAGTTCCGCCGTAAGCTGGAAAGCCTGCGCAAGGTCATGGACCGGATGTGGGCTGCGAAAGAAGAAGGCGGCGTGATGGGCGCGCTCAAGCGCAGCGTGTGCGGCGTTCAGACCGCGGGCCTCTTCGCCGGGCTCTACTTCATGCCGACGCTGAAGAACGAGGCGCCCGCCGACGTGCGCCTGCAGCCGGCCTGGTGAGCCCATGAGCCTGGTCGCCCCGATCCTGGCCATGCTGGCGCTGTGGTGGATCTCCACCGGCGCCATTCTGGTGCTCGGCGAGCGCAGCGCCCAGGCGCGCGCGCTGGCCATGGGGATGATCACCATCGCCGCGATCGGGGCGCTGGCTTCGGTCTGGCTCTTACGCGACGCGGCGACGCCCGCCGGCGCCTACGCCGGGGCGGGCGCGGCGCTGGTCCTGTGGGCCTGGCACGAGATGAGCTTCCTGTTCGGCTTCGTCACCGGCCCGAACCGGAAACCGTGCCCGGAAGGCCTTTCGGGCTATGCGAAATTCCGCGCCGCCGCCGCGACGCTGATCCACCATGAAGTGGCGATCGCGGCCACCGTGATCGTGCTGGCGGGCCTGAGCTTCGCCGCCGCCAACCAGGTGGCGCTATGGACCTTCGCCCTGCTCTTCGCGCTGCGGCTGAGCTCGAAATTCAACCTGTTCTGCGCCGCACCGCATTTCACCGACAGCTTCCTGCCGGCGCGGCTCTCCCATCTGCGCAGCTATTTCAGCGTCAAGCCCACCGGCTGGTTCTTCGCCGGCAGCACGGGCGCGATCACCGCGCTCGCCGCCGGGCTTTTCTATCATGCGGCCATGGCCGCTTCGCCGTTCGAGATGGCCGCTTACGCGCTTCTGGGCGCGCTGGCCGCGCTCGGCGCGATCGAACACCTGTTTCTCGCCCTGCCCGTGCAAGACGCGGCGCTTTGGCGATGGCTTCTGCCGGCGCGTGATCCGCGCCGGTCACCGGATTTGTGAAGGGAGGGGCTCCCCCATGGATTTCGACCGCTATTTCGACGATCAGCTCGCATTGCTGAAAAGCGAAGGCAATTACCGGGTCTTCACCGACATTGAACGGCGCCGCGGCGCCTTTCCCTGCGCCGACCGGCATCAGGGCGAGGAGGTCAGCGAAGTCACCGTGTGGTGCTCCAACGACTATCTGGGGATGGGTCAGTCGCCCATCGTGCTGGACGCCATGCACGAAGCGCTCGATCGCTGCGGCGCCGGCGCCGGCGGCACGCGCAACATCTCGGGCACGAACCATTACCACGTGCTGCTGGAGCGCGAGCTCGCCGATCTGCACGGCAAGGAGGCCGCGCTCCTGTTCACCTCGGGCTATGTCTCCAACTGGGCCGCGCTCGGCACGCTCGCCTCGCGCATTCCCGGCTGCGTGGTGCTGTCTGACGCGCTGAACCACGCCTCCATGATCGAAGGCATCCGCCATTCGCGCGCGGAAAAGCATGTCTTCAAGCACAATGATCCCGAGGATCTCGATCGCCGCCTGTCGGCCCTGGATCCGGACCGGCCCAAGCTGGTGGCGTTTGAATCGGTCTATTCCATGGACGGCGACATCGCCCCCATCGCCGAGATCTGCGACGTCGCGGAGAAACACGGCGCCATGACCTATCTCGACGAGGTGCACGGCGTGGGCCTTTACGGTCCGCGCGGCGGCGGCGTCGCCGAGCGCGAAGGCCTGATGGACCGGCTCACCGTCATTGAAGGCACGCTGGGCAAGGCCTACGGCGTCATGGGCGGGTATATCGCAGCCTCTGAATCGCTGTGCGATTTCGTGCGCTCGTTCGCCTCCGGCTTCATCTTCACGACAGCCCTGCCCCCGGCCGTAGCGGCCGGCGCGCGCGCCGCGGTGCGCCATTTGAAGACCTCGGAGATCGAACGCCTGCGTCAGCAGCGCAATGTGCGCGTGGTGCGCGCCAAGCTCGCCGAGATCGGCATTCCCACGCTCGACAATCCCAGCCATATCGTGCCGGTGATGGTGGGCGATCCCAAGAAGTGCAAGCGCATTTCCGACTGGCTGATGACCGAGCACGGCATATATGTTCAGCCGATCAACTACCCCACCGTGCCCAAGGGGACCGAGCGCCTGCGGATCACGCCCTCGCCGGTCCATAGCGACGGCGATATCGACCGCCTGGTGAAGGCGCTTTCGGAAATCTGGTCTCAATGCGCGCTGAGCAGACAATTCGCCGTGGCGTGAGCGTGAGTTCGGACGATCGCCGCATTCCGGCCATCGGGCCGGACGGCGCGCGCTTTCCCATGGACAAGCTGGAGGCCCATCGCCGCGGCCAGCTCCATGACGCGGTCTCGGTGTTCCTGTTCGACCGCTCCGGCGCCATGCTGCTGCAGCGCCGGGCGTCGGGGAAATATCACTGCCCCGGCCTGTGGGCGAACGCGTGCTGCACCCATCCCGATTGGGGCGAGGACGCCGCGTCCGGCGCCGCGCGCCGCCTCAACGAAGAGCTGGGCCTGGCCCCGGCGCCGGATCTTGAGGAGTTCGGCGTGACCACCTACCGCGCCGATGTGGGCGGGGGCCTCATCGAGCATGAGCGCGTGCGCCTGTTCCGCGCCGAGATCGACCGGGAGGCGGCCGTCTTCGCGCTCAATCCGGCCGAAGTCGACGCGGTGCGCTGGGCGAGCATGGCGGCGCTGCGCCGCGAAGCCGCCGAAACGCCGGCCGCCCTGGCGCCCTGGCTGCGCATCTATCTCGAGCGCTGGGACCGGCTCGGCCTGGCGGCCTGACGCCTCGAACCTCTACGCCACCCCAACAATCCATTTTGGCCAAGCGCGCCTCGCCGGCGCGGAACCGGCCGGCGGCGGGCGCCGGCCGGTCGGGGCGTTTGTCTACGCGCACAAAAAGAAAACCCGGGCGCCGCCGTGCGGGGCCCGGGCAGTCTGCACCGCTTGAGGGGAAGCGGCCGGTGAGGCGCGCGCCGCCTAGAGCGGGCGCGCGATCCCGTTTTCACTGGCCCAGAGGTACCAGTTGTCCACCAGCGTGCCGGTGATGAGGATGCCGATTCCGCCGGTGAGCGTGGTCAGCACCGCGAACCACCAGGCCCAGCGGTGGATCGACTCCATCGAGGCGTTGAAGCCCATGGTCCAGCGCCAGAACAGCGCCGCGCGCTCCAGCGCGGTGCCGCGGTCGGTGATCTGCTCGATCTCCCGATCGCCGCCATACCGGCCGACGGCCAGAATGGTCGCGCCGTGCATGGCGAACAGAAGCGCCGATCCGTAGAGGAAGGCGATGGAGAGCATGTGGAACGGGTTGTAGAACAAGTTCCCGTAAAGCAGGGAGAAATTGTTCGTCCAGTCCAGGTGCGGGAAGATGCCGAACGGCACTGCTTCGGCCCAGCTGCCCATGAGCATCGGGCGGATGAACCCCAGGACCAGGTAGAGGAAGATCGCCGAGGCGAAGGCCCAGGCCACGTGCGTGCCCATGCCCAGCTGCAGCGCCCGGCGGTAGGTGCGCACCCACCACAGGATGATGGACGCGGTCAGGAAAAAGCCGGCGAGGATCCACCAGCCGCCTTCCTCGAGCGGCACGAAGAGCTGGAAGCCGTATTCCGGCGCCGGCGGATCGAGCGAGAGCCAGAAGAACTCGCGCAGGAACGCCAGCGGGTTCCAGTCCACCGAGGCGAGCATGTTCAGCCCGATGATCTCGATGGCGATGAAGCCGCACAGGATGGACAGCACGCCGGTGAACCCGAGATAGATCGGGCCGATCTGGGCGTTGCCGATCAGGCCCAGCAGATAGCTGAACCCGCCCTTGCCGGTGCGGTCCTCATCTTTCGGCGAGGGATCGACCCCCATCTCGATGGGGCCGCGCAGCTGAACCTGGGTGAAGATGTTTTGATAAGCGGTCATGGCGTCCTCCCGTCAGCTCCAGATCGGCAGCTCGCGCCACCAGTTCCACCAATCCGGCCAGGACCGGATCCACGGGCCCGAAATGATGATGCAGACCGCGCTCCAGAACCCGGCCGACAGGGCCAGGAACAGACCCAGACGGTGGATGCCGAGCGGGCCGATGGAGTAGCCGAGGACGTCGCGGAAGAAGGTGTCCTCATGGTCGGGGGTCTTCACCACCTTGCCCTTCCCGGGATTGGTCGCCGACAGGACCAGGGCCCCGTGCAGCGCCAGCGCGAAGCAGGTGACGAAGAAGAAGCTCACCGCGATCATGTGAGCGGGGTTGTAATGGAAGTTCACATAGGCGTAGCCGACGTTCGACACCCAATCGAGATGGCTCATGATGCCGTACGGGAAGCCGTGCCCCCACGCGCCCAGCAGCATGGGCCGGAAGATGTTCAAGGTGACGAAGGCGAGGATCGCGAAGCTGAACGCCACGGGCACGTGATAGCCCATGCCGAGTTTTCGGCAGATCTCCACCTCGCGAAGCGCCCATGAGCAGAACGCCCCGGTCGCGCAGATCGTTATGATCTGCCAGAACCCACCTTCGCGCATCGGCGCGAGCGCGAGCCCGTAGTCCAGAGACGGCGGCTGAATGTCGATCAGCCAGGGATTCCACGTATCGCCGAGCGCGGCGGCGTAGAAGATCAGCCCGGTGCCCAGCACCGAGAAGAAGAGCGTCGTGACACCGAAGAAACCGACGTAGAACGGACCAACCCAGAAATCGAACAGATCTCCGCCGATCAGCGTCCCGCCCCGGACCCGATATTTGCGCTCGTAACTCAATAATGCCATTGCACTATCTCCGTTATCGGTCGCCCGGGCGGCGCCGGGCGCTTTCGCGCCCGGCCCCGCTGTACGGCCGTCAGGATTGCCCGTTCGCCTTCAAGGCGACCGGTCCGCCGCCCGGTTAGAGACGGCGAGTTACGCCGGCCAACGTGCTAGACGTTGACCGCTTCGGTCGTAATGGCGGCAGAGCCGCCTCCGGCCGCACCGTCGATCCAGTTGTACCTGTCAGACGAGAGCAGGATGAAATGGATCAGAATCGCCAGGGTGAAGAGGAACGCGAACAACGCGACCAATGCCCTGCGCGGATCGAATAGAAGCCAAACTTTCCACATGGTTCCGGTCTCCTATCCGAGCCACGGACGCCACAGCCACACAAGAATGTGGGCTACGACGGCGATGGCGGTGAAGCCGATGAACGACGAAACGAAGATTCCGTGGAATTCCTTCGCTTCGCCCTCCGTCAGGCCTGTCATCGAGTCTCTTTCAGTCATGAGACTTACTCCATTAAGCGCCGCGGGGTCGCCGCGGCGGGTGATGCCGCGGCGGCGAACCGCCGCGACGGCTTCCCGAACCGGTTGGACCCGGTGCGGAAAGTGGGGTGGAGCGGCGCGGCGCTCATGCGCCCTGCCTTTCCAGAACTGAAGCCTCGGCCCCGCGCACATGGGCGGCGGTGACGGCCTTGGCGCCGGCCTCGCGGGCGCGCGCTTCGGCGGCGTCGCGCAGGCGTTTGGCGGCCGAGATGCGGGTCAGGACGGGCTGGCGGTCGACCAGGGCGTCCAGCGCGTCGCGCGCCTCGGCCTCCCAGGCGAGCTCGCGCTGCAGGCGCGCAGGCGTCGCGGCGGCTTTGTCCATCTCGGTGGCCAGCGGGAGGATGTGGAAGAGCGCGTCGAACAGCGCGTTGCAGGTCTCCTGCACGATGTACGTCGCGCCGGCGTATCCCATGAACGGCGTGCCGGTGTGACGCCGGATCACCGCGCCGGGGAAGGAGGCGGGGATGTACATCGCCCTCGCACCGATCTCGGCGAGATACATCCGCTCGTTATAGCTGCCGAACAGGATGAAGGGCGGGGTGTCCTTGATGGCCTGGCGCACCGCGGCGTTGTCGGGCTTCTTGCCCGGCAGGCGCGCGAACGAGAACGCGCACGGCAGCCCCATCTCGTCTTCCAGGAAGTGGCGCAGACCGCGGGCGTAGGTCTCGTTGGCCGCGACGCCGAAATTGGCGGTGCCGAAGAAGTCCTGGGTCACCGACCGCCACAGATCCCAGAGCGGTTTGATCGTGGTGTGCTTTTCGCGCTCGATGAAGGGTTCGACGTCGAGCCCCAGCTGCTCGCCCAGCGCCCGGAGAAACCTGGTGGTGGAGTGCAGCCCGATCGGCGCCTGCAGATAGGGCATGTCCAGCGCTTCGCAGAGCAGCCGGCCATACTCGCGGTACATGCAGATATTGACGTCGGCGTCGACCAGGCGCGGCATATGGGCGAGATGACTGCCCAGCGGGCAGACCATGTTCACTTCCGCGCCGATCCCTTCGACCAGGCGGCGGATCTCGGCGAGGTCGGAGGGCATGTTGAACATGCCGTAGGCCGGTCCGATAATGTTGACGCGCGGCTTGTCGCCCTCTTTCTTCGGCTTGGGCTTGGGCCGCTTGCCATGCTTGGCGCCGTACTCGCTCCACAGCCAGAGAAGCGCGCGATCCGCGCTCTGCCACTGGTCCTCGTCGATGGTGCGCGGCAGGAAGCGGTGCAGGTTGAGGCCTTCCGGCGTCACCCCGCCGCCGATCATTTCCGCGATGGATCCGGTGACCACCACGGCGGGCAGTTCGGGGTCGAGCACCTCGTGGGCGCGCTTCATCGCCTCTTCCGTGCCCTCGCCCATTTCGGTCTCGGAGAGCCCGGTGACGACGATCGGCAATTCATGCGGCGGCAGCGCGTCGGTATAGTGGAGCACTGAGGTGACGGGCAGATTTTCGCAGCCCACCGGCCCGTCGATGACGACCTGAAGGCCCTTGATCGCCGTGAAGACGTAGACCGAGCCCCAGTACCCGCCGGCCCTATCGTGATCGAGCACTAACATCCCGTCGGCGCCTCAATCGCTTTTTCACGCGCTTGTTCGGCGGTCATCCGCTTGCGCTTTTCCTTCATCCGGAAGGTGCGCACATCCTCGGGCTTGGCTTCCCAGACGCCGGCCGCGTGACCGGTTCCGACGCCTTCGAAAAAGTCACGCATCGTGTCGAACCGCGCTTTCGAGCCCATGGCGGCGTTCACCACGTCGCCGAGCGAGCCGGCGCCGGCGGGGCCCATCAACGGACGCGCCGAGATCAGGTTGGTGAAGTAGAGCGCGGGCGTGCCCTGCTCTTTCGCCTTCTGCACAACCGGTGTCGTGCCGATGGCGAGGTCGGGCTTGAACTCGTTCATGGCGGCGACGTCCTGCTCCAGCGAAGCGCGGAACTGGACCTTGACGCCCTTGGCTTCCAGCCATTCACGGTCGGCCGCCGACCAGGGCGTCTTCGGACACGCCGTGCCCACATAGCGCACGTCCGCGCCGCTCTCGATCAGGAGACGGGCGACGATCAGCTCCGAGCCCTCATAGCCCGACAGCGTGATCCGGCCCTTGATCGGCTTGGCGGCGAGCGCGCCCTTGATCGCGGGCAGAACCGCCTGCTTGGCCGCGTCCACATCCTTGCGCGCCACATTGGCCGCGGCGCCGATCGCTTCGAGCCACGCCGCCGTGCCGTCGAGGCCCACGGGCGCCGAGCCGACGATCTCGCGGCCCGCCGCTTTGAACTCGCGGATGGAGGCGGTGTAGAAGGGATGGATCGCGCCCACGACTTCGCTGTCAAGCGCGGCGTAAAGCTCGCGCCATTCGCGCGTCGGCACCACCGGACCGGCGGCGAGCCCCATGGGGTCGAGCAGCCGGCCGATCACCACGGGATCGGCGGGGAACATCTCGCCCAGAAGCGTCACGGCCGGGCGCTCGTCGCGCTTGCGGTCGGGCGCCTGAACGGGGCCCATCTCGGCCTCGGTGCGCGCATAGTTCAGCATTGCGCCGGCGAGCACGTCTTTCGCTTCGGCGTGGGTCGGCACGCCGAATCCCGGCACGTCGATGCCGATGATGCGCACGCCGTTGATTTCCTTGGGTAGAAGGCGCAGCGGAACACCCGAGGCGGTGGGCACGCACAGATTGGTGATCACCACCGCGTCATAGTTTTCCGGATCGGCGATGTCGTAGACCGCCTCGCGGATGTCCTCGAACAGCTTGCCGGTGACCAAGGTCTCGGAATTGAACGGCACATAGCCGACCGTGCGCCGCGCGCCATAGAAGTGCGAGGTGAAGGTCAGCCCGTACACGCAGCAGGCCGAGCCCGACAGGATCGTCGCCGTGCGCTTCATGCGAAGCCCCACGCGCAGCGAGCCGAAGGCCGGACACATGGATTGCGGCTGGTCGTGGGGACCCTTGGGATAATCCTTCTCGAACTGCTCCAACAGTTCCGAATTGCCGGCGGCTTCGGCCTGGGCGCGCATCTTCTCCGCGCCGGCGTGGCAGCCCGCCCCGTCACCGGCTTCGGCCGGGACCGCGGCCGGATTTTCAAGCTCCGTCGCGAGATCGGCCGGCGCCGGCGCGCCGTCGGCGTTGTCCAGCTTCACTTCGCCGGCGCCGTCATAGCGCAGCTCGCCGCCGGGACGCTTGTTGATGAGGTTGAGCGATCTCGTCATACCAAGCCCCTCAGACGTCGTCGTAGATGACTTCGAGCGAGGGCTTCTCGACATGGTTCTTGCCTGCCATGTCGGCGGCGGTGGCGGGCACCATGCCGAAGCCTTCGGCTTCTTCGGAATCAAACAGACCCAGAAGGCCGTCCTGATCGAGCGGGGTCGGATGAACCGGCGGCGCGTCGGCGACGTTCTGACCAAGCTCGGCGAAAAGCGGCCCCCAGGGGGAGTCCGGCTTGCCGATGATCTCGTAATTGGCGCTCTTGCGCCGGATGTCGTCGTCGGCGGGAATCGCGGCGAGCACGGGAATGCCCACCGATTTGGCGAAGGCCTGCGCCTCGCCGGTGCCGTCATCCTTGTTGATGACCATGCCGGCGACACCGACATTGCCGCCGAGCCGGCGGAAATACTCCACCGCCGAGCAGACATTATTGGCCACATAAAGCGATTGCAGGTCGTTGGAGCCGACCACGATCACCTTCTGGCACATGTCGCGCGCGATCGGCAGGCCGAACCCGCCGCACACCACGTCGCCCAGGAAGTCCAGCAGGACATAGTCGAAATCCCACTCGTGGAAGCCGAGGCTTTCGAGCAGTTCAAAGCCGTGAATGATGCCCCGGCCGCCGCAGCCGCGGCCCACTTCGGGACCGCCGAGCTCCATGGCGAACACGCCGTCGCGTTTGAAGCAGACATCGCCGATCGCGACCGACTCGCCGGCCTCCTTCTTGCGCGCGGAGGTCTCGATGATGGTCGGGCAGGCCCGGCCGCCGAACAGGAGCGAGGTGGTGTCCGACTTGGGATCGCAGCCGATCAGCAGCACCTTCTTGCCCTGCTGGGCCATCATGTAGCTGAGATTGGCGAGCGTGAAGGACTTGCCGATCCCGCCCTTGCCGTAGATGGCGATGATCTGCGTCTCTTTCTTCACCGGGCCGGTGTGCACCGGATCGGGCTCTTGCGCGGCTTCCTTGCGAAGCGCGTCGCCTTGGCCGCCGCCGGGCTTGAAGTCGCCGTCCATCATGAGGGTCTCCAATCGAGGATCATTTTCAGGCAGCCGGCGTCGGAGAAGGCCGTACGGTAGGCCTCGCCGGCGTCTCGGGGGGCGCTGTGATGCGTGATCAGGCCGTCGAGCGAGAGCGCGCGTGACCCGAGCAGGCGATTGACGCCGTCTATGTCGGCGGGTGTGAACTCCGCCGCGGTGCGCAGCCGCGCCTCTTTCATGAAGGCGGGCGCGAAGTCGAAGCTCAAACGCTCGGCGTAGAAGCCGGCGAGCACGATCTCGCCGCCCTTCTTCAGGCGCCCGACAAGCGTGTCGAGCAGGCTGGAATCTCCGCTCACATCGTAGATCGCGGTGTAGTCGCGGCGCGGATCGTCTTCCGGACGCACCACGGCGTAACCGTTCGCGCCGGCCATTCGGGCGGGATTGATCTCCCACACCGTCGGCGCGTCATGCCCGCAGGCGAGCGTCAGGCGCGCCAGAAGCCGTCCCAGCGCGCCATGGCCGATGATGAGATCCGGCGCCGCGAAGCCGGGCGCCATGGCGTGATAGGCCGTGGCCGCCAGGGCCAGAAGGACGCCCTGCTCTCCCAGGTTCTCGTCAACCGGCGTGACGCGCGCGCCGGGCAGGGTCACGCGTGAGGCCGACCCGCCGAACAGGCCGCGCACCTCGCCGAAGCAATTGGCGCCGGGCACGAACACCCAGTCGCCTTCGGACCGGCCGCTTTCAGCGCCCGCTTCAACGACCCGGCCGATGGATTCGTATCCAGGCACCAGCGGGTAGCCCATGCCGGGAAAAGGCGGCATAGCGCCGGACCATAGCAGCCGTTCGGTGCCGGTGCTCACCCCGGAGAACGCCACTTCGACGACCACGTCTGAAGGCCCCGGCGCGGCTATGGCCAGCCGGCTGAGCGCGATGCGCTTGGGTTCCTCCAGTACGACGGCCAGCGCCTCCACGGCATGCCTCCCTTTGCCCGTATGAACATTCCGTCACATGTAAGTTTACATTGACACCTTTGACAGTCAATTCTGATTTACGTTTTTGGCGTGCGAGCCGTGAGAATGTTTGCAATCAATGGGATACGCGTCCTGTGCGGCGTGATCTGCGTGAAGCCCGCATGACTCAGCAGCGCCTGAATGCGCGCCTGGGTGCGCGGCCGGCCCCGGCCCATCGCGGCGAGATAAAAGCCGAAATAGGCTTCTCCCATGGGCTCGGCGCCGCGCGCCTCGGCCATGGGCTCTGCGATCAGCAAGGTCCCACCCGGCGCGATCGCCTCGCGGCACTGCGACAAAAGGCGCGTCACCTCGTCGTCGCCATGGTCGTGGAGAATGCGCACCAGGGAGATCAAATCCGCCCCGCCGGGCAGCGAATCGTCGAGGAAGCTCCCCCCATGCACCGTGACCCGGTCCCCCAGCCCCGCCTCGGCAAGGCGCGCGCGGGCCCGGTCGGCCACCGGCGGCAAATCGAACACCGAGAGGTCAAGGCCAGGCGCGCGCCGGGCCGCTTCGGCGATGAAGGCGCCCTCGCCCCCGCCCACATCCATCAACCGGCGATGCCGCCTCACAGCCAGCGCTGCGAAAACCTCTTCAGCCACCATAGGCAGGGTCGCGGCCATCAGCTCGGAATAGGCGTCCGGCTCGCCGTCGCTGCGCTCGTCCCGGCCATAGCCCCAGAACGCCGACAGGCGCTCGCCCTTCGCCCCGCGCAGGATCGCCAGCGGATCTTGAAGGTCCGCGTAGAGCAAGGCGTGATGGCGGGTCATGGCGGCGAGGCCGGGATCGCCCACCATGGCCGCGCCGAGCCGGCCCAGGGCGTAGCAACCGCCGCTGCGCGCTTCGAGCAACTCGAGCGCGGCGGCGGCCCGGGCGAGCCGTTCGGCGCCCTCGCGCGGCAGGCCGGCGTGGTCGCTGAGCGCGTCCAGCGACTTCGGGCCGGATTTGAGAAACTCGAACAGATCGGTCTCGACGCAGGCCAACAAGGTCTGCGAGTAGACGAACCCGGCCATGAGATCGAACAAGGCGCGCGCCTCGCGCCGCGCTGTGGGCCGGGTCAGCGGAAAGGATTTGGCGAAGCGGCGAAACTCGGGTTTGGCGACGAGCCGATTGCGCAAGTCGCCGATCACGTCGCGAAGCCCCACGGCTCAGGCCGCGTGGACGGCGAGATTCTTCGGCACCAGGCGCTTGGCCTGCGCCTGCACCAGCTCGCGCAGCATGCCCGCTCCGGCGCAGTCGGGGATGGAGGCGACCGCATCTCCCACCAGCGCCTTCAGGCGGGCCACCGCGCCGGCGGTCCCCAACTCGCGCACGCAGCTGGGCCGGTCATGGGCGAGGTCCTGGCCGAGGGGCTTTCCGGCCTCCGCGCCGCCTGCGGCGTCCAGAAGATCGTCGGCGACCTGATAGGCTTCGCCGATCTTCTCGCCCAGCATGCGCCAGGCGCCCGGATCGGCGCCGGCCGACGCCGCGCCGGCCATGGTCGCGCCCACGAAGAGCGCGCCGGTCTTGGCCCGGTGATAGGTTTCCACGTCGATCGTCGCTTCGCTCTCCCAGGCCTGACCGGCCGCGATGCCCGTCGGTCCGCCCACGGCGCGTGCGATGATGGCGGCCACCGCCGGCAGCCGCTCCGGCGCGCCAGCTCCGGCCCGCGCGATGGTCTCGAACGCCGCGACGATGAGCGCGTCGCCCGCCAGAACGGCGAGCGGCTCGCCGAAGGCGGCGTGGACCGTCGGCTTGCCGCGGCGCAGATCGGCGTCGTCGAAGGCGGGCAGATCGTCATGGACGAGCGAGGCGCAATGAAGCAGCTCAAGTGCGGCGGCCGTCGCGACGCTCAGAGGCGAGCGCGGCTCCCCGCAGGCGCCCGCCACGGCGAGGCAGAGCTGCGGGCGCAGCCGCGCGCCGCCGGGGAACACGGCGTAGTCGAGAGCTTTGGCGAACGTGGGCGGACAGCCTGCGGCCGCGGCGCGATCGACGGCGGCGCGCAGCTCGGCTTCGATGCGTGCTCCAGCCTCCATCGCGCCCTCCATCGCCGGTTGCCGGCGTCCAGTTTTCCTGTCAGTTTGACTGTCATGAAGATTGGACACTGTTTCACGGCCTGTCAATGAGCGGCGGGCCGGACGCAGGCCGGGTCGCGGTGATCGGCGCCGGCATGGGCGGGCTCGCCGCCGCCATCGATCTTGCCGCGGCCGGCCTTCCCGTGACGCTTCTGGAAAGCGCCGAAGCGCCCGGCGGCAAGATGCGCACGCTGGACGTGGGCGGACACGCCGTGGACGCCGGCCCGACCGTGCTCACCTATCGCGCCGGGTTCGACGCCTTGTTCGCCGAGGCGGGCGCGGCGCTCTCCGACCATGTGACGCTGACGCCGGCGTCGATTCTGGCCCGCCACGCCTGGGACGGATCGGATCAATTCGATCTTTACGCCGATCCTGAGGCGGCCACCGCCGAGGTGGAGCGCTTTTGCGGCGCGGACCAGGCCCGCCTGTTCGAACGCTTCCTGCGCGACGGGGCGGCGCTCTACAAAGCGCTGGAGCGCAGCTTCCTCACCGGTTCGCGACCGAGCCCGCCCGGCCTCGTCGCACGCATCTTGATGGAGAACCCGGCCGGGCTCGGCGCGCTGCGGCCCTTCACCTCGCTCTGGGCCGCGCTGGGCGATTATTTTCCGGACCCGCGCCTGCGCCAGCTCTTCGGGCGCTACGCCACCTATTGCGGCGCCTCGCCCTTCAACGCGCCGGCCACCTTGATGATGATCGCCCATCTCGAACAATCCGGGGTCTGGTTCGTCGAAGGCGGCATGGCCGCGCTGGCGCGCGCCATGGGCGATCTCGCCGTCCGGCTCGGCGTGGAGGTGCGCTATGGCGCGCGGGCCGCGGAGATCCTCCGCGAAAACGGCCGGGCCTGCGGCGTGCGCCTCGCCACGGGCGAGACCGTGCGCGCCCGCGCGGTTCTGGCGAACGCCGATCCCGACGCGCTGCGCACCGGACTTCTGGGCGAGGTCGGCGCCGGGGCGCAGAAACAGGCGGCCGGGCCGCGCTCGCTGTCGGCCATGGTCTGGACAGCCGTGGGCCGGGCTTCGGGCTTTAAGCCGCAGCGCCATAATGTCGTGTTTTCAAAAGATTACCGCGCCGAATTCGACGCCCTGTTCGGCGCGGCGCGCATGCCGGACGATCCCACCATCTATGTCTGCGCCCAGGACCGCGGCGCCGGGCCGGACCCGGACGGGCCGGAGCGCTTCCTCATCCTCATCAACGCGCCCGCCGACGGCGATTCGCGCGCCTATCCGCCCCAGGAGACCGACGCATGGCTGTCCTCGACCCTGAACCGCCTCTCCGACTGCGGGCTGAGGCTGGAGCTCGACGCGGCCCGTGTCACCGCGCCGGACGGGTTCGCGGCGCGTTTTCCCGGATCGGGCGGCGCTTTGTACGGGCGCGCCTTGCATGGCTGGCGCTCCGCGTTTCAAAGGCCGGGGGCGCGCACGCGTCTGCCGGGCCTGTATCTGGCGGGCGGAGCCTGTCATCCGGGACCGGGCGCGCCGACCTCGACGCTGTCGGGACGGATCGCGGCGCGCTCGATCTTGGCCGATTTCGCTTCGACGCCCCGATTCCGCCCGGCGGGTATCGCTGGCTCTACGCCGACGCGCTCAGCGCCGACGGACGCTTCGGCCTCGTCCTGATCGCGCTCATCGGAAGCGTGTTCTCGCCCTATTACGCCTGGGCGGGCCGTCGCACGCCGCTGAACCATTGCGCCTTGAACGTCTGCCTTTACGCCCCCGGCGCCACGCGCTGGGCGATGACCGAGCGCGGCGCAAGCGACGTCAGGGTCACCGAGACGACATACACCGTCGGACCGAGCCGGGTCCGGTTCGAGGACGGGGCGCTGATCTACGACATCGCCGAACACGGCGCGCCCGTGCCGTTTCCGGTGCGTGGCCGCGTGACGATCCGGCCCGGAATCGAGCAGGGCGAGACCTTCACGCTGGACGCGGCCGGCCGCCATGTCTGGCGTCCGGTCTGGCCGCACGCCCATGTCCACGCCGCGTTCGACGCGCCCGATCTCGAATTCGAGGGCGAGGGATATGTGGACGCCAACGCCGGCGCCGAGCCGCTGGAGGCGGGGTTCACATCCTGGAACTGGTCGCGCGCGGCAACCGAAGACGGCGCGGCGATCCTCTATGACAGCCTGTGGCGCGACGGCGGAGAGCACGGCCTCGCGCTGAGCATCGGGCGCGACGGCAAGGCGCGCCGGTTCGAGGCGCCGCCGGTTGCGCCCCTGCCGAAGGTGGGCTGGGGCGTGGCGCGCGCGACACGGTCGCACGGCGCGGCGCGGGTGGTGAAGACGCTGGAGGACACGCCGTTCTACTCCCGCTCGCTGGTGGAGACCGAGATTCTCGGCGCCCCGCGCACCTTCATGCATGAAAGCCTGGATCTCGACCGGTTCGCATCGGGCTGGGTGAAAACCCTTTTGCCCTTCCGCATGCCGCGCAAATACTGGCCGTAGAGCCAATTCGAACGCGGCGCCGCTTAACGGTTTCGCTGGCGGGCTCTAGTCGGCGGGGTCGGACTTTTGCGCGGCGGCCTTCTCGGCGTCGGCCTTCTGCTCGCGGCGCAGCTTCACCAGCTCCCAGACCGCGAACGCGATGACCAGGCCGAACACGAGGCCCATCTCGACCAGGAAGATGATGTCGTTGTTCACGCCGCCCTCATCCGCCGCCGGACGATGTCCGCATTGAGTACGCCGGCGAAGCTCACCCAGATGATATAGGGGACCAGAAGCCAGGCGGCGAGCGGATCGATCCGTGCGAACAGGGCGATGGTCGCGGTCACCGCGAACCATAACAGGATCAGCTCACCCAGCGCGCCTTCCGGGCTCTTCAGCCCGAAGAACACCGCCGACCAGCCTGCGTTGAGCACCAGCTGCACGCCCCAGACGGCGACCGCGAGGCCGAGCCCCGCCACGTCCCAGACCCGCCAGGCGGCGTAGGCCATCAGCACGTACAAGAGCCCCCAGGCCAGGGGAAACAGCCAGTCAGGCGGCGTCCACGACGGCTTTTCGAGATTCTTGTACCAAGCGCCGGGCCGGAACACCGCGCCGGTGATCGAGGCGAGAAACACCAGTCCCAGAAACGGGCCGAGAGTCCAGAGCGGCGCATCGTGCATGATCGGATCCTGACAAACGGCGTGCGCCGGACATAGGCCGCGGCGGGGCCCTCGGCGAGCGATCACCCCGTACGGCCCTCACGACAACGCGCGGCGCAGGTTCGCGTTCAGTCCCTGGCGTCGTCGGACGCCTTCCCCTCGTCCTTCTTCTTCTCCCGCCTCAGCACGATCAGCTCACGCACCCCCCAGGCGATGACCGCGCCGGCGATCAGCGCCTCGAAGAGGAGGGGCAAGTATTCGCGCATCAGCCCGGGCCGGACCGGGCCGCGCCTTGCGCCTGCATGGCGGCGCGGTCGCGCAGCTCCAGCTCATGAAGAATGTCCGCCAAGCGGCCCCAATGCTCGCCCACATTCCACCAGGCCGGCGCCTGCTCGACCGGGTCGAGAGTCGGCACGGCGAGCACCAGGAAGCGGGTCTCTGCAAGCGGCGGCGCGTCGGCTTCGCCGCGCGCGGTGGCCGCGTCGGCGAAACCGGCGAGCGCCAGGGAGAGCTTGCGCCGCGTCGTGGTGGAGACCCGCGCGCCCACGGTGTCGTAGCCCGCGCGCGCGGCCTCCATGCCGATTTCGCGATATATGCGCGCCGCGGCGTGGATCGCCGGTCGACAGGCGGCCGGCAGCAGCGCCACGCCGGGACGGGCCCGGTCATAAAGCCGCGCGGCTTCGTCCAGCAGCCGCCGCGTGACCTTGCCCAGCCGCTCGTCGAAGCGCGGGTCGGCGAGGAAGGCCTCGGGGTCGATCCCGGCTTCGCGCATCCACGCGCGCGGCAGGTAGAGTCGGCCCGCCTTGGCGTCCTCGCCCACGTCGCGGGCGATATTGGTGAGCTGCATGGCGACGCCGAGATCGCAGGCGCGCGCCAGCGCCGCCTCGTCGCGGACGCCCATGACCAGCGCCATCATCGCGCCCACAGCCCCGGCGACGCGCGCGGCGTAGGCGCGAAGCTGGGAGATGGTGTCGTAGCGAAGGCCGGAGGCGTCCCAGGCGAAGCCTTCGATCAGGGCCTCGGGCAGAGCTTCGGGGATATGGCTGTCGCGCACCAGATCGGCGAAGGCGCGGTCCACCGGATCGGGGCCGGGGCGGCCGGAATAGATCGCCTCCAGACGCGCCTCCAGCGCGTCGCAGGCCGCTCGCGCGTTCGCGCCGCCATCCACCAGATCGTCGGCGCGGCGGCAGAAGCCGTAAAGCGCATAGGCGCGCGCGCGCACCGCCGGGGGCAGCAGCAAGGAGGCCGCGTGGAAACTCTTCGAGCCGCCGCGAATGGCGCGGCGACAGGCGTCGAGATCGTCGGGGCTGGCGAAACGGTCAGACATGAACCCTCCCATCTGGAATGACGGCGTCGAGCACGCGCGCCGAGGACAGAACGCCCGGCACGCCCGCGCCGGGGTGCGTCCCGGCGCCCACGAGATACAGCCCGTCGACGTCTTCGCTTTTATTATGGGCGCGGAACCAGGCGCTCTGGGTCAGAACGGGCTCGAGCCCGAACGCGGCGCCGCGCATGGAGTTGAGCCGGCCCTCGAAGTCCAGCGGCGTCATCACGCGCGACACCGTCACCTGGTCTTTGAGGCCGGGCAGGAGCGTCTCTTCGAGGCGCGTTTCGATGGCCTGGCGATAGGGCTCGGCCATAGCCGTCCAGTCAGTCCCGCTCTCCAGATTGGGCACGGGCGACAGCACGTAAAAGGCGTCATGGCCCTCCGGCGCCAGGGAGCGGTCCGTGGCGGTGGGCCGGTGCAGATAGAGCGAAAAATCCTCCGCCAGACGCTTGTGTCTGAAGATATCGTCGAGGAGCCCCTTATAGCGCGGACCCAGAATGATCGTGTGGTGGTCGACCTCTTCAAAACGGGTCTTCGTCCCGAAATACCAGACGAACAGGCTCATGGAGTAGCGCGCACGCTCGACGTTGGTGTCCGACCAGCGCCGGCGCTTCGTCCCGGACAGCAAATGCTTGTAGGTGTGGCCCACCTCGGCGTTGGAGACCACGATGTCGGAGGCGATCGTCTCGCCGCCTTTAAGCCGCACGCCGCGCGCGCGCCCGTCTTCGACCAGGATCTCCTCGACCTCGGCGTTGCAGCGCACCGTGCCGCCTTGGCCTTCGATCAGGCCGGTCAGCCCGGTCACCAGCGCTCCGGTCCCGCCCATGACGAAATGCACGCCCCATTGGCGCTCCAGATAGGAGATCAGGCAGTAGATCGAGCTGGCCGCGTACGGGTTTCCGCCGATGAGAAGCGGGTGGAAGCTCAGCGCCACGCGCACCTTCTCGTTCTTGACGTATTGCGAGACCAGCGCATGGACCGAGCGATGGCCGGAGAAGCGCAGCAGATCCGGCGCGATCTTCGCCATGTCGGAAAGCTTGTGGAAAGGCACGTGGCCGAGCTTTTCAAAGCCGATCTCGAAGATCTGCCGGCTCTTCTCCATGAAGCGCTCATATCCGGCCACGTCTTCGGGCGAGAATTTCGCCACTTCGGCCCGCATCTTTTCAGCGTCGCGCGAGCAATGAAACACCGAGCCGTCGTCGAAGCGGATGCCGTAAAACGGGTCGATCTCGCGCAGATCGACATCGTCGGCCATGCGCCGCCCGGCGAGCTCCCAGAGCTCCTCCAGCAGAAACGGTGCGGTGATGATGGTCGGGCCGGCGTCGAAGACATAGCCCTCGTCCTTGAAGACGTAGGCGCGCCCGCCCGGCGCATCGAGCTTTTCAAGCACGCTGACGCGATAGCCGCGCGCGCCGAGCCGCACCGCGGCGGCGAGACCGCCGAACCCGGATCCGATCACTACCGCGTGGGGGCGTTGATCCTCGTGCGTGACGTCTCTGGGCATGGCTAGTCCTCCGCCTTCTCCAACGCCTTGCGGACCCGGCGCAGGGCGAGAAACAGCCCGCCCGCCACGAACGGGATCGAGAGCGCCTGCACGACTTTCGGGTCGATCGGCGAGCCGAGAATTTCGCCGCCGGCGGCCGCATAGCCGATCAGACCGACGACGTAATAGGTGATCGCCGCGATGGAGAGCCCCTCCACCGTCTGCTGCAGGCGCAGCTGAAGCTTGGCGCGCCGGGCCATGGCCTCCAGGAGCTGGCGGCTCTGCTGCTCCTGAGCCAGCGCGACGCGCGTGGAGAGCAGCTGGGTGGCGCGCGAGAGATGCTTGGACATGGACTCAAGGCGCAGCGACACCGCATTGACCGTGTTCATGGCCGGCGCCAGCCGGCGCTCGATGAACTCGGCGAAGGTCTGCAGGCTCTCGACCCGCTGCTCGCGCAGCTCGGCGATGCGGGCCTGGACGATGCCGTAATAGGCCGCGGCCGCGCTGAACCGGTAATAATGCTGGGAATGGCGGCGCTCGATGTCGGCCTCCAGGCGCGTGAGCCGGTCCAGCAGCCCGCTCTCGTCGGCGTGGTCGCCTTCGGCCATCTCCCGTGTGATTCCGGCGAGCTCCTGCTCGCGCTCGGTGAGCAGCTTGCCCAGCTCGCGCGCCACCGGCAGGGCCAGGAGCGCCATCATCCGGTAGGTGTCCATCTCCAGAAGTCCCTGCATCTGGCGGCCGGCCTGCAGCGGCGACATGGAGCGGTTGCGGATCAGGAAGCGGTTGAAGCCGTCGGAATAGCTGCGAAAGCTGGTCAGCGCCACGCCGCCGGCGATCTTCGAGCCCACCAGTTCGCCGCCGCCGAAAATGCGCTTCACCGCATCGTCGATCGCCGGCCCCTCCTCCGGGGCGGGGACCATCAGCACATGGGCGGCGTAGAGCACCTCGCCCGGCAGGCTCGCGCGCCAGTCTTCGGGGATGTCGGCCAGGGGCGGGCTCTCGAACGGGGCGTGCTCGTCCACCGTCTGGCGAATGAAGGTGTAGCGCGAATACTCCGTGTGCCGCTCCCAGATCACGCGCACCGGTCCCAGATGGGCGGTGAAATGCGTCGCCGCCTCGGCTGGCGGCGCGGCGCCGTATCGGGACGCGAGATCGGAGATCGCGCGGCGATGGGCGTCGCGCGCGTCCGGTCCGGTGTAGAGCACCAGGTAGGAGGCGATGAGCGGCGCGGCCAGCGGCTGGGGCGGACGCGCGTGCACCTCGGCGCTGAGCGCGCCGCGTTCGGGATGGTCGGCCGGCAGGGTCAGGGTCGTCATGCGCCGCCTCCGGCGAGGCGCCGCGCGTCCTGACGGTCGGTGGAGACCAGACCCGCGCCGCGTGCGGCGGCGCGGATGACGGCGGCCGCGGCGGCCGGGTCCTCCTCATGGGCGAGATGGCCGAGCCCCTCCAGCCGGATCGTCTCGCAATTCGGGATGCGGCGCGCGGCGGCCTCGACCTGGCCGGGCGGCGTGGCGCGATCGCGCGCGCCGGCGACCATCACGGAATGGGCGGTGAGCCGCGGCAGGTCCTCGCTCAAGGGGCGCAGGCGCCAATGGGCCATCAGGCGCAGCGTGCCGGCGATATGGGCGGGGCGTTTCAAGAGCCGAGTGTAGAGCGCCACCCCCTCTTCATCGAGATTGGAGCCGGTCTTGGCGATCAGCCGGACGACGCGGCGCTCGTCGGCGCGCATGGCGAACAGGCGCGGGGTCAGCGGATTGAGCAACGCCACGCGCACCAGCTTGGAGGCCAGCCCGTCGGCCGCCCCGCCATAGGGCTGAAGCGCCGGGCACAGGCCCACGACCGCGGCGGGCCGGATCGCGCCGTCGAGCGCCATGCGCAGCGCCACCGCCGCACCGGCCGAGTGCCCGGCGGCGATCTCCGGCTTGACCCCGATCCGGCGCATGAGCGCGCCCAGCGCCCCGGCGACATTGGGCAGGCCGGGCGTCTCCATCTCGCCGGAGAAGCCGTGCCCGGGCAGGTCGGCCATGACGATCTCGAATTCGCCGCACAGAAGGCTTGCGAGCTCGCGCAAGGAATGAGTGGAGGCGCCCGTGCCGTGTACCAGCAGCAGGGCCGGGCCGGCGCCGAATCGCTGGACATGCCAGCTCACCCCGCCGGCGGAGACCAGTTCGCTGGCGCCGCGATGGGGCCAGACGTCCGGCAGGCGCGCCGCGCTCACGCCGCAGCCTTTCGCGCGATGTCGGCGAGCGCGCCGGAATCCGCGGCCGGCAGGCGCACATAGCGCGCCGCCATGGCCTCGGCGAGACTGCGGGCGGTGTCGGCGCCGCGCTTGGAGACGTCCACCAGGATCGCCGCGTGCCCGGCCGCGCGCAGGCGCGCCGCCGCCTCGCGCGCTTCGGCCTGGGCCTTCTCGCGCGACCCGATTCCGTCGCGGGTGATGTTCGCCGCGCCGTCGGTGAGAAACACCAGTGTGACGCTGCGGCCCTGGCGCGCGGCGGCGTGGGCGAGCGCCTCGGCGGATTCGATGGCCGCGGCCACCGGCGTGCCGCCCCCTCCGGGCAGCGCGGCGAGGCTGCGCTTGGCGCGCGTCAGCGAGCGGGTCGGCGGCAGCAGCGTCTCCGATCCGGTCCCGCGAAAGGCGATGAGGGCGACCTGGTCACGCCGCACATAGGACTCCGCCAGCATCGCCTCGACCGCGCCCTTGGCTTCAGCCAGGCGGTTCAGCGCCAGCGAGCCGGACGCGTCCACCACGAAGATCGTCACCGTCTCGGCCTTGGGCTTGAAACGCTTGATGCGCATGTCCTCCTGGCGCACTTCCAGGGACGGTCCCGGCTTGAACCGGGCCAGACCCTTGCGCCGGGCCCGGCCCCAGGGGGCAGCGGCGCGCAGCGTCGCCATGAGGTCGAGCCGGCGCCCGTCGCCGGGCGTTCCGCGCCGCGATCCGGCGGGCCGGCCGCGCAGGCCTTCCTTGCGCGCGGCACCGGCCTTGCCCGCGCCGCCCTTCGACGCGCCGGGCCCGGCCTTCAGCTTGACCAGAAGCCCCTCCGGTATCGCCGCACGCGCCGCCTCCAGCGTCAGCTCGGTCATGTCGTCGGGCGCGCGCAGCTCCTCGCCGCCGCCGCGGGCGTCGTCCTCCGCTTCAGGCGTGGCGTTCTCGCCGTCCTCATTGGACCTGTCTTCCGGCGCTTCGGCCTCTTCGGGTTGGGGGATGCGCGTGGCGCGCGGGGCGAGGACCAGCCGCGCGGCGATCGCCGCTTCGGCTTCGGAGATTTCATCAAGCCCGTAAAGCGCGGCGGCGGCCCGCGCGGCGCGCAGCGCCAGGATCGGCGCGCGCAGCGTATCGATCCCCAGCGCCAGCGCGGTTTCGGTGAGCGCGCGCTCGGCCTCGCCGTTCAGCACATGGGTCAGGCGCACCTTCGCCATGGCGACGGACTCCGCGTCCACATCCACGTCGAGCCCGTCCTCGTTCTCGAGGTCGGCCAGGCTGACCGCGGACAGATCGAGGTGAAAGGCCAGCCGTTCGGTGAGCGCGCCCGGCGCGCCCTCATCGGGATCGGCGGCTTCGTCCAAAGCAACGATCATGGGCGGCTCCGGCCCGTCGAGCGCCGCAGCCAGGCGCGCGGCGAGCCCGGCCTCGGCGCGCTCGGCCATGGCCATGACCCCGGTCCCGCCGCGAATCTGCGCCAACAGGCCGTCGCGCATGACCGGCTTTCCGGTCTTCAACGTCGCCGCAAGATCGATTCCGCCCAGAAGCGCCTCGTCGTTGATATTGGCGGGGATGCGCCGCCAGGGCGTGTCTTCGCCCATGAGCGCGCGCAGCAGATCAAGCCAGGCGTCGCGGGCCGGTCCGGCGCGCGCGGCGACCACGGCGCCGCCGAGCCCCGGATCCACCGCCAGCAGACCTGCGGCCAGCCGGGCCCGCCCCCAGGGCGACACGGATGAAGCCGGCGCGCTCAATGGGCGAACGCCTCGGCGAGGCCACGCTCGATGCGCGCGCCGGAGCCCGCCTCGTCCAGGGGATCGCGGCGCAGGCGATGGCGCAGCGCGGCCGGCGCGACCGCCTTGAGATGCTCGAGGCCCACCGCCTCGGCCCCGTCCAGCGCGGCTTTCGCCCGCGCCGCACGCAGCAAGGTCAATTCGCCGCGCAGCCCGTCCGCGCCCAGCGACAGGCACACCTCGGAAGCCTTGCGCAATACGTCTTCGTCCGCCTCCAGGGCGGACACCCGGCCTTGCGCCGCGGCGATCGCGTCGCGCAGTTCAGCCTCGGCCGGTGCCCAGCGCTCGCAGAACGCGTCGGGCTCGCGCTCGAAGGCGTCGCGGCGCTTGACCACTTCGATCCGGCTTTCAATGTCGCGGGGCGTCTCCACCTCCACCGACAGGCCGAACCGGTCGAGCAATTGCGGTCGCAGCTCGCCCTCTTCGGGATTGCCGCTGCCCACCAGCACGAACCGCGCGGGATGGCGCACCGACAGCCCGTCGCGCTCCACCACGTTCTCGCCGGTGGCCGCCACGTCGAGCAGCAGGTCGACGATATGGTCCTCCAGAAGATTGACCTCGTCGATATAGAGAAAGCCTCGATTGGCGCGCGCCAACAGGCCGGGCTCGAACGCCTTTTCACCCTTGCGCAGGGCTTTTTCGATGTCGAGCGCGCCCACGACCCGGTCTTCGGTGACGCCCAGGGGCAGGTCCACCACCGGCGTCGGCTTGGTCACCACGGCCCCGCGATGCTTCGCCTCGCCGTTGACGGCCTGGGCGCCCGGCGCGGCGTTATAGGGGTCGTTTTCATAGGTCTCGATGTGCGGCAGAAGCCCGGCGAGCGCGCGCACGGCGGTGGATTTCGCCGTGCCCCGATCGCCGAAAATCAACACCCCGCCCACCCGCGGCTCGACGCAGGCGATAAGCAGGGCCTGTTTCATCTCCTCCTGACCGACAATGGCGCTGAAGGGGAAAGCTCGGGTCATGCGAACGGCCTCAATCTGGCTGACACACCCGAGTGTCTAGCAAACTGGACAGTTAGACAATCCATTTCCTTTGACACTTCGCCGCGTTTGCTCAGCGTTCGCCCTGCGCTCGGTCCGTAAGCGTTTCGCCCCTCTCCGGCTTCAGGCCATAGGGCGCGACGAGCTTCCAGACATGGGCGGGGATCATGGTCTTCATCCGTGCGCGTTCCTGGCGGCGCAGATGGAGGACCGTCTCGGCGGCCTTCATCTCCACCCGGGCGCGGGCGAACTCCAGGCCGCGCGGCCCGATCCTGGGCATCAGCCAGGCGACCAGCGGACGCACCCAGTCCGGCATGCCGCGCAGGGGCAGCCCGCCGGCG
This sequence comes from Oceanicaulis sp., assembly GCA_051117435.1. Taxonomy (GTDB): domain Bacteria; phylum Pseudomonadota; class Alphaproteobacteria; order Caulobacterales; family Maricaulaceae; genus Oceanicaulis. The sequence goes on along the minus strand of JBNPED010000005.1, from coordinate 208,831 downwards.
GCGCGCTCGGTGTTGGCGATGAAGCCGGCCACGGAGGCCTTGCGCTTGCCCTTGTCGCCGGGTTCGCACAGGCGGACCTCGTCGACCAGGAGCGAGAGGAGCTCCTCACCGGTCTCGTTGCGCACCAGGAGCCATTGCTCGCCTTCGCCGCCCATATAGCCCACCGTGATGTCGGCGAGCACGTTGGTGTAATCCACGCAGGTGCGGCAGGTGAGCGGGAAGAAGTCCGGCGGCAGCTTCGAGATCGGCAGCTTCAAAAACGGGATGGTCCGCGAGGCGCCGTCGTCGAAGCGCAGCTCCACCTGATAATCGGCGCGGAACTCCAGATATGAGATGGTGTCAGGCTGATCGGACAGCAGCGCCAGGAACTGGTGGAAGCGCTCCGTCGTGGTGTTGTCGGAACAGGGCGTTCCGATGACGTAGAGCTTTTCAAGGCCAAGGTCGTCCTCCAGCGCGCGCAAGGCGTAGACCTGGCAAGGAATACCGATCACCGCAACGCGCTTGTGGCCGGCCTCGCGCACCGGTTCGAGCAGCGCCAGGAGCGGGGCGTAGCCCATGCGCATGCCGCGCACATGGCGCATGCCTTCGGCGCGCGTAACCATGACCGGAACCGGTTTCCAGCGGTCCTCCGGGTCCGGCGCCACGGTGAGCACCACGTCCACCGCATCGCGCTCAAGCAGCAATTCGGCGAGCCGTGTGGCGATCCCGGTCCATTGCGCGCCCTCGCGCGGCACCTGGAGCGCAGCGCGCACCATGCGCCGGAAGGGCCCGAAATGCAGCTCGTCGGGCCGGGCTTCGTCCCGCGCCCGGCCATGCACTTTCGCCTCCAGCCCCTCGTAATCGGGGCTGATGAACTGGCAGGCGCGCCCGCACGCTTTGGGATCGGCCATGCGCGACACGCCGCAATCGGTGCACAGCCGGCGCGGCTCAGGCTCGCGGAAAGCCGGCGCCTCCAGGGACGAGGTCTGGCGGATCAGGTTCACGGCGCCTCCTTCAACGGCGCAAGGAAGGCCTCGACGGGGTCGAGACTGCGCGCGGGCGTCTCCTCCATGGGCAGATGACCGACGCCGTCCAGCGTCGCCAATCGCGCATCGGGGAGATGGTCGAGATAATCCTGGGCGTTGGAGACCGGGATCAGCCCGTCCTCCTCGCCCCAGAGCAGCAGGACCGGCGCGTCGATGGTTTCAAGGATCGGGCGCGGATCGGTGAGCACGGTCTGCTCCATGCGGTCGATCAGGGCGCGCCGGGCTCCGGGCGCGCGCAAGAGGTCGTGATAGCGCCGCACCGTGTCGGCGGAGAGCCGGTCCGGATCGCCGTAGCTGGCTTGAAGATTCTGCTTCACAAGAAAGCGTGGGGTGATCACACGCATGAGGTGGGTGAGCGGACCGATATCGGGCGCCGCGCCGTATTCGAAGCCGGCGCTGGCGAATCCGTCCGGCGCGATCAGGACCAGGCGCGAGACGCGCTCTTTATGGTTGGCGGCGTAAGACCAGGCGATGCGCCCGCCCACCGAGTTGCCGATCAGGGCGGCGCGCTCAATCCCCAGCGAGTCCATGAGCCCGGTGATCAATTCGAAGGCGCGGCCGTCGTCATAGCGGCCGGTGGGATCGGGCGGAGACAAACCGGCGCCGGGCAGGTCGAAGCGGATGACGCGGTACTCGTCCTTCAGCGCCTGCGCCCAGTCCTCCCAGGTGTGCAGGCTCGCCCCGAACCCGTGGATCAGGATCAAGGCGGGCGCCTGCCGCGGTCCGTCCACGCGCACGTGGAGCGAAGCGCCGGACACCTCCTTCATGTCGGACGGCTGGCGCAGATAGCGCGCCTCAAGGCGGTCGCGCGACAGGTCCGGCGTCCATAGCCAAAGCCCCGCCGCGGCCAGCACGAGAAGAACGGCGAGAGCGATGACGAGCTTGATGTCCATGGCGTCGGCCCGCTCCCCATCGGCCCGGTTTTCAGACCCCGAGCCTCGCGTAAAGCGGCGTTGACGTCCAGAGCAAAGCGTAAGGCGGACTGGACACCCGGCGCCTCAGCGCCGGGCGAACGCGGCCTCCAGCGTCTCGCGCAGGGCGCGGCCGGAGCGGCCTCTCAGATCGACGAAGTTCGATCCGGCCATGAAATAAAGGAAGGCGTCCGGCGGCTCCGCGCCGTCCAGCACGAAGGGCTTGATCGGCTTTTTCAGATAGGCCGCCACATGCAGCTCGCGATAGACGTTGTCGGACTGGAAGGCCGCCTTGGAGCCCATCAGTGTGAAGCGTTCGCTTTCGCGCACCGCCTGAACGATCTTGCCGGCCCAGGCCTCGCCCGCGGCGATGCCGGTGGCGTCGATCCAGACCTTCAGGCCCAGGCGCTCGATGGTGTCGGCGATGGAGACCACGCGGTCGGCGTTCCGGCGCGAATAGGAGATGAACACATCCGACGCCGGGCGGGTGATCAGGGCGCGTTTCGGCCCCCGCGTGCGACCGCCGAAGAGACGGAACAGCCCTGAGAGCACGCGGTTCAGCACCCAGCCGAACAGAACCGACAGCGCGATCGCCACATAGGCCGCGTAGGGCTTGGCCGGGGCGGGCAGCGCGTCTGACAGCCAGCCCCAGACATCGACGCCGCGCAGCGCGGCGAGCCCGCCGGCCATGTCGGCGCGGCGCAGGGTCAAAGACGCCTCCACCTCATATCCGCGCCGGCTCAGGGCTTCGCGCGCCGCAGCGCAGCGCCGGAGCGCGTCGCGGGTCTCGATGCGCCGGGCCTCCCGGCACAGGGCGGCGGCGGCCGATTGCGCTTCGGCGAGAACCAGTTGCGCCCGCGCCGCCTCGCGATCGCGCCGCTGGCAGGCGGGGGTGGTCTTGCCTTCGATGACTTCGTCGGCGCAGGCCTGTCGCTCAGCAGTTTCAGCGCGCTCCACGGCCGCCCCGGCCTCGGCGATCGCGGCCGGGTCGGGCGCCGGCGTCTGATAGGCTTCGCCCAGCGCGATCTCGGCGGCCTCTTCGGCCTGGCGGGCGCTTTCAAGGGCGGCCTGGGCGCGCGCGCACTCGTCAGGCGATCGCGGACCGGTGACGACCTGAGGCGCGCAGGCCCGCTCCTCGGCGGCGCGCTCGCCCATGATCGCCTGGCCCAGCTCGGCGCATCGGTCGAGCGCGCTGATATTATCGGCCCCCGGCAAGGCGCCGAACCGTTCGCGATAGGCCGCGACCGCACGGTCTTCGCCCATGGGCTCATAACCGTCCTGGGCGACGAGATCGTACCAGTCCTGCTGGTTCAACTGGAAGACTTCCGGGCAGGTCAAAGCTCGCGGCGCCGCGACTTCGCGGATCGCGAAATTCGACGGCCCGGGATAGATGCGGGCGTTCGCCAGTCCGCGAAGCTCACCCTCACGCGACGACCGTTGCGCCTCGGCGCAGGCGGCTTCGTCGACCTCGCGGCGGGTCTCGGCCGCGCAGAAGCGTTCAGCCTGCGCTTCGGCCGCGGCGCGGCGAGCGCCGGCGCGTTCATAGGCGGCTTCAGCCTCGGCCGGGTCTGGCGCGACAGCGCCGGCCGCGCGCAGGCGCTCCAGCGCGGCCCGGGCCTGATCGGCGCCTGACTGCGCCGTTTCGCACGCCTCTCTCGCCTCGCCTAGCGCCGCCTCGCAGGCCGCCGCGGCGCCGCTATCAAGGCCGTCGAGACGCTCCAGCGTGGCGCGGAAATCCTGTTCCAGGCCGTCCATCCGGTCGCCCGCATCAAGGCCGAGCGCGGGAAGGCCCAGCTCGTCCACCGCCTTGGCGCCGAGCCCCGCCGTGACAAGGGCGGAGACGGCGAAGACCAGAAGTCCGGCGCCCTTCGCCGATGACACCGCCGACGCCGCGGCCTGGCTCAGCGCGAACGGCGGACGGCCGGTCATGGCGTCGATGCGCCGTTCAAGAGGGCGCAGCGCGCCGGCTCCGATCGCCCCGCCAGTCAGACCGGCGAGCGGGATCGCGGTGAAATCGCGAAAGCCGAACGGAAGCGGGGTGCGGTCCAGGCGCGCCATCAGCAAGGCGTCGCGGCTGAGCGCCGCGATCATGGCGGTGAAGACGGATTCTCCGGCCGCGGCGGCGGCGCTCGACCACAACACCACAGCGCAGCGTGAGCCGGTCTCGCCGGCCGCCTCCGCCGCCGGAAGCGCACCGGCGTCGCGACCGCGCGCAGAAAGGGCGTCGGCGAGCGCGGCGGCCGCGTCCGCATCGGCGGGCGCATGGACGATATCGACGGTGCGAGCCATGCGTCTTCCCCCCTCAGACACCTGAATACGAGAATTTACACGAAGCCGGGCCTGCGCGCCAGAGCCGCCCGCCTTGATTGTATCGCGCTCGCGTGCTGGCGCTGAGCGCCTCGCCCTGTTAAGGTTTGTGAATACGTGGATTTCGCGAGCGAGGGGGATGCGCGCGATGGGTCTGTTTTCCAGTGTCGGCCGGATGTTCAATCGCGGCCCGGAGGCGGCGCCCGCGGCCGCCCCGACCCCGGCGCCCTACCCGGTCAAGGATCTCGCTGGCCATTTCGCGCCTGAGGGCCGCAAGCGCATCCTGGCGCTGGACGGCGGCGGCGTGCGCGGCGCCATGTCCATCGCTGTGCTTGAGCGCATCGAAGACATTCTGCGCGCGCGCCATGGCGGACATCCCGATTTCCGCCTTTGCGATTATTTCGATCTGGTGGGCGGCACGTCCACCGGATCCATCATCGCCGCGGGCCTCGCCGCCAAGCGCATGACCGCGCGCGAGATCGCGGCCATGTACGACGAGCTGGCCGGCGACGTGTTCAAGAGCCGTTTCCTCGCCTTCGGCGCCACGCGCGCGAAGTTCGACGCGAAGAATCTGCGCCGCCAGCTGGAGGGCGTGTTCGGCGACATGACGCTGGGCGATCCCTCCATCGCCACCGGTTACGCCGCGGTGGCCAAGCGGATCGACACCGTCAGCCCCTGGGTGCTCCACAATAATCCGCGCGGCCGCTATTTCGACGATCCCCCCGACCGGGCCTTCCACGGCAACAAGCATTACCCGCTCACGCGCGTGGTGCGCGCCTCGGCGGCCGCGCCGATGTATTTCGATCCCGAACGCATCGAGATCGCCCCCGGCGAGTTCGGCGAATTCATCGACGGCGGCCTCACCCCGCACAACAACCCCGCCTTCCAGATGCTGATGCTGGCCGGGCTCAAGGGCCATAATTTCGGCTGGACGCTGAACGCCGACCGATTGTTCATGATCTCCGTGGGCACCGGCTCCATGATCGAGAAGAGCGTGGAGCGTCCCGGCTTCCTCGGCCGACTGTCCGGCGCGCGTGCGCTGAAGGCGCTGATGACGACGATCTCAAGCTCGGAGGATTTCATCGAGCTGTTGATGCAATGGGCGTCGGAAAGCCTTGATCCCAACGCCATCGACACGGAGATCGGCGATCTTGTCGGCGATCTGATCGGCGGCGAGCCGCTCTTGGCCTATGAGCGCTATCAATGCCGGCTGGACCGCACCTATCTGCGCAGCGAGCTGGGTCTGAACCTCACCGAGAAGCAGATGGGGCTGCTGCGCGAGATGACCAACGCCAAGGCGGTTCCGATCGCGCGCGAAGTGGGTCTCGCCATGGCCGAGCGCCATGTGCGCGAAGAACATTTCCCGGTACGCTTCGACCTCACGGCGTCGGCGCCGGCGGACGCCGAGCCGGATCCCGCGCCGCCCGCCTGAGGATCAGGGGACGACGGCCGGGTTCAGCGCATCGACGACGGCCGCAAGGAGACTGTCCTTGCGCTTTTCCGATTCGGGCAGGCGGTCATAGGGGACCAGGCTGGGATGGGTGCGCTTGGCGGCGTCCTTCTCCGGCCCGAACGTCCAGCCGGCGGCCTGCTTCTCCGCCATCCAGATTTCGTGCTGACGCGAGGCGGGCGCGGACGGCTCGGCCAGACGCCGGGCAACACCGTCCAGGGTGGACTCGCGCATCCAGGCCGGCGCCGCCTCCCAGTCCGGGAAGCCCGGCTCGCCCAGCGTGCGCGCATAAGCGTCCATGGCGGCGTGCACGACGCGCGCGATCGGCTCGAGAGCCACATCCGAGATAGATTCCATGACCGCAACCCCCGTCCGAGCGATGTGAATGGTGACATTCAACTCGGTCCGGCATAGGTTAACAAGGCGCGAACATAGGTCGAGGGGACGGACTTATGGCCTTCAGATTCTCCGAGCGTTCCGAGCGCCGCCTTCAGGGCGTGCATCCCGACATGGTGCGGGTGATGCGCCGGGCGCTCGAGCTCAGCCCGCTTGACTTCACGGTGGTGGAAGGGCTGCGCACGCTGGAGCGCCAGCACGAGCTGTTCGCGGACGGGTCTTCCAAGACGATGAATTCGCGCCACCTCACCGGCCATGCGGTGGATATCGCGCCGGTGGTGAACGGCGCGGTCAGCTGGCACTGGCCGCATTATTACGTGCTCGCCGACGCGGTGAAGCAGGCCGCGATCGATTGCGGCGTGACCTGCGAATGGGGCGGCGACTGGACCAGCTTCAAGGACGGGCCGCACTGGCAACTGCCCTGGGACGGCTATCCGGTGGAGGCCTATGACGCCTCCAGAGCCCGCGGCGCGAGCGCGGCGGTGATCGATCCAGACACCATGCGCGCCGATCCCGACGCCGTGGTTGAGGAAAATCGCGACCGCACCGGCGTCGCGGCCGCGGGCGCCACCGCGGCGGGCGGCGGCGTCGCGGTCAGCGCCGCGCTGGACATCCGCGAGAACGAAGGCGCCGCCGCCGCCGAAGCCCAGGCGGCCGCCGGCTCGGACGCCGCAGCCGACGCCCCCGTCGAAGCGGACGCTGCAGAGCAAACCCCGCCCGCCGACGCCCCGGCGGAGACGCCGGTGGACGCTCCGGTGAGCGCTCCGGCGGACGCCGAGGACGCGGCGGCCGAGCAGACTGTCGAAGACGCGCCGGCGGAAGAGTCGACCGGAGACGAGGCGCCGGACGCCGGCGAGGACGCCGCAGCGCCCGACACCGGCGCGGAGACCGCCGCGGAGGCGCCCGCGGACTCTCCGACGGAAGTCGAGGCGGAAGCGGACGGCGCAGAGCTGGACGCTGCGGAGACCGGCGACGCGGTCGCGACTTCCCAAGCCCCGCCCGCCGACGCCTCGGGGGAGGCGACGACCGAAGCGGCCGCGGCCGAGCAAGCCGCCGAAGACACGCCGATCGACGCGGACGCCGTTTCGGAGGCGGGCGGCATGCTCGACGGCCTGCGCGACGGTGTGGAGCGGTTCATCGCCTCGGAGAACACGCTGGAGATCATCGCTTTCGTGCTGGGCGTGATCGTGGTGATCTTCGGGCTCTATCTCCTGATCCGGCGCGTCGTGCGCTGGCGGCGCAAGCGCCGCGCGGCGCGGCGGGTGAACAAAGTGCTCGGCCATGCCTGACACCCGCGCGACTCCCGAAGAGATCGCGCTGTCGCGCGCGGCCGCCAACGCCGTGGGGTCGTTCGAGCCCACGGCGGACTGGCGGTTGGAGCCGGAGCGTCACGCCGGCGCCCTGCCCCCGAAAGCCGGCGCGCTGTCGCGCATTCTGCGCCGCCCGGAACTTGTCGGCCTGATGACGCAATTCTCCGCCGCCGACGCCCGCGCCGTGGCCGCGCAGCGCCGCTACAAGTCTCTGGGGCGCACCTCGATCGGGCTCAACGCGCTCGCCATATTGCTCGGCGCGCTGGGGCTCGCCGGTCCGGACGTGGCGGAGGCGGCGGGCCTGACCGTGCCGTCCTACGCCGGCGCGGTGGTGGCGGCGGTGCAGTTCGCCTGCATCGCGGCGGCCATGGCGGCGGCGTGGATGATCATCAAGGGCAAGCCCTTCGACGCCTGGATGCGCGCGCGCGCCATCGCGGAGACCTGCCGCATGGAGCTGTTCGCCCAGGTGACCCGCGCCGACGAGCCGGCGCGCGAGGGGGAATTGCCGCTTCTGCCGCTGCAGCTGGAGTATTTCCGGCGCTATCAGCTGGGCGTGCAGCTCGACTATTACGCCGGACGCGGCGCCCAGCACCGCAAGGCGGCCGGGGCGCGCGCGGCGCGGCGCGACATCTATGTCTTTTTGGGATCGCTGGCGATGGCGCCGGTGACCGTCGGCGCCGCGGCCCTGGTCGATCCACAGATCGCGGCGCGGTTCGGCGAGCTTCTTCAGCGGGCTGACGCGCGTATGCTTTCAGAACCGCTGATCGGATCGGTGCTGGTCATGGCGGGCCTTTTCGCTCCGGCCCTGATCTCGGCGCAGAGCTCGCTGTCGCTCCTGTCCCAGGACCGGCGCAACGCCTCGCGCTATGAGGCGACGTTCGACAATCTGGCGCATCTCAGCCGGGTGTATCTGGACGCGGCCCGCATCGCGGCGGCGCGTGGCGACCGGGAGACGGTGGACGAGTTTCTCGGCGCGGTGAACGCACAGATCTCCTCCGAGCATCAGGAATGGGTGCGCCTGCAGGACGAGGACCCGCGCCCGGATTTCGAGACCATCGCCTCCTCGCGCCTGCCGCGCCTGCACCAGCGCAGCCGGCAAATCTGAAGCGCCGGTCTAATCCGGCGAGCCGCCGAACAGATCCATGATCCGCGCCATCTCACCGCTGAGTTCGGGCGGCGCGCACACGTCCGCGCCGAGCCGGGGGCGCAGGCTCGGCACTGCGGCGACGTCCTCCTCGGAGAGGCGGCGCAGATCGCCGCGCAGCTGGCCCGTCACCGGATCGCAGACGCTCTCCAGCACGGGCGGCAGGCCGAGCCGGTCGCGGTCGCCCGGTCCGAGCAGGCGCTCGAGACTCGCCGCCAGAACCGCCCCTTCCAGGCCGAAGACGGACGAGCGCGCTCCGGTGCGTTCACGAAAATCTACATTGAGCGCCACGAGCAACGCCCGCCCGTCGGCTGTGACGCTCGCAGCGTGGCGATAGAGAGAGACGCCGAGCGGTTCGTGGGCGAGGCGACGTCCCGACGCCACGTCCCAGACGACCGCCGCGTCATCGACGATGGTCACAAGCCGGGCGCCGTCGGGCGAGAAGACGAGCGACCGGGCCCCGCCGTCGCGGGACACCAGAACATGGGCCTCCTCCCAACGCTCCTGATCGCCGTCGGTCCTCGTCCACAGGGTCGCCAGGGGCGCGCGATCGCCGGCGCTGGAGAAAATTCGGTGAAGCAGCGCCACGGTTCGCCCGTCCGGGCTGAAGCGCGCGGCGGTCACGCCGGACGACGGCGAGCGGAACTGCACGATGTCGCCGCCGGTCTGCGCATTCCATATACGGATCAATCCGGTGTCGGAGGCGGTGATCGCCCGCGTTCCGTCAGGCGACAGGGCGGCGGCCGTCACCGGAATGTTTCCCTCAAGATAGAGGTCTTCATTATCTTCAAGCGGTTCAGACACGCTATGAGCCGCCATCCAGCCTTCGCTCGTTCGTCTGAACAGCGTCGCCTGCAGCGAGGCGAAGGCAACGAGGACGGCGTCGCCGGACTCCGAAAACGAGGCGGACAGGACGTCCTGGCGCCAATCCTCCGAAGCGTCGGCGAGCGGGATGCCTTGAGCGGCGCCGTCGATGTCGCGGATTGTCAGGCCGGCGGGCTCCCCATAGGCGAAGAGGGCGCGCTCCCCGTCCGGGCTCAGGGCCGCATGGGCGATGTAGGCGGCCGGCCCCTCCAGAAGCCGCGGCGCCGGCTTACCCCGAGTTTCCCAGAGCAGAGCATCACGTGCGCCGTACCAGGCCATGAGCCGGCCGCCGTCTTCGCTGAACGAGAGCCCATTCACATAGAACCGCAGATCTTCATGATCTCGATAAGGCTCGTAGCCCGGCAGAGCGGTCACCGCGAAGCTCGACCGCGCGTTCCATTCGCGCACCATTCCGGCGTCGTCTCCGGTGAACACCGCGCCGGCCTGATCCTCGGCGACGACGCGATAGCCGACCGAAGCGAGCGGGGCGCGATGCTCGCGCATCACCAGACCGGTGCGCAGATCGATCAGCTGTGCGAGCCCGGCGTCGTAGATCGCCAGAGCCGTGCGCCGATCGTCGGCCAGATGAATCGCCGTGGCCCGCGCGCCCGGTCCGGGCAGAGTGAACAAAGGCGCGCTGGTGGACAGGGTCCAGGCGCGCACCTCGCCTTCCGGTCCGATCAGAGTGAGGCGGTCGATTCCCGGTTCGACGGCGATGGCGCGCGGGCCCCAGTCCTGCGGCGCACCCGAATAGGTGCGCACCAGCGCGCCCGTTCCAAGATCGAACACGGCCAGATAGCCGTCGCGCCAGGCCGCCGCCATGAGACGATCGTCCGGCGAAACAGCGATCGACTCCAGCGTCAGGTCGAAGCGGGTTTCGGCCTCGGGCCGCCGGAAAGTGATGACAGGACCGGCCGTAGCCGGATCGAGCACGGCGAACGCGGTGTCGCTGACCGCCGCCACCAATCGATCGCCGGACAGAAACATGAAATGCGCCAGAAGCGGCGGCGCGCCGGGGCCGGGTTCAGCCAGCGCGTCGAGGGACGGAGAGCGAACCAGCCGCGCGCGGTTGCTCCGGTGTAACAGGCGCACGGCGCAGAGTCGGGGGTGGGCGGCGATGACCGCGCCGTCGGGGCTGAAAACGAGCCGGCCGGCGTACTCCCCGATCTCTTCCGTGGGAACAGGGGAATGGCCGTCCATCTGCGGTGGCACGTAACGCTCACCCGCCAACTCGAAGCGCAGCGCTCCGGTTTCAGGGTCGTAGACCTCGGGGAATTGCTCGTACCGCGCCGCCGCAAGCCGGGTCCCGTCAGGGCTGAACGCCAAGGCTTCGGCGCGCCCCTCGAACGCCATGGCGCTTGAGACGCGCCCGGAGCGCCGGTCGAGAAGCATGAAATCGGAGGCCTCGAGTTCGAAGACATTGTCGGACGCCGCCGCCAGCCAGCGCCCGTCGGCGCTCGCCGCCACCGCCGTCACCACGCCGTCGTCAAAGCTGTAGGCGGCGCGCGAGAGGGATTCGTGGCCGGCGCGCGCCAGCAGCGCTTCGGCGTCGGGCGCGGGCGGCAGGAGGACATGGCTTTGCGTGGCGAGGGCGGCCAGGCGCAGTGCGCTTTCGTTCGCGCCGGAATCGGCCTGGGCCTGGGCGGCGGAGACCAGCTGGTCGGCGCGCTCGCCGTTCTGGGCGCGCACGATCACCGCGCCGGCCGCGCCCAGCGCCAGCACGCCGCCGAGCACCGCCGACATCACCGTGTCGCGCCGGGCGCGGGCGCGGCGGCGGTCGCGGTTCCACAGCGTGTCGAAATTGACTTCGAGAAGCCCCGCCGCCAGGCGCGCCAGCAGGCGCGCGCGGCCCTCCTGGCGCAGGTCCAGCGCCAGCGGTTCGATCGGCATGGAGCTCGGATCGTCGGGATCGGAAGCCACGCGCAGCGAGGGCGGGAAGCATTCGGTCTTGGGATCGCCGGAATTGGGGACGCCCGCCACCATGACGGCGAAAATCTTGCGCTCGCGCCCCGTTTTGCGGAAATGCTGGATCTCCGCGTCCACCCATTTGGAGCGCGCCGCATTGGGCGAGCACACGATGATCAGACTTTCGGCGTCTTCGATGGCGCCGCGCACCGTCCCGCCGATATCGGGGGAGGCCGCCATCTCTTCATCGTCGCGGAAGAACCGTCCGAGCCGCCGCCCGGGGCCGAGCTCGATCTCCGCTGGCACGCCGCGCGGCACGCGATAGGTCTCAAGCCAGCGGTGAAGCTTCTTCACCACCGGCTTGTCTTTCTGGTTATAGCTGATGAATGCGCGATACCGCTTCATCACGACGCCCCCTCGCGCATGAGAATATGACATCGCCTCCATGGAGGCCAGAGCGCATCGCGAAGGCCCTGCCCGACCAGTCTCCGCCCGTGGACAGAGCGCCGTCGCGAATGGCGATCCACGAAATCGGACGTCGCGCCGGGCGCCGTCGGCGTATCCACGCCCATGCCGGCGGCGCGTAACGACATCACCGCGTACACCGGGTCCTGTTCCGTCATAGGCTTGCAATGTCGATCCGGCGCGTGCCGGCTCGAACGTTTGCGTGCATGCGGCGAACCGAACACATAAGCCGCGGCCGCGCCAATTGGGGAGATACCGCCATGCAATGCTTGAAAGAGGCGCCCGGCCTGCGCACCGTTCTGCTCGCCGCCGTTTCGTCCGGCGCGCTGAGCGTGGCTCCGGCGTTCGCACAGGACGGCGACAGCGTCCGCGACGAACCCCGGGGCGACGTCATCACCGTCACCGCCCGCCGGCGCGAGGAAAATCTCAACGACGTGCCGCTGGCGATCAACGCGTTCACCGAGGAGGGGCTCGTCGAGCTGAACGTGGGCGACATCACCGACATCGCCGAGCTGACGCCCGGCTTCGCCATGCAAAACAATTCGCGCCAGAACGAGCAGCCCTTCATCCGCGGGATGAGCGTGAACTCCTTCTTCCGCGAGAGCCAGAACGCCTCATTCTTCCATGACGGAATCTACGTCGCCGGCGTGGCGCGCACCATGCAGCTCGACGACATCGAGCGCGTCGAGGTCGTGCTGGGTCCGCAGGCGGTGTATTTCGGCCGCCAGACCTTTGCAGGCGCGGTCAATTACATCTCGAAAAAGCCGACCTTCGACTGGGCCGGTCACGCCCGGCTCGAAGTCGCGGAGGACGAGCAATACGCCATCTCCGGCGGGATCAGCGGTCCGCTGGTCGACGACATGCTCGCCTTCCGCCTCTACGCCAAATACGCCGAGGACGGCGGGGCGTTTCAGAACACGCTCGACAGTTTCCGGGTTCAGACCGAGGAGACCGAAGTCGTTTCCGGCTCGCTGACCTTCAAGCCCACGAGCAATCTGGAATTCACCTTCCGCGCCCAACTCGCCGAACTGGTGGACGGCCACAACACCGCCGTGCTGACCAGCGCCGCGATCAATAACTGCTTTCCCAACACCGGCGGCGTGAACCAGGCCTATTGCGGGGAAGTGCCGATCCCCAGCGAGATCGCGCTGAACCTGACCACGCTGGAGTATCCCGGCGGGCGGCGCTCGGCGGATCAGGAGCACTACGCCCTGTTCGGCGAATACGCGTTCGCCAACGGGATCACGCTATCCTCCACCACCGCGTGGAACTCGGGCGACCTCATCAACTCCGCCGACGGCGACGCGAGGCCGGTGGCGGTCTTCGGCTTCACCTTCGTGACCGACTATGAGGACTTCACCCAGCAGCTCATCCTGACGAGCCCGTCGGAGCAGCGCCTGCGCTGGACGGCCGGCGCGGTGTATTTCGACTATACGCGCACCGAAAGCTCGCTGACCTTCCCGTTCAATATCCCCTCCACCCCGAACGAGGTGGTCAATTACGGGATATTCGGCGCGATCGAGTACGATTTCACCGATCGGCTCACCGCCGCGTTCGAAGGCCGGTTCAACTCCGATGAGATCACGCTTGTGGGGACCGGCTTCTCCAATACGTTCGAGGCCTTCCTGCCGCGCGTGGTGGTCGACTACGATCTCAGCGACGACACGATGATCTATGCGCTGGCCGCACGCGGCAACCGGCCGGGCGATTTCAACACCAATTCGGGCGTGGCGCCGGAAGACCAGATCGTCGATGAACAATACATCTGGAATTACGAGACCGGGGTGCGCCACACCTACGCCGAAGGCCGCGGCCAGCTGAACGCGAACCTGTATTACATCGACTGGACGGGGCAGACCGTGCAGCAGCAGGTTCCCAGCGCGCCCGGCTTCCCGACCCCGGTCGTGGTGATCAACGTCAACGCCGGCGAGACCGAGATCTGGGGTCTGGAGATCGAGGCCACGAACCAGTGGACCGACAATTTCGACACCCGGATCGGCTATTCCTACACCAATGCGGAGTATCAGGACTTCATCTCCAACCGGCCGGTGCGCTGGGGCGGCGACCCGCAGGTAGGCGGCAACATGCTGCAGAACACGCCCGAGCAGACGTTCAATGCGGCGGCGAACTACTCCACCCCGCTGCTCTACGCTCCAGGCTGGGAGTTTTTCGTCAACGGGGTCTACACCTATCGCTCCAGCCAGTATCTCGACGAGACCAACACCGCCGAGCTGCCGGCCACCAATCTAGTGAACGCCGCGATCGGGTTCGAGAACGACCGGTGGCGCTTCACCGCCTTCGGCCGCAACCTGACCGACGAGGACACGCCGGCCTTCGGCACGATCTTCTCCGACTTCACTGCGGGGGCGACGCCGGCCTATCTCCTGGCGTTGCGCGAGCCGCGCTATTTCGGGGTCCGGATCGACCTGACCTACTAGGCGCGCCGAGAAGGCCCGGACGCTCCCCGTCCGGGCCTTTTTGCGTCTAGACTCCCCTCGCAAAGGAGGCCCGCCATGATCACCGCCGCCCTCGCCCTGGTTCAGGCCGCCTCGGTTCCGCTGGAAGGTCCGGCGGCCGACCCGCAGACCTGCAATGATCCGGTCTATCTGATGGTCTGGATCGACAATCTCGACCGGTCGAAATCAGCCGCCTACGGCGCGGCGCTGCGCGAGACGCAGATCGTCCGGCGCAATGGCGGCGAGTATCTAATGGTAAGCCCGCCCGCGCTCGTGGTGGAGGGCGACTGGCCGGAGACGCGCGGCTTCGTCATCGAGCGCTATCCCTGCCGCGCGGCGTTCGAGAACATGTGGTTCTCCGCGGAATACCAGACCGAGCTGATCCCGCTTCGCGCCGGCTCGGGCGAGTACACCGTGGCCCTCTTCGAAGACTGGCCCCCCGCCGCGCCGGCGCCGGCGGAGGACTAGATCAGGCCCACGGCCTTCAGCACGCCGAGATAGGTGCGGCTGACCGGGATCTCCATCCCGTTTTTAAGGCGCAGCCGTCGCGCGCCGTCCTCGGTCAGCACGGCGTCCACCGCCTCGACCCTCACCCAGTGCGACCGGTGCACCTGCACGCCGCCCAGGCGCGCGGCTTCCTTGATCGCGTCGTTGAAACGGTACCGGATCAGCGTGTCGCCGAGCCGCGTGCAGACGCGCACATAATGATCCTCGGCGTGCAGGCTGATCACGTCGAGCCCAAGCCGGGCGGGGATCTCCGCGAACAGGCCCTCGCGTGCGGGGACGGTCTGCGCGGCCGCGCCCAGGACAGGCGAGACCGACGGCGCGGGACGGTAGGCTGCCAGATAGCCGGGATACCCGAACAGCCGGCCGAACACCCAGGTCAGGGTGAGCCAGTAGGCCGGCACAACCGAAAACTTCAGCAATTGCACCACGTCGCCGCCGGCGCTCATCACCGTGCGCGGCGGGGAATAGGCCGTATCGGGATCGGCGAGCAGGGCGAAGACCTCGCGCGAATAGACCTGCAGGATCGGCGCGAACGCCACCATGGCCAGGATGGACCCCGCCAGGAGCCCGGCCCAGACCGGCGGTTTCCAGGGTTTGAGCACCGCCAGGCAGGCCCGGCTGGACAGGTCCAGAACCAGCCAGAAAATGAAGGCGATGCCCATCCAGTAGATCACCGACCCGGGCGTGGACAGTTCGCGGGCGCTGCCCGAATGGTTCATGCCGAACAAAAGGCCCGTCACCACAGGCGCCAGCCCGTAAAAGGCGAGCATCAGCCGGACCCGTTCCTGCATCAAGGCCGGCGGCAAGGATTTCGCGACTGGACTACCCATTCTGGAAGTGTAGTCACAAGAGTTCGACTGCGACAAGCGCGCCCGAACCCCCGGCCAATTGAATTCGCCTTAATCCTCAGCGCCTGTTTGCGCGCGCATATAGGCGATGACCGCGTCGCGATCGGCTTCGCGGCTCAAGCCTGCGAACGCCATCGTGGTGCCTGGAACCGCCCTTGAAGGCCGCTCCAGAAAGGCGTGCAGGCTCTCCGCATCCCAGACGATTTCGGCGCTTGCGAGCGCGTCGGAATAGCCGAACCCTTCCCGGCTGGCCGCCGGCTCGCCCCAGAAGCCGTAAAGGCTCGGCCCCACCTTGTGCGGCTCGCCGTCGGCCAGGGCGTGGCAGGCCTGGCAGCGCAGAAAGAGGCGTCTGCCGCGCGCTTCAAGCTCGGCGAGCGCCGCGGCCTCCGGCTCGGCCCCGGCCGCGTCGGGCGCGGCCTGCAAGAGCGAGAGCGCGATCAGCGCGATCATTCCCCGCCCTCCCCGGCGACCGGCTGCGGGCTCTGCGTATCGGCGTAAATCGCATGGGCGGTGCGGTAGGAGCCGGTCCATTCGGCCGGCGCTTCGATGAACTCGGCCATGTGCGCGCGCGCAAAGGCGGCGGCGCGCGGGTCGATGGCGTCAAGACCGGACACCTTGCTCGCGGTCAGCCGGGCGAACACCAGGCCCGGCCGCTCGCCCATGAGCATCCAGGGATGCCAGGGCTTCAGGCTCTGAAGCGCGGCGTTGAACGGCAGCGAGGTGACGCTGTCGTCAGCCAGCAGCGCCGGCTCCACCACATAGGCGGAGTGCTCGGAGATATGCATTTGCGGCCCCGTGCTTTCCGCCGGCCAGTCCTCGCGGGAGAGCGGGTTCGGCCGGGTGGAGACCACGTCGAGGGCGAAGGTCGCCATCGCGTTCTCCATCCGCCAGGGCAGGCGGAAGCCGGGCGCGTCCTCGGTCGCTTCGAAGGCGCCGAAGGCGTTCATGCCCGGGCGCAGGGTGAAATTCACCGGGCCGTTTCGCTGGTGCCAGACTGGCACGGTGCGTCCGGTGAACGGGTTGGTCCATTCGGTGAGCGGCTCGCCGGTCTCCAGGTCGGTGTAGACGGCGAATTCGGAGAACAGAAAGCGCGCCGAGCCGTCCTCCTGCATCTCGATCCGGGTCGAACCCAGGCCGTCGAGACCGTAGAGCGGACGCACCGGCTCGCCGGGCGCGGCTCCGAAAGCGCGGCCCACATAGCGCACATGTCCGGTCTTCAAAGGGTTGAGATCGCCGGCCAGGCGGGCCATGGCCCGCACGTTCGCCGCCGGGTCTTCCGGGTCGAACCCGGCGAAATCGGAACGCCGCGCCGAAACGGCGCCGGCGCCGGCGAACGCCAGGGCGGCGCCGCCCGCAGCTGCGGTTGAGAACAAGGCGCGGCGGCTGAGGCCGGCGGCGGTAGGCTCGAAGCTCATGGAAAGGCGCTCCCTCGGGTCTTTCGCGCCGCGCTTCGGCGCGGCAGGTCGACAGCCAGTGTGGGAGCGCGCGCGCCGGCGCGACAGACGCAGGTCGTGAGCGCGCATCATAATGGCGCGATTGGAGACTCGCGTGGTGGAGAGCCGGGCGGCGCCGGCTTCGTGACGGAGCTGTCGCGAAGCTCCGTTCGCGACTAAGCGGGCCCGCAAGGCGCCCGTCGCGCGAAGCTTGCGCGGATTTACGACAGCCGGCTTGGGCCTGCGCGCCCGGGCGGTCTAGCCTCGCTCCATGCCGACCCGCCGTCAGGTGCGGGCGAGACCGAAGGGGAGACCGGCCGTGGACATTCGCCGTTCATTGTTCGAGGGGGCGGATCTGAGCCGCCGCAATCTGTTCGCAGGCTTCGGAGGCCTCGGCGCGGCGGCCGCGCTGGCGGGTTTCTCTGGCGGCGCGGCGCACGCCCGCAATGAAAACCGGACCCGCCAGGGCGATTTCGACTGGAACGACCCGGCGGAAAATCTGCGCATGCTCTCGCGCATGTGGGGCACGATCGAGCCGGGCGAAGAGGCCTATCTCTACGTTTTCGGGCCGGCCTTCGGCGTGCTCGACGCCAACAATTTCACGCCTCTGTTCCGGCTGGAGTCGCTGGCGAACGTGCGCACCTTTCCGCTCGAGAACGGCGCGTTCCGCTATCTCGCCAACCAGGTGATCCTGTTCACCGATTTTCGCACCAACGAAGTGCTGGAGACCTGGGAGAACCCCTATACCGGCGAGACCCAGGAGGTCTTCCACTATCGCGACGGGCCGCTGGACTACGTGCTCGACCCCAACGCCTTTCCCGAGCGCTACGCCATGGAGAACCAAGATCCCATGCAGCGTTCACTGGTGCTGGACTGGTGGTTCCGCGGCGATTGGGCCTATGGCGACGCGATCGCGCGTACCACGCTTCCCAACAAGCTCGATCCGGCCGAATGGCCGCGCGCCTCGATCGGGCCGAGCTGGCAGACCTTCGAGGCCTATCGCTGGCAGGCCAGGATCGAGGAGATGGAGGATCTGTCCCTACCCTCGGTGCCGAGCTTCATGGGCGACTTCCAGACGTTCAAGCCCTGGGAGCCCTGGATGCTGATGGGCCAGACGCCGGGAAAGATCTTCTCGGTGCGCTCAACCTTCAAGCCGAACAATAATCTTGATCAGGTGCCCGACCATGTCGTGCGCTACATTCAGGACAATCTGCCCGACTATCTGCACGCGCCCACCGAGTTCCACGACCAGTACCTCCTGAACGATCACCACTACAAGCTGGCGCGCCAGCCCATGGCGGGCCCCGTGCCGCCGATCCGCCGGCCCGGAGAAGGCTGATGACCGGCTTCGAGGTATCGCGCCGCGCGCTGATGGGCGGGGCCCTGGCCCTCGGCGCGGCGGTCGCGGCGCCCGGGCGGGCGCGCGCCCGGTCCGACGAAAGCGCCATCGTGATCGGTGCGGGGCTCTCCGGTCTCCACGCCGCCTGGATGCTGGAGCAGGAGGGCGTCGACGTCACCGTGTTCGAGGGGCGCGCCCGGGTCGGCGGCCGGCTCTATACGCTGGACGACGTGCCCGGACATCCCGAGGCGGGCGGCAACGGGATCGGGGCCGGCTATGCCCGCGTGCTCGACGCCGCGCGCCGCACCGGGGCGGGTCTCATCCCCGTGCGCCAGCGGACCGAGGGCACGAGCACCGGTCAGAGTCTTATCAATCTGGGCGGCGAGAACATCCTGCCGGAAAACTGGGCGCGATCGCCGCGCAACCCGTTTCCGGAGGACAGTAAATCGATCCTGCCCTGGGCCTATCAATGGCCGTTCTTGATGGGTGCGAACCCGCTTGAGGACGTGCTGAGCTGGCTGCAGCCGCAATATGCGCGCTGGGACATCTCGATCTACGATTTCATGAAGGCGCAGGGCCAGAGCGACGCGGCGATCGATCTCGCCTGCGGGACCGGCATGCTCTATGGCACCAGCGCGCACGATTTCTCCACGCTCGCCATGTTCCATACCCTCACCTGGGGCGCGCTGCAGCGTCAGATCGGGGCGGAGGCCTATGCGGTGGAGGGCGGCAATCAGCGCCTGCCCGAAGCCATGGCGAACCAGCTCTCGCGACCGCCCGTGCTGGGCAAGACGCTGGAGGGCGTGCGCGATCTCGGCGACCGGGTCGAAGTGGTGTTCACCGACGGGTCCCGGCACGAGGCCGGCCGGGTGATCGTCACCGTGCCGTTCAGCGCGCTGCGCCATGTGCGCTTCGATCCGGTTCTGCCCGGCGAGCGCAGCCATATCATCAACCATATGGGCTACACCCAGGGTTTTCAGGTGCACTTCACGCCCGAAGGCCGGTTCTGGGAGGAAGACGGCCTGCCGGCGGACATGTGGACCGACGGCCCGCCGGGCCGGTTCGCGGCGCTGCGCTATGGCGACAGCGAAGAGCCCACCACCTTCCTCGCCTTCGTCAACGGCGCCCAGGGCGAGCGCCTGGACCGGATGAGCGAAGACGCCGCGGTGGCGGAGATTCTCGACTATCTCGCCAGAGTCCGTCCTGCGACGCGCGGCCGGCTGCGCCCGGTCAAGGTCCATTCCTGGCGGCGCGACCCGTTCGCCGGCGGCGTCTATTCCGGCTGGAAGCCCGGCCATGTGACCCGGTTTGCGGCCGATGTGGGCGCTCCGGTGGGCCGCGTGCATTTCGCCGGAGAGCACACCGCCATGATCAATCGCGGCATGGAAGGCGCCATGGAATCCGGCGAGCGCGCGGCCATCGAGGTGATCGAAGCGCTCGCCTGATCTTGTCCCGTCGGGCGGGCTCTCCCCGAGCAGCATGCATCCGCCGCCCGATCCTCAATCCCCGCCCGGACCTGTCCAGGCGGGGATTTTTTCACGATTATTCAGAGAGGCCACGCGCGATCAGATTTGGCAGCGCGCTGTCGTCCCAGGCCGGACCGCGCACCACCTGCCCGATGCGCACGATCACCAGATCCTCCTGCGGCGACACATACAGGCGCTGACCGCCATAGCCGTCGAAGATCATCAGATCGGACACTGCGAACGGCTCCGAAGCGGAGACGGTGTACGGCACCTCATCAGCCAGCCGGCGCTCGGCCACGTAAGGCTCGGCGAGCCAGACCATGCCGTAGCCGGGATTGGCGGGCGAGGGCTCGGCCATTCTCTCGATCCAGCTTTGCGGGATTACCTGATCGCCGCCGAACGCGCCCTCCTGCGCGATCATAACGCCCAGCCGCAGCCAGTCCTCGGCCCGGGCGAACAGCGCCGCGTTGAAGTGCGGCCGGCCGCCCTCGCGGTCGAGCCAGACATAGGCCTCGTCCGCGCCGACAGGTTTCCAGATCGCCTCGGAAAGATAATCGGCGTAGCGCCGGCCCGAGGCGCGCTCCAGCACGATGCCGAGGATTTCCGGATTGATGTAATTGTATTCGAACCGTGTCCCCGGCGCGTCCTCCACATCGTACTCCAGCGCCGCGCTGGTCGTGTCGGACCCGAAGAAGACGCGCGTCGCCTTGTCGGCGGGATCGATATTGTCGAGATAGAGCTCAAGACCGGAGGCCATGTTCAGCAGATCGCGCACGGTGATCGCGCCGCGCGGCTGGTCGTCCCATTCGGTGAGCCAGGTGGAGACCGGCTGGTCCACCGACTGGATGTGACCGTCTTCGATCGCCTTGCCGACCAGCAACACCAAGGCGAAATAGTTCAGGTAATACGTGTTCGTCAGCGCGCCCGGGTCGGCGTCCGCGGCTCGCCAGGCGCGGTCGAGCGCGCCGTCCTTCCAGACGAACAGCGCCGCCGTCCCGTTGTCTTCCGCCCAAGCGGTCGCTTCGGCCCAGGCCTGCTCGTTCAAAAGCGGCGTGTCTCGCTCGGGAAGCGGCGCGGGATCCGCGGCGCCCTTCACCATTTCCTTGGGTTCGAACCAGTCGATGGGCCAGGGCCGCACGCGCGGCAGGGTCGCCAGCCGCTCGGCCATCAGCGCATCCTCCGCGCCGGCCGGCTCGGGCTGGGCGGCCGCCTCGCCGGGGCTCTGGGCGTCGGGCGCGCACGCAGCCAGAATCAGCGCGCCGATCGCGGCGCTTTGGAAATATCGGATCATGGGTCACCTCCTGGCGCCACGCTAGCGCGCGCCGGCGCCGGACGGGGCCGCCATGTCGCAATCCCGGTCCTGCGCGACCGCCCTGTCGCGAAACGCGCCTCGCGAGGAGGCGCTACACCGTCATGGAGGTGCCGCGATAGATGCGCGCTCGATACCGGGAATCCTGGGAATCCGGCAAGGGCGCGCCCACCAGCAGCACTGCGGTGGTGAAGCGTTTCAGCTCCTCTTGGTGCTCCTCTTCATTGCGCGGCTCCTCCGAGCGCACCCGGCGCGTGAGATTGATCTGATTGGCCGGCGTGTTGTGGACCAGACGTTCGTTCTCCACCGCCAGCGTCGCAGTGAAGGCGTGCAGCGTGGTCTTGATGAAGTTCGCGATGGCGAAGGCCGGACCCTTGTCGCCGAACGGCACGTCGGGGCTGACCAGAACCAGCTGGCAGCCGTCATAGAGCGACGCCTTGCGCGAGACCCGGAAATGCCGGGTCAGGTTGTCGTCACAGACCTTGGAGAAGCCCTCCGGGGTGAGCGGATCGGCCTCGTCGAACAGCTGGTCGGGCAAAGCCTCGCCGGGCAGCGAAACCACCGTCGTGGGCCGGCCCCATTTGACGAGCGCCTTGTCCATGGCGCCTTCAAGATCGTCCCCGGCCACAAGAATCTGCAACGCCTTGGCCGTCGCCCCGTCCACCATCGCCTTCACCGCGTCGCCGCCGGCCTTGTCCCGGGCGAGCACGGCGACGGTCTTCACGCCG
This sequence comes from Oceanicaulis sp., assembly GCA_051117435.1. GTDB lineage: Bacteria > Pseudomonadota > Alphaproteobacteria > Caulobacterales > Maricaulaceae > Oceanicaulis. The sequence goes on along the minus strand of JBNPED010000005.1, from coordinate 186,968 downwards.
CATTCTTCGACGAAGCGCGTGGCGGCCGCGGCGATGTAATCGGCCAGATGGTCGCCGACGAACCAGACGGTCTTGCCGCGCATCTTTTCGATGCGTTCCTTGCGCGGCCCGCCGAACATCTCGCGCTCAACGGTGGAGCGTTCCACATTCAGCCCGCCGGACGGCATGAAGGTCTCCCCGCTCACCGCGCGGTCGGCGAGATAGAAGACCGTGGCCTGGGCCACGTCGGCCTCGGTCGGCATGGCTCCGAGGAAAAGCTGGGAGGAAACGCCCTTGCCGATCTGCTCGGCGTTCTTGTTGAGGACCTCGTCGGGCAGGAAGCCGCCCTCCTCCGGCGCCACGTGCAGCCAGTCTTCACCTTTCTCGGCGATCTCGCGCCATTTGGGGATGTCGAGCAGATAACCGCCGGTGTTGAGGCGCGCCAAGAGGCGGTGGGCCAGCGCCGGGGTCAGCAGATACTGGTCCCATGTGCACACCCCGTCGCCCTCGCGCGCGCAGGCGAGCGCCAGCTTGCGCAGGCCTTCGGGCGCCTGCATGTCATGGGAGAGCACGCCGGCGGTGTTATGGGCGAGGCGCGCAAGCACGGTCTCCAGCGAGGCGCCGGCGCGCACCGCCTCGATCACCGCGGCGTAAACCGCGTTCAGCCGCTTGTTCTCCAGGATCAGCTTGGCGCGGCGTTTGAACAGGCCCGGCCGTCCGCCCGCGCCCGCGAGCCGTTCGCCGGCCACCGGCCCCGGGGCGATGGCGTTGAGCTGGATGTGCGGCCCGAGGAACTTCGCGAAGCTCTCCACCATGGCGCGCTGGCCGGCTTTCGACACGGCGTAGTCAGAGCGGTTGGGATAGGCCACCGCGCGCAGCTTCTCGCCTCCGAAATAGCTGGAGACGTTGAGGACATAGCCCCCGCCCTGGGCTTTCATCAAAGGCGCGGCATGATGGGTCAGGAAATAGTTGGAGATCAGGTTCGCATCGAGCGTGAAGCGCCAGGCGTCGAGATCCATGTCCACGACCATGTCCTCGGCGCCGGCCACGCCGGCGTTGTTGATCAGATAATCCACCCGGCCCCAGGCCTTGACGGTCTCGTCGAGGGCGTTCTTCAGGGATTTGAAGTCGCTGACGTCCACATCGGCCATGATGCGCACCCGGCGCTCGACGCCGGAAAAGCCGATGCTTTGAAGCTCGCCGATGATGCGTTCGCGGGCCGCTTCCAGCTCGCTTCGGCGGCGCGCGACCATCATCACTTTCGCGCCCGCGAGCGCCAGCAGCCGGGCCACCTGGCCCCCGATCCCGGCCGAACCGCCGGTGATCAGCGCCACCTTGCCCAGATGGAGCCCGGTGATGTTCTCCGCGAACCCGACCATGGCCGCGCTGGCGCCGGTCTCCTCGCCGATGTTTTCAGGCACGTAGAGATCGATCTCGGCGATCTTCTGTTCCTTGAACACGATGCGCGTGGCGTGGCCGGCGGAGAAGCGGATGTTCTCGGCCTCGCGATTGTTGAACCGCACGATCTGATTGCCCCAGACCGCATGCTTGGCCCGGCCCGCGGCCACATCGACCCGCGCCTCGTCGCGCCAGATCCGGATCAGCTGGGTAATCCCGGCTGCGGCCACCTTGGCGAAGACGTCGCCGGTCCCGTCGCTGGCGTTGGTCATGAAGACGCAACGCGGCGCCTGCTCGAGATCGGTCCGCGTCTTCCAGTATCGCGACAGGGTGCGGGCGAGCGCCACCGCGCCGGTGAGTTCGGTGTCGATGAATTGCTCGATCGCCGCGTCATCGGCGTCCAGAAGCGCGCCCGCGAAATGACGCGCCGGCTTCAGCGGCAGTATGATGGCGCTCGTCACCGGGCCGTGCTCTGCGGAGTAGGTCTCCAGCAGCTTCGCCATCTTCTCCGGCTCCGACCGGTTGAAGCGCACGATGGTGAGCCCGTCCACCAGTCCTTGCGCCCGGGTGCGGGCCTGGGCCTGGGCCGCGTCGGCTTCGCGGGCCATGCCCAGCAGCACCTTCGCCCCGCACTCGATCTGGATGCGCGCGGTCTCCAGCGCATCCTCCCAGTGCTCGCCGGCGACGATGAGGACCGACAGTCCCGCCCCGTCCAGGGCGCGCATGGAGGGCCGGGCCTTGTAGGTGGAGCGCGACTCCTTGCGCACGCTCATGCCGTGGGCGACATCGATCTCCGCCCCGTTCAGCGCGCCGCTGTCGTCGCTGGCGAGGAACAGGCAGGTCTGGGCGATGTCGGCGGGCGTCGGCAGGTCCTTCTCCGGCTTGCCGCCGTCGCGCGAGCGATTGAGCGACATGCGCCCCATGAAGTACTCCGCCGTGGTGTTCTCCTTCAGCCCCTGGATCTGATCCATGGCGGCGAAGACGGTGCGGATGCGCTCGCTTTCGATCGGGCCGGGAAACACCGTGTTCACCCGCACCCCGCGCCCGCCGAATTCATGGGCGAGCTGGGCCGACAGCGCGTTCAGCGCCGCCTTTGGGACCACATAGGCGGTGCGCCCGTAATAGCGGGTGTGGGAGAAGATGGTGGAGATGTTGATCATCGATCCGCCCGGCGCCATCAGATCGGCGGCCGCGCGCGCCAGATTCCACGTCACCGCGAGGATGTTGCGCATGGCGTCGCCGACGGTCTCGGCGTCGCCGTTGGCCTCCATCTCCGCTCTGGTGAGCGGGACATTGTCCAGCGGCTGTTTCGGGCCGGGCGAGCCGGCGTTGTTGACCAGGACGTCGATGCGGCCGTGCTCGGCGCGGATCTCCTCCATGGCGGCGCGCACCGAGGCCGGATCGCCGCCGTCCAGCACTGCGGTGAGCATGCGGTCGCGCGGCGCGCCGGTCGCCTTGACCACGGCGTCGCGCGCCGCGTCGATCCGCTCGGGCGTGCGCCCGGTCATGATCAGGGTCGCGCCCTCCATGGCGAAGCGCCGGGCCATTTCGCTGCCCAGATTTCCCGCCGCGCCGGTGATCAGCACGATCTTGCCGGACAGCCGGCCGGCGGCGTGCGGATCGGCTTTCGGCGCGCTTGCTTTATCGTCCATGGCACGGTCTCCGTTAAAGAAAGAACAAATTGGGGCTAGGCGCCGTGGCGCGCGGCCCAGGCCTCGAGCAGCTCGTCCTTCGTGCGCAGGCCTTGCGCGGGCAGGGCGTGGTTCACCACGTAGGTCGCGCCCGAATGGGTGTTGTCCCACATGGCCTGGTGGGCGGCGGGAAGCTCATCCCAGGCGGTGACCGTGGGTTCGGTCACGTCCAGAAGGCCGGCTGCGATCATGGCGTTCATGACCTCCACCTCGTGGGCGTTGCACAAATGCGTGCCCAGGATCGAGGCGGTCGGCATGAAGATGCGCCGTTGGCGCGTCCAGACCTGCGGCGCGTAGAAGGTGTAGCGCCGGTTTGACATGTCCTCGGCGTACACGACTCGCCCGCCGAAGGGTTTCACCAGAGCCGCCGAGACGCCGAGCGTGTCCGCCGCGGCGCGCTCCACGATCAGGTCCGGCGCGCCCCGTGGATTGCCGCCGGAGCGAAGCAGCTTGCCCACCGCCGACCCGAACGGCTTCATGGTGCGGGTCTGATAGTCGCGCACGCCGCGCTTGAACGCTTCGGTGTCGGTCTTGGAATCGGGCAGGCGCGGCAAGGTGTCGGGCCAGTCGAACTCCTCGCCATGGCGCCGTTTCAAGGTCTCGATGGAGAGCACGCCCTCAACCGCGTCCTCCAGACCCAGCGATTGCAGGAATTCGCGCTGGGAGTCGGTGTAGGCAACGACCGCGATCCTCGCCTTGAACAGGCGCGCCGCCTCGATCATTTCCAGCCCCTTGGGATCGGCGAGTTCGTCGCTGCCCGCGCCGTAATAGATCAGCACGCTCTCTCCGCCGCGCAGGGCCGCGCGGGTGAGCATGTCGGCGGGCGCGGCTTCGCCGGGCTTGCCCATGAAAGAGAAATGATACCCCGACGAGGCGCCGTAGAAGGCCAGCGTCCCGCCCTCGGCGAGCAATTGGAAGGATCGGGGAAAGGCGCGCTCGCCGGCGTGGCTGACCACGTAGTCGGCGAGCCGGCCGTTATTCATCGCCCTGTACTGGTCCAGGATCGCATCGCCCGCCTTCTCCCAGGCCTTCGCAGAGTCCGGATCGTCCGGGACCGGCGTGAACAGGTCGGCCAGCGCGGGATCCTTGCGATTGAGCGCGCCGACCGCGCCTTGGTCTTTAACGAATTCGGCCCGCTCCTCGCTGGAGACCAGACCGGTTGCGTGGAGCCCTGTGCGGATGGCGCTTTTCAGCGCATCGAGCCCGGTGCCCGTAGCCGAGCCTTCCACGAAGATGGTCTTGCCCGGCGCGATCTGCAGCGTGGTGAACAGGCAGCGCGTGATGGTGCCGAGATTGAGCGTATAGGCGCCGGCCTGCTCCAGGGTGAGGTCGGCGGGCGGCGTGTGCAGCTGGGGCGCCTGGACGTTCAGGAACTGGGCGTGGCTGCCGGTTTCCGTTTCATAGCCCTGGATGGCGAAGCCGGCGAACATGGGGTCCTCGCCCGCTCCGGGAGAGAGAAGGTCGCTGGTGCCGGAATAGACGTTCACCAGATCGCCGACCTTCAACCGCCCTTCCGCCTTCACCTCGCTTCCCAGCGCTGCGATCAGCGCCAGGCCGCCGGAGCCGGTGACCTGCACGTCCTCGTCATGGCTGTCGAAGGGGGAGACCGGAATGCCGGTGAGCGCCCAGTTGTCGTTGAAGTTCACCTCCGAGGTCAGCATGTAGACCAGCGCCTCGTTGGGCGCGGGTTCTCTGACCGGGACGATCAGCTCCTTCTCATGGCTCGCCGGCGGGCCGAAGCGCGGCGCGCCGGTGTCGGGATCGCGCGCCACGCCGAAGGCCAGCTGATAGGGCGGGATGGGCGTGACGCCGGGATAGAAGGGCGCGCCGACCTGCAGCATGTCGCCGGCGTCGATGAGCTTGGCCTTGCGCGCCTCGTGCTCGGCCTCGATCCACACCCCGTCGCGGCGCACGGGCAGAGGCGGCGCCTGCTTGTCCATGAACAGCCGGATGCCGGTCTTGCCGCCCTCGGGATCGATGATCGCTTCGGCGAAGACCTGGGCTTCGCGCTTGAGCCCCTCGCCCATGCCCTGGGTCCAGCCGGTGCGCACGGCGTCGAGCGCGCGCTCGCCGGCCTTGTCGCGTCCGGCCCATTCGAGCTGTCTCATGATGCGCCGAACGAAATCGTCATCGAGCGCGGCGTCGAAATCGGCCGATCCCGGCTGCTCCCAGCGCTCCACCGCGGAGCGCCGCTCGGCGAAAGCCTGGGCGAGCGGGCTCGTGGCGCCGTCTTGGATGCACGCGCGCACTGCGGCGTGGGCGAGGGAGAGGACATCGTCCGCGCCGTCGGCGATCTGATCGATCGCGCCGTATTCCAGCGCCGTCTGTGCGTCGATCGCCCGGCCGCCCAGGATCATCTCCAGCGCCCGCGTCAGGCCTTGCTCACCGTTCCGGTCGGCGAGAAGCCGCGGAAGCCGCTGCGTGCCGCCATAGCCGGGCAGAAGGCGCAGATTGATCTCCGGCTGGCCGAAGCGCGCCGTGCTTTCCGCGATGCGGTAATGGCAGGCGAGCGCGAACTCCATCCCGCCGCCCAGCGCCAGGCCCTGGATCGCGGCGATGCACGGCTTGTTCATCCGCTCGATGCGCGCGAAGGCCAGCTGGGCGTTGCTGGGCAGCGCCTTGGCCTCGGAGACGGTGTTGACCTCCTCCAGCATCTGGCGGATGTCCGCGCCGGCGACGAAGGAGCTCGACCCCGCCCCGGTGAAAACCACGGCCGCCACGTCGTCCTTGCGCGAGAGGTGCTCGACGATGGTGGCGAGCTCGTCGATCGCCCGCTCGTTCAGCGCGTTCACCGGCGGATTGTGCACCGTCACCGTGGCGACGCGCTTGCCCTCGCCGGCCTTGTTGTACTGCACCGTGAAATAGCGATACCGGTCGAACAGGGTCTGGCTGTCGGCGGAGTCCTGGCGCCGGCGCCAGGCCTCGACCACATCGCGAAGGCGCTCGAGGCTTTCGGGGTTTCTGAGCGTGGAGGTGTCGCCCACATCGCCCCCCTCCATCACCGCCCGCACCATGCGGCGCATATACTTGCCCGAGCGGGTTTCGGGAAATTCCGGGACTTCCAGGAAATCGGACGGGACGGCGACCGCGCCTTTTTCGGTGCGCACCAGATCGGTGAGCCGCCGCTTGTCGTCCAGGGTGAGCTTCGCGCCCGGCGCGGGCGTGACGAAGGCGACCGGCGTCACCCCCTTCTCCCGGTGCGGGGCGCCGATCACCAGCACGTTGCCCACCGGCGAGTTCGGGTCCAGCGCCTTGTCGCGCAGTATCGCGCCTTCGATCTCCTCGGTGCCGATACGGTGGCCGGAAACGTTGATCACGTCGTCGGAGCGGCCGTGCAGCGAGAACGATCCGTCGCCGTGGCGGATGGCGAAATCGCCCTGGGTGTAGGCCCAGGCGCCCGCCCAGCGCCGCCAATAGGTGTCGGCGTAGCGCTCCGCATCGCCTTTCCAGTCCGGAGCCACGCGCAGGCCCGGCCCCTGCGTCTCGATCTCGAACCGCGCCGTATCGCCCCAGATCGTCCGGGCGAGATAGGGATAGGGCGTGGCTATGACGATCTCGCCCTTTTCGCCCTCCGCGGCCCGCCGCCAGGGCGCGCCGCCGGCTTCCGAGCGCGTCAGGACCGCCGCCGAACCGTCCGCGTCGGCGTCCTCCACCCAGACATCGCCCACCACCCAGGGCAGAGGGTAGGTGTGCGCGTCCGGCCTCAGCTCGAAATCGTCATTGCCCTGGAAATGGGTCCAGACAATGCCGCCATGCTCGGTCGCCCAGTAGGAATTGATGTAGCGCTCGGCCACATGTTCCATGGCGAAGGCCTGCACCGCCGGCGAGACCGGTTCGGCGCAGAAGGTCGCCACTTTCAGCGAACTCATGTCGTACGTCTTCACGTCCCGCAGATTTTCCGGATCGGTCATCACCGATTTCAGAAAGGTCACCCCAGCCTTGAAGATGTTCACGCCGTAGCGCTCGATCATGGAGGCGAAGCGACCGGCGTGCGGGAACACCGGCGAGCCTTCCGCGATGACCGTGGTGACCCGGGTCAGCAGCGCGCCGGCGATCAGGTAGGACTGACCGGTGATCCAGCCCGGATCGGCCACGACGTACATCACGTCGCCGGGCTCGGCCCCGAAGGAGACCGACATGGTCGCGGCGATCCCCGCGCAATAGCCGCCATGGACGTGCACGACGCCCTTCGGCTTCCCCGTGGAGCCGGACGTGTAGATGATGAAATTGGGATATTCCGCGTCCACCGGCAGCGGCGGCGAAGACGCCCAGATCGCCCGGACGAACGCATCGTCCGGAAGCGACAGAAGCGCGGTCTCGTCGGCGATGTCGAAGCCGGCCTGGCGCGCGGCTGCGAGCAGGGTCTCACCGGCGGCCTCGGTGAGTTCGTCGCTCCAGCGGTCGCGCGACGGCGTCCAGTTCAGCTCCGCCTGGCCGGTATGGCGCGCCACGATCACCGTGTCGGCGCGAGGCGGGGACGCCACCAGCGCGGCGGCCGCGGCGATGCGCAGGCGCGCAGCCTGCTCGGCGCCGATCGAGCCGGTGCGTCCCATCTCGGCGAGCGCGCGACCGACCCCGCGCATGACGTCGGAGCGCTCCACCGTCACTTCGCCCTTCAGCGTCTCGTCGACGGCGGCGCGGATGCGGTCTGCGTCCGCCTCCGCGATCCCCAGCTCAGGGTCGGCGAGCGTGTCGGCGAGGATGGATTTCGCCACCGAAACCGCGATGAAATTGTCCAGCGCCGGGTCGGTGTAATTGGGCTTGAACGGAACCAGCTGGGCGTTGCGATAGCTGCCGTCGGCCGTGACCACGACGCGCGCGCCCGCGTCTGCGATGCGGTCCGACAGCGTCTTGTCGGAGAACCCGCCGAACACCGGCGTGTAGATGATCCCGGCGCGTTTCGCGCCCTCGGTCCAATAGATCTGCTCGGGGATGTTGGGCATGTTCAGCGCGATGCGGTCACCGGGCTTCAATTCCAGCGCCTTCAGCGCCAGCGCACATTTCGCGCTTTCCAGAAGCAATTGCTTGCGCGAGACGGCGTAGGCGTCCACCGGCCCGCCGCGCCCGTCATTGTCCGACATGTTCCAGCGGTCGCCCTCGTAGAGGAGCGCCGCCTCCTCGCCGTGCCCGGCGAGGACATGGCGGTCGACTTCATTGAAGGCGGCGTTCGTCAACCCGCCCTGGAACCAGCGGAAATTGGGCGGGTCGTCGTCGTTGAAGGCGCGCGTCCAGGGCTCGTAATCCTCGGCGAGATCAAGCTTGACCGGCGCGCCGCTGCGCGCGTCCCAGCCGGTCCAGCGTCTCGACCGCCCGTCTTGAAAGGCCCAGGCGCCGCTTTCGCCGACCTCGGGCAGGAACCAGCACAGATGCCGCTTGGCGAGATCGCCGTGGAACCGCCCCGGATCGGCGAGACAGGCCTCGCGCATGGCGCGCCAGGCCTGAGCGTCCGCGATGCGGTCGGTGAAGGTTTCGCGCCTGAGCAGATCCGTGTCGGTCAATCCCGCCTCCCCTTAAAGCCGGCGATGGCGGCGAAGCCCCGCGTCGGGCGCATCCCTCGTCGTTGAGACGGCCTGGCGGTCCGCTCCAACACGGCTGTGCGTCATGAAACGTTAACGCACAGGCCAAGCGGCGTCCATGCGCAGTCTAATGGAGGTTTCGCACGCATTAACGACCGGCGGCGCTATACTCGTCTGCACGCAGCTTCGTGAAAGCATTTACAGGGGCTTAATCCATTTCTTCAGCGTCCCGCGAAATATCGCCTCCGCGCTCATTCGCCGGGAGCCCGCCGCCGTCGCCCCGGACCGAATCCAGGCCCTTGATAATCGGCCGGGTCCCGCACTCAGAACGTTTCACGGCGGGTCGCCCGCCCCGAAGCGGTCGCGCGCTCGTCAACGCCGCCGACCCTCCCTTTGCGGTGGCCATCAGCGGGGGAGGCGGGTATGACTGTCATCCAATAAATGGGGGAGGGACTCGCCATGCTGACCATCCTCGTGGCCGGCGCCGCGATCGCGGCGGCCCAGGTCGCCGCACCGTCGGGCGGCCACACCGCCCATGATGTTTGCGCAGCCGTCGCGCCGGACGGCTACACGCCCAGCGCAGCCTATGATTGGCTCGACGTGACGCTTGAGGCCGCCGCCGGCGAGGTGCTGCGCGTAGGCGCGCGCCCCACCATTCTTTCGCGCCAGATGGCGATCGTTCAGACTGCGGTCTATGACGCCTGGGCGGCCTATGACGATGTCGCCGTGGGCACGCGGTACGGCGGCGCGCTGCGCCGTCCGCAAGCGGAGCGCACCGAGGAGAACAAGCGGATCGCCATCGCCTACGCCACTCTGGTGGCGGCGCTTGATCAGTTCCCGGACGACGCCGGCCGGATCCTCGACGCCTTCGCCGAGGCCGGGCTCGATCCCGAGCTCGTCAGCCGCGATCCCGCCCGCCCCGAAGGGATCGGGCGTCTGGCCGCGGAGGCGGTGCTGGAGGCTCGCCGCCATGACGGCGCGAACCAGACCGGAACCGAGCGCGGCTCGAACGGAACGCCCTATTCCGACTACACCATGTACCGGCCGGTGAACGGCCCGGATCGCGTGGTCGATCCCGACCGCTGGCAGCCGATTCCGGCGAGCGACGGTCAGGGCGGGATCGCGGTGCAGGAATGGCTCACCCCGCACTGGTACCGGGTGGAGCCGTTCGGGCTGGAGCGCGCCGACCAGTTCCGCGCGCCGCCGCCGCCGCTGGTGGACGGCGAACAGCTTCTGGCCGAGACCGAGGAAGTGGCGCGCATGAACGCCGAACTCACCACCGAGCAGAAAGCGCTGGTGGAGTTCATGCGCGACGGGCCGGGCTCCACCGGCCAGTCCGGACACTGGCTTCAGATGTCGCAGATCGTCTCGTGCCGCGACGGCAATGATCTGGACACGGACGTGAAGCTCTATTTCGCCGTGGCCAACACCGCCATGGACGCGTTCATCGCCAGCTGGGACTCGAAAATCTATTACGACACCTCCCGCCCCTGGACGCTTGTGCGCCATTACTTCCGCGAGGAGGCGATCGAGGGCTGGGGCGGACCCGGCGCGGGTACGGTGGAGCTGCCCGCCTCGCGCTGGCATCCTTATTCTCCGGCGGTGTTTCCCACCCCGCCTTTCGCCGGCTACCCGTCGGGCCATTCGACGGTGAGCGCGGCCGCGGCGGAGACGCTGCGCCGATTCACCGGATCGGACGCGTTCGGCTACGAGGTCGATCTGATGGCCGGCTCATTGACCGAGCCGGGCCATGAAGTCCCGGTCACCTTGCGCTTCGAGACCTTCACCGAGACCGCCGAGGCGGCCGGAATTTCAAGGCTCTACGGCGGCTATCACATCGCCGCGGACAATGTGGAGGGGCTCATCATGGGCCGGCGGGTCGCTGCCCATTTGTGGCCGGTGTTCGAGGCGTATTTCAACGGCGAAGCGGCGGTGGACGCCCGGCCGTCGCCCGTGACGCGATAGGACCGCGCCTCCATGGCCGTGATCTGCCTTGAGCGCCGCCTGATCTTTATCAAGACCAGCAAGACCGCCGGCACGTCCATCGAGGTCGAGCTGTCCCGGCGGCTCGGTCCGAATGCGGTGGTCACGCCGATCTTCCCGGCCGAACCCGGCCATCAGCCGCGCAATCATCTCGGCGCGAACGGCGAGGCCCGTTTCTATAATCACATGACCGCCGCCGAGGTGCGCGCCCTTATCGGCGAGGACGCGTTCCGGCCATGCTTCAAATTCGCAGTGGAGCGCGAGCCCGTCGACAAGTGCCTGTCGCACTTTCACATGCTGAAGAACCGTGACGACGCGCACGCCCTGCCCGAGGCCGAGCGCAGCGCGCTGACCTGGGCGAGCTATGTGGCGCAGGGCCGCTTTCCCGTCGACGCCGCCAAGTATCGCGATCCCGACGCGCCGGACCGGCTCCTCGTCGACCGGGTGATCGCGTATGAAACGCTGGCGAGCGACCTTCCCGCCCTTCTTGCGCAGGCCGGGATCGCCAATTTTCGGCTCGAGGCGCGCGCCAAGGGCGACTATCGCCGAGAGGCGGTTCTGGGCCGGGAGGAGGTCACCGCGGAGCAGCGGGCGCGGATTTACGCCGCATTCAGTGAGACCATAACCTTGACGCGCCTTTACAGGCGCGTGACAGAGCTGCGCCGTGGCTTAGCTTGATTGGTTTTTTCCAGGATCATCGTGCAATGACAGCCGAGCGCTCATTCGACGTCAGCATCGTGATTACTTCGTTCAATCACGAGGCCTTTCTAATTGAGGCCATAGAGAGCGTGCTCAGCCAGACCGTCATGCCACGTGAAATTCTGATTGCGGACGATGGTTCAACGGATGGTTCGGTAAGGACGATCGACGCTTTTGCGCGTCGTCACCCAGGCTTGATCGTACCGGTGATTCATGAGAATCGCGGCATTCCGCGCAATCGCAACAGCGCGCTGCAGCGAGCTGTTGGCGCCTATGTCGGGGTACTCGACGGTGATGACCGGTTCAGACCTGATAAGCTGGAACGCCAGCGGGACGCGCTGCGGCGCGCGCCTGAAAGCGTTGTGGTATACGGCAATTTCTGTAAATTTGACGATGACGGTCGCACGGTCGGCCTTCGCTATTCCGTTCCGCAGCGCGAGGGCGACGTCCTGTTCGAAATCGCCGATCTGAACTTCGGCGTAATGCGGACCATGATCGCCAAAAGCGACGCTGTCCGCGCCGCCGGACTGATGGATCCGAGGTTACCGAAATATGACGGGCTCTGGCTGTCGATCCAGCTCGCTGCAACAGGGCCGTTCGCCTATGTAGACGAAGTGTTGGTGGAAAAGCGCGTCCATGACGGCAACGATTCACGCCTGAACTTGGAACAGGACGCGCGCGATCTCTCGACGATTTACGACCGGGTGAAGGCGCTGACCGCCCACCTGCCGGCTGAGCGGCGCGCCCATCTGGAGGATCGCTGGAGACGCGCTATCAACGCGCGCCGGCGCACCTGAAACGCTGGCTTCAGGCGCGGTCGCCCGACGCGCGCCACGTCGTCCTGCCGACATGGGCCCAGTGCTGTGGATCGATATTGAATTGGGGCCGGAGCCGCTCGGCCAAATCCTCCGGCGTGTCGCGATCGAGATTGAATAGGACGAGAGAGTCCGGCTTGTTCTCGAAAAAGGCGAGCACGTTTGAAGTATGCTCGTAATAGGAGCGCCGCCAGTGGCGCACCACTTCCTCATCGCTCCTTGCTCTAATATGTTGCTTATAGTAATCAAGATAAATCTGATAACCATGTCTTTTCACCCCATGAAGACGCTTGCTGTACAGCCAGTCGTCCACATCGCGATAGTTTAACAGGAAGAGTGCTTGCGGGTGCGCGGTATAGATTTCCTTGAAATATCTATAGGCTTCAGTAACCGGCTGCCCATAAGTACCCTCCATGTCCAAAAAGACTTCATAGCGCTCGTAACCTGCGATCGGGTCGCGCCCGGCGTGGATATTTTCATCGATCGTGCGGGCGAGTGCGCCGCCGTCCCAATGCACGGCGTTGTATCCTGATCGTTTGAAAAGCTGATGCAGAGACCGTGTGCCGGTCTTGTTCATTCCGATGACGAAGAGGCGCTGTGTCATGCGGTGCGTTCCAAAAGTGATCTCCACAGATCAACCATTTAGGCCAGTCAGGCCAGTCCCGGGCAAGTCCTCCGGTGACCGTGCCCTGGACGGATGAGATGAAAAAGGCGCGCGCTGCTCAGCGCACGCCTTTCATGTAGTGTGACTGCGAACTCTGAATCGCCCGAAGCGGCCCGCTTGCCCCTAACCGGCCTGGCTAACTTTTGCGTCGGCTTCCACCTGGCGGCGCAAATCACGAATAGCCTCTTCCTGCGCCAAGGTGTAGAGAGTCAGCTCTTCAATCTTCTCAAGCAGCGCGAAGGAGAAAGAGATCATCTCGATGGAATACCGTCCGTCTTCTCGGCGCACCTCGTCGGCGCTCGGCACGCCAGGGAGATGGCCTTCGGCCTCAATGAAGGCGCGCAATTCGTCGAGCGAGCGGAGGTCATAATCCGGCTCGAACACATAATCGGGAAGCGTCGCGCCGCCGGTGGCGGTCACGGTTCCGTCCACTGTCAGATTTCCGTCGGCGTCGAGCGCGAGTTCGAAATCGTCTCCATCGCGCATCTGGATGCGGAACTCATCCTGAAAATTGCTCAGGTCGATATCGTATGTGCCGTTCGTCATCCGCATCGCAACGCCGGACGTGGTGGCGTTAGCCATTGTCAGCATGGTGAGGAAACCGTTGCTAGTTCCGGTATCCTCGATCCTCAGGCTTGCGTTGCCATTGCCTCGAACTACGTGCAGCGACCCCTGCGGATTGTTCGTCCCCATGCCCACATTGCCGGACGAGTCGATGTACAGCGCGTTGGTCGGCGTGTTCGGTTCGATCCGGAACGGCAGTTTCGATCCGTTGGTCACGTCGCGCACGAAAAAGTTCGTTTCGTTACCAGCCAGGTCCCAGGTCTGGGCGGTGAAGCCGGACGAGGCGTTCTGCTCCAGGCGCAGGGTCGGGCTGTCGCCGTCAGCGACATGGAGTTCGACAATTGGTGAAGCAGTGCCGAAGCCGACGTTACCCGAGTCGTCGATCCGCAGCGAGTCGGTGGGGGCTCCCGCTTCAATGAGGAACGACGCCCGGCCGCCGGTCACGTCGGTGACGGCGAAATAGTTGCCGCCGCCATTGTTGGAGTCATTGATCGTGATCTGCCAGTCATTGCTGGGGAACAACCCCGAGCTGCTCGTATCCTCGAACTTGATGCGCAAATTGTTCTCGCGCAGCACAATCGTGTCGAAGCCGAAATTGAAGCCGTTGGTGCAGTCCACTCCGACACAGGCGCTTCCAATGACAATCAGGTCGTCGTTGAAAACCTGATCGGCCTGGGCCGCGCCAGACAGGGCGGCGAGGCCCGCTGCGGCCGCCATAACGCTGAAACGCGCTTTGAATGTGGAAATCATGTCAGCCCCCATTAGCCGGCCTGGCTCGCGCCCGGCGTCGGCTCTTCCAATTCGTCAAAAACCATGATGCGGCCGTCTTCGACCCGGAACGCGCCCGAGGCGCGCGCGCCAATGCGCGGCGCGGCCACGCCCGGCTCACGTCCGTTGCGGGCCTGATCCACGCGCGCCGCGCCCGGCGCCACGCGGTTGGTGGCGGCGGTCATCTCCCACTGATAGAGGCCGTCGGGAACCGCGCCGTGATCGCGCAGGCGCAGTGTCGGCGCGGAGCGCGCGGCTTCGGCGCGGGCGTAGTATTCTTCAGGACCGACGACGGTCAGGACATAGCCGGTATAGGCGCCGGATACGGTGAAGACCAGCCGTTCGCCGGCGAAGCGCGGCTCGACCTGCAGGCGTTCCTCGGCCGACGCACCGGCGCCGAAAGCCCAGAAGCTCGCAGCGAGCAAGATCAAACCGGTCCGAATCGACATTGCCGTCCCCTAGCCTTCGCGCGAGGATAATCCAGGCGCCGCCCTAATGCACGCTTAATCGCGCGCGATCTCGTCGGCGCGCTCGGCGGCCGCGGCGCGTTGGCGCTCGCCCATCCGGGCGAACACCGCGTCACGCAGCTCCGCCGCCCCCGGCTCGCCGGCCGCGGCCGCGCGCGCTAGATGGATGTAGGCTTCCAGATAATTCTGCGGCGTCCCGAGCCCGCGCGCATGCAAAAGGCCGAGATGCAGGCTCGCCGGCGCGAAGCCCTGATCGGCCGCTTCGGCGAACCGCCGCGCCGCCTCTCGATGATTTTGCGGGCGTCCGAGACCGAGCGCGGCGCGATAGCCGAGCGAGAAGCGGGCGACAGGATCGCCGACCGCAGCCGCGGCGGCGTCCCGCGCCGCGGCGTCGTCGGACGGATCGAAGTCGGCCAGCCGATCCGGCCAAGGCGCCCCGGCCGCGGCCAGCAGCGCCTCCAGCGAACCGGCGCCCGCGCGCCCGGCCTCGCGATAAAGCCGCACCGCCTCGGCTTCGTCGAGCGGTACGCCGAACCCGTTTTCATACAGCACGGCGAGATTGGTCATCGCCTCCGCCAGGCCCTGGTCGGCGGCGGCCTGAAACAGCTCGGCCGCACGCGCGTAATCGCGCTCGACCGCCTCGCCGCGCGCATATAGGAGGCCGAGATTATTGAGCCCGCGAGCATCGCCCGCCTGCGCGGCGCGCTGAAACAGGTCGAGCGCGCGGGCCGGGTCGGACGCGGCGCCGCGCCCCTCCAGGACCAGCACGCCCAGGCTGGCGAGCGCAGGGGGATGACCCAGCGCGGCGGCGCGCTCATACCAGAGCGCCGCCGCCTCCACCTGATCTTCCGCCTCCAGCGCGGCGGCGTAATCGTGCATGTGCGCCAGATCGCCCTGGCGCGCCGCCTGGGCGAGCCGTTCAAGACCTTGCGCGCGATCGACCGGCCGGCCGATCCCTTCGAAATACATGCGCCCGAGCGCGTTCTGTGCCGGAGCATGGCCCTGGTCGGCCGCGCGCGCGTACCAATCGGCTGCGGCGATCAGGTTCTGGGCGAGCGCGCGGCCCTCTCGCAATAGATCAGCGAGCCGTGTCTGGGCGGCCCGGTCGCCCTCGCCGGCGGCGGCCTCCAGAACGGCGCGCGCGCGTGCGGTCTCACCGGCCTCGAGCGCCGCTTCTGACCGGGCGCGCCAATCCTCGGCCTGGGCGGACGCGAACGCCGCCGGCGCGGCCAGCAGCAGCGCCAGAGCGGCTGCAAGGGCGCGTCTCATCACCCGTCCGTGCGCGGGGTGAAGGCGCTGGCGCGGGCCTGGGCTTCGGCGATCTGGTCCGCGCTCATCAGGTCGGCGAGCGCGGCGCGGGCCTGAACGGCCGCGTCCAAGCCTTGGGCTGCGGCGAGATTCGCCCATTTATGGGCTTCAACATAGTCGATCGCGACCCCGGCTCCAGACGCGAGGCGTTCGCTCAAGGCCAGCTGAGCGCCGGGCTCGCCGGCTTCCGCCGCGATGCGATAAAGCGCCAGCGCCTGCGCCGGATCTTCAACGAGCCCCCGGCCTTCCGAATACAGGCCGGCGAGCGCCGAGGCCGCGAACGGATCGCCGGATTGCGCGCGGCTTCTCAACCAGTCCGCCGCCTCGCCCGATCCTGCGGCGGCGGCTTCAGCCACGAACCGGGCCGCACGCCGGGCGTCCGGCGCCTGGATTCGGTCGTTCAGCACGAACGCGCCAAGACGGGCCATCGCGGGCGGATGGCCGGCCTCGGCGGCGTTGATGTAATGGCGCAAGGCCTCGGCGAAGTCGGTCTCTCCGCCGCGACCGGTCTCCAGCATCAGCGCATAGGCCGTCTGGGCCCGCACCATGCCGCGCCCGGCGGCGCGCTCATACCAGAGCCGCGCGATCTCGTCGTCCTGCGCCACGCCGACGCCGGCGGCGTACATGTATCCCAGATTGGTCATGGCGCGCGGATCGCCGGCTTCGGCGCCCGCGGTGAGCCATTCGATCGCACGGTCCGGATCAGCCTGCCGGCCGAGCGCGCCCTGCATGTAATACGACCCGGCGACCGCCTGCGCCTCGACATCGCCGTAGCGCGCCGCCCGCTCCATCAGGTCGGCCTGGGCCAAGGGTTCGGTTTCGCTCACGGCCTGCTCGCGAAGCAGCCTGCCGGCCAGGCGCGCCGCCTCGCCCTCCCCGACGCCGGCCGCGCGTTCAAGCCAGGTGAGCGCCGCGTCGCGGTCCTGCTGCACGTGGAGGCCCTCGGCGTACATGAAGCCGAGCCGCTGCATGGCGAGGGGATCGCCCGTCTCGGCGAGCGGCGCCACGATGGCGTAGGCGCCGGCGAGATCGCCCGCCGCATAGGCCGCCTCCGCCGCGGCCATGCCGGAAAGCGACGCCTCGCCCGGTTTTCCGTCCTCACCGAACAACACCCAGCCGAGCGCCAGTCCGGCGCCGACGGCGATCGCGGCGATCAGCCCAGATTGGATCCGGATGTCCATCACGCGTCCTCCTGCCCCGAGAACCCTCGGCGCACAACGTAGAGCGCGCCGGCGTCGACACCGTCTTCAAGCTCGCTCGAGGACCCGTCCGGCCAGTGAATCGTCACCCGTTCGACCCGCGTCTCGTCGCCCAGGCCGAAATGGGCGATCGGCGCCTCGTAGGACATGAAGCCGCCGCCCGATTGCAGCTCGCGGACCTGGGAGCCGGCCGCAGTTTCGATGACGATGCGCGCGCCGATCCCGTCGCGCACGCCGAGCTGATCCTCCAGGCGGAAGGCGACGGCGTTTCCGGTCTGGCTGGTGTTGGTGAACAGCGCGGCCGGCGCGTTCACCGGCGCGGTGAGGATGTCGAGATCGCCGTCATGGTCGAAATCTCCCGCGATGGAGGCCGCGGTGATCATGAAGTCCTGCAGGCCGAAGGCGTCGGTCTCCTCGGTGAAGCGGCCGGTCCCGTCATTCCTCAGGAAAATATTGGACGGGCTGACCTCGTTCGGGACCCAGGTGCCGTTGACGATGTAGATGTCCTGCCAGCCGTCCTGATCGAAATCGGCGATCTTTACATCCCAGCTCCAGCCGCCCACCTCAACGCCGCGCGCCTCGGCCTCATCGGCGTAGACGCCGCCCTCGCCGCGCACCAGAAGCACGTTGCGGCCGAGGATCTGCGCGATCCCGGCGTCAGCTTCCGCCTCGGTGATCGGGCGCGGCGGCTGGAAATGGATGTCGCAGAGCTGACGGATCTGCGGCTGGTTCGCCGGCGTCAGCGCGCACAGGGCCGGATCGCGGCGCTGGATGGCGATGTCCTTGACCAGCATGGCGCGGCATTCGTCCTGATATCGCCCCTCCATCTCGGCGCAGCGCGCGGCATAGCCGGGATTGAAGCTGTGGCCGGAGCGATACCAGCGCTTGATAGCCATGTTGGTGCGGCAGATCTGCTGATCGCTCTCGCGCTCGATGAGATCGCAATAGCGCGCCAGCGGCTGCATGGTCAGGCGATCCGAAACGCCGGAAGAGCGCCCGGCGATCTGGGCCACGTAGATTTCGAAATCGAGATCATTGTCGAGATCCGCGCTCTTGACCGCCATGGTGGTGGTGGTGGTGTGCGGGATCAGGCCGTCGCCGGCGGTGACGGGAACGAGCCCGCCGGCCCCGTCGCCGAAATAGAAATAGTCCGGGATCTCGAAATCATTGCCGACGATCAGATCGGCCGCGCCGTCCTGATCGAGGTCGGAGACGAGCATGGAGAGGGTTTCGCCGGGAATGCCCGGCAGATCGCGATAGGACGATCCGTCCAGCACGCCGCCTTCATTGACCAGGATGCGGTTGCGGCTCTCCTCGCCGGGGATGCGGCGATACCAGCCCGCCGCCCAATTGCCCAGCGCCACGTCCAGATCGCCGTCGCCCTCCAGATCGGCGAAGGCGAGCGCGAGCGCCATCACCGCATCCTCGCGATTGGCGACCGGACGCATGGCGGCGGGATCGAGCGCGCCGGCGACGTTCGGTACGATGTACATCCCTTCGCGGAAGGTGGTGACGAACAAGTCGAGAAACCCGTCCGCATCGAGATCGACCAGAGCAGCGTTGAACACCGCCATGTCCGCAAGCCGGCCCAGCTCCAGCTCCACGCGCTCGAACCGGCCCGCGCCGTCATTGGCGTAGACGTGCAGCCCCGCCTCGTCGGAGGCGAAGACCAGGTCGAGATCGCCGTCCCGATCGATATCGCCGGAAGAGACCGAGCGTCCCTCCCAGAAGGGCGGCCACATGTCGGCCATGGTGAACTCGATCCCATGATCGATCCCCGCCCGCCAGGCCTCGCGGCGCACGAAGGGCGTCTCGCCGGCCGGTGAACGCGGATTGAAGGCGATCGCTTCGAGCGTCACCGCCCCCGGCCCGGCGTTCGCCGTCTGAGGCTCGGTCACCGGCTGGAAGGCGCGGGTCGAAGCGTGGGCGCTGGGAACCAGCATCTCGGAAAGGGTCAGTGTGCGCAGGGCGCGCTCGGTCTGCCAGCCGTGCCAGGCCTGGGCCCCGAGGCCGGCGAAGAAACCCAGCGCCATGATCACCGCGCCCAGCATCGCCGCGGCGCGCCAGCCCACGGAGGTTGCGATGATGAAGAACGAGTAGATGGAGAACGAGCCCAGCGTGAACACCAGGGTCATGATGTAGCCATGGCCGAGCCCGCCGTTCAGAAGCGCGCCGGAGACCACCACGTCGAAGCCCATGGGTACGGGCATCACCACGCCGACGAGCGCTGCGAACGCCAGTCCCAGCGGCCCGAAATCGCGCCCGGCCAGCGTCTCCAGTGGAAACAGGGTCGCCACCACCGCGCCCAGAAATCCGGCCAGGAGCATGAGCGGCACGGTCGTGTAGAGGATGAACCAGAGATTCTTCGCGTAATCGAGGCCGAAGCGCCAGGTGGAGTCGAGCAGGCTTTCGCCTGGCTCGGAATCGATTTCCATGCGCGCGGCCGGCGCGATGGGGGCGGGCGGCTCGCGAAACTCCGCGCGCTGCAGCCGGTCTTCGGGAATGAACCGGCACAGGATCGGTACGGCGATCAGGATCACCGCGAGCGACAGGACGATCTTCGCCACCGCGATGTAGAAGGGCAGAAGCGAGAACGCCATCGTCAACACGACGATGTTCAAGGTCGGCGAGGCGACCATGGCCGCGAGTGTCGTCTCCGCCCGCGACCCGCCCGAATAAAGTCCCTTCGCGATCGGCGCGGCGCAATTCACGCACACGCCCAGCGGCGCGCCCAGGAACATGCCGTAGAGCGAGTTGGCGAACGGGCCGGAGAAACTGCGTCGCCGCATATATCCCAGCAGGGTCAGAAACGCGGCGGCGAACAGGACGCCGAAGGTCATGCCCTTCTGATTGGTCTTCACCCAGTTCACCGTGGACACGCCGATCCGTTCCAGCGTGCCCATGTCCGCGGTGAGCGGGATCAGCGCCTCAAAGCTGAGCGGGTCCTCCAGCTGGATCGCGCCGCTCATCATCGCCTTTTCGTCAAGGCTGGGATAGCGCGACTGGGTCCAGAACAGATAGGCGAGCAGCGCCACGAGGAGCGCCGCCCATACGACCCGCGCCCGGCGCGAGGTGAGAATGAGATCGCCCATGATGGTCCGCCCTGATCCGCCCCAATCGGTGTGTTGATGATATCCGAATCGCGCTGCGGCGAAACCGGGTTCAGCCGCTGAACGCGCCGTCGGGACACGCCGGCGCGGCGCCGTCGTCGCCGCTGAAGGCGACCCAGCCGAACGGGCGCGTGTCGGAGACTCCGAATTGAACGATTCCGGTGA
Source organism: Oceanicaulis sp. (assembly GCA_051117435.1). Classification (GTDB taxonomy): domain Bacteria; phylum Pseudomonadota; class Alphaproteobacteria; order Caulobacterales; family Maricaulaceae; genus Oceanicaulis. The sequence continues at coordinate 166,642 of JBNPED010000005.1, read as the reverse complement.
GGGAACGGCCTTCGCCCGCCGGGCCGATCAGCGTGGCGGTCAGGGCCGCCCGAATCCCGTCGGCGGCGGCCGGCGGCTCAAGCCCCTGCAGGGGCGCGCCCTGGGCCGGGCCGCTTCCACCCTGGACGGTGAGATAGGGCGCCGCGCAGGCGAGCCTGGCCGGGGTCATGTCCAGCACTTGGGCGAGTTCGCGCACGTCCAGGAAAGGCCGGTCGCCGATCGTCCCGCCCGGCCGGGCGGCGTAGTCCTGCGCCTCCGCGCCGAAGGGACGCGGCAGGCTGTCCGCGTCGCGCCAGTCGAGTATCTGATCAGTGAGCCGACGCGCCAGCCCCTCGCCCGCTCCGAGCCCTTGAAACAGGCGCATGAACGCCGTGTCGTCGGCGAGATTGACGTCGATCCGGCGATGGAAGGGGGCCGCCCCCACGCGGACCGCGTCCTCGCCGAAGACGAAGGTGCGCGGCAGGTTCTCAAGGCTCGCCCGGCCCTCCAGCGCGATCTGGAAGGCGGCGAGGTCCAGCGCGGAGCGCAGCGCCGCCTCCTCGCGCATCACCGTCTCCTCAATGCGGGTCTCGATGATCCGGGCGCGCACCGCGACCGCGGCGCCGGCGGCGAGGATCGAGACCAGAAGCGCGATCCACAGGACGAAGACCAGCGCCGAGCCCCGCTCGCGCGCCACGACGCTCACCGTTCGAACAGGTCGGGCCGGCGTGCCTCCAGAGCCCGCAGATCCCGGCGCAGGCTGTGCAGGGCGGCGGCGGCGTCCTCCTCGGAATTGATGATGCGTGGGGTCAGGAAGATCACGAGCTCGGAGCGCTCCGTGGTGGTGGAGCGCGAGCGGAAGGCGTTCCCCAGGCCCGGAATGCGGCTGAGTCCGGGAACACCGGAGCCGCTGGTGGTCTCGCTTTCGCGGATCAGACCGCCGAGCGCGATCGTGGACCGGCTGCGCACCGCCACGGTGGAGGTGAAGCGCAGCTGCTGGATGGTGGGCGAATCGATGCCGGAGGTGTTGTTCGGCCGGACGCTGGAGACTTCCTGCGTGACGTCGAGCACCACCATGCCGCTGGCGTTGATGCGCGGGCTCACCTGCAGGATCACCCCGGTCTCGCGCAAGACCACGTTGGAGACGATGGGCGCGCCGGGCTCGGTGACCGACTGGGCGGTCTGGGTGACGATGGGCACTTCGTCGCCCACCTGCAGATTGGCGGTCTGGTTGTTCTGCACCATGATCGACGGCGCGGAGAGCACCGACACGTCGGTCACCGCGTTCAGGGCCGACAGCGCTGCGGTGATGTCCGCGCCGACAAAGGCGTAGTTGAAACCGGGGAAGACAGCGCCGGCCCCGCCTTCGGCGTCGTCGGTGAACCCGATCGTGCCGTCGCCCTCTCCGCCGCGGGTCTCGAAGAACCAGCGCACGCCGAAGCTCAGCGCGTCGGTCAGGCGCACCTCGGCGATGGTCGCCTCGATCAGGACCTGGGGCGGCATCACGTCCATGCGCTCGACCAGATCGAGGATCTCCCGGTATTCCTGATCGGTGGCCCGGATGATGAGGCCGTTATTGAGCTCGTCGGCGATGACGGTGAGCCGCTCGCCCTGCTCCGCGGCGCCGTCCTGACCGGCCTGAGCCTCGCCCTCGCCGGCGAAACGCGGCAGACCGGCGGCGCCCGCCGCGGTCTCCCCCCCGGCGAAGGCGGCGCTGATCTGACGCGCGAGCGCGGTGGCCGGCGTGTTGCGCGCCGGATAATAACGCAGGCGCCGCTCGTCGCCGCCGGAAGGCTGATCGAAACGGGTGAGCCAGGTCTGCGCCTCGTCGAACTGGGCGCGCGTGCGCGTGGCGACGAAAACCAGGTTCAGGCGCGGCAGGGGCAGGATGCGCGCCGTGCCGGGCGTCAGGCCGCTGGCGGCGAGCACGGCGTCCAGCTCGTTCGCGGCGGTGCGCGCATCGGCGAAGCGCAGCTCGAACAGGCCGAACACCCGGTCGGCCAGCGCCGGCGTGTCGAACAGGCCGGCGGCCTCGGCGGCGGCCTCCACGTCCGGTCCGGGGCCGGTGAGGATCAGCAGCCCGGTCTCGTCGTCTGTGCTCACCACCACGGACGGGGTGAGGAACGGCTCTATCAGCGCCAGAAGCGCGCTCGGCGTGGTGTGGCTGACCGGCAAGATGCGCGCGCCGAAACCGAGCCGCGCGCCGGCGCGCGCCGCGCCGTCGGCGGCGCGATCGGCGGTGGTCAGGAGAAACCCGTCGGCGCGCTCCACCAGCGCCAGCCCGGATTCGGCCAGCACCGCCTCCAGCGCCTGCAGCGCCGCTCGCACCGGCGCGGGCTCGGGCGCCGTCAGGGTGATGCGGCCGGAGACGTCGGCGCCGACGGACACCGCCTCGCCCAACGCCTCGCCGATCACCGCGCGCACCACGTCCGCGGCGGGCGCGTCGACGAAATCGAGACCCAGCGTGCGGGTCTGGAAGTCGCGGTCGCTCAAGCCGCCCGGCAGACGCCCGGCGCGGCGATCGTCGAAATACACCAGCCGCGCGGGATCGTCCTGAAGCGCCGGCTCGGCGACGGGGGCGGGCGGAGGCGCGGCCTGGGACGGGGCCGGCGCGATGACCGGCGCGGCGTACGCGCGCGGCGGCTCGATCCGCGGGCGCGAGGCTTCGCCGAGCGGCGCGGACGCGCACGCCGAGAGCAGCAGCATCGCGGCGGCGGCGCCTGCGAGCGTATCGGCCAGACCTTTCATGGACATGTCCCGCTTCCCCTTGACCGGCACCCTATACCAGCCCGTCCGGCGCCGCCACAGCCCGGCTCATGGCGCGCCCAGGCGCAAGATCAGCGGTCCGCGCGGCGTGGCGAGCCGGACGCTGTCGGCCTCCAACGCCTCCACCGTATAGCCCTCCACAATGTCTCCCGGCCTGACGGCGTGAGTGCGCGCACCATCGGTGATCATGGCGAGCCGGCCGTCATCGCTTCGCACCATGCCGATCAGGCGCAGCGACACCGTTTCGGCCGGCTGCGCCGGCGCCGGTTCGGCCCGCGGCGGGACGAGGCGCGCCAGCACGCTTTCCAGCGCCGCCGCGTTCACCGGCTCCACAGCACCCGCCTGCGGGGATTTCAGCGCGGGCGGCTCCTGCGACGGCAGCAACAACAAGGTGACGGCCGCGCCGCCGCCCAAGGCCGCAATCAACATGCAGATCAGGCTGAAGCGATCCAGGCTCATTGCGCATCCTCCGCCAGGACCGCGGTGAACACGATGCGCGCGCGCACGCGGTTTTCCGCCGGCGACGTCACGTCCAGACCGAACACTCTGGCGTCGAGCTCTGCCGCGGCGGCCAAGGCTTCAGACATCGCGTCCGGCGGCCCGGAGAGGGTCACGACCATATGCCGCTCGCGCACGGCCCCGATCCCCGCCTCCACGGGCGTTTCGGAGGCGACGTCCAGGCGATCCGAACGCAGATCCGCGATCCCGGAGGCGAGGCTCGCGAGATCCGCGTCCGCCGCCGCGACGCCGGCGAAGGGACCCGGGCCCGGCGGGCCGGCCGCGTCGAGACGGTCCTGCAGTGCCGCGTGCAGGCGCGCGGTCTCGGCGGCGAGCTCGCTCCGCGCCTCCTGACGATGGACCAGAGCAAGCGTCAGCACGGCGGCGAGGGCGATCAGTCCGCCGGCCAGGCCGACGACGAGCCCGGCCGCGATTGCACCGCGCAAGGGCGGCTGAAGCAGGGCGAACCGGGCGATCATGGTTGCGGCTCCGCGATGTCGAAGGCGACCGCGCCCGCTGAGTCCAGCATCAAGACTCCGGAACGCTGATTGATCCGCACCCCCTCCAGGTTCACGTCCGGCGCCGACCGGGCCTGCGCGTCAAGCGCGGAAAGTGCTTCAGACAGGGCCGGATAGGCGCTCAGGCGCTGGGCCGCGGCGGCGGTCTCCGCCGGCCGTTGCAGGGCGCGCGCCTCGGCGAGCAGGGCCTCGCGCGCGGTCTCCAGCGTCCGGATCTCGCGCGCCAGGCGCGCATCGACCGCAGTGTAGGCCGCCGCAAGACCGGCGATTGCGAGCGCCGCCATGAGCCAGCGGCTCGGCCGGCCGGAGGGGCGTCCCTCCGCCAGCACCAGGTGCGGGCCGTGCTCTGTGAAGTCGGCCGCCACGCTCCACGCTCCGCCGCGCGCCGAGGCGGCGCTGATCGCCGCGTCAAGATCGCTCCGCCGCGCGATCGCCAGCTCGATCTCCAGCCCGCCGGCCTCCGCCCGGCCCAGGGCTGAGGCGGCGAAGACCGCTTCGGCCGGCGGGATCGGGCACAGCGAGTCCAGGCGCAGGCGCACCGCCTGCACCACATCGCCGGCCGCGGCCTCCGGCAGGACCAGGCGGCGGCGCAGCACGGCGTCGGGATGCAGGATCGCCAAGGTTCGCCCGCCCGGCGCGCCGCCATGGCGCCAGAGGGCGAACAGCGAGCGGCGCGCGCCGGTCGCCGGCCCGGGCTCGCCGGCCCGGTCCAGCGGCAGGAGCCGCGCCCGCCCCGTCGCGCCGAGCCCGGCGATTGCGGCGGGCAGGCGCGCGCCCGTCTCACGCAACGCCCAGCCCCACAGCGCCCCGGCGCCGCGGGCGGCGCGGTCGACCGCGTCGGTCGTCATATCCCCCCCCGGCAGGCTTGCAGCCCGCTGTCATATTCGCACTCGAAATCGGCCTGTCCGCCCACGGCGATCTCCATCCGGCGCACCGCGCCGTCCGGCGCCGGCGCCATGTCCACGACGAGCAGCCGCGGCGGCGCCGGTCCGGTCCAGTCGGTCCGCCAACGCAAATCCGAGCCGCCGTCAGGATCGCCGAAATAATGCATGCGGACCTGATCGAACCCGCCCTCGAACACCTCCACCGCCGCCGCGCCGGCCGGCCAGGGCGCCACGCTCAACGACAGCCCGTCGGACTGTGCTGTAATCTGCACCCGCACCGGCGCGCCGCCGCCGGGCCGGGCCAGAAACGAGACCCCGCCCGCCCCGCCGGTGAAGGCCGCCTCGGATACCGCATCGAACCGGACCGCCGCCGCCAGCAGATCGCGCAGCGTCTGTTCGGCCGCCAGATGCGCCGCGGCCCGCCCCGCCGCTTCGGTGAGGCGCGCATGGGCGTGCGCCGCGCCGCGGATCGCCGGCGTGGCGCTGGCGGCGATCAGGGCGAGCAGCGCCACGGCCACCAAGGTCTCCGTGAGCGTGAAACCGGCCTCGCGGGTCATGGACTGCGCCCCGCCCCGTCCTCGATCAGGAGAAACGTATGAGGCCGACCCGCGACGGCGTCGGCGGGCGGAAGCACGCGCGCGCGGCTCAGCACGGCGCCGGTGTCGGGATGGGCGGGCAGATCATAATGGCTCAGCTCCACGCGCCAGCCGTCATAACCCTCCACCGCCAGGCGCGGCGGCAAGCCGGCGCGCAGGCGCGCCTCGATATTGCGCGCGACGAGGCCGGTCTCGCGCGCCTCCCCGCCCGCGCGCAGCGTCTTCGCGCTTTCGGCGAAAGCGGTCATGCCCGCGGCCAGCACCGCCCCGGCGATGGCCGCGGCCACCAGCACCTCGGTGAGGGCGTATCCGCTCTGACTAGTCGAGGCGGCGGACATGGACCCGGCCGCTCACGGCGGCGATCTCCAGCGCGGCGCGAGCGCCGCGGTGCTCCAGGACAAGGGTTTGAGGCTCGCCGAGGCCGGCGCGCGGTTCGAACACGAGAACCGCCGGGGCCGCCGCCGGATCGGCCGGCCAGGCTTCGGCGAGGTCCAGCGCCTCAATCCGGTAGCCGGCTTCATCAAGCTGGACCGCAACGGGGCGTCCCGTGCGCCGCGCCTCGGCCCGCGCGCGCGTAAGATCGGCGGCGATCTGATCGGCGGCGCGCGACAGCTCCAGCGCCGGCGAGATCGTCCGGGTCAGCCCGGCGAGCGCGCCGGCCGCCAGCGCGCCGATCGCCAGTGCGACGAGCATCTCCAGCAGGGTGAACCCCGCATCGGACCTATTGCGCGACGAGATCGCCGTCATCGCCCTCTCCCCCCGGCGCGCCGTCGCGGCCGAGACTGATCACGCGCACGCGGTCGGCTTCGGCGTCGTAGGCATAGGTGTAGGTCCGGCCCCAGGGATCGGTGAGGCCCGTGTCATCGCCCAGATAAGGCCCGCGCCAGGCGGCGAGCGGTTCGCCCTCGGGCTCCGGCGCGGCGACCAGGGCGGGAAGGCCTTCCTCTTCTGTGGGATACCGGCCCACATCGAGATAGTAGAGCTCGAGCGCGGTGACGATGTTGGACATCTGCGAGCGCGCCACGTCGGCCTTCGCCCGGCCCAGATAGCCGATCACCCGCGGCGCGACGATGGCCGCCAGAAGCGCCAGAATGGCGAGCACGACGAGCAGTTCGAACAGGGTGAACCCGGCCTCGCGGCCGCGTGTCTCGGTGTTGCGGGCCATCAATAGACCACCTCGTTCAGGCTCAGCACCCCGCTCATGACCCCGGCGATGAGCCCGGCCATGACGATCCCCAGCACCGCGATCAGCACCGGGCCGGCGAGCGCCGCCCCGCGCCGCACCGTGCGGCGCGCCGCCTGTTCATACAAGCCTGCGGCGCGGTTGAGAAGCAGGGTGAGCGCGCCGGTGCGTTCGCCGAGCTTGATGAGGTCGATCATGTCGGCGGGCAAGGCGTTCGTTTTTTCAAAGGCCTGGCCCGGCCCCGCCCCGTCGCGCATCAGTCCGGCCGCCGCCGCCAGGCGCGCCCGACGCTCAGGCGAGCCCACCAGCGCCCTCGCCGTCGGTTCGGCGCGCGCGATCGGCTGACCGTTCTCCAGCAACAGCGCCAGCGTGCGGGCGTACCTCGCCACGTCGAGCCGGGCGCGCACCCCGGAGACCACCGGAACCTGCTCGGCGATCGCCGCGCCGATCTCCGGCCGGCGGCTCAGAAGCCGTCCGGCGACGAGGACCAGAAGCAGGCTCGCAAGCAGAACCCAGACGCCGGCCGCGCGCACCGCGGCGCCGGCGGCGAGCACGAAGGCGGTTTCCGGCGGCGCCGCGCCGGCGCCGCGGAACAGGGTTTCGAATTGCGGCAGGACCACATGGCTCAAGAAGAACACCGTGGCGACGAACAGGGCGAACACGGCGGCCGGATAGACGAGCAGGGAGACCAGCTCACGCCGGACCGCGACGCCCGCCTCCAGCTCGCCGGCGAGCGTGTCGAGCACCACCGGCAACCGGCCTGACGCTTCACCCGCCGCGACCATGGCCGGAACCATGGGCGGCGCGCCGGCGGGATCGGCCTTGAGCGCTTCGGACAGGCTCGTCCCGCTCTCCACCTTCTCCAGAAGCCGGCCGAACAACGCCGCCTCACCCGGGCGGGCGCGGGATTTCAAGGCGGCGAGGGCGTCGCGGACCGGCACGGCCGCTCCGGTGAGGTCGGCGAGGCTGCGCACCAGAACGGCCCATCGCGCCGCAGACACGCGCTCGCCGAGCTCCGGCGTCATTCCGCGCCGCGCGGTCAGGCGCACCGGCGTCAGGCCCTGTGCGGCGAGCGCCTTCGCCGCCTCCGGCTCGCTCGGCGCGGCGAGTTCTCCCGATGCGGTGCGCCCGTCGGCGTGCTGGGCGACATAGCGCCAGCGCAGCGGACGCGCGCTCACGGCGCGCCCCCCGCGAGGCGCGCGGCTTCGTCGATTGTGGTGAGGCCGGCCTCGGCCTTGGCGCGCGCATCCTCGGTCATGGCGCGGAAGCCGGAGGCCTGAAGCCGGCGGCGCAGCGCCGTCCCGCCGGCGTCCTCGCGGATCAGGGCGCGCAATTCGTCGTCCACAACAAAGCCTTCGGCCACGGCGAGGCGTCCCGCGTACCCGGTTCCAGCGCAGGCCGAACACCCGGGGCCGCCGCAGTCCCGGCAGACGGTGCGCACGAGGCGCTGGGCGAAGGCGCCGGCGAGCGTCGCGGCGATCAGGTAAGGCTCGAGCCCCATGTCGGCCAGGCGCGTGACGGCGCCCGGCGCGTCGTTGGTGTGCAGGGTCGACAGGACGAGATGGCCCGTCATCGCCGCCTGCACGGCGACCCGCGCGGTCTCCGCGTCGCGGATCTCGCCGACCATGATCACGTCCGGATCATGGCGCAGGAAGCTGCGCAGCGCCTGGGCGAAATCCAGCCCGATGGCCGGATTGACCTGGGTCTGAGAGACGCCCGCGAGGCGGTATTCGATCGGATCCTCGATGGTGAGGATCTTGCGCTCGCCGCCGCATAAATGGCGCAGCGCCGCGTAGAGCGTAGTGGTCTTGCCGCTGCCGGTGGGACCGGTGACGAGCACCAGCCCGTTCGGCTTCGACACCGCGGCGCGCAGCGCTTCGGTCACGCCCGGCGCGAAGCCCAGAGCCTCCAGATCGCGCAGGCCGGCGGTGGGGTCGAGCAGCCGAACCGCCAGGCTTTCACCATGCTCGGTGGGGATGACCGATACGCGCAGATCGATGGTGCGCCCGGCGACCGGAAAGCGCAGCGCGCCGTCCTGGGCGCGGCGATGCTCGGCGATATCTAGATCGCACAGCACCTTGATGCGCGAGACGACCGCCAGGGCCTGGGCCGCGGCGATACGCCCGCTCTCGCGCAGTACGCCGTCGACGCGCCGGCGCACCACCGCCTCGCGCGGGCCTGGCTCGATATGAATGTCGGAGGCGCGCGCTTCGGCCGCGTCGGTGATCAGAGCGGTGACGAGGCGCACCGTCGGCGCGGCGCTGGCGAGATCGCGCAGGCGTTCGGCGTCGGCGCTGACGTCGCGCCCGTCGCCGGTCTCCGTCTCGTCCGACGCGGGCAACCGGGCGAGGAGCCGGTCGATCACGCCCGCGGGCGCCGCCTTGAACCGGATGGGGGCGCCCAGCGCAAAGACGAGCCCGGCACGGGCGGCCTCGTCGAACGGGTCGGCGATCAGCGCGGCGGGGCCGTCGCCGCCGGCCACCGGCGCGCACCGCGCGGCGGCGAGAAAGCCGGGATTGAGCAGGGAAAGCACGCTTTCATCGAGCGCGACGCCCCCCGCCTCGGTCACCGCTTCGATCCCGGCCGCCTCGGCGTAGCGCCGGGCGATTTCGGCTTCGTCCATCAACCCCAGGCGGGACAGGATCTGATCGGGGGCTTCGCCGCGTGCGGCCAGGGCGCGCACATGCCCGGCGTCGGCGCTGTCCAGCGCGCCGGCGTCGAGAATATGGTCCAGGCCGCGATGGGAGGTCATGGCGGCGATCCTACGCCTACGGGCCGGACGCGCAAAGCGCGCCCGGCGCCGCCTTGAGCGTTACGGCATGGCCAACGGCGTTCGCAGGCGGATCATCGCGCCGGTCGCCTCCAGATCGCCTTCGCCGAGCCCGTTCACGCTGAGCTCGCCGGTCAGGCGGGCTCCGTTGTCGAACGCGGCGTTGAGCCCCAGACGGGCGTCAGCGCGGAACTCCGACAGGCCTTCGAGCACGCCCGCCGCGTTCAACACTTCGGCCTGGTCGAAATTGTAGATCGTCTGGAAGACGACATACGGCTCGACATAGGCCTCCCGACCATGCTCGAAGCGATAGGCGATCTCCGGCCCGAACCGCACCCGGCCGAGCGTCACCGACTGGCCTTCGATGGGAATGCCCAGGCTGTCGATATAGGCCTCGCTATCCTCGGAGAACCAGGCGAGCCCGGCTTCCGGCGTGATCCGCCAGCCGCCGCGGAACACGTCGCCCGCCAGATTGGCCTCCAGGAGCCAGCGCTCGGTGTCGAACGCGTCAGTGTAAAGGCCCAGCGGATTGATCGTGTTCTCCGACCGGCCCCAGGCGCCGCGGGCGTCGAAATAGAGATGCTCGCCAAGGCGCATCGCCATGTAGGGTCCGGCCATCCAGCCCTCCCCGTCCACGCGGCTGCGCAGCGGCCCGGTCTCGGTCTCCATGTCGTCGTACTGCACCAGCACGCCGGCGAGCAGGTCCTCGCTGATCATCAGATCGGCGCCCAGATACACCAGCCCGAACCGGTTGGAGGAGGCCAGTCCGGCGCGGTCGTCCTCGACCCCGGTATAGCTCGCCTGGATCCACACATCGAGCACGCCCGGCGCGCTGGCGTTGGAGAGGTCGAACCCGGCATAGGCCGGCGCGGTCTCCTCGGCGAACGGATCGCCGGCCCGGCCCATCTCCCGCATGCTCGCCAGCGAGGCGGCGAACGTGGTGTCGAACCGGCCTTCGGTGAAGTCCGCGGAGAAGCCGGCGCCCGCTTGGGCGCGGCCGCGGCGCAGACGCTCGCCGATGCGCGGGCTCTGGGTCAGCAGCTGATCGGCGCGCTGGGCCATGAAGTCGCGGATCGCCGTGGTGGTGATGCGCTGGACATAGGCCTCGTCGCGCACGTTCGCGAAGGTGCAGGTGATCGCCTCCTCCGGATCGAGATCCAGGGCGAGCGTGCCGGCGGCCACGTCCACCACCGAGCCGCCGTCGGCGTCGCCGGCGCAGCTGATCGTGTCGAGACGCCAGCCCTCCGGCGCGATCTGCGCGATGGAGTACTGGCCGCGCTCCACATCCAGCGGGCCGAGACGCGCGGTCCCGTTCGCGGTGGTCAGCACCGCGCCGTCGATCTCCGCGATGTCGGACGTGAAGGCGAAGTCGCCCTCGCCGGCGATATCCGGCGCGGTGGTGGCGATCAGCGTCAGCGAGCCGAAGCGCTCTTCGACCGTCACGGTGATCGGGATTTCGATCGTGGCGGTGTTAACCGCCTGCGTCCCGATGCCGCCCGCAGAGCCGGACGCGCCGGAGGCCGAAAGGTTGAAGACGCTGATCGTCGCCGTGTACGTGCCCGGCGCAAGGTCCAGCACGTTGTCATTGAGCGCGATCGTGAACACGGTCGACTCGCCCGGCGCGATGACGCCTTCGGACGGGGTGATCGTGATCCAGTTCACATCGACTTCGATGCGGTAGCGCAGCGGAACACCGCCCACGTTCGGCAGCGGGAAGGAGACGCTGACGGAAGCCGGATCGGTGATGTTCGCCGGCAAGGTCAGCGGCGGCAGGGTGATCTCCAGATCGGGATCGACGCCGGCGTCCGCGGTGAGCGCGAAGACGCACAGCCCGGTCTCGCCCGGCGCCAGGGTGACGCTGGCCGAGCCGGACGCGGCGTCGGTCTCGCTCGCCACATCGGCGCAGCTCACCGAATCAAGACTGAAGCCCTCGATGTCGCCGATGGCGAAGGCGTAGGTCCCTTCGGCGAGATCGTCGAAACTCACCTGGCCGGTCTCGTCGGAAGTGGCGATCTCGAACACGCCCAGATCACCGGTGAAGGCGAACACGCCGTCGATCGACCCGTTGATCTCCACGCTCACCTGAAGCCCGGCGCGCCGCATCTCCACGGCGAAGACGTCCGCCTCCTCCGCCTCGGCCAGCGTGTTGCCCGCCGCGTCGGCGAAGCCGGCGACGGAGACGTCCACGCCTTCCAGCGACTGCCCGCCGTCGAGCACGGTGGCGGTGAGCACCCAGGCGGCGCCGTCGTCGGTGAGCGCGCCTTCGGTGGTGGACAAGGTCGCGGCGAGGTCGGCGTCGAACGTCACCACGCCTTCCCCATCGCCCTCCACCGGCTCGGAGAAGGCGATTGTGAGGGTGAAGCTGTCGCCCACGTCCTCAAGGCGCAGATCGGCGTCGGAGACGGTGATCGACGCCACCGTCGGGGCCGAGCCGTCGGCCTCGATGGAGAATTGCTCCGCCGCCGTGCTGGCGTTGCCGGCCGTGTCGCTCGCCGCGCCTGCGGCCACGTCCACGGTCACGGTTCCGTCCGTCGCCGGCGTGATCAGCGCCGTATAGGCCGCGCCCGAGCCTTGCAGCTCGCTGGCCGCGCCGTTCGCCACGGCGAGATCGTCCAGCGCCAGGCCGGTCACCGGCTCGGTGAAGGTGATCGCCAGGGTGAAGGCGCCGGAGACCGGATCGCCCGCCTCGGTGGACAGGGCCACGCCCGGCGCCGTTAGGTCGCTCTCGATCGAGAACGGCTCGGCGGCCAGGCTGGCGTTGCCGGCGGCGTCCTCGGCCGCGCCTGCGGGCAGGGTCACAGTGACCGTGCCGTCCCCGTCCGGCGTGATCGTCGCGGTGTAGGCCGCGCCCGATCCGGCGAGATCGGACGCCGACCCGTTGGATACGCCGAGATCGGCGAGCGCGAGACCGGTGACCGGCTCGCTGAAGTCCACATTCAAGGTGAAGGCGCCGGAGACCGGATCGGCCGACGCGGTCGAGAGCGTCGCTTCCGGCGCGGTAGCGTCGGTCTCCACCGCGAGCTGAGCCGCGGCGGTGTTGGCGTTGCCGGCCGCGTCCGCCGCGGCGCCGGCGCCCAGATCGACCGTGACCACCCCGTCCGCGGACGGAGTGATGGTGACGGTGTAGGCCGCCCCCGAACCCGACAGCTCGCTCGCCGCGCCGTTGCCGACGACGAGGTCGGCGAGCGCGAAGCCGCTCACCGGTTCGGTGAAGGCCACCGACACTGTGAACGCGCCGGAGACCGGCTGAGCGGTGGAGGTGGTGAGCGTGACGCCCGGCGCGGTTTCGTCGTTCTCGATGGCGAACGGTTCGGCCGCGGTGCTGGCGTTGCCCGCCGCGTCCGTCGCGGCGCCCGCGGCGATCGTCACCGTGACGGTTCCGTCGGCGGCCGGATCGATATCGGCGGTGTAGTCCGCGCCCGAACCGGCGAGATTGGACGCCGCGCCGTTGGTCACGGACAGATCGCCGACTTCGAACCCGGTCACGCCTTCGGTGAAGCTGATCGTGATCTGGAAGGTCCCGCTCACCGGATCGGCGCTCGCCGTGGTGATCGTCACGCCCGGCGCCGTACCGTCGCTCTCAATCGAGAATTGTTCGGCCGCAACGCTGGGATTGCCCGCCGAGTCCGTGGCCGCGCCCGCGGCGATGTCCACGGTGACGGTTCCGTCGGCCGACGGGGTGACGTCGGCGGTGTAGGCCGCGCCGGACCCGGCGAGATTTGCAGCCGAGCCGTTGGAGACGGAGAGATCGCTCAGTGCAAAGCCGGTGACGTCTTCGGTGAAGCTGATCGTGATCTGGAAGGTCCCGCTCACCGGATCGGCGCTCGCCGTGGCGATGGTCACGCCCGGCAGCGAGGTTTCCTTGGCCGCCGTATCGGTGACCTCGGGACCGGAATTGCCGAACGTATCGGTCAGTTGCGCGGTCAGGGTCAGCTCGCCGTCGGGCAGGCCCGACAGATCGACGCCGGTCACCGCCTGGCCGGCCGAGGCGATGACGCCCGACCCGGTCACCGACGATCCGCCGCCGCTGGAGACGATGGCGTAGGTGAAGTCCGCTCCGACCTGGGCTCCGGTGAAGCTGAAGCCCGCCGCGCCGGACTGCGCGTTGGTGATGGGATCGGAGGCGAACGCCACGGCGTACCCGGACGGCGCGGCGTCGTCATTGGTGATCGTGCCGATCGCCTCAGCCTCGCCGATCGTCGCAGCGGCGGGGTTGGTCAGCGTGACGGTGAACGTCTCCGCGTCCTCGACCACCCCGTCGTTGGTGATGGCCACGTCGAAGGTTTGCACCGTCACGCCCGGCGCGAAGGTGAGCGTGCCCGACGCGGCGACGTAGTCGGACCCGGCTTCAGCCGAGCCGTCGGCGGTGGCGTAGTCCACGGTCACGGACTGGCCGGAGACAGCTCCCAGCGTCACCGTAAAGGTCGCCGGGCCTTCGTTTTCGGACAGCGACACATCGGCGATGGTGAGAGTCGGCGCATCATCATTATCGGTGATCACGCCGGCCGCTTCCGCATCGCTCAGCGTCGCGTTCGTCGGCGTGCTGAGCGTCACAACGAAGTTTTCGTCCAGCTCGTCGAGCGCGTCGTCGATCAGGGTCACATCGAAAGTCCGGCTGGTCGCGCCCGGGGTGAAGGTGAGCGTGCCGGACGCGGCGTCATAATCGGAGCCGGCCTCGGCGCCGTCGTCGCTCGTGGCGTAATCGACGGTGATGGTCTGCGCCGACGGCGCGTCGAGGGTCACCGTGAAGGTCGCGGTCCCGTCGCCTTCACCGGCGGACACGTCGGCGATCGTGAGACCGGGCGCGTCGTCATTGTCGGCGATTTCGCCCGTCGCTTCCGCATCGCTCAGCGTCGCGTTGGACGGAGCGGAGAGCGTGACCGTGAAGGTCTCGCCAGGTTCGTCCAGGGCGTCGTCGATCAGGCTGACGTCGAAAGTCCGGCTTGTCGCGCCTGGCGTGAAGGTGAGCGTCCCGGACGCCGCGTTGTAGTCGGACCCCGCTTCGGCGGTGTCGTTGGACGTGGCGTAATCGACGGTGATCGTCTGCGCCGACGGCGCATCCAGCGTCACCGTGAAGGTCGCCGGCCCGTCTCCTTCACCCACCGTCACATCGGCGATGGACAGACCCGGCGCGTCGTCATTGTCTGTGATGACCAACGGTGCGGCGACGGCCGACGGGCCTCCCAAACTGACATTCGCCGGGTTCTCGAGAATGAGGCTCAAGGCCTCGTCCGGCTCGTCGAGCGCGTCATCGATGAGGGCCACGTCTACGGTTTTCACCGTTTCACCCGGCAGGAAGGTCAAGCTGCCCGCATTTGCGACGAAGTCTTCGCCGACAGTCGCACTGGACGATATCACGTCGCCTGCGACGAGGACGTCCACGACGCCTGTAACGAAGTAGTCCACGGTCGCCGTGAGCGCGGAGGGCGTCGCGAGCTGGACGGTGTAGGTCACCACGCCGTCACCTTCATCAACCCGGCTGCTGACGCTTACGTTCAGGGTCGGCACGTCATCATTATCGGTGATCACCCCGGCCGCCTCGGCGTCGCTGAGCGTGGCGTTGGTCGGCGCGCTGAGCGTCACGACAAACGTCTCGTTCAACTCGTCCAAAGCGTCGTCGGTGATGGCGACATCGAAGGTCCGGCTGGTGACGCCGGGCGTGAAGGTCAGCGTGGCGGACGCCGCGTCGTAGTCGGACCCGGCCTCAGCCGTGTCGTTGGACGTTGCATAATCCACGGTCACAGTCTGCGCGGACGGAGCGTCCAGACTCACCGTGAACGTGGCCGCACCGCCGCCTTCACCGACCGTCACGTCGGCGATCGACAGACTCGGCGCGTCGTCATTGTCGGTGAGGGTCCCGGTCGCTTCGTCGTCGCTCAGCGTCGCACTGGACGGGTTCGACAGGGTGGCGACAAAGCTCTCCGAGGGTTCGTCCAGCGCATCCTCATTGAGCGTCACGTCGAAGGTCCGGGTCGTCACGCCGGGGTCGAAAGTCAGCGTGCCCGACGCCGCGGTGTAGTCCGACCCTGCTTCAGCCGTTCCGTCACTTGTCGCATAATCCACCGTCACCGTCTGACCGGACGGCGCATCCAGCGTCACCGTGAACGTCGTTGTTCCATCGCCCTCGCCGGACGTCACGTCCGCGATGGACAGACCCGGCGCGGCGTCGTTGTCGGTAATGGTGACCACGTCGAACTGCGTCCCCGAAGGCCCGAGATCGGCGTTCGTCGGAGTCTCAAAAAAGGCGGCCAGTCCTTCGTCCGCCTCATCGAGCGCGTCATCAACGAGCGTCACGGTGACGGTTTTCAGGGTCTCGCCCGGCTCGAAAGTCACGGAGCCGGAGGCCGCGACGAAATCCTCACCCGCGGTCGCCTCGCGGAACACTCCGGAAAACGTCGCGCCGACGACCCGGTAGTCGGCCGAGACGGTCAACGCCGTGGGTGCGCTGAGCTGGGCGTTCACCGTCACGGTACCCACGCCCTCGTCGACGCTGGTCACCGTGAAGGCGACGCCGAGGCTCGGCGCGTCGTCGTTGTCGGTGATCGTTCCCGTCGCCTCATCATCACTGATCGTCGCGTTGGACGGGTTGGTGAGCGTGACCGTGAAGGCCTCGTTCAGCTCGTCGAGCGCATCGTCGGTGATCGTCACGTCGAACGTCTGGCTGGTGACGCCCGGATCGAAGGTGAGCGTATTGCTGGCCGCCGTGTAGTCCGACCCCGCTTCGGCGGAGTCGTCGCTCGTGGCGTAATCCACGGTGATGGTCTGGGCAGACGCCACCGCCAGGCTCACCGTGAAGGTCGCCGTTCCGTCGCCCTCATTGACGGTGACGTCCGCGATGGAGATGAGGGCCGTGTCGTCATTGTCGATCCCGACGCTCGCCGTGTCGGTGATGTCCACGGGCAGCGTCGTGCCCGCCAGATTACCGAGAGACACGGTCAGGGACTCGTCATCCTCCGGCGTCACGTCGGAGGTCGGCGTGACCGTGAAGGTCTCGGTCTCCCCCGCCGTGCCGGCGAAGGTCAGAGTCTGGGCGGTAACCGCGGAGTAGTCGGAATCCGCCGTCGTCGCTGTGCCGTCGGCGGTGGAGACGTCCACCGTGAAGCCGCCGGCCACGGGGTTGTCCAGCGTCGCTGTGAGGGTGATCGCGCCGTCGTCTTCGTTCCCGGAGACGTCCGCGATGGTCACTGTGGCCATGTCGTCATTGGTGAGCGTCACCTCGGCGGTGTCGGTGATCGCCACCGTCCCGGCCGCGCCGGTGAGATTGCTCATGGAGACTGTTAAGGTCTCGTCGGCCTCCAGTTTCGAGTCCGCGCCGGGCGTGACCGTGAAGGTCTGGGTCTCACCCGCCGTGCCGGCGAAGGTCAGGGTCTGAGCCGTCACCGCCGTGTAGTCTGAGTCCGCCGTCGTCGCGGTGCCGTCCGCGGTGGAGACGTCCACCGTAAACCCGCCCTGGACCGCGGCGTCCAGCGTCGCGGTGACCGTGACGGCGCCGTCATCTTCATCGGCCGAAACATCCGCGATCGTGACGCTGGCCGCGTCGTCGTCGGTGATCGTCCCGGTCGCCTCATCGTCCCCGATCGTGGCGTTGGACGCGCCCGACAGGGTGACGGTGAAGTCCTCGGAGCCTTCCGAGATCGCGTCCTGCGCGATCGTCACGTCAAAGGTCTTCGTGGTCTCACCGGGATCGAAGGTCAGCGTCGCCGACGCCGCCGTGTAGTCCGACCCCGCCTCGGCGGAGTCGTCGCTCGTGGCGTAGTCCACCTCGACGGTCTGGCCGGACGCGGCGTCGAGGGAGACCGTGAACGTCGCCGTCCCGTCACCCTCGCCGGCGGTCACGTCCGCGATCGACAGGACCGGCGCGTCATCATTGTCGGTGATGGTGACCGTGGCGGTGTCGTTGGTGAGGGAATAGAACTTTCCGTTCGAAACTGGCGGCGTCACCGTGACCGAGAAGGTCTCATCGGCCTCGTCCAGCGCGTCGTCAAATATCAACGAGGTGCCGTCCGCTACCGAGACGCCGCTGTTGTCATTGAATCTAATTTCAGCAGCAGAAGTGAGTTCGAAATCCACACCCCCGATCGCCGTGCCATCCGCGAAGGCATATTCAAAAGCTGTTTCATTATAGATTGGACGGTCGGCGGTGAGCGTAATCGTCACGCTGCCGGCACCCTCTTCGACGGTCACATCGGCGACAGACACATTGGTGACCACCGTTTCATAGGAATTGATCGTGGACTCCGGGGTTCCAAGCGAGGTTGATCCCAACAGGAATGAAAAGGCCTGCTCGCCAAGCGTGGTGTTGGTCGCCCGCACGGTCCCGGTGACGGTGCACACGCCGCCGGCGGGAATCGTCTTGTTGACGAGGGTGAGGTTGCCGCCGGTTATCGTGCTGAAACCGCCGCACATCGACACATTGGCGCCGACCAGCACGGCGCCGGTCGGGGCTGTGATCCGGATCTGATTGATCGTGACGGGCAGCTGGCTGTCGGAATTGTCGAGCGTCACCGTGAACCCGTTGGGCGCGTTATACCCGATCTGCGCGGCATCAAATTCCAGCGTCACTTCGGGAACGTCGGTTTCCTTGACCACCGTGTCGGTGGCCGCATCGCCGGTATTGTTCGCCGTGTCGGTCAGGGTGACGCTCAGCGTCAGCGTGCCGTCGGGCAGACCTGACACGTCGATGCCGGAGACCTGATCGCTCGCCGTGGCCAGCGTGCCTGAGCCGGTGACCGGTGTTCCGCCGCCGCTGGAGCTGATCGAATAGTCATAGTCGGCCCCAACCTCGCCGCCGGCGAAAGTGAAGGAGATCGAGCCGGCGTCGGCCGCCAGGATCGGGTCCTGATCGAACGCCACGGTGAATCCGCTCGGCGCCGTGTCGTCGCCGCCGGTGCCGGCGATGGAGAAGGTGAACGGGCTTTCGTCGAGATCGTCATTGGCGATCGAGACGGCCGCCTCGCGCAGGCCCTCCGCGCTCGGATCGAAGCTGATGACGAAGCTGGTGGTCCCGCCCTCGGCCGCTACGCTGGCGTCGGGCTGGGTGGTGACGGTGAAATCGCTCTGCGCCGCGCCGGAGATCGACACCGCGTCCGCGCCCAGATTCAGCACCGCATCGCCGGAATTGGTGATGGTGAAGGTACGCGTGATCGGATCGCCTTCAGACGAGCCGGTTTCTCCGAAATCGCTGCCGTCCGCCGCGGCCGGCGTCGTATCGCCGTTGCCGATATCGGTGTCGTTGAGGCCGGCCACCGCGATTTCCGGCGATACGCCCGTCCCGTTCACGGTGAACACATAGCGCGGCTCGTCGGCGTCGTCGGTGCCAAACCCGATCACCGCGTCCGACGCCCCGAGCGCCGACGGCGCGTACTGGACGGTGAACGTCGTCGAGCCGCCCCCCGACACGGAGGCGGCGGGCTGGGCGGTGATGGTGAAATCGTCAGAGCCGGACAGCACGTCCACCGTCGTCACGCCGCCGGGCGCGCCGGTGTCGCGATCGATCGGCGCCGGGGTCAGACCGAGCGTGATGTCGCCTGTGTTGAGAATGGTGAAGGTCGCCGAGGCGGTCTCGCCCACCACGACCTCGGAGAACGCCGTGTCGTCGCCGGCGGACGGGGTCGTGTCGCCGGCGACGATCTCCACCCCCCCGCCGCGCAGCTCCACCTCGCGGTCGCCGGCGGCTTCGGCTTCGACCACGAAGGTGTAGGGTGCTTCGTCTCGGTCGTTGTTGGCCACCGAGATGACCGCGCTGTAGGTCCCGCCCGCCTCGGCGTCGAACTGGATGGTGAAGGTGTCGTCGCCGCCCGCGCCGATGGTGGCGCCGGGCTGGGCGGTGACGGAGAAGGCGTCCACGTCGCCGCTGGCGACGGTGACCGCGTCGGCCCCGAGCTCCAGCGCCGCGCCGCCCAGATTCTCGATGGTGAAAATGGCGGTGACCGGCGAGCCCACCAGGGTGGCGCCCAGATCCGTGTCGTCGCCGGCGCTCGGCGTGGTGTCGCCGGAGGCGATCGAAACACCCGCCCCGGTGATGTTGATCTCCGGCTCCGCGCCCTGCTCGCCGGTGACCGCGAAGGTGAAGGGATTGACCAGGCTGTTCGCCGCAAACGCGGCATCGTTCAGTGCGGAGTCGTCGAGCAGAATCGAGATCGTGGCGTCGTGCGGGCCGGCGTCCTGGGGATCATAAGACACGACGAAGCTGGCCGAAGCCCCCACGGCGATGGTCGACGGGATTTGGCTTATCGTATAGTTCGTGGTGTCGTCGACGGTGATGGAGTCGATCACGGCCTGGGCGGGGCCTTGAAAGCTTCGATTGTTCGTGATCGTGAACGTGCGGGTGACCGGTCCGGACGCCACCTGGCCGAAATCCGTGCCTGTGGCCGCTGACGCGGTCGACGCCCCGTTCGAAATCGCGCTGGAGGCGCCGGACGCCTGGACCGCCAGATTGGGCGCGGCGAAGCCGGAAACCGGGGAGATTTGATAGGTGTTCGAGGCCAGATTGGTCAGGCCGCTTCGATCCGCCGTCGCCTCGCCGGCGGGCACCGACACGCTCACCGTCCCGGAGATCGGCGTCACCGTCACGGTGTAATTCGCTTCGTCGCCTGAAAAATTGGACAAGGTTGCATTGGCGACGCTGATGTCGCCGACGACGAAATCGCTGACGGGCTCGGAGAAGGCGAAGCTCACCTCGAACGGGCTTGCCGGGACATACCCGCCTTCCGGTCCGGAAACGGAGACCGACGGGTTGATGTCGGTGACGGTCAAAGCGTCGCCGGCGGTCACGCCGGCGGCCACCGGCTCGGCGCCGGACCCGCCATCCTGATCGCCCGTCAGCGCGCTCGTGGTGGAGGTGACAGCGCCGGCCGCTCCGGAGGCCGGCGCCTCCAGTTCGACCGTGAAACTGCAGGTCCCGTCCACGGCGAGCACGCCGCCGCTCAGGCTCACCTGATTTCCGCTCGCCGTCAGGGACGAGCCGGCGCCGCATATGTCGGATTTGGGCAGATCGGTCGGGGTCAGGGAGAAGCCGGCGAACGTGAAATCGTCGGTGAACGCCAAGTTCGAGGCGCTCGTGCCCGGCGCGGCGGTGATCTCGTACTCCAGGGTGGTGGCGCCGGTGAACTGGATGGAATCGGGCAGGAATGTCTTTGTGAACGTGATGGGCGCGCCGGTCTCCTCGGCGCCGGCCACCTCGAGCAGGGGCGCAACGCCGGGCGCCGCTCGTGCACCGTCCAGCGTGTAATTCAGCCCATTGCTGTTTAGCCTATAGGTCCCGGGCGTCGCGCCGCTGGGAACGGTGACCTGTACGTCGAACTGGCACGAAGCGCTTGGCGCGAGCTCAAGCCCGCTGACGACGAGGGTGGCGCCTCCCGAAATCAAGCTGAAATTGTTCGACGGACCGCACGCCCCGGCCACCGGCGTGGACGTGGTCGTAAGCCCGCTCAACGCCGCGCCGAAACCGTGAGTGAACGATCCCGATGTGACAGAGGTGGTCGCGTTGGTGTTGGTGAGCGTGTAACGGATCGTGGCGGTGTCGCCCGGCTCCGTCGGATCGTCGATCACCTCAGCTTGGAAGTCCAATCCGTCCGGCGCGGTCACCGTCACGGTTTCCGGTCCGGCCGCGCTGTTGGGGTTGCCGTCGTCATCCTCGACCGTACCGGCCGGCAGCTCGACCGAGATTGTTCCCACGCCGGACGGCGTAACGTCGAACGAGGCCTGAAACACGCCCAGATCCCCGGCGGGCGCCGCGAAATTCGACACGGTTCCGCCGGTGACCACGAAATCGCCCTGGTCGATATCGAAGGCGCCTTCGTCGAACTCCGCAAAGACTGTGACGCTCTCGCCCAGGACGATCGAACTTTCCGACACGCGGAGGCTCGGCACAGGCCCGACCACGTCGGCGCCGACCTCGAAAGTCGTCGCTGGCACGAAAACCGGACCGAATTCGGTGCTGGTTGACGCGTTTGTGCCGCTGACGGTTCCGCCGGTGAAACTATAGGGTCCGTTGGCGGCGTCGAGCGGAAGGGTCGCGATGATGTTGAGCGAGCAGGTGGCGCCGAAAACTTGCAGGCCCGTCCAGGTCGCCGTCGCCGCGCCGAGCGTAGGAACCGTCGCAGATGAAATCGCGGGGCACGTCGTCGAAGAGCTCGCGACGCGCATGCCGGAGATGACGTCGCCCAGCGGGACGTTGACCGCGATGGGAATTAGAATGCTCGATGAGGTCAGATCGAAGCTGATCTCGATCTGACCGCCCGGGGTGGCGGTTGTCGGATCGGCCGAAATCGCCTCGATGGTCGGCGTGCTGATGGTGACGGCCGGACTTTGGGCGGACGCCGCACCGCCGAGCGCGAAAGCCCCAAGGATCGCAGGGCCGAACCTGCGCAGACCCTTGACGAGGCCTGCAAAGGCGCTGAATCGCTCGATCATAATGTCCCCCAGCCATCACGCCCGCCTCGAAACGGAGGCGCGCGTCGGCAAACTACCTGCTTCGCGAGAGATCGGGAAGCTACGATTCCTCAGTATTCGCGCGTCGCGGCGAAATTAGGCGGACCTCCGGATTGAAAAAAAGGCCGGGCGCATGGCCCGGCCTCAAAAACCGCGGTGGGGATGACCGCGGCTTCGGTTAGAAGCGGACCCTCAAGGTCACGTTGACGCTGTGGGACATCCAGTCCGTCCCGCTGAGCCCGGAATAGCCGGCGCCGATCACGGCGCGGCCGAACTCGGACTCCAGCCCCGCGTCCAGAACCGCCGCATTCTCTGGCAGCGCCGCACCGGTCACACCGAACGCCCCGCCGGCTCCGTCGGCGAACGCGGCGTTGATCGCAGGATCGAGATCGCCCCATCCGTGGCGCCATCCCGCGTTCACATAAGGCCGGATCGCGCCGTCGCGGTTCAGCTGAGCGTCGAGGCCGAGCGTGGCGTGTCCGGTCTCGAAGGTCGCGGCTGCGACCTCCAGCGCCGTCGCGCCGCCGGTTTCGGTGAAGCCATCGCGCTCCACCCGCATCAGCTCGCCGCGCCAGAACGGGGTGAGCTTCAGCTGGCGCGTGGTCACGGTGTAGGCCAACTCGCCGAACACCGTCCGGGTGTCGGCGTCGAACGCCGCGGCCAGAGCGTCGTCGATCGCGCCGAACCGGGCGGTGCGGGCCGTCTCGACCTCATACGCGCCGAGCGCGGCGCCCAGCGTCGCCCGGAACGCGCCGGTCCGGTAGCTGGCGTAGGCCGAGACATGGAGCGCTTCAGTGTCCGCCCGGCTGGCGCGGTCGGCCACGTCATGCTCGGACTGCGAAAGCCCGGCCGCAACGCCGCCTGAAACGGCGCCGGCGCCGAACCCGGCGCCGAACAGCGCGGCGGCCCGGTCCGTCTCCAGCGCGGCGAGCCCCAGTCCCTCGTCGCTCTCGCCGCGCGCCCCGGTGACCGCGCCGAAGACGGAGACCCCGTCGGTTTGCGCCGCCGCGCGGCGCAGGATCACGCCGCGATCGGCCCGGCTGTCGTCGAGCAGCGCGGCGGACACGCTCGCCAGCGCTTCGCCGGACAGGGCGTCGAAAGCGCCGCGCGCGCCGGCGGCGTTCTGCATCAGGATGGCGTCATGGATCGCGTCGGCGTTCCCACGCGCCTGAGCCGCCGCGGCGACCGCGCGCTGATTGGGGTTGAGCGCCACGTCCGCGAAGCTGATATCGTTGCGATAGAGAGACAGGCGCACCGCCTCGGCCTCGTAGCGGACCAGAGGCGTGAGGAAGGCGAGGTCGGTGGTGACGGAGGAGAACGCGCCGTTCACCGCGTCGGCCGTGGCGATGGTGTAGTCGGTCAGCGGCGCATAGGCGCCGTCGGCCGCGAGCACGGCCAGGGTCACGTCGTTCTCGATCGTGAACGCGCCGGTGGCGTCGATCCGGTCGGCGCCGCCCGCGGCGTCCACCTCCACTTCATAGGTCGAGCCCGCCGTGAAGACGACGTCGCCGTCCACCGCCAGCGTGCCGATCGAGTTGCCGGGCGCGAACACGCCGCCATTGTCGATCACCGCGCCGCCGATCACGCCGGTCCCGCCCAGCGTGCCGCCGGGATTGACGATGAGGGTGGAGGACGCGATCGAACCGTTCACCTTCAACACGCCGTCATTGATCGTCGTATCGCCGGTCAGCGTGCTGGTCCCGGTGAGATTGAGCGTGCCGCCGCCGGCCTTCACGAAGCCACCGTCGCCGCTGATCGTGCCGGCGAACTCGCTGTCCGTGGTCTGATTGACCGTAAGCGTCGCGCCCTCGATGACGACGCTTGTGCCGCCCGTGCCCGAGAGGCCCGCGATGGTCTGGGAGGTTCCGGCGATGGTCAGCTGGCCCTCGCCCTCCAGGTCGAAGACGGTCTCCGGATTGATTTCACCGGCGATCTTCACCACGCCGGCGAGGATTTCGGTGACGCCGAGGAAATTATAGGCGCCGGAGAAGGTGAGCGTACCTTGACCGTCCTTGATCAGACGGCCAGAGCCCGAGATGTCGCCGAGGAAGTCGTAATCGGACGCCCGGTTGAACACGAAGGTCCCGTTATTCACCAGATCGCCGTTGAACACCCCGGTTTCGCCGAGGGTGAAGACGCCCGCGCCGGACGTTTCGATCACCGAACTCGCCAGCGCGCCGTTCAGCACCAGCCCGCCATTGGCGATGTCGGTCCGGCCGGTATAGGTGAACGTGTCGGTGTTGACGGTGAAGACCGCCGGGCCCTCGAACCGGACGCCTCCGGTCCCGCTGATCGACAGATCCGCATCGACCGTCTGATCGGACACGAAATCGAACACGAGAAGGCCGTCATTGAGCACGGATCCGGTCTCGATCGGGCTTTCATCGGTGATGTTGGAGGTGGTCAGGCCCTCCTCACCGGTTTCGCCCGCCACGCCGACCAGCTTCAGGGTCGCGCCCTGGCGCACCTGGACACCGTCGAACGCGCCGACCGCGCCGGACGTGGTCCAGTAACCGGCCTCCACGTCGAGGCTTTCAAACCCGGACGCGCCGCCGAGCGTCTGGCTCGCGCTCTCCGCGTCGAGTTCGCCGCGCAGGGTCAGCAGGTCCACGCCGAGACCGGCGTCGATCACGCCGGATACATCGGACCCGGTGAGAAGCGTGACCGTGTCGTCGAACCCGCTCAACCGCGCCGCCACGCCGTTCCCGCCGGACAGCACGCCGGCGTTCACGAACACGATCTGACCGTCGGAGATCAGGCCTTCAGCGGTCTCGCTGACGATCGAGCCGGTGTTGGTCACCGTTGCGGAGGCGAGGTTCAGCGTGACGCCACCCTCGATCACGCCGGAATTGGCGAGCGCGCCGGTCTTGCCGTCGAAATTCTGGTTCACCAAGAGGACGCCGCGCCAGGCGCCGCGGATCAGGCCGGCGTTGGCGATCTCGCCGCCGCCGGCGAGAATGATCCCGTAGCGTTCGCCGGTGATGACGCCGCCTTCCTGATTGGTCACCGAGCCGATCCGGGCCAGGCCGCTGTCCGCACCCGGATACCATTGCAGCTGCACCCCGTCGCCGCTCGGCCCGAAGCCCTCGATGACGCCGGAATTGACCACGTCTCCGCCGCCGAGGATCAGGACCGCGTCATTGGAGAGACCGGTGATGCGGCCGGAGTTGTTGAGCTGAGTGTTCGAAACGCGCCAGGTGACGTCGCCGGTGGCGAAATCGCGATACTCCGTCGTCAGAACACCGAACTCCGCGCCGCGGATCACCCCGGTGTTGGTGATGACGCTTTCGCCGGTGTGCAGCCGCACGCCGGCCTCTGCGAAGCCGGGGACGTTCGGATCGCGCACGCCGAGGCCTTCGATGAGCCCGGCGTTGGTGAGCACAAGCGCGCCCTCATAGGATTCCACGCCCGTCCGGGCGCCGGAGACCGCGCCGTGTGCGGTGTTGTCAAACACGAGGCTGGCCGCAGTGTCGTTGCGCACCCCGGCGCCGGTGGTCGCGGTGATCGTCCCCGAATTGGTCAGCGCCACGCCCTCGAGCGTACCGCTGAAGCGCACGCCGATTGCACCGCCCTCTACGGCGCCGGAATTGACGATCGAGCCGGTCTTGCCGCTTCCGAGATCCTGAACCTGAAGCCCGCCGAGCCCGCCGCGGATCGTTCCCGCGTTTTCGATCACACCGCCGCCGGTCAGGATGACGCCGAACCGGGCGCCGGAGATTGCGCCGCCGGTGAGGTTGGTCACCGTACCGATTCCGGTCTGGCCGCTCGTGTCCTGGTCGTCATAGGCGTACATCGACACGCCGTCGGTCAGGCCCCCGGCCACCCCTTCGATGGTCCCCGTATTGGTCACCGTCCCGCCGCCGATCAGGCGCACGCCGTCATTGGTCTCGCCCCGGATCAGGCCCGAGTTCACCACCGTCGAGCCGAACGCGCGGCCTTCGAGGCGATCGAGTTCGGCATTGTACGCCATGAGGCTGGAGACGCCGAACCCGGCGCCGACGATCTCGCCGGTGTTGACGATGCTGGAGTCCGGTCCGGCGAAGGCGACGCCGCCCTCCGAGGGGCGCTCCAGGCCGTCATAGGTCCCGAACCCCTCGATCCGGCCGTCATTGACCAGGGTCAGCGACCCGTTCGAGTAGACGCCGGAAACCTGACCGGAAATCAGCCCGCCGACGGAATTGGTGAGGGTGAGATCCGCGAAGATCTCATTGCGCACGCCGAGACCCGACTGACCGATCAACGAGCCGGAGTTTTCAATCAGCGCGGTAAGGACGCCTTCATCCAGAACGATCGCGTCCGGTCCTTCGATCAAGCCGGAATTGGTGACGGTGACGGTCTCGGTGGAGAACAGGACGCCGTTGCGGATCACGCCGGAATTGTCCAGCTCGCCGGTCTTGCCGGCGAAGTTCTGGTCGACGATGAGCACCCCGCGCTCGCCGCCGGAGATCTCGCCCGCATTGGTGACCGATCCGCCGCCCGCCAGGATGATCCCGTAGCGATTGCCGGTGATCAGGCCGCCTTCCAGGTTGGTGACGGCGCCGATCTGCGCCTGCCCGCTGTCGACGCCGGGATACCATTGCATCTGGATCCCGTCGGCCCAGAACGCCCCCTCGCCCTGACCCGAAATGACGCCGGAATTGATGACTTCACCGCCGCCGAAGATCAGAACGCCGTCATTGTTCTGTCCCACGATCGAACCGGAATTCTCCACACGCGTGTCGAATGTCAGATAGGCCGGCGCCCCGTTTTCATCGACGCCGCGATCGGTGAACAGGCCGTAATTCGCGCCGGTGATCGAGCCGGTGTTCACCACCGTCGACGATCCTTCCGTCAGGCGCACGCCGGCGTTTCCGAACACCGCCTCAGCGCCGCCCGTCCCGACGATGACGCCGTCATTGACAAGATTCAGCGCGCCGCCCAGGGCGTGCACGCCGGTCAGACCGGTGATCCGTCCGTCCGCCGTGTTGGTGAGGACAAGGGTCCCGTCGATGTCGGACACGACGCCTGCGCCGTCGAGCCCGGTGACGGAGCCGCTGTTGGTGAGCGTCGCCTGCTCCAGACCCGCGAAGAAATACACGCCGGTGGCGCCGTCGAGGACGCCGGTGTTGATGACCTCGCCAAGTTTGCCGGACTCATCGTGCGCAGCCTGAATCCGAACCCCGGAGCCATAACCGCCGCTGATCGTCCCTGCGTTCGTCACAGCGCCGCCGCCCGTGAGAATGACGCCGTGGCGCGGACCGGAAATGACGCCGCCTTCCGAATTCGTCACCGTGCCGATGATCGACTGGCCGGTACGGTCCTGACCTTCGAACGTAAACATCGACACGCCGTCGGTGAGATCGCCGCTCAGACCTTCGATCACGCCGGTGTTGATCACTGTTCCGCCGCCGATCAGGCGGACGCCGTCGTTCACCCCGCCCTGGATCAGGCCCGAATTCTCCACGGTCACGCCGATTCCGATCGGCAGCAGGGTCCCGGTGTCGGGATCGAACTGATAGGCGGTGCCCACCCCGAGCCCGTCGCCGATGATCTGGCCGGTGTTCACGACCCGCACGCCGGGGCTGGTGATGATCACCGCGCCGTCCAGGGGCTCGCCCAACACATCCGTCGTGCCGTAGCTGCGGATCAGGCCGGCGTTGTAGATCGCCCCGAGGCCTTCGAAGAAGACGCCCGTTTCGGCGGCTTCGATAACCTCGCCGGCCTCCACGACGATGTCCCGGGTTTCGTCCGGCCCGATATAGGCCCCGAATTCCGGCAATTCGTCATTGGCGTGGCCGGGCGCGGCCTGCGCGACGGTCAGGATGGCGGTGGACAGAAGAAGGACATTCTTGCGCGTGATCATGGCGGGCTCCCCGTGGATCGCATGGCGGCGAAAACGAGGGCGAGACCGGCGCACCTGCGACGCGGCCGCATGCGCGGCCCCACTGCCGGGCGAACCTGACATCCCCTCGAAACGTTCGTAGAAAGCGTTATTAAAGAGCGCCTTGGCCGCACATCCCCATTTGTAGGGGATTTGTGCTCATGCCGGAGATGACAGGTGGACCGGAAAGACGGCGGCGGTGCGCTCGACCCCCATTCAGATGGGCTTCAGCAGGCCGCGCGGGTCATCGAAGCCTGGCCGCGCGAAGGCGACCCTGCGGCCTACGTCCCGCTGGTCTACGCCGACCGGGTGAGCGTCGCGGCGTTCGCGCGCGACGGAGGTCTGTTACGGGCGAGCCCGCACTTTCCCGCCCTCCAACCGGAGGAAATCCGGCGGCTGACGCGGCTCACGCTCGATCATGGAGAGGTTCAGACCCGCCTGGCGGAGACCGCCGAGGGCGAAATCCGCCCCTTGGCCGTCGCGCCGGTCGCGCAAAGCCGGCGCTGGGCCCTCGGCGAGGTTCATCGCGCGATCCTGGAGACCGAGAACGCCGCGGTCGGCGCGATGAGCGTCTCGCCGCTGCACGCCGGGAACGCCGTGGAGACCGCGGCGCGCGCGCTCGGCCTGACCGGCCGGCAGAGCCTTCTGGTGGCGGCGCTCGCCCGGCATGGCGATCTCGCCCGCGCCGCGCGCGAACTGGGCGTCTCCTACGCCACGGCTCGCGACGCGCTGGCCGAGGCGATGGCGCGCGCCGGCGTGCGGCGGCGCGCCCTGCTCGTCCGGCGCGCGGCCAGCCTCGCCCTGGGGCTCATCCCCGGAGACGACGAAGCCGCACGGGTCGAAGACGTTTTCGGCCTCAGCCGGCGTCAGGCCGTGCTGGCGTTGTCGCTGGCGCAGGGCGCCGCGCGCGGCGAGGCCGCGGCCGCGGCGGGAATGTCCGAAGCGGCGGCGAAGAAGGAGCTGTCGGCGGTGTTCCTGCAGACCGGCGTCGCCAGCGCGACCGAACTGACCGGACGGATCACCGAAGCCGCCGCCCTGGCGGCGCTGGCGGCCGCCGCGGGCGGGCCGATGCCGCTGGACGATGTGGAGCCGCTGCGTCTGCTGGCGCGGCCTCAAGGCGGCGTCGTTGCGGTGAGCGACTACGGTCCGAAACGCGGCCGGCCGGTGCTGATGCTGCATTCCAGCAGCGCCGCGCGCGCCGCGCCGCGCGTGCTGGTGGCCGCGCTTCACCAACGCGGGTTTCGCCCCATCGCGATCGATCGCCCAGGTTTCGGCCTGACCGACCCCATGCCTGCGCCGGGTCCGGACCCGTTTGATGACGCCTGCGCCGATCTGGAGCATGTCTGCGAGACGCTCGATCTTGGATCGGTGTCGCTGCTCGCCCGCGGCGGCGCGCAGGTCGCGGCTCATTTTCTGCGCCTCCACCGGGACCGGGTCGAACGCGCCGTGCTCGCCGCGCCGGACCCGGCCACGCGCACGAGCGGCAGCGGAAAAGGGGCGCTGAAGGTCATCAAGCAGGTCTACCGCGCCAGCCCGGAGCTGATCGAACCGGTCGCCCGCCTGCTGGTGAAGGGCTTGTCCACGCAGAACATGCAGGACTTCGTCTTCCGCGCGGTCGCCGACAGCCCGGTGGACGTCGCGATCATGCGCGACCGCAGGCATTTCGCCGACTATGCGCGCGGCTTCCTGCCGTTCCTGTCCGGCCGGGTCGGCGGTTATCTCAGCGAGCAACTGGCGCTCGCGACTCTGCCCGATCCGCCCGTCGTGGAGGCGAGCCACGGCGTCCACCTGATGATCGGAGCGCACGATCCGCTGCACGACGCCCGCGAATGCGCGGCCTACTGGTCGCACATCCTGCCGCGCGCCACGCACGAGATCGTCGCCGACGCCGGCCGCTTCCTCATCTACAGCCACGCCGAAGCCGTCGCCGACGCACTCCGCGGGGCGGACCCCGGCGCGGACTGATCGGTCGGGTTCCGGTCGCATCATCATCACGCCTAACGGCGTTGCTGACCAAACCGCCGGCCGACACGGTCGGTCACCGCCCTCTCTGCGAGATCGGCAACGCTTTCGCCGCCGCTCGCGGCGCCCAACTGGAAGCAGGCGGGACGGCGTTAGTCGTCAGGATCAGGCTCCCAGCCCCAAATCTGAGAAAACTCAGGCTCCTCCACCGTCCTGACGCCAGGTATGTCGCCGGCCAAGGCGCGGAGCCGGACGCGATCGCGCAGAACTGAAAAGCGCGCCTCGACCAGGCGCAATTGGACGTCTTCAAGCGCCAAACGCGCCTCGATCAACTCGTCCAGCGTGGTGAGCGCCAAAGCGAGCTCGCCGCGCAACACCTCCACACGTTCGCTCTGCAGCGCGACCATGCGCTCCAGGTGAACCCGCTGCACCTCGGCGGCGAGGAGGCGCGCTTCGATCTGTTCCGCCTCGCCGGCGACCTGAAGCCGCAAGCTCCCCACCCGCCTCAGCGCGGCGTCCCGCGCGGCGCGCGCGCGGTCCGTTTGAGCACGAATACTCGCGCCGCCGTATAACGGGATGCTTAGATCGATCCCGTACCGGTCTCTGAACGCCCACTCGTCACGCAAGTCGTCATAGGCGTATGACCCGATGGCGACCAATTCCACAGCCGGCAGACGGGACCGCCGCGCCCGCTCATAATCGGCCTCCAGCCGCCTGCGCTCTGCGCGCGCCGCGGCGAGATCAGGATTGGCCTCGGTCACGGCGTCCGCCGTAAGCTGATGAAGTGCGAAATTGTCATCAAGCCAGGAGGGCAGCGCGCTTGCAGGGCATGCGACGGCGCTCTCCACGCCGGTCCGCGCGGCGAGCCGACGTGTCGCCGCGCGGATTTCCAGCTCACGGGCCGACACGTCGAGGCGAGACCGCGCAAGCTCGGCGTAGACCGCGATCTGCTCGCTGCGTGTGGCGAGACCGTCCTCAATGAGCATGTCGGTGACTTGGGCGCGCTCGGTGAAATAACGCGCCCGCTCCTGCGCTTCCGCCGTCTGCGCGCGCGCCTCCAGAATGTCGATATAGACTTGCGTAACGGTCGCCGCCTCCTCGACCTGCGCAGCCAGCAGCGACGCACCGCTCCGCGCGATGGCGCCGCGCGCGGAGGCGCGTGCGCGCCGGGCGTCGCCGAAATCCAACAGGCGTTGCGACACGCGCATGCCGACCTGGTTCTCAAGCTGAACGTCAGCCAAACCCTGGTCGCCGAGCGACGACCGAGTGAAGGCGGAAATCTGAGGGCGGCGCAAGGCGAGCGCTGTTTCAAAGTCAGCCACCGCGCTCTCGCGCTCGGCCTCAGCCGTGCCTATGCCGCCGCTGACATCGAAGGAGCGCATGATCGCCGCGTCGAGCGGCAGGCAGTCCGGCGGCGCCGCATCGACGCCCATCAGGGTCGCCGCGGCCATCAGGCTTTGCAGACTCATGGGGAGCGCAGGCCTTCAAACATCGAGTCCAGGAGGGGTGAGAACAGATAATCCAGGGTCGTCCGCTTTCGTCCGGAGAAGATGAAGGCCTGCACCGGCATGCCGGGCAGGATCTCCAACCCGTCGACCGCCTCCACAGCCGCGCTGTCCAAACGGATGGTCGCGGCGTAGTAGGCTTGGCCGGTGTCGGGGTCGGTCTTCAGATCCGCGCTCACGCTTTCAACCTGGCCGGGGATCGGCGCCGCACGCGCGCCGCGATAGGCGGTGATGCTGGCGCGCACCGCCAATCCGACCCGAATCTGCGCGCGTTCATGCGGTGGGATCCGGACCGTGGCGATCACGCCGCTGCGTTCGGGCACCAGTTCAAGCAACACTTCACCAGGACGAACGACGCCGCCGGTCGTAAAAAATCTCAAATTGAAGACCGAACCGTCGCGCGGCGCGGTTATGACCGACCGATTCACGACGTCCTGGGCGGCGAACAACTCCTCGCGCGCCGCAAGCCAGGACTCCCGGGCCTCGACAAGCTCGCGCGAGACCGACTGGTGGAAATCGGCTCTGATTTGGGTCGCCTGGGCCGTCAGCTCGCTTTGTTCAGCGACGGCGGCGGCGATTTGCCGTTCGAGTCTTGCGATTTCCGAGCGAAGGCTGGCTGCCTCGCGTTCGAGCCGCCGGACCCGGTCCACGCGCCCCATGCGCCGCTCCACCAGACGCCGCGCCAGCTCCAACTCGTCCGCCGCCGCCTGAGCGGCCTCGCGCGTGCTGCGCAGTTCGGCGTGCGTATGGACCTCCGTCTCGCGCGCGGCGGCCAAGCGCGCTTCCATGACCGCCAGATTCGCGGCCAGATCGTCATTTTGGCTCTCGAAGAGCCTGCGCTGGCGCGTGAGAATCTCCTCAAGCGTCGCATCCGGCAATTCGAGGTAGGCCAGATTCTTGAAGTCGAGCGTTTCATCGCCGCGAAGCAAGGCGTCGAGGCGTTGGACCGACGCGTCGAGCGCGCCGGCGCGTTGCGCAATCTGGTCGCGCTCCACCCGGACCGACAAATCCTCCAGCTCCACAAGCGGCTGACCGTGCTCGACGCGATCGCCTTCTTCGACATGGATCGATCGGATAATGCCCCCTTCCAGATGCTGGACGACCTGACGCTCCACCTCGACTTCGATCGCGCCGGCGGCCGCGGTCCCTTCGGCCAGCGGAACCAGCGCAGCCCAGGTGACGAAACCGCCGAAGACCAACAGCACGGCCATGGCGCTCAATCTAAGATTGCGGTCCTGCCAAATCACCGAAATCACGCCGCGCCTCCTTCCGCAGCCTTGGCCGACCGCGTCGCCCCATGCGTCGGCGCGGCGAGAAAATCGTCGGGCTTGCCGCGCAATAGTCGCCCATTGTCAAGCGCCAGGACCGAATGAGACGCACGTATCAGTCTTGGGTCGTGAGTTGAAATCAGAAGCGCGGCCCCGGTCTGGATATGCCCTTCGATCGCAGCGACCACGCAATTTGAAGCCCGGTGGTCGAGATTGGAGGTGGGTTCGTCAAGCACGACGAAGCGGGGCGAACCCGCGAAGGCGCGCGCCAGGGCGATGAGCTGAGCCTGCCCCGGTGATATGTGAATGCCGCCGGGCCCGACTCGCGTGTCATATCCGTTCGGCAGGCGAAGGATCGCGTCATGCGCGCCGCTGGCGACCGCGGCGTCCAGCACGGCTTGGTCGCCGACAGCCGGATCGAACCGAGCGATGTTGTCTCTGACCGATCCCGGCAGCAGCTCGATCTCTTGCGGCAGGTAGCCGACATGCCGTCCCCGATCGTCGCCGCTCCAGGAATGCATTGCGCGCCCTCCGAAGCGGATTTCGCCCTGAGCCGGCGGCCAGACCCCGATCAACGTGCGCAGAAGCGTCGATTTGCCCGCCCCGTTCGGACCGATCAGCACCGTGAGCGATCCCGGGGTCAGCCGCAAACTGAACGGCCGGATGAGAATGGTCTCCGAGCCCGGCGGCCCGACCGCCAGGTCTTCCATCTCGATCAAAGCCTCAGGCGTGGGAACGGGCATGTCTTCGCGGTCTACGGGAACGAATGGAACCGAGTTGGTCAGCCTGCGCCACGCGATCCTGGCGCCGGACAGGGTTCGCCATCCCCCCACCAGCTGGTCGATGGGCGCCAGCGCCCGCCCCATCAAGATGGACGCCGCGACGATCGCGCCGGCCGACATTTCCTGATGTATGGCAAGCGCAGCGCCGGCGCCGAGCACGCCGATCTGAAGCATTTGGCGCACCGACTTCACCCACCCGGCTGAGTACCCGTCGGCGCAGTTCGCCTTGAGATTCGCGGTGCGGTAATCGGCGCGTCGATCCGCGAAGACGTGACCCCCTGTTTTCATCCAGCCGAAGTGAGAGTCCAGGGTTGATTTGATCCTTCGTGGATCGGGGTTGCAAGAGGCCGGGGCGCGGAGCCTTGGCGTAGCGCAGCGCCCCCGGCCGGCGGTGGAGAGCTGGCGACGGTATTCGGCAGGCGTCATCCAGCTGAGCTGTGAGTGGGGTCGTTCCTGCCTCGCTCTGCGATAAGCGCGTCCAGCTCGCGGGCGACACGTAGCCCCGATAGCGAGGTGTCGGCGATCAAGCACAGGCTTTCGCGGGTGCAGTCATCGACCACCGCCAGCATCCTGAACCGGCGTCCGTCGGTGAGCTGATCGGAGACGAAGTCGAGGCTCCACCGCTCGTTCGGCCGCACCGGCGTCTCAATAGGACGTCGCGTTCCAAGCGCTCGCTTCCGCCCGCCGCGCTTGCGCACCATGAGCCTCTCTTCGCGATAGATCCGCTGGACCCGCTTACGATTGACCTCGTGGCCTTCGCGGCGGAGCAGTACGTGGAGCCGGCGATAGCCGAACCGGCGACGCTCCTGGGCGAGCGCCTTCAGACGGTCGCGCAGCTCACTGTCGTCAGCACGCTTGGGCGCATACCGGATCGAGGTCCGGTCGGTCCCGATCACGCGGCACGCCCGCCGCTCGCTCATCTCGAAGACCGTCCGCAGATGCGCCACGGCTTCGCGTCGAGCCGCGGGCGTCACCACTTTTTTCCCAAGAGGTCTTTCAGCGCCGTGTTATCCAGCATGGCGTCAGCGAGTAGCCGCTTCAGCTTGCTGTTCTCGTCCTCCAGCGCCTTTAGCCGCTTGGCCTCAGACACGCCCCTCCCAGCGAACTTGGCCTTCCACTTGTAAAACGTGGCCGTGCTGACGCCGTGACGGCGGCAGACTTCCGCTGTCGGCGTCCCTGCCTCCTGCTCGCGCAGGATCGCTATGATCTGTTCTTCGCTAAATCGTGACCGCTTCATCGTTCGTCCCTTCCTTGGGCCGAACTCTACCCTTCCGTGGAGGAATTTCAGGGGGTCACGTCAGTCAGACTCAACCCAGCAGCGCGTCGTCGCCAATATTAGCTGAACTTTCGAAAATGAAGGCGAGGTCGCCGCTCGCGTACTCGTCGAGCAACGAATTGCGATCGAAGTCGGGCTCGACAAAAAGCGCCTGGACCAGGTCGAATTCAGCATGGACGCTCTGCACAGTCATATCGGCGCTCGGGTCATTAGCCGGGACGTAGACGAAGTCACCAGCAGTTCCGGTCGGCGCGGGGAACGAATCGGCTGCGTTGGCTTCGGATGTGAACCCGCCGCGCGAATAGATACCCTGCGACATGTCAGACGTGGGTTCGATCAGTTCGCGATTACGGTAATAGCCAAGGTCCGCGCTGCTGACACCGAAATGATCCGCGCCCCCGTCTTCAGCGACGAGCGGCTGAGGCAGTTCCTCCGGCCGCACAAGATCACCGCCTTCTATCGGCGCAATGAGATCGGACCGGTAATGAACCATTGACGAGTGGTCTGCGGGATGCGCGCTGTCAAAACGGGCGGCCAGCCGGTCCGCGATGAGGTCGGCGAGGCGGTCAATCGCGTTGTCGAAGTCGGACTGGTTGGAGCCCAACGACTCCGACAGCATGCGCAGAACCCCAGGCGGAGTGTCGGGCGAAGATTCCGCCTCAGCGGGATCGAGAGCGGTTGCGGACACGTCGGACGTCTGGGGTTCGTCCGCAATGGGGCTCACCTGAGCCGCGACGATGTTCAGTGGCTCTGGTGTCGGGCGTATGGGAAAAGCGACGGCGGGACCGCTCACCGCATCCCCATCGACCTGAAACAAGCAGTCGATCTTCTCGAGCCAATCGGTGTTGAGCTGCAGGCCGCCGCTAAGAACAGACATCGCATCCCCCTCATTCACACATTTTTAATATCTGAATGAGGTATGCGATTCAAGCCCCTGTCTTGCGATCGGTTTGCTCCGGACGCGAGTGTTGCGTCCTTGCACCGCCGGCGCCCGGATAAGGAACCTGGTCCGAGTCACCTCGACACGGCGGAGGACTGCCCCAAAACTTTAGAGCAAAGCCTTAAGAAGATAGGCCAAGCAGCCCCAGGCCGCGATGCAATAGACAACGACGGACAGCACGACGACGCCGCGCGGCCAAGACTTGATGTGGTCGACGGGCGCGCTCAACCTCGCATCGAGGGCCACCTGAAGCGCACGGGCGGGCGAATAAACACCGCCGCCAACGGCTTGACCCGGCTCAAGGGCACGCAATGCCGGCTCCCCTTGCGGCGAGGCGGAGGCCGACGCTTCGTGCGCGGGCCGGGAATGTGCGGAACGAGCCATGCCTCAAGCATACGACGTAATTCGTTTATTATTTCTTACGCACTCACGCGCCGCCTCCCGGCCTTGGCGGAAAAGAAATTGATCTTCGTTCGCTCCAGCCGGACGGCGGTCAGCACGCCCGTGGCGTAGGCGCCGGTATCGATCCCGATCCGGCCACGCTCGACCACGGGCCGGGCTTCCGGTGTATGCCCGTGCACCACGGTGAACGGCCAGCGCCGCCTGTCGGAGAGAAATCGCCGCCGCGTCCACAGAAGCGTCGCCTCGTCCTGATCGCGCGGTCCGCGATCCTTGTCGACGCCGGCGTGCACGAAAAAATACCCGTCATGGCGATGCCACAGCCGAAGGGCGTTGAGCCAGGAGATATGGGTCTCGGGCAGATTCGCGCGAAGGGCCTCAGAGGTTGCGCGCCACCCCTCGGAGTCGGTGGAGACTGTGGGCGGGCGCACGCCGTAGCTGAGAAGCGTTTCAAGACCGCCATGCTGCACCCAGGCTGGCCCCGCCTCCGGTCGCTCAAGGAAGTCGAGCATCGCAGCTTCATGATTGCCCTTGAGAAAGACCGTCTCGAACCCGGTCGGGAAAGCGCCGAGCGAGAGGCGCTCTATCACGGCTCGGCTGTCCTGACCGCGGTCCACGTAGTCGCCAAGCGTGACGAGAACGCCGGGCCGCCCCGCCGCATCTTTGAAGATCACCTCGAGCAGCGGATCAAGAAGGTCCGCGCGACCATGGATATCTCCAATGGCGTAAACCGGGCGCCCATCACGCGGATGCTCCACCACCGCATTGGAGAAGAGACGTCTAAACATTTTCACCTGCGTGGCGTCATAGTTACATATTGCTTACCCTTTAGGTGATATTGCTTTACCTAATATAGAGCAAACGCTTGTGACGCCGACGGGGGGGGGGCGGCGTCGCGATGCTCGCCACGCTCATCCGTCCCCCGCCCGCCAGACTGGCAGATCAGGACCTCGCGATGAACCATCACCGCACACCCAATCTGGCCGCGCCGCACGAGCAGACAAGACGGATCAGAAGCGCACTCTCCCGGCGTGGCTCCCAGGCCGCGCTTCTCGCTCTTTGTGATCTGGTCGCAATCGCGATGGCGCCGTTTGTCGCCGCCCCGATCGCAGTGGCGGTCAAGAGGTGGGCCGAGATTCCACCCTATGTGATCCGTCCTGAAACGTTTTCTGCTGTCTGGCTCGCTGCTGTCGTCGGCAGCGTCGTGTTGGCGCTCTGGTTCAGGTCACGCGGGCATTATCGCGTCACAGTACCGTTCAGCCAGGAAATGCGGGACGTTCTCGCCGCTTGCATGGCGGCCCTCCTGATCACCGGCTTCGCCTTTTTCGCGCTGAAGGACGATGTGTCGCGCCTGCTCGTGGGATTCACTTGGACGAGCGCCCTCCTCTTGCTGATCGCCGGCCGTCAGACCGTTCGCGCGGCCAGCCGCGCCAGCGGCGCCGATCAGCGAGCCTGCACGCTTGTCGCGTCGATTTCGCGCGAGGCCGGCTTTCAAGACTGGCTCACGCGTCACCGGGAACTGGCGCTGCACATCAATCGAACAATCGATTTCACGACCGCCGAAGCGGTCATCGAGTTCGGCGGTGATGACGTCCTGCTCGATCTGCTCTTGGGGCATGGCGATGAACAGCGCGAATTGCTGATCTGTCCGTCGGCGGCGGATCACGCCATCGCACTGAAGCTCGCACTCCGACTCACCCGGATCGGCGTACCTTACGCCATCCTGCCCGATCTTGGACCTGTTCCGGCCGAGAATGTCGATATCCAGACATTCGCTCCTGACGACATGGTCGCTTTCGTGACGCGGGTTAATTTGCATCGGCCGACCGCGCTCGCCTTGAAGCGCACCATTGATGTGGTCGTCTCGTCGATCGGACTGCTTGCGCTTCTGCCGTTGCTGCTGCCCGTCACGCTCTTGGTCAAGCTTGATGGCGGACCGCTCCTTTTTGGCCAGGACCGGGTGGGCCGGTATGGGCGCCGCTTCAAATGCTGGAAGTTCCGCACGATGGTGGTCGACGCCGAAGCGCGTCTCGCGGCGATGCTCGCCGCCGATCCCGAGCTCCGGGCGCAGTGGGAGGCCTATCAAAAGCTTGACCATGACCCGCGCATCACACCTGTGGGCCACTTGCTGCGTAAGTCCAGCCTCGATGAGCTCCCCCAGCTGCTGAATGTCCTACGCGGGGAGATGAGCCTAGTCGGGCCGCGCCCGATCATGCTCGATCAGATCGATGTCTACGGCGCCGCGCTGGACGCTTATGTCCGCATGCGTCCGGGGCTCACCGGCCTCTGGCAGGTGAACGGTCGTAATGAAACGACGTTTGCAGAGCGCGCCCGCCTTGATGACTGGTACGCCCGCAACTGGTCGCTTTGGCGCGACTTCGTGATCCTCGTAAAGACCGTTCCGGAAGTCTTCGGGCGGAGCGGGCGATGAGGACGCGCGCGGAACGCACAACCGTCCCACCACACGATCTTGACGCCGCTTCCACCGCAGCCGAAGCCGAGACGCTGTCGCGGCCGAGTCGGTCGCGCCCATCGCCGCGGGGAATCAAGGCTCAGGCCGCTGCGTTCGCAAGTTCGGCCAAGCGTTTGCGCGTATTGCTCTGCCTTGAGGCGTCAGGCGGCGGCTCCGGCCGCCATGTCGCCGATCTTGCCGATGGTTTATGCGCGAACGGATGCGATGTGACGCTTATCTACGGCACACCGCGCGCCACAAAGCCCTTCCTTGAACGCATCGCCGCGATCCCGCAGCTCAGATCGATCGCCCACGCCGATATGGTCAGGTCGGTGGGTTTGAAAGACATCGCCGCGCTCGCAACTCTGCGCCGGTTCATAGAGGCCGAGGGGCCGTTCGACATTCTACATGGGCACAGCTCAAAAGCCGGTGGGCTGATTCGGCTGCTGCCGCGCTCGATCCCAGGCGCACGCATCTATACGCCGCACGCCTTCCGCACCATGGATCCCGAGCTGTCGGCAGCGAAGCGACACATCTTCAACGCCATGGAACGCGTGCTTTCCTGGCGCAGCGACGTGATTCTGACTGGGTCCCGGCAGGAATATGACGTGGCGCTCGCTGCTGGAATTGGCAAGGCGCGTCTCGAGACGATCATCAACGGGATCGATCCGCCAGCGCTTGAGGATCGCGGCACGGTTCGAGCCCGGCTCGGCCTTCCCTTGGAGAGCGTCGTTGTCGGTTATGTGGGCCGGTTTTGCCACCAGAAGGCTCCGGAACGTCTTGTCGACTCGGCCGGCAGGCTCGATCCGGCGATCCATTTCGCGCTCGTGGGCTATGGCGAGCAGAAGGCCGATCTCCAGCGGCGGATCGACGCCGCGGGCCTTTCAAAGCGTGTCCACCTCCTGGAAGGATTCGATGGGCAAGCTTCAATGCCGGCGTTCGACCTGCTCGCTGTCCCGAGCCGGTATGAGTCGATGGGATACATTTTTCTGGAGGCCGCGGTCGCAGGCCTCCCGATCATCTCGACCGATGTCGGCGTGGCACGCGATGTCATTCAACCTGGCCGCAACGGCTTCCTTGTGGAGAACACCGACGACCCTGCCTGCTGGGCGAACGCCGTCGAGGCCGGCCTTCGCCCGTCGATTGCCTCCGAGGCGCGGAGCGTGAGCGAGCGCTTTGTCGCGCAACACTCCGCACGGCAAATGGTCAGCCGCATTCTCGCGGTGTACCTCCAGGTCAGCGGCCACTGTCAGGAAGCACCATGAGCGTCGTGCCCACCGCGGTCATTGTCGGCTTTCCCAAATGTGGAACCAGTTCCTTGTTCGACTGGCTCGCAAGCCATCCCGATATTGGCGGCTCGACTCCAAAGGAGACCTATTTCTTCGTCGACCCGGGTACGCATATGTACAATTCCAAGGCCCACGCCGCGAACGGACTATCAGGCTACCGTGAGTTCTTCACGGCGGAAGCGGCGGCGCGCCCGGTCCGCCTTGAAGCGACGCCGTCCTATGTTTACAGCCGCACCGCGCTTGAGCTTCTTCCGGACCTGAACCCGGACATGCGCTTCATCTTCCTCGTGCGGGAGCCGGCGCGACAGATTTACAGCCTTTACCAATACTTCAAGAACAACTGGGACTGGATTGCGACCGACATGAGCTTCAAGACCTTTCTTGAGCACAGCCGCAACGGATCGCACGCCTTCAAGGGCAATGAGCTTGCCGTGCATGCGCTGGAGAACGCCCGCTATGTCGACCATCTCGACCGCTGGCGCGCACGCGTCGGGCGCGAGCGGATGACGATTCTCGTCATGGAGGAGTTCATGCGCGACCCCGTCACGGGTTTGCACGGACTTTGTACGACGCTCGGCGTCGATCCGTCATTTTTCGACGATTTTGACTTTCGCTCCAGCAATGAGACGTATCAAGTGAGACGCGCTTGGTTGCAACGCTTTAATATCGGGGTTCGAAGCCGACTGCCGAAAGGTCTGTTCTATCGCGGGCTGAGATCGGTCTACCGCAAACTCAACACGGCCCGCCCGGCCGGCCCGGACGCGGCGGAGGCCGACGCCGTCGCGACGCTCCGGCAAGCTTACGGAGCCCACAATGATGCGCTTGCTGAGCGCTACGGTCTGGATCTATCATCTTGGATGAAAGCCCCGGGGCTGCCATCGTGAGCGCGGTCGACATGCTGAAGGCGGCTCATGCCGCACTGGTGACGCGGACCGCGCCGACGCCGGTTGTCTTTCACCATGTACCCAAATGCGGCGGCACATCGGTCGGCCGGGCGCTGCGCAGCCGCTATCTTCTGTCACAGGCCACCGTGACGCCTGAGGAATCCTTCCAGGCGTTCGAACGCTATACCGGTCGCACGGACCGCGAGGCGATGCTCGTCGACGTCATCGCGCTGCGCCAGCAGATGATGCTCTATCATCTTCTACATGGCGTGCGTTGCGTTTCAGCCCATGTGCCGTACGCGTCCGCAATGCGCGACGTTTCAAGCTTGGACTATCGTTTCATCACAATATTGCGCGAACCGGTCGAACGCTTCATTTCCCACTATTTCTGGAGCCACGGCAAACTTGGCGCCCATGGCCGGATCGAGGAGACTCTCGAAGCCTTTCTCGACACGCCGCGGGCGCGGCGGCTCGGCGCGGCCTATGTCGAATTCTTCTGCGGCGACCCGATGCGGGACGACCTTCATGCGCCCGAGGCGATCGAGAACGCGGTGGCCAATCTTCGCCAGTTCGATGTTGTGGGACGCTTGGACGATCTGCCCGCGTTCGAACGCCACCTGAAAGGGGCGCTTGGGGTCAGGGTCAGGATCGGGCGGGAGAACCGCGCACGGGATCCCGGCCGGTCTGGCCGTGCTGAGATCGCGCCGGAGCTGCGCGCCCGGATCGAAACCCTCTGCGCGCCCGATCTCGCCGTCTGGCGCGCCGTGGCGAACGGACCCGCCGCGCACGAGGCGGTGCAATGATGCTTGCCGGATCGCAACCTCGGGCCCTGAAGAATCTGATCGGCTGGGCCCTGCTCGGGCAAGGCGTCTATTTACTCAGCCAACTCGGCGTCCTGGTGGGGCTAGCTCGGTTTGCGACACCTGAAGATGTCGGACGCTTCGGCTATGCGGTGGCGATCGCAAGTCCGATCATCGCCTTGACCCATCTTGGTCTGCGATTCAATCTGACTACAGATATTCAGCAGCAATTCAGCTACAGCGAATATGTTCACCTGCGCGCGATTACGACGCTCGTCGCTGTCGTATCGATCGGACTCGTCGGATTAATTGTCGCGAGCGACCAGTCGAGCATCGTCATCATCGCGCTGGTCGCGCTCATGAAAGCGGCGGAGTCGTTCAGCGATTTGTCTTACGGCGCCTTCCAAAAGCATGAACGTCCCGAGCTTGTGGCGCGCTCATTGATTCTTCGCGGACCGCTGGCGCTTGTCTTGTTCATACTCCTTCTTTGGACCACCCGCCGGCCGGACGTTGCGTTTTTCAGTCAGTTTCTGATCTGGTCGGTCGTCGCGTTCGCTCATGACCATGCCGCCGCGACCCGCTTGCATGAGGGCGGGGCGACGCCGAAACGATCTCCGCGCAGCCTATTTTATTTGGCGGTGAATTCCTTGCCGCTCGGACTCAGCGGGTCCTTGAGCCAGCTCTCGGGCAGCGCACCGAAGCTGATCGTCGGCTGGACGCTCGGTCTAACCGCACTTGGTTATTACACGGCGATCGCATTCGTGCTCCAGGCCGGAACGATTGCCATCCAGCAGGCGAGCCAGGCATTTGCAAGCCGGTTGGCGCGCAGACATCTGGCTGGCGACCTGAAGACGGTCCGAAGGATCCTCGTAAGGTCAGCCCTGGTGTTATCAGCCGCGATCTTACTCGGCATCCTTGTATCGGCGGCGTTCGGCGGCTTCGTGCTGTCTATTCTTTTCGGTCCTGAATACGAGAATTTTGATTTTCTCTTGATCATTTTCATGGTCGCTTTGTTATTCAGAACATTTGGAATCGTGCTTCAGGCTTCAGTGATATCTCAGCGCCGCTTCTGGCTGACGCTTAAAATCCGCGTCATCATTGTCATCAGCTCGTTCGCGCTCGCCGCCATGGGCGCAATTTATATGGATCTCATTGGCGTGGCTGCCTCGGTCATGGTGATCGCAATCCTTCAGGTCTTCCTTTTCCTCCCTTTCGCCGCATCAGCGAAAACGCCGATCGCAGTGGAAAGGTGATCGCTTGCGATGCCTTACGGGTTCGAGACCATCATTCTGGTCACAGGTGCGCCGAGGACCGGCACGACGCCGGTCGGAAACTTGCTGGCGGCGGCGCCTGGCGCGCATGCGATCTATGAGCCTTGGGGACCGACGGGGGATCGGCGCTTTCTGGATCGATTCCCCATCTTCCCGTCGGCCGACACCGCGGGCCCGCGCATTCAGAGCTTCCTCGACGATCTCAGTCAGCTCAAGCTGAAACTCAAACCTCAAACGCGCCCGTACCATGCGCACCAATCACCCTTTCGGCGCGCCATCTTAGCGATCTCGGGTACGCGGACACTGTCTTCATTGAGAGCGGCGAGGTTTGCGCGGCGCAAGAAGACCCTTATCTGGAAAGATCCGAATGCAATCCTCGCGCTGCCGGATATTCTCGATCGCGGGATCGAGGTCGTTGTGACCGTGCGCCCCGCACTTGCCCACGCCGCCAGTTATAAGCGCCTGGGCTGGTCGCCCGACCTGGCAGATATTTATCCTCGATACGCCCGTCGCTACGGTCCGGATTTCCTTATCGAGGACACGCTCGGTCACGCTGGTCCACCGCCCGCGGTGGGCGCAGCTGCGTTGTGGCGTATGGCGTATTCGCTCGTCGCACGGCAGATCACTCAGCCCAACCTGTCTCTCGTCCATTCAAATGCACTCGCCAAAGACGAGGAGGGAACCTACAAAGCCCTGTTCGGACATCTGAAGCTGGATTTCGAAGCCGCGGCCGGTGTCATCAGAAGGCGGCGCGACGATGATGGGCAGGCTCCGAGGAACAGCACGGCGGTGCACGACTGGAACCGTCCGGTCTTCCATACCAACACGTACTGGAAAGATGTTCTGGACCCGGGCGAAATTGACGCCGTCATCAGGCTGACGGACGGCGTCCTGTAGGCGCTATGCGTCCGCGAGACTCATTTCGGCGCGCGCCGATGACGAGACCGAACAGGAACACCGGGACAAAAACGAGAAAAATCGCCTGGACAAATCCCGTGTCCACGCCGCCGCTCAACATGAAAAACCCGAAGCACGGCCCCGCGAAAGCATGCCAGGCGGAATTGTGCGGAGCCGAATAGGCGAGGTCGAACGCCCGCGTAACAAGCCCTGACAGCAAGGCGCCGGCGCCCACCCCGATCCAGCCGAAATTTACGTACCAGCTGCCGACGACGCTTACCGGCCAGCCATTGATTTTGCTCGGTTCGTAGATTCGACGAAACCAGGCGCCGATGTGAAATGTCTCCTTTTCCGGTAGCAATCCCCGGGGAATCCAGGCTAGCAGCCCATTCCAGAAATCTTCTCCCCAACGGAAGCTGAAACGGTCACCGGCGTCGCGAAGCACAAGCATGAACGCGTCAAACTGTGTGAAGTGCAACGAAGTGGAGACGGCTCGCCAGAACTCCATGTTCGCGGCGACATCCTGCCTCAGCGCCTCTGACACGAGCATGACCCGCACCGTCTTGAGCCCTTGAAGAAAGCAGGCGGACGCAAGAAGAAGTACTACGATCTCAATCAAGCGGAACCGTCGGATATAATAATGCCAACCTAGACCGACGGCCAGAATGAGAAGCGCTATATTGTAACGATTCCCCCAAGCATAATTTACATTCAAATTGACGCAGATGAGAGCAGTGAATAAAAGCAGGTACTTCGGCTCTATCATACGATGGGCGCGTCCTGCTTTTTCGGCCGGCTTCGCGAATGTGAATAGTCCAAACGCTGAAATCATCGCGGCAATGATGGAGAGCTGCCGTAAGGCGTAGGCGCCAGTTAGATCCTTGCCGATTTTTGTGGCGAAGGTGAACTGTGCCACCGAACCGTACTGGAGCACGAGCATCCCGGTTGCGATTGCAGCGAGCCCCGTCGCGCTGATCGCCGCAAAGGTCACAAGAGACCGGTCTGGCGTGGCCGCGATTTGAGGCATCGCCAAAGACACAAGTCTGGCGGGCGTGGCAAGCATTGTGTAGCCCGCCAGAAACAGCGCAGTCCAAAGCGCCGTGACGAGACTTGTCTGCGCCATCAGATCCCACGCATCACGGGGGAAAAACGCATCAGGGAAAGGTGTATCGGCCCCGAGGAAGAACAAAAGCGGCCGCACATGCAGATGCACGGCGAGAATCGCGCAGACAGCAACGGCCGCGACACGCCTTTGCCTAAAAAAGTAAGCGCATGCGAGTCCGAGCATACAGGCGCTTATTAGCCAGGATAGCACTGCGGCGATCAACTCCCTCTCCCTCGACTTCCTGGCATCGTTAGCTGTTGATGCTGTTAACGCGCCCTGCCACGAATTTTGTAATCATATAGTATTTCGATATTAATAAAGTAAGTTTCCGGCGAGTATTGTTTCCAAAATCGACTATAAGCGGCCTCCGACAGGGCCTGCGCCTCTCGTTCGACGACAGCGATCGCGCTCGCCATTTCGTCAATGGAGGCGTCCGTCATGAGCAGCCCAGTGACTGCGTGCTCCACCGCTTCAGCTGCAGCACTCCAGGCGCCGCAAATCGTTGGAACGCCTTTCGCCGCCGCCTCTTGAGGGACGAGCGGCTGGCATTCATACCACAGACTTGGAAACACGAGGCATCGCGCTTCCGACAGCGCCGCTTCGACCTCACGAGGTCCAGCCCAGCCCCGGCACTCGGC
This sequence comes from Oceanicaulis sp., assembly GCA_051117435.1. GTDB lineage: Bacteria > Pseudomonadota > Alphaproteobacteria > Caulobacterales > Maricaulaceae > Oceanicaulis. The sequence continues at coordinate 121,688 of JBNPED010000005.1, read as the reverse complement.
ATCCGGGTTGACGGCCTTGATATGATCGATCTCCGGTCCGTCACCTAAAAAAATAGCCCGTACGCCCGCAGTGCGGGCCGCTTCCGCGAACAGCGCAGCTCCCTTTTCACGGCTTAGCCTGCCTATGAACAGATAGGCGTCGTTGTTCTCGGCGGTGACGCGTGGTCCAGACTGGATTGAAACCGGATTGGGCACATGGTGAAGCCTCACATGTTCGCCGAAATAGGAAGCCATCACACGACGTTGCGTCTCCGAGATATAAATGACGTCGGTGAGGCCTGACGGAAGGTGCGCCGGCCCGTGTGTAACCGCCTGCCGTAAGAGCCTCCACGCCTTGTGAGCCGGATGCCGAGCGTCACAATTGGCCATAAGGCATGCAGGGCCGAGCGCCCGTCGGGTGCAGATACTATTCTCTTGATAGTCGAAAAAGCCTCCGTTCGGGCAGGCTAGGAAATATTCATGCATCGTAAAGAGGTGGGGAATACCCGATCCGAATATCACGGGAGCGATCGACGGAGACAGCGCTTTGGCGTAGCCGTGCCAATGAATGACCGTCCGTCGCGGATCGTGACGTACAAGTTCTTCGCTCAGCACGCTCGCCGCACGGCCGTTCCACAAGCCACGCGCCATGCCCCGTAAGCGGTCGGGTTCCGACGCGAGGTCTGCCTGATCCAGGCAAACCACCCGGACGCGCGCGGACGGCAATCGCTCATCAGCAGGACCGCAGGCGGCGAAGAACGTCACCTCATAACCGCGCTCCGCCAGCCCGAGGGCGGTGTCGATCGCGACCTTGGCCTGACCGCCATTGATGAAAGCATGGTCATTGATAATGATGACGTGGGGGCGGGTCATCGCCGAGGTTCACAGCTCGTTTTGCCTCTGCACGCGCCAAGCCACTTGATCCGGGTTAGGCGCATGACTATCGGGTTCGCGCGACAACAAGCAGGCTGAGCCCGCCAAGAAGCCGGTGAGCGAAGCGCGGACTGACAGCGTAAACTATTCGCCGCGCAAGGTTCAGCGGGCTCCATGCGTTGCGTCCCGGTCCGTCCCAGCCGGCCTTCGTGAAGTGGGAATGTATGATGTCGTACCCACAATCGCGGAGCGTCGCGCAGGCGCTTTCGTCAGTGAAATAGTGCAAATGCCCCAGACTTCTCCTCGGCCCCATAAAGCCGGACCTGAGGACGGTCAGGCAATTCGCATCCAAAGGGATGTGGAACACAAAGTAATCCGACAAACTCCTTGCGTCACGAAGGAACTGGAACATGTCTTCCACATGTTCGAAAACATCAAGCATCATGGCGCAGTTGAAAGTTTCCGAAGCCTTCGTTGCATCCTCCCGCCTGAACTCGACTCGAGTGAGCGCTGCGTCATCAGGCGGTGCGTCCGAAGAGGGCTCAAAGCCGACCGCGCGTTGAGCGCCCAGCTCCTCAGCGACAATGGCGACGGCGATGCCGGTGCCACACCCGACATCACAAATCGTCTTCGGCGCCAGACCGGCTGCGTTCAGGCCTTTCAGGACGTGCCGCGCTTTCCAAGGCTGGCGGCCAGCATGCCAGTCCGGGTTCAGCGCGATATATCGACCGTCTGAATATATACTCTCCGAGGCCATGTTCTCCCCCTTGCGCGCCAGTTCGCCTTCAAAATGGCGGCTTCGGATTACCTTATATGACGGTATCTCATACCCCTTTTAACAAAAAATATCCCCCGCCACGGAAGCGGCGGGGGATTGATGTTTGGTAGAGTGCGGGTCGTCAGACGATGAACAGGTCGAGTTCCCGGTCGAGCACGCCGTCGGCGTAGCTCGTCAGATCGGCCTCGGCGACATCGTATTCGACACGCTCGGTTTCGGGATCGTAGACCGAGTACGTACCGTCGGTGTTCTCGAACAGCAGGTCGTCGACCCCGTCGCCATTATAGTCGTCCACGCCCGCCAGGGTTCCTTCGATCGGACCGAGGTCGGTGACGTTGCCCGACATGTCGGCGAAGGCGAAGCTGTCATCGCCGGAGTCGAACAGCAGCAGATCGGCCGCGCCGTCCCCATCGAAATCGCCGACACCCGCAAGCGTGCGTCCACCCGAGCCGATCCCGCCCTGGAAGCCGCCGCCGTCGGCCGCCACGAAGATGAAGTTCCCCGCAGCGTTGCTCAGCAGCATCTGCTCCTTGCCGTCGCCGTTGAAGTCAGCGAGCGCCAGGAAGGTGTTGGCAGCGTTGCCCAACGCGATAGCGTCGTTAGTGTCCCCGTCGACGGAGAAGTAGGACCCGTTCGACCGTTCGAAGACCAGATCGGACACTCCGTCGCCATTGACGTCGCCGATCGCCTTCAGTTCGAACGGCCGCAGGCCGAAGCCTTTCAAATAGCCGCTTCCGTCACCGGAGATGGCCAGATAGGTGTCGCCGCCCGAGGTCAGCAGGACATCCACCGCGCCGTCCCCGTCGAAATCGCCGACGCCGGCGAAGTCATTGGCCGCATTCCCCAGATTGGTCCGCGCGCCGCTGGCGCCGTCCACCACCGTGAACGCGCCGTTGGTGCGTTCGAACAAGGTGTCCGTCACACCGTCGCCGTTGAAGTCGGCGATCGCACGCAGCTGCTCGTCAGCCTGAGCGTTCAGCGTCTGGGACGTTCCGTCCAGGCTGCGAGTCTCCCAAGTGTTGTCGGCGCGCCGGAACACGAAGTCCGCCGCCCCGTCGCCATCGAGATCATTGTCCGGCTCGGCGTCAGGATTGACGAAGCGGAACTCCGCGTCGGCGAACTGGAGGCGTTCGATATTGTCCAGGGTGGCGACGTCCCCGTTCGTCAAGTTCGTGACCGTCCCGGCCGCGTAGTCGATCGCGTAATCGGCCAGAACGCCGTTGAAGCCCGCAGTGTCGAACCCGGCCCCGCCATCGACGAAGTCATCGCCGTCGCCGCCGAACAGCAGGTCGTCGCCGGTTCCGCCGTCAAGCACGTCGTCGCCTACACCACCGCGCAGCTCGTCATCGCCCGCGTCGCCAAACAGCGTGTCATCGCCTTCCTGACCACCGACAATGTCGTCGCCGGCGCCGCCGCGGACGATATCGTCATCATCGCCGCCGCGCACCGTATCATCGCCGTCGCCGCCGTTCATGTCGTCGTTGCCGGCGCCGCCGATCATGAAGTCGTCCCCGGCGCCGCCCAACATCGTGTCGGCTCCGTCGTCACCGAACAGCTCGTCATCACCAGCGCCGCCATTGATGTTGTCATTACCGGCGCCGCCTTCCAGACGGTTGGCGTTGGCGTCACCGAACATGGTGTCACTGAAAGCGCTGCCCACGGCGTTCTCAATGTTGGTCAGCGTGTCGTTGCCGATCGCCGCCCCTCCGGCCGTGCCGGTGTTGAGCAGGATCGCCACCGCACTGGCGCTGTCGGAGGCGTCGTAGGTGTCGGTGCCGCCGCCGCCATTGATTTCGTCATCGCCGGCCGAGGCGTAGATGCGGTTCGCGTTCGCGTCGCCGGTGATCACGTCGTCGCCGGAACCGCCCACGACATCCTCGAAATTGGCGATCTGATCGACGCCGGTCTGGCCGCCGAAGGCCACGCCCGCCGTGAGATCCACCGTCACCTTCGAGGTGTTGTCGCTATAGTCCAGCGTGTCCACGCCGGCCCCGCCGTCAAGATCGTCGTCCGCGGCGCCCGGGCGCACCCAGTCGTCGCCGTCGCCGGTGTCGATCACGTTGATCTCGGCGTTGCCGATCACCGTGTCGTCGCCCGAGCCGGTGCGCACGTTCTCGATGCCGGACAGCGTGTCCGAACCCATGCCGGTCGCCGTGCCGGCCACGAGATCGACCACCATGTCGGCGGTTGAGCCGCTCTCATCGTAGGTGTCGGACCCTGCGCCGCCGTTCAGCGTGTCATCGCCCAGCCCGCCGGACAGGATGTCGTCGCCGTCGTTGCCGAAGATCGTGTCCGATCCATCGGTGTTGAACGTAGACAGATCGTTCGAGCCCGGTCCGTCATGCAGGATCAGACCGCCCACATTGAACGTGTTGGACCCAAGCGACGGCGAGGCGCCGAAGATTTCGAGCGCGCCGTAGCTGGCGGCGCCGTCGAACGTATTGCCGGAGATGGTGGTGAAATCGCCCTCGATCCCCATGAGCAACCCGGCTCCGGCTCCACCGATGAGGACGTTTCCAGTGAAGGCGTTGGAGCTGGAATTCGCTCCAAGGCTTGCAGCGCCGTTGTTGTAGACCAGCGCCGCAGGACCATCGCCGGTGAGCGTGTTGTTCGCCAGGGTCGAGTTGCTCACCCCCTCTCCGCCGCTTGCGCCCGAAAGGAAGGCGTGCGCGGACCCGCCGTTGATGGTGTTTCCTTCGATGGCGAGCCCGTCATTGTCGCCCACGGCGTAGACCGCAGCGACATCGCCGGAGGCGGCGTTGATGACGAAACCATTCCCGTCCGCACCGACCGATGCGCCGTCGACACCCGCAGCGATGCGGATCGCGGCGCCCTGGCTGACACCAGGCCCGTCAATGATAGCACCGCCGTCATTGAAGGAGAGCAGGGTGACGCCCTTGTCGAGCGTAACGGCGTCATAGCTCCCATCCGCCACGACGATCGTGTCTCCGTCCGCGGCCGCGCCGATGGCGTCCTGGATCGACATGCCTGAGAGCACCACATAGGTGTTCGACCCCGGCGCATCGCCGATGCGGATGATCTCCACATCGGTGAAGGCCCCGGCTTGGGCGATGATGTCGGCGGGCAGCACGCCCGAGGCGAAGGCCACCGTGTCGAAGCCCGCGCCGCCGTCTACATCGCTGTCGGAGAGATCGCCGACGATCAGATCGTCGCCGTCGCCGGCGTTGATCGCATCGTCGCCGGCCCCGCCGTCCAGCGTGTCGTTCCCGGCGCCGCCGTTGAGCGTGTCGTCGCCCGCGCCGCCGTTCATCACGTCGTCATGGCCGCCGACATCCACGAACACGTCCGCGCCCGAAGACCCGTCGATCACCTGGCCGTCGCCGCCCAGCGCGTAGATCGTCACTGGCGCAGTCGGGCCGTCGAACGTGTTCGCGCCGATGAAGGACACATCGCTCGGATTATCCTCGGCCCCGATGCCGATATGCTCGACCCCGGCGTTCTGGAAGGTGTTGCCGGAGATGTCCGACGCGCTCGGTCCGTCATTGGACAGACCCACATTGTTGCCGTCGAACAGATTGCCGGTCACCACCGCGTCCGAGCCCGGGTTCAGGTACACGCCCGTCGCCCAGCCCGTGAACGCGTTGGCGTCGATCACCAGACCCTGGGCGTCGCCCGTGGCCGTGACGATGCCGCGGAAGCCGCCATAGCCGCCCTCCCGGTCGAACACCGAGTTCTCGATCGTGACATTGTCGGCCTGAACCAGAACGCCCGCGTTCGCCCCGGCGATGGTTGCACCATCCTGAACCTGCACGCCGTCGATGGACACGCCGTCGGCGAGCACCTGGATCGCGCCGTCGATCACCGATTCCGCACCGCGCCCGGCGTCGTCGCCGGCGAGCCCGGCGTTCGCGCCCTCGATGGTGACGTCCTTGTTCACGATCACATTGCCCGCGAACGTCCCGTCGCCCAACACGATCGTGTCGCCGTCCGCAGCCGCGCCGATGGCGTCCTGGATCGACATGCCGTCAAGCACCACATAGGTGTTCGAACCCGGCGCATCCCCGATGCGGATGATCTCCACATTCGATACCGAGCCCATCGCCAGAACGTCGGCCACATCGGTCCCGCCGGCGAACGTCATCGTGTCGAAGCCGTCGCCGCCGTCGACCGAGGCGTCCAGGGTGTCGCCGATGATCAGATCATCGCCCGCGCCGCCCAGGATCGTGTCCGCCCCGTCGCCGCCGTCGAGCGTGTCCGCCCCGTCGCCGCCGTCCAGCGTGTCATCGCCCGCATCGCCGTTCAGCGTGTCGGAGCCGATTCCGCCAACCAGGGTGTCGTCGCCCGCACCCCCGTTGAGGGTGTCGTCGCCGGCGCCGTTGTCGAATGCGCCGCCAGGCTTGTTGCCGCCATAGAGGATATCGTCGCCGTCACCCCCGTTCAGCGTGTCGTCGCCGTCCTTGCCGTGAAGCGAGTCGTTGCCCGCCGTGCCGGTGATGGTTGAGTCAACCGGACCCTGCGCATCCTTCTCGCCCTGGATCTCGGCGTGAACGGCCGAGGTCGCCGGGAAGGTGATCCCGAAGCCGGAGGCGTCGATATCCTGATCCGAGAAGCCGTCGATGTTGAACAGCGGACCCCAGATGCTCTCGGCGCCCGAAAGATCGAGACTGATGATATCGAGACCATCGATCTCGCCAAAGTTGAAGAAGGCGACCGGGTTCTTGTGATACTCACCGGTAACGGTGACGTTCTCCAACGTGATCGACCCGATATCCGGTGCATTCGCGCCGACCGGATTGGCGTTGGACTCGCTGTTGACGAAGCCGGTGATCTCGATCGCGTTATCCGGACGGCCTGTCGCAGAATCCGTCCCGGAAGCGCCGTCGAAGGTCACGGTATCGAACGTCGCATCGCCGCTATAGCCGAACAGCTTCACGTGGGCGGTGTTGCCCGAGCCCGTGCCGTTATCGTCAAAGACCGTATCGGACACGATCAAGGTCGCCATGGCCGGCGTTCCCACCGGGTCACCATTGTCGGTAGCATAGAGGCCGCGGTTCACAAAGCCGACGATTTGACCGTTCGTGAAGCTCAGCGTTCCAACATTTGCGCCGTGCTCCACATCAATACCGATAGAGGCCGTGCTGCCGCCAAGCAGGCGGACATTGTCAAAGGACAGGTCCCCGTCCACGCCCGGCTCGATCGAGATCGCGGCGCCCGCGGCTGGAGCAATCTGAACGACGCCCTGACCTTCGAAGGACAGCGCCTTGTCGATTGTCAGATTTTCGGCGTAGGTCCCGTCCGCCACGACGATCGTGTCTCCGTCCGCGGCCGCGCCGATGGCGTCCTGGATCGACATGCCTGAGAGCACCACATAGGTGTTCGACCCCGGCGCATCGCCGATGCGGATGATCTCCACATCGGTGAAGGCCCCGGCTTGGGCGATGATGTCGGCGGGCAGCACGCCCGAGGCGAAGGCCACCGTGTCGAAGCCCGCGCCGCCGTCTACATCGCTGTCGGAGAGATCGCCGACGATCAGATCGTCGCCGTCGCCGGCGTTGATCGCATCGTCGCCGGCCCCGCCGTCCAGCGTGTCGTTCCCGGCGCCGCCGTTGAGCGTGTCGTCGCCCGCGCCGCCGTTCATCACGTCGTCATGGCCGCCGACATCCACGAACACGTCCGCGCCCGAAGACCCGTCGATCACCTGGCCGTCGCCGCCCAGCGCGTAGATCGTCACTGGCGCAGTCGGGCCGTCGAACGTGTTCGCGCCGATGAAGGACACATCGCTCGGATTATCCTCGGCCCCGATGCCGATATGCTCGACCCCGGCGTTCTGGAAGGTGTTGCCGGAGATGTCCGACGCGCTCGGTCCGTCATTGGACAGACCCACATTGTTGCCGTCGAACAGATTGCCGGTCACCACCGCGTCCGAGCCCGGGTTCAGGTACACGCCCGTCGCCCAGCCCGTGAACGCGTTGGCGTCGATCACCAGACCCTGGGCGTCGCCCGTGGCCGTGACGATGCCGCGGAAGCCGCCATAGCCGCCCTCCCGGTCGAACACCGAGTTCTCGATCGTGACATTGTCGGCCTGAACCAGAACGCCCGCGTTCGCCCCGGCGATGGTTGCACCATCCTGAACCTGCACGCCGTCGATGGACACGCCGTCGGCGAGCACCTGGATCGCGCCGTCGATCACCGATTCCGCACCGCGCCCGGCGTCGTCGCCGGCGAGCCCGGCGTTCGCGCCCTCGATGGTGACGTCCTTGTTCACGATCACATTGCCCGCGAACGTCCCGTCGCCCAACACGATCGTGTCGCCGTCCGCAGCCGCGCCGATGGCGTCCTGGATCGACATGCCGTCAAGCACCACATAGGTGTTCGAACCCGGCGCATCCCCGATGCGGATGATCTCCACATTCGATACCGAGCCCATCGCCAGAACGTCGGCCACATCGGTCCCGCCGGCGAACGTCATCGTGTCGAAGCCGTCGCCGCCGTCGACCGAGGCGTCCAGGGTGTCGCCGATGATCAGATCATCGCCCGCGCCGCCCAGGATCGTGTCCGACCCCGCGCCGCCGTCGAGCGTGTCGTCGCCCGCACCGCCGTCCACCGTGTCGTCGCCCGCATCGCCGTTCAGCGTATCGTCGCCGGCGCCGCCGAAGATATCGTCGTCGCCATCCAGACCGTTGAAGGTCTGGCTGCCTTGGTTCACATAACCTGCGTCGATATCTGCCCGGAAGCTGTCATCGAGATTAGTGCCACTGATCTCTACTCCGTCCGGGGAGGAACTCAAAGGGAAGATCGTTACGTTGCCGGTTCCCGGTTCGAACGTGTTCGCACCGACAAACGCGCTCATGTCAGTCGGATCATCGATCGCACCAAGCGCAATATTGGCGCCGGCCGAACCTTCAAAATGGTTCCCCGAGATATCGGAGATTTCCGGGCCGTCCGCATTGATGCCGTTACCAGTGTCGGCGAACGTATTGCCGGTCACGACAGCCCCGGTCCCGACATTGAAGTAGATCCCCGAGCGAACCTGAGAAATCAGGTTGTCGGACACTGTCAGGTCCTCGGCGCCGCCGGTGGTGAGAATGCCGCGCATGGAGGTGAAGCCGTCAGCCGGATATTGGCTTTCGATCACCGAGTTCGACACGGTGATGGAGTCGGCGTCGACATAAATGAGCGTGTTGGCGACCGGGCCCGGGCCATTCTGGACGGATACGCCATCGAGCGAGCTGCCGTCCGAACCGTTCGAGAAGCGGAAACCGCCATCGATGACCGTTTCCGCGCCGCGGCCCGCATCCGTGCCCGCCACGCCGGCGTTCGCGCCGAGAATGGTCAGTTGTTTGGTCACCGTCACCGCTTCGGCGAACGTCCCGGTGGCGATCTGAATGGTGTCGCCCACGCTGGCCGCGTCGACGGCGTCCTGGATCGACATGCCGTCAAGCACCACATAGGTGTTCGAACCCGGCGCATCCCCGATGCGGATGATCTCCACATTCGAGATCGCACCCTCCAGAGCCAGGACGTCTTCAACCAGGGTCCCGCCGGCGAACGCCAACGTGTCGAAGCCGTCGCCGCCGTCCACAGAGGCGTCGCTGGTGTCGCCGACGATCAGATCGTCGCCCGCACCGCCGTTGAAGTCGATCTGAAGATCGGCGGGGTCATCGTTCGCATCCCGGATGACACTCTGATCGAGAATGTCGTCGCCCGCGCCTCCGCGCCACTGCAGCTCGAACACGGGGATACCCGTATTCGCGCCTCCATCGTTGAAGGTGTTGCTTTCAACGATGATGGAAGAGGCGTCCACCCCTGGGCGGAACACCATCGCCCCATTGTAAGCCTCGGCCGTGGGCTCGTCATTGTAATTGAAGGTGTTGCCTTCAACGGCAGAATTCTGCGAGACGTTGTCCCCGAATTCGGAACCCCAGAGCCCGAGCCCGTAGAAATCCCCGACATTGAACACGTTGTTGCTGACGGTCGATCCATCCAGACCCAGCAGAGTGAGGCCGTTGAACGTATTGCCGTCAATGGAGGAATTAAAGAAGTTGTAGCTGTTGACCGTACCCTCGAACGTATTGCCGGTGAGTGAGGCGTTCTCAAGCCTGAAGGTGTTCGGTCCGGCCGAACCGAACAGGCTGGTGGCGGCGTCGAAAGTGTTCCCGTCGATCACCGCGTCGGTGAGGGTAATGAAGCCGAAATGGTTTGTGATCGCCATCGCCCGGCCGCCCGACGAGTCGAGGTCGATATGGTTGCCGGTGATCTGAAGACCCTCGATCTCAGCCTGCTCCGTGCTGCGCGAAGGATCCCCGGAGAACTCGCCGACAAGGATACCGTTGCGCTGCCCGCTTGCAGCATCGCTATGGATCCAGTTGTTCTCGACAATAATGTCCGAACGGTACGCCCCGATGGAGGGATCTGAAGGATCCGCGTTCTCCAGAGTGCGAATATTGATGCCGTCGCGCCCGAAATCCGTAATCTCGAAGCCCGCAAAGGTCACATCGTCGGAGATGATCGTCACCGCGAAGGTGCCGCCGCCGTTGATCACCGACTCGCCGCCCGAACGCTCCGCTCCGGTCGCCAGCTCATCAGACTGAGCACCGAGCAAGGTCACACCTTTGTCGATCAGGAGGTTCTCCGAGAACGTACCGGGACCCACGACGATCGTGTCGCCGTCCGCAGCCTCGCCGATGGCGTCTTGGATCGACATGCCGTCGAGCACCACATAGGTGTTCGACCCCGGCGTATCCCCGATGCGGATGATCTCCACATTCGACACCGAGCCGTCCATCGCCAGAACGTCCGCCACAGCGGTCCCGCCGGCGAACGTCATCGTGTCGAAGCCGTCGCCGCCGTCGATCGAGGCGTCAGCGGTGTCGCCGATGATCAGATCATCGCCCGCACCGCCTTCGATGGAATCGGCGCCGTCGCCGCCGTCGAGGGTGTCGTTCCCATCCCCGCCATTGAGCGCGTCGTCACCGGCGTTGCCGTTGATTACATCATCGCCGGAGCCGCCTGAGAGCGTATCGGCCTGCGCGCCGCCGGTCACGGCGTTCGCCGCGGCGCCGCCGTTCCAATCGATATCGCCGCCGAAATCGGCTGCGCCGTTGATCACGGCGTCGCCGACGATCGTCATGCCTTGGCCGCCGGTGGCGGTGTTGCCGGAAGCGATCTCGACCACGCTGGCGTCGGTGGCGTCAAAGCCGACATAAACGCCGTTGGAGTTGTCGGTGAACGTGTTGCCTTCCAGATAGGCTTCACTGCCTGCGCCGAAGAACGTGCTGACCAGCACACCCGCGGAGGCCGAACCATCGGACGCAGCGACCCCCTGGTTGTTGGAGATCGCGTTGCCGGTCACATCGATGTCCGCGCCCGCACTGATGTCGAGCGCATAGTCGAGATGATCGCCGGCGCCCTTGCCGACATAGACGTTGTTCGCAAACGTACCGGTGACATCGGCGCCGAAATACAGGACGCCGATGCGGCCGATCTCGGTGAAGGTGGAGTTCGTGACGTCCACATCGCTCGTCGCGCCGAACACCGCAATCGCCGTGCCCTGATAGGGCTGACCGGAGTCCTGCATCTTGATGTCGGTGAAGGTCACGTTGTCGAACGTGCCCGACCCCTTGTGACGGACTGCCTGCCACACCTCATGACCGGCCCCGTCGAAGGTGAGCTCGGAGGCCGAGAAGTTCACGCCGTCATTGACCAAGAACCAACCGCGTGCATCGCCCGACGTACCCGTGTCGAAGCCCAGCTCAAGCGTCGTCGAGGCCTGACCCTGGCCCTCAAGGGACAGATCCTTGTCAATCACGATCTGCGCGTCGATGACATGAACCCCGTCGCCCAGCACGATGGTGTCGCCGCCCGCAGCCGCGTCGATGGCGTCCTGGATCGACATGCCTTCGAGCACCACATAGGTGTTCGACCCCGGCGTATCCCCGATGCGGATGATCTCCACATTCGACACCGAGCCGTCCATCGCCAGAACATCGGCCACAGCGGTCCCGCCGGCGAACGCCATCGTGTCGAAGCCGTCGCCGCCGTCGACCGAGGCGTCCAAGGTGTCGCCGACGATCGTATCGTCGCCCGCGCCGCCCAGGATCGTGTCCGCCCCGGCGCCGCCGTCGAGCGTGTCCGCCCCGTCGCCGCCGTCCAGCATATCGTCGCCCGCGCCGCCGTCGAGCGCGTCGTCGCCGGCGAGGCCGGACAGCACGTTGGCGCCGGCGTCGCCGGTCAGCGTGTCATCGCCTGCGCCGCCGGTGGCGTTTTCGACGTTCTGGAACGTCCCGCCAAGTCCGGTCCCGGAATAGCTCCCGGTGGACAGATTGATGGAGACGGAGTCCGACTCCGCGGACGCATCCACCGTGTCCAATCCGCCGCGGCCGTCGATCTGGTCGGCGCCGGCCGAGAGGAAGAAGGTGTTCGCGTCGGCGTTCCCGTTCAGCAGATCCAGGCCGTCACCGCCTCGCAGGTTCTCGATGTTCGAAAGGGTGTCGAAGCCGGTCTGGGAGCCGCCGAAAGAGATGCCGCTCTGCAGGTCGACGAACGCGCCGACGGTGTTGTTCGCCGACACGTCATAGGTGTCTTCGCCCGCGCCGCCGTCGATGACGTCATTGCCGGCCGAGGCGATGAACAGGTCATTGCCGTCCGTGCCGACCAGGGTGTCGTTGCCGATCGTGCCAAGGCCAGGCGAAACGAGCAGCTCGACATCGTCCACCGCGATGCCGCCGGCGACATCGATATTGGTGAACCAGCCATAGCGGTTGCCGCCGACGAGCGACTCCACATCGTCGGACGGATCGTTGCGCACTTCATGGAAGACCGTGTCGCCATTAGCGTCATAAACCGTCATGGCGACGGCCAGCGAGCCGTCGGACGCCTCGAAGAAGACATGGCTGAACGTGTACCAGCCCGAATCCGTCACTTCGCCGAAATTCGAGCGGGTCTCCAAATTGAGGATCGGATCGCCATTGGAGTTGTTGTCGGCGCCGATCAGGATGCTGCCCGTCTCCGGGTCCTTGGTGATGTGGAAGATGAAATCGCGCAGATGGGTGCCGGACTGGTTGTTCACCGCGACGGACCAGTCAAAGCCCTCGCCAGACGCCCAGGATTGATCGAGATAGATCTTGGTGGACACCGCGAAGCCGTCGCCGAAGTCCTGTCCGTAGTTGTTGAAGCGAGTGAACGGCGCGCCGGTGGCGGACTGTTCGATGATGGCGTGAGAGGCGCCGTCGGCGGAAACGATGCCGTCGGTTCCGCTGGCGACCTGCGTGACCTGGCCGTGCCAGCCATTGTCGCCGTCGACGAAGCCGCCCGTGCCGGATTCGAAGCTCTGGCTGAAGCGCTGCACGTAGTTGGCGGTGATGTTGACGCCGTGCTCGAGATCCCAGGCGAGCGCATCGGCCATGTTGGCGGTCGTATTCCCCGACACGTAGGGCCGGTCGCCGAATTCCTGCGCCTCAAGCGAGCGCGGTTCAGGGTTCAGATCGCCGATGCCATTGCCGTCGATATCCACGTTGTCGGCCGGATCGGAGCTGCCGAACCGGTCCGAGATCGGGCCGTCGCCGAGATTGCCGAGAATGTTGTCATGGAAGGTCTGGCCCGGCGCAGGAGCGCCGCCGCGATCCTTGGCGATGTCGAGGATCGGCGGGTTGCCGGCGTCAAGCCAGTCCACATACGCATTGCCCAGTTCGACAAACAGCGTGTTCACAGCAAGCGCGAGCTGTCCCATCGTCGCGCTTGAGCTGTCCAGCGTGAAGCCATAGGCGGCGTCAAACTTAGTCAGGGTTTCCTCAAACGCTCCCGTAGTGTCAACGAGGGTCGAATCCTGATAGTTGCCTCCGACGCTCGCTAGGGTCGGAAAGGTAACGTAAGCGGCGTCGAGTTCGGCCCAGACGTCGATGAAGTCCTGCGCGGTCAAGAAAGCCATGATATCCCCCCTCGTAGGTATCGGAGCCGCCTGCACGGCTAAAAATTTCGCCCCCATGGCGGAGGGCGCGTAGTGAGGGATTTCCTCAAAAGAGAGTACGGCTGTCAATCATTTGTTAGTTATTAACCACCTTTTTTCTAGACGCTTGGTGATTCGTTGCATGACCGCCACGCCGGTTTTGGGGCATGATGCGCTCGCTTAGAAATCGGCTCCGTGATCGACCTCGGTCGGCGCGATCGGCCTTCAGGGAGCTCGAGGACGTCAAAAAATCGCTTATTATTAGAACAAGTTCTCATAAAACCTCAGGCCGCGGAGAACGGCGATTGAACGCAGGCTTCGGACATGCGGAAAAGAGTTGAATGGGCCGGCGCAGGAGCGGCGGTGCTCGCGGGTGTTGCAATCTGGCCGCTTGGCGGCGCGCGGCCCGTTTTCTGGGCGGGCGTCGGCGCGTTGCTTTGTTTGATCCTCCTAATCGATACGCTGTCCGGCCGCCGGCCGGCCCGGCTGGAGGCGCCCTCACTGAAGATCGCCGCGGTCATCGTTTACGGGCTTATCACCTATGGCGTTCTCCAAGCCGCTCCGATCGCCCCGGCCGGCCTCGCCCATCCGGCTTTTGAAACTTTCGCGCTCGCGCGCGACGAGCCGCCACCGACCTTCGCCCCAATTTCGGCCAACCCGACAGCCTCGCTCCAAGCCGCGCTTCTGGGCACGGTCGTCGCGCTCTTCGCCCTTGCCGGCCGCCTCGCCGGGCGGCAGCGTGGCTCGGCCTACCTTGCGCTCGACATCGTGCTCGGCTCGATCACGCTTGCGGCGCTGACCTCGATCATCCTAGCACCTTTCGGCAATCCCTTTCCCTGGCTCGCCGAGCGCTGGACCTATCAGGACCGACCCGCCGGACCATTCGTAAACCCGAACATGTTCGGCTATCTGTGCGCGTCCGGCGTCGTGATCGCGGCAGCGCTGGGAACGCGGCTCGCGGGCGAGCGGCTTGGTTCCGGCGCCGGCTTGCGAGCCGATCTGATCGACGGCGTGACCGCACTCGCCGGACGCGCAGGCGTCTATCTGGTCAGCCTCTTGATATGCGCGCACGCGATGCTGGCCACTGGGTCGCGCAACGCCATCTTCGCGCTCGCGGCCGCGGCGCTTGCGAGCCTGGTGTGGGGCGCCCTGGCGTCTCGCGGTCGCGGGACCCTGCCACTTCTCGGGGGAGCGCTCGCCCTGACGCTTATCGTTCTGTTCTCCCCGGCAAACGGGCTGCTCGCCGAGCGTGTGATGTGGGCCGCCGTAGATGAGCGCCACGAAATCTATCAGGACATCGTCACGGCGATCCGGGCCAATCCGCTCCTCGGGCATGGGCTAGGTGCGTTCGCCGACGCCTTTCCGGTCTATCAAACAGCGTTTAGGCCCGGCGGAGCCCGCGTGCTCTACGCTCACAGCTTCTGGCTCGGTCTGGCGTTCGACCTCGGCCTTGCCGCCTTGGCGCTCGCGATCTCGGCCTTGCTTCTTTGGCTTTTTCATTTCGGCCGGCAAGCGCTGAGGCGCAATTCCGTACGAGACACGCTCGCCCTCGGCCTTCTCGTGCTCACGGCTGTGTTCGGGCTCGCAGACGACCCCTTCCAGACGCCTGGCGCGGTGTTCGTCGTGGCGTTCTCGCTGGGCGTGTGCAGCGCCTCGCGCTCAGGGTGGCGGGCCGGCCCGCCGAGTCAGGCCCCGGCGCCGCGGAACTGAGGCCGGACGAGAGCTAGCTGTCATAGCCAAGTAGGTTGGTCACACGCTGCCAGGGTGTGAGACCGCCGATGCCGGCGTGAGGTCGGGTGGTGTTGTAGGCGTCTGTCCATGCGATGGCCGCCCGGTTTCTTTCGTCAGACGAGGCATAGGTGCGGGCGTAGGCCCATTCGCGCAGGCTGGACTGGA
The DNA here is from genome assembly GCA_051117435.1 of Oceanicaulis sp. GTDB lineage: Bacteria > Pseudomonadota > Alphaproteobacteria > Caulobacterales > Maricaulaceae > Oceanicaulis. The sequence goes on along the minus strand of JBNPED010000005.1, from coordinate 106,257 downwards.
TGAAGCGTTCGGCCTTGCCGTTGGTGCGCGGGGTGTAGGGCCGGGTGAAGATGTGGCGTGCGCCGGCGCGGCGGACCACGGCGGCGAACCGCTTGGAGCGGTAGCACGCGCCGTTGTCGGTCATGACGCGCTCGGCTCTCACGCCGTGGCGGGCGAGCCAGGCCAGGGCCCGTTCCAGGAAGGCGCTGGCGTCGTGCTGGTTTTCGCTCGCCAGGACCTCGGTGTAGGCCAGCCTCGAAGCGTCATCGACGCAGACATGCAGATAGTCCCAGCCCTTGCCGCCGCCGCCGTGCGTGCCGGGGCCGCGCCCGGTGACCGCGTGGCCAGGCCGGGTGAACCGGCCGAGCTTCTTGATGTCCAGATGGATCAGCTCCCCCGGCGCGTCGCGCTCGTAGCGCACCACGGCGGGCTTGGGCTCCAGCGCGCGCAGCCGCCCCAGCCCCAGCCGCCGCAACGCAAGGCCCACGGTCGAGCGCGCCAGCCCCAACGTGCGCGCGATGGCGGCTCCGGTCAGGCGCTGGCGGCGAAGCCGTTCGATCCGCTCGATCACCGGCCCGGACAAGGCGTGCGGGCAGACGTGCGGGCGCGACGAGCGATCCAGAAGGCCCGCCTCGCCTTCGGCCCGCCACCGGGTGAGCCAGCGGTACGCCGTGCGCCGGGATACGCCCGACGCCGCAGCGGCGCGGGCCACCGGCCAGCCCTCATCCTCTATCCGACTGATCATCACCGCTCGACCTCTCGGGGCGAGACGCGCATTCTTGTGGACGTTCATCCGGGGCTCTCCGGGTTAAGGAGTGGAGTGTGGTAACCCCAGCTTCTCAACCCAGCCCCGGGTGAACAACCTTCATAGCTTCGACAGCTAGCTGTGATGTCTCACCACGTTGTTCAGGCCTGCGAGGGCCTGAAGGGGCGTGCGTCGATTGAGAGCGGTGCCTTCGGCAGGTTTTGTAACGCCTGATCCACTTCGGCAGGTCTTCGCGCCTTGCTTCGGCTGACGGGAAGGGCGCGGCGTAGGCCCGTTCGCGCAGCATAGACTGGATGAAGCGCTCGGCCTTGCCGTTGGTTTTCGGCGTGTAAGGCCTGGTGCGGATATGGCGCAGGCCCAGCCGGCGCACGGTCCGGGCGAACAGTTTGGCGACATAGGCCGAGCCGTTGTCGCTCATCACCCGTTCCACATCGACGCCCTGATCCCGATACCAGCGCAGCGCAGCGCGCGCACCAGGAAGCCTGCCGCGCTGGCCCGGCGATCGTCGGGCAGCACCTCGGCGTAGGCCAGCCGCGTGGCGTCGTCGATCGCGACATGGACGAAGTCCCAGCCCGCACCTTTGTTGCGGTTGCCCGCGCGCAGACTGGTGACCCAATGGCCGGGCCGGGCGAACCGGCGCAGCTTCTTGATATCGATGTGGATCAGCTCGCCGGGCTGCTCGCGCTGATAGCGCCGCACCGGCTCGGCGGGATCCAGCCGGGCCAGACGCGAGAGCCCCGCGTCGGCCAGCCAGCGCGCCACGCTGGAGCGCGCCAGGCGCAGCGCTTCGGCGATCTGCTCGCCAGTCATCTTGAAGGTCCGCCGCATCAGCAGCGCAGCCTCGCGATAGCGCGGCGCGACCGCGCGCGGCGAGCGGCGCGGGCGGCTCGACCAGTTCGCCAGTCCCGCCTCGCCTTCGCATCGAAAGCGCGCCAGCCACTTGAACACCGTGCGCTCTGAAACGGCGAACGCCGCTGTGATCTCGCGCACCGGCACGCCCGCTTCGCGCCGAGCCACCATCCGGGCTCGCGCATACGGCGTCGTTCTGGCATTGATTTGACTGTTCATCCGGGCTCCCCTGTCAGCTCGCTGTGTCGCAACAACCAGCTTCAGGCGGTCAGTCCGGATGAACAACCTTATGAGACATCACAGCTAGACGCCGCCGCGGCAAGCGGCGCGCTGGGCGCTCCTAGAGGCGACCAGCCCCATGCGCTCGGATCCGGCGAATGAAGTGAACGCGTTCCGGCGGCTCCAAGGCGGCGAGAATCTCACGGCGGAAGTCGGGCGATAAACTGGAATAAGTACCGGCGAGCGCATTGAGCAAGCGCCGGTCATCGCCGAGCAAGCGCAGCTCTCGCAGGACAGCGCGCCGAGTGGGTTCGTCGAGACGGTCCCAGAGGCGGTCGCTTAATCGAATGCGGGCGATCGCAGCGTCATCAAGCACACCGCCCCAGCTGTAGGAGGTCGACAACGCCGCCGCCGCGCCAATGTCGTCGCCGGTCCCGTAGCGCGCCGAGGCGAGCCGATGCCAGTAGAGCGGTTGGGCCGGGGCGCGCTCAAGAGCGCGGATGGAATGCGCCGCAGCCGCGTCGTAATGCGCCGGATCATCGCTGCTCGACGCCAGGAGCAGCGCGGCGAAAAAATCGCCGCGCGCGCCAACGTCCCAGAAGACTTGCCGATCTGGCTGAAGGGCCCTGTCGGTGTCAGGCGACACCAAGGACCGGCCGGCGGCGAGGTCACGGCGGATCGGTTCGACTTGGACGTCGGTACGCGTTTCGAACGCCAGCCAACCGAGCATGCCGGCGAGCAGCGCAAGACACGCTGCACGAAAGCCGTCCGCGATCATCACGAATAGTACTTGCGGTACGTCTTGTAATAATAGGCCGCCTCGCCCTCGCCATAGAGGCGGCGCGACCGCGGATTGACCTGACAAAGCACCAGCCCGGCGAGCGGCAGCTTCATGCGCTGGATTCGATCCAGCGTCGCAGCGGCGAGCTTGCGCGAGGTCGATCGCCAGCGCACGGCGAAGACCGCGCTGTCGACCTGGCGCGCGAGCAGCGCGGTGTCGGCGACCGCCGGGAACGGCGCGGCGTCAATGACGATGAGATCGTAACGGCTGCGAAGATCCGCCATCAATTGGCTGAAGGCGTTCGAATTCAGGAGGGCCTCGGGATGACTGGGCTGGCCTTTCATTCCGAGGACATCCGCCCCGCTCTCCTCATCCCGGACGATCGCCTGAGAAAGCGGCGCCGCGCCGGTCACCGCCTCGATCAGTCCGGCTTCGGGGGCGAGACGCAGACGCCCGAGAATTCCGCCGCGGCGCAGGTCGCCGTCGACAAGGATGGTCTTCACGCCGCTCGCCGCCGCCGAGCGCGCGAGCGAAATCGCCGTGGTTGTCTTTCCCTCACCCGGAAGCGAGGAGGTGATGAGCACGACCTGCGGCTCATTGTCGATATTGGACATCTTAAGCCCGGTTCTCAGGGTCCTTACGCTTTCGGCATAAGGGGAGAACGGCTTTTCAATGACGACTCCGTCCATGCGTTTTCGCGCGAGACTCCCGGTGAGCCGCGGGATCGAGGCCAAAACCGGCGCTCCGAAAATCGTCTCGGCTTCCTCACTCGATTTCACGCCGCTCTCCAGCATCTCGACAAGGAAGGCCGCCCCCATCCCCGCCATGCCGCCGAGCGCGACCGCGATGAAAAGATGCAGCATTGATTTTGGATGGCTGGGTTCAACCGGCGCGCTGGCCTCCGCGATCACGCGCGCGTCCGCCTGCTGGAAAGTCGTTCCTTCTGATGTTTCGCGGAAGCGCGTGAGGAAAGACTGGTACAGACCGCGAACCACCTCGGCGTCCCGTTCGAGTTGACGGAGCTGCACCATCGCTTGCTCGTCGGTGTTGCTGCGGCTCTCCAGGGTGTTGAGTTCGCCGGTTAACGTTCGAACGCGCTCCTGGGAGACCGCGACCTCGTTCTGAAGGGAGGCGACGATCCGCGCGATCTCGGCCCCGATCTGATCATTGAGATCGGAAATCTCGCGATTGACGCGAATCATCTCCGGATGCCGCTCACCATAACGGGAGGCGAGGTCGGCGCGGCGGCGGGCAACCTGCGCCTGCTGGGTGCGCAATTGCGAGATCGTCTCGGAATCGACGGCCTCAGCCACTGTCTCGGCGCTTTCGCCGGACGAGATCAGCTCGTTGACCTGGCGCAGACGTGCGCGGTCCTCGGCGAGCTCGGTTCTCGCCAGGATCAGCTGCGCGTTGAGCTCTGACAGCTGGGCGTCGTTCAAAAGCCCGCTTTCCACATCGGTGAGCCCGTTTTCGCTGCGATAGATCGCGACAGCCCTCTCGGCCGCGGCGACCTCGTTGCGCAGATCGCCGAGGCGTTCCGACAGCCACTCGTTGACGCGCTCGGTGGCGTCGAACTTCGCTTCGAGCTGATCCACCAGATAGGCGTCGGCGAGGGCGTTGACGATCTCCGCGGCCTTTTGCGGATCGGCCGAGCGAAAGGATAGGCGAATTACATAGGTCAGTCCGTCGCGCTGGACGCTGAGGCGTTCTCCGAACGCCTGGATCACCTTCTCACGTTGCTGCTCGGGCGACCGCTCCGGGGTCTCGCCGCCAAGAAGGCGTTGCCGGAGGGCTCCGATCAGGCTCGGATCGGGGTCCAGCGCGGGATTCAGCTCCGGATCGGCGGTCAGTTCAAGTGAATCGACCACGCGTGCGGCCAGCGACGGAGAGCGAAGCAGGGCCACTTCCGTATCGACTGCATTGGTGTCGGAGGGCAGACCGGAGAGCACCGCGTCCATATCGACGGCTTGACGCTGGCGCGGCTCTATAAGCAGACGGGTCGTAGCGGTGTATTCGTTGGTCAGCGAGAAGGTGTAGGCGGCGACGCCGCCGATCACCAGGGCCGCCACCATGACGATGAGAGCAAGGCGCCGGCGCAGGATCAGTATGAGTTCGGAAAGCCCGATCATGCTGTCCGCGCCGCCGCTGTGGTCAAACGCATCGGTCTTGGGGACATGCATGATCGATCCACTCCTGATCTGGCCTCGCGCAATCGGTGGATGGCGAGTCATCCGAACCGAGGACAGGCCATCGGCCGTCAGCGGCGCAACGTGATCCCGATACGCACGACCGTGCGCTCGAACGAATTACCGACCGAGTTCGAAGACTGATCGGCGTACTGAATATCGCCAAAAACTGAGACGGAGCGATTGACGAGAATATCCAGCCTGCTTTCGAACCCGTAACGGTCGTCCTCGCGGGCGATGCCCTCGAAATCATCGCTCTCCACGAACACACGCGCCTCGGCGATGACATTGCGGCGGATTTCACGCTCGAAGCCGATCGCGGCGCGCTGGGCGATAAACCCGGACGCGCCGGCGACGACGGATTCCTCGATGGAGCTCGACGCCTCGAACGTCAGGGTTGTCAGCGGCGAAACGAACCAGTCCAGATCCGCCCCGTAGTCGAGACCGTCAATGTCGGACAGGGCCGAGCCGTCATAGTCCTGCGACTGATAGCCGAGGAAGAATTCGCCCTGGATCAGGTTGGTCAGTCCCATCCGCATGCCGGCCACGATCTCGTAGCCGTCCGAGGAGCGGGCGAGCGTCGGGTCAGGTGATGTCTGGTCGTACTCGCGCGAGTTAACCGCGCCGGCGAGAAACAAGCTGGAATCCGGCGAAAGGGCGTAATCGCCGCGCAGACCGAACCGTGTCACATCGCGATCGCGAACGTCCTGATCAGAGATATTCCCGCCTACAAGAACAGCGTCATCATAGTCGAGATCTGTGAAATCGGCGTCGGCGATTATGCGCAGGCGATTGAAGATGCGCGTAGCCGCCGCACCGAGGGTGAAACGATCGAACTGGATGCGTTCCTCGGTCAGCAAGAGCGCATTCGCTGCGGTGGTGTTGTTCGCGGTGCGCGGTTCGTTGAGCCGCTCCACGCCGAGATCGAACTCGAAAAAGAGGTCGCGCGCCGCTTCAAGGCCGACTTCGCCGAATGCATAGAGATCGGTGAAACTCTCGTCTTCGAGATCGGTGTAGGCGCTGCCGTCCAGACCGATGTCGAAAGAGGCGCTGTGGCGTGACCAGAGGCTCTCGCCTTCGAGGTTCAGCCCGTAGAGAAAGAATCCAGAGTCTTCGGACAGAAGGTCGGTCGCAAACACATCGCTGTCATGGCCGAACCCGGCCGTCGCGGAAGGAAACAGCATGAACGCGCCCGCCCGCACGCCCGCCGGATCATACTCCGGACGGTCGCGTTCGGTCACCGACTGATAGCGCCCGTCGGCGCCCTGAGCATGAGCGGCAGGAAGCGGAGCCGCCAAAACGGCCGAACACGCCAATGCGCCAAGCGCGATGAGCTTAAACGTCATGGTTTTCCCCTACACGACCGCCCACTGCGGTCCGACGCCCCGGCCGACGGCCGATCCGACAATCAGCAAAGCGTTTAGGCGATTAGGTCGGACTCGCGCCTCCGCCGCCACCTGTTCCGGCGCCTCCTGCACCGCCCTCGGCGGCGCCGCCAAAGAATGCTCCGCCGCCGGCCGTGCCTTGAGCCGCCGACTGTACGCCCGCGGCGAACTGAGTGGCCAAGTCCCGCGCGGCCGCTTCGGAACGGTTGCCGAGCCAGATCCTATAGGCGGATTGGATCGCCCCGTCCGCCGCCTGGCCGGACAGCTGAAACGCCGCGCCGAACGCAAACGCAATCTGCTCTTCATTGAGCGTGCTGGCTTCGATTGCATTGAGAGCATCGGCCGACGTCTGGGCCAGAAGCAATTCGCCGATCAGCGCCTCGACCGAGTCGATCTGCACCTCGGCGGCGGGCTCCTGAGCGAGGCTCGCCCCGCCGCTCGCAAACACCAGCATCGTTGCCGCAGCCACCGCTTTAATAAGAGTCGCCATTGTCCCCTCCTGATATGACATGCATACGCGGTTTGTGTTATCATATATCTAATATCGGGTATACTTGGCGCTTACAGGGAGACCAGAAGCCCCCGCGGTGCGTACCAAATATACCACACTAGAAGAACCGCTCCGGCACACGGACAACATCACCGGGCCGCACGCGTGTGGCCTGATTTGCCGGAAATTCCGTCTCAAAGCTTGCTCCCGCTCGCGTAATGAAGACGCGTCGCGTATCAGCGCGATAGGTGTAGCCACCCGCCAGGGCGATCGCACTCAACACGCTCATATTCGCCTGATAGGGAAACTCGCCGCTCTGCTCGACCTCTCCGTGGATATAGAACGGGCGGTAACCCACGACTTCAAGGCTGACCCGAGGCTCATTCAGATAACCTTGGCTCAGTCGGTCAACGATCGTCGCCTCAAGCTCGCGCAGCGCCTTGCCGCCGGCCGCAACGGTTCCGATCAACGGCAGCGCCATGGAACCTTCGCCGTCGACCTGGAATTCACCTGACAACTGCTCTTCGCCGAACACAATCACCCGCACGCGGTCGCCGGATCCAAGGCGGTAGCCTTCGACGATATCCCTGGAGGCTGGATCCGCCTGCGCAGAGGCGGGCGCAGCCGTCATACCAGGCGCCAGGGTGGTCGCGGCCGGACCAGTGCTTCCGCAGGCGGCAGCCACCAAGAGCCCGGCGGCGACAACGAGACAGCGAAACACCATTTTTTCCCCCAGTTAGTTCCCGACCTCAGCCGAAGGGTGCAGATTGCTACTTCGTTTGAACGCCACTTGTGTCGATATATTACATAAGCCGTTCGTCCATTAAACCCACTGCAAGTCCGAAGCCGGGAGCCTTGCGCCATGTTCGCCACCTCTCTTTTTGCCTGGTTTCTGGCGATGCAGGGCGCGGGAGACGCCGATACGCACATTTTTGGCGCGCCTGACTGCCCGTTTGAAGCCGCCTTCCCCGCCCCGTTCATCCGTAGCCGGCTGCCCGATGGCGGCGCGCTCGCGACGCAGCGCGCGCGCAACGCGAACCGCTCAGCGCTATGCTCGACCAGCTTCCGCAGCCCGGACGCCACCACGCCCTGTCAGGATGTGTACCGGATTAGCAGCCGGATCGAGGCGCCGCTTCCGGATTCAGACGGCCGCTGGCTGATCGCCGAGACCACACTTTGCGTACGCGAGATCGAAGCGATATCGGAGACGAAGAGGCGCACGCGCTTCCTGATTGCAGCTGCAGGTGACTGGGTTTTTATCATCGAAGAAGTGCATGCACAGGCGGGCTTGGACTCGGTCCAGTTCAGGTATCGCGATAGGACTGAGGAATAAAACCGAAAATTTACGGAACATTCACCATCCTTGTTAGCCGCGCCTAAATTCAAATCTGGGACAGTCCACCCATAAGAAAAACAAATCGGGTGGTAATGATGCTGGTTTCCAGAGCCTGGCGAGGCCGACTTCTCGCCGTGTTTGCTTCGCTAATGGCTGCGGCTTGCGCGACCACTGCGCCGCCGGCCTCGTCCCAGCTGACCGCGGTCGGAGTCGCCGCGGCCCCAGTCGGGTTCGTCGAAATGTGCCTGGCCGATCCCGAAGCCTGCGGGGCTCAATCCGGTCTGGCGCTCCAGCCGCAGGTGGAGATGGACGCGGCGCTGTGGGCGACCGTCATCAAGGTGAATCGCGGCGCCAATCGCGCAATCCGCTATGTCCCCGACCAGACGTTCGGAAATCGAGACTTATGGCGTATTGCGGACTCCGCCGGCGATTGCGAGGATTACGCCTTAGCCAAGCGCGCCGCGCTGCTTGAGCTGGGGTTTCCCGGCGCTTCGCTAAGGCTGGCCACCGTCTTCAGCCGGCGTACCGGACATCACGCCGTTCTCGTTCTTTCCACGACGGACGGGGATTACGTGCTGGACAATAACCGTGACGCCATTCTGCCCTGGTCGGACACCGATTTCGCCTGGGTGTCCGTGCAAAGCGCCGAAAGCCCGATGCGTTGGCTCAGAGTTGCCAGCCGTGGCGGCGTTGTGGCAGACCTTTCCCCCGAGGCGACGGCGGGCGGCTGAGCCGTCCGGCGCCGGTCTTGCGATCTCCGCCAGACGCCCCGCCACGAGACAGGCGGGCGAATTCGGCGGGGGCGCGGCGGCGGCGGGGACACCAGACCATGGCTAAACAGTCGGCGCAGGACACGCCAACGACCCTTCAGTTGGCGCTGAAGGAGGCTCGGCCAGCCTTCGTTGTGGTGGCGGTCTTCTCGTTTTTTCTGAACCTGCTTTATCTGGTCTCGCCGCTCTACATGCTGCAGGTCTATGACCGAGTGCTGACCAGCGGCAGCCGGGAGACGCTGCTTTATCTCACGCTGATCGCGCTCGCCGCGCTGGTGGTTTTCGGATTGCTCGAGGCGGTGCGCACCTCTCTGCTCGCACGGATGGGCCGCTGGCTGCATGAGCGCTGCGGTCCCGATCTGCTCCGGGCCAGCCTCGAAGTCAGCGTCAAGGGCCGCTCCGTCGGCGCCCAGCCCTTGCGCGACTTCCAGCAGGTCCAGTCTTTCGTCGGCGGCGCCAGCCTGAACCCGTTCTTCGATGCGCCCTGGGTGCCGGTGTTCATCGGCTGTCTTTGGGTTCTGCACCCCTGGCTCGGCTTGCTTGGCTTGGTCAGCGCGGTAGTCATGCTCGTCGTTGCTCTGGTCAACGAGTTGGTGACGCGCAAGCCGCTAAAAGAAAGCTCCGGCGCTTCGGTCGCCGCGCATGACGAAGCCGATCGCGTGGCTAGCCAATACGAGACCGTATATGCACTCGGCATGTTCGACCATTTGGCCCAACGCTGGCAGCGTACCGCCACTGCGGCGCAGGAACGAGGCCAGACGGCGAGCGAGCTGGGCGGGTCGCTGACAGGGTTGTCGCGCTTCCTGCGCATGGGCGTGCAGGTCGGGGTGCTGGGCGCCGGCGCGCTGCTTGTGCTGCTTAATGAGATGACAGCCGGGGCTATGATCGCAGGCTCGATCCTTCTTGGCCGCGCGCTCGCGCCGATCGAACAGAGTCTGGGCGCATGGAAAGGTTTCGTCTCGGCCCGGGTTGGTTATGAACGACTGCAAGCGTTGCTGCGCGAAGCTGCGCCGCAGCCCGAGCCAATGCGGCTGCCTGATCCGGAAGGACGGCTCATCGCCAGTTCGGTGTTCATTAAGGCGGCTCAGAGCGATCAGCTCATCCTCCGCAATGTTTCCTTCCGGGTCGAGCCTGGCGAAGCTGTCGCCGTGATCGGCCCTTCGGCCTCCGGCAAAAGCACGCTATGCCGCGCGATCTGCGGGCTGATGACACCAATCAAGGGATCGTTGCGCCTTGACGGGGCGGAAATTTCCCAATGGCCGCGCGACCAGTTCAGCGCGGCGGTCGGGTATCTGCCCCAGGAGGTTCAGCTCTTCCCCGGCTCGGTCAAAGAGAATATTGCGCGAATGGCGGCCGACCCGCCAGCCGAAGCTGTAATCGCCGCCGCGCGGATCGCCGATGTCCATGATTTAATTCTTGGTCTGCCCGAGGGCTATGACACGAGAATCGGCAGCGGAGGCCACCCCCTGTCGGGCGGCCAAAAGCAACGTGTCGGCCTTGCGCGCGCGGTCTACAGCAATCCGCGCCTCGTCGTGCTTGATGAGCCCAACGCCAATCTCGACCAACAAGGCGAACTCGCTCTGCTCGCCGCCATGAACGGACTGAAGCAGGCGGGCGTCGGCATCGTGCTCGTCGCGCACCGCCAGGCAGCGCTTGAGTTCGTTGATAAGATCCTCGTGCTGAAGGACGGCGCGGTGGAGATTTTCGACACTCGTGACGCGGTGCTCGAAGTCATGCGCGAACGCCGCCGCTTCGCCAGTCGTGCTGGAGCCGAACGTCAAGCCGGCCCTGCCGGAGGTGCACCGGCATGAGTGTTCTTTCCGCCATTCGGCTGCCCACCCTGGTTGGCGGTGGCGTGGTCGCCGCGTTCATCACCATCTTCATAGGGTGGGGCGGGTTCGTTCCTATCGCAGGCGGCGCCGTCGCAGCGGGACAGATCAGTCCCGAGGGAAGCCGTAGAACAGTTCAACATCTCGAAGGCGGGATCGTGGAGGCGCTGCAGGTCTCCAATGGCGACATGGTGAGGGAGGGCGACACGCTGGTCATCCTGCAGGAGACCCAGGCCCGATCAGGCGTGCGCGTGCTCGCCGGGCAGCGCGACCTGCTGTCGGCGCAGCGCGCCCGGCTTCGCAGCGAGCAGCTTGGCCATGATGCGCCGCATTTTCCCGAAGCCCTGCTTAACCGGGCCGAGGAGGCGGCCATCGCTGATATTCTGGAAGTGCAACGCGATCTGTTCGCGCAGCGTATTGATCTGCATGAAAACCGGCGCTCCATGCTCCGGCAGCGCATCGGCCAGCTTGAGGCCGAGATCGCCGGCCTTGAGGCGCAGATCGTCAGCCAGCGCAGGCGCGCCGAGCTGATCTCGAGCGAAATCGCCGACACCCAATCCCTCTATGATCGCGGCCTCGCGCCACGGCCGCGCCTTCTCGCTTTGCAGCGCGAAGAAGCGTCGATCAGTGAGGGCCTCGCAGCCAATCAGGCGAGCATCGCGCGCGCGCGGCAGTCGATCGGGGAGACCGAAATCCAGATCCTGACCGTAGACGCCCAGCGTCTCGACGAGATTTCGACAGAGCTGAATCAGGTGCAAGCCCAGCTTGCTGAAGTGACCGAACAATTGCTTGCAAGTGAGGACGTTCTACGCCGGACCCGGATCCTCGCCCCGATTTCAGGCACAGTTGTGAACCTGCAGATTTTCACCGTCGGCGGCGTGATCCGGCCCGGCGATCCGATCCTGGATATCGTTCCCGGCGAGGAACGGCTCGTTATCGACGCCCGCCTTTCGCCTCTGCACGTCGACGTCGTCGCTCAGGGTCAGGAGGTCAAGGTGGTCTTTTCGGCACTCGATCAGCGCAAGTTGCCTCGAATCAGCGGCGAGGTCGTGTCGGTTTCTGCGGACGCCATCACCGATCCGGATACCGGTGAGCGGTATTATGCGCTTAAAGTTCAGGTCGACCGCGATCAGCTCGATGCGATCGTCGACCGAACCGGAGCGGATATCGAACTGATTCCCGGCATGCCCGCCGAAGTGCTTGTCGTCACGGGTGAACGTACTCTACTTGAATACCTAATCGAACCGCTGCGCGCCTCGCTGCGGAACGCTTTACGCGAACCCTAATGGCGACAGGCCGCCGCAGCCGCCTGATCCATCAGCCGTATGCGGGATGACGCGCTTGACGCGCTATGGCGAGGCTCCTATCCCGGCCGCCTGAAGGCGGATTTAAATCCTATCTATCTTTGATTGTGATTCCAGCGCGAAAGCAGTCGGTTACTCTATTTAATGTACGAGAGTACCAAGTAGTTGGAATAGATGAAGAATGCCTTGAACCTCTCCGATTGAATCGTCACATTCGCGCTCCTGCACGCAATATTGACATGGAAGTGACCGAAGTCGCCGTGACCACAAAACTGTCAGAGGGTCAGAAGCAGGTCGCCGCAGATTCAGCACAATTTCTGGTTACGCCGCAATTTGCGCTGCCCGGCGCGAATCTGTCCGCCGATATGATTTTGCGGCGCGGCGATGCCATTGACTCTTGGACGGAGTAATCCATGCGGGAAAGCTGGAACTTGAGGCGCCAATGATGGCTCTGGTGTCCAACGCGAGCCATAAGGGATTTCGCTCAATCATTCCATGTGATGGCCCTTTAGAGCATCTTCGTTCTTGATGGAGGCGCGTGGGATTCCTTGTTCGGGCAAATCGTGATTCACCTTGGTCGCTTGGTGGAGGCTGGCGGTCATGGGACGATATTATTCGCTGGATTTGTGTGATCGCGCGGTCGCGGCCTTTCTCGGCGGCGAAAGCTGCCGGTCGGTCGCGGTACGCTTCCAGATCGCACCGTCGACGGTTGTGAAGTGGGCGGCGTTGCTGAAACGCCAGGGCGATCTAAGACCCGGAAAGACGGGCGGCCACCGCAAACGGCTTCTGGAGCCGCACCGGGCGTTCGTCTTGGCGCGGATCGAGGACACGCCGCACCTCACCTTGGACAAGCTGGCCGAGTTGCTGGCGCAGCGGGGCGTGAGGGTCTCGCCGGTCACCGTCTGGTCTTTCCTCAAGGCCGAGGGTCTCAGCTTCAAAAAAAACCCTGTTCGCCGTCGAGCAGTCGCGTCCTGACGTGGCGCGCAAGCGCCGGCGCTGGAAACGCATTGAGGCCGGCCTGGATCCCCGCCGGCTCGTCTTCATCGATGGTGAGGAGGACGAGAAATCGATCCGGGGGATCGATTTCCTGACGAACGGGGTGAAGACCAACATGGCCCCGCTTCGCGGCTGGGGACCGAAGGGGGCGCGCCTCATCGGCCGGGCGCCGCATGGAAAATGGCGTACGCTCACCTTCTTGGCGGCCCTGCGCGCCAGCGGCCTGACAGCGCCCTGCGTGTTCGACGGGCCGGTCAACGGCGAAGCCTTCCGCGCCTGGGTCGCCCAGATGCTGGTCGACACCCTCTCGCCGGGCGACATCGTCATCCTCGACAATCTCGGCTCGCACAAAGGCGCCGAGACCCGCCGCCTGATCCGCGCGGCCGGGGCGCGCCTCTGGTTCCTGCCGCCCTACAGCCCCGACCTCAACCCGATCGAACAGACCTTCGCCAGAATCAAACACTCCATGCGGAACGCCCTGCGCGAAGGCTGAGCCAGGTTCGGGTTCGGCGCCTCCGGCGCTTTTCGCCGACACGGTCGATGTCCGGCCCGCCCTGAAAGCCCGGGAGCGGCACGGGCCCGAAACGCCCCGCGCCGCCGGCCGATTCGAAGCGATTCGAGTAAGGCCGATCCCGCGTCAAGCGTTCGGCCGTTTCACTTTGCTATCGGTGGGCGGCTTTCAGCTGAAAACCGACGGTCGGGCGGTTTATTCTGTTAGTCTAAATTAACTAACTATTTGGTCGTATGGAAAATTTCCTTGTCCGTTGGTATCCGAAAGCCCATAACATGCTCACAATTATGGACGGATTCCAATGTGCGCGAAGTGACCATGCCGGACACACAAACAGGCGGGCTGAAGAGGATCGCGGCGGATCCTGCTCAGTTTCTCATCACCCCGCAATTCACACTTCTCGGCGCCAATCTGTCAGCGGACCTGATTCTGAAGCGCGGCGATGCCGTCAAACTCACCGATGGCGTTGTCACAGCGGTCAAACCAGCTTTGGAAGAGACCATGATCGAGCTGGTCTCGAACGCCAGCCATAAAGGTTATCGCACGCTTCTGACCTGTGAGACCGATGACGGCGACATGAAGTGGGCGGCCTCCGCGCGAACGCTCCTCGCCGTCGGCGCGACGCCTCAATCGATTCTGGTGACGATTCGCCCCTTGGTGAAGTCGGAACCCTTGCCCGGCCCCGATCTCGCCTCGCTTTTCAGCCTGACCCCTGCCGAAGCGCGCCTCGCCGCGGACCTGGCGGCGGGCCATACGCTCGCGGAAATCGCCGACATGCATTCGGTGCATATCAGCACGCTGCGCGCGCAGCTGCGCTCTATTTTCAGCAAGACCGGCGTATCGAAGCAGTCTGAGTTCGTGTCCGCCGTCTGGCGGGCGGCGTCCGTCTGACCGCAGCGCCCGTCCGATCCCGGTCCAACCCCGGCGCCGTTTCGGCGCCGATTAGGTCAGCCGCCCTTCGCGCGCATCCGCGCAGGCGCCCTCGCCGGCACGTCAACGTGTGTCGACAACACCGGCTCCGACACCGTCTCGATGCGCCAGCCCTTGCCGCATTGAGGGCAACGCAGAGACGAAAGGGTCGCGGCCATGGCCAAGGCCTCAGAGGCGCGTTCCGCCCCAGACCCGGTCAGTGCGAACTCCTTGGTTTCGCATTTCGAGACCGCACATCGGCACCGAAATCCGGCGATACGATCAAACCCGCCCATGCACAGCGCCCCCATCGCGATGCTTGTGGGCGCGCGATCTGCAGACGCGCCCGCCTATGCGCATAACCTGATGCGCGTGAATTCGCGGCCAGCGACGTCGCGCGCACCACGAGCTTTTTATATCACAAATTACCCGCCATGAGGCGACCCGTCCATCACTAACGTTGAATAAGAAAATAACTTTTCGTGCGGGCCTGAACGCCAACGGCGAGACGATCCCTCGATTGGCGCCGTCATACGAGCACCGCCTGCGCTGAATGGCCGCCGATCGGACGTCCCCCTGGTGGGGCGTTGATGCCGCGAAATGGGTCACTCAGCCGTCGAGAATGATCCGATCCCCGCGAACGGGCGTTTCACTTGACACGCACCGTGGCGATGAAACCCTGCAAAATCGCCTATGCGGCTACGTTCGTACAGCCGACCAATGCGCGGCGCCACGAGACCAAGCCCTGTCACCAGCCGTTGAACCGCTCCAGCCGGCCGGTCACCTCGCCGCGCGCATTGACAAGATGATACGCGTCGTACGCGGCCGCGGTCATATCGGCATGGTTGGGCAGCACGCGCAGACGGCGCCCCACGGGGAAGGCGTCCATCGGGATCGGCGCACCGGACAGGCTCGTCACAAGCCCGAGTTCCTGACTGGTGAACGCCACGAACAAATCCCCGATCAAAGCGCCGCTTGCCGCGTCGCAAATCCGGCCGAAACCGCTGTCGAAGGCGGTCGCCGCCGTGCTGCGGTCCTTGGATAACGCCAGGGCGCCGGCGTCGATCACGAACCGGTTGTTGCGCGGCTGCCGGCTGATCACCTCGGTCAGGACCGAGCCGGCGATATCCTCAATGGCGCACGCGCCGATCGCCGCCTGGAACAGGTCCTGGAAGGCGTAGATCCCGCACCGGATCTCGGTGACGCCCTCGAGGCCGGCGGCGTACAGGACCGCCGGCGTCGATCCGAAGCTCAGCGTCTTGATCGCGTGCCCCGCACCGCGCAAGCGCTCAGCCGCCTCAAGAAGCGCGATGCGGTGGCGCTCCGCCAAGGCCGCCGCCTCCTCAGGCCGGCACGTATAGGATGCGCCGCCATACGACATGACGCCGACCAGATCGAGACGGTCCTGTTCCGCCACCGCCTCGGCGAGCCTTAGCAAGTCCGGTCCCTCAAGCCCGACGCCGCTGCGGTAATCGTCGGCGGCGATTTCGATTAGCAGAGGAATCCTCACATCCGCGACGCGCGCGGCGGCGGCGATTCCCGCAAGCCCGTCAGGGTCGTCGATCAGGCATGTCAGCGCGGCGCCGTCTGCGATGAGGCGGGCGGCGCGCGCCGCTTTCGCCGGGCTCAGCGCGACGGCGTAGAACAGGTCCTTGATCCCGGCGGCGAAGTAGCGCTCCGCCTCGAGCAGCGTCGACGTGCACAGCCCTGCGCCGTTGGCGAGCTTACG
The DNA here is from genome assembly GCA_051117435.1 of Oceanicaulis sp. GTDB lineage: Bacteria > Pseudomonadota > Alphaproteobacteria > Caulobacterales > Maricaulaceae > Oceanicaulis. The sequence continues at coordinate 90,218 of JBNPED010000005.1, read as the reverse complement.
TCCAAACTCCGCGCATTTCGGGGTTTTCCCGTGGGGTCTGAGCGCCACGCCGAGCGCCTCGGCCCGAGCGGCCATCCGCGCCACGTTCGCGTCGAGCTTGCCGGTGTCGACGACGAAGCAGGGTGTGGGCAGGGTGTCGACGGTCAAGTCCTGACACCTCCGCAAACGGAATGCTCCCCGGCCCATCTCAGCTTTGTGGCGGTGCTGCCAGACCAAAGCGGACGGTCTCAGAAATCACGATGCACAGCCTTGTGCAGCCAGAAGCTGTCGCCACTCGGCCAGCGCTTCGTCGCGGAGCGATTTGAAGCGGCACCGGCGTTCGAGGAATCGATGGTGATTGAGGGAGGTGTGGGTGGCGGCGAACTTCTGTAGATTGCGCATCTGCCTGAACCGGGCCATCGCCCGCTCCCGCCTTCGGAGCGGTAGGTGTGAGTTTTCGGCCCGGTAAATCACCGCTCGCCGCGTGGCAAATCCGGCCGGGCCAAGTCTCGAGTTAGTGGAACGGCTTAGTCATTCGGCCAGCAGCTCCACAAAAGCAATCTGGAGCCCTATAAATCACATTTGGCCCCTAGGGGTGTATCCGCGGATGCGATTGGCCCTGAAAGCCGTATAATCCAAAAGCGCCTCGGTCCAACCTATCTGGCTCGGGGAAACGAGTCAAAAGCCTTTCGGATCGCGCTCGCCTGGACTTCGGTCACGTCTTCAAGCCGCGGAACTCCTCCGGCGCGAAATCCTGATTTGGCGTTTGATTTCAGTCCAGTCCACGGCACGCCCAAAGAATCCATCACCTCATGCAGCTCCTGTTCCAAGCGCTCGTAATTCAAAACGCGATCGACCAGAAGGGACCCGTCAGGGCCGGTGTAAATCCGGCGGTCTATGGGGAACCGACCCCGTGCGACATACCTGTCCCAACTCGCGACATCGCCGGCGAGGCGCACATGGTGCGGTGAATGTTTGAGCATGGCGTAGTGGGAAAGGCATTTCTCGACCGGATCGCGCTCGACGCAGAATTTGAAATACGCGTTGAAATCCAGCACGCCGATACGGTCGCGAATCTCCGAAGCAGGCATATGATTATAGAAGTCGCCGTCGCCATGGCGATAGTTCCGCGGAGTATGGCCAGGCTCGGTCGGGATAATCGGAGTGACCACGTCGTCGGGGCCGCACAGCGGTGATAACGTCACTTCAATCGCCGTTCCGGCCGTCTTCTGAGTTTTTATGAAGATGAACCGGTATCTATGAGAAATTATCGCCATCTCTCATTCCGTTTGCGCCGTCGCGGCGAAGCACCGCCACGAGAGGGGTGCGCCGGTGAGCCATATATCTGATTCCCGCTGTCGCTTTGCAACGCTTTATCGCCAGAATCTCCTCGCCTGCTATAAGCGGCGGCATTAAAGATACGGAACGCGCTAACGGAGAGGTGGAGCGACGATGCGCCTTCCTGAGGGGCTGGTTGAGAGAGTGTGCGCCGGCTGGCCGGAGCCGCGGCTGAGAACGGCTGCGCTCGTATTCGCCGAGGCTGGCGAGCCCGAGGCGGCCGCAGCGATCGTCACCTATTTCCGATCGGTGTACCCGGATGCGGCGCAGCCGCCCGTCAACCGCGCGGGCGCTCCGCAGCCGCTGCATGAACGCATCGCCGACCCGCTGCGGCGTGCGACGCGCCTGTCGGCTGTCGTCGGCCTTTTCGCCGAAGGGTCGCTCGATTTTCCCGCCTTTGTCGAAAAGGTTTTGTGCGAGGATCCCGAACGTGAGGCCGTCACTGGGCTTGTGCTCACCCGCTGGCATGCCAGGCGCCGGGATCACGCGGCTCTCATCGAAGCGTTCGGCGATGTGGACTGGCCGCGTCTGTGCGATCCGCTCAGCGCGCTTCAATATTTTCAGGCGCTTCGCGCGCTCGACCGGCATGATCAAGCCCGAGCCTTCCTCGACGCCTACGCCGACGCCGTCGGCGTGGACGGGCTCGCTCCGGCCATGGCGCTGGAGCGCGCCCGGTATCTAGTGAGCGACGGCGCGCTGGACCGGGCGGAGGCGGAGCTACGCGGCCTTCTTGAGGGCCATGGCGGGCCAAGGGGAAAGGCGCCCGCGCCGGTGCTGATCCGCGCCCGCCATCTCCTGAGGAGCCTTCAGCGCACGCGCGCGGGCGCACCGGCCACGCTCGCCGAAATCGAACGCGAAATCGCGGCGGGCGCGCCGGACGTGTCCCTTGTGGCGCGCCGGGTGAGACTGCTTTGGCGGGTGGTGGGGCTGGACGCGGCCGAGGCGGCGCTGCGTGAGGCGCTCGATGCTCACCCGCTCAGCATGCCGCTTCTGTCCGTGATCGAGTTTCTGCCGCTCAAGGAGCGAGCGCTGCAGGAAATTCTTCTCAAGCAGTTGGACCATGGCGAGCGGCGCGACCTTGCGCCGGGGCAGATCCGAGCGCTGTTTGAATTCTGCTGGATGGCCCGGCTGGACGAGCAGGCGGGCCGGCTGGCGCAGCGACTGAGCGTGCTCGACAGCCATTCGCGCCTGTTCCTAGACGGCGCCTGGGCCTGGTCGAACCGGCTTAAGGAGCACTGGCCTGAAAACAGCTTCGAGACGGCGGTGGGCGACCGGGCGGGTCTGACGGTGGTATTCGTCGGGTATATCCGCTCGCGCATCGCCGGCATGCCGAGGCCCGTCTTCGACACCTGGTTTGCGCGCCGCGGCGTGCCGGTCGTTTATTGCCGCGATTTCCAGAACGCCTTCTTCCTGCGCGGTTTGGCGGAGCGCGGGCCGCGTTTCGAAGACGCGCTCGATGCGCTGCGCGAGGTCCCGGCCGTGACGAACGCGCGCCGCCTTCTGGTGATCGGCGTTTCCGGCGGCGGCTTCCCCGCAATCCGCTTCGCCCACGGTCTGAACGCGGAGCGCTGCATCGTGTTTTCGCCGAAGACCACGCTCGCGCCGCTGGCCGGAGACGTGATGGATCGGTCCTTGACCCATTGCGAGACCGGATTGAGCGATCTGCCGCACGAGCAGCTGGACCTCGCCTCGCTCTGGCCGGCGAGCACGCCGACGCGCACCGACGTCTATCACGGCGAGGTGTACGCCGACCGGCTCCACGCCCAGCGCATCGCCTCGCTCGCCGGCGTGCGCGTGCACGAGGCCGAAGGCGTCAAGCGCCATGATATACTCGGCGCCCTACTGGAAGACGGCCGGTTCGACGCGATTCTCGACGCAGAGCTCAATCAGGAGCGTGCGCCATGCTAAGCGCGCCGCGCCCACGCCCCGCCGACGGACGCGGCCCGGGCGGGACGCTGCTGATTTGCGGCGCGTTCGACATGCAGAATTTCGGCGATCTCCTGTTTCCCGAGATCGCGCGCGCACGGTTGCCGGACTGGGAGACGGTGATCGCGGTCGCCCCCACCGGCTGCGCGCCGGGCCTTGGCTGCGCGCCGCCCATGCCGGCGCAGGCGCTCTTCAATCCGGCGACGCCCATGGACGCGGTGATGATCGGCGGCGGATACATCGTTCACGACTTCGAGATGGACGGACTCGTCAAACTGCGCGGCTCCCCGTCGGACCGCCCGGCCGGCGCCCGCCTTTCCCAGTGCTGGGAGGGCGCGACGCGCGCGGCGGCCCTGCGGCGCGTTCCTGTGGTCTGGAACGCGCCGGGCGTGCCGTTTCCGTTCGCCAGCCCTCGCCGGCCTGCGCTCCGGGCCATCTGCGAAGCCGCCGACTATTTCAGCCTGCGCGACCGGGCGAGCGCACGCCTGTTCCTGCCGGAGGCGCCCGAGGCGGTGACCGTGACGCCCGATCCGGTGGCGGAGCTGGCGCGCCATTGGCCGAAACGCTCGCTTGAGCCTCATTGGCGGCGTGTCCGCGACCGCGTCGGCCTTGGCGGCGGTCAGGACGTGCTGGCGGTCCATGTCCGCGACCGCAGCCTGAACGGGCTCGGCCCGGCGGGTCTGGCCGGCCTTATCGACAGGTTCGCGGCCGAGGCGGGCCTCGTTCCACTCCTTGTCGCCGTGGGCGAAGCCCATGACGACGCGGCCACGGCCCGGCTTGTCTCGGCGTGCCTGACGGAGCGCCATGTCGTGCTTGAGGCGCCGGAGAGCCTGCGCGAGATCGCCGCCGTTTTCGCCCACGCCCGGCTTTATGTCGGCGCGTCGCTGCACGGCTATATCGCCGCCGCCGCCTACGGCGTACCGGGCGCTCTGGTCGCCAGGCCCGCCTATGGCAAGTTCGCCGGTTTCGTTGAGCACGCCGGCTGGCCGGACGATCTCCATCGCGACTGGGCCGGCGCTTTCGACCATGCCCTCGCGCTACTTCAGGCCGCCCCTGTGCGCCCGCTTCCCCCGACGGTTTTCGCCGCGCTCGACGCGCACTGGACCTCGATCCGCGCCGCGCTGGCGCGGACCGGCGCGCTGGCGGCCGAGCGGTCCGGCTTCCTTGAGCCCTCAAGCATCTCCCCACCACCCGCCACGGCGAAAATGTCCCTGTAGACAAGGATTTTCGATGAGTGAAACCGACAGTGTCGGCCCCGACGCGCCCAGCATCCCGGTTCCCGACGCCGAATTGAAGCGCTGGATGGTGACCTATATCAGCGAGCTGTTGTCCCTGGATCCCGGCTCGATCGACACGGCCGAGCCGTTCGACGTGTTCGGCATGGATTCCATTGAAGCGGTGGTGATGGCCGGCGTCATGGAGGAGGAGTTCGGCGTGATCGTCGAACCCAGCCTGCTGCTCCAATACCCGTCCATCGACCTGTTCGTCGCCGCTAATGACGCAGGCGTGTGACCATGACCCATTGCTTCGATCTCGCCGTGGTGATCGTCGCGTATCAGATGCACCGCGAGCTGCCGCGCACGCTGCTGTCGCTTACCCCGGCCTATCAGCGCTGGCGCGGCGCGCCGGCGCGTCTCCAGGTGATCGTGGTCGATAACGGCTCTTCGCCGCCGCTGGAGCGGGACGCGTATGATGCTCCCGGCCTTGATCTGACGGTGATCCGGCCGCGAGCGCCCACGCCGTCTCCCGCGCCGGCGCTGAACACCGGGCTGGCGCTGGCGGACGCGCCGCTTGTGGGCGCATGGATCGACGGCGCACGGCTCGCCTCGGCAGGTCTGCTCCAGGCGGTCTGCGACGCCGCTGCACGCGCGCCTGTTCCCGTCATCGCGCCGCTGAACTGGCAGCTGGGACCGCAGCGCCAGTTCATGGCCTCGCAAACCGGCTATGACCAGGCGGTCGAAGACGCGCTCCTCAAGTCCGTTTCCTGGCCTGACCAGCCCGACAGGCTGTTCGACATTTCGATCTGCGAGGTGCAACCGACGGCGTTGTCGCCGCTTCTGGAAAGCAACGCGCTGTTTCTCCACAAGACGCTGTGGGAGGCGCTGGGCGGCTATGACGAGGCGTTCGACGAGCCGGGCGGGGGATGCGTGAACCCGGACATGCTGATCCGCGCCTGCGGTCATCCCGGCGCCCAGCTGATCCGGCTGGTGGACGAGGCGACCTTTCACCAGTTCCACGGCGGGGTCTCCACGTCCGATCTCGACCGTGCCGCGGCCATGATGAAGCACGCCAGCCGGTTCTATTACCGGCTGCGCGGCTTTCCGCTCCGGCCGGTGCGCGAGGCCGGTCTGATCCATCGCTCGGGAAAGTGCTGCGATGCCCCGGTCTGAAACCCTTCGCACGGTCTACGCCCGCCAAGGTTATGTCTCGCCGATCCCAATCCTGTCGCCGGGCGAGGCGGACGCGCTGCTGGCTAAGGTGAACACGCTCGGCGCGGCGCGGGGCGGGCGCCTGCCGCCGGCGCTGAACATGAAGGCGCATCTGCTTTCGCCGGCCTTGTGGGCGCTGGTGCATGATTCGCGCATCCTCGCCCCGGTGCGCGCCATCCTCGGCGACGACGTCTTGTGCTGGGGCAGCAGCTTCTTCGACAAGGCGCCGGGCGAGGCGAGCCATGTGCCCTGGCATCAGGACTCCACCTATTGGGGGCTGGAACGCCCGGATGCGTTGACGGCCTGGGTGGCGCTCACCGCCTCGACGCCGCAGACCGGGTGTCTGCGCGTCATGCCCGGCACCCACGGCGCCCAGCGCGACCATCGCGACGCCGGCGATCGCGACAACATGCTGCCGGCGGGTGAAGTGCTCTGCGACGCGGTGGACGAGACCGCCGCGGTGGACATCGTCCTGCACCCCGGCGAGATGTCGCTGCACCACCAGCAGATCGTGCACGGCTCGAAGCCCAATCGCGGAACGCAGCGCCGGATCGGCTTCGCCATCCGATATATCGCCGGCGATCTGCGCGGCGTGGGCCGGGATCGCAGCTACGCCACCCTGGTGAGCGGGCGCGACCATGGCGGCTTCGTGCTGGAGACCGCGCCGGAGCGCGACATGGACCCGGCCGCGCTGCGCCGTCACGGGCGCATACTGCGCGCCACCCACGCCATCGTGCGCCGCGAAGTCTCTGCGCGCCGTCCTCATAAGGTGGATGGAGCACAGCCATGACGATGGTGCTCGACCGCATCCGCCGGGCCGCCCGCGCGCACCCCGACTCGGTGGCGCTGCGCTATCTCGCCGACGGCGAGGCGGAAACCGCGACCTTGACCTATGGCGATCTGATGGAGTGCGCCGGGCGCATGGCTGCGGCGCTGCGCGGCCGTGGACTCGCCGGGCGCTCGGCTGCGCTCATCGTCAAGCCCGGGCCCCGCTTTCTCATCGCGCTCATCGCTCTGATGTCGGCCTCCATGGTGACCGCGCCGCTGCCCTTGCCGCGCGGGCCGGCGGCGGTGCGGCGAACGGCGGGTGCGCTGCGCGCCCTGAGACCCGCCGCGATCGTGTGCGACGATCCTGAAGACGTCGCCCTGAAGGCGGTTTCCGCCGATGCGCCGCGCCTCGGCCTCGATGCGCTCCTGGCGCAGGGCGCCGATCCGACGCCAAATTCCGCAGCGCCGCCTTCCGGCGGCGACATGGCGATCATCCAGTTCTCCTCAGGATCAACCGCAGAGCCGCGTGGCGTCGTAATTTCCCACCGCAACATCGCTGCGAACATCGACATGATCACGCTGGTGAGCGGCACAAACGGGGCCAATCCGGCTGTGACCTGGCTTCCGCACACCCACGACATGGGCCTGTTCGGAACCTTGCTCACGCCGCTGTGTATCGGCGCAACCATCGTGCAGATGCCGCCGGACGGGTGCTGTCAGACAAACGCGGACAAGTCTCGAAATGCCGGCCACGCAGAGACTTAGGCGACGAGCAAGCCACGCCACTCAGCAAGCGCCGCGTCGCGGAGATCTTTGAACCGGGTTCGGCGTTCGAGTGATCGATCGTGGTTGAAATGGTTGTGGACGGAAGCGTGGGCGGCGGCGAACTTCTGTAGACTTCGCATCTGCCGGAATCGGATCATCGCCCTCTCCCGCCTTCGAAACGGGAGATGCGAGTTTTCGGCACGGTTGTTGAGGTGCCGGCCGGTCTGCTGACGAGACCCGTTTCCGATCTCCCGCATCGCCGCGCCGTATGACCTGAGCCGGTCGGTGACGACCTCCTCGGGGCGGCCATAGCGCTTCATCGCTTTCTTCAAAAACCTAAGCGCAGCCTGCTTATCTCGCGTCTTGGTGACGTAGGATTCCAGCACCTCTCCCTCATGGTCCACAGCCCGCCAGAGGTAGTGGGTCTCGCCGCGAATCTTCACGAAGACCTCGTCCAAATGCCAACGCCATTGAGTGACCTGGCGAAGCTGTTGTGACCGCCGCTTCTTGATCTCGCGCGCCATCAGCGGTCCAAATCGGTTCCACCAAAAACGGACCGTCTCATGGCTGATGTCGACGCCGCGCTCATGGAGAAGGTCCTCCACATTCCGCAGGGACAGCGGGAAGCGGATGTACATCATCACCGCCAGGCGGATGATCTCGGGCGAGGTTTTGAAGTAGCGAAATGGGTTGGTCATCTCGCCAGGATCGCCCGATGCCGGCTAACGAGGAGTTTCTTCTGACAGCTCCCTAGATACGCTTCGCCTGCCCGAGCGGGAGCTGCGCAAGCACCCGCCGCATCAGATCGCCAAACTCGTCAAATCGATCGAGCGCTTCGGCTTCGTCTCGCCGATCCTGATCGATGCGCGCGGCAACGTAATCGCCGGCCTTGCACGTATTGCCGCCGCCAAGAAGCTTGGCCGAACCCATGTACCGGCGGTTCGCGTCGAGAACCTTTCAGACGATGAAGTGCGCGCTTACCGGATTGCGGACAACAGGCTGTCCGAAGATGCCGACTGGGACATGGACGCCCTACGCATCGAGATCGGCGAGCTGATCGAGCTTGATTTCGACATGGAGGCGCTGGGTTTCGAAGTCGCCGAGATCGATCTCATGTTCGACGACGGCGCAGCGCGACACGAACCGGAGCCGCCAGATCCGCCAAGCGATCCGGTCACGCGTGCGGGTGACGTATGGGTCCTCGGTCCGCACCGGCTGGTTTGCGGCGACGCCCTGAAGCTTGGGACCTATGAGGCGCTGCTCGGCAACGAGGTCGTGGACGCCGTGTTCACCGACGCACCTTATAACGTGCCGGTGGACAAGCATATCTGCGGGCTCGGCAAGGTGAAGCATCGCGAGTTTGCGATGGCGTCCGGCGAGATGAGCAAGGATGCGTTCGCCAAGTTCCTGACCACCGTCCATAATCGGCTTTACGAGCGCATAAAGGCGGGCGGAATCGCGTTCAGCTGCATGGATTGGCGCTCGATTTCGCCGCTTATCATTGCAGGCCAAGCCGCTGGCTTTGAACTCATCAACCTCGCCGTCTGGGACAAAGGCGTCGGCGGCATGGGCTCGCTCTACCGCAGCCAGCACGAGCTTGTCTGCGTCTTTAAAAAGCCCGGCGCGTCCCACCGCAATAATGTCGAACTCGGCAAGCACGGGCGCAACCGCACCAATGTCTGGGGCTATCCGGGGTGTAACTCCGGGTCGAAGGAGCGCGGCGAGCTTCTCAAGCTCCATCCCACCGTAAAGCCTACCGCGCTCATCGCCGACGCGCTGCAGGACGTCACCGCAAGAGGCGACCTTGTGCTCGACGTATTCGGCGGGTCGGGCAGCACGCTGCTCGCCGCGGAACAGACCGGGCGGGTGTCGCGACTGATCGAAATCGATCCGGCCTACTGCGACGTCATCATCGAACGATACCGGCAAGCCTATGGCGTTGAAGCGGTCCTGGAGGCCGACGGCGCCCGCTTTAGTGAAGTGCGTGATCAACGAGGGGGCGATCATGAGTAAGAAGCAACCCAACATCCAAATCCGTCATCGTACCTGGAAGAACGCCCCGCCTGAGCAGGCGACGGCCCCGGAGCCCATCGACTCCAACGGCCACGATCCGCACCGGCCGGTCGGCTACGCCAACCCGCCGCGCAAGACCCAGTTCAAGAAGGGCCAGTCTGGAAATCCAAAAGGGCGCCCGCGCCGCAAGAAGGCCATATCCGAGATGTTGGACGAGGTGCTCTACCAGCTGGTTGAGATCTCCGAACGCGGGCGGCGAAAGAAAGTGCCTGCGGTGGAGGCGCTGCTGCGCCGCCACCTCAGCGAGGCCATGAAGGGCGATGCCAAGGCATGGGATCGCTTGATGAAGCTTCGGCAAGCTTTCGGCCCGCCCACAGCTGAGGCGCAGGATGGCGCGACCACCCCGTCGCCAGCTGAGGAAGCCATGCTTGCTGAACTGGCCGGCTGGTTGAGAACAGATCAAGCCGATGAGCCAATCGCCAACCCAAAAATCAGGGAGGATGGCGATGACTGACCATCGAACCCAACTCGACGCCGCCCAGAAGGCGTTCTTCCACTTCTTTTTGCAGCGAGCGTTCGCCGAATTGGAAGGCGAGCCACTTAAGTCGCTGGAGTATGTGGAGGCCCTGTCGCTGGCGCTTCAGCAGACCGTCGAGCGGGATGCGGGGCGGCTCCTCGTTACGATCCCGCCTCGGCATCTGAAATCTGTCGCGGCGGCCATCGCTCTGCCCGCCTGGATCCTTGGTCGCGACCCACGCGCAAACGTGATGGTCGCCACCTACTCCGACCAGCTAAGCGCAGAGCACGCGGCGAAGTTCGCCCGGATCGTCAATGCGGGCTGGTACAAGCGGCTCTTTCCTCAGACGCGGGCCGCCTCCAGCAGCAAGTATGAATGGAGAACCACCGCAGGCGGAGCGCGCTACGCCATCTCGGTCGGAGGAACTGTGACCGGGTTTGGCGCAGACGTGATCATCATCGACGACATCCTCAAAGCCAGCGAAGCCCGCCAGGAGGTGATGAGGGCGAAGGCGCGGCAATTTTACACCGAAACGCTGAGAAGCCGTCTGAACAATCCCAAGACCGGTTCGATCATCGCCATCATGCAGCGCCTCCACGAGGACGACTTCGCCGCGTTCCTGTTGGCGAGCGGTCGATATCGACAACTCAATCTTCCCATGATCGCCGAAGAGAACCAAACCATCCCCCTCCACGGGGGCCGGACATGGCGCCGCGAGAAGGGAGACGTGCTCGATCCATACCGAAACCCGCCCGAGAAAATCGCCGACGCCCAGGCGGAGTACGGGCCGGTCGTCTTCGCCGCGCAGTTTCAACAGAGCCCGGTGCTGCCTGAGGGCGCGGTGATCGACATCAAGAAGCTGAAACTGATCGAGAAACCGCCGCCGAAAGAAAAGTGCGTCTGGATCGTGCAAAGTTGGGACACCGCGGTGGAGACCGGGCCGACCTGCTCCTACTCGGTATGTACGACCTGGGGCTTTGTGGACGGCGTCTGGCATCTTCTTGATGTCTATCGCGCGCGTCTTGACGGGGCTGACCTGAAAGCGCGTATCGTCCAGCTTGCCGCCAAATGGGGCGCCGAGGAGGTGCTGGTGGAAAAAACCAATGCGACCCGCTTCATGTGGAGCGCCATGCGCCAGGAGGGCGGCCTTCTCCCCGTCCTCATTGCTCCTGAAGGCAGCAAGCTCGAACGGCTATCCGCCAACCTCGACTGGCTGCATTCGGGCTCTGTCGTGTTCCCAACCGAGGTCGACTGGTGGCCGGAGTTGCGAGACGAGATGCGGGCGTTCCCGGAGAGCCGGTATGACGACCAGGTCGACACGATTTCCCAGTTCATGCGCTGGGCACGCGGCGGCGCCGGTCAGGCCTTAATTCGCACCTGCCCAAAGACCGGCCGGCGCATTGATGACGACCGGCCGGATTTCGACCGGCGCTGGTAAAGCCTCTGCGAAACTGAAAACGGAGAGCGGCGGGTTCGGCAACGGGCCCGCCGCTATTTTTGTATTGGGCGGGAAAGCTACGGCCGCCCGCCCGGCGAGCACCAGGCGACTGGACTTCCGTTTCTTACCGAGCATGCATGCGGACGCCGCCTGGACCGGACGACGCGCATACGCCACACGGCCTCCAGGCTCGCCTCAGTGCAAGCGCTGGCATCCCGCCCGCGCCGACACCGGAGGCCGATCATGGCGACCCCGACCGCAGCAAAAAACACGAACGAGACTGAAGCCCAGAGCGCGCCCGCGTACCGCGACGGGACGAAGAAGGCGCGTCTTTTCGAGCTACTTCAGAGCCCTGACGGGGTCAGCGTAGACCTCCTCTCAGAGACCCTTGGCTGGAAGCCGCATACGACGCGCGCCGCACTCACCGGTCTGCGCAAGGACGGGCACGAATTGGTGAAGCTCCCGCCCGAGGAAGGCGCGCACGCCAGCCGCTACCAGATCAAAGTCTAGGAGCAGCGGCGATGAGGACCGATCCTGCTCTGCATCGGCTCGAAGACATGTCGCGCGATGAGCTGACCGCGCTGTGGCGCGAGATGTATGAGGCCGACCCGCCAAGGCGCACGAGCGCGGTCCATATTCGCCGCATGCTCTCTTACGAGATGCAGGCCCGGGTCCGCGGCGGCCTCGCCAAGCGGACCCGGGATAAACTCCTGGCCGCCGCCCGCGACGAAGCCCGCCCCAAAGCGCCGGGGCTGGTGCCTGGCGGCCGGCTCATTCGCGAATGGAACGGCGAGACCCACACAGTCGAGGTTCTGGACAAGGGCTTCTCGTGGCGCGGGCGCACCTACCGCTCACTGTCTGCGATCGCTGAAGGGATCACAGGGGTTCGCTGGTCCGGCCCTCGGTTCTTCGGGCTTAAAAGGGCTGCGCCATGACCAAGCCGCCGGTGAAACGCTGCGCCATCTACACCCGCAAATCCTCCGAGGAGGGGCTGGACCAGGACTTCAATTCTCTCCATGCCCAGCGCGAGGCCTGCGAGGCGTATGTCGCTTCGCAGCGCCATGAGGGCTGGAAGCTCTTGGCCGGCCGCTATGACGATGGCGGGCTTTCCGGCGGGACTCTTGATCGTCCAGGGCTTGAACGCCTGCTCACCGACATCGAGGCCGGCCACATCGACCTGGTGGTCGTCTACAAGGTGGACCGGCTCACGCGGTCACTTGCAGACTTCGCAAAGCTGATCGACCGGCTGGAGGCGGCCGGCGCCTCGTTCGTTTCGGTGACGCAGGCCTTCAACACCTCCACATCCATGGGCCGGCTGACCCTCAACGTATTGCTGTCATTCGCCCAGTTCGAGCGTGAAGTGACCGCGGAGCGCATCCGCGACAAGCTCGCCCAGTCCAAGGCCAAGGGCCTCTGGATGGGCGGGTTCGTGCCCCTGGGCTACGCGCCGGACGGCCGCACGCTCAAGATCATCCCTGAGGAAGCCGCCACGGTCCGGCGCCTGTTCACGCTCTACGACGCGCATGGCTGCCTTCGCCTTGTTGAGGATGAGGCCGCCAAGGAGGGGCTGCGCACCAAGGCCCGCGACAGCGAAAACGAACGCATGCGCGGCGGAAAACCGTTCTCGCGAGGCCGGCTCCAGGCGCTGCTCCGCAATCCTCTCTACACCGGGAAGATCCGCCACAAGGACAAGATCCACCCCGGCCAGCACGACGCGATCATCTGCGATACGCTATTCGACCGCGTCCAGACGAAACTCGATGCGGCGGCGGCACGACCGTCAAGGCGCAAGGCCGCAGCCCAGACGAGCCCGCTGGCCGGCAAGGTGTTCGATGAGACCGGCGACCGCCTGACGCCGAGCCATACGACGCGCGGGTCTCGCCGGTTCCGGTATTACGTCTCTCGCCGCCTGATCAGGAACTCGGGAAGCGCGGGCCATGAGGGTCTCCGGTTATCCGCCCAGAAGCTTGAAACAGCGGCGGCGCGCGCAGTGGCTGACTTCCTGACGAAGAATGCGCAACAGCTTGCAGGTCAAAACGCCAAGACGATCGGCGCGATCACCGCCCGAACGATTAAACTTCAACAGCTGGCGCACGCGGACGAAACCGCGCGCCTGGCCGCGATCGAGAAACTGATCGTGCGCCCCGGCGAACTCGAGCTGACCCTCGACCCTTCCAGCCTAAACGATGAAAACGCGATCAGCCGAACCGAGGCGGTCAGCTTTGTCGCGCCGTTCAACCTGCGCCGCCGCGGCGTGGAATCAAAACTGGTTTTGGCAAATGAGGAGCCTTCGCCGGACCCGCTGATGCGCAAGACGCTCGGCAAAGCTCTCGGCTGGCTCGAAGACATCAAGACCGGAATCTCGGTGACCGACCTCGCCGAACGCGAGCGCGTGTCGCAGCGCTATCTTCGAAGCCGCCTCCAGATGGCGTTCCTGTCACCGGCGATCATGACGGCGATCCTTGAAGGCCGCCAGCCTGGGCATCTATCGACCGAGACCTTCGTGCGCGCCGACATCCCGCTCGACTGGGATGAGCAGGCGCGCAGGTTCGGGTTTTAGGGCGTCTGAACGCTGCGGCCTGATACGTCCGAACAACTCCCTGTTCGACGTCGCATAATTCCCTGATCGCCATAAAAACTTCCCTGCGTGAATGCGCAGGGAAATACCATCTATCCCACTGATTTATATGATGACTAAGGTGGTCAATTTCATCTGAGATGGCCAATTCTTGGTCAGAATCCCTGTTTATCGGCCCTGAGCAGGGTAAAGGGACCGCGCCAAATGCCCGACTGAGACTTCGCCGGATTTGGGCCTGATTGGCGAAAGTTCGTGGAGTCTCAGTTCCGGAAACGGTTTACCAACCGCCCGAAACTTCGAAGCTATTCCCGCCCTTTCGGGACAGAGACTGAAATCGCTGGAAATCCTGGCGGTGAGGGTGGGATTCGAACCCACGAGACGGTTGCCCGCCTACACGCGTTCCAGGCGTGCGCCTTCGACCACTCGGCCACCTCACCGTAAGGCCGCGCAAACTAGCGAAAACCCGGACCCGGTCAAGCGCGCGCGGCGGCGGTCGATGCAGGGCCCGCAGCCGAGCGGGATCGGGGGATGCGCCCGCTTGCGCGCGAGCAATGAAATCGGCGCGGCGCGCCTTGTGCGAGGCGCAGGCGAGCCCCAATTTGTCCTGTCGAAACGCCGCCCGGGACCGGGCTTCATGGAGGAAGAGTTTCGATGTTCGACGTCAACAAGATCCTGACCGCGCTGCAGACCGACCCGAACGCCCAGCGCACCGCCATGGCCGGCGGCGGCGGGTTCGCGGCGGGGCTCGCCACCTCCATGCTGATGGGCAAGAAGGGTCGCAAGATGATGGGCAAGGCGGCGAAATACGGCGCGGTGGCCGCGCTGGGCGGCCTCGCCTATCACGCCTGGCAGAACCGCAACAAGACCGCCGGCGCGCCGGTCCCCGCAGGCGCGCAAGGCGCCGGTTCGGTGCCCGCCGTGGAGGACGCTTCGACCGATTACGGCGCGGCGCCGGCTTCGACCGCCTTCCTGCCCGCCCCCTCCGACGAAGCCGCCCAGGACGAGCTCGGCAAGGCGCTGGTGCGCGCCATGATCGCGGCGGCCAAATCCGACGGCAAGATCGATGCAGAAGAAAAAGCGGCGATTTTCGAGCGCCTGAACGCCATGGATCTCGACGCCGCCTCGAAAGCCTTCGTGTTCGACGAGCTGTCCGCGCCGCTGGACATCAACGCCGTCGTGGCGCCGGCCAAGACCCCGGAGATCGCCGCGGAGATCTACGCCGCGAGCCTGGTGGCGATCGAAGCCGACACCGCCGCCGAACAGGCCTATCTTCAGATGCTCGCGGCCCGTCTCAATCTGGAGCCCGGGCTGGTGGAGGAAATCCACCGCACCGCCGACGCCGAGCCGGCGTAAGGCCACGCGCCAGGCGGCGACGGATCAGCGCGCCTCGCCCCGTATGATGGGGAGAAGGAGGACCCGCCATGATCCCAATCCGCAAGCCCGGCGCGAAGCCGGCCCGCAGGCTCGCCGCGACGCTTGCCCTGACGCTCGCGACCGCCCTCTCGCCGATCGGAGCGGACGGGGCGGGCTTCGCCCACGCCGCGCACGCGGTCGAAGCCGCCCAGCCGGGTGCGCAGAGCGCCTTCGCCGCGCCAGGTCCGCACGCCGTGACCACCACTCTGGACACCTGGCGCGACGAGGAGCGGGGGCGGGACATCCCGGTGAAGCTCTACCGGCCGGGCGGCGCCGGGCCGTTTCCCGCCGTGATCTTCTCTCACGGGCTCGGCGGAAGCCGGGACGCCGCGCCCTATCTTGGCGCGCACCTGGCGAGCTGGGGCTTCGTCGCAGTCCACATTCAGCATCCAGGTTCAGACACCGCGATCTGGGAGGGGGCCCGAAACCGACGCGCCTTGATGGAAGCGATGCAGAGGGCCGTGCGCGACCCGGGCGCCACCATCGACCGCTTCCAGGACATTCCCTTCGTGGTCGACGCCATAGAGGCGCGCGCAGCATCACTGGACATCGACCCCGAGCGACTCGGCGTCGCCGGTCATTCCTTTGGCGCCCACACGGTGATGGCCGCCTCCGGCTTCACCTTCCTCACCGGGCGAGGCGGACAGTCCATGGCCGAGCCGCGCCTGTCGGCCGGGTTGCTGCTGTCGCCGCCCGCACCCAATGACCGCATTGATCCGAGCGACTATCCCGAGGTCTACGGGAGCGTCGCGATCCCGCTGCTGCATATCACCGGCGTCGATGACGGCAGCCCGCTGGACCGCACGCTCGACCCGGCCGAGCGGACGATCGCCTTCCGCGAGATCGACGACGCGCCGCAATACCTCATCGTGTTCGATCCGGGCGATCACCAGGTGTTTTCCGGCCGTGAGGGCCGGCGCGCCCAGCCGGACTGGTATCCGGGCGTGCAGGCGGCGACCGCCCAAGCCGCGGCGGCCTTCTTCCGGGCCGAGCTGTACGGCGATCCGGACGCGCGCGCCTTCATGGACGGGCCCGCCTTCGACGCGGCGTTCGAAGACCTGGCGCAGACCGACCGTCGCCGCTAGCCTGGCGCGAAGACGGGCGCCGGCGACTGATCTTTCACCAGGGCGCGCCCGTCGAGTGCGGGCTGCTTTAATCGAGGCCGGCGTCGAGCGTGATCTCGGCGCTCAGGAGCTTCGAGACCGGGCAGTTGTCCTTGGCGGCCTTGGCGAACTTCTCGAACGCGTCCGCGTCCAGGCCGGAGACTTCGGCGCGCACCGACAGGTGAACGGCGGTGATCTCGAAGCCCTCGCCGGCCTTGTCCAGAGTAACGTCGGCCTGGGTGCGGATTTCGTCGGGCGCATGGCCCTCTTCGGCCAGCATCATCGCCAGCGCCATGGAGAAACAGCCGGCGTGGGCCGCGCCGATGAGCTCCTCCGGGTTCGTGCCGGCGCCGTCTTCGAAGCGGGATTTAAAGCCGTACGGGGTGTCGCGCAGCACGCCCGAGGCGGTGCTGAGTTCGCCCTTGCCGGTCTTCAGATCGCCGTTCCACAGCGCGTGTCCGGTGCGTTTCATTTTTCATCTCCAATAGCGTTTCAGCTGACCAACCGCGCCCGCAGGCGGCGCGTTCCTCAGCGCGCGCGCCCGTATACTTCGCGCCGGGGCGCGGCTAAGCCTTGCGCCATGACCCTTCCGCTCTTCGCCGTCTGCCCGCCCGGGCTCGAACCCCTGCTCGCCGCCGAGCTGTCGGAGCGCGGGTTCGCGAACGCCGCGCCGGGCGCGGGCGGGGCGGCGTTCACCGGAGACTGGCCGGAGGCTTGGCGCGCCTGCCTGGAGCTGCGCGGCGCGGTGCGGGTGCTCGCGCAGATCGCCGAGCTCCGGGTGGTGCATCTCGCTCAGCTCGACAAGAGCGCGCGGCGGGTGGACTGGCCGGCGATCCTGGCGCCGGGCACGCCGGTGCAGGTGGAGGCGCGCTGCCGCCGCTCGAAAATCTACCATGACGGCGCGGCGAAGGAGCGGGTGGAGACCGCGCTTGCGGCCGCCGGGATGGTTCTCGACGCCGAGGCGGACCTCACCATCCGGGCGCGAATCGACGATAATGTCTGCACCTTGAGCCTCGACCTCGCCGGCGCGCCCCTGTTCAAGCGCGGGCTGAAGCAGGACGTCGCCAAGGCGCCCCTGCGCGAAACCCTGGCGGCGCTGTTCCTGCGCGCCTGCGGCTATGACGGGCGCGAGCCGGTGCTCGACCCCATGTGCGGATCGGGGACCTTCGTGATCGAAGCCGCCGAGATCGCCGCGGGGCTGCAGGCCGGGCGGGCGCGGCGCTTCGCGTTCGAGCAGCTGAAGAGCTTCGATCCGGACGCCTTCGCGGCGCTGAAGCGCCCGGCCGCGCCGCCTCCGGCCTGGACCGGCCATGGCTTCGACCGGGACGCCGGCGCGATCCGTGCGGCGCTCGACAACGCCGCGCGCGCGGGCGTCGCGGACCTTGCAAGGTTCGCCGCCAGGCCTGTCGCCGAGCTGGAGCGCCCGCCCGGACCGCCGGGCCTGGTGATCGTCAATCCGCCGTATGGCGTGCGGGTGGGACATCCGGCGAGCCTGCGCGCGCTCCACGCCACGCTGGGCCGGCGCCTGAAGGCCTCGTTCCAGGGCTGGCGCGTGGGGCTCGTCACCGCCGACGCAAGTCTGGCGAAAGCGACCCGCCTGCCCTTCGGCCCGCCCGGCCCGGTGGTGGACCATGGCGGGATGAAGATCCGGCTGTGGACGACGCGGACGCTTTAGCCGGCGCGGGCGGTGCGCGTCTCGCGCGCCGCGCGGGCCCAGCCGCGCTTGTAGAGGCCGCGATCGCAGGTGGTCAGGGCGCGCTCCACGCTGACCAGTTCGCCGCCTTCGGCCTGGCCGCTCATCACGGCGTAGACGCCGAAATCGGGATGGTACCAGACCCGCGTCGCCCAACCGACCTCGTTCTGGCCTTCAACCAGATAGGCGCGCCGGGTGCGGCCGCAGAAATTGCGTTCGGCCAGGGTGACCACGCGGAAGTCATAGCCGCCGGCCCGCCAGCCGGCGGCGGGCGGATCGCCCTCGTCGGGAAAGGAGAACACGAACGGCCATTGCAGGCAGGTATAGCCGCGCCGCTCGCAGGTCACGATGGACTCGGTGCGGCCGAAATCGACGAACACGCCCTGCGCCGGCGCCACGTGGATGTCGCTATAGGGATCGGTGAGGCTGATCATCTCGAAGACCGGGTGTCGGTCCTCGCCGATCGTCACGGTGTCCGGGCTGCGCCCTTCCGGCGCGCACGCCGCCAGGCCGAAACCGGCGATCGCCGCCGCCGCTGATCCGAGCCGAACCCGCCGCATCATCCGTCCGTCCCCTCGCTCACGCGCCGTCTATTCCCCCTCGACGGGCCGGCGCGCGCGCGAAGACCGCGTCAGCCCTGCTCCTCCGGCATGCGGACGATCAGCCCGTCCAGCGCCGCAGAAACCTTAATCTGGCACGAAAGACGCGAATTGTCCCGTACGTCGGAGGCGAAATCGAGCATGCTCTCCTCCATGGAGGAGCGCTCGCCGGTCTTGCCGGTCCAGTTTTCGTCCACATAGACATGGCAGGTGGCGCAGGCGCACGCCCCGCCGCAATCGGCGTCGATGCCCGGCACCATGTTGCGGATCGCGCCCTCCATGACGGTGAGCCCGTCCTCCACGTCGACCACGTGCTCGGTTCCGTCATGTTCGATATAGGTGATTGTCGCCATGGGCTCTTTCTGGTCTCGCTTGAAGATGGGCCGGAGCGCCGGACGGCGCGTTGCGCCGCGTATTTAGGACAGGAAGTCCTTCATCGCCACACTCTGATCGCGCAGGCGTTCCGGATCGGGCCGCGCGCCGGCGGCGATCATGCGCTGGGCGGCCATGTATTCGGGCGCGCAGTTCACCGCCTCGCAGGCGATCAACGCGCCGTCCCGCAGATGGAACAGGGCGAACTTGCCCTCCTCGGGATCGCCGCGGCGCACCAGCGTGTCCGAGCCCTCGATCAGCCCGGCGATCTGGAGCTTCAGCTCATACTGGTCCGACCAGAACCAGGGCACGGGATCATAGGGCGTGGTCTCGCCCAGTATGGAGCGCGCGACGGCCTTCGCCTGGTCGATGGCGTTCTGCACGCTCTCCAGGCGCACGCTGCGGCCATAGCGCGGCAGGGTGAAGCGGGCGACGTCGCCGGCGGCGTAGATATGCGGATCGGAGGTGCGGCCATGGCCGTCCACCTCGATCCCGTCGCGCACCTCCAGCCCGGCGGCCTGGGCGAGGGTCACGTCGGGCACGAGCCCGGCGGCGATGAGCACCAGATCGGCCTCGATCACCTCCTCGCCGGTCTTCACGCCCGTCACCCGCGCCTCGCCCTCGATCCGGCTCGCCGCCGCGCCGACGCGCAGATCGACCCCGTAGCCGCGATGGATGGCGCCGAACCAGCCCGATAGGAGCGAGCTGGCCGTGCGCGCCATGGGCCGGTCCTCGGCTTCGAGAACCGTGACCTGCTTGCCGCGCTTCACCGCGGAGGCGGCGACCTCCAGGCCGATATAGCCCGCGCCGATGATGCAGATGCGCTCGGCCTGCTCCAGCGCCGCGGACAGCGCGTCGGCCTCCTTCAGCGTGCGCAACAGATGCACGCCGTCAAGCTCGGCGCCGGGGATGGGCAGGCGGCGCGCCTCCCCGCCGGTGGCGAGGATCAGATCGTCATAGCCCAGCCGCTCGCCGCCCTCGAGGATCACCTCGCCGGCCGCGCGGTCGATCGCCCTGGCCCGCACGCCGCTGCGCACGGTGATCCCGGATTTCTCGTAGAACCCGTCCGGCTTCAGCCAGAGCCGGTCCAGCGGCGTCTCGCCGGAGAGATAGCCCTTCGACAGAGGCGGGCGCTGATAGGGATGCGCGTCCTCGCCGCACACCAGGGTGACCGGCGCGTCGTATTTGCGCTTTCTCAGCTCGGCGGCGGCGGACAATCCGGCCTGGCCGCCCCCGATGATCAGCGTTCCCTTGGTCAAATGCAGGCTCTCCCGTCTTCGTCGATCCGCACCCCGCCATGGCGCCGCGCGGCTTCGCTTTAGTCAAGCGCGCCCGGCTGTGGATCACGGCCCGGCCGCGCTTGTAAGCGGCCCGCGCGCGTCCTAGACGAATGCCATGGCCTTGCTGACGGTTCCGCTTCCCGATCCGGCTGCGTCGGCGCGCTTCGGCGCGCGCCTGGCGGGGGCGTTGCGCGTGGGGGACGCGGTTTTGATGTTCGGCGATCTGGGCGCAGGCAAGACCACGCTGGCGCGCGCGGTCATCGAGACCCTCACCGGCGAACGCGACGCGCCGAGCCCAACCTTCACCCTGGTGCAGAGTTATGAGGCGGCCGCCTTCCCTCTGCTGCACGCCGATCTTTACCGGCTCGAGGATGAGGGCGAGCTTGACGAGCTGGGCCTCGACGAGGCCCTCGACCAGGGCGCCGTGCTGGTGGAATGGCCGGAGCGCGCGCCCGGCTGGCGGCCCGAGCCCCGGCTCGAAATCGCCCTGGAAGACGCGGCGGACGGCGGACGGCGCGCGCGTCTTCGCGCCTTCGGAGCCTGGGAGGACCGGCTTGCAGACCTCATCGACTGACCGCGACGCTGCGCGCGCCGACTTCATCACCGCGTGCGGCTGGTCGGCCGCGCGCGTCGAGCCGTTTCCCGGCGACGCCTCCACCCGGCGCTATTTCCGCTTGTATCGGACCGACGGAGCGACGGCGCTTCTCATGGACGCGCCCGGCGGCGACGAGCCGCCCGCCTGCTCCGCCGACGCCTCGCCGGAAGAGCGCGCCCGGCTCGGCTATAACGCCCAGGCGCGGCTGGCCGGCAACAACACCGCCGCCTTCGCCAGCCTCGCCCAGGCGCTGAGCGCGCGCGGCTTTTCCGCGCCGGCCATCTACGAGGCCGATGTGGGCGCCGGCTTTTTGCTCATCGAGGATCTGGGCGACGATCTGTTCGCCCGCGTGATCCCGGCGCGCGCCCATGAAGGCGGGCTCTACGCCCACGCCGTCGAGACGCTGGCCGCGATCCAGCGGGCCTCCATCGAACGCGAACCGTCAGCGTTCGGCCATGCCTGGCGCATCCAGGATTACGACCGCACCGCGCTTCTGACCGAGGCCGATCTGTTCCTCGACTGGTACGCCGCCCGGCGCTGCGGCGCCGAGATCACCGCGGCGGTGCGCGCCGACTGGCGGGCGGCCTGGGACGCGGTTCTGCCGGTGCTCGACGCCCATGCGCCGGGCCTCGTCATGCGCGACTTCCACGCCGAGAACCTCATCTGGCTGCCCGGCCGCGAGGCGGAAGCGCGCGTCGGCCTGCTCGATTTCCAGGACGCGCTCTACGGCCATCCGGCCTATGACCTGGTGTCGCTTCTGGAGGACGCGCGCCGCGACGTGCAGGCCGACCTGCACAAGCCGCTGGCCGACCGCTTCTTCGACAAGGCCATGCTCAGCGACCGCGAGGCGTTCGACGCCGCCTACGACGTGCTCGCCGCCCAGCGCAACGCGAAAATTCTCGGCATCTTCGTGCGCCTGGTCCAGCGCGACAACAAGCCGAGATACGAACAATTCATGGCGCGCGTAGCGCGCAATTTCGTCAAGGACATCGCCAATCCGGCGTTGAAACCGCTCAAGGCCGTGGTCGACGACATCGCGCCGCGCGTCCATCAGGAGGCGACCCAGTGAAGATCACCACCGCCATGGCCATGGCCGCCGGGCGCGGCACCCGCATGCGCCCGCTCACCGACACCTGCCCGAAAGCCATGGTGGAGGTGTGCGGCAAGCCGCTGATCGACTGGACGCTGGACAAGTTCGCCGAAGCCGGCGTGGAGCGCGCGGTGGTGAACATCCACCATTACGCCGACCTTCTGGAGGCGCACATCTCCGGGCGCGCGGCGCCGAAGATCGTCATCTCCGACGAGCGCGAGACCTTGCTGGAGACCGGCGGGGGCCTGGTGAAGGCCGCGCCCCTGCTCGGACCCGATCCGGTCTTCGTGGCCAATTCGGACTCCGTCTGGATCGACGAAGCCGACCAGGGCGAGCTTTCGCGGCTCGAAGCCGCCTATGATCCCGAGTCCATGGACGCGCTTTTGCTGCTCGCCCCGCTGGAGCGCCAGCTCGGCTATGGCGGCAAGGGCGATTTCCTGCTCCACGATGACGGCCGGATCGAACGCCGCGGCGACCGCGATCAGGCCCCCTTCGCCTATGCCGGCGTGCAGGTGCTGCATCCCCGCCTTCTGGAAGGCGAACCAGAAGAGGTGTTTTCCACCAACAAGCTCTGGGACAAGGCGCTGAAGGCCTCGCGCCTGTTCGGCCTGCCCATGGCCAGCTACTGGATGCATGTGGGCGATCCTGATGCGAAGACCGAAGCGGAGAATCGGCTAGGCTGCAGGGGATGAGCGACCTGTTTGCAGCGCCCGGCCCCCGCGTCTTCACCATTCCGCCCTCAGCGGGGTTCGTGGACGCGCTGGCCCGCGGCCTGCACGAGGCCTTTCCCGATCCCGAAGCCTTGAGCGCGGTCACCGTGCTGCTGCCCACGCGGCGCGCCGGACGCGCGCTCGCCGAGGCGTTCACCCGGCTCGACGGCGCGCCGGGCGCCGCGCTTCTCCCGATGATCCGCCCGATCGGGGACGTGGATGCGGACGATCCCCCGTTCGAACCCGGCGAGCTCGCCGAAGCCGCGCCGGAAGCGATCTCCACCGCCCGGCGGCGCTTTGAACTGGCGCGGCTGATCCTGGCGCGCGAAAGCGCGTCGGGCCGCTCCATGGGCGCGGGCGGCGCGCTGGCGCTCGCCGACGATCTGGCGCGCCTGCTGGACGATCTCGCCACCGAAGAGGTGCGCGATCTCTCAAAGCTGGGCGAGGATATCCGCGCCAATCTGCCCGCCCATATGGCCGAGGCGGCGATGTTCCTGGACATTGTGATGAAGGCCTGGCCGGCGAGGCTCGTCGAGCTGGGCCATGTGGACCCGGCCGAGCGCCGCTCGCGGCTGTTGCGCGCGCTGGCGACGCGCTGGCGCGACGCGCCGCCGGACGCGCCGGTGATCGCGGCCGGCTCCACCGGCTCCATCCCGGCCGCGGCCGAGCTTCTGGACGTCGTGGCCGGTCTGCCGAAGGGCGCCGTGGTGCTGCCGGGTTTCCAGATCGACATGGATGCGCGCGCCTGGGCGGCGGTGGACGACGCCCACCCCCAGCGCGCCATGAAGGTGCTGATCGAGACCATGGGGATGGCGCGCGATCAGGTGACGGTCTGGCCCGGCGCGGCGGAAGGCGAGAGCGAGGCGCGGCGCGTGCGCGTCATCGCCGAAGCCCTGCGCCCGGCCGAGGCGACGTCCGACTGGCTCGCCCGGGTCGAGGACCTCAAGGAAGGCTGGGGCGAGGACGTGTTCGAGCGCGCGCTCGACGGTCTCTCGGTCATCGAAGCGCCCGGCCCAGGCGAAGAGGCGCGCGCCATCGCGCTGGCCTTGCGCGAAACCCTTGAGACGCCCGGCGCGCGCGCCGTGCTGGTGACGCCCGACCGCGCCCTGGCCCGGCGGGTGAGCGTGGAGATGGCGCGCTTCGATGTGACGCTGGACGACAGCGCCGGGACGCCGCTCTCCGACACCGCGCCGGGGGCGTTTCTGATGCGGGTGCTGGACTGCGCGCGGGCGCCGGGATCGGCGCTGGCGTTCAGCGCGCTCGCCAACTCGCCGCTGTTCTCGCTCGGGCGCGACCGGGCGCGGCTTAAGCCGGAGATCGGCGCCCTGGAGCGCCGCGCCCTGCGCGGGCGCCGGCCCGGTCTCGCCCCCTCCTCCATCGCCGATCACATCCGCAGCCATGAGCGGTTGAGCGACGAAGAGAAAGGGCGCTGGGCCGGCCTCGCCGACGCCGTCGCCGATGCGCTGGCGCCGCTCTACGCGCTCGACGGAGCGCAGACGGCGCACGACTGGGCCAGGGCGCTGGTCCTCGCCGCCGAGACCCTGGCCGCGAGCGATACGCAAAGCGGCGCCGACCGGCTCTGGTCCGGCGATGCGGGCGAGGCGGCGGCCGGCCTGGTGCGGGAATTCCTCACCGAAGCCGAGGCCCTGCCGCCGCTCTCCCTCAATGATTTCGCACGCGCCCTGCTGGAAACCGCGCGCGCGCGCCTGGTGCGGCCCACCTATGGCGCGCATCCGCGCCTGCAGATCCTGGGTCCGCTGGAAGCCCGCCTCGTCAGCGCGGACCGCGTGATCCTCGGCGGGCTCAATGAAGGCGTCTGGCCCGCCGCGCCGAAAGCCGATCCCTTCCTGTCGCGGGGCATGCGCCAGGCGGCCGGTCTCGCCGCGCCCGAGCAGCGCTTCGGCCTGGCCGCCCACGACTTCGCCCAGCTCGCCGCCTCGCCGGACGTGATCCTGACGCGGGCGCGCAAGCAGGAGGGCGCGCCCACCGTGGCCTCGCGCTGGCTGTGGCGGTTGCAGACCCTGGCGCGCGGCGCGCTCGGCGAGGCCCAGGCCGACGCCCGGCTCGCCCCGCCGCTGGATTATCCCGCGCTGGCGCGCACGCTCGACGAGCCGAGCGCCCGGTCGCGCGTTCAGCCGCCCGAGCCGGCGCCGCCGGTGAAGGACCGGCCGCGCCGCCTCTCGGTCACCAGGATCGAGACCTGGATTCGCGATCCCTACGCCGTCTTCGCGCAAATCATTCTGCGGCTTGAAAAACTCGATGATCTCGACCGCGAACCCGGCCCGGCGGAGCGCGGCCAGGCCTATCACGCGGCGATCGAGCGCTGGACACGGTCCCTGCCCGACACCGACACCCTGCCCCAGGGCGCGCTGGAGCGGCTGGTGCTGCTGGGCCGCGAACAGCTGGAGGCGGCCGGGTTTCCCGAAGCCCGGCTCGGCGTGGAATTGCCGCGCTTTGCGCGCATGGCCGCCTTCCTCGCCAATTGGGAGGCGCAGCGGCGCGCCCTGGGCTTCCGCCCGGTGGCGATCGAGAGCAAAGGCGAGATGGTGCTGGACGTGCCCCAGGGTCCGTTCACCCTGACCGGGCGCGCTGACCGGATCGACATGCGGCCGGACGGCGCGCTCGACATCATCGACTACAAGACCGGCGGCGCGCCCTCGAAAAAGGAGGTCGCCGCCGGCTTCGCCCCGCAATTACCGCTCACCGCCGCCATGGCCGCGCGCGGCGGGTTTGACGACTGCCCCAGCCATGAGCCGGGCGATCTCGTCTATGTGCGCATTTCCGGCGGCAAGACGCCCGGCGAAGAATGCTCGGTGCTGAAGAAGCCGGGGACCGAGGAGGCTTCGGTGCTGGCCGAGGACGCGCGCGAGGCGCTGGCCGCCTGGATCATGCAGTTCGACGACGAGCGGCGCACCTATCCAAGCCAGCCGCGCGCGAAATACACCAATCAATGGGGCGATTACGACCATCTCGCCCGGCGCAAGGAATGGGCGAGCGCGGCCGAAGACGCCGGCGAGGGAGGCGGGTCATGAGCCAGGTCTCCGGCGCGCCCGGCTTCGATCCGGACATCGTCCTGTCCGCCAGCGCAGCCCAGCGCGACGCCGCCGATCCGGCGTGTTCCGTCTTCGTCGAGGCCAACGCAGGTTCGGGCAAGACGCGGGTGTTGGTGGACCGGGTCGCGCGCCTGCTGCTGGAAGGTGCGGAGCCGGACCGGATCCTGTGCGTCACCTTCACCAAGGCCGCCGCCGGAGAGATGCAGACCCGGCTGTTCAAGAAGCTGGGCGACTGGTCGACCCTGTCAGACGCGGATCTGTCGAAGAAGCTCGACGATCTTTCCGGCGGCGGGGCGAAACCCGATCTCGCCCGGGCCCGACGCCTGTTCGCCCGCGCGCTGGAGACGCCGGGCGGGCTGAAGATCCAGACCCTGCACGCCTTCTGCGAAGGGCTTCTGCGCCGCTTTCCCCTGGAGGCGGGCCTTCCGCCGGGCTTCGAGGTCCAGGACGACGCCGCCGGCGCCGCGCTGCGCGCCGAGGCGCTGGACGCGGTCACCGGCGCGGCCCAGCGCGAACCGGGCGGCGAGGACGCCGCGGCGATCCATGTGCTGCTCAGCGCCTGCGGTCCCGACGCGCTCTCCACCCTCGCCGGCTTCGCCGCAAGCAAGCGCCACCGGCTCGAAGCCCTGCTGGAGGAGGCCGGATCGGCCGAAGCGCTCATGGACCGGGCGAGCCTCGCGCTCGGGGTCGAGCCGGAGACCGACGAAGCCCACGCCCTGGCCGTGATCTGGGCGGAGACCGAGGCCGACGATCTCGACGCCGCGCTCAGCGCCCTTCAGTCGGGAACCGGCAAGACCTGCGAAGACGGCGCGGCCGGTCTGATGGAGATCCTGGAGCTCGGCCGGACCGACCCGGCCGGCGCGGCCCGGCTCTATATCGACTGGATCACCACGGCCAAGGGCGAGGTGAAGAAGCCCGGCTCGATCTACACCAAGAAGCTCGGCGAGACCTACCGCATCCTCGTCACCCTGTTCGGCGAGGACGGGTCGGAGCGCCACCGCATCGCCGACGAGGCCATGCCCTATCGCGCCGCGGCGCGCGCCAACGAGGTGAGCCGCGCCGCGCTTCATCTGGCGGCGCGGTTTCTCGACGAATACGCCGCGCGCCTTGATCGGCGCCGGGTGGTGGATTTCGCCGATCTGGTGGAGCGCGCGCGCGCCCTTCTGACCGATTCCGAGGCGCGCGCCTGGGCGCTTTACAAATTGGATCAAGGTCTTGAGCACGTGCTGGTGGACGAGGCCCAGGACACCGCGCCGGAGCAATGGGCGGTGATCAACGCGGTCACCGAGGAGTTCTTCGCCGGCGAGGGGATGAACGGGTTCGACACCAACGGGCTCTCCCGCACGGTGTTCTGCGTCGGCGACGAGAAGCAGTCGATCTACTCCTTCCAGAACGCCGACCCGAAGGAATTCCTCGCCCAGCGCACCCGGCTGGAGGCCGACGCGCTGGCCGCCGGGCTCGCCTTCCGCTCCCCGCCCCTGACGGTCTCCTTCCGCTCCTCCGCGGAGGTTCTGGCGGCGGTGGACCAGGCCTTCTCCGCCGAGGCGGCGGCGGTGCAAGCTCCTGAAATCAAAGACTTCGGGCTGAAGCTTGAGACCAAGCTCCTGATGGCCGATCCGGAGACCGAGACCGCCCGCGACGCCCTCGCCTTCCACCGCTATGAGGGCCACAAGGCGGCCCGCGCCCGCACGCCGGGCTGCGTCGAGGTCTGGCCGCCCGTGCCCAAGCCCGACATGCCCGACGAGGAGGAGCTGGACCTGCGCCCGGTGGACGCCGAACGCAAGGACTCCGCCCGCAACCAGCTCGCCGAATCCCTCGCCGGAGAAATCGCCCGAATCCTCAAGGACGGCGACGCGGTCTGGGAAGAGGAGGGCGGCTGGCGCAAGCGTCCGGCGACGCCCGGCGACGTCCTCGTCCTGGTGCGCCGCCGCGGCGGCCTGTTCGAGGAGATCATCCGGCGTCTGAAGCTCAAGAACGTGCCCGTGGCCGGCGCCGACCGCATGACCTTGCCCGACCAGCTGGTGGTCGAGGACCTGCTCTCGCTTGCGCGGTTCGCGCTTCTGCCTGAGGACGATCTCTCCCTCGCCGAAGTGCTGAAAAGCCCGTTCTTTCATCCCGTAGGCGCACAGACGCTGGTGATCGACGACGGCGCCTTGTTCGACCTTTCAAAGCGCCCCGGCCGGCGGCTCTGGGAGAAGCTGCGCGGCTATGACGATCCGCGATTCACCGAAGCCCGCGAAGCGCTGGAGCGGGCCCGCGCCCGTGTCGACGCGGATGCGCCCTACGCCTTCTTCGCCCGCTTCCTGGGGGAGATCGCGGCGCCTGGCGAGAGCCGGCTCGCCCGGCTCTACGCCCGCCTGGGCGAGGAGGCCCGCGACCCGGCCGAGGAATTTCTCTCCCGCGCGCTCGCCCATGAACGCGAGGGAGCGCCTTCTCTGGCCCGCTTTGTCGCCGAGCTCGGCGCGGACAGCGCCGAAGTGAAGCGCGAGATGGAGGCCGGGCGCGGCGAGGTGCGGGTGATGACCGTGCATGGCGCGAAAGGGCTGGAGGCGCCCATCGTGTTCCTCCCCGACACCACGCAGATCCCCAAGGATCGCGCGCGCGGCCTTTACGCCCACCCGGCCGCGGGGCTGGTCTGGGGACCGGACTCGGCCAACGCGCCGCGCCTGGTGGAGAGTCTGCGCGACGCCGCCCAGCTCGCCGCCGACGGGGAGTATCAGCGCCTGCTCTATGTGGCCATGACGCGGGCGCGCGACCGGCTCGTGGTGTGCGGACACACCCATGGCGTCGGCGGCAAGATCGACGAGGGCAGCTGGCTCGACCGGTGCCTGAGAGCGTTCCAGGGCGAGGGCTGGCGCGAAGTGCGCACGCCGCTGGACAGCTTGGCCGAGGAAAACGGCTGGGCGGCGCCGGCCGGGCGCCGCTTCGGCCCCGATCCCGAGCCCTTGGGGAGGGCGGACGGGCTGTCGCCCGCCGCACCCGACCTGCCGGCCTGGGCGACAACGCCCGCAGGACCGGAGCCGGCCGCGCCGCGCGCCGCCGCGCCCTCGCGCCTGCTCGGCGAGCAGGAAGGCGGGTTCGAACCGGCCTCGCTCTCTCCGCTCGCCGAGGGCGGCGAGCAGCGCTTCCGGCGCGGCGCGCTCATCCACAAACTCCTGCAGACCCTGCCCGATCTCGCGCCCGAGCGCCGCGCCGGCTCGGCGCGTAAATATCTCGCCGCGCAGAAAGACCTCACGGAGGCCCAGCGCGAGGAGATCGCCGGCGAGACGCTGCGCGTGCTCGACGATCCGGACTTCGCCGCCCTGTTCCAGCCGGGTTCGCGCGCTGAAGCGGCGGTGTCGGGGCGCGCGCCGGGCCTGCCCCCGGACATGGTGGTCAACGGTCAGATCGACCGGCTGGTGGTCACCGAGACCGAA
Organism: Oceanicaulis sp.; assembly: GCA_051117435.1. GTDB lineage: Bacteria > Pseudomonadota > Alphaproteobacteria > Caulobacterales > Maricaulaceae > Oceanicaulis. Next base: position 61,143 of record JBNPED010000005.1, on the reverse strand, counting down.
GTCCTGATCGTGGACTACAAGACCAACCGCCCGCCGCCGGACCGTGTCGAGGACGTGCCGGACGCCTATATCGCCCAGATGGCCGCCTATCGCGCGCTGTTGCAGGCCCTGCACCCCGGCAAGCCGGTGCGCTGCGCTTTGTTGTGGACCGATGCGCCGCGCCTGATGGCGCTGCCCGAAGCGCGGCTCGACGCCGTCCTGAAGCGCGCCCGAGCCCGTTCAGCGGACGGGTGAACGCTTGACCGGACGCGGTGTGCTTCTTAGGTGTTCGACCACACCGCGGCGCGCGCCTTCGGGCCTGAGTCGCTTGGAACGGTTTATGAATAAGGAGCATGGCCCATGGCGACCAAAGCGGTTTCCGATGATTCGTTCGAGGCCGACGTTCTGAAGGCCGACGGCCCGGTCCTGGTGGACTTCTGGGCGGAGTGGTGCGGCCCCTGCAAGCAGATCGGCCCGGCCCTGGAGGAGATCGCCAAGGAGCAATCCGGCAAGATCACCGTGGCCAAGGTCAATATCGACCAGAACCCCATGGCCCCGTCCAAATACGGCGTGCGCGGCATCCCGACGCTGCTGATCTTCAAGAACGGCGAAGAAGTCAGCCGCCAGGTCGGCGCCATGGCGAAATCGAAGATCGAGGAATGGATCAACAGCGCGGTCTGAGACCGCCTGATTTTTTCCGGTCAAGCAACCCCGGCGCAGACGCGCCGGGGTTTTTTGTGGTCCAGCGGGCGCCGCGCGCCCGGCGGCCGGCGAGCGGGCGGCCTTACGCCTTGCTGTCGACGCGCTCGCGCAATTCCTTGCCGGTCTTGAAGAAGGGGACGTGCTTCTCCTTCACGCTCACCGGATCGCCGGTGCGCGGATTGCGGCCCTGACGCGGCGGACGGTTGCGTACGGAAAAGGCCCCGAAGCCGCGCAGCTCCACGCGGTCGCCACGCTCCAGAGCTTGCGTGATTTCCTCCAGAACCGTGTTCACGACCCGCTCCAGATCCTTCTGGTAGAGGTGCGGGTTGGCTTCGGCGAGTTTTTCGATGAGTTGGGATTTGATCATGCCGGCGTCCCCTGTCTGTCGATAGAGCTTAGGAATAGGGGTTGAGGTTCGTCAATCGGTTAAGCGGCGCTGACGCATAAATAAATTCGGGAATGTTCAAAAAAGTCCCCGGGGCGGCGAGCCCCGGGGACTGGATCGCGTTTCATGACGCGTACGGAGGGAAGTAGGCCCTTAAGAGGCTTACTCCGACTTGTTATCGTCCTGGTTCTTCAGCGCGGCGCCGAGAATGTCGCCCAGCGAAGCGCCGGAGTCCGAGGAGCCGTACTGTTCCACCGCTTCCTTCTCCTCGGCGACTTCCAGCGCCTTGATGGAGACGGAGACGCGGCGCGACGCCTTGTCGATATTGGTCACGCGCGCGTCGACCTTGTCGCCCACGGCGAAGCGCTCGGGGCGCTGTTCGGCTCGGTCGCGCGACAGGTCCGACTTGCGGATGAAGGACTTCATCAGCCCGTCCGCGCCCACGGCGACCTCGATGCCGCCCGAGGTGATCTCGGTGACGGTGCAGGTCACGGTCTCGCCGCGCTTGAAGCCGCCCTCGTCCATGGGATCGCCGGCGAGCTGCTTCACGCCAAGCGACACGCGCTCCTTCTCGACGTCCACGTCGAGAACCTTGGCGCGCACCATGTCGCCCTTCTTGTAGTCCTGAATGGCGTCCTCGCCGGAGCGGTCCCAGTCCAGATCGGACAGGTGCACCATGCCGTCGATCTCGTCGTCGACGCCGATGAACAGGCCGAACTCGGTGATGTTCTTGACCTCGCCCTCGACCTCGGTGCCGGCCGGGTGGGTTTCGGCGAACACTTCCCACGGATTGCGCTGGGTCTGCTTGATGCCCAGCGAGACGCGGCGCTTGTCGGGGTCGACGTCGAGCACCATCACGTCCACTTCCTGGGAGGTGGAGACGATTTTGCCCGGGTGGATGTTCTTCTTCGTCCAGCTCATTTCAGAGACGTGGACGAGGCCTTCCACACCCGGCTCCAGCTCCACGAAGGCGCCGTACTCGGCGATGTTCGTGACGCGGCCCTGGAACACGGCGCCCACCGGGTATTTCACCGAGACACCTTCCCACGGGTCGGACTGCAGCTGCTTCATGCCCAGCGAGATGCGCTGGGTTTCTTTGTTGATCTTGATGATCTGGACGTTGACCGTCTGGCCCACTTCCACGACTTCGCTCGGATGGCCGACGCGGCTCCAGCTCATGTCGGTGACGTGCAGCAGACCGTCGATGCCGCCGAGATCCACGAACGCGCCGTAATCGGTGATGTTCTTCACCACGCCTTCGCGCACTTCGCCTTCGGCCAGCTGGCCCACCAGCTCGGCGCGCTGTTCGGCGCGGGATTCTTCGAGGACGGCGCGGCGCGAGACCACGATATTGCCGCGCGGGCGGTCCATTTTCAGGATCGCGAAGGGCTGTTCCTTGTTCATCAGCGGGGTCACGTCGCGCACCGGACGGATGTCCACCTGGGAGCCCGGTAGGAAGGCGCTGGCGCCGCCGAGATCCACGGTGAAGCCGCCTTTGACGCGGCCGACGATGGCGCCGGTGACCGGCTCCTTGCCTTCGAACTGCTTTTCAAGGCGGTCCCAGGCCTCTTCGCGGCGGGCTTTGTCGCGCGAGAGGACCGCTTCGCCCATCGCGTTCTCGATGCGCTCAAGATAGACTTCGACGTCGTCGCCGACCTTCGGCGCGGTGGAGCCGGGGCCGGTGAATTCGCGCAGCGCGACGCGGCCTTCGGTCTTCAGGCCGACATCGATCACCACGACATCGTTCTCGACGGCGGTGACACGGCCTTTCAGGACCGAGCCTTCCATCATGTCGCGGCCGGAAAGGCTGGCTTCCAGCATTTGCGCGAAATCGTCCTGGCTCGGGGACGCGGTTTGGGTCTCAGACATGGGTTAGAGTTGCTCCAGAGGATCAGTCTTGTTGGTTTCCGGCCGGCCGGTTGTCTCCGGCGGTCTTGCCGCGCGCGGCGGCGAAAGGCATCCATTTGCAAAGCCGCGAGCGGCCGGAAAATTCAAGCACACGAATGGACGGGATGAGCGTCGGGCGCGCGACCAACCGGAAAAGTTCGGATCATCGGCGCGCCGGCGATGCTGTCAGCCCGTCCGGCGACTGCGGGCCGCGACCGCCGGGCGAGGCCCTGACCGGTCGCGAAACCGCGCGCGTACCTACTCCATAAGGCTCGACGGAGCAAGCGCGCGGGCGCATTTCAGGGAGTCGTGAGCGGGAGTTAGCCGATCTCCGCGCCGACCGCGGCCATATCCTCGAAGAAGCCGGGATAGCTGGTGGCGATCATGGCCACGTCGTCCACGCGCACCGGCGCCTTGGCGGCCAGCCCGAACACCAGGCCAGACATGCAGAGGCGATGGTCGTGATCGGTGACCACCTCGCCCCCGCCGGGCGCGCCGCCCGGCCCGCATCCCTTCACCACAAGGCTGTCGTCTGCGACCTCCACCACGACGCCGTTGGCCTGGAGCATCGCCGCGCTGGCGGCCAGGCGGTCGCTTTCCTTGGCGCGCAGCTCTTCGAGCCCCAGCATGCGGGTCTCGCCCTTTGCGAACGCGGCGACCACCGAGAGGATCGGATATTCGTCGATCATGGAGGGCGCTCGCTCAGGCGGCACGGTGACGCCCTTGAGCGCCGAATAGCGGGCGCGGATGTCGGCCAAGGGCTCGCCGCAGCGGGTTCCCGCCGGCGTCATCGTAAGCTCCGCGCCCATCTCCTGCAGCGTTTCATACAGCCCGAAGCGTGCTTCATTGATCATCACGCCGCGCACCGTGATGTCGGAGCCCTCGGTGATCAGGGCCGCAGCCACCAGGAACGCGGCGCTGGAGGGGTCGCCCGGGATCTCCAGATCGCACGGGGTGAGCGCGCGTCCGCCGCGCACGCGCGCCACCAGCCCGGCGCCGTCGCGCGCCATGTCCATGTCCGCGCCGAAGAGCGGCGCCATCACTTCGGTCTGCGCGCGGGTGGCGCGCGGCTCGATCACCACCGTCTCGCCCTCCGCGCCGAGCCCGGCGAGCAGCACCGCGCTCTTCACCTGGGCCGAGGCCACGGGCGGGGTGTAGGTGATCGCCTTCAGGGACGACGATCCGATGAGGCGCGCGGGCAGACGCCCGCCCTCGGCCGCCTCGCTGCGCGCGCCCATCAGCGCCAGCGGGTCGAGCACGCGGGCCATGGGCCGGCGGGACAAGCTTTCATCGCCGGTGAACACCGCCTCCAGTTCGAAACGCGCCGCGGCGCCCATGAGCAGCCGCGCCCCGGTGCCCGAGTTGCCGAGATCGAGCGGGGCGGCCGGGCTGGTCCAGTCGCGCCCGGTGATCGCCCAGGCGCCGTCCGCACTGCGCTCCACATCCGCGCCGAGCGCCCGCACCGCCCCCGCCGTGGCCAGGACGTCGGCGCTTTCCAGAAGCCCGTCGATGCGGCTCGTCCCGCGCGCGAGCGCGGCGAGGATCACGGCGCGATGGCTCGCCGACTTGTCCGCAGCGGCGCGCCGCACGCCGCTCAGCCCCTTGCCGGGACGCGCGGTTCGCGGTCCGCGCGGGGCGGGCCGGAGGTCTTGACGGTCGGCGGTCATGGCGAGGGGTCCGGGGCGGGGTGTTGATGAGGGGCGAATAGGGTTTTGACAGCGCGCGGAGAACGTGGCAACTGGCGCGCCGTTTTCCAATTCGCCCCCGTCAAGCGCGAGGATCCAGAGCCGTGCCCAAACCCGACCTCGGCGTAAAGCGCACTTGCCCCGAAACCGGCAAGAAATTCTACGATCTGAACAAAGATCCGATCGTGTCGCCCTTCACCGGCAAGGAGTACCCGCTCTCCTATTTCGAAGAGGTCGTCGCCAAGACCTCCAAGAAGCCGTCCAAGCCGGAAGCCGAGGACGAAGTCGAGGCGCAGACCGACGACGAGGCGGTGGAGACCGACGACGAGGACGACGACGATTCTCCGGAACTCGACGAGGAGCCCATCGATCTGGGCGACGACGAGGACGAGGACGATGACGCCGCGCCCAAGGCCAAGCGCAAGACCGCCGAGCCGGACGACGACCTGGAAGGCTTCTCCGACGAAGAGGCCGATCTTGACGATGACGACGACGACACCGGCGTGCTTCTGGACGACGATGACGACGATGATCTGGGCGAAGACATCGCCGTGGGCGACGACGACGACGAGGAACACTAGGCGCGCTGCACGCCGCTGTATTCGGCGGACATTGCGCGCTTGATCGCGACAAGAGCCGGGACTATGTTCCGCGCTCTCGAAACGGGCGGGGCCCCAATCCCGCCCGGCCGATGGTTCGGGGCCATAGCTCAGTTGGGAGAGCGCTTGAATGGCATTCAAGAGGTCGGCGGTTCGATTCCGCCTGGCTCCACCATTTTCTCAGTCCTCCTTCGCGTCCGCTCGGTCGGCGGCGCATAAGGGGCCGGCGCGCGGTCGCGCTTGCGAACCCTGCGGGTTCGAGGGCTGCTAATCCCGGCCTAGAATCGCCGGCCTAGCGCCAGTCCGAGAAAATACTGGGTCTCGTCGCCGCGCAGGGCGACGATGGGGCTGTCGGCGTAATCGCCCACGAGGCGCGACCAGCCCAGAATGGTGGTGAGCGACCAGCGCTCGGTGAAGCCGTAGGTGTAGATGCCGGTCAGGCCGAAATCCTGAACGCCGCCCCCGGCGGTGTAGACCGGCAGGCCCGAGGCGGTCGCGCCGGCCGCGTCCACCGAGAACAGCGTGTCGGCGTAATCGTCGGAAAATCCCGAGACCGAGGCGGACAAAGCGTAGAAGCTTGTGCGCGACAGCGCGCCGGCATAGGTCAGCGAGCCGCTCCAGGCGAGCCCGTCCACCGTGCCAAGCGCATCGGCGCCGAGCTTGCCGCCCAGAGTGAGCTGATCGACGGGCGACAGTATCCCTTCGACGAGTTCGAGATCGGCGAAAACGCCGGTGAAGATGGAGTTGTCCACCTCCTCCAGCAGCGAGACCACCGGATCGTCCACCTCGTCCCGCCCGCCGGACCAGCGTCCGTACACGCCGAGCGTCAGCGGCCCGGCCTCGTACAGTTCGGCCGCCAGACCCGGCCCATCGGTGCGGATAACCACGTCGCCCCACTCCACGCGCAAGGCGCCGAAGGGGATGACCCGGTAGTCGTCGGAGCCGGCGTAATCGGGCAGCATCGCCGCGCCGCCGGATACGAACTGAGTCAGGATCGGCGGTTCGGCGCCCTGGGCGGCGGCCTGCGCCAGCGCGCCGGGCGCGAACAGGCATGAACCGGCGAGAGCCGCGGCAAAGCGAAGACGGGTCATGGGCGCGCTCCAGTATTGAATATGCGATAGCAACTTAACGGCCGCGCCGGGGCGGGCAAGCAAGCCCAACGCTTTTTTTACGGCCCCCATGGCAGACTGCACGCCATGACGGCTCTCATGTCACACCTCTGCGCCGCCTTCGCCCTCGCATCCGCGCTTTGCGGCGCGGCCTGGGCCGGCCCGGCGCCCGCCGCGCCTTCGGGGACGGGCGAGGACGGGCTCATGGGCCGCGTGCTCGTGGGCGAGGACGTGGACAGCTATGTGCGCATGGAGTCCGTGCGCAGCGCCATCGTCGTCGATCGGCGCTCCGGCGCGCGCGCGACGCTGGACGTCACCTTCTCGCTCAACGCGCCGGCGCGCGCCACCCGGCGCAATATCGAGCAGCGCCGGCTCTGGCTGCGGGCGGCCTATTCGGAAACGCTGCTCATCTACGCCGGGCGCATGTATCGCTGGGGCGACGTGCCGGACCTCGATCGCCTGTCCGCGCTGCTTCAGGCCGAAACCGACCGCCTGCTCGGCCCGGGCGAGGCGGAGGTGCTGCTCGATACGGTCCTGATCCACGCCGGGTGACCCGGCGCCGGCGCTATTTCGCCGTGTCGTCCATGAAGCGGGCGAGTTCGAGATCCTTCTCCGTCACTCCGCCGGCGTCATGGGTGGAGAGGGTTACGTCCACCGTATTGTAGACATTGAACCATTCGGGATGGTGATCCATCTGCTCGGCCTTCAGCGCCACGGTCGTCATGAAGCCGAACGCGGTCTTGAAGTCGGAGAACTTGAAGACCTTGCGCACCGCGTCGCGCTCGCCCTCGGCTTTCGCCCAGCCTGGCGCCTTGTCGCATAGCGCCTGCGCGCCGATCACATCGGTCATGCTCGTCTCCCTTGATCACCTCTCATGCGCGCGAAACTGGACCGGGCGGGCCGGCGCATCAAGGTGCGCGCCGCGTTCATTCAAAATTATCGCCGCGATGCCACGCTGCTCGTCTGGACGACCCTAGACGAAAGGAGGCGGCCATGACCCGTTTTCTGGTCTCCGACGACAATCCGGCCGGGCGCAAGCTTGAGGAAGTGCTTCTGGGCCTGCGCGCGGAAGTCATCCATCGCTGCACGAAAATCTCCGGCGATCTGCGCCCGGAGGCCCAGCATGTGATGAACAACAACATGCTGGTGCTTCACCATTTGACCGAAGCGATCAAGCTGGCGCAGGATTCCACGACGACGCTCGACCGCGCCTTCGGCCCGAGCGAAGCCGGCAAGGGCGGCCCGCCGCGCATCGGCGTCGCCTAAACGCTCCAGCGGGCGAAGGCGGCGCGGGTCAACGGCTCCAGCGCCGCCCAGCCCTTATAGGCCCGCCCCTCCGGCCCCAGCGCGCGCCAGGCCTCGGCCAGGCGCGGCCGGTCCTCGCGCGCCAGAGCGGTGATCGGATCAAGACAGACGCGGATGGTGAACAGCACCGCGCCGCTCTGCGGCAGTTTCGAAATGGTCTGCCGCTCCACGCGGAGATGCAGGAGGTCGAGCGCGGCGCTAGGCGCGCTCGCCGCGGCGAGCGCGCGCATCGGCGCGGCGTCGGGCGTGTGGCGTTCATCGCCCGGCTGAAGTGTCCAGTTGAAGCGCTCCAGCACTTGGCCCGGCCGCAGATGATCGAAGACGCGCGCGACGCGCCCGGCCAGCCGGGCGCCGTCCGGCACCGGGCCGTGCAACGCCGCCAGATCCCGCCCGAAGGCGGCGTCGATCGAAAAGAAGGTTGGTGCGGTGAGAGTAAGCGCGGTGGACCTCCATCCCGAAGGCCCGCGCTCCATGACCACCAGATCATCGCTGACGCGGCGCGAAGCTTCGATGAGGTCGGCGGTCGGCGCGGCGCCCAAGGCCGTCTCGACCGCACGCGCGGCCTCGGCGGCGGCGGAGGACGCGTGATCGGCCTGACGGACGGAGACGCGCGGTGAGTCCAGCAGCGCGGACTTCCAGCCCAGCACATGCGCTTCGGTGTCGGGACGAAACCAGCTTGCGGGATCGATGGGCGCCAGCGCCGGGACGAAGCGCGGCGCGCCGGCCCGGAACGGCGCGTGCGGCGGACGCCTCATCGCCGGCGATCGAGATACGGCGCCGCATCGCCGATCCGCCCGAACGCCCAGCTGATCGCCAGACCCAGTCCGATTCCGGCCGCGTTGGCGGCGACATCGGACACCGAGGCGACCCGGCCAACCGGCGCTGCGGATTGAGCGAGCTCGATCCCGATCCCGTACGCGAACACTGCAGCCGCGAGCCCGATGCGCGCCACGCTTGGCCAGCCGCAGCGCGCCAGAAGCGTGATCGCGGCGAAGGCGGCGGCGTGGTCGAGCTTGTCCCAGCCGATCAAGGTGGGCGGCCCCGCGTTTCCCGGGATCAGCGCAATCACCGCCGCAAGCCCCGCCACCGCAAGCGCGCCGGCCCGGCCTTCGCGCACGGTGAGCAGAGACGGGCGCCGCGCGCCTTGCGGCGCCGCGACGGGCTTTCTAGGGTGCCCGCCTGATTTGGAAGAGGAATCGCGCGCCATGACCGAGCTTCTAACCGATATCGCGGCGCTTGCCGAACCCCGTTTCGACTGGACGCGCGACGAGGTGGCGGCGATCCATGACGCGCCATTCAACGATCTGATCTTCGCCGCGCAGAGCCTGCATCGGCGCGTGCACCAGCCCAACAAGGTTCAGAAATCGCGTCTGCTCTCCATCAAGACCGGCGGCTGTGCGGAGGATTGCGGCTATTGCAATCAGTCGGCCCATTTCGACACCGGGCTGAAAGCCTCCAAGCTCATGGATCCGGTCGAGGTGGAGCGCAAAGCGCTGGAGGCCAAGGAAGGCGGCGCGACGCGCTTCTGCATGGGCGCGGCCTGGCGCGAGCTGAAGGCGCGCGACGAGCCGAAAATCATCGACATGATCCAGCGCGTGAAGGCGCTCGGGCTGGAGACCTGCATGACGCTGGGCATGCTCGCCGACGGCCAGGCAGAGCGCCTCGCCGAGGCGGGGCTGGATTTCTACAATCACAACCTGGACACCTCGCCGGAATATTATCGTCAGATCATCACCACCCGGACCTGGGACGACCGCATCCAGACCCTGGCGCGGGTGCGTGGCGCGGGCATCCAGATCTGCTGCGGCGGCATCATCGGCATGGGCGAAGCGCGCGAGGACCGGATCGGGCTTCTCGCCGAACTCGCCGGTCTCAGCCCCCATCCCGAAAGCGTGCCGATCAACCACCTCGTGGACGTGGCGAACACGCCGCTCTCCGGCTCGCAGCCGCTGGACGGGCTGGAGTTCGTGCGCGCCATCGCCACGGCGCGGCTGATCATGCCGAGAAGCGTGGTGCGCCTGTCGGCGGGCCGGGAGACCATGAGCAAGGAGTTGCAGGCGCTGTGCTTCCTGGCCGGCGCCGGGTCGATCTTCGTGGGCGAGGAATTGCTCACCACCCCGAACCCGGAGCTGGGCGCGGACAATGCGCTGTTCGCCGATCTGGGACTGGAAGGCGATGAGCCGGACGCCGCGCGCCGGGCCGGGGCGCCGGTCGCTGCGCTAAGTGCGGAATAGCGCGCTCAGGCCGAGGCGGTCAGCGCCCTTATATGGTGCAGCAGCGTCTCGGGCAGGCAGGGCTTGGAGATGCGCGGCGCGTCGGGGAATTGCTCGAAGATCTTGTTGCGGCCCGCGGTGTAGCCGGACAGGAACACGAAGGGCACGCCGAGTTCCTCGAGTTTCGATGCGATCGGCGCGCTTGTCACCCCTTCGCCCAGATTGATGTCGAGCACGCCGGCGCGCACCGGCTTTTCGCCATTGTCGAGCGCCGCCAGCGCTTCATCGCAGGAGGCGTACGGTCCGATCACGGCGAACCCGGCGTCTTCAAGACTGACCGCCAGATCCATGCCGACAATGATTTCGTCCTCGACGACGAGGACAGCCTCGCTTTTTGCGCTCACTCGTACATCTCCGCACCGCGCCGGGCGGCGGGAAAGCGGATGTCGTAGATCAGACCATCCGCGCCGAATTCGATTTCGGTGTTCCCGCCTAGTTCCGACTTTAGAATCCTGTTGAGCAGAAACGAGCCGAAACCCGACTTCGTTGCGTCCGGTTGCGTCACGGCGCCGACGCCGCTCTCGGCCCAGCGAAGCCGGACCTCCTCGTCAGCTTCGTCGACGGTGATCGTTACATTGCCGTCGGCGGACTTCAGCGCGCCATGTTTCACCGCATTGGTGGTCAGCTCGTGCAGGGCGAGGCCGATCGCAAGCGCCTGCTTCGGGCTGACGAACGGGTCGTCGCCTTCAATCGCCACCTGCCCGCCGTCCATGTCGGCGTAGGGCGATATCTGGCGTTCACACAAGGCCTTGAGATGATCGCCGGCCCAACTCGATTGGGTGAGCGTGTCGTGGGTGCGCGAAATGGCGGTGATACGCTCTTCCAGCCGTGCGGTCATGTCAGCCATGTCGGCGGAGGTGCGCGCGGTGAACCGCATGACCGAGAGCGTCGTGGCGAGCGTGTTCTTCACCCGGTGCTGGAGCTCGTTGAGGAGCATGTCCTTGCGCTATTCGCTCTCCTCCGCGCGTTTGCGCGCCTCGATCACCTCGCTGATCTCGAACGCGAAGCTCATCACCCCGCCCACCGCGCCGGAAGAGTCGTACCAGGGCTGGAGTATTTCGTTGAACCAGACGCTTTCCAGCTCCCCGTCCCCATCGGCGTCATAAACCGTCTCGAACTCCGGGGTCTCGATGGGTTCGCCGGTGCGGAACACCGTGTCGAAGCGTTCGAACACGCCCTGGCCCTGAAGCTCCGGCATCGCCTTTCGAAGCGGCAGGCCGATCACCTTGCGCCCGCCCACGGCGCGGTCATAGCGCTCGTTCGTATAGCCGTAGACATGGTCGGGGCCTTCGAAGATCGAGATCAGGGCGTGGGCCTGATCGAACAATCGGCGCATGCGCGCCTCGCTCTCCTGAAGCGCGGCGCGCAAGCGAACCTGCTCGGTGACCTCCTTGACCGCCGACCCCACCGCGAACACCTCGCCTTCGCGGGTCTTCACCGGGTAATAATCAACGATCCAGTGGCGCTCTTCATCGGAGGCCGGGGTGCGTCCCGCCACCTCCATGCCCATGAGCGGCTCACCGGTTTCAAGGACCTGAAGCTGGATCTCGCGCACTTTTTCGTCGATCTCGGGCAGCATCTCCTCTTGCGTCTTGCCGATATGATCCTCGGCCGGATAGCCGTTGATCTCGGCGAGCTCCTTGTTGATGCGCAGATAGCGTAGATCCTTGTCGAGCAGGTTGAGGCCCACGGGCGTCGTGTCGTACAGCGTCTCCAGCTCGGCGTACTGGCGCGCCAGGACGTCGGCGTTCTTCTCCAGCTGCTGTTCGTTGCGTTTTCGCTGGGTGATGTCGAAGAAGGTCACCACGCAGCCGTCGATCTTGTCGGCCACGGTGCGGTAGGGGCGCACGCGCACGATATAGACCTCGCCGGTGGGTTCGGTCTCCACCTCGCGCTCCAGCGCATGCAGCGTGCGCGCCACCTCCTCCGCGTCGTTTTGCAGCTCGGCGTAGTTCACCCGGCTCGCCAGATCCGAGATTGGCCGGCCGATATCGCGCTCGCGAACGCCGAACAACTCGGACAGCTTCGGGGTGTAGAGGCGCACGCACATCTGGGAATCCAGGAACAGCGTCGCCACGTCGGTGGATTCAAACAGGTTCTTGAGGTCGGAATTGGCCTGGCTGAGCTGACGGTTGTTTTCGGTCAGCTCGGCGTTGATCGTCTCCAGCTCCTCATTGATGGACTGAAGCTCTTCGCGGCTGGTCTCCAGCTCCTCGTTAGAGCTTTGCAGCTCCTCGTTCATGGAGAGGAGTTCTTCGTTGGTGGTGCGAAGCTCCTGCTCCATGCCCTCGTATTCTGTGAGGGTGGAGGACAGCTGTTGTTTCAGCGTCGAGACTTCATGCTCGAGCAAATCCTTGTCGTCGGCCTTGCGCGCGTCGGCGAGGGATTCAAGCTTGTCGGTGTCCTGCACGCGCACCGGACGCAGCACGACAAAGTACCGCCCCTCGTCGGCGTTCATGGGCGCGGCCATGACGTCGACGAGTTCTGACTCCCCATCGACCTGCACCACCACGTTCTCGCTAGAAGCCGCCGCCTTGTTGCGGCGCGCGCGGGTGAGCGCGGTCTGCACCGGCAGGCGCAATTCCTCGGTGAGATAGGCGTCCACGCTTGAGGACGGGGCGCCGCGTCTGGGCCGGACGTACTGCGCCATGCCGTCGGAGATGTAGAGCACCTCGTCCTGCGGATCGGCGACGAGATAGGCGGGCGCGAACTGGGCCTGGAAGCTGCGCTCGACCTCCTCGTTGAAGCTCGCGGCGTCATTGCGCGCGCGGCTTTCCTTGATCGCCTGATGGCCCACTGGCGTGGGCGCGGCACCGCCGTCATGGGCGGTGGCCCGCCGGCGGCCGCGGTCAGTGTGCAGCGCGGAATAGCCGGGACGCGCGGAGTCGTTGCGCTGGAAAATGCGGTGGGTGCGGTCCAGCGTTTTGAAATACTTGGTCTGGGAGCCCAGACTTTCGGACGCGCCCAGCATCAGATAGCCGCCCGGATTGAGCGAGTAATGGAAGCGCGGGATGACGTTCGCCTGGGTGCGGTCGTTCAGATAGATGAGGAGATTGCGGCAGGTGACCAGATCCAGCCGGGAAAACGGCGGGTCCTCCACCAGATTGTGCGGGGCGAAGACCACGCTGTCGCGCAGCTCCTGGGACACGCGAAAGCGGCCGTTATCCTTGCGGAAATAGCGCTCTCGCCGCTCCTCGGTGAGATCGGCCACAGCGCCCACATTGTAAATCCCGGCGCGCGCATGGCGCAGGGCGGCGAGGTCGATATCGGTGCCGAAGATCTTGAGGGGGCGGCGATTGTTCGCCTCCTCCATCGCCTCCAGCATCAAAATGGCGAGCGTGTAGGCCTCTTCGCCCGTGGAGCAGCCGGGGACCCAGATGCGGAAGCTGTCCTGATCGGACTCCACCAGCGGCTGGATCGCCGCCTTGGCGAGTTCGGAGAACGCGTCGCCCTCGCGGAAAAAGCGCGTCACGCCGATGAGGAAATCCTGGAGGAGCCGGTTGCGCTCATCCTCTTCGCGCTTCAAGGCCTTGATATAGCCCTGCACCGTAGGTTGCCGGCGCAGCATAAGCCGCCGGTCGATGCGCCGGACCAGCGTGCCGGGCTTGTACTTGCCGAAATCGGGACCGTCATCGCCGGCGACCGCATCGAGGATGGCGTCGAGATGCTCCTCGATCTCGGCGTAGCGCGGCTCGGCGCCCCGGCCGCCGTCGAGGTCCTCGCGATGCTTGAGGATTTCACCGGTGCAGGCGGGAATGTCCTTGGGTTTGAGGACGAAATCGACCAGCCCGGTGGCTGCGGCGCTGTCGGGCATGCCGGGAAAGCGCGCGCTGTCGCTTTGCTGGACGATCGCCATGCCGCCCGACGCCTTCACCGCGCGCAGGCCCTCGGTCCTGTCCGAGCCGGTGCCGGAGAGAACCACGCAGATCGCCGCGCGCCCGTATTCGCTGGCGACGCTGTTGAAGAAGCGGTCGATGGGCGTTCTGAGGCCCTCACCCTCGACGCGCTCTTCCAGCTTGAACACGCCGCCGCGCAGTTCCACCGACGGCCCGGGCGGATTGACGAAGACCATATCGGGTTCGGGCGACGCGCCGTCCTCGATCTTCTTCACCGTTACATGGGTGTGCGAGGCGAGAAGCTCGTCCATGATGGATTCATGGTCCGGCGCCAGGTGCTGGATGATGACGTAGCAGACCCCGCTGTCGTCGGGGATGGCGTGCACCAGCTCCTGCAGCGCTTCGAGCCCGCCCGCCGACGCGCCGATGGCGACGATAGGGGGAAGGTCGCCTACCGTTTCAGGCGCCGCATCTTGCGGCGCCGGGTCCTCGGCGTATTCGTCGTCGGTCGCCATGGCGGCCGCCCCGCTTTTTCGCTGTCACAAATTTATTGAACCAAGGGGGCGCGGCGCGCAATTGAGTAACTGTTCGCGGGGCAGTGCTGTTTTCAGAATTGTTCCTAAGGAAGCGGGGCGTCCCGCTGATCGCGAGCCTCGGCCTCCATAGGACGCCCGCGCCGGGCGGGCTGGGCTGGCCGCACGACCGCCACGACGTACTCCACCGCGCCGCTTTCAGGGCACGGAAGATAGTCGCAGAAATACGCGCGCCGCGCCCGCCCCTTTCCAGGCCCCTTGACCCTGACGTTGAAGACCGGTTCTCCCACGCCGAAGACCGCATCCACATGCTCGCGGATGTCATCCACGACCTCCGGCATATGATCATCAGGGCGGACCGGTTCGCCGGGATGCTTGAAACCGTTGATGCGGTCCATCTCGGCGTTTGTGGCGATGATCTGGTGCTCACGGTCGATCACGGCGACACCCAAGCAGGATCGCCTGTAAAGGCTGTCGTGGACCATGGCGTTCAGGTCCCGTGCGAATCCAAACATGGAAGACCTCCCAGACTTCGCCCTAGCGTACGATAACCACACAGGTGCAGCTGTTGAAGAGATCAGAATCTAATAATCGATAATCAGTTCTATCTGTTTAAGTATTTTCTACTCGGCGCTTCCACGCAGCGGCAGGGAGAGTTCAGGCGCGGCGTGTTCGCTGGCGGCCTGAAGCGGCAGATGGCAGGTCACGCGCGTGCCTTCGCCGGGCGCGCTCTCCAGCGCCACCCAGCCGCCGTGCAGGCGCACGATGTCGTTGACCAAAGCCAGGCCGAGCCCCGCCCCGCCTTGCTCGCCGCGCTCGAAACGCTCGAAGATCGTCGCCTGGCGGTCCGGCGCGATGCCCGCGCCGTCGTCGGCCACCCACAGCACCGCCTCCTCGCCGTCGGCCTCCGCGCCGATCTCCACCGTCCCGCCGGGCTGAACATGGTCCATGGCGTTGGTGAGAAGATTGTAGAGCACCTGCTTGAGGCGCTTGGCGTCGGCGCGCGCCAACGGCAGATCCTCGGCGGCGTTCACCGCGAGCTTCACCGAGCCGTGCTCGGCGCGCGTGGCGATCAGCTCGGCGCTTTCCTCGCACAGGGTCTTCAGCGCCACGTCGCCCAGCTCCAGCTCCAGCTGACCGGCGTCGATGGCGGCGATGTCGAGAATGTCGTCGATCAGCTTGCCCAGCTGGCCGGACGCCGCCTGGATGGCGCCCATGTGCTCGGCCTGGCGGTCGGTGAGCGCGCCGGCGAACCCGCCGGCCAGAAGATCGGCGTAGCCGTGAATCGTGGTGAGCGGCGTGCGCAATTGATAGCTCACATGCTCGACGAACTCGGTCTTGATGCGTTCGGACGCTTCCAGCGCCTCGGCCCTGTCGCGCAGCGCCGCCTCGACGCGGCGGCTGTCGGTGATGTCGTCCCAGGCGATGAGCGTGGCGCCGTCGGGCAGAGGCCGGGTGAGCACGGTGAGCACAGAGCCGTCCTTGCGCTTGACCTCGCCGGTGACCGGCTTGCGGCTTTCCGGGCTGGGGTCGGTGATGCGCGCCTTCAGCGCGTCCCAGCCCGCCTTGTCGGGGTGCAGGGCGAGGCAGGCGCCGGCGACCTCGTCGAACGGCGCGGCCTCCAGGCTCTCCGGATCGAGCTTCCAGAGCGCCTCGAAGGCGGCGTTGTGCAGCTTCAGCCGGCCGTCGGAGCCGAACACGGCGACGGCCTCATGCAGCTTGTCCAGCGTGGCGCGCTGCACCTTGATGAGGGTGTTGTAGCGCGCCTGCAGGGCGAGCTGGTCGGTCATGTCCTCGAAAATGAGCAAAAGCCCGCCCAGCGGGTGGCGCTGGCGGGCGACGCGCAAGGTGCGGCCGTCGGCGAGCGGCCAGAGCTCGTCCGGCGCCTCGGCGCCCGGCGGCGCTTCATAATGGGCGAGCTCGCCGGCGCGCCATTTGGAATAATCGAGCTGTTCCGGCAGGCGCCGGCGCTCGCGCAGCCGGTCCAGAAGCACGCCGTGGGCCGGCCGGTCGTTGAGGAAGGCCTCTTCGAGCCCGAACAGCTCGGCGAAGGCGCGGTTATAGAACACCAGGCGCTTGGCGCGGTCGAAGATCGCCACCGATTCCGCCATATGGTTCAACGTCTCGTCATGGGCCTGGCGGAAGCGCTTGAGCGCGGCTTTCGCCTCCTCGCCCTCGGTGACGTCCATGGCCATGGCCGCCGCGCCGCCGTTTATAGGATAGCTGACAAAGCGCATGAGGCGGCGCTGCCCGGCGATCACCGCGCCGCGCATCGCCTCTGCGGGCTTGCCGGATTTCAGCGCTTCGCGCGCCTGGTCGGCGGCGCCGGGCTCGATCATCAGCTGGCGATCCAGCACTTCGGCCGCGTCGCCGGCCTCCACCGCAGCGACATAGGCCGCGTTCACCCAAATCAGCCGCCCCGCCGCGTTCATCCGCCAGGCCGGCGCCGGATGGCGGGCGAGCATGTCGAGATAGGCGTGCGGATCCTCGCCGGCGCCGGCGCGCACCTGATCGACGCGCCCGCGCGCGCCGGCCTCCTCCAGCCCGCGCACGGCGTCGTCGGTGAGCCAGAGCACGAGTTGGCGCCCGGCGGGCCGCCCGTCGGCCTCGATCACGCGGCCGGACGGTCCGGAAATCGTCAGCGAGAACGGCTTGCCCTCGCGCATCAGGGCCTGCATGCGCTGGCGCAGCGTGGTGCTCTCCCCGCCCGCCGCGCGCGCCTCGAAATCGGCGAGCCCGTCGAGGATCTCCTTGCCGGCGTCCGCGCTCTTGGCCGCGCCCTGGCCCAGCTCGGCGAACTGCACCATGGCCGCCAGCGCGGCCTGGCTGCCGTGGATCACCGGCGCGGACCAGTCCGCCGCGTCGGCGTCGGGCGGGGTCTCCCACACGAGCACCAGGCCGGGATGGGCGGCGAACACGCTGTCGGCGCGCGCGCGGCGGTCTTCCAGCGTGGCGAGCTTGCCGCGCCAGGCCTTGCGCGCCTCACGCGCCCCGGCGGTGAGGCGGTAGGCCCAGACGGCGGCGGACACGGCGAAGGCCACCGCCCCCGACGTAACGATCAGGGTGGCGAGCTGGATCGGCTCTCCTGCCTGCATGACATGTCCCCGCTGGCGCGCGCCGCCAAAGACCGGCCGGACGCTGACGAATCACATCTTACCGGAAGGTGAATCCGCTTGCGACCGTGAATGGGGCTATGGCTCGGCGGGATCGCGCGCGGTCACCACCGCGCCGAGCCCTGGTCCCGACCGCATGGCGAGGATATCAAGCTCGCCCGACTCGCCGGGACAGTGGGATACGGTCCAAACTTCACGCCAGGCCTTCTCGATGGACATCCCAGAGGGGGTTTTACCGGCGGCGTGTCGCTCAGCTTCGGCGATCTCGGCGTCGCCGGCGAAACGCGTGTGCAGGACCAACGGATCATTGCGTCGCGTGCAGCTGTCGCGCTCGGCGAGCTGCAGAATCCCGACAGTAATTGGTCCGCGCAGGTCGAGTAGATGCGCGGGCTCGATGCGCGTTTCTCCAGGCGGGCCGAACGTCGTCAGGATCGGCATGTAACTGACGTCCACGCTCTCAGCCTCATAGCGCCGCGCCGCTCGGCCGCATCCGGATACTTCATAGGTCTGCATGTACATGAACGTCATGGGCGGAAACTGGACGCCGCGCATGGAGCGCATCGCAGCAGAGGCGGGGCTGCGCTCGCCCACCGGCGAGACGGTGCGATCCTGCTGCGCACACTCGGCGAAGAGGCGCGAGTCGTACGCGGTCAGGCGCGCCACGATATCGCCGTCGGCTGGCGCCGCGAACGCAAAAACGTCCTGCACCAGAAAGGCCAGAAACATCGGTGATCCTTGGTGGCTTAAGTTTGCCCGAGTATAGCAGGCTTGGCTTCGCCTTAAACCTGTCTTACCCGATCCGCACCTCGCCCTGAGTGAACTCGAACAGCACCACGCAGCCTGTCAGCGGCCGGGAGACCGGGCGGAAGCGCCACTGCTCCACCGCGCGCCGGGCCTCGGTGTCGAAACTGCCGCCGGGCACGCCGCGGGCCACCTCCACGTTGGAGACCGCGCCGTCCTCGGCGACGTCGAACTGGATGATGGACCAGCCCTGCAGACCCCGGCTCCAGCCGCGTGCGGGATAGTCCGGCAGCGAGGCCGACATCGCCCGCAACGGCTCGCCGGCGCACTGATCCGAACTCGCCGCCCGCTCCACATTGGGCGGCACCGGCATGTCGGAGGTGGCGATGAACGGCCCGCGCTCACGAGGATCGGCGAGCGGGTTCAGCCCGTCGATGGGCGTGCAGGCGGCGATGACTAGGGGGAGGAGGAAGAAGAGTGAGCGCATGGCGCGACTAAACGCGAGCGGCGCTGGGCGCGCAAGGCTATCTGACGGTGACCCGCCGCGCTGGACTCAGGTTGCACCGGGCCTCATCCTAGTCCCGCTAAGTACGTTGTTGGAGGAGCGCATGGCTAGGTTGATCGGCGTCGCCGCGCTGCTGAGCGCCTTTTGCGTTTCATCCTGCGCGGGCGACGTAGGGGCCCAGGTCGACTTGGGCGGCGTGAAGAATCCTGCCGAGCGTCCGGCGCGGACCCTGCAGTGCTCCGAGGCTGGCTGGACGGCCGTCGACCGTCAAAGCCCGCGATATCCTTCAGAGCTGTTGGTCTTTGTGATGCTGGCCCAGGCCAACGGGGATCAGCGAGAGTTCGTTCTAGGCTACGACATCGCGACGGACGGGCGGGCGCGCAACATCAAATATGTCGAGCCGGCCCGCTATCAGAGCACTCGGCCACCCAGGACGCGATTCGCGCCGCGGCCGAAGCGGTGTCGAAAAGGCGCCGGGAAAGCGAGCGCGATACGCCGATCTACGCCGTTGATCGTATTAGGGGTTTCGACTTCTCCATGGGCCAGACCCAGCCCGGCTGACCGGCGCGGAACGCGGATCGGCGGGCGCGGCGCTATCGCTTAAGGTGTGGCACATTTCCGTCCCTGTCGCCGCGCGCACAATGGCGAAACCTGGTGGATTTGGAAATGGTACGCCTCGCCGGGTTCGCCGCCGCCCGTCTTGGCGATACAGGTCGCGAGCAGCGCCGAAACCGGCGCGATCTCGCCTTCGTAGAGCACCAGGTCGCACTGGGGGGCTCCGATAAACCGGATGGGCCGTCGATCGTCGGGTTCGGCGCCGGAACGATAGCCGTCGACAAGCGGATCGCTCTCGACCAGGCCGTCGAGGCGAAACCGCCCCCTGCAAATGGAGAAGGCGGCAGATCCCCCATCCAGATCGAAGAGCGGAACCCGCCAGCGAACGCCGAGGTCGGGGCAGCCTCTGGGAGCGCCCCCCTGTTCAGAGATGAGCTCAACCGCGTAAATCTTGTCGAAGGGCGCTGTTTCGCGCCCGTCCGGGCAGCAATATTCGTTCGAGGATTCCGGCTCAGGCGGCGCACTGGCCGAGGCGTCTAGCCAGCGGGCGAATCCGACAGCCGCGGCGATGACGAAGACAGCCGCACCGATCAAACTCACCAAAATCCTCATCACGCCGGCCCGCCCCATTTTGATAAACAAGCCTAGCGCGTGGAAACGGACTTGGTAAGCGACGTAAATCTCTTGGCTGCTCAACCCACGGCACTAAAAGAAAACCCCCGCCGGATCGCTCCGGCGGGGGCTGTGTCGTCACGGAACGCATGCGGCGAGACCGAGGCCTCGCCAGCGCTCTTAGTAGCGGTAATGCTCGGCCTTGAACGGGCCTTTGACTTCCACGCCGATATAATCGGCCTGTTCCGGGTTCAGCTCGGTGAGCTTGGCGCCGAGCTTGTCCAGGTGCAGCGCCGCGACTTTTTCATCGAGGTGCTTGGGCAGGATGTAGACCTGGTTCTCGTACTGATCGCCGCGGGTCCACAGCTCGATCTGGGCCAGCACCTGGTTGGTGAAGGACGAGCTCATCACGAAGCTGGGATGGCCGTTGGCGTTGCCCAGATTCACAAGCCGGCCTTCGGAGAGCAGGATGATCTTGTTGCCGGTGGGGAACTCCACGAGGTCCACCTGCGGCTTCACGTTCGTCCACTGGAAGTTCTTCAGCGCTTCGACCTGAATCTCGTTGTCGAAATGGCCGATATTGCAGACGATCGCCATGTTCTTCATTTCGCGCATGTGATCGACGGTGACGACGTCCTTGTTGCCCGTGGCGGTCACGACGATGTCGACGTCCTTGATCACGTCTTCAAGGCGCACCACGGCGAAGCCGTCCATACAGGCCTGAAGCGCGCAGATCGGGTCGATTTCCGTCACCGACACGCGGCAGCCGGCCTGGGCCAGCGATTCCGCGGAGCCCTTGCCCACGTCGCCATAGCCGCACACCACCGCGGTCTTGCCGGACATCATCACGTCGGTGCCGCGGCGGATGGCGTCCACCAGGCTTTCGCGGCAGCCATAGCGGTTGTCGAATTTCGACTTGGTGACGGAATCGTTGACGTTGATGGCCGGGAAGGCGAGTTCGCCCTTCTTGGCCAGCTGATAGAGGCGCATGACGCCGGTGGTGGTCTCTTCGGAGACGCCCTTGATGGCGGCCTTGGCTTTCTTGAACCAGCCGGGGCTCGCCTCGATGCGGCGCTTGATCGTTTCGAAGAGGAATTTCTCCTCTTCCGACTTCGGTTCGCCCAGAGCGGACGGGTCGGCCTCGGCGCGCTCGCCGAGTTGCAGATACATGGTCGCATCCCCGCCGTCGTCGAGGATCATGTTGGCGGTCTCGCCGTTCGGCCAGTGGAAGATGGCGTCGGCGAACTCCCAGTATTCGCGCAGGGTTTCGCCCTTGTAGGCGAAGACCGGGATCTTGCGCTCCGCGATCGCGGCGGCGGCCTGGTCCTGGGTGGAGAAGATGTTGCACGAGGCCCAGCGCACTTCCGCGCCCAGCTCCACCAGCGTCTCGATGAGCACGGCGGTCTGGATGGTCATATGCAGCGAGCCGGCGATGCGCGCGCCGGCCAGCGGTTTCTTGCCTTTGTATTCCTCACGCAGCGCCATCAGGCCCGGCATTTCGATTTCGGCCATCTCGATCTCGATGCGGCCCCATTTCGCGAGGCTGAGATCCTTGACGTAGTGGTCGTTCTCGCCGGCTTTGGCGTTCAGGAGAGTCATGGGCGGGTCGCCTTCTTTGCTAACGGATACGGGTCGGCCGGACGCCGATCCGGGTTGAGACGCCGGGGGGTATAGCGCTCCGGCGCGGCAGGGGCAAACGAAGCGAACGGGTCGTAACCAATCCGTCATTCGCATTTCGGCCCCGATCTTGTATAAAGGGTTTGTTAACGGTCCCGCACCGGCACAGGGGAGGGGCGGACCGGAGGGGTTGTCCGGCGCGTTCCAAGGGGGCGGAGCGCGCTCGCATCGAGGGGAAGACATCGCGATGGCGAATTTGCCGACGGCCTACGCCAGCCAGCGCTTCGGCGCCAAGACGCTGGATTTCTACGCCGCCTCCGGCGAGGTGATCGGCGCCGATCCGCGCGCCCGCGCCGACGAGCGGCGGCTTCAGGACATGGACGGCGCGCGCCACACCGTGCGCCTGATGGAGGCCAGGTTCGATCTTGAACCCGGCGACCAGGCGAGCGTGCTGCGCCTTCAGCCCGGCCCGGCGCGGCGCTCGCGGCCGGTGGCGGTGGTCAACCACACCCGCGGCGGCTGGACCCGCACCCATCCCGGCGCCAACGCCCTGGTGTCGCGCGCCGGCGTGGCGCGCAATGTGAACTGGGCGCTGACCCTGGGCCTGTTCGCCCTGGCGGCGCTGGCTTGCGTTTGGCCCTACATGATCGCCTTTCTCGCCGAGATCGCTCCGGCGGCGTTCTCCGACGTGCCGGCCTACGACATCTTCGCGCTCGCCGCGGCCGCAGCGCCGGGCCTGACCGGCTGGTCCTGGGCCGAGATCGCCGCGCCGCTGGCCGCGCTTCTGGGCGAGGCGCGCCCGGGCCTTGAAGGCTTCGCGCCCGCCCTCGCCTTTGGCGCCGCTGTTCTGGCCGGCGCGGCCACGGTCTTCGCCGCCCGGTCCTGGCGCCTGCTCTGGGCGCCGCTCTACGTGGCGGCGCTGCTGGCCGGCGCGATCGGCTTTGCAGGCCCTGAGGCCGCGCTCGCTCCGGCGCTGGCCGGTCTGGGTCTCGCGTCCGCCGTCTTTCTGATCGGCGGCGCCTGGAACCGCATCAGCGACGCCGTGCGCCTTGAATCGCGCATCGCCCTTCTCGCCGATCATATTCTGTCCAACGCGCCGGAAGAGACCGTCGCCGGCGCCGCTCAAGACGAAACCGCCGACGGCGATGCGCCGGGCGAACCCGCCCAGTCGCCGGACGCCGATGCTCTCGTGGACGAACGCACGGCGGTGGCCGTGGCGGCGACGCTGCGCTCGCTCGATGGCGACGACGACGTCGAGGACACGGCCGAGGCCGCGGAAGCCGAAACTCACGACGCCCAGGCGCCCGAGCAGGCCGACACCGATATGGCGGACGAGCCCGCCGTCTCCGACGCCCGCGACGAAACCCGCGACGAGACTATGGCCGAAGTGCTCGAAGCCGCCGAAGCCGCGCCGTTGGACGAAGTCGCGCCGCAGGACGAGGTCGCGCCTGAAGCCGAAGCGAATCCTGAGCCCGCCGCGGTAGAGGCTGCGCCGGCTCAGGACGCCGATGAGACCCGCGACGCCGAGCTCGCCCTTGAGGCGGAGACCGTCGAGGCCGGCGCCGACGAGGCGGGATCGCACGACGAGCCCGAACCCGCCGATCACGCAGATCCGTCCCCTGAAAAAGACGCGGTGGCCGCTTCCTCCGATGAGGATCCGGCGGACCGCGGCGAGCTGACGGACGATGCGGCTGGCGAAGCCGCGCGGCCGGATTCGCCCGCCCCGGCGGGCCTTGATGCGGAGGAGGCCGAACGTCTGCGCACGGATCCGCGCTACGCCTCGCGCGCCATCATCCTGCCCCCGCCTCCGCCCATGCCCGCTCCGAGCAAGCCTGCGGCGCCCGCGCGCGAGCCTGCGCCTCAGCTGGAGACGGCAGGCGCTCCGGCCGCCGGCGGCGCGCGTACGCTCAATCCCGGCCGGCCCCTGCCGGACAATGTGGTGCCGATTTTCGCCGCGCCGCCCCCGGACAAGCGCTGAGCGACACGCCTGGCCGAAACCAGCGCGCCGCCCGATCGGGCGGCGCGCTTGCCTTCATGCCCCTGACAGGATTTCGCGCTTCAATCGTTCTCGTCGAAGCCGCATTCCACCAGGCGGGTCAGCGCATCCAGCGCGGCGTCGGCCTGTGCGCCTTCGGCCTTGATGGTGATCTGCGCGCCAGGTCCGGCCGCAAGCATCAACAGCTCCATGATGGAGTCCGCATGCACCTCCTCGCCGTCGCGCGACAAGGTGACGCGGGCGTCGAATTTCGCCGCCTCCGCCACGAATTTCGCCGAAGCGCGCGCGTGCAGACCGCGCTGATTGCAGATCGTGACGGTCCTGGAGCAGGTCACGAGGCGCTGTCGAGAATGCGCGACGCCACCGCGATATAGCGCTTGCCCGCCTCGCTGGCGCTGTCGGCCAGCTCGCTCACCGACAAGCGCGAACGCGCTTCGGCGAGCTTGATCAGCATGGGCAGATTGGCCCCGGCGATCACCTCGATCCGGTCCTTCTCCAGAAGCCCGATCGACAGGTTGGACGGCGTTCCCCCGAACATGTCGGTGAGGATCACCACCCCGTCGCCCTGGTCCACATCCTTGACCGCCTCGCGGATGTCGTCGCGGCGCTTCTCCATGTCGTCGTCCGGGCCGATCGACACGGAGGCGCAGGCGTCCAGCGGTCCCACCACGTGTTCGGTGGCGGCGACGAGTTCGTCGGACAGGCGTCCGTGGGTGACGACGACGATGCCGATCATGGCCTGGTGAGCGATCCTTGAAGTTCTGCGCACGGGTTGTGACGGACATGTAAGCGCGGTTTTGCGTCTGCGAAAAGCCCTGCGGCGCCACACCGCGCCTCGGCGCGCAGGCGGTGGGTCGCGCTCAACCTTCCTTGGCGGCCGCGGCGGGCAGATCGACGGTGAAACGCGCTCCGGCGCGCGCGCCGTCGTGGCTGGTGCGATTCTCCGCCCGGATCCGGCCGCCATGGGCCAGAACGATCTGGCGGGCGATCGCCAGGCCGAGACCGGAATGGGCGCCGAAGGCCGCGCCTTCCGGCCGCCGGGTGTAGAACCGTTCGAAGATCGCTTCGAGATTTTCGTCCGGGATTCCCGGCCCCTCGTCGTCGACCGTGACGATCACCCGTCCGTGAGGGCCCGGCGCGCGGCGGGCCTGCACGCGCACCGCCCCGCCGGGCGGCGAGAAGGTGACGGCGTTCTCGATGAGATTGATGAAGACCCGGCTCAGCGGCCCTTCATGTCCGCGCACGATGAGGTCGCCGCGCGCGTCCAGCTTCACACTCACCGCCGTTTCGCTGTCTTCGTCCTCGCGCCTGTGAATGCCGACGATGTCGGTCAGAAGCCGGGCCATGTTCACCCGCGCGAGGTCCTCGCGCGCCAGCTCCGCATCCAGGCGCGAGGCGTTGGAGATGTCAGTGATCAGCCGGTCCAGCCGTTTGACGTCGTGCTGGATCACCTTGATCAGCTTGGCGCGGCGCTCGTCGTCCTTGGCCAGCGGCAGCACCTCGGCGGCCGAGCGGATCGAGGTGAGCGGGTTCTTGATCTCGTGACTGACGTCGGCGGCGAAGCTTTCGATGGCGTCGAGCCGGTCATAGAGCGCGTTCGTCATCGCGGCGAAGGCCTGGCCGAGCTGGCCGATTTCATCCTTGCGTCCGCTCATGTCGGGCAGATCGACGCGCCGCCCGCCCGCGAGCCGAACCCGGCGCGCCGCGTCGGAGAGCTGACGCACCGGCCGGGCGATGGAGACGGTGAGCCAGATCGCCACCACCATTGTGGCGAACAGGGCCGCGCCGGCATAGGGGAAGATCGCCTGGCGCTCGGCTTCGATCAGGGCTTCGAAATCGTAGGACTCATAGGTCACCGTGCCCACCACGGCCTGGATCAGCTGGATCGGAATGGTGACCGAGACGATGCGCGTGCCCTCGGGTTCCCGGCGCACCCCGCCCTGGGGCTCGCCTGTCCGGAAGGCCGCCTCGACCTCCTCCTCCAGCGTCCGGTTCGCCCAGGCGCGCTCCTCGGCCGTGAGACCGAGATCGCCCAGCCATTGCTCGAACCGGCTCCAAGCGCCCTGGGCGGCGCCGCCGACCCCCTCCTCCTCGCCCAGCGGCGGCAGCGGACGCTCCTCCACCTCGCCGGCGATGCGGTCGGAATCGGCCACCTGCACCGGGCCCGGCGCATGCAGGAGCGCGCGGGTCTCGTCGGGCACGTAGAGCGGAGAGAGCCGGCGCAGCACCTCGCGCGCCGCGAAGGCGTCCATGCGCGGGCCGGGCGCGTCGCCGCTCACCGCGGTTTCGGTGATCACGTTGGCGATGATCTCCGCCTGGGCGGCCAGCGAGAGTTCCTTCGCCTCCACCAGGCCGCGGCGATTTTCGGTGATCGCGATCATGCCGACCATGAGCAGGGCGAACGCGGCGAAGTTCACCCCGATGATCGCCACGCCCAGCCGCGACAGGATCACCCGCCGCCAGCTGCGGAGCATGCGCGCCGCCGCCGGGCCGGCGGCCTTAAGCCTCCTTGTAACGGTATCCGACGCCATACAGGGTCTCGATGCCGTCGAACGCCTGGTCGACGTCCTTGAACTTCTTGCGGATGCGCTTGATGTGGCTGTCGATGGTGCGGTCGTCGACATAGACCTGGTCGTCATAGGCCGCGTCCATCAGATTATCGCGGCTCTTCACGAAACCCGGGCGGTTCGCCAGGGCGTGCAGGATCAGGAACTCGGTCACGGTCAGGCGCACCGGCCGCCCGTCCCACAGGCAGGCGTGGCGATTGGGGTCCATGGTCAGCTTGCCGCGCTGAATCGCCTTCTGGTCGCCCTCGCCGTCCAGGGTCAGCGGTTCGGACTGGGAGCGGCGCAGCACCGCCTTGATCCGCCGCACCAGCAATTGATGGGAGAACGGCTTGGCGATGTAGTCGTCCGCCCCGAGATCGAGCCCCAGCGCCTCGTCGAATTCGGCGTCCTTCGAGGTTAGGAAGATCACCGGCATGTTCGAGCTCTGGCGCACCCGGCGCAGAAGCTCCAGCCCGTCCATGCGCGGCATCTTGATGTCGAAGATCGCCAGATCGGGCGGGTTGTCGATCAGCTGCGGCAGGGCCGTGGCGCCGTCGGTGAAGGTGCGCACGTTATAGCCCTCGTTATCCAGCAGCATGGACACCGAGGTGAGGATGTTTTCATCGTCGTCGACCAGAACGATCGTGGCCATAAGCCGGTCCTTTTCGCAGTCCAAAGGCGGCAGGGCCGCCCCCCAGGTTCGCGCGCAGCTTATAAGCGCCCGCTTCTTATGGCAAAGCGGCGATTAAGCGACGTGGTTACCCTGAATTAAGCCATACCGGGCCATGGTGGGGCGAGGGAACTGGGGACATGATCGCATGGCGCGCCGGGACATCCATTTCGAAGTCTTCGTCAAGAAGCACAAGAATTCCGACTGGACCCTGGTCGAGGTCGTCAAGGACCGCCAGGAAGCGGTCGATCTCGGCCACACCTTGAAGAAGCGCCACCCGAAGGGATCGGTCCGCGTCCAGCGTGAGGAATGGGTCGCGGAGGAGAGCGCGTTTCGCGGCGGCGTGATTTTTGAGGCGGGACCGGAGCGCTTCACCGATCCCAAGGCGAAGACCGGCGAAGCGAGCCTCCCCTGCATCACGCCGGATGATCTGGCCGGACCGGCCGCGCGCGAAACCATTCGCCGGGTGCTCGACGGCTGGTTCCTGCGCCGCCAGGTGTCTCCGCTGGAGCTGCTGCACAGACCCGACCTCATCGAGGAACTCGACGGCTCGGACACCGACCTTCAAGGCGCGGTGCAGAAGGTCGCGGTGGCGCGCGCGCAGACCACGGACGCCTCGGTTCACGCCTATGTCCGGCTGATCAACGATCTGGTGGAGAAAAGCGTCGCCCAGGCCCGGCGCGACGCAAAAGCCTTGAAGAAGGCCCCCAAAGCCAAGGGCTTCGCGGAACTCACCGAAAAGATACTCGCCGAGGGCGGACCGGAGAAGCGCTTGCGCCGGGCCATCGCCGAGCGCCTTTCGGAAGCGCGCGATTTCGGCGCCAAGACCGAAATGCTCCTCGATTTCCACGACGATCTGCCCGCCGACCCGGAGGCGCGCGCCTTCGCCGCGGCCCAGACCGACGCCTTCATCGCCGAAATGCTGAGCTTCGATCCCGCCCTTCGCGCCGTGCTGGGGCCTGCAGAGGATCTGGGCGAGGAGGTGATGCGCCTGACCGGGGTTTATGAAGGCGCGCCGGACTGCGCCGACCTGATCGACGCGCCGGACGCCGCGCGGCGCCTGGCCGAGAAGTTCCAGCGAAAGCAGCTGCCCGGCACGCATATCGAGATCGCAAAACGCATCCTCGCCGCCCTGCGCGCGCCCAAACGCTTCCGCCCCGACAGCGTGCTGCAGGAGATCGAGCTCGCCCGGAAGCTGGCCATGCGCCTGATCGCGGCGTCGGGGCCGAACCTGCATCCCGACAGCCTGGTGGACGCCTTCACCCACCGCTCCGCCAAGCTTCTGGCGCCCGAGGCCGTAGAGGAGGCGCTCGCCAACGCCAAGGACCCGGCCGAACAGATCGAGCGGCTGTTCCGGTTCGAAGACAACATCGTGGGTGAGGCCAACAAGGCCAAGCTCGCCGCGTACTTGCGCGCCCGGCTGAAGATGAAGCCGGTGGAAAGCCATTTCGTGCGCGGACCCGGCCAGCCCTTCGAACGCCTGGCGCGCCTCACCGCGTTTCAAGCGCGCGCGCTGAAAGGCGGGTTTCCGGCGAGCGACAAGAGCGAGCTCGCCGACGCCTTCGACCAGCTGGGCATGGCGATCCTGGACGAGACGAAAATCCTGTCCAAGCTCGCAAACGGCGACCAGCCCGCCCTCGACCGCGCCGCCGCGCTGTTGAAACTCGCCAGCCAGGGCGTGCTCCCATCGGGGCGCTGCAGCCAGGACGCCCAGGCGCGCGCCATGCGCCTGCTCGCCGGCGAAATGGGCCGCACCGAGAGCGCCGACCCCGCCAATACCGGCAAGCTGAAGGACATCCAGGCGCTGATGGCCGCGCTGCGCCCGAAGCCGGGACGCGAGGCCGGGGCTGGGGCGGCTTAGGGATCGGAAGCGACGCCTTCTGCGGCTGCGATCACCTGCATCATGGCGTAGCGGCTCGCTCGGCGGCCGGCGCCCCGGCTCACAAGCGTGATCAGGCCCGCCTCTTCGAGCTGGGTGAGAATCTTCAAAGAGTTCGGCCGATGCTCGATGCCGACCGCTTTCTGGAATTGCGGGGCGGTGATGATGGGCTGAGCGAAGAAGGCCCGCAGCGCTCCGAGCGCATGCTGTGAATGGGTGGCCTCGACGAAGGCCTCGCTCATGTCGAGCCAGAGCTGCTGGAGCGCCCCCACACGTGCGAGGTTCTGCGCGGCCTGCTCGATCACCGCATCGCAGAAGAAGACGATCCATTCAGTCCAGTCTCCTCTGGCCGTGATACCCAGAAGCCGGTCGTAGTAGGTCTCCCGTCGGCTTTCGAAGTATCCGGACAGGTAAAAGTTCGGACCGCTGATTACGCCGGTTTGCGCGAACATGAGCGGAATGATCATACGCCCGACCCGGCCATTGCCGTCATTGAAGGGATGGATGATCTCGAACTGAGCGTGGCTGATCGCCGCGCCGACGATCGGATCGCGCCATCCTCCAGCCGCATAACGCTCCCAGTTCCCAAGCGCATCCATCATCACGACGGGATTGGGCGGAACGAATCGCGCCGTTTCCTGGGTGCAGCCCGGCGCTCCGATCCAGTTCTGGTCGGTTCGAAACGCGCCGGGCCGCTTGTCCGCCCCGCACGCGCCGGTCATCAGGCGCTGATGCAGCTCGCGCAGAAGGCTCAGGCTCAGGCCGCGCTCGCGCGCCGTCTCCGCCCCGAGCCGAATCGCGGCCCGGTAATTTCGGATTTCGATAATATCGTCGCGCTTTTCGGGCGCCGGCTCAGCGTTGGCGTCGGCTTCGAATACGTCGCCGAGCGTGGCCTGCGTGCCTTCGATCCGCGACGACAGGACCGCTTCGTTGTTCAGAAGCGGGCTAAGGAGCAGGTCAGGATTTGCAAGGTGCATCAGGGCGCCGTCATAGCGCGCCAGCGCCCGGCTCGCCGCGCTGACCGGCACCAGCAAAGCCTCGGCGTCCGTCCGGCCGGCCGCCAGCGGCAGATCATCAGGTATGAACGGCTGCATGGCGGCTCCGGAACGTTGCCTGACGCGAACACTGCGCGCTTTGTGTAGTTTATTGATCTACACGAGGCAACATTTATGGCGTACCGACCCTTGGAAAGGTAGCTTTAGCGGACTACAATGCACCTTATGAAGCGCGGAAACAGCGCCTGGGCAACAAAAAACCCCGGCGGATCCTCCCGCCGGGGTTTCTTTTTTGGCCGATGCGTTCGCTTAGGCCGCGGCGCGCTGGCGCAGGACGTAGTGCAGGATGCCGCCGTTCTTGACGTAATCGAGCTCGTTGTCGGTGTCGATGCGGGCGAGGAGCTGGGTCTCCTTGGTGGAGCCGTCCTCAAACGTCACGGTGAGGGTGACTTCGCCGCGCGGGGTGACGCCCTCGACGCCGGTGAGCGAGACGGTCTCCTTGCCGGTGATCCCGAGGGACTCCCAGGTCTCGCCGTTCTGGAACTGCAGCGGGAGCACGCCCATGCCGATCAGGTTGGAGCGGTGGATGCGCTCGAAGCTCTCGCAGATCACGGCTTTCACGCCCAGAAGACGCGTGCCCTTGGCCGCCCAGTCGCGCGAGGAGCCGGTGCCGTACTCCTTGCCGCCGAAGACCACCAACGGGGTACCCGCTTCCTGGTACTTCATGGCGGCGTCGTAGATCGGCATTTCTTCGCCGGAGGGCTGGAGCTTGGTTACGCCGCCTTCAACGCCCGGCACCATCTGGTTCTTGATGCGGATATTGGCGAAGGTGCCGCGCATCATCACGTCGTGATTGCCCCGGCGTGCGCCGTAGGAGTTGAACTCGCGCGGCTCCACGCCGTGCTTCTGCAGATAGTGACCGGCCGGGCTGTCGGCCTTGATGGAGCCGGCCGGGCTGATGTGGTCGGTGGTGATGGAGTCCGCGAACAGGCCGAGGATCCGCGCGCCCTCGATGTCCTTCGGCGGGGTCACGTCGGTGGACATGCCTTCGAAGAAGGGCGGGTTGGCCACATAGGTGCTCTCCGGCCAATCGTAAGTGAGGCCGCCGGAGGTCTCGATGCCTTGCCACATCTCGTCGCCCTTGAAGACGTCGGCGTAGCGCTTGGCGAACATGTCCGGCGTCACGGCCTCACGCACCACGTCGGCGATTTCCTGCGAGGACGGCCAGATGTCTTTCAGGTACACCGGCTCGTTCGCGTCGTCATAGCCGATCGGGTCTTCGGCGACATTGATGTTCATGGTGCCCGCGATGGCGTAGGCGACCACCAGAGGCGGGCTGGCGAGATAGTTCGCGCGCACGTCCGGGCTGACGCGGCCTTCGAAATTGCGGTTGCCGGAAAGCACCGAGGCGGCGACGAGATCGCCCTCCTTGACCGCCTTGGAGATCTTGTCGGGCAGCGGGCCGGAGTTGCCGATGCAGGTGGTGCAGCCATAGCCCACCAGGTTGAACCCTAGCGCGTCCAGATCGTCCTGCAGGCCGGCCTTCTCCAGATAGTCGGTGACCACCTGGGAGCCCGGCGCCAGCGAGGTCTTCACCCAGGGCTGGACCTTCAGGCCCTTCTTCAGCGCATTGCGCGCCACCAGGCCTGCGCCGAGCATGACGGACGGGTTCGAGGTGTTGGTGCACGAGGTGATCGCCGCGATCACCACGTCGCCATGGCCGATGGAGTAGTCTTCGCCCTCGATCTTCACGCGCTTGGCGGCGTCGTCGGCCTTCTTGAATTCGTCGGCGAGCGTTCTCGCAAACGAATCCGCCGCATCGGTGAGCGCCACGCGGTCCTGCGGGCGCTTCGGTCCGGCGAGGCTCGGCACGACGGTGGAGAGGTCGAGATGCAGCGTGTCGGTGTAGACCGGCTCGTCCTGGCGTTCGGGCCGGAACATGCCCTGCGCCTTGGCGTATTTCTCCACCAGCTCGACGCGGCCTTCTTCGCGGCCTGTCGCGCGCAGATAGTCCAGCGTCTCGTTGTCCACGGGGAAGAAGCCGCAGGTGGCGCCGTATTCCGGAGCCATGTTGGCGATGGTCGCCGCGTCTTCCAGCGAAAGCGTGTCGAGGCCGGCGCCGTAGAATTCCACGAACTTGCCGACCACGCCCTTCTTGCGCAGCATCTCCACCACGGTGAGCACCAGGTCGGTGGCCGTGGCGCCTTCGGGCAGCTTGCCGTCCAGTTTGAAGCCGATGACTTCGGGGATCAGCATGGAGACCGGCTGGCCCAGCATGGCGGCTTCGGCTTCGATGCCGCCGACACCCCAGCCGAGCACGGCCAGACCGTTGATCATGGTGGTGTGGCTGTCGGTGCCCACCAGCGTGTCGGGATAGGCGTAGGTGACCCCGTCCTCGTCCTTGGTCCAGACCGTCTGGGCGAGATTTTCCAGATTCACCTGGTGGCAGATGCCGGTGCCCGGCGGCACGACGCGGAAATTGTCGAACGCGCTCGCGCCCCATTTCAGGAATTTATAGCGCTCGCCGTTGCGCTCGTATTCGCGCTCCACGTTCTTCGCAAAGCTGTCGGCGCCGCCGAAATAGTCCACCATAACCGAGTGGTCGATGACGAGGTCGACGGGCACCAGCGGGTTCACGCTCTTCGGATCGCCGCCAAGATTTTTCGTAGCGTCGCGCATGGCGGCGAGGTCCACCACGGCGGGAACGCCGGTGAAGTCCTGCATCAGCACGCGGGCGGGGCGGTAGGCGATCTCATGATCGGACTTGCCGGTCTTGGTCCACTCCGCGATCGCCTCGATATCGGCCTTGGTCACCGTGCGCCCGTCTTCAAAGCGCAAAAGGTTCTCCAAGAGGACCTGCAGGGTGTAGGGCAGCTTCGAGACGCCCTGAAGGCCGTTCTTCTCCGCCTCCTTCAGGTCGAAATAGACATAGGTCTTTCCGCCGGCGGTCATTTCGCGGCGGCAATTGAAGCTGTCCAAAGAAGCCATCGGGTCGTCCTCGTACTGGCCGGCGCGCGCCGGCGGCGGTCGGTGCGGCGCGGGAGGGGCCATGACATGGCGCGCGCCGGTCTTATCGTGTCGCCGCGCGTTTTAGACCCGCTTCGCGCTTGCTGCAATGCGGCGGAGGTCGCATGTCAGTAGGTGAGAATGACTTGCAGATAAGGGCGATGCGGGCCATGCGACGCCGCTCCCCTTGGACAGCGCCGACAGGGCGCATTATGCCTCGCCCTGATGACCCCTTACGCCCCCGCCCGCCTCTCCTGCTCCGACCTGACGCTCGACCGCGGCGGGCGGGTGCTGGTGCGCGGGTTTTCGCTGGAGGTGGAAGCGGGCGAGGCGGTGGTGCTGACCGGGCCGAACGGGTCGGGCAAGACGACGCTGCTGCGCGCGCTGGCGGGACTGGTGCGCCCGGCCTCCGGCGAGATCGTGCGTGAACCGAAGGAGGCGGGGATCGCCTTTCTCGGCCATGCCGACGGGCTGAAGCCCAGCGAAAGCGTGGAGGCGATGCTGCAAAGCTGGACGACGCTGCACGGTGAGAAATCGAGCCCGGAGCGCCTCGACACGGTGATGCGCGAGCTTGCGGTGGCGCATCTGGCCCGGCGCGAATGCGGCAAGCTGTCGGCTGGTCAGAAGCGGCGGGCCGCGCTGGCGCGCACGGTGCTTTCCAATCGCCCGATCTGGCTGCTGGACGAACCCGCCGCGCCGCTCGACACCGCCAGCAAGGCCCGGCTCGCCGAGCTGGTGGCGCGCCATCGCGACGCGGGCGGGCTGGTGATCGCGTCCACCCATCTCGATCTGGGTTGGGACGATGTCCGCGCCATTGAGCTGACGGCTGAAGGACTCTCCCCAAAGGAGCGCGCATGAGCGCCGCCCTCGCCCTGTTCACCCGCGAGATGCGCCTGGCCTTCTCCGGCGGGGGCGGACCGGCGGGACCTGCGGCGTTCAATCTCGCCGCGCTCTCGCTGGCGCCGCTGGCCATCGGTCCGGATGCGGACGTGCTCGCCGCCGCGGGGCCCGGGATCATCTGTTTCGCCGCCCTTCTGGCGACGCTGCAGCCGGCCGAACGCCTGTTCGGCGAGGATGCAAGCGACGGCACGCTGGAGCTTTACGCCCTCTCAGGCCAAAGCCTGGCGCTCACCTGTCTTGTGAAGGCGCTGGCCTTCACGGTGGCGGTGTTCTGGCCATTGCCGCCACTCGCCTTCTTCGGCGCCCTCGCCTACGGGCTGGAAGCCGGACCGGCCCTCGTGACGGCGTTCGCCCTCCTGCTCGCCGCGCCGGGCCTCGCCCTTGTGGCGAGCTTTGCGGGAGCACTGGCGGCGGGGCTGAAGCGGGCCGGGCTGCTCATCGCGCTCATCGCCGCGCCGCTTCAGGTGCCGCTCCTGATCTTCGCCGCCGGCGCGGCGCGTTCGGCGGTGGAGGCGGTCCATCTCGTGGGTCCAAATCTGATGATGACGGCCGCCTATTCCCTCGCGGCGCTGGCGCTGGCGCCGCTGGGGGCGGCCGCCGCGCTGCGCGCGCGCCTGGAGTAGCCGCGACACAAGCGCGCCGCGTCTTGCTAACCGGGCGAAGGCTGGCTACCTCCGTCATCCATGTGGAGCTATTTCGCCAATCCCGAACGCTTCGACCGGCTCGCCCGCGCCGTGATCCCCTGGACGTGGGGGATCGCCGGGCTTTTGTTTGCGATCGGTCTGCCGTGGGCGCTGGTGATCTCGCCGCCCGACTATCAGCAGTCGGAAACGGTGCGGATCATGTATGTCCATGTGCCCGCCGCCTGGCTCGCCATGTTCGCCTATGCCGGGCTGGCGACGTCGAGCTTCGTCTATTTCATCTGGCGCCATAATCTCGCCGACCTCGCCGCGCGCGCCCTGGCGCCGGCCGGGGCGGTGTTCGCCTTTCTGTGCCTCGCCACCGGAGCGCTGTGGGGCCGGCCCATGTGGGGCGCCTGGTGGGTCTGGGACGCGCGCCTCACCTCCATGCTGGTTCTGTTCCTGCTTTATCTCGGCTATATGGCGCTGCGCGCGGCCATCGAGGATGAAAAGCTCGCCGCCCGCGCCGCCTCCATCCTCGCCATGGCGGGGCTGATCAACCTGCCGATCATCAAATTCTCCGTGGACTGGTGGAACACGCTGCACCAGCCCGCCAGCGTCTTCCGCTTCGACGGACCGACGATCCACGCGTCGAAACTCTGGCCGCTCTCGGTGATGGCGCTGGCCTTCACCGTGCTGCTCACCGCGCTCGTCCTCACTCAGATGCGCGCCATGATCCTGGCGCGCAAAGCCGATCAGCTCGAGCGCCGGCGCGAACGGCGCCTGGAAGCGGAGGCGGGGCTGTGAGCGAATTTCTCGCCATGGACGGCTATGCGGCCTTCGTCTGGCCGTCCTACGCCCTGACCTTTCTGGGCGTCGGCGGGCTTGTTCTGTGGACGGTGCGCGCGCGCCGCGCCGCCGCCGACCGGCTGGCGCGCCTGCAGGCGCTGGAGGCCGCGGCCGGACCTGCGACGCCGCACGCGATCGATGACGCGCCGCAGACCGCGGCCGCGCGGGAGACCGGGGCATGAACCGGCTGATCCTGTGGATCCCGCTCACCGTGATCGTGCTCTTGCTGGCGGTGTTCGCGATCGCCCTGTTCAGCCCGGACGAGGGCGGCGACGATCCGATGATCGGGCGCCCCTTGCCCGCCCTTCCCTTGTCGGATTTTCCCGGCCCCACGGCGGATTTTGATCCCTCCGCGATCGACGGCCCCTATCTGTTGAACGTCTGGGCGAGCTGGTGCGCGCCCTGCCGGATCGAGCATCCGGTGCTGGAAGGCCTCGCCGGCCAGGGCGTGCCGATCTACGGCGTGGTGTACAAGGACGATCCGGCGAACGCCATGGCGTTCCTGAACCAGCTGGGCGATCCGTTCGCGGGCCTGGCCGCCGATCCCGAAGGCCGGGTCGGCATCGAACTCGGCCTGACAGGCGCGCCGGAAACCTTCGTCATCGATGAGGACGGGATCATCCGCGCCCGCTGGCGCGGCGCGGTGGACGATCTGACCTGGCGGCGCAGCCTGGCGCCGGCCTGGGACGCAGCCGGAGGATCGCCCGTGGACGCGGGCGCGCTGCCGCAGGTGCGTTAGAGACCGGCCGGCGGCCCCTACTTTTTCTTCTTTTTCTTCTTCTTGGCCTTCTCGGCGGCCTTTTCCTCGGCCTTCTGCTGGGCCTTGAGGGCCTGCTTGGCCTTCTTGGCTTCGTCCTTGGCCGCTTCGGCGCCGAGCTCGCCGGCGCGGCTGATGCGGGTGAGAGCCTCGACGAAATTGGCGCGCTTGTTTTTCGGCAGGGCGCCCAGGATCGCCTCGTCGGCCGCCTTGGCG
The DNA here is from genome assembly GCA_051117435.1 of Oceanicaulis sp. Classification (GTDB taxonomy): domain Bacteria; phylum Pseudomonadota; class Alphaproteobacteria; order Caulobacterales; family Maricaulaceae; genus Oceanicaulis. The sequence goes on along the minus strand of JBNPED010000005.1, from coordinate 25,273 downwards.
CCTTCGATCACGGTTTCATAGAGCTTGCGGCCTTCGTCTGTGAAACGCACCGCGTTGGCGCGCGCATCGCCCGGCGCCTTCTCGCGCACCAGAAGCCCTTTGGACGCCATGCGGCTGACCAGCTCGGCCAGAGTCGAGCGGTCGATGCCGGTGGCCTGCACCAGCTGGGTCTGTGTGAGACCTTCCTGGGCGTTCACCGCGCTCATCACCGCGAACTGGCGCTGCGTGACCTCCACCCCGCCCGTCGCCTCGGAGAAGCGGTCGGCGGCGAATTGCTGCGCGCGGTGCATGAGGTGTCCCGGCGAAAGCGCGAGATCGAAATCCGGTTCGTCAGCCATAATTCCCCCCATAGGGCGATCGAACGTGGCGCGAGCCTAGCCGCATTCGACGACGTTTCAATGTCACCACCGTCCTGATACGGATTTTTTCAGGATACCGGAGCGCGGCGCAAGGATAATCGGCCATGAGCGACAAAACGCCCGAGTTTCAGATCACCACACCCAACGGCGACGATCGCGAGCGGCGGGTCTGTGCGACATGCGGCTTCATCGACTACGTCAATCCGAAGATCGTCGCCGGCGTCGTGGCCGAGGACGCCGAGGGCCGGGTGCTGATGTGCCGGCGCGCCATCGAGCCGCGCTCCGGTTTCTGGACCTTGCCGGCCGGATACATGGAGGAAGGCGAGAGCGTCGCCGAGGGCGCGGCGCGCGAGGCCTTCGAGGAAGCGCGCGCGAAACTGGAGATCGTCGATCTCTTGGGCGTGTACTCGATCCCGCGCATCTCGCAGGTGCAGATCTTCTTCCGCGCGCGGCTCACCACGCCGGCGATTTCCGCCGGACCGGAAAGCGAAGAGGTGGCGCTTTATGCGTGGGAGGACATCCCCTTCCACCAGCTCGCCTTCCCATCCGTGCGGTGGGCGCTGGAGGACTGGCGCGCCCGACGGGGCGAAACCGCGCCGGTGACGGCGTTACGCACGCAGGGCAAGGACTTCGCGCCGTATTAGGCGGTCCTAATCCATCCTCCCTTGCGTCTTCCCATATGCCGAGCGCGGCTCCTCCAGGGCCCGCCGGCCCGTTCGCCGCCTTCAATCGACCCACCGGGTCGATTGATCCGCCATGCGGACCGGCGCTCTTCCGGGGCCTGCCGGCCCGTTCGCTCGCTTCAACCGAGCCACCGGCTCGATTGATCGGCTGCGCCGAGCGCGGCTCCTCCAGGACCCGCCGGCCCGTTCGCTCGCTTCACTCGAGCCACCGGCTCGACTGATCGGCTGCGCCGACCGCGGCTCACCCCTTCACGACCATCCAGGCGCCGATGACCAGCAGCGCCACGCCGGCGACGCGGATGAGGGTGGCGGGCTTCGCCTCCAGGCCGATCAGCCCGAAATGGTCGATGATCAGCGCCGCGGCGAGCTGGGCTGCGATCAGGGTCGCGAAGAAGGCGCCGGCTCCGATCTTCGGCGTCGCCCAGGCGGCGGTGGAGACGAACAGCGCGCCGAGCATCCCGCCGACGACCCAGAGATGCAGCGGCGTCGCGCTCACCCGCTCCCAGCTGGGAAACCCGGCGCGCACGGTGAGCGCGCCCACCACGATCGACAGCGTTAGCACGCCGGCCGAAAAGCTCACCAACGCCGCGCGCAGGGGCGAGCCGAGATGGTCGGCCAGCTGGCCGTTGAAGGCCGGCTGCAGGCTCACCGCCGCACCGGCGATCACCGTGGCGATGAAGGGAAAGGCGAGCGACAGGTTCATGGCGGTTCCTCGCAAGGCGCCCGGGGGCGGCGCGCCGCGCTGAAACTAGCTGGGCGCCGCCCGGTTCCAAGCTGCGCCGCGGCCCCTGCATGGGCGCGCCCGAACGGTGTTGCCGCCCCCGCCCCCCTGTGCTAGTTCGGCGCCGGGCTGCAAGGAGCGCGCGGCGGGTCTCGCCGTGTGCTGATTAAAAAGCCTAGTTTCCTCAAGCGCTTGGCTCTCGATCGAGGGCCGGTTTCAGGCGCAAAGTCACGAGAAGAAAGCGGCGTTCCAGGTGACCACGCAAATCGACGCGATCACGGGCGAAATGGGCGAGCGTTATGCGCGCGCGCTGTTTGAATTGGCCGAAGACGCCGGTGAGCTGGCGGCTGTTGAATCCGACGTGGACACGCTCAGCGCCGCGCTGAGCGACTCCGAGGATCTGCGCCGCGCCCTGCAAAGCCCGGTGTTCCGCGCCGGCGACAAGGCGAACGCGCTCAAGGCGCTCGCGGAGAAGCTCGAGCTCAATGCGCTGACCGCCCGGTTCCTGGGCGTGGTCGCGATGAACGGCCGGGCTGGAGACATTTCGAAAATGCTGCGCGCCTTCAAGGCGCTTGCGGCCAAGAAACGCGGGTCGGCGACCGCCGAGGTCGTCACAGCCGACGCGCTCACCCAGGCCCAGCTCAAAGAGTTGACCGCAGCGCTCAAGACCGCGCTGGGCCGTGACGTGGAAGTGCGCACCGAGGTGCGCGAAGACATAATCGGCGGGCTGATCGTGAAGGTCGGCTCGCGCATGTTCGACTCCTCCCTCAAGTCCAAGCTTGAGGGGCTGCGCAAAACGATGAAAGAGGCGTAGGCCATGGACATCCGGGCGGCGGAAATCTCCGCGATCCTCAAAGAGCAGATCAAGAATTTCGGCGCCGAGGCGGACGTCTCCGACGTCGGCACGGTGCTGAGCGTGGGTGACGGCATCGCCCGCATCTACGGACTCGACGAGGTCCAGGCCGGCGAACTCGTCGAGTTCCCGGGCGGGGTGAAGGGCATGGCCCTGAACCTGGAGCGCGACAATGTCGGCTGCGTGATCTTCGGTGAAGATCGGGGCATCAAGGAAGGCGACACCGTCAAGCGTCTGGGCTCCATCGTGGACGCCCCGGTCGGCAAGGGTCTTCTGGGCCGCGTCGTCAACGCGCTGGGCGAGCCGATCGACGGCAAGGGCCCGCTGAAGGACATCGCCGAGCGCCGCATCGTCGACGTGAAGGCGCCGGGCATCCTGCCGCGCAAATCGGTGCACGAGCCCATGGCCACCGGCATCAAGGCGATCGACTCCATGATCCCGATCGGCCGCGGCCAGCGCGAGCTGATCATCGGCGACCGCCAGACCGGCAAGACCGCCATCGCGCTCGACACGATCCTGAACCAGAAGGCCGCCAACCAGGGCGACGACGAGAGCGCCAAGCTCTACTGCGTCTATGTCGTGGTCGGCCAGAAGCGTTCGACCGTGGCCCAGCTCGTCAAGACGCTCGAGGAAAACGGCGCGATGGACTACTCCATCGTCGTCGCCGCGACCGCGTCCGACCCGGCCCCGATGCAGTTCCTGGCGCCGTTCACCGGCTGCGCCATGGGCGAGTATTTCCGCGACAACGCCATGCACGCCCTGATCATCTATGATGATCTGTCCAAGCAGGCCGTGGCCTACCGCCAGATGTCGCTGCTGCTTCGCCGCCCGCCGGGCCGCGAAGCCTATCCCGGCGACGTGTTCTATCTGCACTCCCGCCTCCTGGAGCGCGCCGCGAAGATGAACGACACCCACGGCGCGGGCTCGCTGACGGCGCTGCCGATCATCGAAACCCAAGCCAACGACGTGTCGGCCTACATCCCGACGAACGTGATCTCGATCACCGACGGCCAGATCTTCCTGGAGACCGACCTGTTCTACCAGGGCATCCGCCCGGCGGTGAACGTGGGTCTGTCGGTGAGCCGCGTGGGCTCGGCCGCCCAGACCAAGGCGACGAAGACCGCCGCCGGCAAGATCAAGGGCGAGCTCGCCCAGTACCGCGAAATGGCCGCCTTCGCCCAGTTCGGCTCCGATCTGGACGCGGCGACCCAGAAACTGCTGGCGCGCGGCGAACGCCTGACCGAGCTCCTCAAGCAGCCGCAGTTCAGCCCGCTGTCCATGGAAGAGCAGGTCTGCGTCATGTATGCGGGCACGCGCGGCTATCTCGACAAGCTGCCGGTCTCCAAGGTCGGCCAGTACGAGGCCGAGCTGCTGCGTCACCTGCACGCGGAGAAGTCCTCCATGCTGGAGAAGATCCGCACCGAGAAGAAGCTCTCCGACGACACTGAAGCCGAGCTGAAAAAGACGCTCGACGCCTTCACGGCGAACTTCGGTTAAGGCGGCTCGAACAGGCGCGGCGCGAGGCTCTGACGCTTCGCGCCGGCGCTGAACCTGAAAGGCTGGTCAGGACACGCCATGGCGTCTCTCAAGGACCTGAAAAACCGGATCAACTCGGTCAAATCGACCCAGAAGATCACCAAGGCGATGCAGATGGTCGCCGCGGCCAAGCTGCGTAAGGCGCAGCAGGCCGCCGAGGCCGCGCGCCCCTACGCCGAGCGGATGGCGGCGGTGATGGCGAACCTGTCCAACGCCATGGACGGCCCGGACGCGCCGCGCCTGCTGGTCGGCACGGGCCAGGACAAGACCCATCTCCTGCTCGTCTGCACGGCCGATCGCGGCCTGTGCGGCGGCTTTAACACCAATATCGTGCGCAAGGCCCGCGAGCGCATCGCCGCGCTCATCTCCGACGGCAAGGATGTTAAGATCATCACCGTCGGCAAGAAGGGCCATGAGCAGCTTAAGCGTCTGCACGCCGACAAGATCGTCGATCGTGTCGAGCTGAAGGACGTGAAGAAGATCGACGGTTCGGTGGCCGGCTCCATCGGCGAGAAGGTGCGCACCCTGTTCGACCAGGGCGGGTTCGACGTCTGCGAAGTGATCAGCTCCGAGTTCGTCTCGGTGATCAGCCAGAAGCCGCGCGCCCAGACCCTGATCCCGGCGCGCGACGCCATCGACGAAAGCGTCGAGCGCCCCGACCTCAAAGGCGCGATCTACGAGTACGAGCCCGACGAGGAGACCATTCTCGCCGATCTGCTGCCGAAATATGTGAACACGGTCATCCTGTCCGCGCTGCTGGAAAATGCGGCCGGCGAAATGGGGGCCAAGATGGCCGCCATGGACGCCGCCACGCGCAACGCCGGCGAACTGATCGACAAGCTGAACCTGGAATACAACCGCAGCCGCCAGGCCAAGATCACCAAGGAGCTGATCGAGATCATCTCCGGGGCCGAGGCGGTCTAAGGGCGAACCCAACGATTACCGGCGGGCGCCCGCGCCGCCGAACGAGGAAGACGAGAGGCTGAGACGATGAGCAATCTCAAGGGCCGTATCGCGCAGGTCACCGGCGCGGTGGTGGACGTGGAGTTCGAGGGCGGTCTGCCCGAGATTCTCAACGCCCTGGAAACGAAGAACGGCGATCGCAAGCTGGTGCTGGAAGTCGCCCAGCACCTCGGCGAAAACGCCGTGCGCACGATCGCCATGGACGCGACCGAGGGCCTGAAGCGCGGTCAGGACGTGACCGACACCGGATCGCCGATCCAGGTTCCGGTGGGCCCCGGCACGCTGGGCCGCATCCTGAACGTCACCGGCGAACCGATCGACGAGGCCGGCGACGTGGCGGCGGCGCAATACGCCCCGATCCACCGCCCGGCCCCGGCCTTCGAGGACCAGTCCACCGAGGCGGAAATCCTGCCCACCGGCATCAAGGTCGTCGACCTTCTCTGCCCCTACGCCAAGGGCGGCAAGATCGGCCTGTTCGGCGGCGCGGGCGTCGGCAAGACCGTGCTGATCCAGGAGCTGATCAACAACATCGCCAAGCTGTTCGGCGGCTATTCCGTGTTCGCCGGCGTCGGCGAGCGCACGCGCGAAGGCAACGATCTCTATTACGAGATGATCGAGTCCGGCGTGAACAAGGATCCCAAGGAGAACGACGGTTCGGCCGAAGGCTCGCGCTGCGCCCTGGTGTTCGGCCAGATGAACGAACCGCCGGGCGCGCGCGCGCGCGTCGCGCTCTCCGGTCTTGCTCAGGCGGAGTATTTCCGCGACGAGGAAGGCAAGGACGTGCTGTTCTTCGTGGACAACATCTTCCGCTTTACCCAGGCCGGCGCCGAAGTGTCCGCGCTGCTGGGCCGCATCCCGTCGGCGGTGGGCTATCAGCCGACCTTGTCCACCGACATGGGCGCGCTGCAGGAGCGGATCACCTCGACCAAAAAGGGCTCGATCACATCGGTGCAGGCCGTCTACGTGCCGGCCGACGACCTGACCGACCCGGCCCCGGCCACCACCTTCGCCCACCTGGACGCGACGACGGTGCTGAACCGCTCCATCGCGGAAAAGGGCATCTACCCGGCCGTTGACCCGCTGGACTCCACCTCGCGCATCCTGGAACCGCGCGTGGTCGGTGAAGAGCACTATCAGACCGCCCGCCGCGTGCAGGAAGTGCTGCAGCGCTACAAGGCGCTCCAGGACATCATCGCGATCCTGGGCATGGACGAGCTGTCCGAAGAGGACAAGCTGACCGTGGCCCGCGCCCGCAAGATCGAGCGCTTCCTGTCCCAGCCCTTCGACGTCGCCGAAGTGTTCACCGGCTCGCCGGGCATCCAGGTGCCGATCGAAGACACCGTGAAGGGCTTCAAGGCGATCTGCGACGGCGAATACGACCACCTGCCGGAGCCGGCCTTCTACATGGTTGGCACCATCGAGGACGCCGTGAAGAAAGCCGAGCAACTGGCGGCCGACGCGGCGTAAGGACGAATGTTGCGCGCAGCGCTTTTGTGGTTTGGGTCGGCTTGGCTCGATCACGTCGCCGGAACGCTGCGCGCCATCGGCCTCGCTCTCTTCCTCGCAGCCATTCTGGCGGATGAGGGCGTAAGTATCGAACTGCTGGGCGTCGGTGCTATAGTCTTGCTTGTCAGCCCTTTCGTCGCGCGAACCGCGGCGGATGTTGAACGGAGCGAAGACCATGATTGAAGACGCAACGCCGTTCCTGATCTTCGGCGGTTTCTTCGCCGCCATCGGCGTCTTGCTCGCCGCCATGGGAATTTTTGCGGATCTCGGCCCGGAACGCGCCGATCAAAGCCGCGGAGACGGAAAGCACAATGGCTGACAAGCTTCATTTCGATCTGGTGGCTCCCGAAGCCCGCGTGTTCGCCGGCGAGGTGGACATGGTTGTCGTGCCCGGCAGCGAGGGCGATTTCGGCGTGCTCGCCGGCCATGCGCCCTTCATGTCGACGATCCGCTCCGGCGCGATCTCCATCCATGACGGCGGTCAGGTGACCCGGACCTTCATCCATGGCGGCTTCGCCGAGGTGACCCCGGCCGGCCTCACAATCCTGGCTGAAGAAGCCATCGACCTCGCCGAGATCGACCCGTCCGAGGTCGAACGCCAGCTCTCTGAAGCGCGCGAAGATCTCGGCCAGGCCCGCGACGAGGCCGAAGAGCGCGAGGTCACCGACCGAATTTACAAGCTCGAAGCTCTGATGGCGGCGATCCGCAACTAGCAGGACCCGCGAACGCCTTGATTCGATGAAAGCCCTGCGCGAAGCTTCGCGCAGGGTTTTTTCGTGTGAGGTGCGCCCTGATGAAGCTTTTACACGCCTGCGCCGCCGCGACGCTGATCGCGGGCTTCGCCGCCGCATCCGCCGAGGCCCAGCAGCGCCTGCGCGATGGCGAGGGCGGCGTGGTGTTCTCCTACACCCAGCCGGATTTCGGAAACTGGCGGCCTCTGGCCAGCTTCACCTTCGCCGAAATCGATCCGGAGACCGGGGAGCTGGTTGAGCGAGGCGAGACCCGGACCCACACGCCGCAAGCCAAGGACTGGCCGCTGACCCGCACCCGCCTCGAGGCGGGCTCCTATGTGTTGCGCGACATCTATCTCTACGCCGGGGCTTCATCGAGCTATTGCTTCGCGCCGCAGACGATCCGGTTCGACATCGCGCCGGGTGAGGTGGTCTATCTGGGTCATCTGAGCTTCGAGCCCGCCGCCGGCCCGCCGGGCGGACTGGCGAACGCGGTGCTCGGCAATAACGGCGAATGGACCGGCCGCCTCATCGTGGAGCCTGGCGACCGCGCCGCCGCCGAAGCGGGGCTGCCGGACCTGTTCCGCGATGTGGCGAGCCTGAGCGAGGCCGGTCCTGAGACCGCCAGCTTCACCGCCGAGGGCCGGTCGCGGCGCGAGGTGGGCCGCAATTGCGCGAACGCCGAGCCCTACAGCGCCGACTAGCCCGACGGGCTAGCCCACCACCCCCGGCGTATAGCTCCAGGGCGTCAGACCGGCCCAGCCGTAGATCGCCATCCAGACCCAGCAGAGCGCCAAAAGCGCGCTTGTGACGGCGGCTTGCGCCCGGGCGAAGAGACGCACTTCGCGCGCCCGCACCGCCGCCCAGAGTCCGATAAGCGCCAACGGGCCGAAGGCGAGCGTGCCGAGCTGCAGCACGCGACCGCCGAGGCTCGGCCCTGAGAAGTTCGCCAGCACGTCGCCCATGGACAAGAGCATCAACGCGCCCATTCCAAGCCCCAGCGCGACCGCCGACAGGCTCGGCCACAGCCAGACGCGCCAGCGGTGACCGCCGGCGAACACGCCGAACGGGCGCGCGGCGGCCCACACCAGCACGGTGACGAGCCCGGCGAACAGCGCGATCAAAGTGGCGATCCAAAGCGCGACCGGCGCACCAAGGCGCAAGGCTGTCGTCTGGCGGAAGCTTTCTCCATCCTCGTAGACCAGCTCATAGCGGTCCCCGGCGACCTGGATGAGGGCCAGGCGCTTGAACGGCTCGTCGGTCTTGAAGAAGCGCCCCGCGCCCAGGGGCGTGTAGCGCTCGGCGTCGACGCCCAGCCCGCGCGCGACGCACAGCTCCGCGCCGCATTGGGACACGCTCACCGGTTCGAACACATCCATGAGCGGGCGCGTCATTTCCTGGCGCGGGTTGATGATCCGGTAGGTCCCCGCCGCCCCTTGCGGCAAGCCCCATCCAGGTTCGGCGGTCAAGACAGGCCCGTCGACGGCGAGCGTCTCGCGCACCGCCGCGCGCAGCTCCCTCATGGCCGTGCCGGCGGTGTTGACCATCACCGCGTAGGCGTAGCCCGCTTCGCGACTGTAGAAGACTTCCGCCTGGGCGTTGTCGATCGCCCCGGCATGGCCGATCCAGACGCCGGATTCGTCGCGGCTAGTGTAAAGCCCGAGACCATAGGGATTGAGCCCGTCGCGCGCGGCGCGGCTGGTCTCCCCCTGCTCCATGCGGGCCAGCGTTCGGGGGTCGATGAAGCCTTCGCCGCCCGCCAGCATGACCCGACCGAGTTCGGCGAGATCGCGCGCACCGATCGTCAGCCCGCCCGAGGGGCCGGCCCAGATGCGGGTGAACGCGCCGCGTTCGCCCTCGCCGTCATAGCTGGGAAAGCGGCGCGCCGGATCATCCTGATCAAAGCTCGCCGTCGCTAGGTCCAGAGGTTCGAACACCAGCGCGCGGGCCGCGTCTTCAAAGGCGAGGCGGGTCTCGATCTCGATCACCCGACCGAGCGCGGCCGGCCCGGAATTGGCGTAGCTGGCGTACATCCCCGGCGCCCAGCGCGCAGTGCGCGAGGCCGGATTGTCCGCCAGCCCTTCAGCCAGCGTCGTGCCGGCGGGAAAGCTGCGATATTCTTGGAGCTGGATGTCGTCCCAGCCGGTCGTGTGCTCCATCAGATGGACCAGCCGCACCGGCGCCTCGTTCTCGAACCGGTTGGTGAAGGCGATCTCCGGAGCGACGGCGTCGAGCGGCATAGCGAGATCGAGCGCGCCGGCCTCCACCAACCGCATGGCGGTGAGCGCAGTGACCAGCTTCGACACAGACCCGGCCCGGAACGGCGTATCGGCCGTGGCGTTCAGCTCCGCCTCCCGGTCGGCGAACCCGAACCCGCGCGCGTACACCACGCCCTCGGCGTCGGCGATCACGACCGCAGCCCCGACGACGTCTTCGGCTTCGATGATTTCCGACAGGCGCGCGTCGAGCGCCGCCCCCAGACTCTGGGTCTGCGCGGCGGCCGAAGAGGCGTGGAAACAAAGCGCGGCGAGCGCGGCGGCGAGCGTGCGGATCATGGATCGTCCCCTATGGTTTGCAGGGGAAGATGCGCGAACAGCACGATCCGGATGCGCGCAGGGGGCGCTTTTACCCGGCGAAGCGCTCGAACGCCTCGACCACCTGCTCATAGACCGGGCGCTTCCAGGGAATGATCAGCTCCGGCGCCTCGGCGAGCGGGACCCATTTGAAGGCGTCGAACTCCTGAGGCGGCACGGCCTTCAGATCGAAGCAGCTGTCCGCGCCCAGAAAGCGGTAGGCGAACCAGCGCTGCTTCTGGCCCTTCCACTTGTTCTTGCGGCGCTGACCGAGCACTTCGGGAGGAAAGTCGTAGGCGAGCCAGCCGGGAACCTCGCCGAGCGTCTCGATAAGGTCGTCGGTGATCCCGGTCTCTTCGTAAAGCTCGCGCACGGCGGCCGCTTCGGGGTCCTCGCCCCGGTCGACGCCGCCTTGGGGGAACTGCCAGTTATACGGCCCGCTCGTGGCGTAGCGCCGCCCGATCCACACCAGACCGGACGGGTTGAACAGGACGATCCCCACATTCGGCCGGTGCTCGGGGAAGGCGTCTTCGGCCGCGCCGGTCATGTCTCCGGCCCGGCTTCGGCCTGGCGCAGCGTCTTCACATAGGAGGCGGGCGCCAGCTGATAGCCGCGCGCGGCGAGCCCCTCGGCCCAGGCCGCGACGGTGTCGACCGTCGCGGGATAGGCGAAGCCGGAGCCCAGCGCCGTCCCGTTCTGCAAAGCCAGCGCCTCCAGCTCCAGCAGCCGGGCGTCGATGGCCGACGGGTCGGGATCGCCGTCCACGACACGATCGGCGAGCGCGACCCGGGCGCCGGCGCGCCGCGCCGCGGCCTCCAGCACCGGGCGCCGGCCGGCGCCGTCATGAAACACGGAGAGGCCGCGCGTCTCGAGTTCGGCGAAGATCGCCGCCAGCGGGGCCTCGGCCGCACCGAGCCGGGCGCCGAGATAATTCGCCACGCCCGCATAGCCCGCCCCGCGCGCCAGCAGCGACAAGAGCCGGCGCCGGTTCTCTTCCGGGCTCGCGTCGGCGAGCAGGGTGTGGGGGCCGGGATCGTTATTGGGATAGTCGAACGGCTCCATGGGCAGTTCGATCAGCACTTCGTGCCCGTCGGCGCGCGCGGCGTCGATCCAGCCCTGCAGATCCTCGCTATAGGCCGCGAAGCTCAAGGTGACTTCGCTAGGCAAGGTGTCGATCGCCCGGCGCGTCAGGCTTTCGGAAAGCCCGAGCCCGCCCACCACAATCGCCACGGTGGGCGCGTCGGCCACCCCGTCGAAGGCTTTGGCGTAGACCGTGTCCGGACGCCGTCCGTCCTCGGCGATCACCGGCAACGGACCGCCGGGCCCTGGCTCGAACAGGCCGGGCAGCGGCGCGGCGGGTCCGCGCCGCCGGGTCTGCGCCGGCTCCGGAGCGGCGGCGAGCGCGGTCTGCGTATCGGTGACGCCCGGCAGGCTCAGATCGTCCTCGGGGCTTTGCGCGAACGGATCGGCGGGCCGCGCCTCAATGGAAAGCACCGGATCGGCGGCGGGCGCGGCGATGTCGGCGGAGGCGCGCACCACCGGCGCAGGTTCGCCCCCGGCGAGCCAGGCGAGCGCACCCGCCCCGCCGGCCAGCAGCACGGCGGCGCCAAGACCCGCCAGCAGCGGGCCGCGGAGCGGTGACGGATCGCGGGACGGTCCGGCCATGTAACTCGCCTCGATGCACGCGCGCCCGACCGGACGCGATTCGACATGAAAGGCTTACCGGCGCGGACGTAATGAAGCGTTAACGATGGCGCCGCCCCCATGCGAGGGGCGGCGCGCATCAGGTCAGCGCTCGAGGGCGGCCTGGTCTCGGGCCATCATGGCCTGAAGCACCTCGATGGCGCGCGCCAGCTGATAATCCTCGTCCTCGGCCCAGTCTTCCGGCGGCTGCTCGACGGTTTCGGCGTCGATCTCGGCGCGCTCCACGCCGGCCTCGTTGCCAAGCGCGTTTCGAAGATCGGCCTCGGTGAAGCGCGAGGGCGCTTCAGGGTCGATCCGGCGCGACGCCACCGCGATGTCGGGCGTGATGCCGGTGGCCTGAATGGAGACGCCGGCGGGCGTGTAATAGCGCGCCGTGGTCAGCCGCAGCGCGCCGTCCCGGCCGCCGCGCAGCGGGATCACCGTCTGCATCGATCCCTTGCCGAAGCTGGTCATGCCCAGAACGGTGGCGCGCTCGCGATCCTTCAGGGCGCCGGTGACGATCTCCGAGGCGCTCGCCGAGCCCTGATTGATCAGCACCACGATGGGCGCGCCGTTCAGCATGTCGCCGGGTTCGGCGTTGTAGCGCTGCGTATCGCGCGGATCGCGGCCGCGGGTGGAGACCACCTCGCCGCCGTCGAGGAACAGGCTGGAGACGCTCACCGACTGGTCCAGAAGGCCGCCGGGATTGGAGCGCAGATCGAGCACCAGACCGGGCAGCGGCCCACCATAGGCCTCGCGAAGATCACGCACGCCGGCCACCACGTTCTCAGTGGTCTGCTCGTTGAAAGTGGTGATGCGCAGATAGGGGGTGTCGCCCTCCTCCATGCGCCAGCTGGCCGCGCGCACCTCGATGATGTCGCGCACCACGGTGACGTCGAACGGATCCTCGCCCTCGCGCGCGATGGTCAGGATGACCGGCTCGCCGGCCGGGCCGCGCATGCGGTCGACCGCATCGTTCATGTCCGCGCCCAGCATGCTTTCGCCGTCGACCGCGATGATGCGGTCGCCCGGCTCCAGCCCGGCGCGCTCGCCCGGCGTGTCGGCGATCGGCGAAATGATGGTGATCATCTCGTCGCGAATGGTCACTTCGATGCCCACGCCGCCGTACTCGCCGCGGGTGCTCACCTGCATGTCCTGGAAATCGTCCGGCGTGAGATAGCTGGAATGGGGGTCCAGCGCCTGCAGCATGCCGTCGATGGCGCTCTCGATCAGCTCGGCCTTGTCGGGATCGGTGACATAGTCGGACTCGATCCGGGTCAGCACGTCGGCGAACAGGTCGAGCTGGCGAAACGTCTCTTCGCGCGAGGGGCCGTCATCGCCTTCAGCGGAGACCGCGAGGGTCGCCGCGCCGAGACCGAAAATCACTGCCGAAGCCAGAATATGTAAGCGCATGCGGTTCATCCTTGGTCGCGCCGAAAGGCGGGCGCGTCAGCCTCTGCGAAATTCGGGCCGCAGCCAATCCTCAGGGTCGTCGGCGTCTTGCGAACTGCGTCTGATCTCCAAATAGAGCATCGGAGCCGGATTTGCACGGTCGGGCATGACTCCCACCGGCTCCCCAGTCAGAAGAGACTGGCCCTCGGCGGCGAAAAGAAGGCCGAGCCCGCCAAGCACCAGAGTGTAGCCGTCGGGCGTGTTTATCATCAAGACGCCTTCAAAATCCTGAAACGGTCCGGCGTATACGACGCGCCCGTCGAACGGCGCGCTGACCTGGGCGCCGGGGCGGGTTTCGAACCACACCCCGTCGCGCGCGATTCCGTCCGGCCCGCGCACGCCTGCGGATATGGCGAGGTCGCCGCGCGCAGGCGGGCGCAGTCGGCCGCGCATGTCGGCGAAGCGCAGCGTCTGGGCCGGTTCGGTCAGCGGCTGGGCGTCAACCAGCACGCCGGGCTGATGGGGTTGCGGCCGCGGCCGGGGTGTCGGGATGTCGCCGCGCGCGGGCGCGATCGCCTCTTCGGGCCGCGGTGCCGGCCTCGGGCTCACCGCCGCCATGCGCCGGATTTCCGTGATCAGACCGCGCAGATCGCTCGCTTCGGCGGCCGCACGCGCGGCGCGCCGCGACAGATCGCTCGCTTCTGCGCGCAGACCGGCTTCGGCCGCGCGGCGCTCTTCGATCAGGCGAACGACCTGCGAGCGCGTCAGCGACAGCGCGTCGCGCGCGGAGACCAGCTGCGCGCCTTGGCTCTGCAGCGCCTCGCGCAGGCGCTCCAGCTCGGTCAGGCGGGCGTTGATCGCCTCGCCGCGCCGCTGAAGTTCAGGCGCGATGCGGGCCAGAAGCCCCGCGGCGCGCGCCGCTTCGGCCGCGTCGTCCGGCGTCACCGCGAGCGCGGGCGGGTCGGCCAGCTCGATGCGCTGCAGGGCGGCGAGAACGCGGGCGAGCCCGGCGCGGTCCTCGGCCAGGCGCGCCATCAGCGCATCCTCCTCCGCCTCCAGCTCGGCCATGCGCAGGCGGGCGGCTTCGGCTTCGGCCTCGCGCACGCGCACCCGTTCGCCCGCTTCGACCAGACGGCGCTGCAGATCGGCGATCTCGGCGGCGGCGGCCTCGGCGGCCAGTTCGCGCGCACGCGCCTCCTCGGCGAGCGTCTGCGCCTGGCTTTCAAGCGCCTCGAGTTCGGCCTCGGGCGGCTCCTGGACGCTGAGAAGGGCGACGGCGAGAAGGGCGAGCATCATCCCTCGCGGTGATAGGGCGTTCCGGCGATCAGGGAAACCGCGCGATAGAGCTGCTCGGCGAGCATGGCGCGCACCAGCATGTGCGGCCAGGTCGCCTTGCCGAAGCTCACAAGCCTTGCCTGGGGCGGCAAGAGGTCGCGCGCATGTCCGTCCGCACCGCCGATCAGAAAGGCGGCCTCGCGCACCCCGTCGTCACGCGCTTTCGCGATCATGTTCGAGAAGCATTTGGAGCCGAGAGACTTGCCGGTTTCGTCCAGCGCCACGAGCATCGAGCCGGGGGCGAGACCGTCGAGCAGGGCGCGGGTCTCCGCCGCCTTGTCCTTCAGCGAGCGCGGGTCGGTTTCGCGCTCGGCGAAAGGGCCGAGCCCGTGGCTGCGGCCGAGCGCGGTGGCGCGCCCTAGCCAGTCGTCGACCAGATCGCGCTCGGGGCCGGCCTTCAGCCGGCCCACGGCGCGGATTTCACAGCGCACCTAGACCCGTGTCAGGCTGCGCCGGGGGCGACGGACCACATCTTCTCCAGATCGTAGAACTGGCGCACCTCCGGGCGGAACACGTGCACCAGCACGTCGCCCGCGTCGATGAGCACCCAGTCGCACGTCTTCAGGCCCTCCACACGGGCGCGCCCGTGCCCGGCCTCCTTCAGCTTGCGCAGAAGATGGTCGGCGATGGCGCCCACATGCCGGTTGGACCGGCCGGTGGCGATCACCATCACGTCGCAGACGGAGGATTTGCCTTGAAGGTCGATGGAGACGACGTCTTCGGCCTTGTCGTCTTCGAGCGCGGTGAGCACCAGCTCCTCCAGCGCGTCGGCCCCGATCAGACTGTCGGGCTCGGCGTCGGGGGCCAAGCCGGTTTCAGCCTCGCGGCGGTTGAGTTCGATGGACAGCGTCCAAGCTCCCTTGTTGAACCGGGGCGCACCCTATCACGCTTCGGCCCCGTATTCGAGCCAGTGAATGGAGAAGGGCGCCCCTTCACTGACCCATACATGGGCGGGCGAGAACCCGGCCGCAACCGCCAGGTCCTGAAACGTGCTGACGGTGAATTTATGTGAGTTTTCAGTATGGATGGTCTCGTGCTCGCGGATCACGAACCGTGTGCCCGCGACCGTGAACCCCATGTCGCGCACCGCCTGCAGATACATCTCGACGCGTGAGCGGTACGGGTTCCAGTGGGCGCGATAGGCCAGCCCGGAGACGTCCAGATCGCCGTCCAGATCGGCGTTGATTCGGCTGACGAGGTTGAAGTTGAAGTCCGCCGTGGCGCCGCCGGCGTCGTTGTAGGCCGCCTCCAGCGTCGCCTTGTCCTTGCGCAGATCCGCGCCGATGAGCAGCGCGTCGCCGGGCCTGAGCCAGCCGCGCAGCGTCTTCAGGAGCGCCAGCGCGTCGACCAGTTCGAAATTGCCGATGGTGGAGCCCGGGAAGAACGCGATCCGCTTGCCGTCGGGAAGCGGCAGCGCCTCCGGATCGAGCGGCTGGGTGAAGTCATGGCACACCGCGCCGACGGGCATGGCGGGATAGTCCGCCGCGATCGCCTCGCACGCCTCGCGCACATGGTCGCCGGAAATGTCCATTCCGACGAACGCGGCCGGGCGCTCCAGCGCGTCCAGGAGCTTGCGGATCTTCAGGCTCGATCCGGCGCCGGGCTCCAGCACCACCGCGCCGGCGCCGGCGAGCTCACGCAGCTCCGGCCCGATCCGATCCAGAAGCGCCAGCTCGGTGCGGGTGACATAGTATTCCGGCGCCTCGGTGATCCGATCGAAGATCTCCGAGCCGGTCTTGTCGTAGAAGTATTTCGGCTGCAGCGCCTTTTGCGGCTTGGAGAGACCCTTCAGCACGTCGGCTTTGAAGTCGCTCGCAGGCGGATGCAGGTCCTCGTAGAAGGCCAGCGCTCCGGCCCCCGGCTTCAGGGTTTCGCTCATAAAGGCTTTAAAGCTCGCTTGCGGCTGTGAGGGGAGGTCAACGCGGGCGGCGCATGTGGCGCGAGGCGTGAGGGTGTAACGGCTCGGTCAGGTAAGTCCACCCTGGAATCGTGACAGGCAGCGCGCGCGCCTGGCCTTCCGGCAGGCGGAACCGCGCCAGGCGCCGGGCGGCCGGCGACAGGCGCGCCTTCAGACCGGACCCCGGACGCGAGACCACGCAGATCGCAACCCGCCGCGCGATCTCCGTCCAGCCTCGCCAGCGATGCAGGTCGGCGAGCCCGTCCGCGCCCATGATCCAAACGAACCGCACCCCCGGATAGCGGCCCTGCAGCCAGGCGATCACGTGCACGGTGCGGCTCGACGGCAGAAACGCTTCGAGATCGCTCGCCACCATGCCCGGCTCGGGCGCGGCCGCCTCGATCCAGGCGAGACGCTCCTCCATGGGCGCGGGGGCTTCGTCCTTGAACGGATTGCGCGGGCTGGCGAGCCACCATACCCGGTCGAGGCCCATGCGTTTTTTGGCCGAGCGCGCCACATGGACATGGCCGGCATGGGGCGGGTCGAACGAGCCGCCGTAAAGGCCCACCGTCATGCCGGGCGCCAGCGTCTCGGTTTTGAAGGCGGGCCGTCCCTTGAACGTCAAACTCAGCTCCCGATCGGCGCGCTCAGTCGAGCACGATGTCCGCGGCGTGAACCAGCGCGGCGCCGCGCCTATAGCCGAGCCGCGCTTCGATGTCCGCGGTCTTCAGTCCGGCGACGGCGCGCGCCTCGTGATCGTCATAGCCGGCGAGCCCGATGGCGAACACCGCGCCGTCCGGTCCGGCCAGCGCCACCGCCTCGCCGCGCCGGAACCGGCCCTCGACGCCGACCACGCCGGCGGGCAGCAGGCTCTTGCCCGACAGGACCGCGCGCCGCGCCCCGTCGTCCAGCACCAAACGCCCCGATCGCGCCAGCGATCCCGTGATGAAGGCGCGCCGGGCCGTCTCGGGGTCCTGCGCGGCGTGAAACAAGCTGGCGCGCGCGCCTTTCAGAATGGCGGCCAGGGGCCTGTCCGTGTCGCCGCGCGCAATGATCATGGCGCAGCCGGAATTGGCGGCGATCTTCGCCGCGGCGATCTTGCTCGCCATGCCGCCGGTTCCCGCACCGCCCGTCCTCGCCGGCCCGGCCATGGATTCGATCTCCGCGGTGATCGCCGCGATCTCGGGGACGTGCGCGGCGCCGGGCCTTCGTGGGTCGGCTGTGTAGAGACCATCCACATCGGACAATAGGACCAGAAGATCCGCCCCCGCCAGCTGGGCGGTACGCGCGGCGAGCCGGTCATTATCGCCGAAGCGCAGCTCGGCGGTGGCCACCGTGTCGTTCTCGTTGATCACCGGAACCGCGCCGCGCGCGATCAGCGTGGCGAGCGTCGCGCGCGCATTAAGCCAGCGCGGCCGGTGCTCGGTGTCGGCCGGCGAAAGCAGGGCCTGGGCCGCCGGCAGGCCGTGCGGCTCGAACGCCCCGTCCCAGAGCTGGATCAGGCGCGCCTGCCCGGCCGCGGCGCAGGCCTGTTTGTGCTCCAGCGTCAGCGCCTCGGTTGCGGAGAACCCCAGGCGCGGCCGGCCCAGCGCCACCGCGCCGGAGCTCACAAGCACGATGTCCCGCCCCTGCGCCCGCAGGTTGGCGAGATCGGCGGCGAGCGCCGCGAACCGGTCCTGGCGCGGGCCGGTGCGCGGGTCCATCAGCTGGGCCGAGCCCAGCTTGACGACGACGCGCCGCGCGGCGTTCAGAGCGGATGCGGCCGCGCTCAAGGGGTCCAACCGGTCTCGCCGCGCGCTTCGGCCTCGTTGGCCTCCTTCCGCGCGGCCTCGGCCCTGCGGCGCGCCTCCACCGCCTCCCAGATCCGGCCGAGCAGCGCCTTCACCCCGTCGCCGCTGACGCCGGAGACGCGGTAGACCTCCTCGCCGGTCTTTTCAGCCAGTTCCGCGGCGAGCATGTCCACGAGTTCAGACTCGGCCGCGTCGGTCTTGTTCAGCGCCACGATCTCGGTCTTCTCGTCCAGCCCCGCGCCATAGGCCTCCAGCTCCGCGCGCACCACGCGATAGGCCTCCATGGGGTCTTCGCCGGTGAGGTCGATGAGATGGACCAGAAGCGCGCAGCGCTCGATATGGCCGAGGAAGCGGTCGCCGATGCCCGCGCCCTCATGGGCGCCTTCGATGAGGCCGGGAATGTCGGCGAGGATGAAGCGATTGGAGTCGCCCATCTCCACCACGCCCAGATGCGGATGTAGTGTGGTGAAGGGATAGGCGGCGATCTTGGGATGGGCCCGGCTGGCGGCCGACAGGAAGGTGGACTTGCCGGCGTTCGGCAGTCCGATCAGCCCGGCGTCGGCGATGAGCTTCAAGCGTAGCCAGAGCCAGCGCTCCTCGCCCGCCTCGCCCGGCTGGGAGATGCGCGGCGCCTGGTTGCGGCTGGTCTTGAAATGGGCGTTGCCCTTGCCGCCCCGCCCTCCGGCGGCCAGCAGGACACGCTGCCCGATCTCGGTCAGGTCGGCGAGCACCGTCTCCTGATCCTCATCGAGGATCTGCGTGCCCACCGGCACCTTCAACACCTGATCCTCGCCGTCGCGTCCGGTGCGGTTGCGCCCCGCGCCATGCAGGCCACGCTCGGCCTTGAAATGCTGCTTGTAGCGATAGTCGATGAGGGTGTTCAGGCTGTCCACGGCTTCCGCCCAGACATCCCCGCCCTTGCCGCCGTCGCCGCCGTCGGGACCGCCATACTCCACATAGGCCTCGCGCCGAAACGACACGCTTCCCGCCCCGCCATGGCCGGACGCGATGAAGACTTTGGCTTGATCAAGAAATTTCATGGGGTGCTTCTATACTCTTCAGGGCCGGATTTCGAGCACCATGCCCTTGTGCGGCAGGCGCTTCAGGGCGGCGGTGCAGAATAGCGGGGTTTCGTCGCCGTCATGGGAAAAGCCGAGCTTTTCCAGGACTCTGCGCGAGGCCGGATTGTGGGCGAAATAGCCGGCGTGGAAGGACCGGGCGCCGGCCCCGATCGCCAGGTCCAGAAGCGCGCGGCCGGCCTCGGTGGCGTAGCCCTTGCCCCAGACAAACGGCGCGTACCAATAGCCGAACTCGCGCCGGCCGTCGGGGCGCACCGTGGCGGAGACGATCCCGGCGCCCTCACCGGTGGCCCGGTCGATGACGGCGCGAAAAAGATCGTTACGGTTCAGCGCGTTGGCGCGCGCGGCCAGGATGAACATCTCGGCCGCCAGCGCCGGGTTGGGGCTGGGGACGAAGGCGAGCTTGGAGGCCACCTCCCAGCGTCCGCTTTCGCGGCCGACCCAGGCGGCGTCGGTGATCTGGAGCGGGCGCAAGGTCAGGCGCTCGGTCTCTAGGGTGTCCGCCGACTCTTCCGTCGAAACCGGCGATTTGGTGGTGGGCGCGTTCATCCCGGCCTCCTGTCAGGCGGGAAGGAGATACGAAAAAGGGGAGACGGCGATCCGTCTCCCCTTCGTGTCCTGATCGGACCGGATCGCCCCCCTGGGAGAGGCGGTCCGCTGATCTCAGACCGCCCTATTCAGCCGCCTCGGCGAGCGGGGCGACGTAGACGAAGGTCTTGTCGTCCTTCTTCTTCTTGAAGGCGACGCGGCCTTCGGTCAGCGCGAAAAGGGTGTGGTCCTTGCCCATGCCGACATTCTCGCCGGGATAGTACTTGGTGCCGCGCTGGCGGATGATGATGTTGCCCGGGATTACGTGCTGACCGCCGGACTTCTTGACGCCGAGGCGCCGGCCTTCACTGTCGCGGCCGTTGCGCGACGAACCGCCTGCTTTTTTGTGAGCCATGGTGCTCTCCTTCCAGGTGCTGTGCGCGCGGACTTATTCGCCGGCGAGTTTCTTGGCTTCGGCGACCCAGTCGCCCTTTTCCGCTTTGGTCTTCAGACCGGAGATCTCGCCGTCCAGGCGCTCGATCTCGGCCTCGTCCCATTTGGCGATCTGAGCAAAGCTCGTCACGCCGGCTTCGTTCAGCTTGGTCGCAAAAGCCGGGCCGACGCCGGTCAACTGCGTCAGGTCGTCGGCCTTGCCGGCCTCGGCCGTCTTGGCCGCCGGCTTGGCTTCGGCCTTGGCCGGGGCTTTCTTGGCGGCGGGCTTTTCAGCCTCGGCCTTCGGCGCCTCGGCGGTCTTCGCGGTCTTGGCCTTGCCTTCAAGCTTGGACTTTTCGCCGGACTTCAGGATCTCCTCCACCGAGACCACGGCGATCCACTGGCGGTGGCCCTTGGTGCGGCGGTAATTCTGCCGGCGGCGCTTTTTGAAGACCTTGATCTTCTTGTCTTTGCGGATGTCGAGCACGTTGGCCGTCACCGACGCGCCGTCCACGAGGGGCGACCCCACCGTGGCGTCGCCTTCGCCGCCGAGCATCAGCACTTCGTCGAAGCTCACCACGTCGCCGGCTTCGGCGTCGAGCTTCTCGATGCGCAAGATGTCGCCTTGCGCGACGCGATATTGTTTGCCGCCGGTTTTGATGACCGCGTACATGACCTTTTCCTTTTCATCCCGGTTCCGTGTCGCGGCGCGTCGCTTCGAGGCGCGGCCGGCCGGAGCCCTTTTTCTTCGCCGGTTCTTCATCCGATCCGGCGTTGTGAACACGAAAACGCCCCGCTCGAGAGACCCGAGCGCGGGCGGAGCGCGCGATATAGTCGTATGAGGCGCGCAGAGTCAATGCGGGGTCGATGCGCAGCCCATGCGCAAGGGCCCGGCGCGCGCAGGGCCGCCCCGGCGCCGCGCGCCCTTGATTTCGCCGCGGCGATGGGCCAAACAGCGCGCTCCCGCTCGGAGAGGTGCCGGAGTGGTCGAACGGGGCGGTCTCGAAAACCGTTGTGCCTTTACGGGTACCGAGGGTTCGAATCCCTCCCTCTCCGCCAGCTTTTCCCTAAAAAGTTTGGCAAAACAAAGCGATAGCGCGGCCGCGCTTTCGCTAGCCCCAACAAACGCCCTAACAGCGCCTCGCGCGCGTGCGCGTACTGCTCTCGAAACTCGCTGGCGCGCCGGATCAGAAAACAGGGCGTTTGTAGAGCGCGGCCCCTCGCGCCGGTCTCGGCATTCCAGCGCCTGGAGACGCGCCCGCCCCCATGCCCTGAATTGGGAAAGCGGGAAATTGTTTCCCTACGCCGGTTCCCTCGCAAGGGGCTCTAAAGTTTCGGGCACCCCTCCCGCCGGAGCCTACGCGCCCGCCTCTATCGCACGGTCAATCTCGGCGAAGTCACGTCCGGTAGGCATGGCGAACACGCATTGGCCTTCGCTCGCCTCCGCCCATAGCTCGCCGATCTTGCGCTTTTGAGCGGCTTCCTCGGCGAGGTGTGCGCCCTTGTATTCGACCACCGCAATCCGGCCGTCATCAAGCATCGCCACGAAGTCGGGATAGAACCGGCCGGAGGGAAGCTGCAGCCAGAACGCATTGGGCTTGCGGTCCACGTTCCGCACCCAGAACCGCACCCGCTTGTGCTCTTCCAGGTGCACCGCGCATTTGAACTCTTCCCCGTCCGGCTTCAGGTCGCCGATGATGGGGAAATAGTGTTTCTCGAACTTCCGCCCGCCCTTGTAGGGCTGGTTATAGGCATAGGACTGTTCATCGAAGATCAGCCCCAGCTCGGCGCTAGTCTCGAAGGCCTCCGCGTCCGCGCTGAAGAGGGCGGCATATTGCCCGGTCTCGCGTTCCTTGCGCAGGGCGTTGATTTCGGCGGAAACCTCGCGGCGCAGCTCGTATTTGTAGCGCGCGAGTTGGTCCAGCGAATAGCCCTTCTCCGCCATCACCGCCTCCAGCGCACCCTGAATGAAAATGCGCGCGGCGGGCTTCGTCACGTCCGGATGCGATATGCCGCGATCGATCCAGTTCACCAGCCGCGGCGGGGTCCAGGCCGGTTCATGAATCGCCATTGAAAGCTGGTCATGGAGGTGTCCGACAAAGCTAACCTCCATCCGGCCTTGCTCGCCGATATCGAGTTCACCGGTTTTGGTTCCGTCCTGAATGGTGAAGCGCTTCACCAGCCCGGCCGGGCTGCATTCGTCCAGGCGCCACGGCAGGTCCAGGAAATGGTCCTCGCCGAACAACTCCAGCTCGCCTTGGCGATACACGCCCAGCCGGGGGACGATGAAGGGTGGCCGTTCGGTATCGCCCTGCTCGCTGGCCTGGATCCGATTGGATTTGATGAAGAGGCCTTCCACCACCTTCTCCGCGCCGGGTATCTCGGCGAGGGCCAGGTGCATATGGTTACGGTCATCGCGGGACAGCGCGCGGCGCACGCCGAATTTCCGCGTCTGCGGATCGAAGCTCACGCGCGCTTTCAGGCTCGCCGGGAGCTTGCCCAGCGCCTCTGTCACGGTTTCGGGTGTGACGCTCTCCGCCTCCGGCAGGGCGTCCGATTGATGGACGTATTCGGCCTGGTCTTCTTCAAAGCCCAAACCTTGATGCGCCTTCACCAGCTCGGCGGCTTCCAGCCGGTCGAACCCGGCGCCCTCCACCAGCCCGTCCTTCAGCATGGTCGCGGTGTCGTTGAAGTCGCGCGAGGTGACAAAGGCGTACGCCCGGTTCAACGTGTCGCGGGTCTTCCGGCGCGCCTTCGGCATGCGCAGCACGCGGCCCAAAATCTGCTCCACCGCCACCTTCGAGCTTAGCTCGGCGACGGAACACAGGACGTAGGCGAAGGGGCAATCCCAGCCCTCGCGGAGCTTTTGAACCGTGATGACGTAGCGCACGGGGCAGGCCGGATCGGATATGTCCTCGATAGCGTCCAGTTCGGCGTGGCCGGTCGCATGAATGGCGATTTGCTCGCGTGGTATACGCTTGTCCTCTGTCAGGAACTCGCACACGGCTTCCGGCGTGAGGCGGTCCGGATCGGTCTTTGATTTCGACTGCGCCTGAAACAGGATGATGGGCCGGATATACTCGCCGGTCTCCGCCGCTTCGCCCTCGGCTTCCCTTTCCAGCGCCTCGCGGCAATCCAGCGCCTGCCCCACCACCTTGCGCCAATCGGTGTCCGTCTGAAGGCGGATCGGAAGCTTGATCATTTCCTCCGCCTTCAGCTCGGCGGCGGAGACGTGGAAAAGCACGTTGGAGGCGGGGTCGCCGGTCTTCTTGTCCGGCTCGGTGCGCGGCGTCGCGGTCAATTCCAGAATCATGGACGGATCGAACCGCCGCAGCGTCTCGAAAGAAAGCGCCGTGCGCGCGTTATGGGCCTCGTCCACGATGACCATGGGCCGGTGAAGGCGCAGCACGTTGGCGAGCGATGCGACGGGCCGGTGTGTACCCTCCATCAGCTCCAGGCGCGCGCGCTGGTCTTCGTTCAGCCCGCTGAAATGGTCCATCAACGCGCCCGCATCCTGATAGACCTTGCGCCCGGCCGTATCGTCAACGCGGAACGCCTGCAGCGTCGCCACGATGATGCACGCCCCGCCGCTCGCGTCGGCGCGCGAAAGGGTCAAGGCTTCATCGATGGAGAGGACGCTTACATTGCGCCCGAAATCCTGCGCCAGGGCGGCGCGGTAGGGATGCTCCAGATTGCGCAGCGCGGCGAGCGTCTGGTCCAGGATGGCGCTGGAGGGCACCAGCCAGAGCACCATGGGCGCATCCGTCTGCAGGTGCTCGCGCGCGCCTGCGCCCACCGCATGCGCCGCCACGATGGTTTTTCCGCCCCCGGTCGGGATGCGGACGCATACGTAGGGCGTCTCCGGGTCCACAAAGGGCGCGGCGTGATAGGGCCGGTTCGTTTGATCGATGAACGCGGTCCGCGCGCCCAAATCGCCCACCTTGCGCAGATACGTCCGCAGGCTTGAAAGCGCCTCGCGCTGATAGCTGCGCAGCTCGAAATTCACCGCCGCCATGTCAGACGCCCTCCACCTGGTAGGGTATCTGTTTGAACGTGACGCCCGCAGCCTTCAGCCGCCCAGCCGAAACCGTACAGCCCTCGGCGTAGACCACGCGCACGCCGTCAAAGCCTGCAGTCGGATCGGGAAGGCGGGAAAGCCGGTCCGGGGTGAGCACGTTGCCCGCAGCCTCGCGCGGCGTGTGTGCGCTGGCTTCGTCAAACAGCAGGTACACCGCCCGGTCCTGATAGACACCCAGGAACTCCGATGCGGCTTTCTCAGGAATGGGAACGCCGGTTTCAGCAAAAAAGATATGTGCGGCGAGGTCAGGAAAGGTCACCGCGCTGGCGATATCGCCGAACTCATCGAATAGCGGTTCGCCCAGGCGGCAATAGCGAAAGCCGCCGCCCAGCCCCTCCACCGGCTTGTCGCCGCCCTTGTCATAGCCTTTGATGACGCGCCGCAGCCGCTCGGCGGTCACGTCGCGGGCTATGGTCTCTTCCATTTCCACGAGGATGAAGCGGCGGGCGCCGCCGTCATCGCTATTGAGCTTTAGAACGCCATGGCCGGAAGTGCCAGAGCCCGCGAACGAGTCCAAAATGATGTCACCGGGGGACGTGACCTGAGAGAATAGGCGCCTCACTAATTCAGACGGCTTTGGAAAAGAAAAAACCGCTTGGCGGAATATATCTCTGATTTCCTTCGTGCCGTCCGCTGTGAACACGTCATCGATAATGGAGGGAAAGTTTATTGTATTACCCTCCATGCGCTTAGCGTAGATTTTCTCGCGCGGGCGTCCATCCGGCTTCTTTGGGAAGATGATGATTCCTTCAGCGATTTTGTCCGCAATAGTGTCGTGCGAGTACCGCCAGCCGGTGTTCGCCGGAGGGTCAAATGTCCATCCCGTCGCCGGGTCTTGAATCGTAAAGTGAAGGTTCGGCCGCGCCTTGGAGTCGGCTAAGCCAAGAATGCTGCGGCTCATCCATGCGCCTTTCGGGTCATTATCCGGGTTTTTGAATTTACCCATGTCCCGTGGCAAACCGGCGAAAGTGTTCAGACCAGCCGCGCGCTCGTAAATTAGGATTTTCTTGAGCTACTCCCCGGAATTCGGACGCTGACGGAAGCTACGATATGGGCTCTGCTGATCTTCGACGACGAGGAGATCGCAGATGTCGAAACGCAAGCAGCATTCGGCGGAGTTCAAGGCCAAGGTGG
>JBNPED010000013.1:0-77460 GCA_051117435.1 Oceanicaulis sp. | reverse complement strand
GGAGCGAACCGTGGACGGGCTCTGGAACACAATCGGCCGGATATCGGAAACCTTCACGCCGGCCGAATGCGCCAACTACTTCGCCGCCTGCGGATATGATCCAGACTGGTAGGACGCCGCTCTAGCCCTCTTTCTCCATCTCCTCGGTCCATTCGCCCAGCGTGGCGAGGCCGTTCATCTTGGCGCGATGGTTGAAGGCTTTCTGGCCGGCCTCCACGTCGCCGCCGTTCCAGGCGGCCAGCGGGGCGGCCTGCAGGGCGCGGCCGTAGGAGAAGGTCAGCGGCCAGGGCAGGTCGAAGCCCTCGTTCATGATGTTCAGGTGCGCGGTGGCGTCCTCGTCGGACTGGCCGCCGGACAGGAAGGCGATGCCCGGCACCGCGGCCGGGACGGTGTTCATCAGGCACTGCACGGTCATCTCGGCGACGTCCTCGCGGCTCGCCTGATCCTTCGCCTTGGCGCCGGCGATGACCATGTTGGGTTTGAGCACCGTGCCTTCCAGAACGACGCCCTGGGCGAACAGCTCCTCATAGAGGCGGCGCAGGGTGTACTCGGTCACCTCGTAGCAGCGCTCGATGGAGTGGTCGCCGTCCATCAGGACTTCCGGCTCCACGATCGGCACGATGTTCGCCTCCTGGCACAGGGCGGCGTAGCGCGCCAGGGCGTGGACGTTCACATTGACGCAGTATTGCGAGGGAATGCTCTCGTCGCGGTCGCGGCCGATATCGATCACCGCGCGCCATTTCGCGAAGCGGGCGCCCAGCGTGTAGTATTCGTTCAGCCGGTCGCGCAGCCCGTCCAGGCCTTCGGTGACCTTTTCGCCCGGCGAGCCGGCGAGGTCTTTCGCGCCTGAATCCACCTTGATGCCGGGGATGGAACCGGCGTCCTCGATCAGCTTGACCAGCGGCGTGCCGTCGGCGGCCTTCTGCCGGATCGTCTCGTCATAGAGGATCACGCCGGAGATGTGTTCGCGCATGGCCGGCTCGGTGCGGAACAGCATTTCGCGCCAGTTGCGGCGGTTGTCCTCGGTGTTCTCCAGCTTGATGCCGTCAAAGCGCTTGGCGATCGTGCCGGTGCTTTCGTCGGCGGCGAGAATGCCCTTGCCCGGCGCGACCATGCGCAGGGCGATGTCGTTAAGCTGATCGAGATCCATGCTGTCCCCCAAGAGAGAGTGTTTGCTGCGGCCCGCCCGCCAATGGGCGTGTTACTCGCCCCGCGCCGCGCGCGGGTCAAGGTGTTCAGTCCTTCAACGCTTCAACGCCGGGCAGCGCCTTGCCTTCGAGCCATTCAAGGAACGCGCCGCCGGCTGTGGAGACGAAGGTGAAATCGTCCGCCACGCCGGCCTGGTTCAGGGCCGCCACCGTATCGCCGCCGCCGGCGACGGCCGTCAGCCCGTGATCGGTGCAGCGCTTGGCGGCGAAGCGGGCGGCCTCCACGGTCGAGGTGTCGAAGGGCGGTGTCTCGAACGCGCCCAACGGGCCGTTCCACACCAGTGTGCGCGCGGTCTCGATCGCGTCGGCGAGCCGGTCCACCGTGTCGGGACCGCAGTCGAGGATCATCTCGGTCGGCTTCACGTCGTCGACCTGGGCGACGCGGCGATCGGCGTGAGCCTTGAATTCGGTGGCGGCCACGCCGTCCACCGGCAGAAGGATGGTGGAGCCGGACCGCTCGGCCGCGTCCATGATTTCGCGCGCGGTGTCCAGCAGGTCGCGCTCAAAAAGGCTGGCGCCCATGTCATGGCCCTTGGCCGCCAGGAAGGTGTTGGCCATGGCGCCGCCCACGAACAGCCGGTCCACCTTGGCGACGAGGTTTTTCAGGAGGTCGATCTTGGTGGAGACCTTCGATCCGCCCACCACCGCCAGCAGCGGCCGGCTCGGGTTTTCGAGCGCCGCGGTGACATGGTCGATCTCGCGCTGCAGGGCGAGGCCGGCGTACGCGGGAAGCCGCCGCGCCACGCCTTCGGTGGAAGCGTGGGCGCGGTGCGCGGCGGAGAAGGCGTCGTTGACGTAAAGATCGGCCAGCTTGGCGAGCCCGGCGGCGAACTCGGGATCGTTCTTTTCTTCGCCGGCGTGGAAGCGGGTGTTCTCCAGAAGCAGCACGTCGCCCGGCTGCAGGCTGGCTGCGGCCTCCTCGGCATCCTGACCGACGCAGTCGGAAACGAATTTCACCGGATGGCCGATCAGCTCGGCGAGCGGCGTGGCCACCGGCGCAAGGCTCATGGACATGTCGCGCCCCTTCGGCCGGCCGAAATGGGCCGCAAGGATCACCTTCGCGCCGTCGCGGCGCAGATGGGCGATGGTGGGCAGCGCGGCCTTAAGCCGGGTGTCGTCGGTGACCTGGCCGTTCGCCATGGGCACGTTGAAGTCCACGCGCACCAGCACGCGCTTGCCGGCGATGTCGGCGTCTTGAAGGCGTCGGATCATGGCGTGTCCCCCATCGATACTGAATTCCCGGTCAAGCCGCGCTGGCGCGGCGCCGAGCCGGGACCTCGCGCCGCATCCTGAACCAGGTCCCGGATCGCGCTTTCGGCGCGGATACGCCGAAAGTGGTCCGGGAATTCAAACCACTCTAGACGAAACGCCCCATGGCCGCGGCGGTGTCCAGCATGCGGCAGGCGAAGCCCCATTCATTGTCGTACCAGGTCATCACCCGCACCAGGCGCTCGTCGATGACATTGGTCTTGTCGATCGCCACGATGGAGGAGCGGGGATCGTGATTGTAATCGATGCTCACCAGCGGGGTGTCGTCATAGCCGAGGATCCCGTTCAGAGGCCCGTCGGCGGCGGCCGTGATCGCGGCGTTGATCTCGTCTTTCGAAGTGGCCTTGCCCGGCGTGAACACAAGATCGATCACCGACACGTTCGGCGTGGGCACCCGGATCGCTGAGCCGTCGAGCTTGCCCTTCAGTTCAGGCAGCACCTCGCCCACGGCTTTCGCCGCCCCGGTGGTGGTCGGGATCATGGACATGGCCGCGGCGCGCGCGCGGTGCAGATCCTTATGGTTCTTGTCCAGCGTGTACTGGTCGCCGGTATAGGCGTGGATGGTGGTCATGTGGCCGCGCTCGATGCCGACGGCGTCGTTGAGCACCTTGGCGACCGGCGCCAGGCCGTTGGTCGTGCAGCTGGCGTTGGAGACGACCACGTCTTCCGCCGTCAGGCTGTCATGATTGACGCCGTAGACGATGGTCTTGTCGGCGTTCTTCGCCGGCGCCGAGCACAGGACGCGTTTCGCGCCGGCGTCCAGATGGGCGGACGCCTTGGCCTTGTCGTTGAACGCGCCGGTGCATTCCATCACCAGATCGACGCCCATGTCGGCCCAGGGCAGCTTGGCCGGGTCGCGCTCGTTGACCTTCACGATCTTGCCGAAGCCCAGATCCATCCAGTCCTCGCCGATGGAAAGCTCGCCGCGATAGCGGCCATGGACGCTGTCATAGGCGAACAGATGCGCGATCGCCTCGGCGGTTCCGGAATTGTTGATCGCCACGATCTCGAACTCGCCGGTGCGCTGGTGCTCCAGCACCGCGCGCAACGCCAGACGGCCGATCCGGCCGAACCCGTTGATCGCCACACGAAGGGCCATGATGCGCTCCTGATTTTCGGTGTCCGCGCTTGGCCCGGGGCAGTCGGGCGGCGCCAGGGGAAACTCGCGCGCGGTTTAGACGAGGCGCGCGCAAAGGTCCATATGCGCCTGCGCCAGCGGCGCGCCGCTCTTGCACTCCCGCCCCCGGCCTGCCAGAAACGCTCACAATTACGTGACAGCACGCCCATAATTCACCGGAGTCCCAGATGAAAGTACTCGTGCTCGGCGGAGATGGTTTCTGCGGTTGGCCGTCGGCGCTTCATCTGTCCGCCCGCGGCCATGACGTCGTCATCGTGGACAATCTCTCGCGCCGCAAGATCGATATCGAGCTCGAAGTCGACAGCCTCACCCCGATCCGTCCGATCGGCGAGCGCCTGCGCGTTTGGAAAGAGGTGTCCGGCAAAGAGATCGATTTCGTCGATCTGAATGTCGGCAAGGATTATCAGGAGCTCGTGGACCTGATCGCGCAGGAGAAGCCCGACGCCATCGTCCACTTCGCCGAACAGCGCGCCGCGCCGTACTCGATGAAGAGCGCGCGCCACAAGCGCTACACCGTGGACAATAACCTCAACGCCACCAACGACGTGCTCGCCGCCATCGTGGAGTCCGGCCTCGACATCCACCTGGTCCATCTGGGCACGATGGGCGTCTACGGCTACGGCACGGCGGGGATGAAGATCCCCGAGGGCTATTTGAAGGTGAAGGTGGAGACGAGCGAAGGCCTGAAGGATCAGGAGATCCTGTACCCGGCCAATCCCGGCTCGATCTATCACATGACCAAGACTCAGGATCAGCTGTTTTTCCATTTCTACAACAAGAACGACAAGGTGAAGATCACCGACCTTCACCAGGGCATCGTCTGGGGCACCCAGACCGAAGAGACCAAGAAGGACGAGCGCCTGATCAACCGGTTCGACTATGACGGCGATTACGGCACCGTTCTGAACCGCTTCCTCATGCAGGCCGCCATCGACTTTCCGCTCACCGTGCACGGGACGGGCGGGCAGACCCGCGCCTTCATCCACATTCAGGACACGGTGCGCTGCATCCAGCTGGCGGTGGAGAACCCGCCCCAGACCGGTGAAAAAACCCGCATCATGAACCAGATGACCGAAACCCACCGGGTGCGCGAACTGGCGAAGATGATCGCCGACATGACCGGCGTGGAGATCGCCTATCTGCCCAATCCGCGCAACGAAGCCGACGAAAACGACCTCCACGTGGAGAACGACACCTTCCTGTCCATGGGGCTGCAGCCGATCACGCTGGCCGAAGGTCTGATGGAGGAGG
Organism: Oceanicaulis sp.; assembly: GCA_051117435.1. Taxonomy (GTDB): domain Bacteria; phylum Pseudomonadota; class Alphaproteobacteria; order Caulobacterales; family Maricaulaceae; genus Oceanicaulis. The sequence goes on along the minus strand of JBNPED010000013.1, from coordinate 72,594 downwards.
TCACCGAGATCGCCAAGAAATACGCCGATCGCTGCGACCGCTCGAAGGTGAAGTCGGTCTCCTACTGGAACAAGGACCGCGCCGCCGCCGACAAGGAAAGCGCGTAAGGCCGCCGCGCAGCCGGAGCGAAACGAGCCGGGCCCGCAAGGGTCCGGCTTTTTTCTTGCCCGCTGGGGCTCGAAAAGCCCGGGGCGAGGGCCTTGTGTCCGCGGCGCGGTCCACATCAGCCCTGAGGCTTGCGGCGGGGCGGGGAACACAGCCCGCCCCGCCGCGCGTTGTTCACGGGACAGCAACGCGATGGAGGACGTCCATGTCCGGTCCCAAGCCGCATCCCGAAATCGACCCGAAGGAAACCACCGGCGCCACGACGCGCGAAGAGCAGCTGAAAAGCCCCGAAGTGCGCGGCGACGTGCCCGCCGGCGACGGCCACACCACGGGGACCGCCGGCGGCGAGCTGCAGAAGGATATCGGCACGAAGGACGAGCTGGAGCAGCAGTTCGAGATCGAGGGCGAAAAGACCCGCGTTCACAAGAGCGAGGAAGCCCACGATCCCAAACAGCCCGGCGAGTACGACCGCCCTGGCGAAATGCGCAATCCCGACGAACAGCACGGTCAGCGCAGCAAGGGCTCCCGCCACAAGGGCTGAGCCCCTCGCGCCTATTCCTCCAGCATGGTCCGGCTCACCGCTTCGGCGCGCACTTCGGCCTCGTAGAAGGGCATGCGGGTCCAGGTCTTGTTCGAATAGGCCCGCGTCTGATCGGCGAAGTGCGGCGAGTTGGGGTTGGTCGACTGGGAATAGCTCAGAAGGCCGCGCCCGTGCGGGCCGTCCTCGGTGAACTCCACCGCCATGATCCAGCTTGAGCCGTGGACGATCTTCGCGATCCCCAGCTCGGGCTGCGGCGGGGTTCCGTAGATCATGTTGAACACGCCCTGATGGCCGGGCCCGCCATGGATGGCGATGCGCTCGTCTCCGCGCGGCTCGGTCTGGACCTCGCCCACCGCAGCGTCGAGCGGCAGGGACAGAGCCGCCATCTGCTGCACGGCCGTGGTCAGCGCCTCCAGCACGGCGGGGTTCGCCGTATCCAGGGTGCGCGGCGTGGTGAGCGGCCGGTCTGCGTCGTAGCCGAGCGCCCAGTTCATGCCGCCGGCCTCCATGAAGAGGCTGAACAGCATGGCGCCGCGGCTGTCGACATCGACCTTCAGATCCCAGGCCGCCAGCACGTCGCAGGCCGGTTGCAGGGCGTCATCGCCTTCGGCGCGGCACAGCGCGACGAGATCGTCGCGCATCAGCTCGCCCCCGTAATGGCGGTTGGAGAACATCACCGCGGTCATGGACTGCAGGTCGAAACCGGGTGCGCCGAGCCCGTCGGTGCCCGCCAGGCGCTGCTGGATCTGATCGACCGCCAGCCGGGTGCGCAGGGAGCGCTCGGTCCCGATATCGCCGTAGACCGGGCTGTAGCTCAGCGGATGGTCGGGATGGGTCAGCCAGGGGCTGTCATTGGAGTTCATCACGAAATCGGTGCGGAAGATCGCCGGCGCGTCCTGCGGACCGAACGCGCCGCCGGCCGGGCCGACGCGCGTGGCGCCGGGCCGGTCGGAATACCAGCGGCATTCCGAGCGCGAGGCGTCCAGCACCGGCACGCGCGCCGCCGCCCAGAACCCTTTCGCCGTGTCCGAAGCGGCGCACTGCGCGATCAGCGCGTCGTCCACCGCCGGCACGAGCCCCATGTCGCCCAGGAAGGCCTCGCCCGAACTGTCGGCGGCGATGGTGTTGAACGAGGTGGACTGGAAGCGCGAAAGGGCGTCGTGCAGCTCGCGCACCGAGCCGGCCTGATACATGGCCAGGTACTGGTCGATGAAGCGCAGGCCCTGGCTCGGGACGGCCATGGCGTAGGCGCGCTCCGCCGTCCAGGGCAGGCGCTCGGACTCCACCATCGGCCCGAATTCGGTGGTGTGGAGCGTGCGGGTCAGCGGCTCCACGCCGCCGTCCTCGGTTTTCACCTCGATGGTGATCTCATGGACGCCCATGGGCCGGCTTTCGCCGTCCACGAGATATCGGGTCGCGCTTTCGGGATCGAGCGTCAGCTCGAAGAAGCCGTAGCGGCGCGCAGTGGAGACGGTATGGCTCCACGCCACATGCTCGGTATGGCCGATGCCGACGAACGGCGTGGTCACAAGTCCGGCGCCGGCGACGTTCAGCTCGCCGGGAATGATCAGATGCGAGCGATAGAAGCGCAGCATGCCGTCCCAGGGATAATGGGGATTGCCCAGAAGTACGCTGGAGACGCCGCGCGCGGCGTCGGCGCCGATGGCGTAGGCGTTCGAGCCCATGGCCGGCGCCTCGCTTTCGAGATCGAAGCGCGCCTCCACGATCGGGTCGGCCTCGCCCGGCGGAGCGGCGGCGATCACCTGCTCGATCGGCTGGCCGAAGGGCAGGATCAGCGCGCCGGCCCAGACGTCTTCGGCCTCGAGCGGAGTGATCCAGGCCGCGCCGGCGCAGCGCGGATCGTCGATGCTCTCCGCCCCGGTCTCGGCGAGCCAGCGATTGACGCCGGCGGCGTAGCCCGCAATGAAGGCGCGCGCCTCCTCGCTCGGGGTGTCCACAGCGCCCTCCGGCCCGTTCAGGAGCATGGTGACGATCCCGTCGTCCAGAAGCGCGTGGTGATAGAGGTCGGAGGCGATGTTGGCGTCGTTCTCCCCGGCGCCGAGATATTTCGCCCGCTCGCCGCGCAAGGTCAGATCGCGCTCGAAGATCATGCAGGCGTTGTCCTGCGCCGCCGCATAGCCGAGCCCGTAGCCGAGCCCGCCGTAATCGTCCGCGATCACATGGGGCACGCCGTATTCGGTGCGCAGAAGTTCCGCGGCGTAAACCGGCTCGGCGGTGGCGCGCTCGTGGCCGTCCCGCCCGTCCGCGCCGTCGCGGCCCTGAAGATTGGCGCAGGCGGCGGCGGCCAGACCGGCCGCCGCAATGAGCGCGACGCGTGCTGTCATGATGATCCTCCCCATGGATTCGTCTGCTTTGGGCGCTACGATAGCGCGGGCGCGGGCCGGGGTCATCTCGGCCGTGCCGATCAAATTCTCAAGACGGCGCAAGGGCTTTGGATCGCAGTTGTCGCCGCATTCTCGTCAAGCCGGCCTGGAACATCATGCGCCGCGTCGGATTGACGTTGAACGCTTCGCAGCCCCGGAGACGCCGCGCATGGGTGCGTCCGCTCTTCTGACCAGCCTCGCCCTGGCGATCGCGCAGGCACCGGCCGCGCCCGCCGCGCCGGCGGCGGAGGTGAGTCTGGAGGCCGGCGATCCTGGGATCGCCGCGCACTATCGCTTTTCGCAGCCCGCCGATCGGCTGCGCCTCGGCGCGCCGCTGCACGGGTCGCTGGACCGGGTGACGCTCGACGGCGCGGACGGCCGGCTGTCCGGCGGCGAGGGGAGGTGCGGCGAGGCCTGCGAGTTCACCGGCGCGCGGCTGCACCGCTTCGCCCCCTCGCGGCGGGCCTACCCGGAATTCATTGAGGCGGGCGCGTGCGGGCTGTGGGCGGAGTTGTCGGCCTTCGCGCCGATCGACCCTGTGACCGGAGACCTGCAGGCGGGCGCGATGACGCTGGGCGGACGCGAAATCGCGCTCACAGGCGAGGCGCCGCAATACGCCGCCGTGCGCACGCCCGAGCGCGGACCGGCCTGCGCCGCGGTCCCGGTCCTCGCCGAAGACCGCCTCGCGGCAAGCGCGGCGCGCATGTCGGCCGATTACGGGACGATGTTCGGTCATCTGCCCGGTCCGCCGCGCCTGATCCTCGCCGAGCGCACGCGCGCCGACGCCCGCCCGGTCAGCGGCGCGGCGGCCGGCGACGATCTGATCTTCCTGTTCGCCGACCCGGACGCCGCGCCGCAGGACGTGCTCGGCGTTCTGTCGCACGAAATCGCGCATCTCTGGATCGGACGGCGCGCCCGGCTCCATCCCCAGTTCGAGCAGGCCTGGATCTATGAAGGCGCGGCCGAATACCTGTCGCTGAAACAGCGCCTGCGCATCGAGGCGGCCGAGCCCGACAAGGTCGCGGCCGAGCTGGAGCGCCACGCCGGGGGATGCCTCGCGGCGATCGACGATCACCGGCTGACGCTTAACCGCTCCAGTGCGGAGGGGCCCTTCCCCTATCATTGCGGAACCCTCACCGCCTTCTACGCCGATCAGGCCATGCAGGCGGCCGGGTCGAGCTTCGAAGCGGCGATAGCCGACATGGTGGCCGATCCCGCCTTCAAGAGCGCCGACGCCAGCGCGCTGGAATTCGTCGACATTCTCGGCGCCCATATGGGTGCGCGCGAGGAATCGGTGCTGCGCGAGGTGGTCCTCGCCGACCGCCCGAACAAGCAGGCGCGCTTTCTCTCGCTTCTGTCAGAGGCCGGGCTTGGCGAGGAAGGCGCGGCGGACGGTCCGGCGCCGGCCCATCTGGCGGCCGCCGCGGCGCGCCATGTGACCGAGACGCTGTGTCCGGCGGGCGGCGGGCGGTTCTGGATCGACCGCGGCGTGGTGCTGGAGCTGAGTGCGGCCTGCGAGGGTCCCGAAGGCACGAGCGAGCTCACCGCCGTGGCCGGCGCCGCGCCGCTGGAGGCGCCGCGCGCCGCACTGGAGGCGCTGGAGCGTTGCGCCGCGGGCGGCGCGGTGGAGATCGTGCTGGGCGCCGAGCCGCGCAGCCTGACCTGCGGGGAGACGCCGCTGGACTATTTCCGCGGCTTTGCGCTGAACCGGACCCGCGCGCTGGAAATTCTCAGAGCGGCGCCGTAGCGCGGCGGAACCTAGCGGCGCCCCTTTCGTTGGGTTCGGGAAGGAAGCCGCCAAGGATGCACCCGCGCGGATGGCGCAGATTTTCTCCCGCAGCGCCGACGCCTGGCTGAGGCTGGGCCTGACCGCGCTGGCGGGGATCGTGCCGGCCGCGCTTCTGGTGCTTGCATTCGCCGCCGTGCAGCCCACCGATTTCAGCGCCGATCTGCGCGTCGCCGAGCAGCAGCCCGTGCCGTTCAGCCATCGCCACCATGCGGGCGAGCTGGGGATTTCCTGCGTCAACTGCCATGTGAGCGCCGAAGACGCCGCCAGCGCCGGCCTGCCGCCCACCCAGACCTGCATGGCGTGCCATTCCCAGATCTGGACCGGCGCCGAGGTGCTGGAGCCGGTGCGCCAGAGCCTTCTCACCGACACCCCGATCAGCTGGAACCGCGTCCACGACCTGCCGGATTTCGTCTATTTCAACCATTCGGTCCATGCCGGCGCCGGCGTCGCCTGCGCCAGCTGCCATGGCGACGTCACCGAAATGGCGCTGATCCAGCAGGTGAAGCCGCTGACCATGCGCTTCTGCCTGGACTGCCACCGCGATCCCCATGACCGGCTTGTGGGCCGCAACAGCGTGTACGAGCCGGGCGTGCTGGAGACCGGCGAACGCCTGGCCGCCTTCGAGGCCGCCACCCGCATCACCAATCCCGACGCCTTGGACAGCTGCAATGCCTGCCACCGGTAAGCGCCTGACTCTTCAACGGCGCACGCCGGGGGAAGGACCCGACGCGCCAGGTCCGGAGGTCTCCGCCGAGGCCGGCGCGACCCGGCGCGAGGCGCTGGCGCTCTCAAGTCTCGGCGCCATGGCCGCCCTGTCGGCTTGCGGCGATCCGCCCGAACAGGCCGTGCCCTATGTGCGCGAGCCGGACGGCGTGACGCCGAGCCAGGCGCGCTTCTATGCGACGGGTTTCATGCTGTCCGGCGTCGTCCAGCCCGTGCTCGCCACGGTGCGTGAGGGCCGCCCCGTGACGCTCGCCGGCAATCCGGACCATCCGGCGAGCCGCGGCGCCGCCGATCCCTTCACCCTCGCCTCCATTCTCGGGCTCTACGATCCCGAGCGGGAAACCGCGGTGCGGCGGGAAGGCCGCATCGTCCCGCGCGGCGATTTCGAGCGCATGCTGATCGCCGCGCGCGCCCGATGGGCGGCCGGTGCGAAACTGCGCATCCTCACCGGGGCCTCCACCTCGCCGACCTTGCACCGGCAGATCGCAGCGCTTCAGGCCGCCTATCCCGATGCGGCGCGGGTCGAACATGAGCCGGCCTTTCCCCAGGGCGCGCCCGCCGGGCCGCGCCTGGCTGAGGCGCGCACGCTGATCAGCTTCGGCGCCGATCCGCTGGGGCCGGGGCCGATGCAGACCGTGGAGGCGGCGCGCTGGGCCGATCTCAGGCGCGCGGCGCGCGGCGCGGGAGAGGCGACGCAGCTCCTCGTCGCCGAAGCCGAACCCACGCTCACCGGCGCGCGCGCCGATCTGCGTCTGCCCGCGCGCGAAGACCGGCTTGAAGCCTTGGCGAACGCTGTCGCCGGCGGCGGGGCGGGCGATCTCTCCGCGCTTGAGCGCAGCTTCGTCGAGGCGGCGCGGCGCGCGCTGCGTCAGGGCGGGGCGCAGGTGCTGGCGGGCGATGGGCTGCCCATGGAGAGCCGCCGCAGGATCGAAGCGCTGGGCGATGTCACCGCGCCCGCCACGGTGCTCGATTACGGCGAGGCATTGGCATTCGAAACGCTGCTGGACGAGCTCGCGGCGGGCGAGGTGGACACGCTGCTGGTGCTGGACGCGAACCCGGTTCAGACCGCGCCGGGCGATGTCGATGCTGCAGATCTGCTGCAGCGTGCGGGGCAGGTGATCCACGCCTCCACGCACCGCAACGAGACCAGCCTGTTCGCCGACTGGTTCGTCCCGCTCGCCCATCCGTATGAAAGCTGGAGCGACGGGCAGGCGGGGGATGGACGGTTCGTCGTCACCCAGCCCCTGGCGCGCCCGAACGCGGACGTGTTCGCGCCCCACGAGATCCTGGAACGCCTGCTCGATCAGGGCCTTGTCGACGATCTGAGCGTCGTGCGCGAGACCTGGCGCGCACGTCTGCCTGCGCCGTTCGAGCCGGCCTGGATGCAGGCGGTCCATGACGGGATCGCGCCCGGCGCGCCGCCGAGTCCGACGCCGAATGCTGCGCAGCAGTCGCGCGCGCCGCAGGGCGCCGGAGAGGGCGCGTTCGAGATCCTCATCCGGCCCGATCCCGGCGTCTGGGACGGCCGGTTCGCGGGCAATATCTGGCTTCAGGAGCTGCCCCGCCCGCTGTCGAAAACCGTCTGGCGCAACGCCGCGCAGATCGCGCCCGCCGACGCCGCGCGGCTCGAGCTGGAGGACGGGGATCTGGTGCGGGTCGCCGCGGGCGAGGCGTCGGTCGAGGCGCCGGTGTCCATTCAGCCGGGCCTGGCGCCGGGTTCAGTGGTGGTGACGCTCGGCTATGGCCGCAGGCTGGGTGACGGGGAAACCGGCGGGCGCGGTTATGACGCCTACGCCCTGCGCACGCTTAACGCACCCTGGCGGCGGCGCGGACAGCTCGAGCCGCTGGGCGGGCGCGCCGACCTCGTCACCACCCAGCATCACCACGCCATGGACGGGCACCATTTTGTGCGCACGGTCGAACCGGGCGAGGCCGTCGAGCATGGGCTCGACGACGGCGCCTCGCTTTATCCCGGCTGGGAGGGCGGGGAATACGAATGGGCCATGGCGATCGATCTCGACCTGTGCATCGGCTGCAACGCCTGCATGACCGCCTGCCAGATCGAGAACAACATCTCCGTGGTCGGCGAGGAGGAGGTCGACAAGGGCCGCGAGATGCACTGGATCCGCGTCGACCGGTATTACGAGGGCCCCGACGAAAACCCCGACATCGTCTTCCAGCCCGTGACCTGCATGCATTGCGAGCAGGCCCCGTGCGAGATGGGCTGTCCGGTCAACGCCACGGTTCATTCGGATTCGGGGCTCAATCTGCAGGTCTATAACCGGTGCATCGGCACGCGCACCTGCCAGGCCTACTGCCCCTACAAGGTTCGCCGCTTCAATTTCCACGACTACGCGGCCCGGGAGCCGTCGCAGCCGGAACCCCGGCGCAATCCCGAAGTGACGGTGCGCGCGCGCGGCGTGATGGAGAAATGCACCTATTGCGTCCAGCGCATCCAGGCCGCCGACATCCAGGCGCGCATCGAGGACCGGGGAATCGAAGAGGGCGAAGTGGTCACCGCCTGCCAGGCGGCGTGTCCCACCGGCGCGATCATCTTCGGCGACCAGTCGAAGCCGCAGAGCGCGGTGGCGCAGGCCAAGCGCGAGCCGCGCGCCTACGACCTGCTCGCGGAACTCGGCGTGCGTCCGCGCACCTCCTATCTCGCCCGCGTCTCCACCCGCGCCCGCGACGACGGCGGTGACGGGGGGCATGAATGAGCCCCGCCGACGCCCCCGCCAACCAGGGCCCCGAGACCGGGGTCAACGCCGGCCAGCCGGTGTCGAAGGGCCGCACGATCTCCGACGTCACCGACGAGATCGCCGGCATCACACTCAACCACCCCACCCGGCTGCGCTGGGCGATCGGGTTCGGGATCTGCTCGGGGCTCGTGGTGCTGTGGCTGGTCTCCATCGTGGTGCTGTTCGCGCGCGGGACGGGCGTGTGGGGGATCAACATCCCGGTGGGTTGGGGGCTGGCCATCACCAATGTGATCTGGTGGATCGGCATCGGTCACGCCGGCACGCTGATCTCCACCCTTCTCTTGATGACCGGCGCGGCCTGGCGCACCTCGCTCAACCGGTTCGCCGAAGCCATGACGCTGTTCGCGGTGGCGTGCGCGGCGACCTATCCGGTTCTGCATCTGGGCCGGCCGCAGCTTCTGTTCTGGCTGATCCCGCACCCGAACCAGCTGGGGCTCGGCCCGCAATACCGCTCGCCGCTGGAATGGGACATATTCGCCATCACCAGCTACGCCATCGTGTCGCTTTTGTTCTGGTATGTGGGCATGCTGCCCGACCTCGCCGCCCTGCGCGACCGGGTGAAGGACCGGTTCGGCCAGGTGTTCTACGGCGTGCTCGCGATGGGATGGCACGGCTCCACCACCAGCTGGACACGCTGGCGGCGCGCCTATCTGATCCTCGCCGCCTTCGCCCTGCCGCTGGTGGTGAGCGTGCATTCGGGCGTCTCCATGCTGCTCGCCGGCGGGCCGATCCCGGGCTGGCACACCACGATCTTCCCGCCCTATTTCGTGCTCGGCGCGGTGTTCTCCGGATTTGCGGTGGTGGCGCTTCTGGCGGTGATGCTGCGGAACGGCTTCCGCCTGCACAGCCTGATCAACGATCAGCACTTCTCCATGATCGCGGTGATGCTGCTCGTGTCCGGGCTGATGACCTCCTACGGCTATGTGCTGGAGCTGTGGGGCGCCTGGTACTCCTCCGACGGATTCGAGAAGCAGACCGCCCTCGACCGGCTGTTCGGGCCCTGGGCCTGGGCCTATTGGGGCGCGATCGTGCTCAACTTCGGCTCCATCCAGCTCTTCTGGTTCGAGGGCCTGCGCAAAAGCCCCTGGGCGCTGGTCTTCGTGGGGATCTGCGTCACCATCGGCATGTGGATGGAGCGCTACATGCTCGTCGTGTCGGGCCTGGCGCGCGATTATCTCTCATCCAGCTGGGGCGATTACTGGCCGAGCTTCTGGGAATGGACGCTGTTCATCGGCTCCATCGGCCTGTTCGGCTGGCTGTTCTTCCTGTTCATCCGCTTCCTGCCGCTGATCTCCATCTTCGAGATCCGCGAGATCGTCTACGACCCCGAGGACAAGACGCGCACCTCCTCCAAGGGAGGCGCGCCATGAGCGATCTGCACGCCGTCCTGGCCGAGTTCGAAAAGCCGGAAAATCTCGTCAAGGCCGTCGAGGCCATGAAGCAGAAGGGCTTCTCCGACATGGAGGCCTACGCCCCGATGCCGGTGGAGGGTCTCAAACCCCTGCGGCGGCTTAAGAACCGGCGCATCGATCTCGCCGCTCTCGCCGGCGCCGTGTTCGGGGCGAGCCTCGGCATGGCGATCACGGTGGGCCAGAACGTGCTGCAGTATCCGATCAATGTGGGCGGACGCCCGCTCTTCTCCTGGCCCGCTTTTCTGGTGCCGAGCTTCGAGCTCGGCGTTTTGTTCGGCTGTTTCGGCGCCTTCATCGGCTTCTTCATCGCGTCGGGACTGCCGCGGCTGCACAACCCGATCTTCGAGGTGGACGGCTTCTTCCGCGCCAGCGAGGACCGCTTCTTCCTCGCCGTGTTCGCCGGCGACGCAAAGTTCGACGACGCCCGCGCCGCGCTGGAAAGCCTGTCGCCCGCCGCCCTCCATGAGGCGCCGGCATGAGGGCGCTCGCGATCCTCCTTCTGGCCCTCCTGACGGCGGCGTGCGGTCAACGCATGATCGATCAGGAAAAGCAGGAGACCTGGGAGGCGGAGACCGCCGCGCTGGGCCGCCATCCCCCGGAAGGGTCGATCGCGCGCGGCGAGATCTCCCGGCTTCAGACCCTGGCGACCCGGCCGGAGATGACCCTCGCGCTGATCGAGCGGGGCCGGACGGTCTATGACCGGGTCTGCGCTTTGTGCCATGGCCGCACCGGGCGCGGCGACGGGATCATCGTGGCGCGCGGCTTCCCCGCGCCGCCGAGCTATCATTCGCAGCGCCTGTCCGACATGGCCCCGGCCTATGTGGTGGAGGTGATCACCGAGGGCTACGGGGTCATGTATCCCTACGCCAACCGGGTCGCGCCCGAAGACCGCTGGGCGGTGGCGGCTTATGTCCAGGCGCTGCAAAGGCTGGGGGCGCAAGTGGAGCCGGTCATGGAGGCCGCCGGCGGCGCACCCGCTGAAGCCCGGGCGCGGCGGACTCCGTCTTTCTCCGCTCCCAAAAGCGCGTCGCAATTGAGGAAAATGCGCGGCGTCGACGCCCCCTCTCCCCCTCACAGAGGGGGGGAGGGTAGGGGTGAGGGGGAGCGGTCCAGGCCGGGCGACTCCGTCTCAAGAGTATCGGCGCGCGCACGCGCCCTGTTCGCTGGTCGCATCCAGCCGAAACGCGCCCCCTCACCCTTACCCTCTCCCCCATGGTCATGGGGGAGAGGGGGCGGCGACGCCGCGGGTCTTGGGGGAACCGGAGCCGATCTTCGCGGTGAGGCTCAGGCCGGAAAGGCCGCGCCATGATCCGGGTCGTCGCTTTCGCCCTTCTCATTCTCGCCGCCGCCGCGCTTGTCTTCGCCGCCATGGCTGAGCCGGCGAGCCTGCTGCGCGCCTGGCTGACGGCCTGGCTCATTCTCATCGCGCCGTCGATCGGCGCGGTGTTTCTGTTGTTGATCGGCGTGCTGGCGCCGGGGCCGTGGACGGACAAGGTGTGGGGGCCGGCGCGCGTGCTTCTGCTCGCCCTGCCGGTGTTGAGCATTGGCGTGATCCCGGTCCTTTTCGGGCTGGGCGCCCTTTACCCCTGGGTGAGTCCGAGCGACGAGATCGCGCACTGGGTCGATCCGCGCGGGGCGTGGCAGGAGCCGCTCTGGTTCGCGCTGCGCCAGATCGTCTATCTGGCGATCCTGTCGGGCGCGGCCGTGCTGCTGGCGACCGGGCGCGTCGCGAGCCGTCCGCTGGCGGGCGGGCTCGCCATTCCGGTGACGCTCGCGGCGAGCTATTTCGCGCTCGACATCTCCATGAGCCTCGACGCGGCGGTGAACTCGACGATCTTCGGGCTCTACGTCACTGCGGGCCAAGGCGCGGCGGCCATGGCCGTGGTGATCCTGGGGCAGACCCTCTCCGCGCGCGACGCCGACGCCGTCTCCGGCCGGCCGGTCTGGATGCTGGTCGGCGCCTGCGCGCTGTGGGGCTATCACGCCCTGTTCCAGTATCTGATCATCTGGTCGGGCGACCTGCCGAGGAACGCGGCCTGGTATCTGGCGCGCAATCAGGGCGCCTGGCTGCCGGTGATCTTCCTGTACTGCGCCCTGTTCGCGCTGGGCTTCGCGCTTCTGATCCGACCGGTGCGAAAATCCGTGGCCGGGCTTGGCGCCGTGGCGTTCGGTGTTCTCGCCGCCGTCGTGGTGGAGACGATCTGGCGCACGGCGCCGGATCTTCAGCCCGGCCTTGCTTACTTCGCCGCGCTGTTGGGCTGGCTCGCCCTCGCCGCGGGCCTTGGCGGGCTCGCTCTCGGCCCGAATCGCCGGGAGGCGGCCCATGGCTGATCACGGTTTCAAGCACGAACCCGACGCCGTGCCGGTGGTCAAGGTGCTGCTCTTCACGCTGGTTCCCGCGATCGTCATCGCGGCCTGCCTCATCGCCATTTTCGCCTTTTTCATCACTGAGATCGAGGGACCCAGCGCGCAAGAGCGCTGGGATGCGCGCCCGAGCGAGGGGCCCCGAATCTCCGCGCGCCCGGCCGAAGTGCGCGAGGCCATCGAGGTGCGCGACGCCGCCTGGTTGGTGCGCGGTCCCGGGATCGAGGCCGCCATGGAGGAGACCGCGCGGGCCGGCTGGCGGGACGGCGTCTGGCCGAGCCGGGCCTATGACGCGCTGGAGCTCGACGCCCCGCCGGCGCAGGCCCGCGCCTTACCGCGCGAGAGCGATCTGCGGCGCAGCCCGGCCGAGGCGAGCCCTGGCGGCGAGCCGGAGACCGGGGAGGGCGCGCCATGATCGCCCTCCTCGTCGCCCTCACGCTTACGTCAGTCAGCGACTCCCCGCGCGACATCGACGTGGCGCCTGCGGCCGGCGCGAGCGCCGGCGAGGCCCGCCTGATGACCCTGGACGGGCCGTTGAGCCTAGCCGACCTGCGCGGCAAGCCCGTCGCCCTGGCGCCGATCTATTTCACCTGCCCCACCGTGTGCGGGGTGACCGAGCAGCGCCTGGCGCGGGCCTTTCTGGAGGCGGGGCTGACGCCGGGGGAAGAGGCGCATCTGGTGTTCGTGAGCTTCGATCCGCGCGACGACGCGCGCACCGCTCATCCCGCCCGCGAGCGCGTGCGGTCCGCCGCTCCGAATGGCGCCGCCGACGGGGCGCGCTTGGCCTGGGGCGAGGATGCGCAGGCCCTGCTCACCCGCATCGGCTATGAGCGCCGCTTCGATCCCACCGCCGAAGAGTTCGCGCACCCGGCCGCCCTCGCCGTGCTGACGCCGGAAGGCGAGGTCTCGCGATGGATGGGGCCGCAAGGCCTCACCGCCGATCAGCTGCGCCGGGCGCTCACCGAAGCCTCGAACGGATCCATCGGCGGCGTGCTGGAGCGCGCGCTGCTGCTTTGCTGGCGCTTCGATCCCGAAACCGGGACCTACACACCGCGCATTCTCCTGATCCTGCAGATCGCCGGTCTTCTCACCGTTCTGGTGCTCGCCGGCTATGTGCTGAGCCAGCTGGGGAGGCGGTCATGATGCATCTGCTCTCCTCCGGAGGCGTCGCCTTCTGGCCTGAAGCGATCTCCACCCACGCAGAGGCCATCGACGCGCTGGCCATCAGCTTTTTCGCGCTGGTGATGGCGCTCGCCGCGCCCATCGGCTTTGCGCTGTTCTGGTTCGGCTGGCGCTATCGCCGCTTCAGCGAGGCCGACCGCGAGCAGCCTCATCACGGCTCCAGCTGGCTGGAATGGGGCTGGATGATCATCCCCTTCCTCCTGACGCTGGTCTTCTTCGTCTGGTCGGGGCTCTTGTATCGCGATTTTCATCGTCCGCCCGCCGATGCGCGCGAGGTTTACGGGGTGGGCCTGCAATGGATGTGGAAGTTCGAGCATCCCGGCGGCCAGCGGGAGATCAACCGCCTCACCGTGCCGGTGGGCGAGCCGGTGCGGGTGATCCTCACCAGCCAGGACGTGATCCATTCGCTCTACCTGCCGCAGCTGCGCATCAAGCAGGATGTGCTGCCCGGCCAGACCACCTCGCTCTGGTTCGAGGCCGATCGGCCCGGGACCTACGATCTCAGGTGCACGGAGTTCTGCGGGGTGAGCCATAGCCGCATGAAGGGCGAGCTCGTCGTGCTGAGCGAGGCCGATTACGAGGCCTGGCTCGCCGAATTTGATGTCGGGCCGACCCTCGCCGAAACCGGCGCGCGGCTTTATCGCGATCTGGGATGCTCGGGCTGTCACGGCGCCAACGCCGCGGTGAGAGCGCCCGACCTCGCCCATCTCTACCGCCGCCCGGTGCCGCTGCAGAGCGGCGAGACCGTGATCGCGACGGAGCGCTACCTCACCGACTCCATCCTCATGCCGCAAAGCCAGATCGTGGCCGGCTACGAGCCGGTCATGCCGAGCTTTGAGGGTGTGGTGCACGAGAGCGAGCTCGTGGCGCTGGTGGCCTTCATCAAATCCATGGCGAGCCTTGAAGATGAGCGCAATGGGTCGCCGGAGGTCGAGGGCCTGCTCAACGCCGAACCGCCGCAGCGGGAGGACGATGAATGACCGACGCACCGCTGGCGCCGGAGCGCTCAGAAAATTTCTGGACGGCGAAAGAAACGGTGAAGTCGTGGTTTCTGACCACCGACCACAAGCGCATCGCCATCCTCTACGCCGCGACGCTGTTCCTCTTCTTTTTCATCGGCTCGGCCGGCGCGGCGGTGATCCGTCTGGAGATGATCACGCCGGGCGGCGATGTGGTGTCGGCCGAAGGCTATAACCGCGCCTTCACCCTGCACGGCATCATCATGGTGTGGTTCTTCCTGGTGCCGCTCATCCCCACCACGTTCGGCAATTTCCTCCTGCCGTTGATGCTGGGCGCGAAGGACCTCGCCTTCCCCAGGCTGAATCTCGCCAGCTGGTATATCTTCATCTTTTCAGGCCTGTTCGCCCTCACCGCCATCTGGCTCGGCGGGCTGGAGACGGGGTGGACGTTCTACACGCCGCTCAGCGCGGTCTACGCCGACGGCTGGGTGACGCTGGCGATCCTGGCCGTGTTCATTTCAGGGTTCTCGTCGATCCTGTCGGGCATCAATTTCATCGTCACCACGCACACCCTGCGTGCGCCGGGCATGACCTGGTTCCGCATGCCGCTTTTCGTCTGGTCGCTCTACGCCACCAGCCTTGTGATGGTGCTGGCGACTCCGGTGCTGGCGATCACGCTCTTGCTGATCATCGCCGAGCGGGCCTTCGGGATCGGCGTGTTCGACCCGTCAATCGGCGGCGATCCGCTGCTCTTCCAGCACCTGTTCTGGTTCTACTCCCACCCGGCGGTCTACATCATGATCCTGCCGGCTTTCGGAGTGATTTCAGAGCTCGTGACCGCGGGCGCCCGAAACCGGGTCTTCGGCTACAAGTTCATCGCGTTCTCGTCGCTGGCCATCGCCATTCTCGGCTTCATGGTCTGGGGCCACCACATGTTCACTTCCGGCCAGTCCATGTACGCCGGGATCGTGTTCAGTTTTCTGAGCTTTCTTGTGGCCGTGCCGAGCGCGGTGAAGGCCTATAACTGGGCGGCGACGCTCTATAAGGGCCGCATCACGCTCAATACACCGTTTCTCTATGCGCTGGGCTTTGTCGGGCTCTTCGTATTCGGCGGGCTGACCGGGGTGATCCTGGCGGCGCTGGCCGTCGACGTGCATGTCCACGACACCTATTTCGTCACCGCCCATTTCCACTACATCATGGTGGGCGCGGCGGTGACGGCGTTTCTCGGCGCGGTGCATTTCTGGTGGCCGAAGATCACCGGAAAGCTGTTCAACGAGACGCTGGGCCGGGCCGCCGCAATCCTTTTATGGATCGGCTTCAACCTCACCTTCTTTCCCCAGTTCATCCTCGGCTATCTCGGCATGCCGCGGCGCTATCACGCCTATGATCCGGAGTTTCAGATCTGGCACGTCCTCAGCACGGCGGGCACGCCGATCCTGGCGGCCGGATACCTTCTGCCGGTGTTTTACCTCAGCTGGTCCTGGTTCAGGGGCCGCGACGCCGGGCCCAATCCCTGGCGCGCTCAGGGCCTGGAATGGACGACCAGCTCGCCCCCGCCCAAGCATAATTTCCTCGGCCCGGTGAAGGTCACGCGCGAGGCCTACGACTACCCCAAACAGGACCCGTACAAAGGCCCGCTGCCGCGCACCGCCGAGCAGGAGGCCGAGGACGACCGGCGCGAAGGCGAGACCGCGGAGGACCGGCGATGAAACAAGCCGCCGACCCGTCCGGCCTCGACCCCTATGAAGACGGCGAGGTGCGCCTTCAGGCCCAGCGCATCGGCATGTGGCTGTTTCTGGCCACCGAAGCGATGATCTTCGCCGGGCTGTTCCTGGCCGTGTTCGTCATCCGCACCCTTTATCCCGAAGGCGCGACGGAGGCGTCGGGCCATCTGAAGCTATGGGTGGGGGCGGGCAACACTGCGATCCTGATCCTCGCCTCGACCCTCGTGGCGCTGTCCAGCGTGGCGGCCAAGGAGGGCGCGAAGCGGCGCTCCCTCACCTGGGCCGGATTCGCGGGCGCGGCGGTGCTGGGCGCGGCGTTTCTGGCGATCAAGATCGGGATCGAATACCGCGCCGAATATCATGAAGGCCTGATCCCGGGCGTCGGTCCCGCCTTTCCGCTACAGGCCGACGGGGCGCAGCTCTTCTTCAATCTCTATTTCGCCGCCACGGCGCTGCACGCGATCCATGTGGCTGTAGGCGTTCTGGTGCTGGCGGGCGCGGCGCTGGGCGTGCAGCGGCGCTGGCTGAAACTGCCGGAGAACGCGCCGGAGATCGAGTTCTGCGGCCTCTACTGGCACCTCGTGGACGTCATCTGGATCGTCCTGTTTCCCGTTCTCTATCTGGTGGGGTGAGCCATGGCGGAGCGTTCCTCAGTCCTGCCGGCCGGCGCGGCGAAGATCGCGCTTACAAGCCTTGCGCTCCTGGCCTTGCTCGCCCTGACGGTGGCGATCAGCTTCCTCGATCTGGGCTGGATCAACATCGCCGCCAATCTGGGAATCGCCGCGCTGAAGGCCGCGCTGGTGGCCTGGGTGTTCATGGAGTTGAGCGAGGTGCGCGGCCCGGTGCGCCTGTTCGCGCTGGGCGTGCTGGCCTGGATTGCACTGATGTTCGCCTTCACCGCCGCGGATTATCTGTTCCGCAGCGGCGTCTAGGGCGGCGCGCTCAGCGGGCGTAGACGCGCCAGATCTTGCCGTCCTGTTGATCGGTCGTGACCCAGACTGCGCCGTCAGGCCCTTCGGTGACCTCGCGAATCCGCGCGCCCATGGGCACGCGCGCGACTTCCTCGCCGCTTTGCGGATCGACAACGACGAGGCCGCTGGCGGTGAGCCCGCCGATCAGGGCGTGGCCGCTCCAGATCTCGAACGCGCCGCCGTCATGGAGGATCATGCCCGACGGGCTGATCACCGGCGTCCAGGTCAGCTCCGCCCGGGTGTAGCGGTCCGTGGTGGAGGGGTCTGGGATGGCCTCGCCGTCATAGTCTGACTCCTTGCCCACCCCCGGCAAAATGTAATTGGCGCGTGGTTCGAGCCGGTTCAGCTCGTCGCCGCCCAGGGGCCCCATCTCCGCCACCCAGAGCCGCTCCCCGTCGAAAGCCGCCGCCTGGATATTGCGGTGGCCGTAGGACCAGATCGTGTCATGGCCGTCCTCGCCCACTAACGGATTGTCCTGAGGGATTGAGCCGTCATGGCGCAGGCGCACGACCGTTCCCAGCGTGTTGGAGAGATCCTGCGCCGGGTCGAACTGGAAGCGCTCGCCGGTGGTCAGGAAGACATGACCGGCGCCGTCGAACGCGATGCGGCCGCCGAAATGCTTGCCGTTGTCCACGGCCATGTCCTGGCTGAACACCACTTCGAAGTCCTCAAGGCCGGCCTCGGTCAGCGTTCCGCGCCCCAGCGCCGTGACCGCGCCGCCGTCCACCGGTCGGGCGTAGGAGAGATAGACCAGCCGATTGTCTTCGAAATCGGGATCGAGCGCCACGTCCAGAAGCCCGCCCTGTTCCACATTGTGGACCTCCGGCACGCCGGACACCGGATCGGAGAGCGTCCCGTCTTCAGACAGGATGCGGAGCCGCCCCGGACGCTCGGTGACCAGGGCGCGGCCGTCGGGCAGGAAGGCGAGCCCCCAGGGATGCACCAGGCCGGCCGCCTTCTCCTCCCAGGCCACGGTCATGTCGCCGAGATCGACGCTTTGGACCTGAGCCAGGGCGGGCGCGCCCGCGGCTGCGATGAGGGCGGCGGCGAGGGTGGTTTTCATGGGGAACTCCAGCGCGAGATGTCGCGTGGCGAACGCGGGCGCGGGAGGAGCGGTTCCGGTCCCGGCTTAGAGCGCGCCCAACCGCGCGCGCAGATCACGAGCCCGCGCGCGGGAGACGCGGTATCGCCGCCCGCCCGGCAGCACCGCCGTCACATCGCGCGGTCCGTCCGGCACCAGCGCCTCGATGGCGTCGATCGGCGCCAGGGTTGACCGATTGATCTTCACGAAACCGGCGGGCTTCAAGATCTGGAAAACGCCGTCGAGCGTGGCGCGCTGGGTGTAGGCGGCGCCGTGGGCGTGGATGACGACATAATTTCGGTCGGCCTCCACCGCCTCGATGGCGCTCGCGGGAACCCAGCGGCGCCGGCCGCCGTCGGTAAGTTCCAGCCTCAGCGCGGGACCCTCGCGATCGGTGGGCCAGGCTTCGCTGAGCGCTGCGAGGAGGAGGTACACGACCGCCTCGCGCGCCAGATGATACGGCCAGTCGGCGGCCTCGACGTCGTACTGCGCGCCAAGGCCTGCGTTCAGCGAGGCGATCACCATCACCGTCCAGCTCATGTGGGCGAAGGCGAAGCCGAGGAACGCCGCCACATGGGCGCCGGCGAGCGTGAGACGGCGCGGCCGCGCGCGCCGGCGCCATTGGCGCAGCGCGGCGAGGACAGGCACAAAGGCGAAGATCGCGATCGCCGAAACGCCGTGATGGAGAAGAGCGGTGATGTCGGCCGGTCCGCCCGCCTGCAGCTGCGGCAGGATCTCAGCCACGGCCGCGAGCAGCGCGACGCCGAAAATCACCGACGCCCACGCGGCCGCCGAGCCCAGATCGGCGCCGCTCGCGGCGCTGCGGGCGGCGCGCGCCAACGCGCGGACAGCTCGTCCCAGCGGCCCGACAGCTCGTCCCCAGGCCCTTGCCCGGCTGGTGGTTGGGCGCGTGGATGCCATGATCGAACCTTAAGCCGTCGCGCCCCGCTTGTCAGTCGCCGGCGCTAAGGCTTCGCGCCGCATGGAGAGGCCGATGACCCATTACGCCGGACTTGTCGCAGGGTATGGCGCTGCGATCGCCGTATTCTGGATCGCCTGGTTTTGCGCGCCGAATCTGAAGCGCTGGCTCGGCGGCGTGCGAAAGCCCGCCGCGCGGCCCTGGCTCGAGTTCGCCTTGCTGCTCGCCGCCGCGGCCGGCGTCGTCGCCATGGGCCAGCTTTACGTGGCCGACCTTCTGGCGCCCGACCGCGGCGAGGTCCTGCAGTCCCTCAACCAGCTGATCATTTTCTCGCCCCTGATCGCGGTGCTGATCTGGCGGGGCGCGCCTGCGCTCATCGCCGGCTTGCCGATCCGGGGCGCGCCTGCGGGGCTGGCGCTGGGCGTCGGGCTCGCCGGGACGGCCCTCGCCGCCTACGGGCTTGCGCGCGGATGGACCTCGCTTGATCCAGCCGCGACGATCTTCACCGCGGACAATCTGTCCTACGGGGTTCAGGTGCTGCTGCAGGACGTGGCCATCGCGGCGTTGCTGGCGCGGCTGGCCGACGCCGCCGGCTGGAGGATCGCGCTCGTGGCGGTGGCGATCCTGTTCCAGCTCGCGCATATTCCGCCTTTCCTCGCCGGCGGCGCCGAGCTTGCCGACCTCGCCAGCCTGGTGATCGACACAGGGATCGGGCTCGCCGTGTTCGGCGCGGTTGTGGCGAGCCGCAGCATCTGGTGGTTCTGGCCGCTGCACACCGTGATGGACCTTGCCCAGTTCACGCGGGCGGCGCCGGGCTGATCACGTGCAGAGCCGGTCTTTCAGCTTGGCGAGGAAGGCGTCGCAGGCGTCGAGCTGTTCGATGGCGACGAATTCGTCGGGCTGGTGGGCCTGCTCGATGGAGCCGGGGCCGCAGACCACGGTGGAGAACCCGGCCTCCTGGAACTGGCCGCCCTCGGTGCCGTAAGCCACCACGCGCGGGGAATTGTCGCCGGTGAGCTGGCGGGCGAGCTGTTCGGCCTCGCCGTCGGTTTCCGGCGTCAGCGGGGGCACGTTGCTCATGACCGTGACCTCGATGCGCGATTCGGGCGCGCGCCGCCTGAGTTCGGATTCCAGCGCCTTAGCGCGCGCCATCAGGCGGCGGCCGAGCCCCGGTCCGTCATCCCAGGGCGCCGGACGCATCAGGGCTTCGAACCAGGCGTGGCGCGCGAGGATGTTCACCGCCGTGCCGCCGCCGAACCGGCCGATCGTGAGCGTGCCGTAGGGCGGATCGAACGGGCTGTCGGGCGGCGCGGCCGCCTTCAGCGCCGCGGCCTCCTCAACCAGCTGATTCATCAAGGTGACAGCCGCCGTGGTGGCGCAGGCGCCGCTCTCCACCAGGCTGGAATGGGCCTCCTTGCCGTGCACCTCCACGCGCACCGAGTAGAGCCCCTTATGGCCGGTGACGACCTGCATCATCGTCGGCTCTCCCACGATGACGGCGGAGGGGCGCGGGCGCTTTCCGGACATCTCGCGGATCATGCGCGGCGCGCCGATGCAGCCCACCTCCTCGTCATAGGAAAAGGCGAAATGAACCGGGCGCTTGAGCGGCGCTTCGGCGAAGCCTGGCGCGGCGGCGAGGGCGCAGGCGATGAACCCCTTCATGTCGCAGGAACCGCGCCCGTAGAGCTTGCCGTCGCGTTCGGTGAGGGTGAAGGGATCGGAGGTCCAGGCCTGTCCGTCCACAGGCACCACGTCGCTATGGCCGGACAGCACCACGCCGCCGTCGGCGTCGGGGCCGAGGACGGCGTGGAGATTGGCTTTCGCGCCGTCATCGCTGAGGGTGCGTTCGCAGCGCGCGCCGAGGCCTGTGAGATAGGCCTCCACATGGTCGATGAAGGCCAGATTGGAGGTGCGCGAGGTGGTGTCGAAGGCGACCAGCTCGGCGAGCTGGTCGCGCGACGTCCTAGCCTTCATCGTCGTTCGAACCGCCCTCGCCGGCGCCGTCTTCGTTCATCTCGCCGGCGCCCTGGTCCATGCCTTCGTTCTGACCGCGGCCGGGCAGGCCCAGAAGCTCGATCTTGAAGATCAGCGCCTGGTTCGGGCCGATCGGGCCGCCGGGCGTGCCGCGCTGGCCGTAGCCGAGTTCGGGCGGAATGAAGAGCGTCCATTCCTCGCCGACGCGCATCAGCGGCAGGGCCTCGACCCAGCCCGAGATCAGACGGTCGGACGGGAACACCGCCGACTGACCGCGCTCATACGAGCTGTCGAAAACGTCGCCGGACACCAGCCGGCCTTCATAATCGACCCGCACCAGCTCGCCGGAATTGGGCGAGGGGGCGTCTTCGACGGCGTTGACGATGGTGAACTGCAGCCCGCTGGGCAGCTCGAACACGCATTCGCGCCCGGCGTTCTCCTCCAGATAGCTCTGGGAGACCTGGGCGTTATAGCTCGCCTGATCCTGGTCCTCGCCCTGGTCTTCAGCCTCGAACGCCATGTCTTCCTGGTCGGTCTGGCAGGCGCGGGCCTCGGAGACGATCGCCATGACCTCTTCGCTCGGCTCGGCGCCGGCGCGCATGGGCTGGCCGCGTTGGGCCTCCTGGTTCGCTTCGCGATTGGCCGCTTCGCCCACCGGTTCGGCGTCAGGGTTCTGTTCGGCTTCGCCCTCGTCCATGGCGGATTCTTCAATGCCGGGATCCACCGTTTCGCCGGTCATGTCGGCGTCATCGGCGTCCCCGCCGTCGCCGCAGGCGGCGAGGCCAAGAGCCAGAACAGCGGCGGAGCAGGTCAGGCGCAGGCGTAACATGGCGTTTCCTCAAATGACGTGCGCGCCGCTTCGGCGCGCTTTCCGGGTCGAGCCTAAACAGGCGCGCAGAGCGCGCAAGAGCCCTTGATGGCCCCCCGTGAACGCAACGCCCCGGCGCATGGTTGCGCCGGGGCGAAGCGAAACGCGGCGGCCGGTTCGCCGGCCTAGTCGAGATTCAGCACCTCGCTCAGGAACATGGTCTCGGCCTGGCGCTGGAAATCGCGGTTGGATTTCTTCGCAAAGCCGTGACCTTCGTCCAGCGCCAGGAGATACCACGGGTCCTCACCGGCCTCGCGCACGGCGGAGAGGATCTGTTCGGCCTCGCTGGCGGGTACGCGGGGATCGTTGGCGCCCTGGATGATGAAGAGCGGCGCCGTGATCTTGTCGGCCTGATTGGCCGGGCTGATCGACTGCAGGAACTCGTACATCTCCGGATCGCGTTCGTCGCCGTATTCGGCCCGGCGCAGATCGCGGCGATAGCCGTTGGTGTTCTCCAGGAAGGTGACGAAGTTGGAGATGCCCACGATGTTGATCCCGCCGGCCAGCCGGTCGGAATAATGGACCATGGAGGCGAGCACCATATAGCCGCCATACGAGCCGCCATAGACGACGACCCGGTCGGAATCGAGTTCGGGCTGCTCGGCCACCCAGTCCAGGAGCGCGCCGATGTCGCGCACGCTGTCCTCGCGCTTGAACCCGTTGTCCATGGCGACATAATCCTTGCCGTAGCCCGACGAGCCGCGCACGTTCGGCGTGATCACCGACACGCCGAGTTCGTTCACCCAGTACTGGATCGAGGTGTTGAAGCCGGGCCGCTCCTGGCTCTCCGGTCCGCCATGAATGTCGATGATCACCGGGCGCGGGCCCTCGCCTTCGGCGCGGTAATAGAAGGCCGGCACTTCCAGCCCGTCGAAGCTTTCGTACGTGATCAGATCCGGCTCCACGAAACCGTCCGTATCCAGCCCGCCCACTTCGCTTTGCGTCCAGCGCACGAGGTCGCCGGAAGCGAGGTCGTAGGTCCAGGCGTCGCCGGGCGATTGCGCGCTCACATGGGTGAAGCCCAGCCGCTCGCCGGCCGCGTCGAACTGCAGCCCGCCGATCAGTCCCAGCGGCAGATCGGGCGTCTCCAGCGCCTCGCCGGTCTCCGGCTCGATCATCAGAAGCTGAGAATTGCCGCCGTTATTGATGGTGTAGACGAGCTTGGAGCCGTCAGAGGAGAGGTCCATGGACTCCACGTCCCAGCCATGCTCCGGCGTCACCGTCCGGGTTTCGAACCGGTCGAGCTCGACCTCGAGCACGCGGCGGAAATCGCTGTCGAGATCGGTGACGAGATAGACGCTCTCCCCGTCCGGCGCGAACTCGGCGCCGCCATAGGCGACGTCCTCGCCGGGCAGGATCTCGGTCATCGCCCCGGTCTCGGTGTTCAGCACGAACAGGTCGGAATGGGTGATGGAGTAATAGCGCTGCACCAGCACGTCGCGCCCGTTGGGCGACCAGTCGCCGGGAAACAGCGCGCCCTCGCCCTCCAGGGCCACGCGGATCGTCGCGGGATCGGAGGGATCGCCCATCAGGATGTCGGCGTCCGGGTCGCCGTCGCGCTGGACCGACCAGACGAGCCGTGCGCCGTCATCGCTCCAGGTGAAGCCGCCATTGCGCGTGCCCGCCTCGGTGAAGCGGGCGTTCGTGGCCGTCTCGGGATCGTGCAGATAGCCCTGATAGAACTCGTCGCCGCCGATATCCTTGGAGAACACGAACTGGCCCGACCCGTCCGGGCGCACGTCGGCCCCGCCGGTGCGCTCGTCAAAGAAGGTCACCTGCCGGCGCATGCCCATGGGCTCGGCCACGGCGTGGATTTGCGTGGTCTCGCCGAAACGGGTGGTGATGTAGATTCCGCCGTCCGGCTTGAAGTCGGAAAAGCCCGCCGAGCGGATGTTGGAGTATTGCTGAAGGCGGTCCACCACGGCCGAGGGTATTTCCGGGATGTTCTCCATCACCAGATTGCCCTCGGTGACGCGTTCCGGGGCGTCCTGGGCGAGGGCGGGCGCGGTTGTGAAAGCGAGGCTGGCGCAAGCCAGCGCGGCGGTGGTCGTCTTCATCGGTCTCTCCCCTGCTGCGCGGCCCGCCAGGGGCGGGCCGCGTCGGTTGGCGGGAAGAGTTTAGGGCGCCTCCACGCCCTCGGCGAGGACGATCGCGCGCCAGGCCCGGTCGGGCTGGAGGTATCGCGCCCCGGCCGCCGAGATGTCGGCGGGGGTGAGGGCGAGATAGTCGCTTTGCGCCGAGCGATGCTCGTCCAGCGCTTCGGGGTGAGCCTGCGACAGGCTGAGCAGGGTCAGCCAATACCCGTTGCGCTCGAGATTCTCCTCGATGGACTCCAGGATGGGCTGGCGTGCGCGCTGCAGCTCGTCCTCGCTCACCCCGCCGCCGGCGATGTCGGCGGCGATGCCGTCGATCGCTTCGAAGACGACCGGGATGTTCGACGGCTCCACGTCCACGCCTGACCAGTGATAGCCCCAGCCTTCGAACACCTCCGAATTGTTGCTGGAGACGCTGGGGCTGTAGGTGGCGCCCAGCTCCTCGCGCAGCACGTCGGTGGCTTTCAGCCGGAACACGCTGCGAAGCAGCGACAGCCGGCGCTCCTCGGCCTGGTCCCCGCCGTCGGCGGTGGGCCAGACGGTGAGGGCGTAGGCCTGGTTCGGCTCGCCGTTGAAGCGGACGACCACCGGGCTTTCGGTAGGCGCGGGAAAGCGCAGCGCGTCGCTGGTCGCCGGCGTCGGAAACTCCGGATCGCGTTCGGGCAGGGCCGCGAAGGTCTCCGCCACAAGCGCGGCGGCGTCCTCCGGCGTGATGTCGCCGACGATCGTCACCTCGATCGGCGCGGACTGGAGCGCGGGCTCCAGAATCGTGCGCGCGCTCTGCATGGTGAAGGCGTCGATCGTCTCGCGCGGGGGCAGCGTCCAGCGCATGTCGCCGCCGCGCAGCATCGGGTTGACCTCCGCGGTGAGCACGCCGCCGGTGGAGGCGTAGAGATTGCGCCGCGCCTCAGGCTCGGCGGCGCGCAGCTGCAACAGCCCGTCCTGGCGCCAGCCCGGCGCGGTCATGTAGGCGGCCATCACCTGGGCGGTGAGGGCGGCGTCTTCCGGCGTGGTGGTCCCGAACAGGGTGAAGGTGCGGTCGAACACCGCGAAGTTCACCGAAGCGGCCCGGCCCGCAAGGATCCGGTTCAGCTCGTCCAGGGAGTGGGCCTCCAGCCCGCCCTGCATGAACACCGACGTCAGAAGCCCGGTGTCGCCGTTATTGGGCGCGGGCGCCAGGTGGCCGGCGCCGAAATCGGCCCGCATGCGGATCGTGTTGTCCTCGAAATCGGTCTGCTTGACGTTCAGCCGCACGCCGTTCTCGAAGACATAGGTGTGGACGTCGAGATCCTCGATCACGGCCTGCGAGGCGATCTCTCCGGCCTCACCGAATTCGGTGTAGGCGAATTCCAGCGGCCCGGTGTCCTCCACCGGCTCCACCGGAGTCTCCTTGGAGGCCTCCCAGGCGTCTCGGATCGCCTGGGCGCCGTTCTCCAGCTCCACATTGGTCGCGAGGAACAGCTGGACCGGATTGGCGGTCCAGCGCTTGGAGAAGGCGGCCTCGACGGCCTCGACGGTGATTTCGCCGCGGCGTTCCTCGAACGCGGCGAGGTCGGAGTCGGGATGGTTGAACACCGTATCGCTGAGCCAGGCGCCCCACAGGCCCTGGGCCAGATCACCGCTTTCGCGCGTACCGGCGGCTTCGGCCGCGTTGCGCAGGCCGGTCTCCAGATTGGCGAGCTGTTCGTCGAGCTCGGCCTGGGTGAAACCTTCCTCAACGGCGCGGCGGATCGCCTGCTCCATGCGGGCGGTCCCGTCCTCCCAGCGGCCCTCGGAGATCACCGCCAGCGCGCTGGACGTGTCGTACAGGTCATAGACCTCGCCATTGCCCAGCGAGAACTGCAGGAAGGGCGACGTGCCGGCTGAAATCTCCGACTGGATGCGCCGCTGCACGATGCGCGCGCCCAGCTCCAGGAGCAGCTGTTCGCCGCGCGCCTCAAAGGTGTCCGGCGCGTTCTCAGCCGGGGTGTGCACATGGGCGCTCACCACCGTGAACAGGTTGGGATCGTAGAAGAAGCCCTCGCGCGCTTGCGAGAAGTCCGGGAAGTCGCCGAGATCGATCTCGTCCGGCGCGCCGTCGGGCTGGCTCCAGCTCGCAAAGCTTGCCGCGCGCTCCACCTCCAGGCTGGGAATGGAGAGCGCGAACCCGTCGCGGATCTTCGCCTCCACGGCGTCGGGGTCGACATCGCCCACGACCACCAGCATGGCCCGTTCGGGCACGTAGAAATCATTGTAGAAGCGCACGAATTCGTCGCGAGGCAGGGTCTGGATGTAGTCGTCGGAGGGGCTCAGCGGCCGGGCGGCGCGCGTGCCTTCGTAGAGGAAGGCGTTGCGCGCTTCGAAATAGCGCCGCTGCGGCGTGTTGCGCGCGCGGGTCTCGCCGACGATCACGCCGCGTTCGCGGTCGAGCGCGCCCTCATCGAAGGTCATCTCGCTGGCGGTTTCGCGCATCAGAAACAGGCCGGCGTTGAGCACGTCTTCGCTCGTGCTCGGCAGGTTCAGGAGATAGCCGGTGGCCTCCGCGCCGGTGAAGGCGTTGGTGTCCGGGCCGAAGGCGAGGCCGTAGCGCTCGAGCAGGCGCACCATCTCGCCCTCGGGGACGTTGGTGGTGCCGTTGAAATTCATGTGCTCGAGGAAATGGGCGACTTCCATCTGGTCGTCGTCCTGGGCGAGTTCGCCCACATTGAAGACGAAATTGATCACCGCCTGATCGGTCGGGGTGTCGTTCTCCATGATCGCATAGCGCATGCCGTTCTCCAGCACGCCGTAGCGCACGCCGGGATCGGGCGGGACGTCGCTCACGTCATGGGCGAAAACGGGAACCGGCGCTGTGTCGGCGCCGGCCTGGCCCGTGCCCGGCGGCGTGCAGGCGGCCAGCGAGACGGCGAACGCGAACGCGCCGGCGGCGCCCCAAACGGTTTTGATCATGACTCCCCTCCGATCACCTCCCGGATTGTGCTCCGGAAGTTGCAGACTATTCTTGCATGGCGTATGGCAGGATGGAAACCCGGTAGGCGGATGCGGGCTGCAGCACCTCGCCGGCGAGTTCGGTCAGCTCCTCCACCGTCACATCGCGATAGTCGGCCTCTTCGGTGCGGATCTCCGCCAGGCGAGCAGGCTGCATTTGAGAGCGCGCCAGGGCGTTGACCCAGAAGGCGTTGCGTTCGCGCCGTTCCTCCAGGCGCTCCAGCATCGGGCGGCGCGCGCGCTCCAGCTCGTCCTCGGTGATCTCTCCGCCCGCCATGGCCGACGCGATCTCGTCGGCGAGCCCGTACATGCGCTCCACGTCCTCCACGTCCACGTCGAGGCCCACCCAGATGAAGCCGTAATCGTCGAACACCTCGGAGAACTGGCCGGAAACGATGGCGGAGTAGGTCGCGCCCTCCTGCTCGCGGAAGCGGTCATTGGCCTTGAGCCTGTAGATCTCGCTGAGCAGGGCCAGGGCGCGCCGGCGGCGCGGATCGGCGCCGTCGCCGGCGGGGTAATAGATGTTCGCCATGCCCTGGTCAGGCTGTCCGTTGAAGCGCACCACGACCGGCTCGCTCGCAGGGGCTGGGAAATCCAGCACGGCGTTCTCGTCATAGGCCGGCCAGTCGGCGTCGCGCTCCGGCAGGGCGGCGAAGGTGCGCGCCACGGCGTCTACGGCGGCGTCGACGCTCACATCACCGACGATGGTGATCTCCACCGGCGCGCGTTCGAGCGCCGGGCCGAGCATGGCGCGCGCGTCGTCCATGGTGAACGCGGCGAGTTCCGCCTCGGTGGGAAAGCCCCAGCGCGGATCGCCGGACCGCAGCATGCGCGAGACCTGGTTGATGGCGACCTGCACGGCCTGGGCGTTCTGGCCGCGGCGGACCTCCTCGGCGATGGCGCGGAACTGGTTCAGCCCGTCCTCGCGCCAGCCCGGCGCGGTCATGAAGGCGGCCAGCACCTGCATCTGCAGCTCGAAATCGGTGGGCGTCGTGTCGTTGGAGAAGAAGAAGGTGTCGTCGCCGACGCCCACGCCGTAGCCCACCGAGCGCCCGGCCAGAAGGCGCTGCAGCGCGTCCCGGTCATGGGCCTTGAGCCCGCCGCCGCCGAACACCGCGCCCAGGATCGAGCCCGCCGCGGCCGTCGGTTGAGGCGTCAGGTCGCCGGCCCCGAAATCCACCCGCACGCGGATCACATTGTCCTCGAAATCGGTGGGTTTGACGTTCAGGCGCACGCCGTTCTCGAACACGATCTGGGTCACGCCGAAGGCGTCCACCCGGTCGCGGCGGGCGATCTCGCCGGGCGGGCCGAAATCGGTGTAGGCGAAGGTCTGCGCGCCTTCGTCCACCGGCGCCTCCACCGGCTCGGCGCTCGCCGCGCGCCAGGCCTCGCGCACCGCCGCCGGCCCGTCGCCGAGATCCTGGTTCAGCGCCACGAAGACATGCGGCGGATTGGCGTCCCAGATGTCGCGGAAGGCGGCTTCGACATCCTCCAGGGTGAGCTGGTCCTCGATCGAGGTGAACCAGTCGAGCGCGTAGCGGGGATGGGCGAATACGTCGCCGTTGATCCAGGCGCGCCAGACCGCGTCGGCGAGCTCTGCGGTGCGCCGCGTGTCGGCCCGGTCGGCGGCGTTGCGCAGCGCGGTGCGGATGTTGGCCAGCTGCTCGTCCAGCTCGCTCTGGGTAAAGCCGTACTCCAGCGCCCGGCGCAGCTCGTTCTCCAGCGCCGCGACGCCTTCGCGCCAGCGTTCCGGGGAGGACACCGCGAGCACGCCGGCCCGGTCGGCGAGGCCGAAATCGTTGGAGACGGTGAGATTGGCCTGCACAAGCGGGCTGTCGCCGCGATTGATGAGGCTTTGCAGCCGGCGCTGGACGATGGCGTTGGCCAGCTTGCGCTTGAGTTCGGCCAGGCGCGTGGCGCGGGTGTCGTAGGCCGGCGGGCCGGGGTCGAGCACGTCCACCGTGATCAGGGTGAATACGTCGGGATCGTAGAAATACCCGAAGGCCGGTTTCGCCGCGGCGTGCAGCTCGCCGAGATCGGGATCGGGGGCGGGCGGATCGGGCCGGTCCCAGCTGGAGAAGCCCTCCACGCGCTCGACCTCCAGCCCGGGCGCGGAGAGCGGAAAACCGTCGCGGATCTTCGCCTCGACGGCGTCGGGATTGATGTCGCCGGCGACCACCAGAAGCGCGCGGTCGGGGGTGTAGAATTTTTCGTAATAGGCCAGGAACGCCTCGCGCGGGGCGGTGCGGATCACCTCCGGCACGCCGATGGGATCACGCTCCGGGATCAGCGTGTCGGGGTAGAGGAAGGCGTAATACGCGTTGAAGAAGCGCTGGACCGGGGTGTTGCGGAAGCGCTCCTCGCCGGCGACGACGCCGCGCTCGCGTTCGATGGCGTCGGCTTCGAAGCGGATCTCAGAGACGATCTCGCGCATCAGGAACAGGCCGATATCGATCACCGGCTCGTCCACCGAGGGCAGGTCCAGCGTGTAGCCCACCACTTCATGGCCGGTGAAGGCGTTGGCGTCCGGACCGAACGCCAGGCCGTAGCGCTCCAGAAGCCGGCGCATCTCGCCTTCGGGCACGTTCGTGGTGCCGTTGAACGCCATGTGCTCGACGAAATGGGCGAGCCCGCGCTGATCCTCGGCTTCGGCGAGCGAGCCCACGTTCAGAACCAGGCGCATGGCCGCACTTCCCGTGGGCGTGTCGTTCTCAACGATCGCGTAGCGCATGCCGTTGTCCAGGACGCCATAGCGCACGCCTTCATCGGCCGGGATGTCGCTGGCTTCATGGGGGAAGTCGGCGGCCTTGAACGCCGCCTCCACGGCCCGCGCGTCGTCGGCCCGGTCAGGCCCGTCCGGCGCACAGGCCTGGAGAAGGCCGGCGAGCGCTAGGCTGACGACGGCGGCGACGCCGAGACGGCGCAGGTCGATCATGACGGCCCCTTTTTTCGGCGCGCGGCGCAGCGCGCCCCAATTCGGCCAAAAAGATAGCGACCCGGCGCCCGCGTTCAAATGAAAGAAGCGTCATCCGCCCCAGGGCCGGGGGAGAGCGATCACGCCGGTTCAGGCGTTTCGGTCTCCAGCACCGTTTCAATGGGATCGTGCTCGGCGACCCAATGGCCCGGCGCCACCTCGATAAGCTTGGGCCGGTATTGCTCGGCGTCGGGATCGTCGATCAGTTTGGATTTCATGAAGCGCAGCTGGGCGCGGCTGTCGAGCGGGCTCGGGAGATCGCCGTCGAGCTTCAGGCGTTCGCGCTTCTTCTCGATCTCCGGATCGGGGATCGGCACCGCGCTGATCAGCGCCTTGGTGTAGGGGTGGCGCGCATCGTCATAGATGTTCACCCGGTCGGCCAGCTCCACGATGCGCCCCAGATAGAGCACCATCACCCGGTGGCTGATCTCGCGCACGACGGAGAGGTCGTGGGAGATGAACAGCATGGACAGGCCGAAATCCTTCTGAAGCCCGATCAGCAGGTCGATGATCTGGGCCTGGATCGACACGTCGAGCGCGGAGACCGCCTCGTCGCAGATCACCAGCTTCGGCCGCAGGATCATGGCGCGCGCGATGCCGACGCGCTGGTTCTGACCGCCCGAGAGCTCGTGGGGATAGCGGTTGATCATGTTCGGATCGAGCCCGACCCGCTCCATCATCGCCTTCACCTCCGCCTCGCGCTCCTTCGACGTCATGGACTTTCTGAAGGTGAGCATGGGCTCGGCGATGGAGGCGCCGATGGTCATGCGCGGATTGAGCGAAGCCAGCGGGTCCTGGAAGACGATCTGCAGGTCCTCGCGCTCGGCGCGCAGCTTGCGCGCGCCCATGGACAAAAGGTCCTTGCCGATCCAACTCACCGCTCCGCCGGTGGCCTCCACCAGGCGCAGAACGGCGCGCGCGAGCGTCGACTTGCCGCAGCCGGACTCGCCGACGATGCCGAGGGTCTCGCCCTTCTTCAGTTCGAAGCTCACCCCGTCCACGGCCTTGAGCGGCTTGGTCTTGGGGAAGAAGCCGCCGGACACCTTCACCGGGAAGTGCACCTTCACGTCGTCGGCCACCAGAAGCGGCTCGTCCGGACCTTCCACCTGGCGGGGCGGCAGGCCTTCATGGCCAGGCTTGTCGGGCTGGTCGATGCGCGGCATCGCGTCGAGCAGCATCTGCGTGTATTCGTGGCTGGGGTTCTTGAAGATCGACCAGACGTCGCCGGTCTCCACATAGGCGCCGTGCTTCATCACCTGCACCCGGTCGGCCATGCGCGCCACCACGCCCATGTCGTGGGTGATCAGCGCGATCGCCGCGCCGGTCTCGTCCTTGAGCTCGTCCATGATGTCGAGCACCTGGGCCTGAACCGTCACGTCCAGCGCCGTGGTCGGTTCGTCGGCGATGAGGAGGTCGGGCTCGCACAGCATCGCCATGGCGATCATCACGCGCTGGCGCATGCCGCCGGACAGCTCGTGCGGGAACTGGTCCAGACGGCGCCTCGCCTCGGGAATGCGCACGCGCTCCAGCCAGTCTACGCAGCGCTTCGTCGCCGCTTCGCCCTTCAGGTTCATGTGGACGGCGAGCACTTCCCTGAGCTGGTCGCCCACCTTCATGTGCGGGGTCAGCGAGGTGAGCGGGTCCTGGAAGATCATGGTCATGGACTTGCCGCGCACCCGGTTGAGCTTGTGCGGCGGCAGGCCGAGGATTTCTTCGCCGGCGTACTTGATCGAGCCTTGCGCCTTGCCGTTGGAGGCCAGAAGCCCCATGGCCGCCAGGAAGGTCTGGCTCTTGCCCGATCCGGATTCGCCCACCACCGCCAGGCATTCGCCGCGTCGGATCTCCAGATCGACGCCGCGCACCGCGTGAACCTCGCCGTCGGGCGTGTCGAAGCGGACATTGAGATCGGTGACCTGGAAAATCGGCGCGGCGGTGTCGGTCAAGGCGCAGGCCCTTCTATGCGGATGGCGTCGTGACGTTTCGGTGAAACGCTTCCCCTCAGAGCCGCGCAGCATACCGGCTCGGCGCGCCAAGGCCAGAGCGCCCGGCGCCCCGCGCTGATATGCTCATGCCCACTCTGCTGATTCGTTCACGCCGGGACTTTCGATTGACCGAGCCGCCCGCCACGCCGCGCCGCCCGCCGGGCGCGATTCAGGAGGTGTTCGACGCCTTCGCCGAGCCGGCGGCCCTGATCGAACCGGGCGGCCGGATCGTGCGCGTCAACGCCGCCTTCACCGAGCGCCACGGGCCGGCCGAGCCCGGCGCGCGCCTGGAGGCCTTCCTCGTCGATCCGCTTGATCGCCACGCCGCGCCCTGGCGGCGCGCAAGCGGCGGGGCGCTCAGCGCGCGCGTGCGTCTGACCGAAGGCGGCGCGGCGCCGGCGATGCTCACCTCGAAACCGGCCGGCGCCACGCTGCGTCTGGTGACGCTCGCCGCCGCGCGGGGCGATGTCGGCGCGCAGGCGCTCGCCGAAACCCGGCTCGACCTCGCCGCGCGCCTGGCGGGGCTCAGCGCCTGGCGCTATGATTTCGACACCGCCGAGGGCTGGCTGGAGGGACCGCTCGCCGGCCCGGGGGAAGGCGTCGGACCCGCGGCGTGGCGGGGCCGCGTTCATCCCGACGATCTGCGCTCGCTAAACGCCGCCTTCCTCGCCATGGAGTTCGGCGGCGCGCTGGACCATCGCTTCCGCGCGCTCGGACCGGACGGCCGCTGGCGGCTGCGGCAGGTCTGCGGCGCGCGCGAGCCGGGCTTCGGACCGCAGGGCCGAAGGGCCTCGGGCTTTCTGCGCGACGTCGGACCGGCCGAGGCCGAGATCGAGACCGATCCCGCCGAAGCCGCCGCCTCCGCGAAAATGAGCGCCTGGACCTATGACGTCGCGGCGCGCCGCCTGCGTCTGACCGGACCGGTGCTGGAGCGCCTCGGCCTGCCCCGCCCGGTCTTCGAGATCGACATCCTGGCTTGGCGCGCACGGGTTCCTGAACCCGACCGGTATCAGATGGACCGGGCGTCGCGCGAGCTGGACGCCTCCGGCATGACGGAGGTGGAGTACCGCGTGCGGGCCGAGGACGGCGATCTTGTCTGGCTGTCCTTGCGCGGCGGGGTCAGCGAACAGGACGCCTCCGGCGCGGTGCTGCGCTATTCCGGCTTTCTCTCCGAGATCAGCGCGCGCAAGCGGCTGGAGCACGCCCTTGCCGAGCGCGAACGCCAGCTGTCCGAAGCGGTGCAGGCCGGCCTGATCGGCATCTGGTCGATCGATCTGCTCACCGGCGCTCAAAGCGTGCAAGGCCGTCTGGGGGACTGGATGGAGGCGGGCGCCGACGGGGAGGTCGCGGCCCAGGCCTGGCGCGCGCTCATTCATCCCGACGATTTCGAAACCGCGCTCGACGCCTTCGAGACGGTGCGCGCGGGCGGCTCGTTCAAACCCTATGATTATCGCCTGCGCGCGCGGGAAGGGTGGCGCTGGGCGCGGACCACCGGCGGGGTGGTCGAGCGCGATCCGGCCGGCCGCGCCCTGCGCGCAGCGGGCGTGGTGATCGATATTTCCGCCGAGCGCGCCTTCGCGCGCGCCCTGACAGCGGAGAAGCGCCGCTTCGAGACGGTCTATCAGAACACGCCCGCGCTGATGCACTCCATCGACGCGACGGGGCGTACGGTGATGGTGTCGGACTACTGGGTCGCGCGTATGGGGTTTGCGCGGGACGAGGCCGTCGGCGCGCCGGGCTGGCGCTTCTTCACCGAGGAGGACCAGATCCGGCTGCGCGAGGAAGTGATCCCCCGCTCCCTGTCCGAGGGCGTGGTGAAGACCACGCCGCTCACAGCGGTGACGCGCGAGGGCGAGCGCATCGAGGTCCGCCTGTCCGCGTTCTGGGAGCGCGACGAGGCTGGACGGCCCACGCGCGCCCACGGCGTCCTGGCCGAAGTGGGCGATCTCAACCAGGCGCGGCGCGAGCTGGAGGCGCGCAACGCCGAACTGGAGCGGGTCAATCGCGAGCTCGGACGGTTCACCACGGTCGCCTCCCATGACCTTCAGGAGCCCCTGCGCAAGATCTCCGCCTTCGCCAGCCTGTTGCGACGGCGCTATTCCGGCGCCATCGAACCCGAGGCCGATCAGAGCCTTGAATATCTCGTCGACGCGGCCGGGCGCATGCGGCTTCTGATCGACGATCTTCTGGCCTATTCGCGCGCTTCCAGTCGGGCTCTGGAGCCCGAGCCGGTCGAACTCGCCGATTTGTGGGCGCAGACCCTGGAGGGCCAGGATCTTCAGATCGCAGAGGCCGAAGCCGTCATAGAGACCGGCGTGCTGCCCGTCGTGCGCGGCGACCGGGTGCTGTTGAAGCTGCTGTTCGCCAATCTGCTCTCCAACGCCCTGAAATACCGCAAGGGGCCTGGGGTGACGGTGTCGCTGAGCGCCGAACTCCATGAGGACGGAACCGCCCATGTCGTCTTCGCCGATGACGGCATCGGCTTCGACCCGGGTTTCGCGGAGAAGGTCTTCGAGCCCTTCGCCCGGCTTCACGGGCGCGAGGAGTATGAGGGGACGGGCGTCGGGCTGGCCATCTGCCAGCAGGCGGTGGAGCGGCAGGGCGGACGCATCAGCGTCGAGACCGCGCCGGGCGAGGGCGCGCGCTTTCATATCGTCCTGCCGGCCGCCGAACCGAAGGCGGAGGCGGGCGCGGCCTAGTTTCTAGGGCGGAAGAGCGGGCGTTCGCGCCGGCGCCGGCGGGCGAGCTGCAGAAGCACGATCCGGCGCATGCGCACCGTCAGGAGGGTGAGCCCGGAGATCACCGTGAACAGCGCGAGGCCGGCCATGGCGGTGAGGAGCGGATGGTTGAAATTCTCCCGCTCCTTGTAATCCATGATGTGCAGCATCCAGAAGAAATCGAACACCCGCCACATATCGTTGCGCCGCGCGTCGATCACCCCGGTGGCGGCGTTGACGTAGAGGCGCGTACCTTCGCCGTCGTCGAAGGTCACCCGCCATGCGGGATGGTCGCGCCGGTACTCCCAGTGCGGCTCGGCGAAATACTCAACGTTCAAGATCGCCGCCTCGCCGGCGTATCCAGCCGTGGCGATGTCGCGCGCGGTTTGGGCGTCGATGGGCGTGCGGCGCAAGCCCGACAGCGCGTCCACGACCACCGCCTGGCCGCCCGCCTCGAATCGCCAGACCGGGCCGTCATGCCAGCGGGTTAGGGTCGCGGTCTCCACCTCGGGAAGCCCGGCGATCGCCGCGGCGCGCTCGGCCGTGAGCACCTGAGCGAGCGGCAGGGGATAGTCCGGCGTCGGCGCGATCGTGTGCTCGGCGCGCACGCGCTCGATCGGCATCAGGCTCATGGCGAAGCCGCCGAGCACCCAGAGGAAGATCTGGATCCCCACCACCAGGGCTAGCCATTTATGGGCCCGGACGATCCAGCGCGCGGCGTTCAAGCGGTCAGCTCTCCTGGGCTTGAAGCTGCAGCGCCACGGTGAACCGCTCGTCCGCCGAACGCGCCGATTTCGCCCCTTCCGGGGCCGCGCCGGTCTGCGCGGCCTCGGCGTTGGTCACCGCGAGCAGATCGTCGACCGTGTCGCCGATCAGCGCCTTGAGATCGTGATCGCCGACCAGGGTCAGGGTGGAGGCGGGCGTCTTCATGGAGACCTGGGCTTCGGATTTCACCTTGCGGGCGGCCGCGAGGATCTGGGTGAAGGCCTCGCCCTGGGCCTTGTTGAGACCCGGCTCGGCCTGATCATCGCCCTTCGGCCACTGGCCGCGCGCATGGACGGTAACCGGCCCGCCGGCCCGGTCGCCATGGAGCACGTCGTAGAGGGAGTCCGTCACGTAGGGCGTGAATGGCGCGTAGAGGCGGATGATCGCGTCGGTGGCGTGCCACAGGGTGAGGCAGCCGGAGACCTCTTCAGGATTCGGCGCGCCGTCGAAGCGCGTGCGCCGCTTCACGATCTCCAGATAATTGTCGCAATAGGTCCGCCAGAAGAAGTCTTCCGTGACCCGCTGGGCGTTGGCGTACTCATAGTTTTCAAAGCTCTCGGTGGCCGATTTCACCGTCTCGGCGAGCCGGCCCAGCAGCCATTGATCCAGCGGATGGGAGATGGCGCCCGAGGCGATGTCTTCGCGCGGCGTCGTGGGATTGAGCGCGCCGGCGTCCTCGGCGGCTTTCAGCGCCATGTGGGCGAGCTTTGCGGCGTTCCACAGCTTGTTCACCACGCGCTTGCCCTGTTTCAGGGTGTTTTCAGACAGCGCGGTGTCCTGACCCAGGCGCGAGGTGCCGGTCCAGAAGCGCACCGCGTCCACGCCGTACTGGTCCAGAAGCTTGATCGGGTCGACCACATTGCCCTTGGACTTGCTCATCTTCGAGCCGTCGCCGGCCAGGCACCAGCCGGAGATGGCGATATTGGTCCAGGGCACGGTGTTCTGGTGATGGAGCGCCTTCACGATGGTGTAGAACGCCCAGGTGCGGATGATCTCATGGGCCTGCGGGCGCAGCGCCATAGGGAATTGGCGCCGGTGGCTCTCGATGTCGAGGGCGTAGTCCTCGTTGATGGCGCGGGTGTTGAGCTGCGGGCTCACCGAGCTGGTGGCCCAGGTGTCCATCACGTCGCGCTCCGGCTCGACCTCGTGGGCCTCATAGCCTTCAGGCAGGTCGGTGGTCGGGTCCACCGGCAGCTGATCGGCGTTCGGAACGATCAGCTTGCCTTCCTCGCCAGGGCGTTTGGAGTACCAGACGGGCAGCGGCACGCCGAAATGGCGCTGACGGCTGATCAGCCAATCCCATTTCAGCCCCTCCACCCAGCTTTCCAGGCGCTGTTTCATATAGGCGGGCCGCCAGGTGATCTCGTTCGCCTTCTCAAGGATCTGGTCCTTGAACTCCAGCGTCTTGATGAACCATTGCGGCGTGACGATGATCTCCAGCGGCGCGCCGGAGCGCTCGGCCACCGGCACCACCTGATGAGTGGTCTTCTGGGCCAGCAGGAGGCCCTTCTCCTTGAGAATGTCGAGGATCGCGGCCTTGGCCTTTTCCGCCTTCAGCCCGGCCAACGCCGCGATGGTCTCGCGCGCCTGTTCCGGATCAAGGCTCGGCCAGTCCTCGGTCCCGATCTCCAGCTGGTCCACCATCTTGCCGGCGCGGTCGATGACGATGCGCAGGGGCAGCTTGTGGGCGCGCCACCAGTTGATGTCCTGGATGTCGCCGAAGGTGCAGCACATCACCATGCCGGTGCCCTTTTCAGGGTCCACGGCTTCATCGGCGATGATCGGGACGGGCACGTTGTAAAGCGGGCTGATCGCGCGCCGGCCCACCAGCTCTTTCGCGCGCGGATGCTCGGGATGGATCATCAGCGCGCCGCAGCCGCCGATAAGCTCGGGGCGCGTCGTGGCGATGACCGCCGGTTCGCCGCCGCCTTCGATCTGGAAGGGAATCTCGTTGAGCTTGCCTTCGCGCTCGATCTCCTCGACCTCCGCCTGAGCGAGCGCCGTGCGGTCGGCCGGGTCCCACAGGGAGGGCTCAAGGCGACGCTCCAGCAGACCTTTGTGGTAAAGGTCGAGGAAGCTCATCTGCGAGATCGTCCGGCTTTCATCGGAGATCGTCTGGTACTCCCGGCTCCAGTCCACGGACAGGGCGAGGCGGGTGAACAGATCGCGGAATTGCTGCTCGTATTCGGGGATGACCTCGCGGCACAGCGCCACGAACTCGTCGCGCGCCATGGTCCCGCCACGCACTTTCTTCACCTTCTCCACCAGCCGCTCGGTGGGCAGGCCGTTATCGTCCCAGCCGATGGGATAAAGCACGTTGCGCCCGCTCATCCGCATGTACCGGGCGGTGATGTCGGCCTGGGTGTAGGAATAGACGTGCCCGATATGCAGCGCGCCCGAGACGGTCGGCGGCGGGGTGTCGATGACATAGTCGCTGTCCGCCGGCGCGCCCGGATCCCATTGAAACGCCTTTTCGTCGGCCCAGCGGGCGTTCAGGGCCGCCTCGGCGGCTTTGGCGTCGTACTGGTCGGGAAAGGCTTTCATGGGCGCGCGTCCGGTCGTTTGTCTGGCGGAGGAAGCGGGCGGTTTAGACGATTTTGCCGGAGGGTGGAAGGCGCGCGGGGGTGAACGTGTCGGGGCGTCAAGCGCATGAAAAAGGGCGGCGCATGGCTGCGCCGCCCTTTGTTCGCGCATCGTCGAGGCCTACTCGTCCTCGCCGCCGATCAGCGCCTCCAGCGGGAGCTCAGGCGCGGGCGGCTCGCCGCCTTCGCCTTGCAGATAGCGGGTCATCCAGCGGTGAAGGCGGTGGGCGTAGTCGAATTGCGCCGCCGCGTTGCGATTGCCGTGACCTTCGCCGGGATAGGTGACCAGGCGGACCGGCGCTTCGCTGGTCATCTTCAGCATGCGGTAGAGGATGAAGGACTGGCTCGGATCCACGCGGGTGTCGGCCTCGCCGTGGAAGATCAGCGTCGGCGTGGTGGAGCCCGGTGCATTATAGCTGGGCGACTTCTCCAGATAGGTCGTCCAGGCCTCCCAGGGCGCGTCCATGAAATGGACGTCCACCATCTCGATGGGGATTTCGGTGGTGCCGTAGAAGCTGATCAGGTCGGTCAGCGCCACGCTCGGCGCGGCGGCGGCGAAATGCTCGCTCGCCACCGTGGCGCCCCAGGCCGAGGCGAACCCGCCATAGCTGGCGCCGGTGATCCCCACCTTGTCCGGGTTCACGATCCCGGCTTCGGCCAGCGCGCCGATCCCGTCGACGATGTCCCCGAATTCGTCGCCCGGCGCGTCGAGATGGTCGAGCTTGGCGAAGCGCTCGCCGCGCCCGGTGGAGCCGCGATAATTGGGATAGAACACGGCCAACCCGTCGCCCGCCGCGATATGGCCGAGGCGCGAATAGCCGTTCACCCAGCCGTCGTCGTCATGGGCTTCCGGCCCGCCATGGACGGTCATGATCAGCGGCCACCCGCCGTCGGGCGCATCGCCTTGCGGGGTCACGAGCACGCCCTCGATGCGCTCGCCGTCGCGGGCGGTGTATTCGAAGGCGCGCTGATCGCCGAAGGCGATGCCTGAAAGCTGCGGGTTGTGGTCGGTCCAGCGCTGAAGGCTCGCCGGGTCGTTTCCGACGAAAATCTCGTTCGGGTGCGCCGGCGCGTCGGCCACCGCCGCGATGCGGCCCGAGGACCGGTGCAGGTCCATGGACCCGACCACGAAGTCGGAATAGTCCGTGCGGCCTTCTTCGCGGCCGTTATCGGCGTCATAGGCGATGATCGCGCTCTCGACGCCGATGGCGGCGAGCGCCAGAACGGTGTCGTTGTCCGCCCAGGCGATGTCGGAGACATGCTGCTCGGCGTCGCGCGCGATCGCTTCGAACGCGCCGGAGCGCACCTCGCCCACATGCAGCGTGCCGGCCGTGGGGTCGGCGCGGTCGGCGCCGGCGAGGAAGGCGAAGCGGCGGCCGTTGGGCGAGAACATCCCCCCGCCGATCTTGCCGGGGGTGTCGAAGCGCGCGAGTTCATCGCCGTTGCGGGTGTCGCAGATCACCCAGTCGCGCTCCATCAGGGAGTCGTCCACCAGCGTCGTGGGTGCGACGACGACGGCCATGCGCCGCCCGTCCTCGCTCAGCACCAGGCTGGAGGGATGGCCCTCCACCGCGATCTCTTCAGGCTCGGCCTCGCTGTCGGACAGCGAGGCGCGGAAGACCCGGTTGAAGCGCTGCTGTTCTTCATAGACGTTGGCGCGAAAGCCCAGAGTGCGGAAGCGCCGCGCCGTGGGATCCTCGGCCGGGCCGGTGATGAAAAAGACCGTGTCGCCGTCCGGCGCGATCGCATAGCTCTGGATCGAGGTGTCGTGGCTGAGCACGCGCCGCGCCTCACCGCCGCCGATCGGGATGCGGTAGAGGCTCGTGGCGTCGTCGCCCTCGCGCCGCGCCAGGAAGGTCAAGGCGTCGCCGTTCGGCGTCCAGTCCACCGCGCCGACCCGGCCCTCGCCGGTGACATAGCCCACGGCCTGGTTCGGGCCGGTGGCGACATAAAGCTCCACATCGCCCGAGCCGTCCTCCTCCCCGGCGGCCACGTTGCGCGGATCGAACACGGTGAAGGCGACCCGGCGCCCGTCCGGGCTGATTTCGGCGCCGGACGCGGTGCGGATGTCGAAAAGGTCCGCGATCTCCAGAGGCTGCTGGGCGTGGCCCGGCGCGGAGACGGCGGCGGCGAGCGCGGCGGCGGCGAAGCCCCGCATCAGGATGCGTTTCATCGAAAAAGTCCTCCCTCGTATCGTTAGTCGGCGTCTCCGCCGGTTTCGCCCAGCAGCGCGTCGAAATCCATGTCGGCCGCCGGCGGCTCTCCGCCCTCGCCCATCAGATAATGGTCGAACCAGCGCATCATGCGGTGGGCGTAGTCGAACTGCGCGGCCGCGCGCCGGTTGCCGTGGCCTTCGCCGGGATAATAGATCAGCCGGACCGGCGCCTCGGAGCGCAATTTCAGCGACCGGTAAAGCTCCAGAGACTGGCTCGGGTGGACGCGGGTGTCCTCCTCGCCGTGCAGAATCAGGGTCGGGGTCTCGCTCTCGCCGGCGTAGTAGACCGGGCTGCGCTCCAGCAGGTTCGTCCAGTCCTCCCACGGCCAGGCGCGCGAGTGCACCAGATAGGCCTCGTTGGGAATATCGGTGGTGTTGAACTTGGAGATCTGGTTCGACACGCCCACGAACGCCACAGAGGCCGCGAAGGTCTCCGACTGGGCGGTCGCGCCCCACATGGCCGCATAGCCGCCATAGGACCCGCCGGTGATCCCCACCCGGTCCGCATCGGCGATCCCGTCGGCGACCAGCGCCTCGACGGCTTCGCGCACATCGTTGAATTCGCGGCCGGCATAGTCATTCTGGTGGCGGCGGGCGAACGCCTGACCTCGCCCGGTGGAGCCGCGATAGTTCGGATAGAACACCGCATAGCCCGCGCCGGCGCCGACATGGCCGGGATCGGAATAGCTGGTCAGCCAGCCGTCGCTGTCATGGGCTTCCGGCCCGCCATGCACCGTCATGATCAGCGGCCAGCCGCCTTCGGGCGCGCGGCCTTGCGGCGTGATCAGCATGCCGTCCACACGCACGCCGTCGCTGGCGATGAAGGAATAGGGGCGCTGCTCGCCGAGTCGGCGGTCCGCCAGCCATTCATTGTGATTGGTGGCCCGTTCGATCTGTCCGTCGGCGGAGGCGGCGAGGAACAGCTCGCCCGGATGCTGCGCGCTGTCGGCGACGAAGGCGAAG
Source organism: Oceanicaulis sp. (assembly GCA_051117435.1). Classification (GTDB taxonomy): domain Bacteria; phylum Pseudomonadota; class Alphaproteobacteria; order Caulobacterales; family Maricaulaceae; genus Oceanicaulis. The sequence continues at coordinate 31,578 of JBNPED010000013.1, read as the reverse complement.
CGCCCGGCTCCAGAGCGCGCGATGGAGCGCAGGACGATGTCTTGCTGAGCCCGACGGTTCTGCTCGGTTCCGTCTACGGAATAGCTCACCAGCGCGCTTTCGGTGGAGACATGCGCGAGGACGAGAATCGTCCGGTCGTCGAGCCAGACCATATCCTCGATCTTCTGCTCGGCGTCCTCGGCGATGACGGTGTAATCGCCGCTCGCCACATCCGCGACGGCGAGCGTGCCGGCGGTGGGGTCGTTTTCATCCGTCCCCATGATCACCGCGAGCCGGGACCCGTCCGGGCTGAAGGCGGCCGCGCCGGTCTTGCCTTCGGTCATCACGGTGGAGACGATGTCGCCGGAACGGGCCTCGATCACCGACCAGCGCCGGTCCATGTAGAAATCGTCCACCAAGGGGGTGGGGGCCAGCGCCACCGCCAGTCGCGATCCGTCCTCGCTGATCACCGCGGCGGAAACGTCGCCGTCGATGTCGAAAGACGTTGCATCGGCGTCGCCGTCCACGTCCACGCGCCAGAGCCGGGTGAAGGTGAGATCCTCTTCGTAGGCGTAGGCGTTGAAGCCCAGATCCTCCCAGCGGTCCTCATCGGCCTCGTCCGCGTCGGGCTCGTTCGCCATGAAATACAGCGTGTCGCCGTCCGGACCCCAGACATAGTCGGAAATGCTCTCCTCGAAGGCGTAGAGCCGGGTCGCCTCGCCGCCCGCGGCGCTGATTTCGTAGAGCGCGGTGGTCTCGTCGTCGCCGCGACGAGCGGTGAAGGTGATGGTCTCGGTCCCCGGCCGCCAGGCCACGTCGCCGACGCTCATCTCGCCGGTGATGAAGGGGCGTGCGCCGCTCGTCTCGTCATAGACCCAGAGATGGGTGTCCGCGCCGGCGTTCTCGGCGCCCGAGACGATGTCGCGCGGGCTCCGCACCGTATAGGCGACCTGGTCGCCGTCCGGGCTGAACGCGGCCGACCCAACGCTCTGCAGCTTGAACAGATCGTCGATGGACAGCGGTTCCTGGGCATGGGCGGGCGCGATGGCGGCGAATGCGGCGGCGAATGCAGCGCCTGAGGCGAGCGCGGCGCGCAGGGTGAGCGAGGTCATGACCCCTCCTTGATATCATGGCGGAAATTACGCGCCGGAGGCTAACGCGGCGCGGCGGGGAGGTCGAGGGCGGGCCCGTTGCGGGTTAATCCCGCACCGGCGCCTTGGAGAAGGCGGCGTACTTGTTCTTGCGCTCGCGGGTTTCTTCCGCGCCCTCGATCAGGAGGACGGCTTCCCCGCGCGGAGGCTCGGCGAGCCGGTCCTTCAGGGCGGAGAGCGGCTCGCGATAGACGCGCTCGAAGGTCTTGGTGAGCTCCATGGCGAGCGCGGCGTTGCGATCGCCAAGCACGTCGAGGGCGTCGGCCACCGTTTCGCCGAGGCGCTGGGGGCTTTCAAACAGGATGAGCGTTGCGGGCAGGGCGGCGTAGGGTTCGAGAAATTTCTTCCGCTTGCCGGACTTGCGCGGCGGGAAACCCAGAAAAACGAAGCGGTCGGTGGGAAGGCCCGAGATCGTCAGCGCGGTGATCACGGCGCTCGGGCCGGGGATCGCGCTGACCTCAAGGCCCGCCTCCAGCACCGCGCGCACAACCCGGTAGCCCGGATCGGACACGCCCGGCGCGCCGGCGTCGGAGACCAGAGCCACGGTTTCTCCGGCCTCTATGAGCTTGACGATGCCAGCCGCGCTCTGCGCCTCGTTATGGTCGTGACAGGCGATGAGCCGTTTGTCAGTCACGCCGTGGGCGGCGAGGAGTTTGCGGGTTTCGCGGGTGTCCTCGCAGGCGACGGCGTCGGCCGCCTTCAGCGCGTTCAGGGCGCGCGGTGAGAGATCGTCCGTATTGCCGATCGGCGTCGCCACCAGGATGAGGCGCGGCCGGTCGGCGCGGGCTTCGGCCTCGCTGAGCTCCGCCCCCGTCATGGCGTCACTGGGTCAGGGGCGGGGCCAGCGTGGTGATGTCCACGCTCACCTCCAGCCCCAGCGCGTCCTGCGGGCGGCCGTCGAAGAAGCCGGTCAGCGGGGCGACCTGGCTCGGCACGCGTCCCACGCCGGTGCGGATCAGCGCGCCGGAAGCCACGTCGCCATTGGTGGGGTCGAATTCGATCCAGCCGGCGCCGGGCAGGAAGACCTGCGTCCAGGCATGGGTCGCGCCCGCGCCCTGCACGTCGGAGGGCGCGTCCGCGGTTCGAGCGTCCAGCGCCGGATCGTAGAGATAGCCGGTGACGAAACGCGCCGCGAAGCCGAGCCGGCGGGTCAGCTCGCACATCAGCTCGGCGTAGTCGCGGCATGAGCCTGAGCCCAGCGAAAGCGTCTGCGCGGGATCCTGAACGCCCGGCTCCTCGCGCCGCTGATAGCTGAGCTCGGCCTTGATGGCGCGTGTCATGGTCGTCAGCAGCGACCAGGTGTCTCCGCCGGCTTCGCGTTCGAACCGCCGGGCGAACGCGTCCACCGCGCCGTCGGGATCGTCATGGCGCGGGCTGCGGCAGGCGGCCAGGTCCGGTTTCTCGTGATCTTCGTATTCGAACGGAAAGCTGCGCGCATGCTCGGCGATGGGAAAATCGGCGTCGCGAAAGGTCGTGCGCAGGATATCGAAGGTGCAGCCCACCTCCAGCACGTCGCTCGGCTCATTGAAGTCGAACAGGGTGACGGAGTTGGAGAACACGTCATGGATCCAGTGCACCGCCGCTTCCGGCTTGGTGTCCACCGCCATGGTCAGAAGGCGCAGCTCGGGCGTCTCATGGGGGCGGAACATGGCCCGGTGGCGGCCGAATTTCACCGGCCGGGCGTAGCGATAGCGCGTGACGTGCCGCACGCGGAACAGGTCGGTCTTGACCTGCGGCTGTTCGCCCATGGGGGAATCCTCGCTCCAGGCGCCTAGGCGTCCTGCATGCCCTGATTCTCGGTTCGTCGGGGGTCGCGCGTCAGGGATCAGTCAATCGGGTCCGAAATACCGGGCCGCCAGCGCGCTGGCGAAGGCGATCAGCCGCACCTGCACCTGATCGAGATAAGCGTGCAGCGCCTTGCCCGGTTTCACCGGCGTATCCGGCGACAACAGGGACAGCAAACCCTCGCTCGCCGCCTCCAGTTCCGGGCCGGGCGCAGCGCCGTAGTCCGCGTCCAGCTCGCGCAGCCGGTCGGCGGCGGCCAGGGCCGCAAGCTTCACCGAGCGCGGGCAGTCGGGATCGAACAGGAGGAAGGCCGCCGCCTCGGCCGGCCCGGCCGAGAGCGAATGGCGCCGCCGGAAGGCGTGATAGCTCGACGCCGAGCGCAGAAGCGAATTCCACCACACGATGTCGGGCGGAGCGAATCCGTCCTCCTCGTCCGCGCCGGCGCTCTTGAGCTGGTAGTATTTCACGTCCAGCAGGCGCGTGGTCTGGTCGGCGCGCTCCAGTTCAGAGCCCAGCCGGTGGAAGAGCCAGGCTTCGTCGCGATACCAGGTGCCGTCCACCATGCCCTGATGGGTGAGACATCCCAGCCGCACCGTCTCGCAGAGCTGGCTGAGCTTGGGGAGGGTGACCTGGCGCGCCTTCAGATCGGCCGCCGCGCCGTAGAGCATGTTGATCTGCTTCCAGCTTTCGATCGGGCTGATATGGCGCAGCGCCCGGGCGTTCTCGCGCGCCATTGCGAGCGCGGAAACGATGGAGTTCGGGTTCGCCCGGTCGATGAAATACCAGCGCACCACGTTCAGACCGGTGAGCTTGCGCCCCGTTTTCTCGAAGCCGGGAAGATCGTCGAACGTGTTGAGCACGCTGCGCCAGGCCGCGGCGTCGTCGTCGCCCGCCGCGAAGCCTTCGGTCACCGCCAGCAGGCGGGCGAGATTCTCCGCGCGCTCGATATAGCGCCCGAGCCAGAAGGCGTGCTCGGCATAGCGTGAGAGCAGCTTATGAGAGGACCCAGGTATCTTTCGACCCTCCGCCTTGGCTGGAATTGACGATGATGGAGCCCTTCTTCATGGCCACGCGCGTGAGGCCTCCGGGCAGGACGAACGTGTCCTTCCCCGTCACCGCGAAGGGGCGCAGATCCACATGGCGCGGCGCCACGCCCTCGCTGGTGAGGGTGGGACAGGCCGAAAGCGTGATCATGGGCTGGGCGATGTAGTTGTCGGGGTCGCGCTTTATGGCGCGCGCCACCTCCTCGCGCTCGGCCTTGGTGGATTTCGGTCCCACCACGATGCCGTAACCCCCGCTTTCACCCACCGGCTTGACCACCAGGTCGGCGAGATTGTCGAGGACGAATTTGCGGTCCTCCTCGCGCCGGCAGATATGGGTGTGGACGTTCTTGAGGATCGGCTCCTCGGAGAGGTAATAGCGCACGATCTCCGGCATGTAGGCGTAGACCGCCTTGTCGTCGGCGACGCCCGTACCCGGCGCGTTCGCGATGGTCACCTTGCCCGCCTTCATGGCGCGCATCAGGCCGGGCGTTCCCAGCATGGACTCCTTGCGGAACACCTCCGGGTCCAGAAACGCGTCGTCGATGCGGCGGTAGATCACATGCACCGGTTCGGGCCCGGACACCGTCTTCATGTAGACCGCGTCGTCTTCGTCCACGAACAGATCGCGGCCCTCCACCAGCGGCACGCCCATTTCGCGGGCCAGGAAGACATGTTCGAAATAGGCCGAGTTGAACAGGCCCGGCGTCATCAGGACGATCTTGGGGTCGTCGACGCCGGCGGGCGCGGATTCGGTCAGCTTTTCGCGCAGGCGCATGCCGTAATCGGAGACCGGGCGCACCTTCGCGTTCTCCATCAGATCCGGGAAGGAGCGCTGCATCAGGTGGCGGTTCTCGATGACGTAGGAGACTCCGGACGGCGCGCGGCAATTGTCCTCCAGCACCAGGAAGGACCCGTCCACGTCGCGGATCATGTCGGTGCCGCAGATATGCACGTAATTGCGGTGCGGCAGGTCGACGCCCATCATCTCCTTGAGGAAATACTTGTTTCCGGTGACCAGCTCGGCCGGCACGACGCCGTCCTTCAGGATTTTCTGGTCGTGATAGATGTCGTGCAGGAAGGCGTTCAGCGCCGCGATCCGCTGGACCACGCCCGCCTCCAGATCCGCCCAGTCCGGCGCGGTGATGGGGCGCGGAATGACGTCGAAGGGGAGGACCCGGTCCACCGTGTCTTCGCCGAAATAGACGGTGAAGGTGATCCCGAGATTGAACAGCTCCTCCTCGGCGCGCTTTTTGCGCCGGGCGAGGTTGGAGCGCGTCTGCCTTGCCAGGCGCTTGAAGAACAGGCGCTGGATCTCCGGATCGTCCCTGCGGCCGGTGACTTCGCAAAAGGCCGGCGAGGCGTCGTAGGTGTCGAACAGACCGGACCCGGCCATGGCGCTCCTTTGATCTCGTTGCGCTTCGAGCCTAACACACAGGATGGGGGCGAGTTCAAATATTCCCGATTATTCCGGGTTGGGAGGGGTTTAGGCTCCGCCGCCGGCGATCCGGACGCGTACACGCACTCGGGTTTCGCGCCCTGCTCCGTCCACGGCGGCGAGCTCGTAGAAGCCTTCGCCCGCAGGGGCGAAGATCGGCTGGCCCGCCGCGTTTTCGCCTGCGGGTCGTCCGTCCACATACCAGCGCACCGGCGATCCGGCGCGCGCCGATAAAACGAAGCCGCGCCCCGGCGCCTCGGCCCAGAGTTCCGCGTCCTCAGGCGGAAACAGAATGTCAGGCGGCTGGTCGGCGCGGGCGAAGCGCGCCAGCGTCTGCGGGGTGCGGCGCTCGGCGACGAGCGGCCGTGCGCCGGCGCCCGGCGCATGTCGCGCGAGCGTGTCGGCGAGATCGAAGAGCGCGGGCAGGGCCGCTTCGCGCCCCGTGGCGCCGGGGCGCGGCGCGCCGTCCGGGCGTCCGGTCCAGACCACGATCACATGCCCGCCGGTGATCCCCGCCGCCCAGGCGTCGCGGAACCCGTAGCTGGTGCCGGTCTTGTAGGCGACGCCCGGCGCGCCGGTGGAGAGATGGGCCGGCATGCGCCCGGGCGGCGCCGGCGAGCCGTAGAGCACGTCGACGATCTCGCGCGCGCTCTCCGCGCTCACCAGGCTTGCGCCCGGCGCGGCGCGATTGGCCTCGGCGGCCTGCGGCGTCCAGGCGAGGGGCTTGGCGCGGCCGTCATCGCCCAGCGCCGAATAAAGCACGGCCAGGTCCTGCGCGCTTAAACCCAGCCCGCCCAGCGCCACCGCGAGCCCGGCCGCGCCGTCCAGGCTTTGCGGGATGGACGGATCGGCGCCGGCGAAGCTCAGCGCGCTTGCGAAGCGGTTCGCGCCCACACGGTCGAGCACGCGCACCGCCGGCACGTTCAGGGAATGCTGCAGAGCGTCGGCGATGGTGACCTCGCCGCGGAAGGCGCGGTCGAAATTCTCCGGGCGATAGCTGGCGAAGCGCGCGGGCAAATCCTCGATCAGCGTGTCGGCCGCCGCCGCGCCGTCGTCGAAGGCGAGGGCGTAGACCAGGGGCTTCAGCGTCGAGCCCGGCGAGCGCCGCGCGCTGGTGAGGTCGAGCCAGCCGCCGGCGAGATCGCGCCCCGCCGAGCCCACTGCGGCGCGCACGGCGCGGGTTTCGATCTCTATCACCAGCGCGCTCGCCTGAACGCCCGCGCCCCCGGCCTCGGCGAGCCGGCGCATGCGGCGCTCCACTTCGCGCTGGAGCGCGAGATCGAGGGTGGAGCGCACAGCCCCCTCGCCGGCATGAAGCCGGGCGAGCGTCGCGCCGGCATGCCAGGCCTCTGCGGGAAAGGCGTTGCGCGTTTCCGGCAGGGCTTCGCCGGCGGCGTCCGCGGCCCGTCCGGCGCTGATCCAGCCCTCGGCCGCAAGCCGGTTCAGGATCGCGGCGCGCGCCGCGCGGGCGCTGTCCGGGCGCAGATCGGGCCGGCGCACTTCCGGGCTCTGGGGCAGGGCGATCAGAAGCGCGATCTGATCGGGGGTCAGCTGGTCGGGTTCGCGGCCGAACCAGGCCCAGCTGGCCGCGCGCACGCCCTGCAGATTGCCGCCATAGGGCGCCAGGGTGAGATAAAGCTCAAGGATCTCCCGCTTGGAGAGCCGGGCCTCCAGCTGCAGGGCGCGCAGGGATTCGGCGATCTTCGAACCGAGATTGCGCGGGCGGGGCTCCAAAAGGCGCGCGGTCTGCATGGTGATCGTCGAGGCGCCGGATACGATCCGCCCGCGCGACAGCGCTTGGCCCGTCGCCCGGATCACCGCCAAGGGATCGACGCCGGGATGGCTGTAGAAGCGCTGGTCCTCAATGGTCAGCAGCGCCTCGACGAACTCGGGATCGAGCCGATCCAGATCGGTCGCCAGCCGCCAGCGCCCGTCCTCCACCGGAAAGGCGCGCAAGGGCCGGCCGTCACGGTCCTCGGCCACGAACGACACCACCCGCCCGCGCTCGATCGGCGGCGGAAACAGCCGGTCGAGCAGCACCACCAACCCCACGCACGCCAGCACCGCCGCGAAGACCGCGGCGAGCGGGGTGCGCAAGGGGGCGGGGAGGGTCATGGTCACGCGCTAATCCTTAATCGGCAAGGTAAGGAGATGTCCTCCCCCGCTTGCGGGGGAGGTGTCCGCGAAGCGGAGGGAGGGGGGATCCAGCCGTCACTTTCCGTGGAGCCCCCCTCAGCCTTTCGGGCCGCTCCCCCTTGAACCGCCGGGCTATCGCATACTGGCGCGAAGAAGCGATCTTCTTCCCCTGGAGGGAAGGGTTGGGGTGGGGTGGAGCCGCCGGGCGCCGGCCTTGAAAGCTTGCACGCCCCCACCCCGGCCCTCCCCCAAGGGGGAGGGAGGGATGATCGGGCCGCGGCGCCTCATATGCGATAGCCCTGCCGAAATCGGGGGGAGACATCAGAAGCCGCCTACCGCTCCACCCTCACACGGCCCGCGCCTGTGCGGGCGAAGACCTCCGGCTTGTACATGTCCTCAGCCACCGCGCCGGGCAGGGCGAAGTCGCCCGGCGTGACCGCGCGCACCAGATAGGCCAGGCGCACCGGGTTCCCGTTCGGCTCGCGGCGGGCCTCCAGGGCGGCGACGAAGCGGTCGTCGCGCGCCTCGGCGATCTGCAGCGTGTCGAGTTCGCCCAGGAAGGCGTAGGCGCCGTGCGGGACGCCGTCGAGGGGCGGGAGCCCGGCCTCGATCTCGAACCCGGCGGGCAGAAGATCGTCGATGCCATAGCTCGACAGCGCCGCGCGTTCGGGACGCAAAGTGAGCGCCACCACCAGCCGGTCGCCCTGCGAGACGGTGGAGTTCACCGGCCGGCCGGCGGTGTCGGTGATGGTCTTCTCAAGGCGCAGCTGCTCGCTGACCGCCGGCGGCGGGCCGGCCGGCGCGCCGCGGGTGAGCACGGTCAAGAAGAGCGGCGTGTCGCCGGTGTTCTCAAAGGCAGCGGCCTCGGCCAACGAGGCGTCGTCGAGCGTCACGGTGCGCCGCCCGGCTTCGCCGTCATAGGTCACCGCCAGCGTCTCCCCGTCGCCGGCGAGCGCTTCGGCGGCGAGGATCAGCCAGGCTTTCTCCTGGGTGGTCAGGCGCGCCGGTTCGGGCAGGTCGCGGGCGAGGCGCGGCGTGAGGCTTTCCACGATCTCGAACCGGCCGGCCTCGGCGGCGAGCGCCATGACGCCGGCCAGGTCGCGCCGGGGCGTCTGGTACCAGTCGCCGTCATTGACATAGCCCAGCGCCTCGACCGCCGCTTCGAAGGCGGAGGCGGCCCGCGCCTCGTCCCCCAGCGCGGCCAGGGCGGCGCCGATATGGGCGCGCGCCAGCGGGCTGTCGATCCGGTCGATGCGCTCGTCATGCATGTAGCGCAGGCGCGAGCGGTCGGCCTGGCCGTTGCGGGCGAGCACGTAGAGCGCATAGGCCGCGCTGCGGTCGGCGAGGCGCTCCTGGGTGTCCTCGGTCCAGCGCGGATCGCCCACGGTGTCCTCATAGCCCGACCGCCACAGCTCGCCCTGGCTCACCGGCTGCAGCGCGGCCAGCGCCCGCTCCAGCGCGGCGGGCGGGACCGGATAGCCGGCCGCGGCCGCGCGGCTGACGAAATCGGTGGTGTAGGCGCCGAGCCAGGGCGAGGCGTCGCCGTCGCCCATGCGCCACAGCCCGAACGCGCCGTCCTGGCCCTGGCGTCCAAGGATCGTCTCCAGCGCCGCACGCACCTCCGCGGGGGCGCCGTCCGGGCCGTTTTCGTCCACCAGGCTCGCCAGCCGCCCGGCGTAGAGCAGGGGCGTCACCCGGCTCACCAGCTGTTCGGAACAGGCATAGGGATAGCGATAAAGCGACTGAAAGAGCGCCGCTGCGTCGATCGGGGTCGGCGCCACCGAGATCTGCACAAGGCCCGACCCCGGCGTATAGCCCGACAACAGATCGGCCGGCGGGGCGTATGTCTCGCCCGGCTCCAGGATCACGCCGCGCACCCGGGTCTCCGGCAGATACGGCGCTCGCACTTCAATCGGATAGGCGCTGGCGGCTGTGAAGCCGTCCGGGCCGGTGAGTTGCAGCGCCAGCTCGGCGATCCCTTCGCCTCCGGCCTCCAGCGTCACCGGGCCGTCGCGGCGCTCGCCCGGGGTCAGCGGACCTTCGGCCGATGCGCCCGCCACGCTAACCGGGCCTTCGGCGGTCACCGATGCGGCGTAGACGCCGTCCGGCCCGTCCACGTTGTCGAGGCTCGCCGTGGCGACCGCGGTGTCTCCCGGCGCCAGGAAGCGCGGCAGGATGAGTTCGGCCGCGACCGCGTCGCGCACCGTCATCGGCTGGTCGGCCGCGCCCAGGGCGGACTCGCTCCATGCCACGGCCATAAGGCGCAGCTCGCCGTTGAAGTCTGGAAGCTCCAGATTGATCGTCCCGCGCCCGCGATTATCCAGCTGCACCGGACCGGCGAACAGGGCGACGGTCCTCGTGGGCACGACCGACAGGCCCGCCCCGCCGATCTGGTCGCCGCCCGAGCGCAGCGCCGCGGCCGCGCCCAGATTGGGGTCGAGCACACGGCCGTAATCGTCCAGGAGATCGACGCCGAGGCGCTCCTTGCCGAAGATAAAATCCACCGGATCGGGGCTTTGGTGGCGGGTGAGCAGCAGAACGCCCTCATCCACCGCGGCGAGCGTCATGTGAATGCGATCGCCCGCGCCCTCGGCCGTGACCGGAATCTGGAGCGTGCGGTTGGGTTCGGTGAGCTCCGGCGCTTCAAGGGTGAGGTCGATGGTGCGGTCCTCGATGTTCACCGGAACATAGGCGACGCCCACCGCGCGGCGCGGCAGGGGCTGGTCGACCGGATCGCGCGGCGTGTGCACGGTGACCATGACATAGGTGCCCTGGCCCCAGTCGCGGGTCACCGGCAGGCGCACTTCGGCGCCTTCTTCGCTCAGCGTCATCTGGCGCAAGGTCAGCACCCGGTCGGTGGCCACCACCACGTCGGCGAGCCCGGCATAGGGCGCCTGGACGGTCACCACGGCTTCCTCACCCACGGCGACGGGCGCATCCGGCCCGGCGACGCGCACCTGATCGGGCGCCGTTTCGCCGTCCTGGGAGCGGCCGCCCCAGCCGACCCAGAAGCTGCGGCTGGCCAGATCCGTCCCTGTGCCGTCGGCGACGATGAGATCGTAATCGCCCCAGTCCAGCGGCGGGGTCACGATGCGCGCGGCGGCCTCGCCGTCGAGCGCGGCCACGCCCTGGGTGATCGGCACGACCGTCTCAGTGCGCCGCCAGCGCCATTCCCCGCCCGAGGTGCGGTACCAGTCATAGTCCACATCATTGCGCACCAGGCGCCAGGCGAGATCGCCGCGCATGGGCTCTCCGGCCGCGTTCAACGCGATGACGGAGAACTCCGCCGGCGCTTTGCGTTCGGCGCGGCCGGAGAAATCCGCCTTCAGCCCGGCATAGATGTCGCGCGGGCGATAGGGGATTCGCACATCGTCGGCGACGGCGCGCCCGCCCGGCTCCTGCACCCGCACCACCGCGCGCACGCGCAGCGGCGCCGAGGCCTGGGCGCCGCGCCGGCCGACCGTGACGGGAATCTGCGCGGCGCCGGCGCCGTCAGCCGCGACGGGCGGCAGATCGACGAGTTCTTCGCCGAATTGCTCGTCATGCAGGCCGAAGGCATAGTCGCCAAAGCCCTCAAACGGGCTCGGATCGATCTGGATCCGCGCGGTGCCCTCCATGGGCAGGCCCGCGCCGGGGGCGCCGTAGAGGAAGCGCGCGCTCGCCTCGATCATGCGGGTCTCACCCGCCCGCATCGGGGTGTCGGTGTCGGCCTCCAGCTCCAGCGCCACGCGCTGGGGCACGAAATCCTCCACCTGGAAGCCGACCTCGCCGACAATCCCCAGCCCGTCGAGTTCCGCCGTCAGGCGCCAGCCGCCGCGCGCCGCGCCGGCCGGTAGGTCGAACGCATGCACGATCCCGCCGGCGTCCGGCGCGGCCTCGAAACGATGGCGGGCGAACTCCAGCCCGTTGGGCTGATACACCACCAGCGCGCCGGCCCGGCCGGTGAGCGCCGCGCCGGAGGGCCCGCGCAGAAGCGCGCTCGCCTGCACGGTCTCGCCGGGCCGGTAGATGCCGCGATCCAGATAGACATAGGCGTCGGCCGCGCCCGACGGGGCGCGCCCGTCCACCGGCGCATCGGTCAGGTCCACCGGCGCGCGCTGCAGGTCCAGAAGCGCAAAATCGCCCGACGGTCCGTACGCGGTCAAAAGCCGGGGCCGGTTGCCGTCCTCGCCGGTGAGCAGCGCTTCGGGAAAGTGCACCCGGCCGTCCGCGCCGGTGGTGCGGGTGGCGAGAATCTCGTTCGAGCGGGCCACCAGCTGCACCTCGACGCCGGCCATGGGCCGGGCGGTCTGCAGGGAGCGGATGATGGTCTCGATGCCGGTCTCGCCGCGATAGGCGGTGAAGGCGAGATCGGTGACGATGAGCCAGCGCGCGGCGCGTGCGCCGGGTTCGCGATCTTCGCGGTCCAGCGCGGCGGCGTCGAACAGTTCGACATAATAGGCGCCCGCCTGAAGCCGGCCCAGCGCTTCGGCCACGGGCAGCACAGTGGTGACCGCCGCATTCGCCGGCCCGCCGGTGTCCATGCGCCCGCGATAGACCTCGACGCCCAGCTCCGCCGGCTCCTCCCGGTCGGGCGTCCAGGTCCATTCCCCCGGCGCGGCGGTGAAGCCGTCGGTGAGCTCCTTGAACGCCAGCGCCCGGTCGGTGACGCGCTGGATGCGCACCTCCACAGCGTCGACATTGACCGTTTCGATCCCCAGCCCGTCGCTTTCGATCCGCGGCAGGATGATCCCGGAGCCGGAAAAGCCCACAAAGGCGGGACGATCGTCGAAGGTGAGGGTGGTGGAGACGTCGGCCTCCAGCGTGTCGCCCGAGGCGGCGGGCAGACCGGCGCGCAAGGTCAGCTCGCGCGTCTGGCCGTAATTGAGCCCGCCGATGCACAGCTGCGAACCTTCCACCGACAGGGCCACCGGCTCGTTCACGTCCACATAGGCCGAGTAGTCCGTCTGCGGATCGAGCGCGCCGGAGAAGGTGAGGCAGAGCTGCGGCGTGGCGCTGTCGGTGCTCACCGCGTAGCGCAGATACTCGAATCCGTCCGGCTGCGGCGTCCCCGCCCGCGGCGCGCCTTCGGCCCGGCTCTGCAAGAGCGCCCCGGAGGCGGCGGGCTGGTCGGGCGCCGGATCGTCTCCGCAGGCCGCCAGCACAAGGGCGCACGCGCCCGCCGCAAGAGTGAAGAGCCGTTTCATCGCCTGCCTCCGTCGTCCCCAGACCGGGCCGACTATGACACCGAATCCGGCGAAGGGAAGGCGGTCACAAACCAAGGGCGGGCGCCGAGGTGGTTCGATAGCGTGAGCGCGCCGAAGAAAACTGACTGAGCGCTCACTCATTTCACGCGGGCTTGCTGCCGGAGCCTCTCCCGACCTCACCCTGCGATCGTCTTGCGTGACCTTCCAGCATGGAGCTATGGGGAGGGCTGACCGCATCGCGCCTCAAGGACGTCCCGCCTCCCTCCATGCGACCGCACTTTCAAGCCCGCCCCATCGCGCCGCGCCGCAGCCTTCTCCAGCGCCGCGCATCGCGCTAGAGAGTCGCCATGGCCGAGCTTTATCTCCTCACCCCGCCGCGCATCGAGCCCGGATTCGATCAGGTCTTCGCCGCGACGCTGGCCGCCGGCGAGGTCGCCGCGGTGCAGATCCGGCTCAAGGATCACAGTCCCGAAGACATGCTGCGCCTGGCGCCGCCGCTTATAAAGGCGGCGAAAAAGGCCGGCGCGACGGTGATTATGAACGACGATCCGGCGCTCGCCTCGAAGCTCGGCTGCGACGGAGTGCATATCGGCCAGACCGACGCCTCCATCGCCGAGGCGCGCGCCGCGGTGGGCAAGACCGGGCTGGTGGGAGTGACCTGCCATGACAGCCGCCACCTGGCCATGGTCGCGGGCGAGCGCGGCGCCGACTATGTCGCCTTCGGCGCGGTCTACAGCTCCGCCACGAAACCGCCGAAGTTTTCCGCCCCTTTGGAGCTCTTCACCTGGTGGCGGGAGCTCTTCGAATTGCCCAGCGTCGCCATTGGCGGGATCACCGTGGACAACGCCCCGCCGGTGATCGAGGCCGGCGCCGATTATCTCGCGGTGTGCGCCGGCATCTGGTCGCACGACAAGGGACCCGAACACGCATGCGAAGCCTTCTCCACGCTTCTTCGCTGATCGCAGCCGCACTGCTGATCGCAGCGCCGGCGATCGCCGACGAGCCGCCGGCTCTGCCGCCTTCGCTCGGCGAGGCAATGGGACGCGACTCCTCAGGCGACGCAGTGGAAGGGCGCTCGGCCACCGACGCCACCATGGCGCGCGCCCTGCGCGCGGCGGTGCTGGAGGACTGGGACAGCGCGTTGACTTATGCGGAGACCGCGGCGGCGGGCGGCGAGCCCTCCGGCGCGCTCATGGCCGGCCATATTCTGCTGCACGGTTTGTCCGAGCGCGGTCAGAACGACGAAGCCGCGGTGCGCTGGCTGCGCCGGGCGGCGGAGGCGGGCGACGCCGACGCGCTGGTCATCCTGTCGCGCCTGGCCTCCGCCGAGCGCGGCGGCCTCAACGCGTTTCAGGCCGAGGATTATCTCGCGCGCGCCGCAGAGACCGGCGATGCGCGCGCCGCCCATGAATACGGGCTCTATCTCATGGAGCATGGTGATCCCGGCGCCGCCCAGGAGGTCGTGGACTGGCTGCGTCTGGCCTCCGAAAGCGGGCGGGTCTCGGCCTATGTGGATTACGCCCACGCTCTGGGCGAATGGGTGCACGGGCCGGGCGACCTCACCGCCATGCGCGACTGGTATGAGCGCGCCGGAACAAACGGCGTCGCCTATGGCGCGCTGATGGCCGGCGCCATGCATCTGGGCGGCGAAGGCGAGGCCGCCGACCCGGCCAAGGGCGTGTCGCTGATGCGCACCGCCGCCGAGCTGGGCCTGCCCGCCGCCATGGGCCAGATGGCGCTGCTCTATTATCAAGGCGGTGCGGGATTGGCGGCGAACCCGCAGCGCGCCGTCGGCTGGGCGCGCCAGGGCGCCGAGGCCGGCGACGCGGAAAGCCAGTTTCTCTACGCCTATGCGCTCGCCACCGGCGACGGGACGGCGCGCGATCTTGAACAGGCCTATGTCTGGGTGCTGCGCGCCGGATTTGAAGGCCCGGACAGTCTCGCCGAGGACCCTGATCGCAACCGGCTCGAGGCGGCGCTGGAGACCGCCCTGCCGCCGGCGCGGCGCGACGCCCTCGCCGCTCAGGCCGCCGCCGGGGCGGGGCTGGGCGGCTAGGAAGGTCCCGGCGCCGGCGCATTCAGCGCATCCCTGCTGCCGGCTTTCGATCCTTGATCATTAGCACCGTGTCGTTCGGGCCGGGTTGCGGACTCATGCCCGCCGGCATCGCATCGAGCAGGCGCGCCCGCACGACATGACCCTACCGATCGCATTGCGCGGCGCGGTCACCCGCGCGCCGGAACTTGACCAAGGGTAGAGTTATCTATCCCCTTAAACTCAATACGATATGTTTTAAAGTTGCATTAATCCGGCGAGGGAGGTAACCGTTAGTTGCTGATCTGGAATGAACTGATCAGCAAACCGAGCTGAAACGGTCCTTGGACCGCGTAAAAACGGGAGACGATAATGATGCAAGATGGTATGATCCGCCCGCTTTCGGTTGAAGAAGTCGCAGCGGTGTCGGGCGCCGGTCCGGTTGCGTTCGTGATGGAGAATTTCGACAGGAACGGCGATGGAGACCTTTTCGATGAAGGCTCTCAATATTTCGCCGCCGCGGCGGTCGTGATGTTCTTCATCCCCGGCGGTCAGAAGGCGGCGGCGGTGGCCGGCGCCATTTCCGGCGCGCTGCTTCTCGGCGACATCGTGGCGGGATAAGCGTGATGGCGTTCCTTGCTCCACTCCCCAGCCGGCCGCAATGGTACCCCACGCTGAGGGTGAAGCCCGAGCGCGCGCTCGGCGTGAATCTTGTCTTCAGCGGGCTTGGACTCGGCCTGCTCGCGCTGGCGTCCATCGCCTTCGCGGATACGAGGTCGCGCGCCATGCTGGCTGCGGCGGGCATGCTGATCGGCTCCATCGCCCTGGGCTGGATCGCCGTCAACGCCGTTCCAGGGCGCAGCCTTAACGAAAAGCCGCAGGACATTCGCCTGTTTTTCGGCTGGTGGATTCTTGGAGGCGGATTCATCGCGATGGTCGCCGCAACGCTCGCAGCCGTCTGATGAGGCGCGAGCCGAGCTGAACAGGACCGCCCGGTCTCAGCAATGAGAGCGGGCGGTCTTTTTCTTCAGGCGAGGGCCGATCTGCTCTGCGCCGATCTTCACCCCAGCTTCGGTACGTTCACCAGCTTCACCCGGCCCGTCTTCTTGTCGCGCACGACGATGACCCGCTCCAGCGGCAGGCCGGAGACGGGCTTGCCCATGCCGTCCAGCAAGGCGAGCGCGGCCGTGCGCACGGTTTCGTCGTCCGCATCGGGAGCAAGCTCGACGGCGCCGCGGCGCTTGCCGCCTTCTTGAATGACCACCTCCACCGTGTCGATCGCGGCGTCGAGCTCGGCTGCGTCGGCCGTGGGCCAGTCCGCGTAGAAGACGCTGGGCCGGCCGCCGGTCATCTCCCATAGCTCCTCGGCCATGAAGGGCGCGAACGGGGCGAGGACGCGGATGAAGACGTCCAGCGTCTCCTTGGAGACCGCTTCGCCTTCGGCCGCGTTTAGAAATTTCATCAGCTCGGCGATCCCGGTGTTCAGGCGCAGATTGTCGAGATCCTCGGTGATCGCCAGCACCAGCGTGGTGCGCGCCAGGCGCACCGCCTTGGCGTCTTCAGCGGCGGGGTTTGAAAGCGCGCCGGTGACGAAGCGCCAGACGCGGCGCAGGAATTTCAGCGCGCTGGCGGTCTTGTCGGTCTCCCATTCGCGCATGGCCTCCACCGGGCCCATGAACATCATGTGCACGCGGAAGGCGTCCGCGCCGAAGCGGGCCACCACGTCGTCGGGCGTTACGACGTTGTGCAGCGATTTCGACATCTTCGCGCCGATCTTCTCAACGCGCTCACCGGTGGGCGTGTGAACGAACTCGTTCTCACCGCGCTCTTCCACCTCGTCCACGGGCAGGATGATCCCGCGCGCGTTTTTAAAGGCGTGGGAGGTGAGCAGGCCCTGGTTCACCAGCTTCTGGAACGGCTCCTTCGCGGAGACCAGGCCCAGATCGAACAGCACCTTGTGCCAGAAGCGCGCATAGAGCAGGTGCAGCGTCGCGTGCTCGGCGCCGCCCACATAGAGATCCACCGCGCCCCAGGCCTTCTCGATCTCGGGATCGACCAGGGCTTCGTCGTTCCGCGGATCCTTGAAGCGCAGATAATACCAGCAGCTGCCCGCCCATTGCGGCATGGTGGAGGTTTCGCGCCGGCCCTTCATACCCGTTTCAGGATCGGTGACCTCCAGCCAGTCTTCAGCGCGCGCCAGCGGGCTCTCGGCGTGGCCGGTGGGCTTGTAGCTGTCGATATGGGGCAGGGTCAGCGGAAGCTGGTCTTCGGGCAGCGTGGTGCGCGTGCCGTCCTCCCAGTGCACGATGGGGATGGGTTCGCCCCAATAGCGCTGACGGGCGAAGATCCAGTCGCGCAAATTATAGCTCGTGACCCGGTGGCCAAGCCCGCGCGCCTCCAGATGATCGGCCACCGCCTCGCGCGCATCGCGCCAGCGTACGCCGGCCTGATAAAGATCGCTGTCGCCCGGCGGGGCCAGCATCACCCCGTCCTCGGTCCAGCATTTTTCACCGGCCAGAACCGCGGCGCGATCGGGATGATCCGTACCCGGATCGATGACAGGGACGATGTCCAGCCCGTACTTGGTCGCAAACGCGAAATCGCGCACATCGTGGGCGGGCACGCCCATCACCGCGCCGGTGCCGTAATCCGGCAGGACATAGTCGGCGACGAAGATCTTCACCCGCTTGCCGGTGACGGGGTTTTCCGCCTCGGCGCCGATGAAGACGCCGGTCTTCTCCGCGTCCACGGTGCGGTCGAGATCGGATTTGCGCGCGGCGGCCTCGATATAGGCCTCGACCTCTTCACGCTGATCCGGCGCGATGAGTTCGCCCACCAGCGGATGCTCGGGCGCCAGGGCGAGGAAGGTCACCCCGCCCAGCGTATCGACACGGGTGGTGAAGGTTTCGATGCGATGCTCGGTGTCGGCCACGGGGAAGCCGAGCGTGACGCCTTCGGACTTGCCGATCCAGTTGCGCTGGCTTTCCTTGATGCCTTCTGGCCAGTCCAGCCCGTCGAGATCGGTCAGCAAACGCTCCGCATACGCCGTGATGCGCATCTTCACCTGGCGCAGGGGCACGCGCACGACCTCGTAGCCCTGCTCGGACTTGCCGTCGAAGACCTCTTCATTGGCGAGGATGGTCCCGAGCTCCGGGCACCAGTTCACCGGCGCGGTCTCGTAATACACCAGACGCCGGGCGTCCTCGTAATCCTGCACCGCCAGCTTGCCGCCCGCCTTCACGTCATCGGGAATCTCAAGCTCGGACAGCGGCCGCGCGCGCCCGGCGTCGGCGTCGTAGAAGGCGTTATAGAGCCGGGTGAAGATGAACTGCGTCCATTTGTAATAATCCGGCTTGGACGTGGCGATTTCGCGCGACCAATCATAGCCGAGGCCTAAAAGCCGCATTTGGCGCTTATAGGTCTCGATATTCTTCTCTGTGCTGACGGCCGGGTGTACGCCGGTGCGCTCGGCGTAGCGTTCAGCGGGCAGGCCGAAACTGTCCCAGCCCATGGGATGGAGCACGGTGTAGCCGCTCATCTTCTTGTAGCGCGCCACGATATCGGTCGCGAGATAGCCCACCGGATGACCCACATGCAGACCCGCGCCCGAGGGGTAGGGGAACATGTCGAGCACGTAGAAGGTCTTGTCGCCGGGCGCCGGATGCGGCGTCTTATCGACGCCGTTCTTGTCCCAGAAATCGCGCCATTTGGTTTCCAGCGCGGTGAAATCGTAGCTCTGCTCGGTCATGGTTTTTTACCCGGGTCGATCCGGCTCATCTGTCCCTCCCCTTGATGGGGAGGGACAAAGCTAGCCGGCCTTTTCCACCGTAATCGTCACGGTCTCGCCGCCAATCTCGGTCTCGCTCTTCGCGCCGCTGCCGGCCTCGGAAAGCGACACCGCGAGGGTCTCGGCTTTGATGAACTCGCCATGGGCTTCGACCGAAGCGGCCGTCTTCTCGCCGCCGGAAATCCCCAGCTTGATGCGGTCAGAGACTTCGAGGCCGGCGTCCTTGCGCGCCGACTGCACCGCGCGGATCAGGTCGCGCGCGAGGCCTTCGCGCTCCTGATCCTCGTCCACGGAGATGTCGAGCACGATGGCGCCGGTGCCGGCGAACGGCTCGGCGGCGCTGCCGTCTTCAGCCACCATGGCGAGCTGGAATTCGTCCTCGGCGAGGGTCTCGCCGGCGACGCTCGCGGTGCCGTCGGCGTTCAGCGTGAAGTCGCCCGAGCGCGCGGCGCCCATCACGTTCTTCATGGCCTTGCCCAGGCGCTTGCCGATGCGGGGATCGGGCTTCAGCTGCACCGTTCCGTAGGCGTCGAGATCGGTGGAGAAGGCGATCTCGCGCACATTCACCTCGTCGGCGAGGAGATCGGCGTAGGGTTTGAGCGCCGCGCTTTCGGCGTGCACGACGGTGAGGGTTTTCAACGGCAGGCGCACGCGCAGCCGCGCGCGCTCTCGCACCGCCAGGGCCGCCGACGCTGCGTCACGCACCAGATCCATGGCGCGCACCAGGTCGTGGTCTTGCGGAAACTCGCCGGCTTCAGGCCAGCGCGAGAGATGCACCGAACGCTCACCGGTGAGCGCCTTGTAGAGCTTCTCGGTGACGATGGGCAGGAGCGGGGCGAGCACGCGGCACGCCTTCACAAGCACCGTGTACAGCGTATCGAACGCCGCGTTCTTCGCCGCTTCGTCCGCCGAGCCCCAGAAACGGGCGCGGGAGCGGCGGATATACCAGTTCGTCATCGCGTCGAAATACGACACCGTCTCGCGGCAGGCGCGCGGGATGTCGTAGGCGTCCAGCGCGGC
Source organism: Oceanicaulis sp. (assembly GCA_051117435.1). Classification (GTDB taxonomy): domain Bacteria; phylum Pseudomonadota; class Alphaproteobacteria; order Caulobacterales; family Maricaulaceae; genus Oceanicaulis. Next base: position 12,024 of record JBNPED010000013.1, on the reverse strand, counting down.
TTCCACGTCGCGCGCCAGCTCGCCGGTCTTGGTGAGAATGTAGCGGTCCAGCGGATCGTCGGCCTTCGTGATGATCTCAGGCGCGCGCGTCTCCAGGTTCGCATAGAGCGAGAAGAAGGAATACGCGTTCATCAGCGGCGCGATGGCTTCGCGCTGGATCGACGCGATCTCGCGGCCTTCCTTGGGCACCAGCAAATCGCCGCCATTGAGCACGGGCGCCGAGATCAGAAACCAGCGCATGACGTCGGAGCCGTACTCGTTGAAGAAACCCAGCGGGTCCGGATAATTGCGCAGGCGTTTGGAGAGTTTCTGCCGGTTCTCGTCCAGCACCACGCCGTGACAGATGGCGTTCTTGAACGGCGGGCGGTCGAACAGCATCGTCGACAAGACCATCAGCGTGTAGAACCACCCGCGGGTCTGGGCGACGTACTCCACGATGAAATCGGCCGGGAAGTTGGTCTCGAACCAGTCCTTGTTCTCGAACGGATAATGGACCTGGGCGTACGGCATGGAGCCGGAATCAAACCATACGTCGAACACGTCCTCGACCCGGCGCATGATGGACTTGCCGCTGGGGTCGTCCGGGTTCGGGCGGGTCAGATTGTCGATATAAGGCCGGTGCAGGTCGTCCACCTTCACGCCGAAATCGCGCTCCAGCTCTTCGATGGAGCCGTAAACGTCGGTGCGCGGATAATTTGGATCGTCGCTGACCCACACCGGGATCGGCGTGCCCCAGAAGCGCGAGCGAGAAATGTTCCAGTCCTGCGCCCCGGCGAGCCAATTGCCGAAAATGCCGTCCTTCACATGGCCCGGCGCCCAGTTGATCTGCTGGTTCAGCTCCACCATCCGTTCCCGGAAGTCGGAGACGCGCAGATACCAGCTATCGACCGCCTTGTAGATCAGCGGCTCGTCGGTCCGCCAGCAATGCGGATAATTGTGATCGTACGTGTCGTGGCGGAACAGCTTGCCCTCGGCCTTGAGTCTATCGGTGATCGGCTTGTTGGCGTCGAAGACGAGCATGCCCTCATAATCGGGCACTTCATTCGTGTACCGACCGGCCTGGTCCACCGGCACGACCACGGCGATGCCCGCCTTGCGGCAGGCGTTCAGATCGTCTTCGCCGAAGCCCGGCGCCATGTGCACCAGGCCCGTGCCGTCCTCGTCGGTGACGAAATCCTCGATCAGGATCTGGTGGGCGTTCTCGCGGCCCGTGAAATAGTCGAACGGCGGATGATAGCGCAGGCCCTCAAGCTCGCGGCCCATCACCTCGCCAGTGCGCTCATAGCCTTCAAGCTGCTTCTTGTACTTTTCCAGTGCGTTCGCCGACAGGATCAGCCGCTCGCCGTCCTTTTGAAGGATCGCGTAGGTGATCTCCGCGCCGGCCGCGCAGGCCAAGTTGGAGGGCAGCGTCCAGGGCGTGGTGGTCCAGATCAGGAATTTCGCGCCGGAGAGATCGCCCTGTCCGTCCTTCAGGGTGAACTTCACCGTCACCGCCGGGTCGGTGCGGTTGCGGTAGGAATTGTCCAGACGGGTCTCGAAGTTCGACAGCGGGCTCTCCACCGCCCAGGAATACGGAACGACCCGGTAGTCCTTGTAGACCAAACCCTTGTCCCAGAGCTGCTTGAACGCCCACAGGCAGCTTTCCATGAAGGTGATGTCGAGGGTCTTGTAATCGTTTTCAAAATCGACCCAGCGCGCCTGACGCGTGACGTACTCCTCCCATTCGGAGGCGTATTTCATCACCTCGGAGCGGGCGGCGGCGTTGAACTTGTCGATGCCCATGTCGAGCACCGCCTTGCGGCCTGAAATGCCCAGCGTCTTCTCCGCGGCGAGCTCGGCGGGAAGCCCGTGCGTGTCCCAGCCGAAGCGGCGCTCCACGCGCTTGCCTTTCATGGTCTGGTAGCGCGGGATCACGTCCTTGGCGAACCCGGTCAGGAGATGGCCGTAATGGGGAAGCCCGTTGGCGAAGGGCGGGCCGTCATAGAAGACGAATTGATCGTCCTCCGGCCGCTCATCGATGGACGCCTGAAACGTGCCGTCCGCCTCCCAGAACGCCAGAATCTCCGCATCCACCTTCGGCAGCTCGGCGGGAGCGGGCGCTTTGTCGAAGCGCGTCTTCGAAGGGGTCGCGGCGTCCATGGTCGTCCTCGTCAAACATCACGGCGCTCCGCCGGTGGACCGGCACGGCGCGTCGGCGCGCGGCGAAGCGGGAAGGCGCGCGCCCGAGGAAAACGGGCGCACGATCCAGCGGCGGTACTCCTTGAGACAGACAAGGTCAAGGCGGGACGCGTGATGAAGCCGGCCGTGTCCGGGGGCGGCCAGCTTATCCGCGTCCGATGCAGCGGATAGGCCGCTAACGGCGTTCGGCGTGACCTTCGGCGATCAACGCGCAGCTGACGTCACGGCCGGCCGCATCACAGCGCGCGATCGTGCGACCATATGCGTCGGTGGCCTCCGGCCGGCAGGTTAGGCCAAGGGAAGCGAGCGCTCGAAGGGCGGCGCGGGCCGCATGGGGATCGCCTTCGACGCAGCGCCGGCCGGCGCGGCAATGGCCGGGCATCTCCGGCGTATCAATCCCGGCCAGACGCACGCGCACGCCGGCGCAGTCCAGCGTGTCGCCGTCGATGACACGCGCGGTCGTGCATTCGATCGCCGCGCCTGATGCCGCCGCGCCAAGCGCCTCGGCGGTCGTTCCGACATGTCGGCGAACTTCGGGCTGTGCGAGCACGAAGACAATCGTGAAAACGATCGCCGCGTCCCGCGCCCGCCGCAGGAGCCCGGCGCGCCTCCGCCGGAGTTTTGAAAAGGCGTAGACCTGACCCATGAGTGCTCCGTCGGTGCGGAGCGCTCAGGGTCAGGCCTTGGGGCTTAACGCCGGCTTTATCAGCGCGGTTAAGCGTGCGGGCGCTTTACCAGCCGCCGGTCCAGGTTAGGTCGATCCGGAAGGAGCGGCCGGGTTCGGACACGCCGGCGAAAACGCGCTCATAATCCTCTTCGAACACGTTCTCGACGCCGAAATCGAGGCGCAGGCGTCCCGCCTCGAACGGACGCCAGCCGGCGTACAGGTCGAGCACGGCGTAGCCGTTGCGCTCCTGGGCGGGGTCGTCGGTCTTGTCGAACTCGCCTGCGAAGCCCAGGCGTCCGCCCAGGGTCAAGCGGGCCGGCTCGATCGTGTAGCGCGCCGTGACATGGCCCATGAGCGGCTGCAAAGATCCGAGCGGTTCGCCGGTCGCGCGGTCCTCGCCGTCCACCTCATAGAGCGCGCCGGACAGCTCGAACGGACCGCTGGCGTAGGAAGCGGCGATCTCGAAGCCCTCAAGCTCGGCGTCGTCCAGATTGTCCGCAAAGCTCGTTCCCGCCGAGCACGGCGCGAAGAAGGGCGGGGCGAAGCAGGTGGGCGAGAAGGCGAAATTCACGCCGGTGTTGATCAGGTCTTCCGCCTCGGTGGTGAACCAGGCGCCCTTGATCTCGAAACGGTCCTCGCCGGTGAAGACGCCTTCGTTCACGAAGCCGGCGCCGATCTCGAAGGTCTCGGTCTTTTCCGGCTTCAGATCGGGATTGGCCACGAACTCGTTGGTGACGAAGACCGGCGCGCCCAGGATCGGGTGCGGCAGCGAGAAATGGGTGTCGGAAAGGTAAAGCTCGTTCAGCGACGGGGCGCGGAAGGCTTCGGACCAGCTGGCGAAAATACGCACGCTGTCATTGGGCGCCCAGGTGGCGGCCAGGCGCGGGGAGACCGCGTCGTCGTCATTGGACTCCTGGCCTTCGGCCTCGCTTTCGAAGCTGTCGAAGCGCACGCCGGGCAGAAGGATCAGCTCGCCCGCCCCGCCAAGGCCGACCACCGTCTCCAGCTGCGCCCAGGCGCCGGTGAAGCGGGTCGTTCCGCTGGGCACGCCGCCGCGGGTGTTGTCCGGCGTGTCGGAGTCGAACCCGACCTGTTCGTCCTCATACGTCTCCGCGCCCAGCACCAGCGCCATGTCGAGCCCGCCGACCGCGAACTCGGCGCGGTTCTCCGCGCGGATCCCGGTGGTGGTCAGGTCGCGCGCGATGAAGCGGTCGATAAGCGGATCGACCTCGTCCACCTCGCCCGTATTGTGATAGGCGGTCGCCTCGAAATTCACGAGATCGCTGTCCGGGTCGAAGGCCAGCGTGGCGCGATAGCTGTCGGCCGACACGTCCTTGCGCACCAGCGGGTTCAGCCCGCCCACCGTGGACGCGCCCTGGCCGTTATTGGGCTCCAGCGCCTCGTTGCGGAAGGACAGCCAGCCGATCTCGATCTCTAGCGCGTCGGTGACGTCCCATTCACCGGCCAGCAGGCTGGAGACGATCTCGTCTTCGGCCGGCAGATCATCGCCGGAGCCCAGGGTGATGTCGCTGGACGAGCGCGCCGACAGCGCGGCGATCCCCTCAAAGGCGCCGGCGTCGCCGAACACGGCGGCCGAACCGCGGGTTTCCTCGTTCACCGAGCGATAGCCCAGCGAGGCGCGCGCGCCGAAGGTCTCGTCCTCGCGCAGGAGATCGTCGGCCTCCACTGTTTCAAAGGCGATCACGCCGCCCGCCGCGCCGGAGCCGTAGAGCGCCGAGGCCGAGCCGCGCACCGTCTCCACCCGGCCCAGAAGGGAGGGGTCGAGGAACAGCACGCCGTCATGGGCGGAGGCGAAATTCTGCCGCGCGCCGTCCACCAGAAGGGTGACGCTTTCCCGGCCGAAGCCGCGCAGATTGATCGTCTGGCCGGTGCGGCGCGGGCCGCCGGCGACCTCCAGACCTGGAATGTCCTGAAGAAGCTCGGCGAGGTCGCCCGGGCGCTCTTGCTCGAGGGTCTCGAGATCGATGGCGCTGGTCAGGCCGGGATAGTCGAAATTCGACAGATTGGTGCGCGTGGCGGTGACCACGATGACGTCGCTGGCTTCGGTCTGCGGCGCGATGTCTGAGGCCGTCTCGGCCAGCGCCGGCGCCGCGGCGCCAAACGTCAGCGCCGATGCGCCTGAGACCAACAGAGCCCGCATTGTGAAGAGGGTTTCGCCCCGTCCCGTCATGGTGTTATGTTCCTCATGCAACTGGTTCGCATTTGCGGAGCATATAAATCGGATGTTTTTGCGATTGCAAGTATGAATCGTTCGCAATAAGAAGGGCGATGCAGGGCGCACCGGCGCCCGGACCTGTTTCGAAACGCTGACGGAGCGGCGCGCCCACGCGCCGGCATGACCATGACAACGACGTTGAAATCCTTGCTCATCACCGGCGCGGCCGGACTGGCGCTGACCGCCTGCGCGGCGACGCCGGAGACCGGCGCGTCCATGAACGCCGGCGCGGCGATGACGGCCCAGGACGAGCGCGCCCAGTTCGAGGCGGACCGCGAGGCGATCCTCGCCATGGCGGGCGAATACGCCGTGACCTTCGACTTCACCGAATTCCTGCCCATCGAGGCGGGCTATGAGCTGAAGGAGCCCAAGGTCACGCCGGCGCGCGAAGTGGTCTATGTGATCGCCGACGAGGGCGATTACATCTCGCTCCAGCACCTGCTGCTGGTCGGTCCGGAATCCGAGCCCACCGTGATCAAGCACTGGCGCCAGGACTGGGCCTATGAGCCCGAGCGGCTCATGGATTATCGCGGCTTCAATCGCTGGGAGATGCGCGACGTCGCGGCCGCCGAGGCCGCCGGCGCCTGGTCGCAGACCGTCTATCAGGTCGATGACAGCCCGCGCTACGCCGGGCTTGCGCGCTGGGAGCACGCCGAGAACGCCTCCACCTGGGAGCCGGCCTCCAGCTATCGCCCGCTGCCGCGCCGTGACGCCACCATTCGCGATGATTACGACGTCATCGACGCGGTGAACCGGCACACCATCACCGCCTGGGGCTGGACCCACGAGCAGGACAACTCGAAAGTCGTGCTGCGCGACGGAACCCCGCGCGAACTGGTGCGCGAGCACGGCATCAACACCTACACCCGCACCGATCTCGTTCGCGACGATGCGGCGGAAGCCTATTGGGCGGCGACCGAGGACTATTGGGCCGAAGTCCGCGCGGCCTGGGACGAGATCATGCTCGCCGACGCCTTCTCCACCGAGGACGACGCGGAAGGCACGCTGCTCTACGGGCCGGTCCTGTCGCAAGGCCAGGCGGTGTTCTTCCAGGCGAAAACCACCGAGGAAGCCTTCGCCGAGGCCGCCGAGATCATCGAAGCGCGCGTCACAGCCGAAGGCGAAGCGGTCGAAATCCGCTAACGCAGGCGAGGAGCGCAGGCGGCGCGCGCGGACCTGTCTCACCGCGCGCCGCCGCGCTTTCATCGCGCCGGGCGTTCCCGCATCGCTCCGCCGTGCTAGGTTTGCTCCCAAGCACTCAAAGGAGCTCAGCCATGCGCCGTATACTCGCCGCGCTCGCCCTGTCCGGCCTCGCCACGCCCTGCTTCGCCCAGGCCCTTCCCTTCGAGCAGGTCTGGAAGACCGGCGGGCTCGCCAATCCGGAATCGGTGATCTACGCCCCTGAGCTCGACGCCTTCCTGGTCTCCAACATCAATGGCGGCGTGCCCAACGAGGAGGACGGCGACGGCTATATCGCGCGCCTGTCGCTGGAGGGCGAGCTGGATCCCGAGCCCTTCGCAACCGGGCTCGACGGACCGAAGGGCATGGCGATCAAGGACGGCCGGCTCTACGTCGCCGACTTCAACGATCTCGTCGAAATCGACCTGTCCTCCGGCGCGGTGCTGAACCGGCATCATCTGGAGGGTGCGCAGTTCCTCAACGACGTCACGGTGACGCCGGCCGGCGAGGTGCTGGTCACCGACATGCGCGCGGGCCAGATCTGGACCCTGGGCGCGGACGGGCTCGACCTCTGGATGGAGGACGAGGCGTTCGGAACCTACATCAACGGCCTGCTCGCCGAGGAGGACCGCCTCCTGGCGCTTACCGCGCAAGGGCTTGTGGCCATCGATTACGAGACGCGCGCCGTGACGGTCTTCGCGCCGGGCGTGGAGGCCGGCGACGGGGCCGTGCCCGACGGACGCGGCGGCTATGTGGCCACCAGCTGGGGCGGGCGCATCTACCATGTCTCCGCCGAGGGCGAGACGCGCACCGTCTCCGACACGCGGCTCATGGGCGTGAACAGCGCCGATCCGGGCTACGCGCCGCAGGCCGGCCTGTTCGCCGTGCCGACTTTTTTCGACAACGCCGTGCTCGCCTTCCGCTTCGCGGAAACGGACTAGCTGCGGCGAAGCGGCTCTGAGCGCGCGGTAAGGATCGATCCGATTGCTGCGGTTGCACAGTCATCCCCGCGATTGACGGGCCCTTTTCGCGCGGCGTAGCGTTATCCAACCGTGACCAACGGGCCGCGCATCCGGCGCGGCGGGCGGAGTTCCGGCTTCCCCGATGCGCCTGGAGCGCCGCCCCTATGCAAAGGGAGCCTCCATGCAAATCCAGTTCGTCTCCAAGGGCATCGACGTCTCCCCGGCGCTGCGCGAGCGCATCGATCAGCGCATCAGCGACGCCGCGTCGAAATATTTCAACCGCCCCGCCGAGGCTTTCGTGACCGCGTCCAAGGAGGGCCACGGCTTCAAGGTGGACATCTCCGTCCACCTGCCGTCCGGCGCCTTTCTGCAGGCCGGCGGGCAGGGCGGCGACGCCTACGGCGCGGTGGAGGACGCCTCGACCCATCTGGAGAAGCGCCTGCGCCGGTATAAGCGCAAGCTGAAGGACCATCACGCCGACAACAAGCCGGACCTGCCGGCCGAAATGGGCTCCATCGTCACCCTGCGCTCGGAGCGCCGGGACGATCTGGACGCCGAGGAGGACGACGACGGCGGCGCGGAAGGCGGCGACGAGCCGGTGATCATCGCCGAGCAGGTGGCCGAACTGCGCACCCTCACGGTCTCCATGGCGGTGCTGGAGATGGACCTCGCCGACGCGCCCTTCATGATGTTCAAGAACGCCCGCTCCGGTTCGCTCAACGTGGTCTACCGCCGCCCGGACGGACATGTGGGCTGGATTGATCCGTCTCGAGGCGCTAAAGGGAGCGCCGGCGCGGCGGCGGAGTAAGTGTCCGGGCCGTGCAGCGCACAATGTGCGGCAGACGACGGCGCGCCGGACGGCGGCGCGCCGGGACGGTGTTGAGCAGCCCGGACGACACATGGCTCTGAGCGATCTGATCCCCCATGGCGGCGTGGCTGCGGACGTGGCCGCCACCAGCCGGAAACAGGCTTTGCACGCGCTGGCAGAACTCGCCCAGCGAACCTTGACCGTGCCCGCGCGCCCGGTGCTCGAAGCCGTCACCGAGCGTGAGCGCCTGGGCTCCACCGGGGTCGGCGACGGGGTCGCCATTCCCCATGCGCGCACCGATCTGGTGGACCGGGTGTGCGGCGTGTTCGCCCGGCTGAAGCATCCGGTGGATTTCGATTCTGTGGACGGTCGGCCGGCCGATCTCCTGTTCCTGCTCCTGGCGCCGGAGGATGCCGGCGCGGAGCATCTCAAGGCGCTCGCCCAGGTCTCCCGCCTGTTCCGCCGCGAGGAGATCCGCCGCGCCCTGCGTGCGGCGCCGGACGCCGATGCGATTTCCGCGATCCTGGCCAGCGGCGTGCGCTCGAACGCGGCTTAGGGCCCGCCGGTCAAAGCCCCGCTAGGATCGCCTTCAGGCGAGCCACATAGTCGGCCCCGGACGCATAGGGGCCCAATTCCTCGGCCAGCAGCGCGGGATCGAGCTCGGCCTCGGCCGTGCGCAGCGCCGCACGGCGATCGCGGAAGCGCTCGAAATCGGGATGGGTGTTCAGCAGCCGGGCGTGCTCGGCCATGGCGACGCGCAGATTCTCGTGCCCGGCGCCGCCGAACAGGGCGTTGCGCGCCATCAGGCCGCTCGCCGAGCCGTAGCCGGTCGCCAGCGCGGCCTGGGCGGCGACGAGCCGCGGCGGAATAATGTCGGCGCGCTCCAGCAAGTCTTCGAGATCGGCGTAGCGGCCGCCATAGACCCGTGCGAGCGCCTCGCGCAGCCCCTGTTCGGAGAGCGACAGCGTGCGCCCCTGGGCTTCGGCCTGGATGAAACGCCGGATGGCGGCGCGGTCCTTGAGGATGTCGCCGTTGTGCGCCTCGGCGAGCGCGGTGACGGACTGGATGAACAGATCGCGCCGGTCCGCCGCCGGCAGGTTGGCGAAATCGGGCGGCAGCGCGGCCAGGGGCGCGCCGCCTTCCGCCCGGGCCAGCGCCTGGCGCAGCTCCGCCACGGTTTGCGGGCGCAAGTCGACTTGCGGCCGGTCCAGGAGCCCGGCGCCGATATAGATCCCGGCGGTGAGCGCCGCGAAGCCGCCCGCCGCGATCGCCGCGCCGGCCAGCGCCTGGCGCCGCGACTTGCCCGAGCGCGGCGGCGCCACGCCGAACAGGCGCGTGACCGGCCCCGCCGTCCAGCCCTGCAGGATCAGCGAGGCGAGCACCACGGCGAAGGCGGCGGAGAAGAAGGTGTTCGCGTTCTCCACACCGGCGATGACGGGGAAGCTGCCCAGAAAGATCGGCACCGCGCCGCGCAGCCCCATCCAGGCGATGAAGCCGCGCTCCTTCATGGTCAGTTGCTCGGGCAGCAGACAGGCGAACACCGCCAGCGGGCGCGCCACGAAGATCAGCACCAGCGCCAGCGCCAGCGACGGAAGCGCCAGGGCCAGCGCCTGGCTCGGCACCACCAGGAGGCCGAGCATGAGGAACAGGCCGATCTGGGACAGCCAGGCGAGGCCGTCGGAAAAGCGCTCTGTGGCTTCGCGCTCTGGATTGCGGCTGCGCGCGCGCACCGCGACACCGGCGAGATAGGCGGCGAGAAAGCCCGACGCCTCCAGCGCCTGGGCGAGCGAGAACAGGAACACCGCGCCGGCCACCGCGAAGATCGGATACAGGCTTTCCGGCAGCGCGACCCGGTTCTTCACGACCGCCAGCGCGCGCCCGCCGAACCAGCCGATCACCCCGCCCGCCGCGAGCGCCCACAGGATCGACCCGGTCAGGCGCAGCGGCTCGATCCCGCCGCCTGCGGCCAGCATCTCCACGAAGGCGGTCACCAGGATCACCGCGACGGGATCGTTGAAGCCGGATTCCGCCTCCAGGGTGGTGACGACGCGCGGACGCGCCTTCAACTCCCGCCCGCCCAGCAACGCCAGCACCGCGGCGGCGTCGGTGGAGGAGACGATGGCGCCCATCAGACCCGCCTCCACCCAGCCGAGGCCGAACAGATAGCGCGCCGCCACCGCCGTGATCGCCGCGGTGGCGAGCACTCCGACCGTGGCCAGCATCAGTGAAGGGCGCAGCACCAGCTTCAGACTGCGCAGGCGCGTGCCCAGACCGCCGTCGAACAGGATGAGCGCCAGCGCCAGCGAGCCGAAGAGATAGGCCGCCTCCATGGCGTGAAAGTCGATGCCGCCCGGCCCTTCCACGCCCGCCAGCATCCCCAGGCTCAAGAACACCAGCAGCAAGGGCGCGCCGGCGCGGCTGGTGGCCGCCGCCCCGGCGACCGCCATCAGGACCAGCCCGGAGGCCGCCAGAAGAATGAGCGCGGTGTTGTCCATGGGGCGAGCTTAACGCACGGCGCGCCGCTGGCGAGGCGCCCCTGCGCGGCGGCGGCGCGCCTGTTCAGCTGCGGGAACACCCGCCCGGCGGGCCCGTTGCCCGCAATACCGCCTCTGGAAAGGAACCCCGACATGTCCGCCCGCCTGAAACCGCTTGAAGAGCAGACCATCGTCATCACCGGCGCCACCTCCGGCATCGGGCTGACGACCGCCAAGCTCGCCGCCGAGCGCGGCGCGCAGGTGATCCTCGTCGCGCGCGGCGAAGCGGGGTTGAAACAGGTCGCCGAAGAGATCGAGGCCGCCGGCGGACGCGCCGACTGGGTGGAGGCCGATATGGGCGAGCGCGACCAGGTGCGCCATGTGGTCGACACCGTGATCGAGCGCCATGGCGGTTTCGACACCTGGGCGAACATCGCCGGCGTCGGCATCTACGCCCGGCTGGAGGACACCACCGACGAAGACCATCACAAGATCTTCCAGACCAAATTACTGGGGCGTGGTCTACGGCTCCACCGAGGCGCTGAAGCATCTCAGACAGCGCGGCGGCGCGCTGATCAATATGGGCTCGATCAGCTCCGACATGCCCGCGCCGGTCTTGAGCGCCTACACCGCCTCGAAACACGCGGTGAAAGGCTTCACCGATTCGCTGCGCCACGAGCTTCTGTACGAGGACGCGCCGGTTTCGGTGAGTCTGATCAAGCCGAGCGGGATCCATACCCCGTTCGGGATCCGTGCGGAGAATTATCAGGAGCAGCGCTCACGCGTGCCGCTGCCGGTCTATCATCCCAAGCTCGTGGCGCGCGCCGTGCTGTACTGCGCCGAGCACAGAAAACGCGAGATCATGATCGGGGAGAGCGGCGTCCTGCAGACCACCACCGCCCAGCTCTTCCCCAAGCTCGCCGACGCGCTGTTTCCCGGCCTGTTCTACAAGATGGCGTTCGAGGACCGGCCGGCGCGCGGCACGTCCGACCATCTTCACGAGCCGGGCCATGAGGGGATGCGGCTCGGCGATCAGGACGACGCCGCGATCAAGTTCAGCCCGGCGACCGAATTGCAGATGAACCCGAAGGCGAAATGGGCGCTGGTGGGCGCCGGCGTGCTCGCCGCCGGCTGGCTCTTGAAGCGCCGTTCGGCCTAGGAGCGCCGCAGGGCGCGGCGACCCGGCGAACTCCGGACGCCCTCGCGCAGCCGGGCCGCCGCCGAGCGCGCGACGGCTTCCCCGGTGCGCGGCGACGGAAAGCCGTCATTGAACCGCCTCGCGGTCCGGGCTAAGAGAAACGCCCTGCGCACCCGTAGCTCAGCTGGATAGAGCGCTGCCCTCCGAAGGCAGAGGTCATAGGTTCGAATCCTATCGGGTGCGCCATTTATTTCATGTACGACCCGGAGACATAGGTAACGGATTGTACCTAAGACATGGGTGACACCCGCGTGCCGAACGGGTTGTCGATAGTCTGCAGGGTTTTCTGTTCCAGGTCGATATATCCCAGATCGTAGGTCAT
>JBNPED010000018.1:0-83265 GCA_051117435.1 Oceanicaulis sp. | reverse complement strand
ATGACCTACGATCTGGGATATATCGACCTGGAACAGAAAACCCTGCAGACTATCGACAACCCGTTCGGCACGCGGGTGTCACCCATGTCTTAGGTACAATCCGTTACCTATGTCTCCGGGTCGTACAAGCGAAGGCTGGCGGAGGAGGAGGGATTCGAACCCCCGGAAGGCGTTAACCTTCAACGGTTTTCAAGACCGCCGCTTTCGACCGCTCAGCCACTCCTCCGTCACGGCCCGGTTTAGCCGGGGCTGGGCGCGCGAGGCAAGCGGCGAGGGCGGCGGCGCCTTCGCCCCTTTCCGGCCGATGCGGCGCACGTGTATGGTCGACCGCGACGAAAGCTGCATCGGAGACCTGATCCCGTGACCTTGCGCGCCGCGCTGATCACCGCGACGACGATGAGCCTTTGCGCGCTTCTGGCCGGCTGCGCCGGCGCGCCGGAGCCTGACGAACCGCCCGTGCGGCCCGCCGCGCGCGTGTTTGTCCCGCCCGTCTTCGAGGCGATCGATCCGGAAAACGACACGCCGCGCCATGTGGAGGAAGGCCTCGCCAGCTGGTACGGGCCGGGCTTTCACGGGAACCTCACCGCCAGCGGAGAGGTATTCGACCAGGCGGCCTTGAGCGCCGCCCACCGATCGCTGCCTCTGCCGAGCCTGGCGCGCGTGACGCGCCTGGACACCGGAGACAGCGTGCTCGTGCGCATCAACGACCGAGGCCCGTTTGTCGACGACCGCGTCATCGATCTCAGTCACGCCGCCGCTGAAGCCCTCGGTTTTATCGAGGACGGCGTGGCGCAGGTGCGCGTCGAAGCGCTCGGCCCCGCCGACGGCGAGGACCGTGCGGCCGCGCCGGTGTTCTTCGATCCCGAGGACGGCCCACCGGCCGGCTCGTAAACGCGCTTCGGGCTGGACGCCATGGTCCGGCCACGGTTTTCTTTCAGCCTCGGCCGGCTTCCGATTCATGCCGAACCACAGAAGGTAATCCCATGCGCCGACTGTTCGTTTTCGCCGCGCTCTGCCTCGCCATGTTGGCGCCGGCCGGGGCGCGCGCCCAAGGCTTCGAGACCGAAGCCAGCCACGCCGTCATCATGGATTTCGGGAGCGGCGACGTTCTGTTCTCCAAGAACGGCGATGAGCCGATGCCGCCGGCCTCCATGAGCAAGCTGATGACCGCGCTCATGGTGTTCGAAGCCCTGGAAAGCGGGGAATTGTCCATGGAGACCGAACTGCCGGTGAGCGAGACCGCCTGGCGGCGCGGCGGGTCGGCGTCGGGCTCCTCCACCATGTTCCTGGAGGTCGGCTCGCGCGCCACGGTGCGCGACCTCCTGCAGGGCATCATCGTGCAGTCGGGCAACGACGCCTGCATCGTCGTGGCCGAGGCGATCGGCGGCACGGAGGAAAACTTCGCCGACATGATGACCGAGCGCGCCCAGGAGCTGGGCCTTGAAACCGCGAATTTCGAGAACGCCACCGGCTGGCCCGATCCGGACCATCGGATATCGCCGCTCGATTTGGCGCGCCTGGCGGCGCACATCATCGAGGAGTATCCGGGATATTACGGCATCTACGAGCAGGAAGAGTTCACCTATAACGGCATTCGCCAATTCAACCGCAATCCGCTCCTGGGCGTGTTTCCCGGCGCGGACGGGCTGAAGACCGGCCATACCAGCGAGAGCGGCTACGGCTTGGTGGCTTCGGCCGAGCAGGACGGCGAGCGCCGCATCGTGGTGTTCAACGGCCTTGAGTCCAGCCAGGCCCGCGCCGACACGGCCGAGCGCCTCATGCGCGCGGCGTTCAACGAATTCGAGATGGTCGAGATCGTCGAAGCCGGCGCCCAGGTCGGCGAGGCGGAGCTCTATATGGGCCAGGCCGAAACCGTTCCGCTGCGCGCCGTCGACGGCCTGCGCGTCGGTCTGCACCGTCGCAGCGCCGACGATTTCACCGCCGAAGTGGTCTATGACGGCCCGGTCTCCGCGCCGGTCGCCGAGGGCGATCAGATCGCGCGCCTGGAAGTCACCTTGCCTGACGGGCGCACCCGCTCGGTGCCGCTGGAGGCGGCGGCGAACGTGGAGCGCAAGGGGCTGTTCGGCCGGGCCGGAGAATCGCTGCTGCGCATGATCCGGGGCGGCTGAGGCGTGCCGGAGCGGGGGCTTTTCATTACGCTGGAAGGCGGGGAGGGCGCAGGGAAGACGACCCTCGCAGCAAGCCTGAGCGCGGCCTTCCGCGCCGCCGGGCGCGACGTGGTGCTTACCCGGGAGCCGGGCGGCACGCCGAACGCCGAGGCCCTGCGCGCCCTTCTGGTCGAAGGGGAAACCGGGCGGTGGTCTCCCATGGCGGAGACCCTGCTGATGTTCGCGGCCCGCGTCGATCACGTTGAGCGCCTCATCCGCCCGGCGCTGGAGCGCGGGGCGGTGGTGATCTGCGACCGGTTCACTGATTCCACCCGCGCCTATCAGGGCGCAGCCGGCGGCGTCGATCGGGCCGACATCGAAGCGGTGCGCAAGGCGGCGCTGGGACCGTTAGAGCCGGATCTGACCTTCATCCTTGATCTCGACCCCGCAGCGGGCCTTGACCGGACGCGCGCGCGGGGCGAGGCGGTGACGCGGTTCGAGCGCCAGCCCGGAGCATTTCACGCCGCCCTTCGCCAGGCCTTCCTCGACATCGCCGCCGGCGCCCCGGAGCGGTGCGTGGTGCTGGACGGCGCGGCGCCGGCCGAGGGCGTCGCCGCCGCCGCGCGCGCCGCGATCGCCGAACGGCTGGGAGCTTTGGCGTGAGCGAGGCGGAGCGGCCGGAACCCGATCGCGAAGGCGGTCTCGCCCATCCGCGCTCGGTCTATGATCTGTTTGGACATGGCGAGGCCGAGGCCGCCATGGCGCGCGCTCTTGAAAGCGGGCGCATGCACCATGCCTGGATGATCATCGGCCCGAAAGGCGTGGGCAAGGCGACGCTCGCCTGGCGTCTGGCGCGCCGGGCTTTGGGCGCGTCGCCGGCGGGAGAGGGACTGGCGAGCGACCCGGCCGATGCGCAATGCCGGCGCCTCGAGGCCATGTCCCATCCCGACTTCCTGCTTATTCGCCGCCCCTTCAACGAAAAGACCAAGAAGCTCAAGGCCGAGATCACCGTGGAGGAGGCGCGCCGCGCGCCCGATTTCTTCTCGCGCAGCGCCAGCGGTGGCCATTATCGCGTCGCTCTGGTCGATGCGGCCGACGAGATGAACGTCAACGCGGCGAACGCGCTGTTGAAGACGCTGGAAGAGCCGCCCCGGCGCGGACTGCTCCTATTGGTGGTCAACACGCCGGGACGGCTATTGCCGACCATCCGCTCGCGCTGCCGCCGGCTGAGCCTGCGCGCGCCTTCACCTGAGGACACGGCGCGCTGGCTCTCGGACGTGCACGGCGTTCAGGCCGATGACGCGGCGCGCGCCGCGGCTCTGGCGGCCGGGGCGCCGGGACGCGCGCTCGCCCTTTCTGAAGTCGGCGCGCCGGGCCTGAAGGACGATATTGACAAGGCGCTCTCGAGACTGCCGACGCTCGACCGGGCCGCCGCCGCGCGTCTCGCCGCCAACGCCGGCAAGAAGGACGGCGAGGCGTTCAAGCAGATTCTCATGAATTTCCTTCTATCCTACGCCCAGGACAGAGCCCGCGCGCTCGCCCTCGGCGCGGGCGGGCCGCAGGAAGCGCGCGCCTGGGTGATCGCCGCCGACGGGCTGACCCGGCTGGCGAGAGAGAGCGAAACCCTCTATCTCGACCCCAAACAGACCGTCTACGCCGCACTTGCGCTCCTGCAGGACGCGGCCTCCGCAGCCTGAGCCCGCCGACCATGCTCATCGACACCCATGTGAACATACACGGCGAAGATTACGCCGAGGACCTGGCGTCGGTACTCGACGCCGCGCGCGCGGCGGGCGTATCGCCGATGATCGCCATCTGCTGCCGACTGAGCGATTTCGACGCGGTCTCCAAAATCGCCGAGGCCCATGACGACGTCTATTGCACCATCGGCGCGCACCCGCACCACGCCAAGGATCGGCCGGACGTCACGGCGGACGAATTGCTGGAGATCGCCCAGCACCCCAAAGTCGTCGCCATCGGCGAAACGGGGCTCGATTTCCACTATAATTATTCGCCCGAAGCGGAGCAGTATCAAAGCCTTCAAGCCCATATCGAAGCGGCGCGGCGGGCCGATCTCCCGCTGATCCTGCATTGCCGGGAGGCCGACGAGAAAATGGCCGCGCTTCTGGAGGAGGAGATGGGGAAGGGGGCCTTCCGCCCGCTGCTGCATTGCTATACCGGAGGGCCGGATCTGGCGCGGCGCGCGGCGGCTCTGGGCGCCTATTTCTCCGCGTCCGGCATCATCACGTTCAAGAAGGCCGACGACGTCCGCGCCGTGTTTCGCGACATCGTGCCGGACGATCGGGTGATCGTGGAGACCGACTGTCCGTATCTTGCGCCGGCGCCGCATCGCGGACGGCGCAACGAGCCGGCGTTCCTCCCGCATGTCGCGGAAAAGCTTGGCGAAGTGAAGGGCTGGGAGCCGGCGGAGACCGCACGGCGCACCACCGAGGCGGCCTTGCGCCTGTTTGACCGGATCAAGGTCGCCGCGTGACGCACGAGCCGGTCATCCGGGTGCGGATTCTCGGCTGCGGGTCGTCCGGCGGCGTTCCTCGCATCGACGGCGACTGGGGGGCATGCGATCCGGACGAACCGAAAAACCGGCGGCGCCGCTGCAGTTTGCTGCTTGAACGCGCAGCGTCGCGTGAAGCGCTCGACGCCGGCGAGGCGACGCGCGTCCTGATCGATACGAGCCCGGATCTGAGGGAGCAGATTCTCGACGCCGGCGCGCCTGAAATCCACGGCGTAGCCTTCACTCACACCCACGCCGATCAGTGTCACGGGATCGATGATGTGCGCGCGCTTGTCTACCGTCGCCGCGAACGATTCCGGGCCGCAATGAGCCCGGAAACCCTGCACGATCTGAAAGTCCGTTTCGGATACATTTTCGAGACGCCGAAAGGCTCCGGCTATCCGCCGCTCCTCATCGCGCAGCCGCTCGAAAGCGGCGCCCACGCCGTTTTCGCTGGGCCGGGCGGCCGCCTTGAAGTGCAGCTTTTCGACGTCGAGCACGGCGGCGCGCCGTGCAGCGGCGTGCGCGCCGGACCGATCGCCTACACACCGGATGTGAACGGCCTCGACGCGCGGGCGCTGGACGCGCTTTCCGGCGTGACCGTCTGGATCCTCGACGCGCTTCGCGAGACGCCGCATCCCAGTCACGCCCATCTTGGTCAAGCGCTATCCTGGCTCAAGACCGTCAAGCCGCGCCTCGGGGTGCTGACCAATCTGCATATCGATCTCGACTACGGCTTGCTTCGGGAGCGTCTACCGGCCGGCGTGCGTCCAGCCTATGACGGCCTAACGATCACGCTCACCGAAAAGGGAAGCGACTTGGACGCCGATCCTGCATGAGCCCACGATCTAGCCACCGATATCAACGCCGATCCGACACCTCGTATTTCTCATAATATATCTTATGCGAAGGCCCGGTGTAACCGCCATTTAGTAATGTCCGCTTTGAGCCAGATAGAAATGTCCGCGACTCCGGTCAGGCTCGTCTCGTCATGGGAGGAGCGGATCAATGCGGGATGTTTTCGACATGAGCAGAAATGAGCTCGATCGCGCCGCCGTCCTGGACAAGCTCGCCGACGGAAGACTGACCGGTAACGATGCCGCCGCTCTTCTGGATGTGTCGACACGGCATGTGCGCCGGCTGCAGTCGGCCTATCGCGGCGGCGGGGCGATCGCCCTGCGTTCGGCCCGTCGCGGCGCGCCCTCGAACCGGGCCTATCCTGCCGGCTTCAAGGACGGCGTGCTCTCGATCATCGGCGCGCACTATGGCGATTTCGGGCCGACGCTCGCCGCCGAGAAGCTCGTCGAGCGCCATGGGATCGCCGTGTCGCGCGAGACCGTGCGCCAATGTATGATAGAGGCCGGCTATTGGACCCCCCGCGCGCGACGAAAGACCGGGCATCAGCTGCGGCCGCGCCGGGAGCGGTTCGGCGAGCTCATCCAGATCGACGGCTCGCTTCACGCTTGGTTCGAGGACCGCGGCCCCATGTGCAGTCTTCTGGTGTTCATCGACGACGCGACGGGCCGGCTGGTCGATCTCCACTTCTGCCTGAGCGAGAGCACGTTCGACTACATGATCGCGGCCAAGCGCTATGTGGGCCGGTACGGCAAGCCCCTCGCCTTCTACTCCGACAAGCACTCCATCTTCAGAAGCGCGAAGGAGAGCGAGACCGGCGGGGCGAACCTCACCCAGTTCGGCAGGGCCTTCAGCGAGCTCAACATCGACATCATCTGCGCCAACAGCCCGCAGGCCAAGGGCCGGGTGGAACGGGCGAACGGCACGCTCTAGGACCGGCTGGTGAAGGAGCTGCGGCTCGCCGGCATATCCGACATCGCCGCCGCGAACGCGTTCGCGGAACAATACCGCCACGTCCATAATGAGAAGTTCGCCGTCGCGCCGCGCTCGTCCGCCGATGCGCACCGTCCCGAGGCGGTCCACGAAGATCTCGACCACGCCTTCTGCGTGAAGAGCGAGCGGGTGGTCTCGCGCGCGCTCAGCGTCCAGTACGACAAGGTCCGGTTCAATCTCGAGCCGAGCGCCTACGCCAGGCGCATCGCCGGGCGGACCGTGACGATCTGCGATTATCCCGACGGCCGCCTCGTAATCGAGCACGGCGCGGTCGCCCTGCCCTATACGCGGTTCGATACGCTGCAGCGCGTGGGCCGCCCGGAGATCGTCGAGAACAAGCGCCTCGGCGGCGCCCTCGCCTGGATCGCCGAACAACAGGCCGAGCGTGATCGCGAGCAGGCGCCCGCGCGCAGCGGCAACGCTCTGAAACGGCGCGGTCAGACCGGCCACGGGTTCGCGACGCCGAAGCCGCCGGAGCCGCCGTCGGTCGGTAAAGTCACGCTTGCGCGTGCTCGCGACGCCCTGAAGAAGACGCAGCCGAAGCCCGAGCGTGCGGTCGCCGAGCCCGACTGGCAACACCATGTCCCCGGCGAAACGCGGCCTGCGCCCGATGTGCGGATCCTCAACCGCGGCACGGTGGTCGTGCGCAAGGTGTCGCGCATGCTCACCGTGAACCATCGCGGAATGCGCTATCGTCTGATCGAAGCGGCGCCTGAGACCCTCCTCGGCGAGACAATCCTGCTCTGCGAGCTCGAAGACGGTCATGTGGAGCTGTTCCACGGCTCGCGCCCCCTCGCCTGGCGGCGCAAGCGTGCCTATGAGACCCGCGGCGAGGACGACGGGCGCGCCCTCGTCTACTCCAAGGTCGGCGACCTCGCCTGACGGTTAAGAGAGTGCGAACCTGAAAATCCGGTAACGGCGCAAAACGTTTAGCGAGCGTCCGACCGCAAGAGAGCCTGCCAAAGAAAAAATAATCGTCACACGAGATTATATCAGTTGCACGATCCTGCGACCGGAGAGATAGTTTTAAAAATTGCTCGCGTTTCAGGAGTGCGTCATGGTGAAGTTGTTGATGCTCGCCGCCGGGATGTTCACGGCGCTGTCCGGGCTCTCCATCGCTTCGGCGGCGGCGTCGGAAACGGTCACCTACACCTATGACGCCCGCGGGCGGCTGGTGGAGGTCGAGCATACAGGCGGCCCGGCCGCGGGAACCAAGACCACCTACGAATACGACGACGCCGACAACATCAAACGCAAAAAGACCACGGGCGCGTAAGCGCCCGTTTTCGTTTCAGCCTTGCAATCGGGGAGCGGCGGCGCGGACGCGTCCGCCGACGGGGAAGTTATGTCCGGATACGCCTGGCGAAACACACGATCACGCCGCGCACCCTCGACGGAAAGGCTGCGCAGATGGCGCATTGCGGCGGCCGCAACGCTCTTCGGATTGTCGGTGATGCTGACCGGCGCCTCGCACGCCCAGAGTCCGAGCGACGGCGGCGGCGCGCAGGCTTTGCAGGACCCGGCGACCGACGCCTACGGGGTGGATCTCGTTGCCGGCGTGCTCACCGTCGCCTCGCCGGCCATCGCCATCGGCGATCCTGCGGCGGGCGGGCTCAGCTACGCCCAGGCGTATATCGATCAGCGCTGGCGGCACAGCGTCATGGCGGGCGTCAGCGCCCCGAGCTCGTCCCAGCGTATCGTGACCCATCCAGGCGGGGTCAGCGCATTCTCGCTGTCCGGCGGCGTCTGGACACCGACGCGCAATGAGGGGACCACGCTGACCTATAACTCCGCTGCAGACGAGTACACGTTCACCGGACGGGACGGGACGATCGTCGTCTATGTGGGAGATTTGTCCAAGGCCGGCCATGGCGGCTTCAACGAAGCGGCGGTCTCGACCATCACTCGCCCCGACGGGCTGCGGATCACGTATCATTACAGCACGATCTCCGGCGTGGCGGAGGTGTTCGATCCGCTCGGTAACGTATATTACACGCCATGGGGACCCATCTCACGCTTGCAGTCGGTCACCACGAACACCGGCTATCAGCTGAGTTTCGAATATGTGCGCGCCACCGCAGCCGATCTGTCTGAGGCTCCAGACTGGATCGAACTGAAGGCGGTTCGCGCGATCAACAACGCGGTGGATTATTGCAGCCCGGCCGCCAACACATGCGCGCTCACGCGCGATTGGCCGCGGCTCGCCGTAACCCGCACGTCGAACACGCGCACCTATACCGACAATCTGGGCGGGGTGACGCGCTGGACGCTGAATTCCGCCTCCCGCATCACCGGCGTCAAACCGCCCCATTCCAGCACCGACACCATCACGATCGGCTATGATTCGGCCAACCGGGTCGCCTCGATCAATGAGGGCGGGCTGACGACGACCTACACCTACGCCGACGCCTCAGGCACGCGCACGACGACGGTGACCGGCCCCGGCGGCGCCTCGACCGCGCAGAGGACGGAGAGCTCGCTCTCCACCGGGCTGGTCTCCGCCAGCATCGACGCGCTGGGCCGGCGCACCGAGTACACCCATGACTCCAGCGCACGCGTGACGAAGATCGTTTTCCCCGAGGACGATGAGGTTCGCTACACCTATGATGCGCGCGGCAACGTCACCGAGACGCGGCGCGTGGCCAAGCCCGGCTCCGGGCTTTCCGATCTGGTGATGACGGCGGCCTATCCGGCGAGCTGTTCGAATCCGAACACCTGCAACCAGCCCACATCCACCACCGATGCGGCCGGCGCCGTGACCACATACACGTATTTCAGCCATGGCGGCGTGGACACCCTCACCGCGCCGCAACCGGGCCCCGGTCTCGACCGGCCCCAGACGCGCTTCATCTACGGGTCGCGCATCGCGCAGGTGAAGAATAGTTCCGGCGCCATCGTCGCGGCCTCCTCCTCGATCACCCTGCCCACCGAGATACGCCAATGCCGCACCGGCGAACTCTCTTCGTGTCAGGGCACGGCGAACGAGCTGCGCCGGCTGTTCACATACGGATCGACCGGCGTCGCCAATAATCTTCACGTCACCCGCGTCGACGAGCGGCTGGGCGGCGGCGCGCTGAACGCGCCCACCCTTTTCACCTATAGCGAGGAGGGCGATCTGCTCACCGTCGACGGGCCGGTCTCCGGCTCGGCCGATCTTGTGCGCAACCGCTATGACGTGCTGCGCCGCATGATCGGCCAGGTCGGCCCGGATCCCGACGGCGCCGGTCCGCGCCGACACGCCGCCACGCGCATCACCTACGACGCCGCGGGCCGGGTCACCGCGCGCGAGACCGGCACGGTCGCCAGCCAGACCGACAGCGCCTGGGCCGCCTTCTCGCGCATCAACCGAGAGACTGTGGAGTATGACACGCTGAGCCGGCCCACCAGCGTGCGCGCCTATGACAGCGGCTCCACCGTCCTGGCCCTGGCGCAGTACGGCTATTATGCGTCCAGCGCCTCGAAGGGCCGGCTTGAATGCGTGGCGCTGCGCCTGAACCCGGCCGCCTATGGCTCGCTTCCCGGCTCGGCCTGCGCGCTGGGGACGGCGGGGGCGTACGGGCCGGACCGGATCACCCGCACCACCTATGACGTCAACGGCCGCCCCCTCACCGTCACCGAGGGCTACGGTACGGCGGCCCAGGGGATCTCGGCGCAATACGCCTACACCCCCAACGGTCTGACCGACTGGCTCGAAGACGGCGAGGGCGCCCGCACCGATTACCAGTATGACGGGTTCGACCGGATCGCGGAAATCAACTACGCCAACGTCTCCGGCGGCGGGGTGAACTGGGGCGATGACGAGGTGTTCACCTATTCCGCCGACGGCCGCCTCACCTCCCGCATCACCCGCTCGAACCAGACCTTCACCTACACCTATGACGATCTCGGCCGGGTCACCAACGTCGCCGCGCCGTCCGGCACGGCCTCGTCAAGCTACACCTATGACAATTTCTCGAATCTGATCACCGCCAGCGCCGCCGGGCGGACGATCACCAACAGCTGGGATGCGCGCGGGCGAATGCTGTCTCAAGCGGGTCCAAACGGCACGGTGAGCTATCAGTATGACGCCGCCAGCCGGCGCACGCGGATGACCTGGCCGGACGGGTTTTATGTGACGTATGACTACGACGCCGCCAGCCGGCTCACCCATATCCGCGAGAATGGGGCGGCGTCCGGCGTCGGGGTTCTGGCGAGCTTCACCTATGACGATCTCGGGCGGCGCACCGCGCTGACCCGCGGCAACGGCACGATCACCGATTACAGCTATGACGCCGCCGGCCGGCTCGACGAGCTGGTCCAGAACCTCTCCGGAACCGCGAACGACAACACCGACACCTTCACCCATAACCCCGCCGGACAAATCACGAGCCGGACGCGAAGCAACACCGCCTACTCCTTCGCCGCCCATATCAATGTGGACACGCTGTTCACCCATAACGGGCTCAATCAGATCACCTCGGTGACCGGCTCGTCGGCGCCCACCTATGACGCGCGCGGGAACATGACCGGCGACGGGGTGCGCACGTTCGGGTATGATCAATATAATCGTCTGACGAGCGCCGGGACTGCGACGTTCGATTACGATCCGCTGGGCCGGCTCTATCAGTCCACCGGCGCCTCGGGCACGGCCCGGCGCCAGTATGACGGGGCGGACATGATCGCGGTGTATTCCAGCGCAGGCGCGCTCACCGAGCGCTATGTCCATGGCCCCGGCACGGACGAACCGCTGGTGATGTATTCCGGCTCCGGCACGTCGAGCCGCACCTTCCTCCACGCCGACGCGCGCGGCTCGATCATTGCGCACACGAACTCTTCGGGCGCGCGCACGGCCGTGCTCACCTATGACGAGTACGGCAACCCCGGCCCCACCAACACCGGCCGCTATCAATACACCGGCCAGACCTGGCTCGAAGACGCGCAGCTATACCACTACAAGAACCGCGTGTATCATCCTCGCATGATGCGCTTCATGCAGACCGACCCGATCGGCCATTCCGGCGGGATCAATCTCTACGCCTATGTGGGCGGGGATCCGGTGAACGGGACCGACCCGTGGGGGCTGCAGGTCTGTTCGATCGGTCAGAGCGACTGCGACGACGTGGTGACGGTGGACGGCGGCCTGTGGGGGCCTCGCATCGGCGGAAACGGCTGGTTCGTCAGACGCGGAACCCATGTCGGCATCGGAGACCTCAACAATATCGGCGGGGCGAGACAGCTGCCCGATCAACAGCCGAGGGTGGATGACAAGAAGAGCGACTGTGATGATCCGAACCGACGCTATGTCACCAACTCGCTTGGAGTGGCAGGAACTGCGGCGTTTGTAATCGTTGGCATTAATGCACAATTTAACATTGGTTATCGCCAACCAATCAGCGGGCGCGCGCTGGGCGGGGAGCAGCTGATCATTAACTTCCAGCTCGGCGGTATGGGCGGTTTAGGCGCGTTTGCTGGGGGCGGGTTGCAGCATACCGCTACTTTCGACCGCGGACCGTCGCCGATGATTCAAACCGCGGGCCCCGGTTTCGCGCAGGTGGACGTGGGGTATAAGGGTGCGCTGGGAGCCTCGACACAGTGGAATTGGGGCGAGGCTCGTGCTAGCGGGTTTGCAATGTCTAGCCCCATTCCCAGAGCCGGATTGGGTATCGGTCTCTTTGCCGGGGCGGGGCGCGCCTTCAGCATTACATTTGCCCTTCCCCAAACTGGTTGTAATTAATATGAATATATATATAAACGTTTTTTTGTTTATATTCAGAGCGATTTGTGTAATCGGAATTATTTTATATTTTGTTGGAATATTTCTTCATATCGAAAATGGTACAGTTGATGCGGGCAGCTTAATTTTAAGTCTTATGATCCCTCTCGGAGGGGGGCTGCTTTTTCTATTCAGCTTCTTTCTGGAGTGGATTATCCGGAAGATTTAGGCGTCTGATCGCGTGAAGAGCTTCGGGTATGATCAGTACAACCGGCTGACGAGCGCAGGTTCGGCGACGTTCGATTACGACCCGCTGGGCCGGCTTTATCAGTCCACCGGCGCCACGGGCACGGCCCGGCGCCAGTATGACGGCGCGGACATGATCGCGGTCTATTCCAGCGCAGGCGCGCTGACCGAGCGCTACATCCACGGCCCCGGGATCGACGAGCCGCTGGTGATGTACTCCGGCTCGGGCACAAGCAACCGCACCTTCCTCCACGCCGACGCGCGCGGCTCGATCATCGCGCACACGAACAGCTCGGGCGCGCGCACGGCCGTGCTCACCTATGACGAATACGGAAACCCCGGCCCCACCAATACCGGCCGCTATCAATACACCGGCCAGACCTGGCTCGAAGACGCGCAGCTATATCACTACAAGAACCGCGTGTATCATCCTCGCATGATGCGCTTCATGCAGACCGACCCGATCGGCCATTCCGGCGGGATCAATCTCTACGCCTATGTGGGCGGGGATCCGGTGAACGGGACCGACCCGTGGGGGCTGCAGGTCTGTTCGATCGGTCAGAGCGACTGCGACGACGTGGTGACGGTGGACGGCGGCCTGTGGGGGCCTCGCATCGGCGGAAACGGCTGGTTCGTCAGACGCGGAACCCATGTCGGCATCGGAGATCTGAGCAATATCGGCGGGGAGCGAAAGCTGCCCGACCAGCAGCCGAAGGCGGATGAGGGGGGCTTTCAGAGCGACCACGATTGGGAAGCGTCTATAGTGACCCTGTGCTCCGCGGATGCCGCATTTGCTCTAATTGCGTCGCGCGGCATGTCTGCGCCAGGGGCACCGAGGGCACGACCGGGAACTTCAGAGGTGAACCTCGTCTTTGGCAATCGAATTACACAGACCGTTGACCCTGTGAATAGGACGATATTGAACCAGACAAACCCTGGACATCGCTACCACCCTGGGGATTTATCAATCCAAGTTGATCCATACATGGGTATTTTCTCCCGCATCACCGTCAGGGGAACTGGATTAAATGAAACCCGCCTAGAGGCCTTGGAAAACGAGTTTGTCGGCAAAGCGTTTTTCGGAACTTCAGCCATAGTGGTTCGACTTGTTTGTCAAAGCGGAGGTTTTGCAATAAGATGAGGATACTAAATTCAATATTTAGTTCGGCAAATATTGTTCTATTTTTCGCCCTGATAAGCTGTGTCCGCGAAGATCCGTATGGAACGGCTTATGTAGCATGCCTTGCCAGCGATTCATCTTCGGTAGAAATAAAAGATTATATCATAAAAATTTCCGAAGATGCCGGTTTTGTCATCTATGATCGATCTCACAATGCACGGGATGGAGCTGAAGCGGTGGGCGTGAATTTGCGTCATGTTGTTTCTTCCGATGTATTCCTGATGATCAATACGCCCGACGACGCCGGAGTTCTTACATTGCATAATTTGGATCTCAACTCTGGAGAGCTTGGGCTTACAATTTTTATGGCCAATATACCTGCGGGCAATCCGCGTTACGTGGAGCAGGTGCTCTCTAAAGTCCGATCCCAAGGCGAGCTGTTTCGACTGCCTTATGGCGCAACCCGACACCCAGGCATCTGTGAAAGCTTTACGTAAATCGAGGCTCTTGCCCCTGAAGGCGTCAGACCTGCAGGTTGCGATAGCGCGAGGTGCTTAGACTGATCGGGCGCGTCACCCATATCCGCGAGAACGGCGCGGCCTCCGGCGTCGGGGTGCTGGCGAACTTCGCTTATGACGATCTGGGGCGCAGAACCGCCCTCACCCGCGGCAACGGCACGATCACCGATTACAGCTATGACGCCGCCGGGCGCCTCGACGAACTGGTGCAGAACCTCGCGGGGAGCGCGAACGACAACACCGATACGTTCAGCGACAACCCAGCCGGACAAATCGTCAGCCGGACACGGTCCAACACCGGATATTCCTTCGCCAGCCACATCAATGTGGACACGCTGTTCGGCCACGATTTCAGTTGATGCGCGTCCTCGCGCCTTCGGCGCTGCGGGGCGCGCGGGGGGCCTCAATCAGATCACCAGCGTCTCCGGCTCCTCCGCGCCCAGTTACGACGCGCGGGGCAACATGACCGGCGACGGGGTGAAGAGCTTTGGGTATGATCAGTACATTCGGCTGACGAGCGCGGGTTCGGCGACGCTCGACGGAGCCTGTCCTTGGGCTGGACCTTGGGTCCAGACCCGGGAGATCGGCTGGGGCCTACCAGTCCACGGGCGCAGCCGGAACGCGTATCCCGCCGCGCCGACGCGGCTGAGGGACCGAACGCGCAAAAACCCCTCCCGATTCGCCTCAGAATTTAGTTGCAGCCCGTCCCCCACCTGCGAGACTGACGGCTTCGCAGGGCGGCGAAATGGACGGCGCTTCAATGAGATCGATGGCTTTCCCTGTGGCGGCTCCGGCACAAATGGTGCGGATCGTCGCAAGCGCCGCGCTCGCGTTTGTCGCGTTTAGCCAAGCCGCCGTGCACGCGCAAGCAGACCGGCCGGAGATCATCCCCGGCCGCGGCGCCTTCTTGAACTCCCCGCGCGACGCGGCGGAGAATCGGCTCGACCGGCTGTCGCAAGGCCCCCTCTCCGTGCGCTATCTCGACGCCGAGGCGGCGGCGGTGATCGACGACATCGTCGGCGAGGTGCTGGGGCTCGACTATACGATCGCCGCCGATGTGCAGGGGCGCATCTCGCTACGCATGACCGAGGTCAGCTCGCGCGAAGCGGTGTTGCAGCAGCTGCAGAGCGCGCTCGCGGCCATCAACGTCGCCATGATCGACCGGGGCGATTTCATCGCCTTCGTGCGCGGCGGGGCGCCGGGCGGGTCGGGCGGCGTAGTCGTGATCCGGCCGGGCGATCCGGTCGCGCCGGGCGTCGGTGTCGCCGCGATCCAGCTGAACGAAGCGACGCCGACCCTCATCACCCCGCTTCTGACCGCGCTCGTTTCCGAAGTGCAGGTGCGCCTCGCCGACGATCCGCGCGGGCTTCTGATCCTCGCCGGCGAGGCCGAAGCGCTCTCGGCGGCGTCGGAGGCCGCGCATCTTCTCGACGTGCGCTATCTCGACCAAGTCTCCACCGGCGTCTTCCCCTTGGCCCACGCCGAGCCCGGCGTGCTTGCCGGAGAACTGCGCCAGCTCCTGCGCGCCTCACCGGAGGTGATCGAGTACGTGCCTATCGAGCGGCTGAACCTGCTCGTGGTGTTCTCCAACAACAACGCCATGCTCGATCGCGCGAGCGCGTGGGTGCGAAGGCTGGATCAGGCCCAGGCCCGCACCGCCGGGGCGGGTCGGCGCGTCTATTACGCGCTCCACGCCGACCCGGCCGAGCTGGTGGAGGCGGTCCAGGCGCTGGCGGGCGCAGAGGGCGCAGGCGGAGCGGCCGGCGTGGCCGGCGCCGATCCCGGCCGGGAGCGCGGCGAGACGGGCCTGCTCGGCGGCGTGCGCATCGGCGCGGCGCCGAACCGCAACCTCATCCTTTTGCAGGGCGAAGAGGCGCAGCTTGATGCGGTGGTGGAGATGCTCGAACTCCTCGACATCCCCCGGCCTCAGGTCTCCATCGAGGCGGCGATCGTGGAGATCACGCTGACCGACGAGACCCGGTTCGGCATCGACTGGAACGCCGTCGAGGACGACCGTCTGATCTTCGGGTTCAGCGCCGACGGCGAGGCGGGCGCCGACCGGCGCTTTCCGGGGTTCTCAGCGGTCTACATCCACACCGATCTCGACGCGGCGCTGAATGCGCTCGCCAGCCAGAGCGAGCTGGAGGTGATTTCACGGCCGAGTCTCCTGACGCTCCACAATGAGGAGGCCGAGCTGCAGGTGGGCGACCAGGTGCCGGTGGTGGTCCAGTCCGCCGTTTCGGTGACCGACCCAAACGCGCCCATCGTCAACCAGACCGCCTACCGCAACACCGGCGTTCTGTTGAACGTGCGTCCCCAAGTGCGCGCCGGAGGCCTTGTGGAGATCCTGGTGAGCCAGGAGGTCTCCGGCGTGGTGCAGACCACCTCGTCCGGCATCGACTCCCCCACCATCACCCAGCGCCGCGTCGCCTCCACGCTCTTGGTGCCGTCCGGCGAGACGGTGGCGCTCGGCGGCCTCATCTCCACAAGGCGCAGCGAGGGCGAGACGGGTGTTCCAGTCCTCCGCCGGGTGCCGGTGCTCGGCCGGGCGTTCCGCTCGGAGACGTTCAGCGAAGACCGCACCGAACTCGTGGTGCTGATCACGCCGACCGTGGTGACGGACGCCACAGCGCTTTCGACGGATACGCTGGCGCTGCCGGAGGCCCTGGAGCGATTGAGGCTGCGGTCACTTCAGGACTGAGCGGCCCGCCGTGTCCGGGCGCGGGTACCCGCGCCCGGACACGGCGATCGAAACCTTCAGAACCTGCATATTGCTCACCCGCGGGCGGTATGACATTTTGTCCAACGGGCTGAAGCGACGCGGTTTAGCGACAAGCGCGGCCGATCCGCCCGAGGCCTCTTCCCCTCGCCGCGGACATCTCTACTTTGCGCGCTCCCGGACATTAGTATCTGGGCGTGACAATGGAGCCACCCATGTCCGACGCCCCTCAACCGCGGCCGATCCGGGATATGCGCGACCAGGCGCTGATCGACGATACGCAGGCGCGCCCCATCGATCGGTTATTGGCGATCATGGCGCGCCTCCGCGATCCCGATGGCGGATGTCCCTGGGATGTGGAGCAAAGCTCGCGGTCGATCGCCCGCTATACGATCGAGGAAGCCTATGAAGTCGTCGACGCCATCGAACGCGGCGACGCCGATGAGTTGCGCGACGAGCTCGGCGACCTGTTGCTCCAGGTGGTCTTCCACGCACAGATGGCCGAGGAAGCCGGCCGTTTCCGGTTCGAGGACGTCGCGCGTTCCATCGCTGCGAAGATGATCCGGCGCCATCCCCATGTGTTCGGGTCGGCCGAAGAACGCGACGCCGACAGCCAGACGCGGGCCTGGGAGGCGCAGAAAGCCTCCGAACGCGCGGCCAAAGCCGGCGGAGACGATGTTTCGGTGCTCGCCGATATTCCGGTCGCCCTGCCCGCGCTGACCCGCGCGGAAAAGCTGATGAAACGGGCTGCGCGCGTCGGGTTCGACTGGCCGGACGTTCCAAGCGTGCTGGCGAAAGTCGATGAGGAACTGGCGGAAGTTCGCGAGGCCGTCGAAGACGGCGATCAGGCGCATATTCACGAGGAGATCGGAGATCTTCTCTCCACCGTCGTCAATGTGGCGCGCAAGCTCGGCGTCGATCCGGAAACGGCGCTGCGCGATTCAAACGCCAAGTTCGAGCGCCGATTCCGCTTTATTGAGCAGGGGCTTGCAGGTACAGGCTCAAGCATCTCCGAAGCCGATCTCGACGCCATGGAATCCTATTGGCTGAAAGCCAAGCAGGCCGGCTTGTAGCCCCCTGCCCGCCTCCGCCGCCTATTCGGCCGCGGCGCGTTCTGCGGCGATCTCCAGGCCTTCGAACTTGCGGCGGAACCGGCCCGCGTCGGGCCTGCTCAGCCGCACTGCGGCG
Organism: Oceanicaulis sp.; assembly: GCA_051117435.1. Classification (GTDB taxonomy): domain Bacteria; phylum Pseudomonadota; class Alphaproteobacteria; order Caulobacterales; family Maricaulaceae; genus Oceanicaulis. The sequence goes on along the minus strand of JBNPED010000018.1, from coordinate 65,314 downwards.
TAAACGTCCCCGGTGGTCTCGTCGACGCGCTCTTCCAGCACTTCGCCGTGCTCATGGATCCAGGCGAGCGCGGCGGAGTCCGACGGCCCGGCCTTAATGCGCAGGACCAGATCGCCTGCGGCGAGGGCTTCCTCCACAAGCGCCATCAAGGCCGGCAACCCCTCCCCCGTCGCAGCCGAGGTCAACACCGCCTGCGGCGTGTCCGGCCGGCGCGGCAGGCGCGTGCGCCAGGCGAGATCCTCGAAAGTCTCGGCGTCCAGCCGGTCGGCCTTGTTCCAGGCCTCGATCACCGTCTGGCCGTTCTGCACGCCGGCGTCGAGCGCGGCGAGAACCGCCTCCACATCGGCCTTGCGGCCCTCATTGTCCGGATCGGCCATGTCGCGCACATGCACGAGCACGTCGGCCTCCACGACCTCCTCTAGCGTCGCGCGGAAGGCGGCGATGAGTTCGGTGGGCAGATCGGTGATGAAGCCCACAGTGTCGGACAGAAGTATCTTGCGCCCCGAGGGCGTGCGCACCGCCCGCGTCGTCGGATCGAGCGTGGCGAACGGCATGTCCTTGGCGAGCACCTTGGACTGCGACAGTGTATTGAAGACGCTGGACTTTCCCGCGTTCGTATAGCCGACGAGCGCCACCGTGGGCCAGGGCGCGGCCTTGCGCCGTTTGCGGTGCAGTTCGCGGGTGCGTTTGACCTCGTCCAGCTCACGGCGGAGCTTCGCCATCTTGTCGGCGAGAATCCGGCGGTCGGTCTCGATCTGGGTTTCGCCGGGGCCGCCCATGAAGCCCTGCCCGCCGCGCTGGCGTTCCAGGTGGGTCCAGGTGCGCACCAGGCGCGAACGTTCATAGGTCAGACGCGCCAGTTCGACCTGCAGCCGGCCTTCCCGCGTCTGGGCGCGGCGGCCGAAAATCTCCAGGATCAGCCCGGTGCGGTCGATGACCTTCACCTTGAGCGCCTTCTCCAGATTGCGCTGCTGCACCGGAGAGAGCGCGCTGTCGATGACGAGGACATGCGCGCCGAGATCGTCCAGGCGCACGCGGATCATCTCCACCTTGCCCGATCCGAAGAACGTGCCGGGCTCCAGCTTGCGCACCGGTTCGATGCGCGCCTCCACAGGCACGAGATCAAGCGCTTCTGCAAGGCCGGCGGCTTCTTCAAGCCGGGCTTCGGCGCGGTCCTGTCCGGTGTCCGCGAACTGCGGATGGATGACGCATGCGGTTTCGACGGCGGGCCGGCGATCGATCAATCCGCACCATCTCCCTCGTCTTCATCGCGTTCGAACAGCTGAACCGGCTGGCTCGGCATGATCGTCGAGATGGCGTGCTTGTAGACCAGCTGAATCTGCCCTTCGCGGCGCAGAAGCACGCAGAAATTATCGAACCAGGTGACAACGCCCTGGAGCTTCACACCGTTCACCAGAAAGATGGTGAGCGGCGTCTTGCTTTTGCGCACGGTGTTCAGGAAGACGTCCTGAAGGTTTTGTTTTTTATCGTTAGACATCGGCCTTCTTCACTTTGGTACCCTGGGCTCTGGTTGGATGCGGCCCGGTTACGCAACAGGTAAACAGGCTCGCGCCGCGCTGCAACCGCGAAACGCGCGGTTCGCAGGGTCAGTCGCGGGCGAAAATCACGTAGAGCGCCGCAGCCGCAGCCATCACCTCCAGCCGTCCGGCGACCATCAGGACGATACAGGCGATCTTGGAGGCCGGCGACAGCACTGCGAAGTCGTCCGCGGCGGGCGGCCCCATGTTCGACAGGCTCGCCGCCGCCGCGCGCCAGGCGGCGTCGAACTCCGCACCGCCCAGCGCCACCGCCGCCGCGCCTGCGCCCAGGGCCACAGGAAACGCCAGGGCGTAAACCCAGACGCCGGCGAGCGCGCTGTCGCTGACCGGGCGGCCGCCGAAGCGTGTGCGCACCGCCGCCGACGGGTGGGACAGCACCGACAGTTCGCCGCCCGCTCGGCGCAGAAGCAAAAGCACGCGCGGCATCTTCATCCCGCCGGACGTGGAGATGGTCGCGCCCCCTACAAGCGCCAGGAAGAACAGCGCCGCTGCAGGAAGCACCGAGGCGGCGACGGTCTGATGGCCTGCGGTGGAGATCGCGAAAAGCCCGTCGAGGAAACCGCCGGCCGCCGCATCCGGCCCGGCGACCAGCAGGGCGGCGACCCCGCAGAACACCGCGACGCCCGCCATGGCGCGCAGCTCGCCCGTGCCGCGCTGAATCCGGTAGCGCGACATCCATTCATACATCACCGCAAAATTCCATGCGCCGGCAAGGCAAAGCCCGGCGAGAACGAGGATCGCCGGGGCTGTCAGCCAGTCGGCCAAAGGCCCCGATTGCGGGGCGAGGCCGGACGTGGACACGCCGGACAGGGCGAGGCACAGCGCGTCGAACGGCGCCGCGCCGCCGGCCATGAGCCCGACGAACCCGGCGCCGGTCACGATGGCGTAGACCGCGCCCAGGCGCCGGAACCCCCGGCCGAAATTGGTGAACAGATCGGAGCGCTCGACCGTCAGGAGGCTGGTGCGGCGCAGGCCGACGCCTCGCCGGTCGAGCGCGGCGAACACCGTGGCGGCGAGCACGAGACTGCCCAGCCCGCCAAGCCAGCCGAGATAACACCGCCACAGAACGACGGCGCGCGACGCCGCTTCAGGCTCCATCAGAACCGCGCCGGTGGTGGTCAAGGCCCCATAGGCCTCGAACGCGGCCGAAACCGCGCCGCCCGCGCCTGCGAGCGGTGGCGCGGCGAGCAACGGCGTCAGCACCCAGGCGTAGAAGGCCAGACGCAGCGCCGCGGCCGCGCCCGCGGGACGGGTCAGGCGGGCGGTCCCGGCCAGGATCGTTCCGCCCAGGAACAGGCCGAGCACCGTGGTGACGAAAAAGCCCCGCACCGCAACTGCGTCGCCTTCGAGCGAGGCCAGGGCGATGAACGGCGCGGCGCTGGCGCCGATCACGGCCGCGCACCAGCCTAGCGCTCGGAACAGGCGGGGCGACAAGCGCATGGCGGCCTAGAAGTATTCCAGACTGACGCGGAACATCTGCTCGACTTTCGGCACGGCCGCTTTCAAGGCGAAGAACACGACCCGGTCGTTTTCTTCAATCTTCACGGTGTCGCGCGCAAAGAACACCTTGTCGCCGCGGACGACCGCCCCCACCGCGACGCCCTCGGGCAGATCAAGGTTTTTCAGCGATTTGCCCACGAGCGGCGAGGTGGACAGGGCCACGCCTTCCAGCGCTTCGGCCGCGCCGCCGGCGAGCGTCTGAAGACCCGTGATCCGGCCACGGCGGATATGCTGCAGGATGGTCGACACCGTCACGGCGCGCGGGTCGATCAGAACGTCGATGTCCAGCGCGGACTTGACGGGGTTGAAGGCCTGATCGTTGACGAGACACAGCGCGCGCGCCGCACCCTCCTTCTTCGCCATAACCGCAGACAGCAGATTCACCTTGTCGTCATTGGTCAGGCACAGGGCGAGCTCGGAATCCTCGACGCCCGCCTCGCGCAGCACCTCCCGGTCCAGCCCGTCGCCATGCAGGACCACCGTGCGGCGCAACGCGTCCGCGGCGCGCTCGGCCTGGGCCTTGTCGCGCTCGATCAGGCGCACCCTCACCCCGCCCACACGCTCCAGCGCGCGCGCCACATAGAGCCCGATATTGCCGGCGCCCACGATCACCACGCGGCGGGCGCGCTGCACCGATCGGCCGAACACGTCGAGCGCACGTTTCACATGGCCCGCGGCGAGGCTGACATAGACGTCGTCGCCGGGCATGAGCGGATCGCCGCCTTCGGGAATGAAGAGCGTCTTGTCGCGATGAACGCCGAGAATGTCGAATCCGAGATCGGGAAACAGTTCAAGGATTTGATCGCGAGAACTTCCGGCGACCGGAGAGGTTTCGTCCACCGACAGGCCCAGAAGCTGGACCCGGGAATTGGCGAACGGCGCGGTGGCGAACGCTCCCGGCGTTTCAAGGCGCTGAAGGATCGAGCGGCTCACCTCAAGCTCAGGGGAGATCGTCACGTCGATGGGCAGCGCGCCCTGGCTGAACAGATCGCCCCAGCGCTTGTCGAGATAGCTCTGCGCCCTCACCCGCGCGATGCGTGTCGGCGTGTCGAACAGGGAGTGGGCGACCTGGCAGGCCACCATGTTGGTTTCGTCCGAATAGGTGACCGCCACCAGCAGATCGGCGTCGGCGACCCCGGCCTTTTCGAGCACGTCGGGATGGGAGCCGTGGCCAACCACGCCGCGCACATCGAGATCGGTCGTGATCTTGTCGATGAGCTCGCGCGACCAGTCCACCACGGTCACCGAATTGCCCTCAGCGGCAAGCTCGCGCGCGATTCCGTAACCCACGCGGCCTGCGCCGCACACCACAGCTTTCATGGAGAATTCGTGTCCCTGGACGGGCGCCTAGCCGGCGTTCTCGGTATCGACTTCGTCGGCGCGCTGCGAACCGTTGACGCCGAGCGTCTTGAGCTTGCGGTGCAGCGCGGAGCGTTCCATGCCGATGAAGCTGGCCGTGCGCGAGATATTGCCCCCGAACCGATTGATCTGGGCCTTGAGGTACTCGCGCTCGAACTTCTCACGCGCGTCGCGCAGCGGCAAGGCGATCATGCGCTCGGCGTCGAAGCCGCCGGCCTCGCCGCCTCCGCGCCCGGCCACTTCGGACGGCAGGGAATCCAGCGTGACTGGATCGTCGGGATCGCCGGTGGCGAGGATCAGCACGCGCTCCACGTTATTGCGCAGCTGGCGGACGTTTCCAGGCCAGTCATGGGCCTGGAGCGCGGCCATGGCGTCTTCGCCGATGCGCCGGCGCGGCAGGCCGGACATGGCGGTCAGCCGCTCGATGAAGTGCTCGACCAGAAGCGGGATGTCGTCGCGGCGCTCCGAGAGGGACGGCACCTCCAGGGGCACCACCGCGAGGCGGTGATAGAGATCTTCACGGAACCGGCCCTGGGAGATCAGGCCGCGCAACTCTCGCGCCGTGGAGGAGAGCACGCGCACGTTCACTTCGACATCCGAGGCGCCGCCGACGCGCTTGAAGCGCTGCTCCACCAGCATGCGCAGGAGCTTGCCCTGGGTGGCGAGCGGCATGTCGCCGACCTCGTCCAGAAACAGCGTGCCGCCATGGGCCTGCTCGAGCAGTCCCACGCGCTCCACCTGCCCGTCCTGCTCGGAGCCGAACAATTCCTGCTCGACGCGTTCGGGATCCATCATCGCCGCGCTCACCGGCACGAACGGGCCGCTCTCGCGCAATGAATTGGCGTGGATGAGCCGGGCGATCAGCTCCTTGCCGCATCCCGGCGGACCGGAGATCAGCACGCGCGAATTGGTCGGCGCGACGCGGTCGACGGTCTGACGCAAGGTCGCGGCGGCGGCCGAACGGCCGATCAGCTCGTTGTTCATGCCCGTCTTGGCGCGAAGCTCCTCGTTCTCGCGGCGCAACCGGCTTGTCTCCAGCGCGCGCTCCACCGTGACCAGAAGCTTGTCGGATTTGAAGGGCTTCTCGATGAAATCATAGGCGCCCTTGCGGATCGCGGCGACGGCGGTCTCGATCGTGCCGTGGCCGGAGATCACCACGACGGGTAGGCCCGGATCGGCCTTCTTCACCTCGTCGAGAAGTTCGATGCCGTCGAGCCGCGACCCCTGGAGCCAGACGTCGAGGATCGCCAGCGCCGGCTTGCGCTGACGGATGGCGGCGAGCGCCGCATCGGCGTCTCCGGCGTATCGGGCCTCATAGCCCTCGTCTTCGAGAAGCCCACCGATCAACTCGCGGATGTCGGCTTCATCGTCGACGATGAGTATGTCATGCGCCATCTTGGGTCACGCCTCCGCATGCGCGGGCGCGTCTTCGGCGCCCGCATCGGGTTCAAGCAAGGGGAAGGCCAGCCTTACGACCGCCCCGGTTTCGCCCTCGGCCGGATCGTCGAGTTCAAGCCGCCCCCCGTGATCCTCCATGACGCGCCGCACGATCGCGAGGCCGAGACCGGTCCCCTTCTCGCGCGTGGTCATGTAAGGCTCGGTGAGCCTGGACTTGTCCGCCGTCGGCCACCCCAGCCCGTCGTCTTTCACCTCGATCACGCCGAACCCGTTCTCGCGATAGACCTTCACCGCGATCTGTCCGGCCGATTTCGCCCCGTCCGCCTCCATGCGCGCCGACACGCTCTCGGCCGCGTTCTTCAGGATGTTCGCGAGGGCCTGAGAGGCCAGCCGGGAATCGCACTCCACCTGGATCGGCGCGCCCGGCGCGCTGAACGGAATCCGGATCGAGGGCGAGGCTACGCGCTGGGCGAAGACCGCCGCGCCGGCGACCTCGATCAGATCGACCTGCTCCATCTGCGGCGCCGGCATGCGCGCGAAGGCGGAGAACTCGTCGACCATCCGGCCGATATCGCTCACCTGGCGCACGATCGTGTCGACGCACTTGTCGAACGTCTCCAGCCCGTCCTCATCCACATTCTTGCGATAGCGCCGCCGCAGCCGTTCGGCCGACAGCTGGATCGGGGTGAGCGGGTTCTTGATCTCATGGGCGATCCGCCGCGCCACGTCGCGCCAAGCGGCGCTGCGCTGGGCGGCGACCAGGCGGGTGACGTCGTCGAAGGTGATCACCAGCCCGCCCTGCTCGTCATGGCCGGCGCGCACGTTCAGATGCACCACCGATCCGTCCTCCGCCGCCACGTCGATCTGGCGTTCGGCGATTTCATCAGGGCGCCGCAGCACGTCCTGGACCACCGACAGGAAGACCGGCGCGGCGTCCTCAAGGCGCTGGCCGACCAGGTCTTCGGGCTCGCAGCCCAAGAGCTGGGCGGCGGAGCGATTGACCAGGCTCACCTGGCCGGAGGCCTCAAGCCCAATCACGCCGGCGCTCACCCCGGTCAGCACCGCCTCGATGAAGGCGCGCCGCCGCTCGGACTGCTCGTTTGCGTCGACAAGTTCGGTGCGCTGGCTGGCGAGCTGGCGGGTCATCCGGTTGAAGGCGCGTCCCAGGGCGGCGATCTCGTCATCGTCCTTGGCCACGTCCACACGCGCGTCCAGATCGCCGCGCCGAACGCGCTCCGCCGCGGAGACCAGCCGGCTCACCGGCGTCACCACGCTGCGCGCAGCGGACAGGGCGAGCCACACCGCACCAATGAAGATCAGCGCCGCGGCGAGCGCGTAGACGAAGAAAAAGCCTTCGCGCATCTCCGATTCGCGCGCCACCGCTTCGCGGAAGGAATTGGTCATCGCCTCCTGCGCGGAGAGGAGCGAGAAATCGACATACCAGACCGCGTAGAGATACAGATTCCCCGTGCCTGGAATGCGCACCAGCAGGCGGACATAGTCCGGTGCGTTCTCCCGCACCTGCGGATCGGATGCGCCGATCAAATCGTCGTCGGCGAACTCGTACATGGTCACCGACGGAGCCGTATAAGGGGGCGCGTCCGCAAGCGGATCAGCGCGGGCGAGCACGGTGGCCTGACTGTCGATGACGTATAGCGCGGGGATGTTCCGCAAGCGGGCTTGCTCGGTGAGGTATTGCCGATAGCGGATGCGCTGGTTGCGCAGGGCGTCGAGCGCGGCGGGAAAGGCCAGGTCCTCAGCGACCGCGCCAAGCTGGATCCGCACCGTTTCCATTGCCACGTTCGGCCATTCGCGCGCGAGATCGGCGGAGCTCTCCACCACCGCGTTCACCGGCTCGCCGAACCAGAACTCGATCCCGCGGCCCAGCACCAGCGCGTGGAAACCGGCCATCAGGACGGCCGGCACGACAGCAGCCACGGCGAACAGGGTGATGAAGCGCATCTGTAGGCGCGGAGCGGGCTCGCCGAACCGCCGCCCGCGTAGATGCCGGCTGGCGCGCACCGCCACCCACGCTCCCAGGGCGCACACTAGAACCACTTCGAGCAGCATCAACGCGGCGAAGACGCCGCCGCCGGGCCCAAGCCCGCCCTCGCCCGCCACAGCCATATAGGCGAGCGCCAGCGCGCCGACGCCGGCGGCGACGAAGCCCACCCCGAAAATGGAGAAGCGCCGCATGGCGCGCGGCGCGGCGGACAAGCCGTTCAAGCGAGTTGCTCCTCTAGCTCATGGGAGCATGAGCCATGTGTGACCGCAATTCAACGACTGTGACATTCTAAGCGCACATCAATCGGCTTTGTCGTCCCCTTCAAGCCCAAGCGCGGCGATGCGGCGGGCGAAGGTGTTGCGGTTCATCCCGAGCCGGCGGGCCGCCTCCTGGCGGACCCCGCCGGACGCTTCAAGCGCCGCGCGAATGAGGCCGGTTTCAAGCGCCGCCTGAGCGCGTTCCGCCAGATCACCCTCGCCGTCGCCGGCGCTGGCGAAATAGCGCGCCGCCGCGTCGGCGAGCGCCGTATCCCGGTCGGCCGCGTGCGGCGCGCTCAGCGCCGCCGCGACATCGCGGGCGCTGACCTCGCCGGGTACGCCCTGGGCGGCGATCCGCTCGGCGGTGCGCCGGATCTCCTGCACCTCGCCAGGCCAGACCTGAGTGTTGATGAAGGCCTCCGCCTCGCCGCTCACCGTAAAGCGCCCGCCCCCGGCCCTGGACAGGAAATGGCGGAACAGAAGGGCGCGATCTTCGCCGCGCAGACGGACCGGAGGAAGCTCGACAAGCCCCACGGCGAGCCGGTTGATCAGGGACGGCGGGAGCGCGCGGCGCACGTCGGGGCCGGCGGTCACGAGAACGCGCGGCGTTTGCTCGGTCTCCAGTCGCTCCAGCACCCGGCCGGCCGTACGCGCGTCCCAGGCTTCAGCGCGGCGCAGCAAGAACGCGGCGGCGGGTGTGTCGAGAAGACCCGGCGTATCGCGCAGGCGTTCGGGGCCGGCTTCCACCAACGCCCCTTCGCTTCCCGACTCCTCATGCAGGGCCTGCGCGAAGGCGGCCCGCCCTGACCCGTCAGGGCCAACGATGAGTACGGGATCGCGGCGTTTGGCCAGGCGGCCGAGGGAGCGGAAGGCCGCCTGCATGGCGCCGGACCGTCCGACCAGGCCGGCGAACCCGTCCCGCTGCACGGGCGAGCGCACGCTCTGCGTCTTCAGCGCTCGGTCAAGAATCTCCACCAGATCATTCAAATCAAACGGTTTTGCGAGATACTCAAATGCGCCGCTGCGCGCCGCGCCGATGGCGGTTGCGGCGGTCGTTTGCGCGCTCATGACGATCACGGGCGCGTCAGGCCGCAGCCGCGCGATTTCGTCGAGCCGATCGAGAAAATTCTCCTTGCCCAGCAGCACGTCGGCGACGAGGGCGTCGGCCTCGCCCGCCGCCATCCGATCGATGGCGGTCTGCGGTGTTGCTGTGGAGCGCACTTCGAAGCCCGCCCGCGACAACGCCTTGGAAATCACCAGGCGCAGCGAGTCGTCATCCTCCAGGACCAGCACGCGCCGGTTCATTCGCGCGCCTCCTTCACATAGAGATGAAATACGGTGCGCCCCGGCCGGCTGGTGAACTCCACCCCGCCGCCATGAAGGTCGGCGATCCGCGAGACGAACGCCAGCCCGAGGCCCTCTCCGGCGGGCTTACCCGTCACGAAGGGGCTGAAGACCGCTTCGCGCAGAGCCTCCGGCACGCCCGGCCCGTCGTCGAACACCTCGATCTCCAGGCGCGCGTCCGGCGCCGGGCCGCCGGCCCGGGCGCTGCGGTACCGGGTGGTCACGCCGACGCGGCCGCCTCCGGCCACCGCCTCGGCGGCGTTGATGAGCAGGTTGAGCACGGCCTGGAGCAGCAGGTCGCGATCCCCGTGCGCGTCCGGCAGTGAGGGATCGAAATGCTCCTCGAACGCCACCGCCTCGCCCGCGCCCGCCGACGCCGAGCGCACGGCCTCGCGAACCAGGGCGTGCAGATTGACCGCCTCGAACGGGCCGGGCGTCAGATCGCCGATGCCGCTCCAGCGCTCGGCGATGCGGCGCGCGCGGTCGATTTCCGAGATGATGACGCCGGCCAGTTCGGCGATCTCGCCGTCTTCGCTCTGCGCGATCAGCTGCGCCGCGCCGCGCGCGCCGGCGAGCGGGTTCTTCAGTTCATGCGACAGCATGCGACCGAAACCCGCCGCCGCGCTGGCGGCGGCGTCTCCGCGCGCGCTTGCTCCGCTTTCGGGAAACGGGCGCAGGCAGATACAGGCCCCTTCGCCCTCCGGCGCGGCGTCGATGGACAGGCGGACGCCGCCGTCCGCCATGGCGATCGGAAGATCATGCGCGAAGACGTCGCGCGCCTCGGCCATGGCGCGCCGCGCAAGACCGGCGGCAGCCGCGCCCACCGGGCCGGCCTCAGGCAGCGGGGCGGCGAGCAATTGCTTGCGCGAGCGCCCGATCAAGGTTTCCGCGCTGGCGTTGACGAAGAGGACGCGCGCTTCAGCGTCCACCAGGACCAGGCCGACTGAGGCGGATTCGGCCGTTCTAAGTCCCGTATCGGGCGCGCTCACGCGGCGTCCTTGAGACCGGCGTCGCGGGCGAACGCGTCAAGCGCCTCCAGCGCCGCCTCCAGACGGTCCGCGCGGCACAGCCGGCCGCGCCAGACCTGCGCGGCTGCGGCGTCGGGTTCGGCCCAGTCGACGAAGCTTGCGAAGTGCTTGCGCATGCACCGCACGCCGAGCGCCTCGCCGTAGAGGTCCGCCGCATCGCGCGCCGCCGCGGCGAGGCTTTCCGCGCCCACGGCGCGCGAGGGCTCACGCAGGGGCGCGCCGGTGAGCAGGCTGTCGGCGACGGCGCCGGGTAGCCAGGGCCGGCCCTGGCTCGCGCGCCCGATCATCACCGCATCCGCCCCCGATTGCGCCAGCGCAAGGCGGGCGTTCTCCGGGGTGGCGATGTCGCCATTGACCACCAGCGGAATCGACACCGCCTCACGCACCGCCGCCACCGCCGCCCAGTCCGCCTCGCCCTTGTAGAATTGCTGCCGGGTGCGGCCGTGAACGGTCACCATCCGAACGCCCGCCGACTGCGCGCGCCGGGCGAGCTCGGGCGCGTTGACGGTGTCATGGTCCCAGCCAAGACGCATTTTCAGCGTCACCGGGACTGAAACAGCGTTCACCGTCGCCTCGATCAGCGTCATCGCATGATCGAGATCGCGCATCAGCGCAGAACCGGAGAGGCCGCGCGTCACCTGGCGCGCCGGGCAGCCCATATTGATGTCGATGATCTCCGCGCCCGCCTCTTCAGCCAGACGCGCGCCCACATCCATCCATTTCGCCTCACGCCCGGCGAGCTGGACCACGTGCGGCCCGCAGGCGGGGTCGGCGGCCATGCGCCGGATCACGTCGTCGCGGCCCTGGGCGAGGGTCTCGCAAGCGACCATTTCCGAGACCACGAGCCCCGCACCGAAGCGATAGGCCTGGCGGCGGAACGGCCAGTCGGTGACGCCGGACATGGGCGCGAGCAGAACCGGGCGCGTCACGCGCACCGGACCGATCTCGAACCCCCTGATATTCACCGCTTCCTGCATGGGTACGGGCATACCCTGTCTGGACGCGCGGTTCCAGACGCCGTAACGCTTTGGCCCATGTCGAAGGGATTCTCCGCCTGCATCGTCGCAGCCGGGCGCGGCGAGCGCGCCGGCGGCGGGCTCGCCAAGCAATGGCGTCCGCTCGCCGGCAAGCCGGTGATCGCCTGGAGCATCGAGCGGTTCGCCGCTCATCCCGCCTGCCGGGAAGTCCTGGTGGCCGTCGCTCCGGGCTCTAGCGAGGAGGCGCGGCGCGCTCTGGGCGCGCTGGCCGCCGCGGTCCGGCTCGTGGACGGCGGCGAGACCCGCTCCGCCTCGGTGCGCAATCTGGTGGACGCGGCGCGCGAGCCGGTCCTGATGATCCATGACGCGGCGCGGCCCTTCCTGAGCGCGCGGCTCATCGACGATCTTCACGCCGCGCTTGAGACCGCGGACGGCGCCGCCCCGGCCCTCGCCATGGCCGACGCCCTGGCGCGCGACGGCAAGGAGGGGCTGGAGGCGATCGACCGAACCGGCCTCTGGCGCATGCAGACGCCGCAAGCCTTCGCCGCCGACGCGCTGCGCGCCGCCTTCCAGGCCGCAGGGTCGGCCGCGAACTTTCCCGACGAGGTCTCGCTCGCCCGCGTCGCCAATCTGGATGTTGTGCTGGTTCCCGGCGAGGAGACCAACTTCAAGATCACCTGGCCGGAGGATTTCGAGCGCGCGGAGCGATGGCTGGCCGCCGAAGGCCGCGCGCCCGCCTCGCCCGCGCTCATGGTGACCGGCTCGGGCTATGACGTGCATCGCCTGGCGCCGGGCGAGGGCGTGCATCTGTGCGGCGTCTTCATCGCCTGCCCGCTGCGCCTGATCGGCCATTCCGACGCCGATGCCGGGCTTCACGCGATCACCGACGCGCTTCTGGGAGCGGCGGGGCTGGGCGATATCGGCGAGCATTTCCCGCCCACCGACGCGCGATGGCGCGGCGCGGATTCGGCCCTGTTCCTTGAGCACGCCCTTGCGATCTCCGCACAGGCGGGTGCGGTCCCGGTCCATTGCGACGTGACCTTGATCTGCGAACGTCCGAAGATCGGACCGCACAAGCCGGCCATGCGCGCGCGGGTCGCGGCGCTGTTGAACCTGCCCGAGCAGCGGGTGAACATAAAGGCGACGACGACCGAGACGCTCGGCTTCACCGGGCGCGGCGAAGGCCTGGCCGCCGAGGCGGTCGTCACGGTCCGGATCTAGGAGCCGCGTTCATGCACGCCCTGCACGCCCGCGCCGCCGAAGTGCTCTCGAAGGCCGCCGCGCAAGGCGTCATGCTGGCGACGGCGGAAAGCTGCACCGGCGGGCTGGTCGCGGCCCACCTGACCGAGATCGCGGGCTCGTCGGCGGTGGTCGATCGCGGGTTCGTGACCTATTCCAACGCCGCCAAAACGGAGATGCTGGGCGTGCCTGCGGCGATGATCGAGGCGTACGGCGCGGTGAGCGAACCCGTGGCGCGCGCCATGGCCGAAGGCGCCCTCGCCCGCAGCCAAGCCGGTCTCGCCGTTTCGATCACCGGAGTCGCGGGACCGGGCGGCGGGACTGACGCCAAACCGGTGGGCCTCGTCTGGTTCGCCCTCGCCGGCGCGAACCGGCCGACTCTGGCGCTGGAGCGGCGCTTCGGCGATGTGGGTCGATCGAGCGTGCGCGCTCTGTCGGTGGAGACCGCCCTCGTCCTGTTCATCCGCGCGCTTGGGTGAGCAGATCCTCGCGCGCCGCCTCGCCGGTGATCACCGAAAACGACCCGTCGGTCTCCAGCACCACCGAATGAACCTGATCAAGGCCGGCGCATCCCGACGACCGCGCCGCCGCCTCCACCTCCTCGCGAGTGACGCGCTCGCGCTTCATGGCGTCATTCAAGAACGCCCCGCCATGGAAGACCAGCGCCGGTTCGCCCTTGATCAGGCCCTGAACGCGCTTCGATCGCACCGACGCGTAGGTCGCCGCATATTGCAAAAAACATAATAAAGCGAATGCGGTGAGGCCGTCGGCTAAACTGGTCTGCGAACTCAGGATCGCCGTGGCGAGGGTGGAGCCGAGCGCCACGGTCACCACCAGATCGAAAGCGTTCATCTTCGACAGGGTCCGCTTTCCAGTGATCCTCAACATGACCACAAGGCCCGCATAGGCCGCCGCTCCCACCAGCACGATCCGGCCGATATCGCTCCAGCTGTCAAACCACATGTCGGGCTCCCAATGCGCTGCGCCGCAGTTGGGGAGCGAACGCGCGCCGCCTCGAAACGTTGTCGCAAAGCGCTTATGGGAGCCTTGTCATGATCCGCATCCTGCTCGCCGCCGCGGCGGCGCCCGCCCTCTTCGCCTGCGCCGAGCCGGATCCGCCGGCCGACCCGACGCCGACTGAGGACCGGGCTCAGGCTCAAGCCGATTCGCGCTCGGATACGCGGTCGACCGCGGATGCGTCACCGCGCTCCGGCGCAGGGACCCGGGACGAAGCGGAGATGGAAGACGGAACTGACATTCCCGCGCCCAGCAACGCCTCGCCTGGTGACCCGAGAACGATCGAGGCCGCGTATTTGATCGGGCCCTGGACCGCGAAGGGCGGGGACTGCGCGCGGCCGGATTTCGACATTTCCGAAACGCCCGGCGCCGAGCCGCTGACCATCGAAACCAGCCTGGACGGCGCGCCGCGCACCGGGGAGGTGCGCACAGGCTCAGATTCAACCTTCGTGTTCGATCAGCCCCGCACCGAGTTCGCGTTGGAGAAACGCCGCGCCCAGGCGCTCGCGGTCCTGCCGCCCGCCGGCGGCGCGATCGATCTCGGCGGCCGAACGATAGGAGGCGACGGCGTGGTGTTCATCAAATGCGCCGAGGAGTACGTCGACGACGAACCGGGCGGCGAGGAGCGCTGACGGCGTCATCCGGCCGGCTTGCGCGCGATGTGGAACGCGGCGGCGGCTTTGGCCGGGCGATAGCGCCGTTCGATGTCAAACCCGGCCGCTTCGATCTCATCCATCAGGCGCGTCTCGGTGAAGACCGCCGCCCAGGGCGCGGCCCCGACCAGGCGCATCACCGGCAGGACCGGGGCCATGTACGCCATCGTGTCGCCGAGGCAGGCCGTGCTCGACGCCAGAACGCCGCCCGGTTTCAGCGCGCCATAGGCTTTGGCCAGCGCCGCGCGGCGATCTCGCAAAAGGTGGAGCACGCTTAGCATCAGAACGGCGTCATAGCGGCCGGTTTCAACCTCCATGAGGTCGAAATCGGCGACTTCGAAGTGAACGTTCGCAACGCCCGCCTCCTCGGCCCGCGACCAGGCGATCTCGATCATCCGCTCGGAAAGATCGGTGGCGAGCACGGACTTCACATGGGGCGCATGGCGCAGCGCCGTGCTTCCGGTTCCGCACCCGATCTCCAGCACCTCCGCCTGCGGCGGGAACGCGGCCTGCGTCAGCGCAAGCTTGCGCTCATAGGCGGCTTCGTCCTTGATCGGTTCGGCGGCGTATTTCGCCGCGATGCGGTCCCAGAAATTCGGATCGTTCTTCATTCGGGCTCCCCGCCGGTTCGCCGGGCCTTGCGCGCCGGCCCGCTTCGTTTAGCCATACGCAGAACCTGGAGAAATCCGCTAATCATTGATCGCAGCGATACGAATTTGCATGTTGCAGCCGAAACTCGCCTTTGACTGGAACCAGGCGCGCGCCTTCCTGGCGGTCAGCGAGCACGCCTCGTTTTCGGCGGCGGCGCGCGCGCTTGGAGTGACCCAGCCCACGGTGTCGCGCCAGATCGCTGCGCTCGAGGCGGCGCTTGGCGTGACCCTGTTCGAGCGCGGACCGCGGACCATGGCGCTGACGCAAACCGGGGCCGCGCTCGCCGAGCATGTGCGCGCCATGGGCGAGCACGCCGCTGCGCTGGCGCTCTCCGCGACGGGAGCTGCGGCCGGGATCGAGGGCCGCGTGGCGATCACCGCAACCAGCCTGTTCGCGTCGCGCCACCTCCCCGCCCTGATCGCCGCGCTGCGCACCGAAGCGCCGGGCATCGAGGTCGAGATCGTCGCTTCCAACGCGCTTGAAGACCTGCGCCGGCGCGACGCCGACATCGCCATCCGGCACGCCCGGCCGGATCAGCAGGATCTGATCGCCCGTCTGGTCGGCGAGATCGGCGCGCGCATCTACGCCGCGCCCGGCTATCTGGACCGCGCAGGTCGGCCGGCGACCCTGGACGCGCTTGCGGCCCATGACTATGTCGGGTTCGAACAACCCGAACGCATGGTCGCCACCCTGGCCGAATACGGGCTTCATATCGATCCCAAGCGCGTTCCCGCCCGCTCGACCTCCGGCGAAGTGCTGGTGGCGCTGGTGCAGGCGGGCCTCGGACTGAGCGTTCTGCCGGACGACGCGGCGCAGGCCGCCGGGTTGGAACCGGTGCTCGGCGACACGTTCAGCATTCCGGTGCCGGTCTGGCTCGTCACCCATCGCGAGCTTCACACCAGCGCGCGCATCCGTCTGGTCTTCGACCGGCTCGCCAGCCATTTGAAAGCTGTTCTTCGCGCACACGAAAACGGGCGACCCGAGGGGCCGCCCGCATCCGTAATCGCAAAGTGAAAGACGCCTTAGCGCTTCGAGAACTGGAAGCTGCGGCGGGCTTTCTTGCGGCCGTACTTCTTGCGTTCCACCACGCGGGAGTCGCGGGTGAGGAAGCCGGCGGCTTTCAGCACCTTGCGCAGGCCCGGCTCGTAATTGACGAGCGCGCGCGACAGCCCGTGGCGCACCGCGCCGGCCTGACCGGAGAGGCCGCCGCCGGTGACCGTGGCGTAGACGTCGAACTGGTCGACGCGTTCGGCGGTCTCGAACGGCTGGGCGATCACCATGCGCAGCACCGGACGGGCGAAATAGACTTCCTGATCGCGGCCGTTGACGACGATCTTGCCGTTACCCGGCTTGATCCAGACACGGGCGATGGCGTTCTTGCGGCGCCCGGTCGCATAGGCGCGGCCGTGCTCGTCGATCTTCGGTTCGGCGACGATTTCTTCTTCCGGGGCTTCCGGAACGATTTCAGACCCGGCGTCCTGCAGCGCGGATTTCAGGTCTTCGAGGGAACGAGCTTGCTCAGCCATTCTCAGCTCCGCGCATTCTTGGTGTTCATGGACTTGAAGTCGACCACTTCGGGGCTCTGCGCCTCATGGGGATGGTCCGGACCGGCGTAGACGCGCAGCTTGGAGAACTGCGTGCGGGCCAGCGGGCTTTCCTTGGGCAGCATGCGCTTGACGGCCGCTTCGAGCACGCGCTCGGGGAACTGGCCCTCGAGCACCTTGCGCGGCGTGGTTTCCTTGATCCCGCCGGGATGTCCGGTGTGGCGGTAGTACACCTTGTCGGAGTATTTGCGCCCGGTGAACACCACCTTGTCGGCGTTGATGACGATCACATGATCGCCGGTGTCCACATGCGGGGTGAAGTCGGGACGGTGCTTGCCGCGGAGGCGAGTAGCGATGAACGCGGCGAGACGACCGACGACGGCGCCTTCCGCATCGATCACGACCCACTTGTTCTCGACGTCCGCGGGCTTGGCGGTAAAGGTCTTCATCGCGTCAGCCTTCGGTCAATTCCGTGAGCGCGGAGGCCCACCCCCCGCGCGAAGAGCGCGCTTCCTACGCAAAACACACATACCGGTCAACAGCTATTGTGAAAAACGTTTGATCCAAGGGAGTTAGCAATAAGGTATCGGATTACCGCATTTTTCAAGAGGCCGGTATATTCAAGCGCTTGGACCTCCGCTAAAGAAGAGCGACCCGACTGCTTCAGCCCTGTTCACCGGAGCCCGCCATGACCCTGTCGCGCCGCCGTTTCCTGACGCGCACCGCCGCCGTAAGCGCCGCCTTCACCGGGCTGCCCTCTCTCGCGGCCTGCTCCGCCGAGGCCAGCGAGGGCTATCAGAATCAAGTCGAAGGTTACGGCGCGCTCATCCGCGATCCGCGCGGCCTTTTCGACCTGCCCGAAGGGTTCAGCTATGTGACGCTCTCAGAGACCGGCGACGTGATGGACGACGGTCTGCTGGTGCCGGGCGACCATGACGGCATGGCGGCCTTTCCCGGCCAGGACGGACTTGTCACGCTGGTGCGCAATCACGAGCTGAGATCGCACGAAACCGAGCACTCCGCCTTTGGACCGAACGCCGAACGCCTGGCGCGCATCGACGCCAGCCGGCTCTACGGCCGAACCGATCAGGGTGCGCCGCAGCTCGGCGGAACCACGACGCTCCATGTCGATCCGCAGACCGGACGCGTGGTGCGTCAGTTCCTGTCGCTGGCGGGCACCGAAAACAATTGCGCCGGCGGACCGACGCCCTGGGGCAGCTGGGTGTCGTGCGAGGAGACGCTGACGCGCGCCGGTGAAGGCGCCGAGCTCGATCACGGGTTCGCCTTCGAGGTTCCGGCCAGCCATGACGGCCTCGTGGAACCAGTCCCCCTGCGCGGGCTCGGGCGCTTCAAGCACGAGGCCTGCGCCGTCGATCCGGAGACCGGGATCGTCTACCAGACCGAGGACGACCGGCCGAGCCTCGTCACCCGCTTTCTGCCCGACCACCCCGGCGAGCTGTGGCGCAGCGGGCGGCTTCAGGCGCTGGCCGTTCAGGGCCGCCCGGGCCTCAACACCTTCAACTGGGGCGACGCCGAGACGATCCCCGTGGGCCAGCCTTTGCCGGCGGCCTGGATCGATCTTGAGGCGATCCATAATCCCGACAACGACATCGCCGTACGCGCCATCGCCGCCGGGGCGGCCGGCTTCACCCGCGGCGAAGGCATGTGGTTCGGCGAGCGCGAAGTGTTTTTCTGCTGCACCGACGGCGGTCCGGAGCGGATCGGACAGATCTGGCGTTACCGTCCCTCCCGCTTCGAAGGCTACGCCCAGGAGCGCGAGGCGCCGGGCGAGCTGACCTTGCTGTTTGAAAGCACCAGCGCCGGCGTCATGGAGAAACCCGACAACATCACCGTAGCGCCCTGGGGCGATCTGATCGTGGTGGAAGACGGTGACGGGGAGCAATACATCAGGGGTGTGACGCCGAGCGGCCGGGTCTATACGATCGGGCGCAACGCCAGCCCGGACGAGACGGGCGAATATAGCGAGATAACCGGACCATGCTTCTCACCCGACGGATCGACGCTCTTCTTCAACGTCCAGAACGGACCAGGACGCACCTTCGCCGTGCGCGGGCCGTGGGCGCAGCGCTCCTTGTCGCCGGCCTCGGCCTGACCGCCTGCTCGCCCGACGCGGACGAGGCGCCGGAAACCGGCGGTGAAACCGCGAGCCAGGCGGTCGTGCGCTCCGCGGTGGTGACCAGCGCGTTCGAGCCCTCCGCCCCGGCGCGCGGGCTCGCCTTCCTGCCCACTGCAGAGACGCCGTGGACAGGTCTAGTCGCGACCAGCCTGCGCGACGGCGGGTTCGACGTGTTCTCCGTAGAGGGCCAGCGGCTGATCTCCTCGGCCGGCCCGCAGCTGAACGCCATCGCCGCCGCGCCGGACTTCGCGCTGCGCGGCGAAGTCTTCCCGCTCCTGTTCGGCGTCGATGAGGCGGGCGCGCTGCGCGGCTTCGCGGTTCTGCGCCAGGCTGACGACGTGGTCGAGCTGCCGCTGGAAGGCGACGCGCTGGTGGAGACCGCCGCGGCGGTCTGCACACTGGACTCCGGGATCGGCTATGTGGACATCGCGGTGCTGGCGCAGGGGCCTGAAGCGGTGGTGGCGCGCGTGCGCGACACCGGCGGCGACGGCCTGACCCTGACCGAACAGGCCCGCCTCCCCCTGCCCTTCGCCGCGCGCTCCTGCGCGCCGGCCGACGGCGATCTGATCGTGGCCGGCCCCACGTCCGGCCTGGCGCGCCTCGACATGAACGGCGAGACCCGCGCCTTCGCAGCCGGGCTCGGCGTGACCGATATCGGCTATGCTCAACTTCTCGGTCGCCCCGCCGTGATGGCGGCCTCCTCGGACACCGGCCGGCTGAACGTTTTTGACGCGCGTACGCTGGACAAGATCACCGATATCGAGACCGAGGCCGGGCTCAACGCCCCGGCGTTCGACACGCCGGTGGCGCTGGCGGTGACCAGCGCCAGCTATGGCGGAATGGCGTTTTCGTCAGGCCTCGTGGCCGTTTATGACCGCGCGGATTCCCGGGTCAAGATCGTCGCCCGCGAAGTGGTCGCCCGCGCCGTCGTGTCTCCGGAAAGCTGATCGGCCGCGCCGGACGGCAGCGCCCGCGCCGCCGTCCATGCCGCCATGCCTGCAGTCAGAAACAACGCCACTGCGCCGGCCTGGTGGGCGAGCGAGAGCGACAGCGGCGCGGCGTGCATCAGGGTGGCCACGCCCAGCGCCACCTGGAACAGCAGCACGCCCGGCAGGACGAGCGCGAAATTGCGCATCACCTTGTCGCCGCTGCGGTGATAGGCCCAGGCCAGCGCGGCGCCGGCGATGACAAGCGCGTAGGCGAACCAGCGATGGTTCATCTGGACCGCCGGACGGCTTTCGAAGATCGCCTGCCAGAACGGCATGCCGCTCAGATACCCGTCCGGGACCAGCCGTCCGTCGAAACCGGGCCAGCTGGTGTGGATCGTGCCCGCGTCCAGCCCCGCCACGAACGCGCCGAGAGCCACCTGGAGCAGGATCGCGGCCCAGAACGCCGCAGCCCACGGGAAATAGCGCGTGCGGCTCAACATGCGCGTCTCCCCGTATCGAAGCTCCAGCGCGGTCCACAGGCTGAGACCCAGGATCAGGAACGCCATGGTGAGATGTGTGGCGAGCCGGTACTGGCTCACGTCCAGGCGTTCCGACAGGCCGGAGGAGACCATCCACCAGCCGATCGCGCCCTGAAGCCCGCCAAGGGCGAACAGGACCCAGAGCCGCGGCCGCAGGCGCTTCGGCGCGATCCCCCTGGCGAGGAAGAACACGAACGGGATGAAGTAGACCAGGCCCAGCGTCCGTCCCAGCTGGCGATGACCCCATTCCCACCAATAGATGAACTGGAACTCCGCCATGGACATGCCGCGGTTCTGCATCTGGTACTCGGGGATCTGGCGATACTTCTCCAGCTCCGCCTCCCAGCCCGCGGCGGTGAGCGGCGGGATCGCGCCGGTGACCGGACGCCATTCCACGATCGACAGGCCGGAATCGGTCAGCCGCGTCGCCCCGCCCACCAGGATCATCGCGCATACGAAGGCGGATACCACAACCAGCCACCAGAACATGGCCCGGCTGGTGTCCGGCGCGGTGAAGGGCTTGGGAATGGAGGTCGCGGCCTGCATGGCGAGTCCTTCAGAATATGGGATGAGCGCTACATATCGGCTGGACGGTCCGGAGCAAGTCTTCCGCGCCGTTTCGCCGCGCCGGAGGCGTGAATTGACGCCGCTCGGGACTGGTCAGAGCCGGAGGCACGCCTTACCCTTTACGTAAACGTCAGGGAGGAGAAGCGCCATGTCGCTAGATGCGTTCCGCAACGAGACCCGCGCCTGGCTCGAGGCCAATTGCCCCGAGAGCATGCGCAAACCGATCCGCTCCGAGGCCGATATCTGCTGGGGCGGCAAGACCTGGACCTTCGCCAGCGAGGACCAGAAGGTCTGGCTGGAGCGTATGGCGGAAAAGGGTTGGACCGTCCCGACCTGGCCCGCCGAATACGGCGGTGGCGGCCTCTCCAAGGAAGAAGCCTTCGTTCTGAAAGAGGAAATGAAGGCGATCGGCGCGCGCTCGCCGCTGGACAGCTTCGGAATCTGGATGCTCGGCCCGGCGCTGTTGAAATACGGCACACATGAGCAGAAGGCCGAGCACCTGCCGAAGATCGCGCGCGGCGAAATCCGCTGGTGCCAGGGCTATTCCGAGCCCGGCGCGGGCTCCGACCTCGTGTCGCTGCGCACCAGGGGCGAGCTGTCGGGCGATCATTATGTGGTCAACGGACAGAAGGTCTGGACCAGCTACGCCGACAAGTCCGACTGGATCTTCGCCCTCGTGCGCACAGAGCCGGATGCGCCGAAATATAATGGCATCTCCTTCCTCCTGGTCGACATGGACCAGCCGGGCGTCTCCACCAAGCCGATCAAGCTGATTAGCGGCAAGTCGCCCTTCTGCGAGACCTTCTTCGACGAAGCGAAAGCGCTGACGAAAAACCGCCTCGGCGAGCCGGGTCAGGGCTGGGGGATCGCGAAATACCTTCTGTCCCACGAACGCGCCGGAATCGTGTCCGAGGCGACGTTCGGCGGGCTCAACCCGGTGACGGCCGCCCACCAGTCCGGCGAGATCGAGGAAGACGGCCGCCTGTCCGATCCGATCCTGCGCGGCGACGTGGCGCGCCTGACGATCGACGGTCTGGCGTTCGACGCCACCATGCGCCGGGTCAAGGAAGAAGCCGACCATGGCGAAGGCGTCGGGGCGCGCGCCTCGATGCTGAAATATATCGGCACCGAGCTGAACAAGCGGAAGAACGAACTCAATATGAGCGCGCTCGGCTATGACGGCCTTCTTTGGGAGGGCGAGACCGAGCACGACGGCGATCCGGCGCGCTCCTGGCTCAGAAGCCGCGCGAACTCCATCGAGGGCGGCACCAGCGAGATCCAGCTCAACATCGTCGCCAAGCGCGTGCTCGATCTTCCGAGCGCGTAAGTGCATTTAAGACAGGAAATTGGACCATGACCTTCGTGCTGAACGAAGACGAGCAGATGCTTCGCGACTCCGCACGCGGCTTTCTCTCCGAAGCCTCTCCGGTGACCGCGCTGCGCAAGCTGCGCGACGACAAGGACCCGGTGGGGTTCTCACGCGAGCTCTGGGCGCAGATGGCCGAAATGGGCTGGACCGGCGTACTGGTCGAGGAAGCCCATGGCGGCGTGGAGATGGGCTATTCCGCCGCCGGGCTGATCCTTGAGGAGATCGGGCGCACCCTCACCGCCTCGCCCTATCTCTCCACCGCCGTCATGGGCGCCACGGCGCTCAATCTGGCCGGAACGGAGGCGCAGAAGAACAGCTGGCTGCCGAAGATCGCAGCGGGCGAGACCGTCTTCGCCTTCGCCATCGACGAACGCGCCCGGCACAACCCGGAGAAGATCGACGCGCGGGCGGTGAAGGACGGCAACGGCTTCCTCCTGGACGGCGCGAAGCGCTATGTGGTCAACGCCATGGGCGCGGACGTGCTGGTCGTCGCCGCACGCACCGAGGACGACAAGATTAATCTTTTCCTCGTCGATCCCGAGGCCGAAGGCGTGGAGCGCACGCCGCGCCGCACCGTGGACAGCCATGTCCCCGCCGACATCAAATTCGCCGACGTGAAGCTGACCGGCGAGGCGCTGATGGCGGGCGCGGAGGACAGCGAGGCGGCCTACCGCCATTTGCTCGACGCCGGCCGCGCGTGTCAGGCCGCCGAGCTCTACGGCACGGCGCTTCAGGCCTTCGACGTGACGCTGGAGTATATCAAGGGGCGCGAGCAATTCGGCGTCTCGATCGCCACTTTCCAGGGTCTGCAGCACCGGGCCGCTCATCTATATGGCGAGCTGGAACTGTGCCAGTCGCTGGTGCGCCGCGCGCTCACCACGCTGGACACCCAGCCGAGCCAGGCCCCGCTTTGGTGCGCCGCGGCCAAGGCCAAGGCCACCCAGGTCGCCCGCCTCGCCGCCGCCGAAGGCATCCAGATGCATGGCGGGGTCGGCATGACCGACGAATACGATATCGGGCTCTATTACAAACGCGCCCAGGCCGCCGGCGAATATCTCGGCGATGATGCGTTCGGGGCGGGCGAAGTGGCGCGGTTGAGCGGGTACTGACCGCGCTGCGTTAACTATAATCGAGACAAGGCTTGCGGGATCGGGCAGAGTGGCTCAATGGCCCTCACCGATCCTCTCGCCTTGGTTTCACCGGAGGAGTCTCGCCCCGGCCCCGCCGGCGGCGCGCTGGCGCGCGCGCTTCTGGTCGTCTGCGCGATCTTTCTCGCCCTGGGTCTCTGGCTGCCCGTCATGGAGACGCGGCAACTCTGGGTGTTCAAGACCGAGTATTCCCTGCTGCAGACCGTTCAGGCGCTCTATGACGAGGGGGAGCTGGGGCTCGCGGCCCTGGTCTTTCTGTTCTCGATCGTGACGCCGCTTCTCAAATGCGCCGGCCTGACCGCGCTGCATTTGCGCCGGCGCGGCTCGGGGGTCACGGGCTTTGCGCGGATCGTGGCCGCGATCGGGCGCTGGTCCCTCACCGACGTGCTGGTGGTGGCGATCCTCATCGTCGTGTGGTCAAGCGCCGGCGCGCTCGGCGCTGCGAGCCTTCCCGGCCTCTGGTTTTTCGCCGCGAGCGCGCTCGGGCTGATGGCCACGGCCGAGCTGATCGTTCGCGACTTGCGCTAAACGTCCGGCTTTTCGACGCCCTCCTTCCGGACACGCCGCTCAGCCTCAAGCACCAGCGCATAGACCAGTCCAAGCGCGAGGATCGCCGCGGCCAGGCCCGCCAGAAAGCCGCCGGTCGTCGTGTCGATCTCCAGCAGGATCAGCTTGCGCACGACGGCGAGAATGCCGATCAGCACGACGGTTCGCACTTGGGCGAGGCCGTGTTCTCCGCGCGCCATCTGCAGCACCGAGCGCGCCAGCTCCAGAGCGATTATGACGGTGAGAACCCGATCGAACAGGCCCTGGAACGCGGCGTAGTCCCATCCAGGGCTGACGCCCAGAACCGCCTCATACAGGCCGCGCGCAAAGTGAACGAGCGCGAGCGCGATCACCACCGCCATACCGGCGGTGACCAGCCAGGCCACAAGCCGCTCGATCGCCTCGTATCGCAGATATTTGCCCATATGGGCAGGTTAGACCGGAAATGGCCGCCGGCACACCCGCGGGGCTATCGTTTAGCGGATCCGGTCGAAAGGCGCGGTGCACTGCAAACCGCTGCGCGGCGTACCAAGCGACGCGGTCAGCAGCCGCAAGCGGCCGCCGGCGCTCAGCTCCGCGACGCCCGGCACGATATCGGACGGAACATGGTTGCCGCCCTCCGGCTCCAGCGTCAGCGCGCCGCTCTCCGGATCGTAGGTGTAGCGTCCCCAAAAATCCTTGTAGGTCTCGAACGGCGTCCAGGTGACGGAAAACTCGCCGTCGCCTTCGAAAATCAGTTCGCGGACCGGTTCGGCGCCTTGCGCCGCGCAGGCGGCCGCGTCCTGGGCCCAGACGCCGGTCAGAGGCGCGGCGTCCGCGTCAAACACGTCGATGACGGCTCTTACCCGACCGATATCGGCATAGGTCGCCTCCAGGCTCACCCGGCCGGGTGCGGTGTCGTCGGCGATGCGCACCACCATCGCGCCGTCGCGGTCGCGGCCGAGCGAGGCCAAGCCCGGCGGGCTGAGACTCGCCCCGGTGATGCAGGTCGGGGGAAGCGGCTCCATCATTCCCGGGCGCTCGGTGAAATAGGGCGTCAGGGTCACGCTCTCGCCCGGCTCCAGCGCCGGGGCATCCCACCAGAAGACAATGTTCGAGGGCGGCCGCAGCGGGCAGTCCTTGGTTGAGACCGCGCCGCCGCCCGACGCGCAGCCGGCTGCTGCAAGGGCGGCAAAGATCGCCGGCGGGAGTCGGGTCATGGCGGTCCTCCGGAATTGTGCATGGAACCATGGACTGCGCAAGGCGCGGAGGCCAGCTTGAATTCGCGTTACATCCGAGCGGGTTGGCTGGAATCCTAAAGACCAATCGGGCCCGGAGGCGGCGTCGTGCTTGCATCGCACTCGTATTTGCATCCAGATATGACTCAGGCCGCCGCGGCGCTGGGCCAAGCGGCGGCGTGCGGGAGACTCGCCATGTTCCGTGCAATCCTCACCGCCGCGTTGGCGGCGCTTCTGATCTGGTTTCATGCGCCCTCTGACGCCGCCGCGCAGGCGCGCCAGACCGTCCAGACTCCGACGGTGCAGACTCCCACCGTGCAGACGCCCAACACCGTAAGGGCGCCCGACGCGGAAGCCCGGCCGATCAGGCTTACGCTTGACCCGATCCGGGCGATCTCCTGCGCGCCCGCCCCGGCGACACGGCCCTTTGACCCGCCGAGCTGCGCGGCCGAGGGGACGCCGTCCTGCCCGGACAGCGTCGAGCTACGCACGCCAGGGCGCGCGGGCGTCTCCGATTGTCCGGTGAGCTGCAGTCTGTTCGACACGCCGGCGGGACAGTTCTCCGCCGGTCCCGGCGCGCGATGCGGCTGCTTCTTCGATCGCGACGCCTGCGTGCCGCGCCAGCCGCCGCAATAGGTATGGGGGGCACCAACCTAAGCAGCCTGAAAGATCGGTGGAATGGTCGGAGCGGCAGGATTTGAACCTGCGACCCCCGGTCCCCCAGACCGGTGCGCTAACCGGGCTGCGCCACGCTCCGCCAAATCATCGCCCCGGCGGGGTGAACCGGGGGCCCGGCGCTGGGCCGGGAGCGGGGTTATAGGCGCGGCTGCGACGCGCGGCAACCGGGCAAATGCGGCGAGAAGCCGCTACTGGAGCCCGCCCTGCAGCACCTCGCGAGCCGCCCGGACCCGATCATAGGCCCGGCGCAGACGCTCAGCGACCTCAGGGTGAATCTCGTTCGGCGTCGGAATCGCCGGCGCGGGGGTGATCTCGCGGTCGGCGCCGGATTCCGTCGCTGCGGTTTCGGTGGCGCCTTCCGGCTCGGCGGGCGCAGGTGCAGTGGCGGGCGTGTCGGGGACTGCGCTCCCCTCGCCGAGCGCGCTCACATGGGCGACGCCATGGTCCTTGAGGTATTTCTGCGCGCCCTTGATGGTGTAACCTTCTTCGTAAAGAAGTCGGCGCAACCCCTTGAGAAGCGCCACGTCCTGAGGGCGATAGAGACGCCGCCCGCCGGCGCGTTTCACCGGCTTCAGCTGGGCGAACTTGCTCTCCCAGAAGCGCAGCACATGGGCGGGAAGCCCGGCTTCGGCGCCGGCTTCGGAGATGGTTCGATAAGCCTCGGGCGATTTGTCCGCCATCTAGGCCATATCGCGCGACAGCGCAGTGTCCACCCGGTCCTTCAGCACCTGGCTCGGTTTAAAGACGAGCACCCGGCGCGGATCGATCGGCACTTCCTCGCCGGTTTTCGGATTGCGGCCGACGCGCCCGTTCTTGTCGCGCAGGACGAACGACCCGAACGAGGACAGCTTCACCGACTCTCCATCGACCAGCGTGTCGGAAATCATGTCCAGCACCTGCTCGACAAGCTGGGCGCTTTCCTGGCGCGGAAGCCCGATATCGCGGTTCACCGCATCGGCCAGATCGGCTCGCGTGATGGTTTTCGACATGGCGTACCCCCTAGCAGTGCATCAAGAGTATGAGGGTACGGCGCACACCGCCCGGCGGTCAACGTTAACCATAGGGAAACGCTTAATAACGCGCCAACGCGGCGCCCCAGGTGAACCCGCCGCCGAGCGCCTCCATCAACACCAAGTCGCCGCGCTTGATCCGGCCGTCACGAATCGCCTGATCGAAGGCCAGCGGGATCGAGGCCGCCGACGTATTGCCGTGCTGGGCCACGGTGGAGACCACTTTTTCCTCAGGGATGCCAAGTCTTTTCGAAACGCCGAGCAGGATTCGCTGATTGGCCTGGTGAGGGACGAACCAGTCGATATCGGCGATGTCGACGCCCGCCATCTCGGCGAGTTCGCTCATGGAGCCGGCGATCTTCGAGACCGCGTGGCGAAACACCTGATTGCCCTGCATGCGCAGATGGCCGACCGTTTTGGTGGCCGAAGGACCGCCGTCGACGAACAGCAAATCCTTGAACCGGCCGTCGGAGCGCAGATGCGTCTTCATCACGCCGTTCGACGGGTCGCCCTCCTGCGCGGTCAGCACCGCCGCGCCCGCCCCGTCGCCGAACAGCACGCAGGTGGTCCGGTCGGTCCAGTCGAGAATGCGCGAGAAGGTCTCCGCGCCGATCACCAGCGCGCATTTGGCCTGACCGCATCGGATGAAATTGTCGGCCGTGGCGAGCGCATAAAGGAAGCCGGAACACACCGCATGCACGTCGAACGCTGCGCCCTGCTCGATCCCCAGCTTCTGCTGCACGATGGTGGCGGTGGCGGGAAAGGTCAGGTCCGGAGTCGCCGTCGCCAGCACGATGAGATCAACCGCACCCGTCTCGATCCCGGCCGCTTCAAGCGCGCGCTTGGCGGCGGCGGTCGCGAGATCGCTCGTCAGCTCGCCATCGGCGGCGACGTGACGCTTTTCTATGCCTGTGCGTTCGCGGATCCAGGCGTCGCTGGTCTCCACGATGGCCTCCATCGCCTGGTTTGTGAGCACCTTTTCCGGCAGGTAGGCTCCGACCCCGGCGATGTGGGAATAGATCACGGCTTATCCTTCCACCGTCTGCGCGGTGTTCTGGGTTTCGATCTCGCCCAGAGTGGCGAGATTCCTTTCAATTTCGGTCAGGAAACGGCTGTCGGCCAGTTCCAGCGCGATGCGCAGCGCGGTGGCGTAGCCCGCGGCGTCGGTTCCGCCATGGCTTTTCACCACGATGCCGTTCAGGCCGAGGAACACGCCGCCATTGACGTTGCGCGGGTCCATCTTCGCCTTCAGCCCGTCCAGCGCCCCGAGCTGGAGGATCGCGCCGGCGAGCTTGCCGGTGAGCGATCCGGTGAGGGTTTCGCGCAGCCAGCCGCCGACCAGGCGCGCCGTGCCTTCGGCGGTCTTCAGCGCCACATTGCCGGTGAAGCCGTCGGTGACCACCACATTGGTCGTCCCCGCCGAGATATCGTCGCCCTCGATGAAGCCCTGATATTCCATGTCGAGCCCGGCCTCGCGCATCAGCGCGTCGGCGTCGCGGATGATCTGGCTGCCCTTTAGCTCTTCCTGGCCGACATTGAGGATGCCGACCGTGGGCCGCTTCACGCCGTGCACGGCGCGATGGAAGGCCTCGCCGAGGACGGCGAACTCCACCAGCTGGGAGGGCGTGATCTCCACGTTCGCCCCCACGTCGAGCACGGTGGAGAATCCCTTCGGCGCCGGCCAGCTCGCCGCGATGGCGGGACGATGAACGCCCGGCTTCATGCGCAGGATCACCTTGGAGATCGCCATGAGCGCGCCGGTGTTCCCGGCCGAGATCGCCACATTGGCCTCGCCGTCCTTCACCGCGTGCACCGCGTTCCACATGGACGAGCCGCGCGACCGGCGCACCGCCTCGGAGGGCTTCGCGGACATGTCCACTTCGCTGGCGGTGTGGCGGATCTCGCTGACCGCGCTCAACGCGTCGTGTTCAGAAAGCAGCGGGCGGATGCGCGCCTCGTCGCCATGGAGGAGGAAGCGCACGGAGCGCCGGCGGTTCTTCAAGAAATCAGCGGCGCCGCCGATCACGCTTTCGGGAGCGTGGTCGCCGCCCATGGCGTCGATGGAGAGGACCAGGGAGGACGTCATTCAAAATCCGTCAATGGATGAATCCATGCGCCCGCACGCGGGC
This sequence comes from Oceanicaulis sp., assembly GCA_051117435.1. Taxonomy (GTDB): domain Bacteria; phylum Pseudomonadota; class Alphaproteobacteria; order Caulobacterales; family Maricaulaceae; genus Oceanicaulis. The sequence goes on along the minus strand of JBNPED010000018.1, from coordinate 36,514 downwards.
GGGTTTCTTGTCACCCATCGACTCTGAAGATGCAAGGCGGGCTGAGCGGTCGCCCCTGAGGCTCAGGGCGCGGCGGCGTAGCGCGGCGCTTCGCCCGCCACGATCGCGTCCACGTCCTGTATCTCCAGCGCGCGCGCCGAGGCGGTGAGATACGCCGCGAGCCGGGTGGCGGCCTCAGACGGCGTCACCGCTTGCGAAGGTTCGGCGGCGCTCTCCGCGTCGTCCTCGGCGAAGAGATTGCGGTCCAGCACCGCCGCCAGCGCCGCTTCGTCGCCGGCGTCGAGCGCCGCCTCATAGGCCTTGGCCCGGCCGTAGAACGCCTCGCCCATCTCCTTGATCTTCTTGCCGACCGACAGATCGCCCGTGCCCATTTCACGCAGCGCCGCGTCGAAATCGTCAAACATGCGGTCGAACACCAGCTGGCTCAGTTCAGCGGCGGCCTCGCCCTTCCCGCGCAGGCGCCGGAACAGCAGAATCGCATGGCCGGTGATCATGTCGAACCGCCCGTCAACGGTATCCGGGGCGCCCTGTGGGCCATAAAGGCCGGGCTTTCGCGCCGCCCGCACCAGATCGTCGAAAACCTGCGCGGCGCGCGCCTTCATCGGGTCTTTTCGAAACAGACGGGCGAACATGTCACGCGGGCTCCCTTTATCGCGCGCTTGAAGCTAAGATCGCGAACAGCTACGTCAATCGGCGCGCGGCGCAAAGCCGCGCCGACATCGATACCCGCTCTTAAGGAGGGCCGTCCATGCGTCTTCGCCGCGCCGCCATCGCCGCCACGATCATCGCCGGCTCCGCCGTTCTGTCAGCCTGCAACCCGACCCTGCGCAGCCACGGCTTCCGCTATCCTGACGGCGAAATGCCCGAGCTGGCCGTGGGCGAGGACACCCAGGCGAGCGTGCTCGCGACGCTCGGCAACCCGTCCACGCGCGGCATGTTCGAGGACGACACCTGGTATTACATCTCCGCGACGCGCGAATACCTCGCCTATCTGCGTCCCGACACCCGCGAACGCCGGGTGATCAAGCTGACCTTCGACGAGGCCGGCGTCCTGTCGGCCATGGACGAATACGGGCTTGAAGACGGCCGCGTGATCGCGCTGGTGGACCGCGAAACCCCGACGCGCGGCCGCGAGCTCACCTTGATCGAACAACTGCTCGGCAATGTCGGCCGCCTGCCCGGCGAACAGTTCGGCGGCGAACAGAACCTGCCCGGCGGCGCCGGCGGTCCGCGGCCGGACGGCGGGCGCTAAAAAGCCCCACTTCACGCCATGACGGCCGCCGCGCGCCTTCGCATTACCTTGGTCGAGACGCCTGGCCGACCTTGGCGCGTGCTGGACGTGCCGGAGTCTCTGGCGCTCTCCGGGGTGCATAAAGCCATTCAAGCCGCGTTCCTTTGGGCCGACTATCATCTCTACGAATTTCGGATCGGCGCCAAGCGCTACGGCCCGGACGCCGAGTACGGAGATTATCGCGTCTATCGCGCCGACGGCCGATCGCTGGGAGACGTGATTCGCGAAGGCGTCCACTCATTCACGTATCTCTACGATTTCGGCGATGAGTGGCTTCACCAAATCGACATCATCGACCGGTTCGACTCACATGCGTCGTTACTTCTGCCGCGTTTCGTCGAGGGGGCCCGCCGGGCGCCGCCGGAAGACGTGGGAGGGCCGTTCGGCTTCGAGGAGTTTCTGGCCGCCATGGTGGACCCTCGGCACCGTGACCACGCCGAGCGTCGCGACTGGTACGGTGAAGGCTTTGATCCGGATGATGTGAATATTGAAGCCGTAGAGGCGGCCTTGCTTCGCGTCGCTCGGCGCCTGCGGCGTTAAGTCTGAGGAGACCGAAACAAAAAACCCCGGCGTCGCCGCCGGGGCTTTCCGTTTCAGGCATGGACCGGTGATCAGAACCCGGCCAGCACCGCGAGCATCAGGAGCGCGACGATGTTGGTGATCTTGATCATCGGGTTCACGGCCGGGCCCGCTGTGTCCTTGTAGGGATCGCCCACGGTGTCGCCGGTCACGGCCGCCTTATGGGCCTCGCTGCCCTTGCCGCCATGATTTCCATCTTCGATGTACTTCTTTGCGTTGTCCCAGGCGCCGCCGCCGGCGGTCATGGAGATCGCCACGAACAGGCCGGTGACGATCACGCCGAGCAGCATCGCGCCCACGGCCGCCAGGGCCTCGTCCTTGCCGGCGACGAAGAAGATCGCGACGAACAGCACGATGGGCGAGAGCACCGGGAGCATGGACGGCACGATCATCTCCCGGATCGCGGCCGTGGTGAGGATGTCCACCGCGCGGCCGTAATCGGGCTTCTCGGTGCCTTCCATGATGCCCGGCTTCTCCTTGAACTGCCGGCGCACCTCCTCGACCACCTTCTGGGCGGCGCGGCCCACGGCGGTCATGGACATGCCGCCGAACAGGAAGGGCAGAAGCCCGCCGAAGAACAGGCCCACCACCACATAGGGGTTGGAGAGCGCGAAGTTGACGTCGATCCCGGCGAAGAAGGGATAGCTCTCCGGATTTCCGGAGAAATAGTTCAGATCCTCGGTGTAGGCGGCGAACAGCACCAGGGCGCCGAGGCCGGCAGACCCGATGGCGTAGCCCTTGGTGACGGCCTTGGTGGTGTTGCCCACCGCATCCAAAGCGTCCGTCGTGTCGCGCACCGAGCCCTCGAGCTCGGCCATCTCCGCAATGCCGCCGGCGTTGTCGGTGACCGGGCCGAAGGCGTCGAGCGCCACCACCATGCCGGCGATGGCCAGCATCGTCGTCACCGCGATGGCGATGCCGAACAGGCCTGCCAGATTGAAGGTGGTGATGATCGCCACGATGATCACCAGCGCCGGCAGGGCCGTGGCCTCCATGGAGACCGCAAGCCCCTGGATCACATTGGTGCCGTGGCCGGATTCAGAGGCCTTGGCGACCGATTTGACCGGGCCGTACTGGACGCCGGTGTAATACTCGGTGATCCAGACGATGAGCCCGGTGACGACGAGACCGATCACGCCGCACAGGAACAGATCCATGCCGGTGATGGAGACGCCGGTGGTGGTGGTCGCTTCAGACCCGAAGCCCAGGAGGAAATGGGTCGCGATCGCGGTGCCGAAAACACCGAGCACCGCCGTGGCGATGAAGCCCTTGTAGAGCGCGCCCATCACATTGGTGGAGCCCTTGCCCAGGCGCACGAAGAACGCGCCCACGATCGAGGCGACGATGCACGTTGCGCCAATGGCCAGCGGATAGACCATCATGGCGTCGAGACCGAAATCGCCGGCCGCGCCGCGGAAATAGATCGAGGCGAGCACCATGGTGGCCACGACCGTCACCGCGTAGGTCTCGAACAGGTCGGCGGCCATGCCGGCGCAGTCGCCCACATTGTCGCCGACATTGTCGGCGATGGTGGCGGCGTTGCGCGGATCGTCCTCGGGGATGCCGGCTTCGACCTTGCCCACCATGTCGCCGCCCACGTCGGCGCCCTTTGTGAAAATGCCGCCGCCCAGACGCGCGAAGATCGAGATCAGCGAGGCGCCGAAGCCGAGCGCCACGAGGCCGTCGATGATGGTGCGCTGGCCTTCGGCGTTCTCGAACCCGTTCCCGCCGGTGAGCAACGCGTAATAGACCGCCACCGAGAGAAGCGCGAGGCCGGCCACGAGCATGCCGGTGACCGCGCCCGCCTTGAACGCCATGGACAGGCCCGCCTGCAGCGAGGACTTGGCGGCTTCAGTCGTGCGCACATTGGCGCGCACCGAAACCAGCATGCCGATGAACCCGGCCGCGCCAGAAAGAACCGCCCCGATCAGGAAGCCGATGGCGACGATCCAGCCCAGGAGAAAGCCGACGATCACCAGGATCACCACGCCGACGATGGCGATGGTGGTGTACTGGCGCTTCAGATAAGCGTCCGCGCCTTCCTGGATCGCTTTGGCGATCTCCTGCATGCGGTCATTGCCGGCGCTGGCCGACAGGATGGAGCGGATCTGCACCGCCCCGTAGATGATGGACAAAAGCCCGGCCGCCACGGCGAGCCAGAGCCAGAGCGCTTCCATTCCCATATCCGAGATGTCCTCGTGTCACGCGTTGTCGTTATGCGAGGCGCCCGCCGCACGGCTTTTGAGGATTATGGAATCAGTGCGGTAAAGCCCCTCCCCGGTGGCAGCGACTATGCCCAACACCGAACTGGCGCGCAAGAATAGTAAAAGGCCCGTTCGCAAAAAGGTTTAGCGCAGGAACCGGACGTCTTCGCCGAGCAGGTCCAGCCGGTCGATATCGCTGGGATCGATGAATTCGCCGACCGCTTCGAGCATGGCCGCGTGGGTGGCCTCGCGATCGAGCGCGCCGTCCGCTCCGAGCACGAAGGGCGAGCGATGCGCCGCGCGCAAGAAACGGTCCGTGATGTAGTGCATGCGCGGCATGTGATCGAAGCGTCCGCTGCGCTTCAGGCACACGCGCGGCACCACGAAAGCGTAGCCGGCCAGACGCTCGCCTGAGAGGACCGGCACCACGACGGCCGGGGCGTCCATATTGCGCGGACAGGTGACGTCCGGTCCGAACGCCTGCTGAGCGCGGTCGGCGGCGGCTTCAAGCGCGTTGTAGAGCTCCACCGGCTCGCCGCTGCTGGACCCGCCGCCAGCGGGCGGGCCGGCGAAGGCCGGCGCGGCGAGCAAGACGGCCGCAGCGATTGGAAGACACCATCTCATCATGGCGCCTGTCTTACCGCGTCGGCGTCAAAAATGCGTAAAGCCGAGCCGGCCCGGGTCCACCGGTTTTCCGTCATAGGTGACGGTCAGACCGGAGCCTTCGCTGACCCGGCCGATGATCGCGGCCGGTCGCCCGCGCGCCGCGCATTGCTCCAAGAACTCGGCGACACCGCTCTGCGGAACCGCCGCCACGATCTCGTAATCGTCGCCGCCGGTCGCAAGCTCCAGGCGGGCCTGCACCGGGCCGGGCTGGCTCTTGATCCACGCTTCGGCGACGTCGGAGACCGGGACCGCGGCCAGATCGATGGTTCCCGCCATTCCCGACGCGCTCAGAATATGACCGGCGTCGGCGAGCAGTCCGTCGCTCACATCGATGGCCGCGCGCGCGCGCCGGATCATCTCGACAAGCTCCACCGGCGGGACCGGCTTGCGAAACCGAAGATCAACGAACCGGGCGGCGTCGGCCTGCTCAAAGCGGATCACGCCGAGATGCTGCTGCAGGCCGAGCCAGGCGTCCCCGTAGGACCCTGTCGCGACCAGGGCGTCGCCAGGCCGGGCGTTTCCTCGGCGCGGGGTCTCGCCGCCCGGCGTCTCTCCCATGGCGGTGATGGAGACCACCCAGGGCCCGTCCGCCTTCGTCGTGTCGCCGCCCACCAGAACCAGCTTGAACTGGTCCTGCGCGGCTTTCAGACCGGCGACGAAGGCGTCAGCGCGCGCTTCGAGACCCCCTGCCGGCCAAACGATGTTGAGCAGATAGACGCCCGGCGCCGCGCCCATGGCGAGGAGATCGGAAACGTTCGCCGCCAGCGCCTTCCAGCCGACCAGGAAGGGATCCTCGCCGGCTGGAAAATGGACGCCTTCCACCAGCGTATCGGTGGTGACGGCGAATGTGCAGCCTTCCGACGGCGCCAGGATCGCCCCGTCGTCCTTAAGCCCGTAGGCTCCGGAATGACCGCGCGTCAGCGGCGCCAGCGCCCGGGCGATGAAATCGAACTCGCCCTCGCCCGCCATGGCGTCACGCCGCGCCCTGGCGCACCTGCTTGGCGAGCGTGTCCAGCGTGCCGTTCACGAAGCCGGGCTCTGGGCCTTCGAAAAAGGCGTGGGCGATGTCGATATATTCGTTGATCACCGTCTTGGTGGGCACGTCCGGCCGGGCGAGAAGCTCATACCCGCCCGAACGCAGGATCGCGCGCACCGTGGCGTCCAGCCGGGACAACCGCCAGCCTTCGCGCAAGGCGCCGCGAATAAGCCCGTCCACTTCGTCCTGGCGCTCGACGATGCCGTGCAGGAGGTCTTCGAAAAAGTCCTCGTCGGCCTCGATGTACTCGCCCGGCTCGCCGTCATGGCCGAAGCGGTGATTTCTGAACTGCAGCACCACGCCTTTGGCGCCCTGACCGGACAGCTCCATCTGGTACATGGCCTGCACCGCAGACAGGCGCGCGGAGCGGCGCAGCCGCGCGCGGCGCTCGCTCGGGCTTTCCTTGGCCGGTTCTGAAGGGTGGGCGTCGGTCATCAGGCCGCCTTGAACTTGCGTTTGACCTCGAGCATGGCGAGGGCGGCGTCGGCCGCGTCCTTGCCCTTGTTCTTCTGGTCCACATGGGCGCGGGCGCGCGCCTGCTTGATATTCTCCACCGTCAGGATCCCGTAGCCGAGCGCCACACCCTTCAGCGACAGGTCCATCAGGCCGCGCGCGCTCTCGCCGCACACATAGTCGTAATGGCTCGTCTCGCCCCGGATAACGCATCCAAGCGCGACATAGGCGTCATAGCCCGCACCGTGCGCTTCAGCCATGGCGATAACGCCGGGTATCTCGAAGGCGCCGGGAACTTCCAGAACGTCAAACGCCGCGCCGCGGGCGGTGAGTTCCTCGCTCGCGCCCTGGACCAGCTGCTCGGCGATGTCTTCATAGAACGGCGCGGCGATGATCAGGACGCGCGGATTATCGGCCATGGCGGCCCCCTTCGATTTCGCGCTGCTCGACGACCTCGAGGCCGTAGCCGTCGAGGCCGACGATCGTCTGCGGCGCGGTGGACAACAGAATCATTTTACGGACGCCCAGGTCGAGCAGGATCTGCGCGCCGACGCCGTACTCGCGCAGGCGCCGCTCCTCGCGGGCCTCGGGATGGTCGGCCGGCGCCGCGCCGAAACGCTCGGTGATGGCGGCCGGATTGGTCTCGCGGATGAACACCATCACGGCGGGGCCGTCATGGCCGGCGAGGGTCTTCACCCCCTCCTCCACCAGCCCCGACCGGCCGCCGAGCGCGCCCAGCACGTCGTCGGCGAAGCTCACCTTATGCATGCGCACCAGCGCCGGCCCGCCCTGGCGCGGATCGCCCTTGGTGACGGCGACGTGCTCGACATTATCCACCAGCGAGCGGAAGACGGTGAGCTTGAACGGCCCGCCCCAGCGCGTCTCCACCTCGGTGTCCAGCCGGCGCTCCACGAAGCGGTCATTGCGGCGGCGATAGGCGATAAGGTCGGCGATCGTGCCGATCTTCAGCCCGTGGCGCTGAGCAAAGGCGACCAGTTCGGGCAGACGCGCCATGGTGCCGTCTTCATTCATGATCTCGCAGATCACGCCGGACGGGTTGCAGCCGGCCATGCGCGCCACGTCCACGGCCGCTTCGGTATGGCCGGCGCGCACCAGAACGCCGCCGTCGCGGGCCACCAGCGGGAACACATGGCCCGGCGAGACGATGTCGTCGGCGCCTTTGGTGGGGTCGATCGCTGCGGAGATCGTGCGCGCGCGGTCATGGGCGGATATGCCTGTGGTCACGCCTTCGCGCGCTTCGATGGAGACCGTGAAATTGGTGGTGTGCCGGCTTTCATTGCGCTGGCTCATCAAGGGAAGCTTCAGCGCATCGGCGCGCTCGCGCGTCATGGACAGACAGATCAGGCCCCGGCCGTGCAGCGCCATGAAGTTCACCGCCTCGGGCGTGGCGAACTGGGCGGGCATGACGAGATCGCCTTCGTTCTCGCGATCCTCGGCGTCGACCAGGATGAACATGCGCCCGTTGCGCGCGTCCTCGATGATGTCCTCGATCGGGGAGAGCGGGCTTTCGGTGTCTCGATAGGTCTCGGTCATCAGGTGTTCCCCGGCGCGCCCCGCGCGTCCATCAGCCGAGCGGCGTAGCGCGCCATGACGTCGATCTCAAGGTTCACGCGCGCCCCGGCCTGCAGCGCGCCCAGCGTCGTGGCGTCGGCCGTATGGGGAATGATCATCAGGGAGAAGACGTCGCCCTCCACGCCGTTCACCGTCAGGGACACGCCGTTCACGGCGATCGATCCCTTCTCCGCGATGAACGGGGAAAGCTCCTGAGGCGCACGCACAGTGAAGCGGATCCAGCCGTCCACGTCCTGGCGCGAAACGATGTCGCCCACTCCGTCTACATGGCCCTGAACGATGTGCCCGCCCAGCTCGTCACCGACCTTCAGAGCACGCTCCAGATTGATTTTCGACCCTTCACGCCAATGGCCCAGCGTGCTCCGGCTCAATGTTTCCGGCGACACCTCCAGATCGAAGACGGCTCCCTCGCCCGCCGGCTCCACCGCCACCACCGTCAGGCACACGCCGTCATGGGCCACCGAGCAGCCGAGCTCGAAGCTCTTCGCCGCATAGGGCGCCTTGACGCGCATGCGGCGCACCGGGCCGTCCTTGATGGAGACGATCTCCCCGACCGCCGTGACGATGCCTGTGAACATGTCAGCCCCGCTCGTAGGTTTCCCACAGATCCGCGCCGATCGGGCGCGCCTGCGTGCGGGTGAAGATGGGCGCATCCTCAAGGCTCTCAAGGCCGAGGTCTGCAATGCAGGCCCGCCCCTCCCCGCCGATGAGCTTCGGGGCGCGGAACCATTCGATCCGATCGACCAGTCCGGCGCGCAGGGCCGCCCCCGCCACCTCACCGCCCGCCTCGATCATCACCGTTTTCGCTCCCATTCCGACAATGGTTTCGAACACCGCCGGCAGGCGCACGCGCGCGTTCGACCCCGCGTCGATTCGTTCGAGGCGCGCGCCCGCCGCAGCGAGGGCCCGCTCCGCCTGCCGGTCGTTGCGGGCGTGGAAGATCACCGCGGGACCGGCCTGAAGCAGCGTAGCCTCCGGCGGGGTTCGCAGATGCGTGTCGAGGACCGCACGCAAGGGCTGGCGCTCTGAAGGCGTTCCGCCGGGACGGGCGGTCATCTGCGGATCGTCCGCGAGGATGGTGCCCACGCCGGTGAGCACCAGATCATGGTCCGCCCGCATTCGATGCACCGCCTCGCGCGCCTGCGGCCCCGTAATCCATTTCGACCGGCCGTCGGCGAGCGCGATGCGTCCGTCCAGGCTGGTGGCGAGTTTCAGCGTGACCGTAAGGCCTTGAACGCTCACGCGTCCTCATCCTCTTCGCCGGTCAGATGGTGTTGACGGATGAAATTGGAAAAGTCGTCGACTTCCTTGAAGTCACGATAGACCGAGGCGTAGCGGACATAGGCCACTGTATCGAGATGGCGCAGCCCGTCCATGACCAGCTCGCCGATGGTCTTCGAGGGCACGTCCGGATCGCCGCCGCTTTCAAGCCGGCGCACGATCCCGGAGATCATCTGCTCCAGCCGATCGCGGTTCACCGCACGCTTCTGCGCGGCGAGATCGATGGATTTGGCGAGCTTTTCCCGGTCGAAGGGTTCGCGCTTGCCGTCCGACTTGATGACATGGAGATCGCGCAGCTGCACCCGCTCGAACGTGGTGAAACGCGCCCCGCAGGCCGGGCACAGCCGGCGGCGGCGAATCGCCTGGCTGTCCTCGGCGGGACGGGAGTCCTTCACCTGGGTGTCGGGATGGGAGCAGAACGGGCAGCGCACGCTCGGGAGACCTAGTTGAGTTCCGGATAAATCGGGAAGCGCTCGCACAAGGCGATCACTTCCTCACGCACCTGCGCCTCCACCGCGGCGTCGCCTTCGCGGTTCGCCGCGAGCGCGTCGAGCACTTCGGCCATCAGCTCGCCCACACGGCGGAACTCCGCGGCGCCGAAGCCGCGCGTGGTCCCCGCCGGCGCGCCGACACGCAGACCGGAGGTGACGGTGGGCTTTTCCGGGTCGAACGGCACGCCGTTCTTGTTGCAGGTGATGTGGGCGCGCTCCAGCGCCGCCTCGGAAATGTCGCCGGTGAGCGATTTGGGCCGCAGATCGACGAGCGCCACATGGCTGTCGGTGCCCCCGGAGACCAGGTCGAATCCCGCCTCGCCGAGCGCGCCGGCCATGGCCTTGCAGTTTTCGATCACGTTGCGGGCATAGGTCTTGAACTCGGGCCGCAGCGCTTCGCCGAACGCCACCGCCTTCGCCGCGATCACATGCATGAGCGGACCGCCCTGAAGGCCCGGGAAGACCGCGGAATTGAACTTCTTGCCCAGATCGGCGTCGCGCGAAACGATCATGCCGCCGCGCGGACCGCGCAGCGTCTTGTGCGTCGTCGTGGTGCAGACATCGGCGTAGGGTACCGGGTTCGGATAGGCGCCGCCAGCCACAAGGCCTGCGAAATGGGCCATGTCCACCAGCAGATAGGCTCCCACCTCGTCGGCGATCTCGCGGAAGGCCGCGAAATCGATGGTGCGCGGATAGGCCGAACCGCCCGCGATCAGCATTTGCGGCTTCAGCTCGCGCGCCTGATCGCGCAGCTTGTCATAGTCGATCAGCGCATCGTCTTCGCGCACGCCGTAATGATGGGCCTCGAACCATTTGCCGGACATGTTCGGCCGCGCGCCATGGGTCAGGTGACCGCCGGCGGACAGATCGAGCCCGAGAATCTTGTCGCCGGGTTTGAGCAGCGCCAGAAACACCGCCTGATTCGCTTGGCTGCCCGAATTCGGCTGCACGTTGGCGTAGGCCGCGCCGAACAGCTGCTTCGCCCGGTCGATGGCGAGGGTTTCGGCCAGGTCCACGAATTCGCAGCCGCCGTAATAGCGCTTGCCCGGATAGCCTTCGGCGTACTTGTTGGTCAAAGGCGAGCCCTGGGCCTCGAGCACGGCGCGCGAGACGATGTTTTCCGAGGCGATGAGTTCGATCTGGGTCTGCTGACGCTTGATCTCCTTTGAGATCGCGTCGGCGAGCTCGGGGTCGGCCGCGCCGAGCCCTTGCGTGAAGAAGCCTTCGGCGGCGTCGTTGGCGGGGGCGTCGGCCATGACCGGATCTCCAGATGCTGCGCTTGAATCTTGCGTTCTACATACGGCCCGCACGGCGGCGCGACAACCGGCGAGCGCGCAAGCGGCGAGGCTGTTAGCGGCCCCAACGAATGCAGTGGCGACGTTCATTTCAACAAATAACAGGTATCACCTTATTCAGTTGTTTACTTGAATGTAAGTTTGGGCTGACTTATAGAGGTTTCGAGGCCGTGACGATTCGTCTCGGGGTTCAGCTTTAGATAGGACACATCATGAACGAAGACGCGATCCGCCAGATCGATAATGAAGAACTTCTTCGCATGACCACGGATATCGTGGCTTCTTTCCTTACGCATAATTCGGTCCCGGCCGAAAACGTGCCCGAGATGATCAAGTCGGTGCACGCGACCATGAAAGAAATTTCCGGCGACGAGCCCAAGCCCGAGCCGAAAGCCAAGCCGGCGGTGCCGGTGTCCAAATCGGTGCACGACGATTACATCGTCTGCCTGGAAGACGGCAAGAAGCTGAAAATGCTCAAGCGCTATCTGCGTTCGCAGTACGACATGAGCCCGGAAGACTATCGCCGCAAATGGGGCCTTCCGGCCGATTATCCCATGGTGGCGCCGAACTATTCCAAGCGCCGCTCTGAATTCGCCAAGGAAATCGGCCTTGGCCGCGGCGGGCGCAAGAAAGGCAAATAAGCCTCTTCTCTCTGCTTAAACGATCACGCCCCGGCCGCCGCGCCGGGGCGTTTTGTTGTTCAGGTCATCCGGCGGCGCGAGACCGAGCTTGCGCGCAAGCTTGCGCCCGGCGATCCGCTCCAGATCGCGCTGCGGCGTTGCGACCGGACCGGTCACCACCACTTCTTCGCCGGTGGCGACGTCGACGGCGGCGACCCGTACAGAATCGCCCAGCGAGACAAACTCGAAAATCACTTCACGACCCGAAAGCGGATCGCGCGGCGCCATTACGCGACCTTGCTCGCGGCGTGCTTGGCGTAGACCGCCCTCACCGCCTCGATCAGCTCGTCCATCATGGCGTCGTCATGGAGCGGCGTCGGGGTCAAACGCATGCGCTCGGTCCCTTTGGGCACGGTGGGATAATTGATCGGCTGCACATAGATGCCGTGCTCGATGAGCAGTTCATCGGTCATGCGCTTGCACAGCACCGGATCTCCCACGTGCAGCGGCACGATATGGGTCTCGCTCTCCATCACCGGCAGGCCGGCCTCCTTGAAGCGGCGCTTCAGCGTGGCGGCGCGCTCCTGGTGCTGTTCGCGCAGATGATGGGAAGATTTGAGATACTCGATGCTCGCCCGAGCGCCGGCCGCGAGCGCCGGCGCCAGCGAGGTGGTGAAGATGAAGCCCGGCGCCCAGGAGCGGACGGCGTCCACGATCACCTCGTCCGCGGCGATATACCCGCCCATGACGCCGAACGCCTTGCCGAGCGTGCCCTCGATGATGTCGAACCGGCCCAGAAGCCCGTCCCGCTCCGCCACGCCGCCCCCGCGAAGCCCGTACAGCCCGACCGCGTGCACTTCGTCGAGATACGTCAGCGCATTGTATTTGTCGGCGAGATCGCAGACCGCTTCGAGCGGGCCGATATCGCCGTCCATGGAATAGACCGACTCAAGCGCGATCAGCTTGGGCGCGTCGGCCGGCGCGGCTTTGAGCAGCTCTTCGAGATGCTGGACGTCGTTATGGCGCCAGACATGCTTTTCACAATTCGCGCCCTTCACCCCCTCGATCATCGAGGCGTGGTTCAGCGCGTCGGAGAAGATGATCAGGCCGGGCAGAATCTTGCCCAGCGTGGCGATCGTCGCCTGGTTGGCGATGTAGCCGGAGGTGAAAAGCAGCGCGGCTTCCTTCTGGTGAAGGTCGGCGAGCGAGGCCTCCAGTTCCACGTGATAATGCGTGGTGCCCGAGATGTTGCGCGTGCCGCCGGCGCCTGCGCCCACATCGTCGATCGCCTGCTTCATGGCGCCGGTGACGCAGGGGCTTTGACCCATTCCGAGATAATCGTTGGAGCACCAGACCACCACGTCGCGGGTGTCGCCGGCCGGAGTGCGCCAGCTGGCGCGCGGAAACTGGCCCTTCTTGCGGCGCAGATTGGCGAAGACGCGGTAGCGGCCCTCCGCGCGAACGCGGGCGAGCGAGGCTTTGAAGGCGCTGCGGTAATCCATCGTATCCGCGCCGGCGAAAAGGGGAGCGCCGACGACTCTCCATGGCTCGTGGTTGTTATGAGACCGACATAGTCCAGTCCCGTCCGCGCGTCTGCCCCCCGATGACCAAAGGTCGCGCCTTCTCTTTGTAAACGCTTCGCAAAATCAGCTTCTGGCGTTCAACTCGCCCGATAAAAGCTTTATGATCCCGGAGAAGTCGAGCGCGCCGCCGCCATTGCGGTTGAACATTTCATAGAGCGCTTCGGCCTGGGCGCCGAGCGGGGTGGAGACGTCGTTGCGCTGCGCAGTGGCCATGGCGAGCTTCAAATCCTTCAGCATCATCGGCGCGGCGAAACCCGGCTTGTAATCGCGGTTCGATGGCGCGTTCGGCACCGGGCCCGGCACGGGGCAATAGCTCGTCAGCGACCAGGACTGACCCGAAGCCTTCGAGGCGATGTCGAAGAAGTTCTGCGGATCGAGGCCGAGCTTCAGGGCGAGGTTCATCGCTTCGCAGGTCCCGATCATGGTGATGGCGAGCAGCATGTTGTTGCAGATCTTCGCCGCCTGGCCCGCGCCGGCGCCGCCGGCCCGGATCACAGCCTTGCCCATGGCGTCCAGAACCGGCTCGGCCTTGTCGAAGGCCTCTTGCGGCCCGCCGACCATGAAGGTGAGCGTGCCGCCTTCGGCCGCCGCAACGCCACCGGAGACCGGTGCATCAACGAACGAGAACCCTTTCGATGCCGCGAGATCACCCATCTCGCGAGCGGTTTCAACGTCGATGGTGGAGCAGTCGATGAGCACGGTGTCCTTGGTGGCCAGCGAAAACAAGCCGTTATCGCCCGCATAGACCGATCTCACGTGCGGGCCGGCGGGCAGCATGGTGACGACGACATCGGCGCCTTCCACCGCATTCTCCACGCTGGCGGCGGCCTTCGCGCCCTTGTCGGCGAGCGCTTTGACCGCGTCCGGGTTCAGGTCAAAGGCGCGTACGCCATGGCCGGCCTTGACCAGATTGGCCGCCATGCCCGAGCCCATGTTTCCAAGTCCGATAAATGCGATCTCGGCCATGGCGGCCTCCCTTCGAAATTAGTTCGGACGAGGTTATCACCCCACCCTGCCCCTCCCCTCAAGGGGAGGCTGTGCTGTTGGCGCACGGTGGCTTGAAACGCGTGGCGCTAGTCCAGGAAACTCATCTCTCGGTCGCCGGGCAGCGGCTTGAAATAGTCCTCGACCCGATCATCGCCGGCCTGCGTGCCCCATTGCGGGGTGTTGTCCTTGTCCAGGATCACCGCGCGCACGCCTTCGTAGAAGTCTGAGCCTTCGTCAAGGAAGCGCGTGGAGACCCGCAGATCCTGCACCATCACTTCGCGAAAGGAGAGGTTCGCGCCCTTTCGCAGCGCCGCCAGCGTCACCGCCATGGAGGTCGGCGATTTGGTGTTCAGGATCGAAGCCTGCTTTTCGCTCCAGGCGTCGCCGGCGTCGGCGAGCCGCTTGCGGATCGCAGCGAGCTCATCACCTTCAAACGCGGCGTCGATCATCGCGGCGCGCACGCCCAGCTCACTTTCCCCCGCATCGCCGCCGAACCCGTCCAGCAGCGCATCGATCCGATCGCCGTGATCGTCGAGGCTTTCATGTTCGAGCGCATGGATCAGTTCACCGAAGCGCTTGGTAGGCACGTAGTGGGTGGCGACGCCGGTGGCGATGCAGTCGGCGGTTTTCAGGCGCGCGCCGGTCAGGCCCATCCAGGTCCCCAGCTCGCCCGACAGTCGCGGCAGGAAATACGCCCCGCCCACGTCGGGGTGAAAGCCGATGCCGGTTTCCGGCATGGCGAACAGGGTCTTGTCGCCGGCGACGCGGAATTCGCCGTGAACGCTGATCCCGACGCCGCCGCCCATGGTGACGCCGTCAATCAGGGCGACATAGGGCTTGGGGTATTCCTCGATCAGCGTGTTGAGCCGGTACTCGTCGCGCCAGAAGGTCAAGGCGCGCCCGTCCCCGGCCTTGCCGCTCTCAGCGAGCATGCGGATATCGCCGCCAGCGCAGAACCCCTTCTCGCCCTCGCCGTCCACCAACACGGCCTTCACCGACGCATCTTCCCGCCAGTCCAGCAGCGCTTTCGTCATGGCCTCGACCATGTCCTGATTAAGCGCATTGAGCGCCTTCGGCCGGTTCAGCGTAATCCGGCCCACCGAGCCGGTCTTGGCGATGATGAAGTCGTCGGTCATGGAGTTTCCTGTTCAGCGAAGATCTAGAACGGAGGCGCCGCAGGCTGCGGCTGCGGACATGAGCGCCGCATCGCGCGACGCCAGCGGCGCGTCAAGGGCGAGCGCGAGATCGAGATAGGCGGCGTCGAACAGCGAGAGCTGGTGCGCGGCGGCCACTGGAATGAGCGCTTTCGGCTCATCGGGATCGGTGAGAACGGTGACGTTCACCGGTAAAGACATAAGCCGCAAAAGCCCATCTTCGGCCCGCGCAGGATCGCGATGAAAGCGCCTTAGAAGAACCTGCCCCACCTCCCATGGGAAGATGGCGGGCGCGGCGAAGCTGTGCGCGTCCGCCTGATCAAGCAGCGCCTCGCTCTCTTCAGTCCGCTGGCTCGGCAACAAGAAAGCCAGCGCCGCGGATGCGTCGAGCACGATCCGGCTCACGGCCGCGCGCCGGCTTTCAATTCCTCCCAGCTCAGCTTATCAAAGCCGGGATCCGGCTCGACGTCCGCACGCCACGCTTTCAACCTTGCAGCCGCTTGGCGAGTTGCTTCGCGCCCCGCCTCCGAGACTCCCGCGCTGATCGTCGCGACGGGCTTGCCGTGGCGGGTGATCACCACCGGCTCGCCCGTGCGCTCGATCTCCTCGAGCAGGCGGGAGAGATGGGTTTTCGCTTCCAGAACGCCGACCTGTTTCATTAGAGCACTCTGACCAGAATTCTGACCAGAATACACACGGCCGCCTATTTCAGCAAATCCTTGGCGATGATCACGCGCATGATCTCGTTGGTGCCCTCCAGGATCTGGTGGACGCGCAGATCGCGAACGATGCGCTCGATCGGGTAGTCCTTCAGATAGCCGTATCCCCCATGAATCTGCAGGGCGTCATTGGCGATCTTGAAGCCTAGGTCCGTGGCGAAGCGTTTCGCCATGGCGCAGTATTTCGGTGCGGACGGGTCCTTGCGGTCCAGCGCGTCGGCTGCGCGCAGCAGCATCAGGCGGCTGGCGTCGAGCTCGGTCGACATGTCGGCGAGCTTGAACTGGGTCGCCTGGAAATCCGCGATCGCCTTGCCGAACTGGCTGCGGCCCTTGGCGTAGTCCAGCGCCAGGTCCGTGGCTTCCGCCGCCCCGCCCAGCGAGCAGGCGCCGATATTGATCCGCCCGCCGTTGAGCCCCTGCATGGCGAAGGAGAAGCCCTGACCCTCATCGCCGAGCCGGTTCTCCACCGGCACGCGGCAATCCTCGAAATTCACGACCGCCGTGGGCTGGGAGTTCCAGCCCATCTTCTTCTCGTTCGCGCCGAAGGAGAGGCCGGGCGCGCCCTTCTCCACCACGATTGTAGAGACCCCCTTCGGGCCGTTCTCGCCGGTGCGGCACATCACGACGTAGAGGTCGCTGGTCCCGGCGCCGGAAATGAAGGCTTTCGACCCGTTCAGCACATAGTGGTCGCCGTCACGCACCGCCTTGGTGCGCATGGCCACCGCGTCCGAGCCCGAGCCGGGTTCGGTAAGGCAATAGGAGCCGATCAGCTCCATGGTGGTCAGCTTCGGCAGCCAGCGCTGGCGCTGATCTTCCGTGCCCCAGCTGTCGATCATCCAGCTGACCATGTTGTGGATGGAGATGAAGGCCGCAGTCGACACGCACCCTCGCGACAGCTGCTCGAAGATCAGCGCCGCGTCGACCCGGCTCATGCCTGATCCGCCCACATCGTCGCGCGTATAGATGCCGGCGAAGCCCAGCTCGGCGGCCTCGCGCATTACGTCCACGGGGAAGATCTTCTTCTCGTCCCACTTGGCGGCGTTTGGCTTCAGGCGATCCTCGGCGAAGCGGCGCGCCATGTCCTGGATCAGCGCCTGGTCTTCAGTCAGCTCGAAATGCACGGAAAAACCTCCTAGAAGGATCAAGCGCGACGAAGCGCGCGAAACGACTTTTGCCAGCGAGATACACCGAGATGAGCCGCTTCCCAACCACCCGCCTGCGCCGGATGCGCGCACACGACTGGACGCGCCGGCTGATGCGCGAACATGTGCTCACCCCGGACGACCTGATCTGGACCATGGTGATTACGGATAAGGCCGAGAGCGAACCGGTCGCCTCCATGCCGGGGGTGAACCGTCTGACCGTGAAGGACGCGGCGCAGGCGGCGAAGCAGGCGCGCGATCTCGGCATCCCGGCGATCGCGGTGTTTCCAAATGTGGACGCCTCGAAAAAGGACCCCATGGGCCGGGAGGCCGACAATCCGGACGGTCTTGTCGCCCAGGCGATCAAGGCCATGAAGGACGCCGCGCCGGAGGTTGGGATCATCTGCGACGTGGCGCTCGATCCGTTCACCGATCACGGCCATGACGGGATCATCAAGGACGGTCGCATCCTCAACGACGAGACGGTGGAACGCCTGATCAGCCAGTCGATCAATCAGGCGCGCGCGGGCTGCGACGTCATCGCGCCGTCCGACATGATGGACGGGCGTGTCGGCTCGATCCGCGCGGCGCTGGACTCAGAAGGCTTTCCCTACGTTCTGATCATGAGCTATGCGGCGAAATACGCCTCGGCCTTTTACGGGCCCTATCGCGACGCCATCGGGTCTGCGACAGCCCTGACCGGCGACAAGAAGACCTATCAGATGGATCCCGCCAACACCGACGAGGCCATGCGCGAGGTCGCCATGGATCTCGAAGAAGGCGCGGACATGGTGATGGTGAAGCCCGGCATGCCCTATCTCGACATCCTCGCGCGGGTGAAAGCCGAGTTTCAGGCGCCGACCTATGTCTTCCAGGTCTCCGGCGAGTACGCCATGATCGAGGCCGCCGCCCATAACGCCTGGATCGACGGCGAGCGGGCGATGATGGAGAGCCTGCTGGCGTTCAAGCGCGCCGGCGCGGACGGCGTGCTGACCTATTTCGCGCCGCGTGCGGCGAAAGTTCTCAATGGCTAAGGCCCCCGCCACCCTCGCCGCCCAGGCGCTGCATCGCACCGATCGCGAAACCGGCGCGGTGATCCCTCCGCTTCATCCCTCGACGACGTTTATGCGCGATGAGCGCAACCAGCTGGTCGGCCCGATGGACTATCGCCGGCCGCAAGGCCCGACTGAGTTGCACGCCGCAGACATTCTCGCCGCGCTTGAAGGCGGAGCCGCGGCGCGCCTGTTCGGCTCAGGCCTCGCTGCAGCGGCTGCGGTGTTCGAGACGGTGAAGCCCGGCGCGACCATCCTCGCCCAGACGCAAATGTATTACGGCGCGAAGAAGCTCCTGCAGCATCTGGAATCAAAACGCCGAATTCGGCTCACCCTGTTCGATCCATCCCGTCCCGGCGACTTCGCGGCGAAAGTGCGCGAGGCAAAGCCGGAGCTGATCTGGGTGGAGACGCCGGCGAACCCGGCCTGGACGGTGGTGGACCTTTCAGAGGCCGCGGAGACCGCCCGCGAGGTCGGCGCGATGCTCGCCGTGGACGGCACCTGCGCGCCGCCCTGCACCACCCGCGCGCTCGAGCATGGCGTCGATTTCGTCGTGCATTCCTGCACCAAGTATCTCAACGGCCATTCCGACGTGCTCGCCGGGGCGGTGGTGACGAAGCGCGAGGATGAGCGCTGGGAGCGGCTCACCGCCGCCCACAGCCTCACCGGCGCGGTTCCGGGCGCGCTTGAGACCTGGCTGCTGATCCGCGGGATGCGCACGCTCTTCGTCCGCTTCGAGCGCCAGAGCGCCAACGCCCTGGCGCTCGCCCAGGCGCTGCAGGGCCACCCGAAGGTGGACGCCGTGCTCTATCCCGGCCTTGAAACCCATCCCGGCCACGCCGCCGCAGCGCGGCAGATGACGGGCGGTTTCGGCGGGCTGTTATCGATCCGGGTGGAAGGCGGCGCAGCGGCTGCGGCGAAGCTCGCGGCGTCGACAGAGGTCTTTCTTCAGGCCACCTCCATCGGCGGGGTGGAGAGCCTGATCGAGCATCGCAAGCCCATCGAAGGTCCGGAAAGCCCGACGCCGGACGATCTCGTGCGCCTGTCCTGCGGCATCGAAGCGGAGGCTGATCTGATTGAGGATTTGCTGCAGGCGCTGGCGCGAATTTAAGCGGTTTTCCCGTATTCGCGCGGATCGCCCATGCCTTCCTTCACGCCGCGCTTGACCAGGAAATAATTCACCGGCCAGGCGGCCACGAAACCCAGCGTCAGCGAGAGGATCAGCGCGCTCCAGAAGCGCGCATCGCCGATCCCGGCGCCGCCGGCGAGCCAGAGATCGGCGCTGATGGCCACGACTTCCATCACCGCGATGGACCCCGTCTCGGTGTAGACGGCGTCCTTCAAGGCCGTCTTCAGGCCGACGCCTTCCTGCATCATCGGTAGAACCGTGGCGGCGTAGCCGAACGCGTAGGCGAGCGTAAAGGTGATCGCCGCGACCCAGATCGTCGAAAGCGACAGCAGACCCACCGCGATCACCATTCCGGAGATCTCGCCCATGCCGCACCCGGAATAACAATGGGCCGTCGATCTGAAGCCGCGCCGCCAGTCCTTATCGTCGTCGATCTTCGGCCGACCGGTCATCCAGTAGATGGCGAGGCCGAAGAAGCCCGAATAGGCCACCGAAAACCCCCACACCCATTTCATCATGGAGGGCATGTGGCGGTTCTTCTTGCGCACATCGTTGATGAGGATCGCCACAGCGATCATCGCCTGGGCGACCAGCACGGCGAGCAGGAGCGGACTTTCGATAATCGCGATCAGAATATCCATGCCCGCCCAACGCAGCCGGGCGGGCGATGTTCAATCCACCTTTCCAATCGGGGGAAGGCTCCATTTGAACATGATGGCGCAGGCGCGCAGGACGAACGCGGCCAAGGCGGCCCCGGGGGCCGCGAAGCTCTCTCCAAGCCCCGCCGCGACCAGCGCCACGTAAACGCCCGCCCCGAACAGCGCGGCGAGCGCGTAAATGTCTTCACGGAAAATCAGCGGCACATCGTTGACGATCACGTCGCGCAACACCCCGCCGAAAGCGGCGCTGAGCACCCCGGTCACCAGGGCTATGGACCAGTGCGCTCCAGCGGCGAGACCAGCCTGCGCGCCCAGCACGCAAAACACGGAAAGGCCGGCCGCATCCGCCCAGACGAGCGCCCGGCGCCGCGCGCCCGTTTCGCCGCGCACCAGTTCCGAGCCGTAATAGCCCGCGACGCCCGCAATCACCGCCACGGCGAGGTAATGCGGCGCCTCGATCCAGTAGACCGGAAGCGCGCCCAGGAGGATGTCGCGGATCGTCCCCCCGCCCATGCCCGCCGCCGCACCGATCACCGCCGCACCGAACGGATCAAGCCCCTTTCGCGCGGCGATGATCCCGCCGGAGAGCGCGAACAGGGCGATGCCGGCGAGATCCAGCATGGCGAAGACGAGCGTGACGGTCATGCCTCGACCGTCACGGCGCAGCGCTGGTGGCGGCGAAATGGCCCGCCAGCGCCGTGAGGATGGCGATCAGGACCAGCCACACCCCGGCGTTCACATAGACCGAGCGTTTGGCCGAACGCCGCTCCAGCCAGGTGCGCGGACGCACGCCCTTGAAGAAATAGACCAGGAGCGCGGCGAGATTGACCGCCACGACGTTGATCGCCAGCAACAGGCCTGCCCGCGCCGCCAAATTCCACTCTCCCGCCCCTGCGAGCAGCCCCGCCGCCGCGGCCGGAGGCAGCAACGCCACGGCGACCATCACGCCCACAAGCGCCGCGGGAAGTCCGGTCGCTATCGAAAGGGCGGCCGCCGCCCCCGCGGCGAGCGCCAGCGCGGGACTGTCGAGCCCAACCACCGTGCGGCTCATCAGCTCGTCGGACATGAGGTTCGGTTCATACACGAGCCCGATGGCGAAGCTGATGCCGAGCCCCAGGGCGAGCCCGGTCACGGCCGTCTTCGCCGCCCGGCCCATGAGCTGAAGATCGCCGAGCGCACCCGCGAAGGAGAAGGCCAGGATCGGCCCCAGAAGCGGCGCGATCACCATGGCGCCGATCACGGCGGCGACGTTGTCGGCCGACAGGCCGAAAACCACCACGATGGTGGAAAGCGCCGTCAGCAGAAGGAAGTCGGAGTTGACCCGCGCGCCCTTGGCGACGTCCTCGTAGATTTCTTCGCGCAGCGCCAGGGTCCGGGTCTGCTTGCGCTCGGCTTCGACTTCGCTCTCATCCACCTTCGGGGCGGTCGCCTCCACGGGCAGCACGACGAGGCGCCAGTCTTCAGTCCCGTCCAGCAGCGCCTGGATCGCGTCGATGGCCTTCTGTCCGTCGCCGTCGCGAAACACCAGTCGAAGCAGCCGCCGGCCCCGCGCGTCCGGCTCGGTGAGGCGATGGTCCAGCGGCCCGGTCTTCAGCGTCGCCTTCAAGAGCGGCTGAACCCGGTCCCCGTCGGGGAAGCTGACCTCAATCAGGCGCACCTACTTGGCGTCCGCGTTCTCAAGCCGGGCGATCAGGCTGGAGGTGTCCCAGCGCTCCCCACCCATGGCCTGAACTTCTGCGTAGAACTGATCGACCAGCGCCGTCACCGGCAAGCGCGCGCCATTGCCCCGCGCCTCCTCCAGCGCGATGCGAAGGTCCTTGCGCATCCAGTTGACGGCGAAACCGAAATCGAACTCACCGCCGACCATGGTCTTCCAACGGTTCTCCATCTGCCAGCTTTGCGCCGCACCCTTGGAGACCGCGCCGATCACCGTTTCGGGATCCAGCCCGGCGCGCTTGGCGAAGTGCAGCCCTTCTGACAGGCCCTGCACCAGGCCGGCGATGCAGATCTGGTTGACCATTTTGGTGAGCTGACCCGCGCCCGCCTCGCCGCAATGGACCACGGCCTTGGCGTAGGCGTCCATCACCGGCCGGGCGCGCTCGAAAACGGAGGCGTCGCCGCCGACCATCACCGAAAGCTGTCCATTCTCGGCCCCAGCCTGACCGCCGGAGACAGGCGCGTCGAGAAAGCCGATACCGCCCGCCGCAAGCGCGGCCTCGTGAAGCTGGCGCGCAAGTTCGGCCGAGGCGGTGGTGTGATCGACCAGGATCGCCTTGTCCTTCATGGCCTCAAGCGCGGGCTCGGCGACCGCGCGCACGTCGGGATCATCGCCCAGACACATGAACACCATGTCGCAGCCGTCCACGGCCGCTTCGATCGTGTCGGCGGCGCGCCCCTCATGTCGGGCCGTCCAGTCGCGGGCCTTCGCAGCGGTGCGGTTCCAGACCGTCACCTCATGGCCCTGGGCGGCGAGATGGCCGGCCATGGGAAAGCCCATCACGCCGAGCCCGAGAAATGCGACCTTCGCCATGCTTTACTCTTTCGCGCCTGCTGCGTGGTATTTCGAGCGATAGAAGACCAGCGCCGGCGCGTCGCGCGGGGCGTCGAACGCGGTCACCTCGCCGAGGATGATGTCATGGTCGCCGCCGCCATGCACGGAGGCGCGGGTGCATTCGAAGCGCGCGATCGCATCCTCCACCAGAGGGGCGCCATTGGCGCCGGCGCTGAACTGAGCGCCCGAGGCGCCGAGATCGTCATTCTGCGCGCAGGCGCTGGAGAGGAATCTCTGATCTGCGCCGAGCACGTTCACGGCGAACCGCTCGGCGTCCCGGAACGCGGCGTAGCGCAGGGAGGCCTTGGCCACGGACCAGAGGATCAGCGGCGGATCGAGCGAAACTGAGGAGAACGAGTTCACCGTCATCGCCCGCGCCCTGCCTGCATCCATGAGCGTGATGAGCGCCACGCCGGTGGGAAACCGGCCCAGTGCGTCGCGGAACGCGCGCGCCTTGTTCAATGCATGCCTCCTGATTCGCCGGAGCAACCGGGCCTTAACCCTATCGGCTTAAAAACCAACGGCTAGAAGCACCGAAGGGTGGGTGGATATGGCGTCGGATCAACCGATCATCATCAAGAAAGTCAAGAAGGGCGGCGGGCACGGCCACCATGGCGGCGCCTGGAAGGTCGCATACGCCGACTTCGTGACGGCCATGATGGCCTTCTTCCTGATGATGTGGCTGATCAACAATACCGAGCCCGAACAGCGCCAGGGCATCGCGGATTATTTCGCGCCGGCCAGCGTATCCCAGTCCACCTCCGGCTCCGGCGGCGTGCTCGCCGGCACCGCGTTCGGCGACGAAGGCGTGCGCGGGTCAGGCTCGGCGAGCGTCGTGGAACGGCTCGCCCCCCGCCCCGCCCCCACCCGCGAGCGCGAACAGCAGAGCCCCGAGCCGTCCGCCGCCGGCTCCGATCAGCCGCAGGTCACCACCGACGCGGTCGCCAACGCGCTCGCCCGCCGGGAATCGGCGCAGTTCGCCAGCGCGGAGCAGTCCCTGCGTCAGGCGCTGCAGGACATGCCCGAACTCGCCGAGCTATCGCGCCATGTGATCATCGAGGAGACGCCTGAAGGCCTGCGAATCCAGCTGGTCGATCAGGAGGGCCGGCCGATGTTCGATCCCGGCCAGGTGGTTCCCAACGAGCGCGCCAGCGTGCTGTTGCGCGCGGTGGCGGAAATCGCCCAGCGCCTGCCGAACCGTATCTCCATCTCCGGCCATACCGACGCCAGCCCGGCGCCGCGCTCCGGCCCGTCGAACTGGGAGCTCTCGGCGGCGCGCGCCAACGCGGCGCTTGAGGTGATCTCGCAGGCGGGCATTCCCGAGCATCGCATCGCGGAAGTCCGCGGCAAGGCCGGCGCCGAGCCGCTGTTCCCGGACGACCCTTATCTTCCGGGCAATCGGCGTCTGTCGATCACATTGCTGCGCGAAGCGCCGGTCATTCCGCCCGACAGCCGGCTCTAGCCTGAAGCCGGCGGCGCGTTCGGCGCTTTCGCTTCCCTTCCCGTCCTGTTTAGTCTGTCGGTTTGGCGGGCGCGATTCCGCGCCGCAGCATGAGACCGAGGCGAATGGAAGAGCTGTCCGCTCATCTGGACTGGCGCATGTGGGCGGTGCTCGCCGGCGTGTGCGTGGCCATCGTCTTCTATTGCTGGGAGCGCTTCGCACTGGAGCTGGTCTCCGGCGCGATCGTGTGCGCGGCGCTGTTGTTCTTCCACATCTTCGGCGGACCGGACGCGCCGGACGCCGGCGACATCCTGGCCGGCTTCGCCAATCCGGCGCTGATCACCATCATGGCGCTGCTCATCGTCGGCCAGGGCGTTTTTCACACCGGCGCGCTGGACGGTCCGACGCGCGGGCTTCTGTCCATGTTCGACGTGCGACCCAAGCTGACCATCGTCGCGATCTTCATTCTGGTCTTCGTCGTATCGGCGTTCATCAACAACACCCCCGTGGTGGTGATGTTCATCCCCATCCTCGCCGCCATCGCCGCGCGCATGAAGGGCTCGCCGAGCAGCTTCATGATGCCGCTCAGCTTTGTATGCATCTTCGCCGGCATGACGACGCTGATCGGCTCCTCCACGAACCTCCTGGTCTCCGACACCCTAAAGGAGGCGACGGGCGGCGACGGCGTCGGATTTTTCGAGCCGCTCTTTCCCGGGCTCCTGCTCGCCGGCGCCGGCGTTCTCTACATCGCCTTCGTCATGCCGCGGCTCCTGCCCAAGCGCGCCGACATGGAGAGCGAATTCGCAGGCTCGACAGGCAAGCAGTACATCGCCCAGATCGAGGTGAACGCCGACCATCCGCTGGCCGGTCAAAAACCGGTCGCGGGGCTGTTTCCCGATCTCCAGGACATCACGGTGCGCATGATCCAGCGCGGCGAGCAGGCCTATCTTCCCCCCTTCGACGAGATCGAGCTGCAGCCCGGCGACCTCGTGATCGTGGCCGCGACGCGCAAGAAACTCACCGAGCTGCTTTCCAGCCGCCCCGAATTCGTCAAGGGCGTGCTGCGCTCGGCCGGTCCGAAGGACGGCCCCACGCCGGGCGAGCGTCTCGCCCTCACCGAAGCGGTGGTTTCGCCGGGTTCGCGCCTCATCGGGCGCACCATCCGACAGATCGGGTTCCGGCACTCGGTCGGGGCCATCGTGCTCGGGGTGCAGCGCCGCTCGCGCATGCTGCGCGCCAAGATGGGCGAGATCCGTCTGGAGGCCGGAGACGTGCTGCTCCTGTTCGGCGGCTCGGACGCCATGCGCCGGCTGCGCGCGGACCGCGACGTGCTGCTCATGGAATGGGCCACCAGCGATCTGCCCGACATCCGCAAGGCGTCCATGGCGCGGCTGATCCTGCTGGGCGTGATCGTCCTGGCCGCCACCGGGTTGTTGCCCATCGTCGCCGCCTCGATCCTGGGCGCCACGGCGATGATCGCCACCGGCTGCCTGAACGTGCGTCAGGCCGCGCGCGCAGTGGACCTGAAACTGTTTCTGCTGATCGGCTCGGCCTTCGCGCTGGGCGCGGCCATGGACGCGACGGGCGCGGCGAACGTGCTGGCCTTTTCGGTGGTGGCGGTGTTCGAGCCGTTCGGCGTGACGGCGCTGCTTTCGGCCCTGTTCTTCCTGGTGATGGTGCTGACGAACGTGTTGTCCAACAACGCCACCGCCATTCTGTTCACCCCGATTGCAGTCGGGGCGGCCGGCGCGGTGGGCGCCGATCCGCAGCTCTTTGCGTTGACAGTCTTGTTCGCGGCCAACACCTGTTTCGCGACGCCCATCGGCTATCAGACCAATCTTCTGGTGATGGGGCCCGGCAAGTACAAGTTCGTCGACTTCCTGCGCGCCGGCGCGCCGCTTTCGCTGCTGGTCTGGCTGGTGTTCACCGCGTACGTGGCGTTCAGTTTCTCAACCGGCCTGAACGGGTTAAGCTGACGCCGTCCAGAGGGAGTCGTATCGGACTGTGACCCGCCCGTTCGCCGCCAAGCAGCTGCCGTTCTTCCTGACGGCGCCCTCGCCGTGCCCCTATCTTCCCGGGCGCATGGAGCGCAAGGTGTTCACCAAGCTGGAGCTCGCCGACGGTCCCTCGCTCAACGACACCCTAACCCACGCCGGCTTTCGCCGCTCCCAGTCCATTCTCTACCGTCCGGCCTGCGAGCGGTGTTCGGCGTGCAAATCCGCGCGCGTGCCGGTGTCGGAATTCGCCGCCACGAGAAGCCAGAAACGCACGCGCAAGCGCAACGCCGATCTCATCCGCATCGAAAAACCGTGCGAAGCCACGCCCGAACAATTCGCGCTTCTGTCGCGCTATCTCGATGCGCGCCACGGCGACGGCGACATGGCCGGCATGGATTTCTTCGACTTCGCCGGCATGATCGAGGACGGCGCCCAGCGCACGGAGATCGTGGAATATCGCGACGGGTCCGGCGCGCTAGTGGCGGCCGTGCTCGTGGACGTGCTCATCGACGGCTATTCGCTGGTCTACAGCTTCTTCGATCCCGAAATGGAAAGGCGCAGCCTCGGCGCGTTCATGATCCTTGATCATATCGCCCGCGCCGCGCGCGCCGGCCTGCCCTTCGTTTATCTCGGATACTGGGTGCAAGGCAGCGCGAAGATGGATTACAAGGCCCGCTATCGGCCCTTGGAGATTCTCGAGCCGGCCGGCTGGCGCAGGCTCAGCCGCGCCGAAGCCGAGGCCGAGGGGCCCGCGCCGTTCGGCCGGGAGTATTGACGCAAGATCGGCGCGCGAGGCGAACACGCCCGCTCGCATAAGGGGGAGGACTTCATGGATCGCCGCACATTCCTGTCGGGCGCCGCCGTCGCCGCGGCCGGCGCCGCTTCGGCCTGTTCCCAGCAGAACGGGCAGGAGCAGACCGCGCCCGCCGCGCCTGCAGTCAATCGCGGACAGACCCGCCGACTGCGCATGGTGACCACCTGGCCGAAGGGCTTTCCCGGCCTCGGAACCGCAGCGGAGCGCACGGCCGAATATATCGGCCAGATGAGCGGCGGGGCGCTGGAAGTGGAGGTCTTCGGCGCCGGCGAGATCGTGGGCGCGTTTGAAGTCTTCGACGCGGTCTCCAACGGCGTCGCCGACATGTACCACGCCGCGGAGTATTACTGGCAGGGCCGCTCGCCGGCCTACAACTTTTTCTGCGCCGTGCCCCTGGGCATGACCGCCTACGAGATCATGGCGTGGGTGGAGTACGGCGGCGGCCAGGCGCTCTGGGACGAGCTTTCCGGCCAGTTCAATCTCATCGCCTTCCAGGCCGGCAACACCGGCCACCAGATGGGCGGCTGGTTCAAGCGCGAGGTCAACACGCTCGAGGATTTCCGCGGCCTTCGCATGCGCATACCGGGCCTTGGCGGCGCGGTGATCCGCGAGCTTGGCGGCGCGGCCGTCGCGCTGTCCGGCGGCGAGATCTATCAGTCGCTCCAGTCCGGCGCCATCGACGCCACCGAATGGGTGGGTCCCTGGAACGATCTGGCGTTCGGCTTCTATCGCGAGGCGCCGTTCTATTACGGACCGGGCTTCCACGAGCCGGGCTCGGCGTTGGCGGTCGGCCTAAACCGCGGCGTGTGGGACGGCCTTCCCGCAGAGCACCAGGCCATCGTGCGCGCCGCCTGCCGGGCGGCGAACAATCAGTCGCTCGCCGAGTTCACCTATCAGAACGGTCTCGCCCTGCGCACCCTGACCCAGGAGCACGGCGTGCAGCTGCGCAGCTTCTCCGACGACATCTGGCGCGAGGTGGGCCGCATCTCCGAACAGGTGGTCGCCGACACCGCAAACGCCGATCCGCTGTCGCGCCGGGTCTTTGAAAGCTATCTCGAAGCGCGCCGGATCGGCCGGGACTGGGCGAACATTTCCGACGCGCCTTATTATCAAAAGCGCGAACTCGTCCTCGGGCGCTAGGCGATGCGCGCCGGCGATTTCCTTTTGCTGGCCTTGATCGCGCTCACTGCGGCGGGGCTCGTCATCGACACCGCGACGGGCGGCGCCCTTGGCGCCTGGCTTTCGGCCAATCTTTC
This sequence comes from Oceanicaulis sp., assembly GCA_051117435.1. Lineage (GTDB taxonomy): Bacteria > Pseudomonadota > Alphaproteobacteria > Caulobacterales > Maricaulaceae > Oceanicaulis. The sequence goes on along the minus strand of JBNPED010000018.1, from coordinate 8,521 downwards.
AGGTCTCGGCCAAAGCATCGGGCGTGCGCTGGGATGGATCGGTCTCGTGGCGAGCCCGCTTCTCCTCGCCCCCGTTCTGGCGGCCGTCTGGGGCCGGTTCGCGAAGCTGCCCGACTGGCTCGAACGCCTCCTCGCCAGTGCGGCGAAAGCGATAGACGCGATCTCGATCACGGTCGCCGACGCCGTGCGCTGGGCCGCGCTGGCGCTCGTGCTCGTCACCGCTGTGATCGTGATTCAGCGTTATGTCTTCGGTGTTTCCATCACAAAGCTCCAGGAAAGCGTTATCTATCTCCACGCCGTCCTGTTCCTGCTTTCCAGCGCAGCGGCGCTCCTCACCGGAGGCCATGTGCGCGTGGATATTCTCTACTCCAAGCTCACGGACAAAGGGCGCGCCTGGACCGATCTGATCGGGACCTATCTCGCGCTCATTCCCATGAGCTGGCTGATCCTCATGACGTCGCAGAGCTATGTCGGCGGCGCCTGGCGCATCCTCGAGCGCTCGCGCGAGAGCGACGGCCTTCCCCTGGTCTTTCTTCTGAAAACCGCGATCCCGGTCTTCGCCGTGATGATGATCCTTCAAGGCGCCTCCATGGCCGCGCGCGCCGCGCTCGTCCTGTCCGACCGCCCGGCCCCGCCCACCGGCGATAACGCCGGCGATCACGAGATCTGACGCCATGGCGCTGTTTCTGGAATTCCTGCCCTTCCTGATGTTCATCGCGGCCTTCGCCGCGCTGCTGCGCGGCTATCCGGTGGCGTTCTCGCTGGCCGGCGTGGGGCTCGCCTTCGCGCTTCTGGGCCTTGCGCTCGACCTCTTCGATCCGTTGCACCTGCGCGCGTTTCCGCAGCGCATCTACGGCAACATCATGGAGATGGACAAAGCCATTCTGGTGGCGGTGCCGCTCTTCGTCTTCATGGGCGTGATGCTGGAGAAATCCCGGGTCGCCGAGGAATTGCTGGAAGCCATGGGCGCGCTGTTCGGCTCCTTGCGCGGCGGGCTCGGCATTTCGGTCGTGGTCGTCGGCGCGCTGCTCGCCGCCTCCACGGGCATCGTGGGCGCCACGGTGGTCACAATGGGCCTGCTTTCGCTGCCCACCATGTTGAAGCGGGGTTACGACCCGGCGCTGGCCTCAGGCTCGATCGCGGCGGCCGGGACGCTGGGCCAGATCATTCCGCCCTCCATCGTTCTGGTGCTGCTGGGCGATCAGCTGAGCTCGGCCTACGCCGAAGCTCAACGCGCGCAGGGCGTCTTCTCGCCGGACATCGTTTCGGTGGGCGATCTGTTCGCCGGGGCTCTGATCCCCGGTCTCATCCTGGTGGGCCTCTATGTGGCCTATCAGGTCTTCATCGCCATCACCCGACCGCAAAGCGCTCCGGCGATCCCGAAAGAGGAGCTCGCGGCCGACTGGGGCAAGATCTTCGCCGCCCTCGTCCCGCCGCTGGTGCTGATCATCGCGGTGCTCGGCTCCATTCTCGGCGGGCTCGCCACCCCCACCGAAGCGGCCGGCGTCGGCGCCGTGGGCGCGACGCTCCTGGCCGCCTATCGCAATGCAGGCGCCGAAACAAATCCCGCGCGCGGCCGGATCATCGTTCTCGCAGCGGCGCTGGCGATGCTCGGGCTCATCGCCTCGCCGCTGATCTTCGATCTGCGCTCCGGCGCCAGCGGCGCCGGATTGTTCGTCGCCTGCGCCCTGGCCGCGCTCGCCGGGCTCGGCGGCGTGTTCGCGCTGTTCCGGCTCCTGCGCACCGGGGTGCTGGACGCGGTGATGAAGGCCACCGCCCAGATCAGCGCCATGGTGTTCGTCATTCTGATCGGCGCGAGCCTGTTCGCCCTGGTGTTCCGCGAACTTGGCGGCGATGAAAGCGTCCGACACGCGTTGGAGGCGGTCCCCGGCGGAGTGTTCGGCGCGCTCGCGGTGGTGATGCTGGTGATGTTCCTCCTGGGCTTCTTCCTGGATTTCATCGAGATCACCTTCGTCGTCGTGCCCATTGTCGCGCCGGTCCTGTTGATGATGGGCGTCGATCCGGTCTGGCTCGGCGTGTTGATGGCGCTCAATCTGCAGACCAGCTTCCTCACCCCGCCCTTCGGGTTCGCCCTGTTCTATCTGCGCGGCGTCGCGCCGCCGGAACTGACCACGGGCGCCATCTACCGAGGCGCGGCGCCCTTCGTGGTGATACAGCTCTTGATGATCACCGCCGTGGCCGCCCTGCCCTGGCTCGCCACCGCGCTTCCGGAGCTGCTTTATGACTGAGGATCAGCGCGAGCTGCAGGAAGACCGCCTCTCGCTGCAGCGCGGGTTCATCGCCGCCCTCGCCCTTGCGCTTACGGGCGTCTTCTTGTGGATGATCCAGGATTTCCTCTCCGCGCTGTTCCTGGCGGCGGTGCTGGCGATCTTCGTCTTTCCCATGCAGCTGTTCTTTTCCAAACTGTTCGGCGGACGCGACAAGCTGGCCGCCAGCTGCACGCTTCTGGTCACCGTGTTCCTGGTTCTGATCCCGCTCCTGGCGATCCTCGCGATCGTGGCCGAGCAGGCGGTCGATGTGGGCCAGACCTTCATTCCCTGGGTCCAGGACCAGATCCGGGCGTTCCGCGAGGAAGGCTTCGCCGGCCTGCCCGACTGGTTGCCTTTCCGCGCCGATCTCGCCCCCTATCAGAGCGAAATCGCCGGACGGCTGGGCGAGGCGGTGTCCGGGCTGGGCGGGCTGCTGGTGGGCGGCCTGCGCCGCGCCACGGGCGGGGTGCTCGGCTTCGTGCTGAATCTCGTGATCTTGCTGTTCGCGCTGTTCTACCTGCTCACCTCCGGGCCGCGCGCACTGAAGAAGGCGCTCGCCCTCCTGCCCATGCAGCCCCATGACCGCGACCTCCTGGCCGAACGCGCCCTGTCCACGATCCGCGCCACGGTGAAGGGCACTTTCGTCATCGCGGTGATCCAGGGCGGGCTGACCGGGATCGCGCTCGCCGTGGCCGGCGTGCCCGGAGCGGCGTTCTGGGGCGCGATCGCCGGCGTTCTGTCCATCATCCCCGGCGTCGGACCGCCTCTGGTCTGGCTGCCGGCCGCGATCTGGCTGTGGGTCAACGGCGAGCAGGTGCCCGCCATCGCGCTCGGGGTCTGGGGCGCCGCCGTGGTCGGGGTGATCGACAATCTGCTGCGCCCGGTCCTGGTGGGGCAGGACGCGAAGATGAGCGATCTCATGGTGCTGCTGTCGACGCTCGGCGGCCTCACCTTGTTCGGCGCGGTGGGCATCATCGTCGGCCCCGTCATCGCCGCGCTGTTCGCGTCGGCCTGGTTCATCTACGCCCAGAGCTTCGAAGGCCTGCTCGCCGCGCCTGACCATGCGCCGGGCGAGATCCCTGACGCGGTCGATCCTGGAACCGGTCCGGACAAGTGACCGTCATCGAACGTGTCCCGGCTGCGACGGAAATTGACGCGCTCTACGCGGCAGCCTTCCCCGGCGAGGATCTGCGCGGCCTGGTGAAGGCGCTTCTGGCGCTTGAGACCGGCGATCTCTCGCTGGTCGTCGAAGCGGACGGCCGGCTCGCAGGCCACGTCATCTTCACGCTCTGCGGGATCGAGGGCGGCGGCGCGGCGGCGCTGCTCGGCCCGCTCGCCGTGGCGCCGGAGCGTCAGCGCGCGGGCGTCGGCGCATCCTTGATCCGCGCCGGCCTGGAACGGATGCGTGACACCGGCGCGAGCCGCGTTCTGGTGCTTGGCGACCCGGCCTACTACGCCCGTTTCGGATTCGAGCCGGAACGCGGCGTACGCCCGGCTCACCCGATTCCGGACGCCTGGGCGAACGCGTGGCGTTCGATCGCGCTCAACGACGCCGCGCCGGCGGGCCGGCTTCTGGCGCCTCCGCCCTGGGAGGATCCGGCGCTCTGGCGTTAGGCCGTCAGCGCCGCGGGCGGCTCCACCCCACCATAGGTTCGAAGCGCCGCGATGCGCTTCTCGATCGGGGGATGGGTCATGAACAGGCCCGCGAAGCCGGCGCTGTCGTCATGGAGGAACATCTGCCGGAGCTCGCGCGGCGCTTTCTCGACCGCGCTGCGGCCCGACACTTTCCCCAGCGCCGAGATCATCGCCTCAGGCTTCTTGGTCAGTTCCACCGCACCCGCATCGGCCATGAACTCGCGCGAACGCGACATGGCGAAGCGGATGAGGATGGCCAGCACCCAGCACAGCGCGATGACCGCGAAGGCGATGAGAATGAACGCGCCCGCATTGCCCGACTTGCCCCGCCGCGCCCCGCCCATGCGCGCCGCCGAGCCGCGAAACAGGCCGCGCGCCAGAATTTCGCCGACAAAGGAAATGATCCCCACGAAGATCACCGCGACCACCAGAAGGCGGACATCGCGGTTGATCACATGGCTGAGTTCATGGGCGAGAACGGCTTCGAGCTCGTCTTCATCGAGCGTCTCCACCAGCCCGCGCGTGACGGTGATCACGGCGTCCTTCTCTCCAAGACCTGACGCATAGGCGTTCAGCGCGTCCGTATCGATGATGCGCAAATCCGGCATGGTCAGCCCGCGGGAGATGGCGAGGTTTTCAAGAAGATTATAGACCCGCGGCGCCTCTGCCCGAGCCAGCGGCCGCGCCCCGGCCGCCGCGTCGATAATCTGCTGGCGCCACAAATAGGCCGCGACGAACCAGACCAGCGCGGCCGCCACCGCGAACGGCGCGGCGTCGCGCGTCAGCCGCAGCGCCTCGCCCTGCTGGTCCGCGAACGTGCCCGTCCCGCTTCCCATGACGCCATAGCCGATCATCAGGAGGACGCCGGCGTAAGTGAGCAGGATCAACAGCACCGGAAACCCCGCCAGAAGCGCGAGGCTTTTCAGATTATTGTTCCAGATATGGGTCTTGAGGCCGATGGCGGTCATCCCCGCCTCCGCACTTGATCTAGAACCTCACCTGCGGCCCGGCGTCGACGCGCGCGCGCTCCGACGCCGCCACCTCGAAGAATTCCTCAGCCTTGAAGCCAAAGGAGTCCGCAAGAACCACCGCCGGGAATTGCTCGATCGCGGTGTTGTATTCGGCGACCGCGTTGTTGAAGAAGCGCCGGGCCGCGGCGATCTTGTTTTCAAGATCGGCGAGCTCGGTCTGCAGCGACAGGAAGTTCTGGTTGGCCTTCAGGTCGGGATAGCTTTCCGACAGCGCGAAGAGCTGACGCAGCGCGCCGGAGAGCATGTTCTCGGCCTGGGCGAGCTCCTTAGTGGAGCCCGCGTCCACGGCCTGCTGACGGGCCTGCACGACGCGCTCCAGCGTCTCCTTCTCGTGGCTGGCGTAACCTTTCACCGTCTCGACAAGGTTCGGGACCAGATCGTGGCGCTGTTTCAGCTGGACGTCGATATCGCCCCAGGCCTGGCGCGTCGTCTGGCGCAGCGCCACAAGCCGGTTGTAAATCAGGACGATGACGAGGCCGACCAGGACGATCAGACCCAGAATGATCAAGGTTTCCATATCCACGCTCCCATGGGGCACACGCTGGTGCGCCCTTAACCGTCGCGTCCATGGTTAGCCGCGTTCGCGCGGCGCAACAATCATCGCGGCGCGCCGAGGCTTAACGCGCGTCGAATTTCTTCGCCGTGAAGCCGCGCGGCGCCATGCGGCCGGCCTGGGCGCGCTTGGCTTCGAACAGGGTCCAGTTGTCGATCTCGTGGCGGCGCCCGGCCGGGTCGATGCGCACCAGCCCGGTCTCGCTGTCGAACACCGTGATGTCGGCCACCTGACCGCCCTTCCCGCCCAAGAGCCGCACGCCCTTGCCCCGGGTCATCTCCGGGATTTCGTTCGCGGCGAAGATCAGGAGCTTCTTGTTCTCGCCCAGCACCGCCACCCGGTCACCGGCCACGGGGATGGCCGTCATCGCCTTCTCGCCCGCCTGCACGTGCAGCACCTGACGCCCGGCGCGCTTCTGCGCCGGCAAATCCTTTTCCGCGACGATGAAGCCGTGGCCTGAGGTCTGCGCGATGAGGAGCTTGCGCTCGGGTTCGTAGCGGAAGAGCGCAATGGGCTCGGCGCTTTCATCCAGATCCACCATCAAGCGCACCGGTTCGCCGAAGCCGCGCCCGCCGGGCAGCTTCGCCGCATCCAGCGTGAAGAAGCGCCCGTCGGTGGTGAACATCAAGATCTTGTCGGTGGTCTCGGCCTTCACCGCGAACAAGGTTTCGTCGCCGTCCTTGTGCTTTAAGCCCGACAGATCGTCCTGGTGGCCCTTCAAGGCGCGAATCCAGCCCATTTTCGAGAGCACGACGGTGACCGGTTCGCGCGCGATCAGCGCTTCTTCGACCGCGTCGGCGAGGTCGGCGGCGGGTGCGTCGGCGAAATCGGTGCGCCGCTTGCCGATCGCGGTGTTCGGGTCGAAGCGCTTCTTCACATCGGCGATTTCGCCGTCGATCTTTTTCCACTGCAGCGCTTCATCGCGGATCAGCGCCTGCAGTTCGTCGCGTTCACCCTCCAGCTTCTCCTTCTCGCCCTTGATCTCCATCTCTTCCAGCTTGCGCAAGCTGCGCAGGCGCATGTTGAGGATGGCTTCGGCCTGGCGGTCGGAAAGGCTGAACGCGTTGATCAGCTCGTCCTTGGGATGGTCCTCATAACGGATGATCCGGATCACCTCGTCGAGATTGAGGAAGGCGATCATGAAGCCGGCGAGCACCTCCAGCCGGTCCTCGACCTTCGCAAGCCGCGCCTCGCTCCAGCGCACCACCACGTCGCGGCGATGGTCGAGCCAGATCTGCAGCGCCTCCTTCAGCCCCACCACACGCGGCGCGCCGCGCGGATCGAGGATGTTGAGATTGAGCGCGAAGCGGACCTCCAGATCGGTGAGCTTGAAGAGGCTCTCCATCAAGAGTTCGGGATCGATTGTCCGGCTCTTCGGCTCCAGGACCAGGCGTACGTCCTCGGCGCTCTCGTCCATGATGTCGCCGAGCAGGGGAAGCTTTTTCTGGTCCAGCAGCGCGGCGATGCGCTCGATCAGCTTGGCCTTCTGGATCAGATAAGGGATCTCGGTGACGATGATGCGCCACTGGCCGCGGCCCAGATCCTCTTTCTCCCATCGCGCGCGCAGGCGGAAGCCGCCGCGGCCCGTCTCGTAGGCGTCGAGAATGCTTTCCTTCGGCTCCACGCAAATCCCGCCTGTAGGAAAGTCAGGCCCCTGCACGTAATTGAGCAGCGTCTCGGTTGCCGCGCCGGGCGTCTTGATCAAATGGCGCGCCGCGTCGCACAGCTCGGCGGCGTTATGGGGCGGGATGTTGGTGGCCATGCCCACCGCGATGCCGGCCGAGCCGTTGGCGAGCAGGTTCGGGAACGCCGCGGGCAGGACGATCGGCTCGGAATCCTCGCCGTCATAGGTCTCGCGGAAATCCACCGTGCCGGCGTCGTAGTCCTGCAAAAGCAGGGTCGCGGCTTCGGTCAGGCGCGCCTCTGTGTAACGCATGGCCGCCGCGCCGTCGCCGTCCACATTGCCGAAATTGCCCTGCCCCTCCACCAGCGGATAGCGGCTGGCGAAATCCTGGGCCAGACGCACCAGCGCCTCATACACCGCCTGGTCGCCATGGGGGTGGAAGCGGCCGATCACGTCGCCGACGACGCGCGCCGACTTCTTGTAGGCGCTTTCAGGATCGAGCTTCAGAAGCCGCATCGCGTAAAGCAAGCGGCGGTGAACCGGTTTCAGCCCGTCGCGCGCATCGGGCAGTGCCCGCTGGGTGATGGTGGACAGCGCATAGGCGAGATAGCGCGAGCTCAGCGCTTCATCGAAGCTCTGCTCGAAAATCCGCCCGCCTTCGCCGGTGACCTGCTCGCCCATCTCGTCCTCGCGATTCGCTCAGGCGTTAGTATAAACGTGAGAGGTAGGGCCTGCGTGACTTCGATGTCAGGCTTTCCACAGCCTTACCATGTTGTTTGCCTTGAGCTTGAGGAGCCCGATCCCACCTTGACGTGAATAATAGCCAAAAATTTGGGAAACAAATGAGCGATCTCAAAACAGAGCGTCACCACTGGTGGCCGAAAGCAGCCTCAAAATTCTGGGCCGATAATGAGGGGATGACAACGCGCATTGAACCTGATGGCAAACAACTCAGGCTGAAGCCAGAGAAGCATGGTTTCATCAAAAATGGTCACTTCGTTCGGCATGATCCCGGCGCCCATTCTGTGTGGGACTCAAAGTTTGAAAAAGCGTTTGAGGCAGCAGACAGCAACTTTCCAGGCGTTATTAATCACTTGAAACAATATGATTTTGGAAACCTAACGAACGGGGCCTCAATCAAGGATCGCCTTAGGCCTCAGCCGAGCACGAAAGAGTTTCTCGAAACGCTCGCTGAGTGCCTTATTTCGTTAGCTGTCAGGTCTCCTCGCACGCGAGAGCAGGCCGTCGGCGTGGCCGAGCATTTGCGCGGGCCTTTGCCCGAGTGAGCTACTCCCCGGAATTCGGACGCTGACGGAAGCTACGATATGGGCTCTGCTGATCTTCGACGACGAGGAGATCGCAGATGTCGAAACGCAAGCAGCATTCGGCGGAGTTCAAGGCCAAGGTG